>CAWHID010000022.1:0-23187 GCA_963829185.1 uncultured Conexibacteraceae bacterium
CCTCTTGGGCGTGATGGAAGTCAAGTGAGTTGCGAACCTCGCCACCGATGCGACGGACGCCATCGAGCAGGACCGTGCGCGCCTCTTCGGCGATCTCGTCCTGGTCATCGGACTCGATCTCGATCAGCGGGGTGACCAGACCGACGTGGCGCAGCCAGCCGCGTGCGTGCTCAAGCGTGAGCGCCTTGCGCTCGGCGAGCTCGACGGCGATGGCCTCGAGGCCGCCGCCGACGACGCGGGTAAAGAGGCAGGTGGTGCCCTCCGCGACCGCCAGGTTGGTGAGGCCGCCAACCGAGAGGTACAGGACCGGCTCGGTCGCCTCGCTGAGATCCTCACGGTAGAGCGCGCGGATCATGGCGAAGGCGGAAAGGTCGACGCCCTCAGGCTTGAGGCCGGCCGCCTTGCAGGCCGCCAGAACACGCTCGACCATGTCGCGGCGGGCCGCAACGATCAGCACGCGCTGGCGCGGGCCGTTCTCGGTCTCGACGATGTCGAGGGGCTGGAAGTCGAGCACCGCGTTGTCGAGCGGCATCGGGATCTGGTCCTGAGCCTGGAAGCGAACCGCCGCCTCCAGCTCCTTGCGATCCTCCAGCGGAGGAAGCTCGATCACACGAACGACGATCTTCTGGTTCGCGATGCCGACGCGGACCTTCTTATCGAGGCCCTTGTTCTCCCGGTACAGGAGGCGCAGGGCATCGGCGAGTGCGTCGACGTCGTTCACCTCGCCGTCGCGGACGATTCCGGTCTCCAGCGGGACGACCGCCGCGGTCTTGAGCGACACGCGACCGTTGACGGTCACTGACGCTGCGTGGACGGCGGAGGGCTCGATCTCGAGTCCGACGATTGTGGTTGCGCGCTTGGCCATGTTCAGAGCAGTGGGTCGGCGGGGATCGGCGGTGCCTCAAGCACACGCCCCGACACCCTCGGTTGTTCGTCCAAGAACGGAAGCTCTTGAGCGCCGAAGGTGATCTCGCGTCCGCTCAGAAGCGGTCCGTGTAGCTGTCGACGATTCCGTCGCCTGCGAAGAAGGCAACGAGCGCCCCCACGGCCAGGAACGGACCGAACGGGACTTTGGTGCGGCGGCCGTCGGACATGCCCTTCATCGCGATGATCGCGGCGCCGACGACGACACCGAGGATCAAGGCGATGAAGATCGCGGGCGCGACGGCGCGCCCGAGGTACAGCCCGAGGACGGCGACGAGCTTGACGTCGCCCATCCCCATGCCCTTCTGATGGATCAGGGTGGGCAGCAGGAAGAAGATGAGGGCGCCGGCACCGGCTGCCAGCTGCTCGGGCAGGTAAGACGGCTCGAGCACGGCGCCGAGGGCGACGGCGAGCACGGCCGCGGGGCCGGTCAGCTTGTTGGGGATGATCTTGAGGTCGAGATCGATGACCGCGATCGGCACCAGGAACGTGACGAGCACGAGGCCCAGCGTCATCTGCAGGACATCGCCCCACTTCAGCGCGACAACCAGGACGTAGAGCGCCGCGGTGACGGCCTCGACGACCGGGTAGCGGGCCGAGATCTTCTCCCCGCAGCCCCGGCAACGCCCACGCAGCATGAGCCACGAGAAGACGGGGATGTTGTCGTAGGCCTTGAGCTGCGTCTCACAGCCCGGGCACTTCGAGCGCGGCTTGACCAGCGATTCCCCGCGCGGCAGCCGCCAGGCGACGACGTTTAAGAACGAGCCGATGAGGAGGCCGAAGAGTGCGGCTGGTGCGAGCGCGGGAGCCATCGATCAGGTGATCGGCAGGTGCCCCCGCGCCCTTGACGGCCGGTGTTACCAGACGCCGCCGTTGCAGCCCTTTGACCCGCCGGAGCAGGTGCGCGAGAGCGGCGCCGTCGCCGTCCGCGAGATCATGAAGGAGCCGCCGGACTTCGACTTTGCGGTCACCGTGTAGCTCGTCGCGTCGGTGACCGAGACGTCGACCTGGCCGGTGCCGGAGCCGATCGGCAGGCCGGTCTGCTCCATGAGCGCGGTGGTGCACTTGGTGTAGTCGATGGTGTCGGCGTAGCAGGACTCGACCATGGTGACGAGCGAGCGCGCATCGGACTTCGCGCTGGTGTCCTGGGCCTTCTGCTGTTGGCCGAGGAAGCTCGGTAGTGCGATCGCGGCGAGGATGCCAATGATCAAGATGACGACGAGGAGTTCGATGAGCGTGAAGCCCTCGTCGTTGTCCTTCAGTTCGTGCAGCATGGGGGCCTTCCAAAGAGTGGTCGCGTCGTTCGGGGGGCAAACGCGCAGAGCAGCGACACAAGCGGCCACAGATCCGACCGGGACGTCCGCCCGGCCGAGAACGCAGATGGGGCGGGCTGGTAAGGCCCGCCCCATCAAGTACCTCAACTAGGCGACGTGACTACCAGCTGCCGCCGGAGCAGCCGGAGCAGCTGCGGGCCACCTTGCCATCGGCCGCGGTCTTCGTGATGGTGAAGGTGTTGCCGGACTTCGACGTGGCGACAACCACGTAGCCGCCGGTGCTCGGCGTGTACACCGTGTCGGCGAGGCCGGCGTCCGCGACGACCGTCGCGCAGGCAGCAGCCTTGTAGTCCTGCGTGTCGGCGTAGCACGACTCGATCTGGGTGACCGCGTTGCGCGCGTTCGACTTGGCCGAGGAGTCCTGGGCCTTCTTCTGCTGGCCGAGGAAGCTCGGCAGGGCGATCGCGGCGAGGATGCCGATGATCAGGATGACGACGAGGAGCTCGATGAGCGTAAAGCCCTCGTCCTCGTTCTTGAAACGCTGAAGCAAGACGATCCCTCCTGTGAGATCTGGATTTGACCTTCTTTGTGCGGAGGGCCGACTTCCCAATGGTTTCCGACCGGGTCTCAGGTCCTTGCAGCAAGCCCCGTCAGTTGCCCGGTGGTCCGTCACCGCACAGTCGGAGTGATCGGCCGCATGCGCCTCGGCTTGCGCACGACTGTCCGATCTCTGGACTTCTGTTCTACGGTCAGCACCCCAAAGGGCGCCGAACAGGAGGAATCGCGTTTAGGCGGTGGCCGCGTCGCCCTCGGCGGCGGCCTTGCGGGCCGCCTGGGCGTCGTGGTCGGCCAGGAAGACGCCGGTGCCCTCGCACCAGGCGCAATCCACGTTGGACGGCGAGCCGCCGAGGTTGGAGATCAGCGTGCCGGTGCCGCGGCACACGGTGCACGGCACGGGCTCGGCGGTCTCGGGGGTCTCTTCGTCAGCGCTCACGACGCCGCGAGCGTAGCGGCTCGCCGCCTCGGTGGCCGATCCGCCCACGCCCGCTGTCACCCGACCGGTCCGGTGCGATCGCGTCGGAGTGGTCCTGTCGGGGAGACCGGCGGGGCAGTAGCGTCGCGCTTATGCAGCACATCGCCCCCACCCCCGCGGCGCGCGCCACGGCCCTGCGCGCCGGCGTTTTGGCGGTCGCCGGCGTCCAGTTGGTCACCGGCCTCCTGCTGGCGCTCGCGCCCGGCGCCTTCTATGACGCGCTTGCCGACTTCGGGCCGCGCAACGAGCACGACCTGCGTGACATGGCCGCGTTCTACCTCGCGTCGGCGATCGTGCTGGGGATCGCGGCGGGCCGCCCGTCCTGGCGAGCGCCCGCACTGGCGCTCGTCGGGCTGCAGTTCGCGCTGCACGCGATCAACCATCTCATCGACGTCGGCAAGGCCGATCCCGGCTGGGTCGGGCCGTTTGACCTGGCCACGCTCGCACTCGGCGGGCTGGCGCTTGGCGCGCTCTACCGCGCGGCGGCCCGCGAGGACGACGCGCGAGGTGTCCGGTGAGGGTCTTCGTGGCAGGTGCGGCGGGCGCGATCGGGCGCCCGCTGGTCGACCGGCTCGTCGCCGAGGGTCACAGCGTGGTCGGCACGACGCGCGACGAGGCCCGCGCTCAGGCGCTGCGCGCCCAAGGCGCCGAGGCGGCCGTGCTCGACGCCCTCGACGCCGCCGCCCTGCGCGCCGCGGTACTGGCGGCCGAACCCGAGGTCGTCATCCACCAGCTGACCGCGCTGCCGGCCGAAGCCGACCCGAAGCTCATGGCCGCGGGCCTGGCCATGACCAATCGGCTGCGGCGTGAGACGGTCCCGACGCTGCTGGCCGCGGCCACCGAGGCCGGCGCCCGCCGCGCGCTGGTGCAGAGCATCGCCTTCGTCACCCGCCCCAACGGCACGCCCGTCCACGACGAGGACGCGCCGCTGTACCTCGACGCGCCCGAGCAGTTCCGCGACAACATCGCGGCGGTCCGTGACCTGGAGGCCGCGACAACCGGCGCGACCGCCATCGAAGGGCTCGTGCTGCGCTACGGCTTCTACTACGGCCCGAGCACGTGGTACGCCACGGACGGCACCATGGGCGATCTGATCCGCAAGCGGCGCTACCCGATCATTGGCGGCGGCGAGGGCCACATGTCCTTCGTGCACCTCGACGACGCCGTCGAGGCGACCGTCCGCGCGCTGGACCGCGGCGCGCCCGGCATCTACAACATCACCGACGACACACCTGCCACCTCGCGCGAGTGGCTGCCCGAGACCGCGCGGCTGCTCGGCGCCAAGCCGCCGCGCAAGGTGCCCGCGTGGCTGGCGCGCAGGCTCGCCGGCGACGCGCTGGTCTACTACTCCACGACGCTGCCCGGCAACGCCAACGGCCGCGCACGCGCCGCGTTGGACTGGGCGCCGCGCCCCTGGCGCGACGGCTTCGCCGAGGTCTTCGGCTGAGCGCGACGCCGAACCGGACCGGGCGCTTTGCTCCGTCGCCGACCGGGACGCTGCACCTCGGCAACCTGCGCACGGCGCTGCTTGCCTGGCTCTACGCGCGCGCTCAGGGCGCGCCGTTTCTCCTGCGTGTCGAGGATCTCGACAGCGGCCGTGTGCGCCCGCACCTCGAGGCCCAGCAACTCGCCGACCTCGCGGCGATCGGGCTGGACTGGGACGGCCCGGTCGTGCGCCAATCCGAGCGGCTGGAGCGCTATGACGCGGCACTGGAGCAGCTCGCTGCCGACGACATCCTCTACCCGTGCTGGTGCACGCGCGCGGAGATCCGCGAGGCGACCTCGGCCCCGCACGGCCCGTTGCCCGAAGGCCACTACCCCGGCACCTGCCGGCGGTTGACGGTCGCCCAGCGCGCCGAGCGCGAGGCCTCCGGGCGGCTGCCCGCGCTGCGCGTCGACGCCGGAAGCGCGACGGTGGCGTTCACCGACCGCCTGCACGGCGCCCAGGAAGGTGTCGTCGACGACTTCGTCGTGCGCCGCAACGATGGCGCGTTCGCCTACAACCTGGCCGTCGTCGTCGACGATGGCGCCCAAGCGGTCGGCGAGATCGTCCGCGGCGACGACCTGCTCGACTCCACCCCACGGCAGCTCTGGCTGGCATCACGCCTGAATCTCCCCGCCATGTCCTTCGCCCACGTGCCGCTCGTGCTCGGCCGCGACGGCGCGCGGCTGGCCAAGCGCCATGGCGCCGTCACGCTCGCCGACCGCCTCGAGCAGGGCGAGCGCACCGATGACGTCCGCGCGCGCCTAGCCGCCTCGGTCGGCCTCGCCGAGCCCGGCGAGTGCCCCTCCCCCGCCGAGCTGGTCGCTCGCTTCGACCCCGATCGCTTCGCCCCGCCACCGTCGGGCCCGCTTCCCGGCCTCTGACCGCGCGAACCGCTTCGCCCGCCCGCGCCGCGTCCGCGCCGTCAATGCGGATAGCGTGCGCGCCCATGTCGTGGTCGACCGCAGACATCGCCGCGCGTGCCCGGGAGACCGGACGCCTGGGCATCGACACGGAGTTCATGGGCGAGGGCCGCTACCAGCCCCTGCTCTGCCTCGCCCAGATCGCGCTCGACGATGGCGAGGGCGGCGCTGAGGTCATCGTCCTCGACCCGCTCACCGAGCAGTACGACCCGGTGCCGCTGGCCGAGATCCTCGCCGACCCCGAGATCGAGATCGTCCTGCACGCCGCCCGCCAGGACGTCGCGCTGCTGCGCCGCGACTGGGGCGCCCCGGTGCGCAACGTCTTCGACACGCAGGTCGCCGCCGGCTTCGCCGGGATGCGCGCCCAGCTCGGCTACGAGCCGTTGTTGAAGGAGATGCTCGGCGTCAAGCTGCGCAAGTCCGCGTCGTTCACGCGCTGGGACGACCGCCCGTTGACCGAGGAGCAGCTCGGCTACGCCCGCGAGGATGTCCTGCATCTGCTCCAACTCGCAAGCGCGCTGCAAGACCGGCTCACTAAGCTCGACCGCCTGGAGTGGGCGCGCGAGGAATGCCGGGCGTTCGAGGCGATCGACGACAAGCGCGATCTCGACGTCGTGTTCGGCAAGCTGCCGCGCGTCAACTCGCTCGACCCGCCGCAGCGCGCGGTCGCACGCGAGCTGGTCCAGTGGCGTGAGGACGCCGCCCGTGAGGGTGACCGTCCGGTGTCGAGCATCTTGCACGACGCGGCGCTGATCGAGATCGCCAAGCGCCGCCCGCAGAACGTCGAGCGCCTGCGCCAGATCCGTGGTCTCAACGACGCGACGCTGCACCGCCGCGGCAAGGCGATCGTCGAGGCCGTCGCCCGCGGACGCGAGCGCGAGTCGATCCCCGTCGAAGGCGTCCGCCCCACCCAGCCCGACGCTGAGGACGCGCCGCTGATCGCCCTCGGCGAGGCGCTGGTCCGCACCCGGGCGATGGAGTCCGAGCTGGCCTATGAGCTGATCGCGGCGCGCGCGGACCTCCAGAAGATCGTCACGTCGGTCCGCGAGGGCGGCGGCGAGCCTGACGTGCGCACGCTGCAGGGCTGGCGGCGCGAGGTCGTGGGCATCGAGCTGCTAGAGCTGTTCGCCGGGCGGCGCGCGCTGCGCGTCGGGCCCGACAAGCGGCTCGAGATCAGCGAATAGCGCGCGCGGTCGCCGCTACGCGGCGAGCGGCAGGTCGCCGCCCGAGCCGGTCACCCGCTCGTGGGCGGGCGGGTCGGCACTGACACGCACGCGGTTGCGGCCGTCCTGCTTGGAGCGGTACAGCGCGAGATCGGCCTCGGCGAAGATGTCGTCATAGGCGAACTCGCCCGGCTTCGAGGCGCTCACACCGAAGGAGATCGTGACCATCAGGCCGGCGATCGGCTCGTCGGCGATGGCGCTGCGCAGCGCCTCGGCGACCTCTGCTGCTTGAACGCTGTCGGCACCCGGCAAGATGATGAGGAACTCCTCGCCACCGAGGCGGTAGGCGAGGTCGTAGGCGCGCAGCGCTTTGCGCATCCGATAGGCCACATCCTTGAGCACGACGTCGCCGGCAGCGTGGCCGTGGCCGTCGTTGATGGCCTTGAAGTTGTCGAGGTCGCCGACGATCAGGGCGACCGGCTCGCGCAGGATCGCGGCCTGCTGGACCAGCTCGGCGATGCGCGTCTGCAGCGCATTGCGGTTCAACATCCCCGTCAACGGATCGATGACCGACGAGCTGCGGTGCTCGAGGTCGGACTTCATCAGCGCCGAGGAGAGCAGCGCGACGGCAATGATCAGGGCCGCCGGCGTGATGATCGACTGCGGGTGGTCGAGGATGTAGGGCGTATCGACCCCGAAGGTCGTCGCCAGCAACAGGACCGAGACGAGGCCGACGCCGATCGCGACGGCGCGGCCGTTGAAGCGCGCTGGCAGCGTGACGAGCGGGATGACCAGCCACGCCAGCGCCGGGCTACGCGGGCCACCGGTCAGCGCGATGCTGCCGGCGATGGCAAGCTCGGAGAGCAGCCACGCCGCCGCGATCGTGAACTCTGGCCGTGGCGCGGTGGCCAGCGAGCGGTCGACGAGCAAGAAGCCCACGACGGCGACAGCGAGCGGAATGAGCTCCCACCAGCCGACCCAGTGGCCAGAGGCCAGCAGCGCGACGGCCAAGACGATGAACGACGCACGGCGATACGGCCGCAGCCGCTCCTCCATGTCGACGGCACGGACACGGTCGGCGGGCTCCGGACAAAGCCAGGACCGCGGGGCGACGCTGATGTCTCCGTGCTGCTCCACATCACAGTGGTCGACCGTCGTGTCAAGCAACCTGAGGTCCGGCAATCCTTCTTGCGCAGGTTTTCGATCGCTCTGAGCGCCGAACGTGCACGAATTGTGCAGCGACGGCGCTACTCGCAGACAGGCATGCAGTCGGTCAGCCGGCCCTCATCTTCGGCCGCCACCGCGCTACGGGCCTGAAACCGGAAGGAGCGGAAGATCGCGCCGGCGCCACGCTGGTCAAACGCCTCACGCGCGACCAGTACTGACAAGCGGCGCCCACTGATCCCGACGGTTCCCTTGATGTCGCGAAAGCTCTTGCCGGTGCCGCTCACGTCGAGCAGCACCTCGGGCGCCTGGCCGGCGAGGACGCTGGCCTCCAGCTGGACCACCGGCGTCTCGGTCGCCTGCGGCCGCATCGTCAGGACATATGCGGCATAGGGCCGGATCGGCTCGTCGGCCGTGAACTCCGCACAGAGCTCGTTCGCGTTCTTGGCCACGCGCAGGCGCAGCAGGTCACCCTTGGGCTCAGCCGTCGCCTGGACGCCCTTGCTCGTGCGCTGGTCGCCAGCCGGGTCGTTGGTCACGACCACTCGACCGACCTTCTCGCAGTCGGTGAAGGTGCCGAAGTTGAGCGTGTCGTCGGTCTGCCCGCACGCGGTGAGGAGCACGACAGCCGCGATGGTCGCGGTGGTGCCCGCGAGGATCCCGATCGGCCGTCGCACGCCCGGCAGTCTCGCAAGATGGCCGACGGGGCGGCGCCGTGGCGCCGCAACGACCTAGCGGTAGATGTCCTCGGGCGTCACCAGGCGGTAACGGTCGGGGTCTGCGTCAGCGAGTTTGCGCAGCTGGCTGGTAAAGCCCGAACGGGAGAAGAAGTAGTGGCGTCGAACGTCGTCGGCGCCGGGGATGTACCCCTCGATCTGGTTCAGCAGCGTCTCTTCGCCAAAGTCCATCTCGCCCGACGTCCACTTGCAACTACCCGTCGCGATCACCGTCGCGTCGTGGTCCACCGCGACAATGTCGATCCCCTGCGAGCGCGTCTGGCGCCCCTCCCCGGTGGGAACGGGACCCCACCACGAGCCGACGTCCGCGGCTTGCTCCTCATCGCGCACGTATTCCTGGCAAAGGTGCTCGAACGCCGGCTTGGAGACGAAGTGATCGAGTTGCGCCATGACGACCTCATCGGCGTACCGCTCGGCGTCGGCGCGCGAGCGCAGCCGCGACTTGGCCGGGTCGACGAAGCGGAAGTAGAAATTCAAGAAGCCATCGATGATCGTGTAGCTCGTCTTCTTGGAGCGCTCGCTGGCGGTGATGGGACGGTTCACGCGCACGAGTTGCATCCGCTGCAGGGTCTTGACGGTCTGCGAGACCTGCGAGTCGTCCAGGCCGGTGCGGTTCGCGATCTTGGAGTTCTGCGTCTGGCCTTGGGCGATCGCGCGCAGCACGGCGATGTAGTTGCGCGGATCGGGCAGCTCCTGACGCAACAGCAGGTCGGCTTCCTCGAAGAGGAACCCGTCGCGGTAGAGGGCGTGGCGCAGGATGTGCTCGCGCAACGGCCGGTCATCGCCGAAGCGCTCCAAGTAGTACGGCATGCCGCCGCACACGGCGTACGCGCGGATGCGGTCCTGCGGCGAGTAGCCGGGATGAAAGAGCGCCGCGTCGCGATATGAGAACGGCAGCAGTTGCAGCTGACCGGTGCGCCGACCGTACATCGAGCCGGCCAACACCTCGCGCTCGAAGAAGCCGACCTCACTGCCGGCGAGCACCAACACGATCGGCAGATTGCGCCCGGTCGTCCGCCACCAGCGGTTGATCGTGGAACCCAGTCCGGCGTCTTGCGCAGCCAGGTACTGGAACTCATCGAGCACCACGAGCGTCCGCTCAGAGCCGACGAGCTGCTCGATAGCCACGAGGGCCGCGTCCCAAGAGGTGACCGGCTGCGCGCGCAGCAGCTCGTTGCCCGAGACCCGCGCGAGTTCGGCGCTCAAATCGCCGAGCTGGTCGGCCAGCACACCCTCGGTGGCCTCGAAGTACAACGCCCGCTTATCAGCGCTGAAGTGCGTCAGCAGCTCGGTTTTACCGACGCGCCGACGCCCCCAGATCACGAAAAACCGAGCGGCGCTCGCCGTCCAGTTGTCGCGAAACGCCGCCAGTTCGTCGACGCGATTGAAGAACATCCGCATGATCTTATGACAAGATAAGTTATTTTGCAATAAGATCTTGTGCAGCGACGTGCGCCAGCCAACGACGACGGGCGCCCTCTCGGACGCCCGTCGTCGTTGCTGTCCCTGCCCGGAAGGGCGTTACTTGATCGAGTCGTAGACCTTGAAGAGCGGCATGTACATGGACACGACGATGAAGCCGACCATGCCACCGACGAGAACGATCATCACCGGCTCGAGGATCGAGGCGAGCTGCTTGACGGCGGCGCCGACCTGGTCCTCGTAGAAGTCCGCGATCTTGGACAACATGGTGTCCATCGCGCCGGTCTCCTCGCCGACGCCGATCATGTGCGAAACCATGCCCGGGAAGACCGGAGCGTTCTTGAGCGGCTCGGCGATCGTGCCACCCTGACGCACCGACTCGATGACGTCGCTCATCGCCTTCTCGACACACCAGTTGCCCGCGGTCTGGCCGGTGATCTCCAAGGCGGACATGAGCGGCACGCCGGCGCTGACCAGCGCCGAGAGGGTGCGCGACCAGCGCGCAAGCGCGATCTTCTGCACGATGTCGCCGATCTTCATCGGGATGCGCAGCTTGAAGGTGTCCCACATCTTGCGGCCACCGTCGGTGGACTTCCACTTCTTGAACGACCAGCTGATGCCAAAGCCGCCGAGGATGAAGGCGTACCAATATCCCGTCATCGCTTTGGAGAGCCCGACGGTGAACTTGGTGATCGTCGGCAGATCGCCGCCGAACTGCTTGAACGTGCCGACGAAGACCGGCACGAGGAACACGACCAGCGCAATCAGCACGCTGAACGCGAAGACCATGACGACGATCGGGTAGGCCATCGCGGCCTTGACCTGACGGCGCAGAGAGTCGGCCGCCTCCAGCTGGTCGGCGACGCGCATCAGCGCGGAGTCCAGGACGCCGCCGGTCTCGCCGGCGCGCGTCATGGCGACGAAGAGCTGGTTAAAAACCTTGGGGTGGCGCTCCAGCGCGTCTGACAGCGGCAGACCGGCCTCGACGTCCTTGCGCACGAGCGTCAGCGTCGCGACGAGCTTCTCGTTCTCGGTCTGCGCCTCGAGCACGTAGAGCGCCCGCAAGATCGTCATGCCGCTGTTGACCATGGTCGCCAGCTGGCGGGTCATGATCGTCAGGTCGCCAGGCTTGATCCGGTTAAAGAACGGGATCGCCAGCTCTTTGGAGGCGTGCTTGTCGGCGATGTCGAGGACGATCAGCCCACGTTGCTTGAGCTGATCGGAGACGATCTGCTTGCTCTCGGCCTCGACCTCTCCGGTCGCTTTCGCGCCCGTGAGGTCCATCGCCTTGAAGACGTAGGTCGACATGCGCTATGCCGCCTGCAGTCCGGCGACGCCGCCCGAGAGCCGCTTGAGCTCCTCCGGTGTGGAGGACCGCTGCTCGGCCTGGCGCTGGGTGATCTTCCCGGCGCGAACGAGCGCGGCAAGCGCGGTGTCCAGCGTCTGCATGCCGACGCCGCCGCCGGTCTGCATCGCCGAGAGGATCTGATGGGTCTTGCCCTCGCGGATCAGGTTGCGGACCGCGGGGGTCGGCACGAGCGTCTCACAGGCCACGACGCGGGAGGCGCCGTCGGCCGACGGGATCAGGGTCTGGGTCATGACGCCCTGCAGGGCGACCGACAGCTGCGTGCGGACCTGATCCTGCTGGTGGCTCGGGAAGACGTCGATGATGCGGTCGATCGTCTGCGGCGCGCTCTGGGTGTGCAGCGTCGCGAAGACGAGGTGGCCGGTCTCTGCCGCGGTCAGCGCTGTCGAGATTGTCTCCAGGTCTCTCATCTCGCCGACGAGGATCACGTCGGGGTCCTGGCGCAGCGCGCCCTTGAGCGCGAGGCCGAAGCCCTGAGCGTCGGAGCCGAGCTCCCGCTGGTTGACCATGCACTTCTTGTGGGAGTGCAGGAACTCGATCGGGTCCTCGATCGTGAGGATGTGCTCCTCGCGGGTCTCGTTGATCTCATCGATCATCGCCGCCAGCGAGGTGGACTTGCCCGAGCCCGTCGGGCCGGTGACGAGCACCAGGCCGCGCGGCTTCTTGCAGTAGTCGTGGACGACCGGCGGCAGGCCGAGATCGTCGATCTTGGTGATGACCGACGGAATCAGGCGGAACGCGGCGGCCATCGCCGAGCGCTGCATGTAGGCGTTGACACGGAAGCGGGCCGTGCCGGGGATCGCGTAGGCGAAGTCGAGCTGCCAATCGGTCTCAAGCCGCTGGCGCTGATCGTTGCTGAGGATCCCGTAGACGATCTCGCGGGTGTCCGTCGTGTCGAGGACCGGATAGTCCTCCAGCGACGTCAGGCGACCACGGACGCGGATCATGGGATGTGATCCCGCCGTGATGTGCAAGTCGGAGGCACGACGCTCGAGGACGTCGAGCAGGAGCTGGGCGAAATCGATCCGCATCGCCACGATGGTCGACGCCTAGACCACCGTTCTTGAGCCGGGCGGCCGTCGCTTGGACGGTCGCCCGGCTTTTCGCTAGGCGGTCGCCCGTGACTGCTTGCGGTACCAGAGCGGCGAGGTCGTCGGTGGCGGATCCATCGCCGCGCGCAGGATCACCATCCCGGGGCCAGGTGTGGCCAGCTCCTCGCGCAGCGCCCGCTCCAGCGGCTCGCCGACGTCATCGACCTCGATCGCGCGAACGCCGAACGCCTGCGCCAGCTGCGTGAAGTCGGGTGTCACCAGGTCGACCCCGAACGTCTCCTGGCCGGCGTGGCGCTGGTCGAAGCGCAGCATCCCGTACCCGCCGTCGTCGACCAGCAGGACCGTCAGGTCAGCCTGCTCCTGCGCGGCGGTCGCCAGCTCGCCGCACGCGAACAAGAACCCGCCGTCGCCGCAGATCGCGAGCACCGGATCGGGCTGTCCGAGCGCCGGTCCGAGGCTGGCTGGGAAGCCGAAGCCGAGCGTGCCCCAACCGACGGGATAGGCGAGCCGCCGCGGCGCGGCAAAGCGACGGAAGCCGCCGATCCAGTAGCCCGGGATGCACATGTCGCAGACCACGACGGTCTCATCGGGAAGTGCGGCGTCGAGCGTCGCCAAGAGCCTTGCCGGCAGCGGCTGGTCGCGCTCCAACTCCGCGTGAAACGCGGCGCGGCTCGTCGCCAGGCCGTCGATCGCCCCGTCCCTAGGCCGAGGCGACAGCCGCCGCTCCAGCGCCTCCAGGCCGACGCGAGCGTCGCAGGCCAGGACCACGTCGGCGTCGTAGCTCTTGACGGCATCGGCGGCGTCGATGTTGATCGCGACGACCCGCGGCGGCTGGGGCTGCAGCCAGTTCTGCGTCATCATCCCATCGAGATCGGAGCCGACGGCCAAGACGACGTCGGCCTCGTCCCAGAGGGCACCAACGGAAGGCACGTGCGGCGGCAGGCCGACCCACGACGGATGGTCGGGCGCCAGCACGCCTCGTCCCATGTACGTCTCGACAACCGGCGCTGCCAAGCACTCGGCGACGAGCGCGAGCGCCGCGCCCGCCCCGGCGTCAACCGCACCGCCGCCCACCCAGATCAGCGGGCGCCGCGCGGCGCCGAGCAGCTCGGCCGCCTGCTCGAGCGCGGCCGCGTCGGGCGGTGCGAGCGCTGTGGGCACGCGCTCGGCCGCCACCGGCCGCGCGACGGACGCTGAGAGCAAGTCGGTGGGGATCTGGACGTACACCGGCCCCTGCGGCGCGGTGAGCGCCACCTCGACCGCCTGCTCGATGACGGCGCCGATCGTCTCCGCCGCGTCCACCACGAACGCCTCTTTGACGACAGGGGCGAACATCGCAGCCTGATCGCGCGTCTCGTGCAAGACGCCGCGCAGCATGCCTGGGCGGCGCAGCGTGGTTGGGACGTCGGTGGCGATCACCACGACCGGTGAGCGCGAGGCGTAGGCCTCACCCGTGGCGCCGAGCGTGTTCGCTGCGCCCGGGCCGGTGGTCACAATCGCCGCTCCCACCCGGCCCGTGGCACGGGCGAGCCCGTCGGCGGCGTAGACCGCCGTCTGCTCGTGACGGACGCCGACGACGCGGACGCTCGACTCCCGCAGCGCCTCCCAGGCGGCGAGGTTGTGGACGCCCGGCAGGCCGAACACCGTCTCGACCCCGCGGTCGCGCAGCGCCGCGACGAGCAGGTCCCCGCCGGTCGTCATCACGCGCGCCGCCGGAGCCCGCCGACGTCGGCGAGCCGCTGCTCGGCCATGCGCTCGGCGGCCTTGTAGCACGCGATCCCCTCGCGGTCGGCGATCGCGAAGACCTCGTTGGTGCGGTCGAAGATCCGCGCGAGGCTTCGTTGCACGCGCTCGGCGTTGAAGCCGCCCTTGCGGAACTGCTCAGCGTCATAGATCGCTCCGCCGGCATTTGCGATGAAGTCGACCGCGTAGACGATGCCGCGGCGCTCGAGCTCATCGCCGTGACGCGGTTCGGCGAAGATGTTGTTGGCCGATCCCGCGACCACACGCACCTTGAGCCGCTCGAGCGTGTCGTCGTTGATGACGCCACCCAAGGCGTAGGGGGCGAATACGTCGACCTCGAGGTCATAGATCGCGTCGGGTGCGACCGCGGTGACGCCCGGCAGCGTGCTCGCTTCGGCCACCTTGGCGTCGTCGAGGTCGGTGACCCACACCCGCGCGCCGGCGTCCAACAGCAGCGACAGCGCGTTGCGCCCGCACACGCCCAGCCCCTGCAGCGCGACGGTGCGCCCAGCGAGGTCGGGCGTGCCCCACACGCGCTGCGCGCACGCGCGCATTGCCTCAATCGAGCCGCGGGCGGTCGCCGGGGCGATGTCCCCCACGCCGCCAGCCTCCAGCGGCAGCGTCGCGACATAGTCGGTCTCGGTGTGGATGACCTCCATGTCAGACAACGTGATCCCGACGTCCTCGCCGACGTAGTAGGCACCAGCGAGCTCATCGACGAACTGCCCGAAGCGGCGCAGCAGCGCCTCAGACTTCTGGCTGCGCGCGTCGCCGACGATGACCGACTTGCCGCCACCGCGGTTCTCGCCCGCCGCCGCCCACTTGTAGGTCATCGCCCGCGCGAGACGCATGGCATCGCGCGCGGCGTCCTCGGTCGTCGCGTACGGCAGCATGCGCACGCCGCCGTTGGCGGGCCCCAGCGCGGTCGAATGGATGCAGATGACCGCCTGCAGTCCGACGCGCTCGTCGTTGCAGAACAGCAGCCGCTCGTGGCCACCGTCGCGCATCTCGGCCAGCAGCCCGCCGCCGAGGTCGCGGCTTTCCGTCACTTCTTGAAGCACTGTGTCTCCCTGTATGGATGGTTCTCTTACGCCACGACGACGTCAGAGCACTGCAGGCCGATGTGTTGCGCGTACGCGAGCAGCAGCGGCTCGTGCCCGGGTCGCGCGAGCAGGTGGCGCGAGCCGTCGACCGTCGGCACGGCCATGGCCGGCCAGCCCAGCGCGTTGGCGACGGGCGTGTAGCCCATCATGCGTGTGGACTCGTCCAGCCGATCTGCCTCGAAGTCCGCCAGCACCGCCGCGGTCGTCGGCACCTCGCCGTCGAAGGTCGGGCCCACGAGCACGTCGACGCCCGCGAGCGCTCGCTCGGTCTCTGCCCGCCATGCCGCCATCGTCTGGCGCGCGTGCTCGACGTCGCCGATCGGCCGTCGCAGCTTCATGCGCACGTCACGGCCGACGGCGTCGAGGTCGCGGTCGCGGTGGCTCGCCGCGGCCTCGGCGCGAAACAGTGTCCAGTGCTCGTCGGGCAGCGCCGGGAGCAAGACGTCGTCGCCCAATTGCGCCACCCGCACGTGCCCGAGCCCTTCTGCCGGGCGGACGTCGAGCAGGCGCGCGAGCGTCTCGACGTCAGGCGCCAGGAACCCGAGGCTGTCGTAGCTGGGAGCGAGCGGGAAGACGCCGCGGACGTCGTAGGCCCCGTGCGCCGCCTTGAACCCGTAGACGCCGCAGCAGGCCGCCGGGATGCGGATCGACCCGCTCGTGTCGGTGCCGACCGCTGCGTCGCAGGCGCCGCTGGCCACCGCGGCCGCCGACCCCCCACTCGAGCCCCCCGCGGTCCGCGTCGGATCGCGCGGGCTGGTGACCATCCCGAAGTGCGGGTTGTAGCCCGAGACGCCGAAGGCGAACTCGTTGAGGTTCGTCTTGCCGACGATCGTGGCGCCCGCGGCACGCAGTTGCGCCACGATCGGCGCGTCGTGCGCGGGCACGTGGTCGGCAAAGAGCTGCGAGCCGTAGGTCGTGCGCAGCCCGGCCGTGTCGATCAGGTCCTTGACCGCGATCGCCATCCCGGCCAGTCGACCGGAGGTGGGCGCACCGCCGTCGGCCTCGGCAACGACAGTGATGAACGCGGGGTCGCTCGGGTCGGGGCGTCGGCGCACCGTGGCGGTCACGCGGTCGGGACGCTCCACACCGCACCGGGGCGCACGGTGTCCAGGCGGTAGTCCGTCACGCGGTGCTCGAACAGGCGCTGTCCAAGCCGCTTGGCGTCGCCCAGCGGGTCGCTCGGATCGTCACGCACCTCGCCGCGCTTGTTGCCGATCCCGCTCGCGATGCCGACGAGCTCCCAGTGCAAGTAGCGTGCCAGCTCCTGCATTGAGGCGGTGATGCCGACGATCGATCCGAGGTAGCTCTCCTCGGAGGAGATGGCGACCGCCATCCGCTTGCCGACGAGCTGCTCGCGGACCTCCTCATAGTCGGGGTAGGTGGCCGAGATGAAGCAGAAGAACCGATCGATGAACGACTTCAGGGCGCCAGAGACGCCGTACCAGTACAGCGGCGTCGCCAAGACGATCGCGTCGGCCTTGAGGACCTGCTTGAGGAACAGCTCCTGGTAGCCGTCGGCGATCGTGCAGTTGCCGTCGGCGCCGCGGCACTCGCGACAGTCGCGCAGCAGGCCGGTCATCGTGTCCGCCAGATCCACGAGCGCTACCTCGTGGCCGGCCTCCGCGGCCCCGTCGAGAATCGCGTTCGCGAGCAGGCGCGAGTTGCCGTCACGCCGCGGGCTTGAGCTGATTGCCAAAACGTTCATAACTTCTCCGTGTCGCATCGTTTGATCAGTGCTTGGCGATGGCCGCCAGGAACTTCTTGCTGCGCGGCTCGCGCGGGTCGTTGAAGAGCTGCTGCGGGGTGCCCTGCTCGACGATCGTTCCGTCGTCCATGAGCACCACGCGCTGACAGACGTCGCGCGCGAAGCTCATCTCGTGCGTGACGACGATCATCGTCATGCCCTCCGCGGCGAGGCGCTCCATGACGACGAGGACCTCGCCGACGAGCTCGGGATCAAGCGCCGACGTCGGCTCGTCAAACAACATCACATCGGGGCCGACGCTCAGCGCGCGGGCGATCGCCACGCGCTGCTGTTGGCCACCGGAGAGCTGATGCGGGTAGTGGTTGGCGTGCCGGCGCAGCCCCACCTTGTCTAGCAGGTCGAGGCCATGCTCTCGCGCCTCGCGCTTGTCGCACAGCCCGAGCTGCACGGGCGCCAGCGTGACGTTCTCCAGCGCCGTGTAGTGCGGGAACAGGTTGAAGCGCTGGAAGACCATGCCGATGTTGCGGCGCTGGCCTGCGACCTGGCGGTCACGCTCGCTGACGACCGTGCCGTCCGGCCGCTCCCGGTAGCCCATCAACCTGCCGTGCACGCGCACGGTTCCGGCGTCGACCACCTCCAAGTGGTTGATACAGCGCAACAGCGTCGACTTGCCCGAGCCCGACGGCCCGATCAGCGCGACGACCTCGCCGTGGGGCACCTGGAGGTCGACCCCCCGGAGGATCTCGTTGTCGCCGAACCGCTTCTGCACGCCCGTCATCTCGACGGCCCACTCCGACGCCTCGCCGTTGCGGCGCTGCGGCGCGAGCAGGGCGCCCTGCGGCTTGGGCTCCTCGGTCACCGCAATCTGCGGCGCCAGCGGCGCAGAGCGCTTGCGCTCGATGTCGAGCCCGCGCTCGGTGAGCGTCTGCAGGCCACTGAAAGCCGAGACCATCGCCAGGTAGAAGATGCCCACGACGCTCAGCGTCTCAAGCGTGAGGAAGTTGTCGGTGTAGATGCGCTGGCCTGCGAGGGTCAGCTCGACGAGCGAGATCACCGACACCAGCGAGGTGTTCTTGAGCGTCGAGACGAACTCGTTGCCCAGCGCCGGCACGACGACGCGCATCGCCTGCGGGATGACGACGAACCGCTGCACCGAGCCGCTCGGGAAGCCGAGCGCCCGGCCCGCGTCGCGCTGATCGCGCCCGACCGCCTGCAGCCCGCCGCGGAACGCCTCGGCCATATAGGCGCACTCGCTGAGCACCATCGCAACCAGGCCGGCCCGCCACGGGTCAGACAGGAAGTCGCGCGTGAACGGCAGCGCCTGCGGCACCGCGTTGTACACGAAGATGATCATCAGCAGCAACGGCACGCCACGGAAGAACCACACGTACAACGACGCAGCGGTGCGCAGCGGCTGCAGCCCGCTCTGGCGCATCATCGCCAGAGCGAGCCCCAGCACCGCGCTGACAACCCACGTCAGCGCGGCGAGCAGCAGCGTCGTCTGAGCCGCCTTCCACAGCTCTTTGTTGCCGAACAGGTCGAAGAAGTACGACCAGTCGAACGCGATCGCGATCACGACCCGCGACTCACTTCGCGGCCAGCGAGGCCTGGAGGTCCTGCTCGGTGGCCACGCCAACGCCCCACTTGTCGGCGATGCGCTGCAGCTCACCGGACTCGCGCAGCTTCGCGACGACCTTCTCAAGCGCCGCCTTGGTCTCGGCCTGGCCCTTGCGCACGGCCAAGCCGGCGGCGATCGGGTACATCAGCTCGTCGCTGCTCTTGATCAGCTCGTAGCGGGCGAGCTGCTTGACACGGAACACCGCGGTGGCGCTGTCGGCGAACAGGACGTCGGCGCGATCGGCGACGAGATCCTGCGCGGCCTGCGTGTCGGTCGGGAACGACCGCAACTTGATCGGCTTGCCCTGGTCACGGCAGAGCTTGCCGAGATCGCCCTTGACCAGACCCTCCTGATAGGCACCCTGCAACGTCGCGACGCGGCGACCGCAGACGTCGGTCGGCTGCTTGGGCATGAAGTTTCCGCCCTTGTGGACGACGAACGCCGAGCCGCTGGTGAAGTACGGCACGTAGTCGACGACCTTGGCCCGCTTCGGCGTGACGTAGAGGAACGAGACGATCGCGTCAAAGCGGCCGGCCTGCAACCCGGGGATCAGCGAGTTGAAGCGGGTGTCGACCATCTTGAGCTTCGTGCCCATCACCTCGGCAGCCGCCTTGGCGAAGTCCACGTCAAGCCCAGCCTGCTCGGTGCCCTTCACGTACTCATACGGCGGGTAGGTGAAGTCGGTCCCGGTGGTGAATACGCCCTTGACCAGCAACGGCGGCGGTGTGACCGCGACCTTCGGCGCCGCCTTGGCGCTGCTGCTGTCGTTGCCGTCGCTGCCGCTGTCGCCACATGCCGACAGGGCCATGAGGCCGACGATCGCGGCCACGCTACATACCAACTTGCTCATCATTCTCTCTCCTCCGAATGTGTGGATGCACCAATCGACTGCGCCGCGTCAGCGGCGATCGAGCGGGCACCCAGGAACGTCAGCACCGCCTGCGCGGCGAGCAACTGCGTGATGCCGGTCTGATCGAGCGGCGGCGACGTCTCGACGACGTCGATCCCGGCTAGCCCGGGAATCTGCGAGAGCCCCCAGACGAGTTCCAGGAGCTGGTGGCTCGTTAGGCCCCCGACGGTCGGCGCGTTGGTCCCCGGCGCGAAGGCGGCGTCGACCACGTCGATGTCTAGCGTCAGCCAGACGAGGTCGGCGGCCGCCGCGCGCCGCGCCGTGTCAGCGATGATCGCGTCGAGGTCGCCGCGATGGACGTCGCGAGCCGAGTGCACCGTGACCTGGCGCTCGCGCAGGTAGCTCGCCGCGACCCCGGCGTTCTCCCAGCCGGCGCTGCCGATCTGGGTGCAGGCCTCGTTCAAGAGGCGGCCGTCGAGCTGCTCCAGGCAGTAGCGAAACGGCACGCCGGAGGCCGGCTGGCCGCGGTGCGAGGGCCGCACGTCGAAGTGCGCGTCAAGGGAGATCAGGGCGATCGAGCCCGCGCGCGCCGCGGCCAGGCCGCGCACGGTCGGGAAGGTCAGCCCGTGGTCGCCGCCGAGGACAATCAGCGGCCGCGACTCGGAGGCGAGCACGCGCACGGCCTCGGTGATCCGCGCCCACGTGGTCTCGACGTCGGTGTCGACGACGCGGACGTCGCCGTAGTCGGCGATCCCACCCGAGCCGTGGAGGTCGGAGTCGTAGCCGGCGTGGTAGGTCAGCAGGCCTGCAAACGCCTCACGGATGCCGGCGGGGCCGTGCTTGGCGCCACGGCGCCCCATGGTGGTCGTGTCGAACGGGACGCCGACCATCGAGGCGACCGGGGCAACAGCGCCCTGCGGCTCGCCGTCGAGCAGCAGCGCGGCGACCCCGCTGTCATACGGGTCCGCTCCCACTCCCGCCCCGGCACGATCGGCCAGAACATCCTTCAGCTCATCCACTAGTGACCCGACTCCATGCTTTTTGAGGGACAACAGCGGCGCTATGGTGATCAGGTCCGCCGATGACGACAACCCCAATCACTGCTGGATCCATCAGCACAGCTGATGTTCGTTTGGAGACGCGGGTCCTGGTGACCTTCGTCGCCGTCGCCGAGCACCGCTCGTTCAGCGCTGCGGCCCGGACCCTGCGCTACACGCAGTCGGCGGTCAGTCAGCAGATCGCCAATCTCGAGGCGACGATCGGCCACCAGCTGATCGTGCGTCCCGGCGGACCGCGCCAGATCTCGCTGACCGATGCCGGCGAGCGGCTACTCGGCCACGCGCGGGCAATCCTCAGCCGCCTCGCCCTCGCGGAGGCCGACATGGCAGCGCTGAGCACGGGCGAGCGCGGCACGCTGCGCGTCGGCACCTTTCAGTCGACGGCGGCGCGCGTGCTCCCCGAGGTGCTGCGACGCTTCCGCGCGGCATGGCCGTCGGTCACGGTCGACATGACCGAGCAGTCGGGCGACGACGGGCTGCTCACGCTGCTCGAGAACGGCGACCTCGACCTGACGTTCGTGATGCTGCCGGTCCGCGAAGGCCCATTCTTGTGGCGACGGCTACTCAACGGCGAGTACGTGCTTCTGACCTCAGCCGACTCCGCGATGGCGACGCAGCCAACGGTGCCGACGATCGAGGAGATCTCTCGTCTCCCGCTGATCGGCTACCGCAACATCCGCCGCGCGCACCGCCTCGAGGAGCATCTGATCGCGATGGGCTACCAGCCTGAGATCGTGTTCCGGACCGACGAGAACGCCTCGATCCAGCGGCTGGCCGGCATCGGCTTCGGCGCGGCGATCGTGCCGCGCCTGGCCGTCGACGAGAGCGACCCGATGATCGCGATCCGCCACCCGCTCGCCGGCCTGCAGCCATTCGTCGCCGGCGTCGCCTGGCACCAAGATCGGCCGCTGTCGGAGTGGGCACAAGCGCTGATCGACACGGCCGTCGAGGTCTGCGCGGCCATGCAGGACCCGGCGCTCGCCCCCGCGCCCGTCTCGTCCTCCTAGGAGCAAGAAGTCCTTGATTCTCGATTTTCGAAGATCTAAGGATCAGACCACATGGACTCCCTTCAGCACCGGAGCGCGCCCACTACCGGCCCGTCGCTCACCACCGGTCGCACCCTTCTGATCGATGGCATGTGGCACGAGGGTGCGGGCACCATCGTCGCCACGACCCAGCCAAGCTCGACCGCGAGACCGGGTGCTTCGCGCTCGCCGAGGGCGCCGACGTCAATGCCGCCTATGCGGCCGCACACCGCGCGCAGCCGGGCTGGGCGGCGACGCCCGCCCCAGCGCGCGCCGAGATCCTGCGGCGCGCCGCCGACGGCCTGCAGCGAGCGTCGCGACGAGGCCGCGCGACGCTTGACCGCCGACATGGGCAAGGCGATCCGCGATAGGCGCGCCGAGGTCGACCGCAGCGTCGCGATCCTGCGCTACTTCGCCGGCGAACTGCTGCAGCCGGCCGGCGAGACCTATCCGAGCGCGGCACCCGACACGCTGCTGCTGACGATCGAGGAGCCGCTCGGCGTCGTCTGCGCGATCACACCCTGGAACTTCCCGTTCGCGATCCCGACGTGGAAGTTGGCGCCCGCGCTCGGCTTCGGCAACACCGCCGTCTGGAAGCCCGCGGAGGTCGCGTCGGGCAGCGCCGTCCTGCTCGCCGAGACGCTCGCCAACGCCGGCCTGCCCGCTGGCGTGCTCAACCTCGTGACCGGTCGCGGACGCGAGCTGTCCCCCGCCCTGACGGGCGACGCCCGGGCGGCGGCGCTCACCTTCACCGGGTCCGGCGGCGTCGGCAACCGTCTGCGCCAGGCAGTCGCCGACCGCAACGTGCGCGTCCAGCTCGAGTTGGGCGGTAAAAACCCGGCGGTCGTGCTCGCCGACGCTGACCTCGAGGACGCCGCAACCCAGGTCGTCAACGGCGCGATGCTGTCAACCGGGCAGCGCTGCACGGCGACGAGCCGGGTCTACGTCGAGCGTGCTGTCGCACCGCAGTTTCGCGAGCTGCTGCGCGAGCGCGTCGCGGCGCTGCGCGTGGCCGACCCGTTCTCCGAGGACACCGACGTCGGGCCGCTGGCCTCGCCTGAGCAGCGCGACACGGTGCGCGGCTACCTCAAGCTGGCCGCCGACGAGCAGGTCGAGGTGATCGCGGGCAGCCTCGACGAGCAGGAGGGGTGCTTTGTCGCTCCGACCGTCCTGGGCGCCGTCGCGCCCGACAGCGCGCTGGTGCACGAGGAGATCTTCGGGCCCGTGCTGGTCGTCGAGGAGGTCGACGACTTCGACGCCGCGCTCACCGCCGCCAACGACACCGAGTTCGGCCTGTCCTCGGCGATCCACACGAGCGACCTGGCCAAGGCGATGCACTTCATCCGCCACAGCCGGTCGGGCATGGTCCACGTCAACCGCGAGACCGCGGGCGTCGAGCCGCACGTCCCGTTCGGCGGCCTCAAGGGCTCCAGCAACACCGCCCGCGAGCAGGGCAAGGCCGCGCGCCAGTTCTTCACGACGATCAAGACGGCGTACGTGCGGTCGCGCTGAGCGCGCTCAGCCGGTGCCGGTAACTCGCGCCA
>CAWHID010000023.1:0-17774 GCA_963829185.1 uncultured Conexibacteraceae bacterium
CATTGTGGTCACCCGGCTGGGTGACCCCCACGTCGCGCGACGGACCTCCGCCTTATCTCGCTCGGCCATAACCGTCGACAACCGGTGTATGGCCACTCTCCCCGCGCTTCGCATCTTCGCCGGGATGCACCGAATCCCGGCCTCCGCACCCACCGCGACTCCGGTCGACGCCAAGCCCGACCCGAAGGCCGCCGTCGCCCGCCGCCTGCGCGCGCAGGACCGGGCACGCCGGACGACCTCCGTAGCGCCTCCGTCCTAACCGAGACGGCGGAGCCGAGCCGGCGACGGCTCGTGGCAGGCTCATGTACCGGTGGAGTGCACGGCACACCTGTCCCAGTCGAAGGCGGGCAGCGCTCGCAGACGCGCAGCGTTGTCGGCCCATTCGGGATTGACGTGGCGCCCGATCGTGAGCACCCCGACCTGGCCGGCCCCGGTGGTCTTGAGCGCTCCGGCGGCGCTCTGCGCGTTCGCGCCGGTGGTCCAAGTGTCGTCGATGACGAGCACTGACTCACCCGTCAGATCGCGCGTGGGTGAGTACTTCAGCGGATCGACAGTGCGTTCCTCCACCGGCGTTTCGGAGCGCATGAGCAGTCGCTCGTAGCGGTCACGTGTGGGCTCCACGATCGTCCCGACGATGTCACGCAGGGGGTGCTGGTGGTCGCGCCCGGCCGAGCCGGAGGGGACGGTCGTCACGAGATCGAAGTGTCTGAGGCCCGCCGCGCGCGCGACACACGCCTCATGCGCTGCCAGGAACCGCCAGAGCACAGCGGCGAGCTGCATCCGCACGGGGCGTGCGGCCGCCCTAGGCGCCCGCTTGTAGGCGGCGAGGTTCGTGTGCAGTTGGCCGAAGTTCTCGCTGTAGGAAATCGGCACCACCACGTCGGCGAAATGCCGGTCGGACATACAGCGGTAGCACGTGGCGTATCCGGTGGTGAACGTGTGACAGACGCCACAGACGTCCGGCGCGCCGCCCTGCAGCGGGTTGCGCATGAACAAGGCATACGGGTCGCTGAGCTCCTTGACCGTCGCCATCGGCGACCGCTACGCCGAGAGCGTCTCGACCGACGTCAGGCGCTCAACGTGCCCGACGACATCAGCCGCGTTCTCGACCACGTGCGCACCTGGGCGCTCGGCGTACTCACGGGCCCATTCGTGTTCGAGCAGGCTCTCAAGGAGGAACACGGGCCGGCCATGCTCCAACGCGAAGCGCGCCTGCATCTTGGCGCCGCTGGTATGTGACGCCTCGATGACCACGGTGGCCTGCGAGAGGCCCGACATCACGATGTTGCGCATCGGAAAGCTTGTCCGCGTTGGTGGCGCATCCGGCCAGAACTGCGACACGACGGCGCCTGTGGCGACGATCTCTTGCTGAAGCTCAGCGTTCTTCGCCGGATAGGTCCGGCGGATGCCGGTGCCGATCACCGCGACGGTCCGTCGGTCGTGAGCGAGCGCCGCCCGATGCGCAGCACCGTCGACACCGTCCGCTAGACCACTGACCACGGTAAAGCCGTACTCCGCGAGATCGCCCGCGATCGATGCCGCAGCAGCAAGCTCCTTCGGGGTCGCTCGTCGCGTCCCGACGATGGCGATCGATCGCACGTCGGCTTCAGCCAGAGCACCGCGGACGAACGGATAGCCGCGGCGGCCGGTTGTGGATCGTGCGCAGGTTCGGCGGATACTCCTCGTCCAACACCGACAGCACCTGGATTCCTTCCGCCTGCCAAGCCCGGATCTCGGCGATGATGGCGTCGAGATCCGTCTCCTCAGCGGGAGGCGCGGATCCATCTCGAACAGGGTGGCGACAGGCTCGTCGCCACCGCCCAGATCGCTTCCGCCAGCCAGAACCTCGATCGCGCTCCCGACCGATTCGACGAGGTCGGCGTACTGGTGCCAGACGCGACCGCCCCGCCGCAACAGACCGATCATGGCCGCGGTCTCTCGAAGGTCAGTCATTTCACGGACACCAGGAACATACGTTCTTATAGAAGATACGCGCCGGACCAGACATACCGTAGCTCTTCAGCGGCAACATCGCAGGTCCTGGCCTCACGACGACCCGGCCGTACCCATCGCCCGTCCCAGCGCTACCGTCCGCGCCTTATGGAACCCGAAGGTGGCCGGAAACGAGCGAAGATGATGCTCGCTGACCGGACCGATTTCGTGCTCGACCAAGATGCCTGGAAGGCGTTCGTCGCCGCGCTCGATCGTGATGATCAGGTCAAGCCGGCCGTCGTCGCGCTGATGCATCGTCCGCGTCCCGAGTAGGGCGGGGCACAGTTCCACGATCCAGGCTCGTGCCATCGGATTCGCGCTGTCGCGGTTTCCGTTGCGGGGCCTGGGCCCCGCAACGGAAGTGCGACGACCTAGTTGGTGATGGTGTTGCTGTAGGCGTCGAAGACCGTGTTGAGGGCTTCGACGCTGTGGCGGTTGGCGTAGATGTCGCTCATGACCGCGGCGTTAGCGTCGTTGTCGGCGCCGATGTCGGTGAGGAGGTCGAGGTTGGTGGCCAGCAGGTCGCAGCGGCGTTCGTGGAGGTGGTCGATGTGGCCGCGGGTGAGCGGGACCTCGACGCTGTCGTTGTGCGGGACCATCTCGGGGTCCCAGCCCAGCGCGTCGATGACGGCCGTGGCGTCGCGGTAGACGTTGGTCAGCGCGAGCTGACGGCGTGGGGTGTAGTCGAGGAAGTCCTCGAAGGGGTCGTGGTTGAACATCAAGACCTTCTTGGCCTCGATACGCAACACGTCGGCGGTCGACGGGTCGACGCTGATACGGCAGCCTGAATTACCCTGGTGGGCACTCATGGGAGCTGTGTTCTCCTTTGGGTCATGCCCCCGGGCCGCTCGAACGGTCGCGGGGGCGCTATTTGGTTGTGAGGTGCGGAGCCTAGCGGGTGGGTCGGCGGAATTGATCGATTCCGCAGAGTCGTTGCAAGCCGTCGCACTTTCGTTGCAGATCGACTACACCAACAACTCGGGAGTGTCTGCCCAGGACGGGTAGCGGACCGCCCAAGACTGACGTCGTGGGGCGCTGGCCGCGGGGCGGACCTGTCTGTTGCGAGCGCTCGGGTCGCGCGTCTGCTTGGGCGTTCCGCTCAGACGGGGTCGTCGTGTGATACGTGGTCTGTTGGCACCGAGGGGAGTGAGCGGGGTCGGTTGTGCTTGGCGTTGGCCGGTCGTCCGCAGGCGCCGGGGAGGGCGGGCCTGCTTGGCGCGATGCAGCCGCGCTCAACAGGCCCACCTGCAGTCCGCGGGGTCGTGAGGGAGCACGTGGGCCTGTCTGACGCGAGCACGTCGCGTCAAACGGCCCGCCCCGGCGGTCACGGTGCGCCGTGCTCGGGTAGGCCTGTTTGCGGCCGATATACGTCCGCGCACGGGCCCACCGGGTCGGACACGGCACTCCCCTGCTCGGGTGGGCCCGTCGGCGGACGGCATGCGTCCGTGCACGGGCCCACCGCGCACCCATGGCCCGCGATGGGGTCAGACCCCGCCCCAAAGTGGCGAAGGCCGTAACGATTCGCGAGCGCTTCGTCGCAGCGCGTGACGGCCGCGCGCAACGCTTCGTTGGCGGCGCGAGCGCGAAGGGAGGGCGGTGATCCGTGATGTCGACATCCGCGCGGCCCCGGTTCGATGCCCATACGAATGCACGCCAAACCACAGCGCAGCTACGCACTACACGCCCCAGACCACAAGAGCGTGGTGGCGATCGTCACGGAGCGCCGCCCATCCAACCCCACCCCGCACCCCGACCCACCGCCCCAAAACAGCTAGTGCCGCAACGCCCGCTCCCGCTCAAACCGTGCCACCGCGATCCGGCACAGCTCATCGACCAGCTCCGGATACGGCAACCCCGACTTCTCCCACAAAACCCCGTAGGCCGACGTCGGCGTCTGCCCCGGCAGGGTGTTCAACTCGTTCAACAACACCGTCTCGCCATCCACGAAGAAGTCCGCCCGCGCCAGCCCCGAGCAGCCAGATGCCGCGAACGCCCGGGCGGCGATCGACTTCACTGAATCACGTGCCGAGTCGGAGATCCGCGCCGGGAACTGCAGGCGCATTCCGCCCTCGGTGTACTTCGCCTCGTAGTCGTACCACCCGTCACGGAGCAGCACGATCTCCCCCGGCTCCGACACCCGCGCGTCGTGGGTGTCGCCCAACACGGAGGACTCGATCTCCAAGCCCACCGCCGACGCCTCGACGATCACACGGTCGTCATGCCCAAACGCCTCGTCCAGCGCCGCGTCGATCTCTTCCGCGCGCTCCACGCGCACGATGCCCACCGACGATCCCAGCCGCGCCGGCTTGACCCACAACGGGAAGCCGAGGTGCTCAAGCGACGGGCGGTCCCGCCCCGCCTCCACCAGCGCGTAGCCCACCTGCGGCAGCCCCGCTTGAGCCATCAGCTCCTTGAACACCACCTTGTCCATGCACACGGCGCTGGCCATCACGCCCGAGCCGACATAGGGCACGTCCAACAGCTCCAGCAGCCCCTGCACCGTCCCGTCCTCCCCGAACGGCCCATGCAAGACCGGGAAGACGACGTCGGCGTCGAGCAGACCTCGACCGGGATGCAGCGCGAGCTCCTCCCCCGCGTGCCACCACGTGCCGTCGCGCGCGAGCTCGACGGCCAGCACCTCATGGCCCGCATCGCGCAGGCCCTGGCCGACCGTCGCGGCGCTGACCAGCGAGACGTCATGCTCCGAGGAGCGCCCGCCACCGAGGACCGCGACCCTCATCCAACGGTCTCCGTGTCGCCCGGCACCGTCTCGCTTGGCGTTGTCTGCGTCTCCTCGAACTGCCCGTAGTTGATCGTCACGGTCGTGCCCTTCTTCGCCTTCCCCTCCGCGGGGTCCTGGCTGATGACGTGCAGGTCCTCGGCACGGGTGCTCGTCGGCGTCGGCACCGCGTTGACCTCGAAGCCCGCCTGCTTGAGCGCGGCGGTCGCCGCCAGCCGGCCCTGGCCGGTGACGTCGGGAACATCGACCTCCGCCGGCTCCTTGCCGACCGTGATGGTGACCGTCGAGCCCTTCGCGCGGTTGGTGGACGCGGCGGGGTCCTGCAGAACTACCTCGCCGACCTTGGCGCTGTCGTCGGTCTCTTGCTCCTTGACGGCAACCTTGAAGCCGAGCGTCTCCAGCGTCGAGCGCGCTTCCTCCTCGGTCAGGTCGACCACCTTCGGCACCGCCACGCGCTCCTTGCCCGAAGAGATGACGAGCACGACCTGCGAGCCCTTGTCGAGCTCCTGGCCGAAGGGCGGCCGCGTCGAGATCACGCGGTTCTCGGTGATGCCGTCGCTGGTCTCACGCTCCTCGGCAACTGTGAAGCCGAGGTCCGTCAGCTGCTTGCGGGCCTCGTTGCGCCCCTTGCCGGCCAGGTCGGGCACCCGCGCGGTGCCGGGTCCGGCGGACACGGTGAGGCCGACGACCGAGCCCTTCGGCACGCGCGACCCGCCGCCCGGATCCTGGCCGATGACCGTGCCCTGGGGCTGGGTCGGGCTCTCCTTCATCGTCACGTCGGTGGAGAGGCCCTTGCGCTTGAGCAGGATCTCGGACTCGGCCTGCGGGCTGCCGACGACGTTGGGCACCTGGACCTTGTCCTTGCCGGTCAGCAGCAGGCCGGCGACGATCGCGCCCGCGACGACCAGGCCGACCAGCAGCGCGACCCACCAGCGGCCGGGACCATCGCCGTCCTCGGGTTCGTCGACCGGCAGCTCGGGCGGTCCGTAGTAGCGCTGCTCGACCTGCGAGACCTCCTGGTAGGCGCCCGGTGGCGGGATCGGGATCATCGGGCCGGTGGCCTGCAGGACGGTGGTGGCGGCGGTCGCCGGCGGCGGCAGGATGCCTTGACCGGCGTGTTCCAACGCGGCGATGAACTCGTCTGCATCGCCGAAGCGCCGCGCAGGATCCTTCTCCAGGGCGCGCAGCACGACCGCCTCCAGCGCCGGCGGCACCTGCGGGTTGTGCTGTGACGGCGGGACCGGCGGCTCGCTGACCTGCTTGAGCGCGATCGTCACGGCGCTCTCGCCCTCGAACGGGACGCGACCGGTGAGCATCTCATACAGGATGATCCCGACCGAGTAGAGGTCTGACGGCGCACTGACCGAGTAGCCCTGGGCCTGTTCGGGTGACAGGTACTGCGCGGTTCCCATGATCGAGCCGGTCTGCGTCATGTCTGACGCGCCCGCCTTGGCGATCCCGAAGTCGGTGACCTTTGCGCGGCCTTCGGCGTCGATGATGACGTTGTGGGGCTTGAGGTCGCGGTGGATGATCCCGCGCTTGTGGGCAAAGCGCGCGGCGCGCAGGATCTGGATCGTGAGGTCGATCGCGCGCGCCGGCGCCAGCGGTGCCTCCTCCAGGACGAGCTTCTTCAGCGTGCGCCCTTCGAGGTACTCCATCGCGATGTAGTACGTGTCGTCCCACGCGCCGCGGTCATACACCGCGACGACGTGCGGGTGCTGCAGCCCCGCGGCCGATGAGGCCTCGCGGCGGAAGCGCTCGACGAACTCCTCATCCTGGGCGAAGCGCCGGTGCAGGAGCTTGATCGCGACCTTGCGCCCCAGCTGCAGGTCCTCGGCGCAGACGACGTCGGCCATCCCGCCGGAGCCGACGCGGTGCAGCACGCGGTAGCGGCCGTCGATGATCGTGGAAGTGTCAGGGACTTCGGTCAATTCAGCAGCTCTTGCATGATGTCGCGGGCGATGGGCGCGGCGAAGTCGCCGCCGAAGCCGGTCACGGCCTTGACGGTGACCGCGACCGCGATGCGCGGGTTCTCGGCGGGCGCGAAGCCGATGAACCACACGTCGTTGATCTTGGCGCCGAACTCGGTCTCGGCCGTGCCGGTCTTGCCCGCGACCTGGATGCCCGGGATGGCGGCCTTCGTGCCCGTACCGCTCTGGACCACGCCCACCATCATGTCGGTCACGGCGGCGGCGGTGGACGGCTTCATCACCGTGGACTGCAGCGAGGGCGAGATCGTGTCGACCGTGCGGCCGTCGCGGTCGACCACGCGGGTGGTCAGATGGGGCTTCATCAGGCGCCCGCCGTTGGCGACCGCGGCGGCGACCTGGGCCATCTGCAGCGGGGTGGCCTGCAGGCCACCTTGCCCGATCGCCATGCGCCCGACGTCGACGAAGCGCGAGGTCGGCGAGACCGCGTGGCCCGGCGGGTTGGGCGCGACGACCGAGGCCGACATGGTGTCCTTGGGGTAGTCGAGATCGGGCTTGGCGTCGAAGCCGAAGCGCTCCATGTACTCCTTCATGGTCGCCTTGCCGAGCTTCTCGCCAACGTTGGCAAACGCGGTGTTGACCGACTTAGCCAACGCCGTCGCGAGCGTGACCTGGCCGAAGTCCTGGTTGAAGTCATTGGCCAGCGGCACCGCGGAGATCTTCTGTCCGCTGTCGCCGTCGACCGTCGACGAGGGTGAGAACTCCCCGCTGTCGATCGCCGCGGTCGAGGTAACGACCTTGAACGTCGAGCCCGGCGCGGCACCGAACTGCACCGCGCGGTTGACCAGCGGCGTGTTCTTGTCGTCGTTGTTGGCCGCCGCGAGCTGGCCCTTGTCTGCGATCGTGTTGGGGTTGTAGGTCGGGGTCGAGGCCATCACCTTGATGGCGCCGGTCCGCGGGTCCATCGCGACCGCGGCCCCGCTGCGGCCGACGGCCGCGATCTGGTCGAGCGCGAGCTGCTGAGCTTGAGGATCGAGCGACGTGCGAACGTCGTCGCCCTCCCGCGCCTTGCCCACGAGCTGGTCGAAGGTCGTCGTGATCGCGCTCTTGGCCCCGGTCAGCTCGTCGTTGCGGTACCGCTCCAGCTCGCTCTGGCCGATCGAGGCGTAGGAGTAGCCCACGGGATGGCCGAAGCGCTTGCCCTGCGGGTAGTCGCGGTGGTAGACGCCCTCGTTGTCGCGCTTGGAGCGCGCGATCACCGAGCCGTCACTGGCGAAGATCGTCCCGCGCCGGATCTTCTGGGCGCGGATCAGCTCGCGGTGGTTGGCGGTGTCGTTGTCGAGGTCGTCGGCGCGCAGCACCGTCCACCACGACGTCGAGACCAGCAGCGCCCCGAACATCAGCAGCGCGACGAGGAAGAGGCGGTTGATTGGCTTGTTCACGCCGGCAGCTCCGCATCACGACGGGCGCGATCAGAGATCAGCAACAACAACGCCAGCAACACGAAGTTCGCCAGCACCGACGAGCCGCCGTAGCTGACGAACGGCAGCGTCACGCCCGTCAGCGGGATCAGCTTGGTGACGCCGCCGACGATCACGAACACCTGCAGCGCGAAGACGGCCGTCAGTCCGGTGGCCAGTAGCTTGGAGAACGAGTCGCGCGCGAGCATCGCGATCTTGAAGCCGCGCTGGACGAAGAGCAGGTACACGCACAACAGCCCGGCCGCGCCCGCCAGGCCCAGCTCGTTGACGATCACCGCGTAGATGAAGTCCGTGTGCGGCGCGGGCAGCAGCGAGCAGTTGACCGTCGAGGTTGCCTCGGTCGCGCACTGGCCGCTGATGCGCAGCACCGCCTGGCCGAAGCCCTGGCCGAGCACGCCGCCGTCGGCCTGGGCCCAGAGACCCTGGGCCAGTTGGTAGCTGCCGCCCTGGGCGCGGGTGAGCAAGTCGGGGTCAAACGGGTTCTGCCAGGCGTCGATGCGGTCGGCGATGTGCCCGATGTGACCTGCCACCAGGTAGGCGCCCAGCGCGAACGTCACGACCCCGACGACCACGAACGACAGCCGGTCGGTGGCGACGTAGATCATCGCCAGGAACGCCCCGAAGAACATCACCGACGAGCCGACGTCGCGGATGTAGAACAACAACAACATCGACGCGCCCCAGATGACGAGCATCGGGCCGAAGTGCTTGAGCGGCGGAACCGTGACCCCAGCCACGCGCCGGCCCGCGGTGACCAGCAGCTGGCGCGTGTCGCGCAGGTAGCTGGCCAGGAAGATGACGATCGCGATCTTCGCGAACTCCGCCGGCTGCACGCTGAGCGAGCCGATCTGGATCGACAGGTACGCGCCGTTAACCGGCGAGAACGCGCGCGGGAGCAGCAGCAGCAGGATGCCGCCGATGGCGATCAGGTAGCGATAGCGCTCCAGCTTGCGGTAGTCGTCGCGCAACAGCAGGATCGTCGCCGCGAACAGCCCGAGGCCGATGACAAACCACTGCGCCTGCAGCCGCGCCAGCCCGTCATCGATCCGGTAGATCTCGACCAGCCCGAAGCTCGCCAGCAGCGCGCCGAGCGGGAAGAGGTAGGGATCGGCGTGCTTGAGCGTCAGGCGCAGGAACAGGTGGGCGACGACGCACAGCCCGAGGAAGATCGCGCCGTAGGTCAGCGAGACGTTGGAGATCTCGTTGCTGCCGCTCAGCCCGCCCAGCAGCTGATCGCGTGAGAGGAAGACGGCGGCAAAGCCGGCCGAGACCAGCAGGGCGGCCGGGATGAGGGCGAAGAGCTCGCGGTTGCGGGCGCTCAAGACGCGAACTGCCCCGCGAGGTCGCCGCGCTCGATCTGACGGATCAGGTCGGCCGCATCCTCCTGGGAGCGCAGCTTGTGGTCGGCGACCGTCTGCTTGGCGCGCGGCGACAGGCTCTGCACCGGCACGCCACTGGTGAACTGCGTCCGGAAGAGGTCGACGCCCGGCAGCTCGTAGGGCAGGCCGGAGTAGAGCGTCACGAAGCCGTCGTCGTCGGTCCCGACGAAGTAGACGGTCTGGCTAGCGATGAGACCGCCGCTGACGATCAGCGTGAGCAGGACGGCGAGCACCGCGAAGGCCTTGGCGACGCCGACCCAGCGACGCCGCTTGCGCGGGGTGGTCTCGTGGCGCGGGTGGCGCGGCGGCCGCGCCACGCGGGGCTCGATCGCCGACGAGCCGACGAGCATCTCGGCAGGACGCTGGCCGGTCTGCGTCGCGGCCGGCGCGGCGGCTGCACCCGCCGGCACCGCGTCGCCGACCGACGTGTTCTGGCTGACGACCGCGCCTTCTCCCGGCGTGACGTCCTCGACCCGGAACAGGATCACGGTGATGTTGTCGCGCCCGCCGGCCTCGTTGGCGGCGGCCACGAGCTGCTGGGCGGCGACCGCCAGGCTCGGTGCTCCGGCGAGGATCTCGGCCACGCCCGCATCGGAGACCATCCCCGTCAGCCCGTCGGAGCACAGCAGGAAGACGTCGCCGTCGCGCACCGGCCAGGAGAAGTGGTCGACGGTGACCTCGCCCTCGATCCCCAGCGCACGGGTGATGATCGAGCGCTGCGGGTGGTCCTCGGCCTCCTCGGCGCTGATCTGCCCGCGGCGCACGAGCTCGCCGACCAGCGAGTGGTCGTCGGTCAGTTGCTCCAGCTCGCCGTCGCGCAGGACGTAGAAGCGGCTGTCGCCGACGTGCGCGATCGCGAGGTCGTCCTCGCCGACGTAGGCGACGGTCAGCGTCGTCCCCATCCCGGCGAACTGATCGTCGGATTGGGCCTGAGAGTAGACGCGGCCGTTGGCCTGGGCGACGAGCGCCGCGAGCCGCTCCTCATAGGTGCCGGGACCGTCGGGCAGCCCGCCCTCTGCGGAGAAGACGCCGACGGCGGTCTGCGAGGCGACCTCGCCCGCCTGCGCGCCGCCCATGCCATCGGCAAGGACGAAGAGCGGCGAGTGGACCCAGTAGCTGTCCTCGTTGGCGGAGCGGGCGCGGCCCGTGTCGGTGCGGGCGGCGTGATCGACGACGCGCAGCATCTAGCGGTCCATGTAGGTGAACTCGCTGTCGCCGATCCGCACGCGGTCGCCGGGGTGCAAGGGCTGCGGCCCGCTGAGCAGTTCCTCGTTGAGGTAGGTGCCGTTGGTCGACCCCATGTCCTCGATCACGATCACGGCCCCCTGGCGGATCAGACGCGCGTGGCGTGATGAGGCAAACGGATCCTCAAGGCGAATCTCGGCCTGCTCGCCGCGGCCCATGATCGCGCCTTCGCCGACCTCGTACTCCATGCCGGGCACGTGGCCCGGGGCGCGCTCAACGACCAGGCGCGGGTCGAGCTCGGCCTCGGGGACCTGGCCTTGCGTGCTGGCAGCGTAGATCCCGGTGGCATCCGCGGGCGTCCCCGGCCCCGGCGCGACCCGTCCCACCCACCCCGTGCCGTCGTTACCGACGTGCGCTTGAGGTCCTTCAGCGCGTTGCGCGAGATCCACAGCAAGAAGAGGTAGAGGACCGCGAGGAAGCCGAACTTCAACGCGACGGAGACGGGATCGATCACGCCTGCTCGACCTCGAATGCGATCGTGACGGTGCCGAGCTCGACCCGATCGCCGCTCTCCAGCGGATGCGGGCCGTTGACCTGGCGGCCGTTGACGCGCACGCCGTTGGTCGACCCAAGGTCCTGGATCAGCCAGCTCGGCCCGCTGGGCGAGATCTCGGCGTGGCGGCGGGAGACGTTGGAGTCGTCGAGCACGATGTCGGAGTCGCGGCTGCGGCCGATGATCGCGCCGCCGGCCGGGACGACCAGCCGCTTGCCGCCGGCCACGATGACAGCCCGCCGGCGCCCGACGCCGGCACCGGAGCCGACCTCTTCGAGCGCCGACTGATGGCGGTCGCTGGTCGAGTACACCATGGTGTGGCCCATGTCGGCGGGCCGAGCCTCCGGAGCGTTCTGGGCCGCAGGCTCAGCCGGCTGCACGAGCCGCGCCTGGATCCCGAACTCCCCGAGTGCGAGGCGCTCGTCGGTGCGGAACTCGATCTGCGGGCGGCTGACGAGCGCCAGGCGCTCGCGGCGCGCGTGCTCCAGCAGGTAGGCCCCGAGCTCGTCGATGACCGCCTGCTCGACGCCCTCGTAGCGCTCGCGGTCCTGTGGCGAGAGCCAGACGACGTACTCGTTGGGCACGTAGGTGCGCGACACCGAGACCGTGCGGTGCTCGTCCATCTCCTTGGCGAGCTTGCGCGCCAATTCGACCGGCCGGACTTCGGACCGAAAGACGCGACCGAACGTCCCCTCGACGAGGCCGGCGATCTTCTCTTCGAGGCTGCGGAGGACGCTCATGCCGTGGAGGGACGACTTCTTCTGAGCCGTGGATTCCGCCCACACGTCATGCGGGGCGGCCCGGCTAGGTTACGCAAGCTCAACGCGAATCGCGTGCGCCAGGTGACGCCCGCAGGATCACGGCGACCACCGCGGCGGCGATGGCGCCGACAATCAGGCCCCGTGGCGCGCCCCCAATCGCGGCCTGTGTCGCCGCCGCTAGGCCCGCCGCCCAGGCGATCGCGAGGACGCTGTCGGCCACCAACAGGCGGCCACGGACGAGGTAAGGCAGCACGGCCGCGGCGGCCGCCCAGACGCCCAGCAGCGCGATCGCGGGAGAGGTGGCGACCGCCACGATCGCGTCGGTGCCGCCGTGCGCAGCGTCGGCCGAGGCGCCGAGCAGCAGGTGGCGGCCCGTCGCCGCCTCGGCCAGCAGCAGCCACCAGGCGCCCAACGCGCCGGCGGCCGCGCGCCGCGGCAGGCTGCCTGCGCGAGCAGCAACCGCAGGGAAGGCGCCGGCGACGGTTCCCAGCGCCAGCAGCGGCGCCGCCCCGGGCAGCGACCACGTCGCGGGCGCCGCGCGGCGCAGGAGCAGCGGGACCGGCAGCGCAGCGGCGAGGACGAGCCAGGCGCGGTCCGGAACCTCGGTAAAGAGCCAGGTGATGGTCGCGGTCGCCAACGCCAGCCACGCCAGGCGCGGGAGCAGCAGCGTGGCGAGCCCAACGGCCAGCGCGCCCGTCAACGGCGCGATCGGTGGGGCGTCGGTCGCCGCGCCACCCTGGCCCGTCAACCCCCAGCGCAGGGCCGCGCCCGCCAAGCCGGCGGCCAGCGCAGCGGCCAACGCGCGCTGGATCAGCGTCGTATGCCGTGGCGGCGCGACCGGCGCCAGCGGCTCCAGCGACCCGCCGGCGATCGTGCCGGGCTCGTCGTCGACGGCGTCCAGCGCAGCCGTCAGCGCGCCACGCAGCTCGGCGAGCGTCCCGCGCTCCTCGGGATGCGGCCAGACCGTGACGTCCAGCGCTTCGCAAAGGTCCAGCGGCAGGTCGCGGCGCAACCGACCCAGCGGCGGCAGGCGCTGCCCGACGCGGCGCGCGGTCGCGCCCGCGCCACGCCCCCGCACCGGGTTGACGCCCGACAGGCCCTCATAGAGGCACAGGCCCAGCGCGTAGAGGTCGGCCTCCTCCCCCACCTCGGCGCCCTCGGCCTGCTCGGGCGCCATGTAGGCCAGCGTCCCGACCACGTCACCGGTCCGCGTCAGCGCATCGTCGCCGGCGATCCGCGCAACGCCGAAGTCCGTGAGCTTGGCCGGCGCGCCACCGTCGGCGACCGTGTCGGGCACGAGGATGTTCAGCGGCTTGACGTCGCGGTGGATAATCCCGCGCTTGTGCGCGTGAGCCAGCGCGTCGCAGAGCGCGACGCCGATCTCGACCACGTCGCGGTCTGACAGCGCCCCCTCCTCCAGCAGCCGCGCGAAGGTCGCCCCGCGGACATATTCGGAGACGAGGTAGACGTTCTCCTCATCGGAGCCGGCTTCATGCAGCGCGACGATCGCCGGGTGCGCGAGACGCGCCGCGGCGACGCCCTCGCGCTGCGCGCGCGTGGCCGTGTCGGCGTCCGGCGCCGGGATCCGCTTGACGGCGACCGTGCGATCGAGCTTGAGATCGTGCGCCAGCCAGACCACGCCGAAGCCGCCGCCGCCGAGCCGGCGCACCAGCCGGTAGCGGTCCAGGACGACCTCCGAAGCGGCCGTCGTGGCCGTCGTCGTGGGATGCTGCGCGGTCTCCACCGCCTCCGGACTTCCGCGCGAGAAGAAGGGGCCCTGCGCGCGACGGCGAAGTTGCAGCGGGCCACCCGCCCGACCCACCGGTAATACTGGCCTATTCGCCCCCGCCAGGAGCGCGGACGTTACGTGTCCTTCTTCGACGACGAGCCCGACGAACCCACGCGAGTCACCCGTCCCGCCCGGCCCCGCCGTGCGGCGACCGCCGGTGCGCCGCCCGGGGGCCCACCCCGGCCGACATCGCCCGCCGGCGCCAGTTCGTGCTCTTCGGCGGCCTGGCCCTCGTTGCGCTCCTGCTGCTGCTCTTCGTCAAGAGCTGCTCGGACACGCGGCACAAGAACGCGCTGAAGGACTACAACCGCGACGTGACGTCGATCGTCCAGAGCTCCGACCGCACGGTCTCCAAGCAGCTCTTTGACGTGCTCTCCAAGGGTGGCGCGTCCCAGGACGTGACGGTTGCGGTCAACCAGGTGCGACTCGTCGCCGAGCAGGACGCCAAGCGCGCCCGCGACCTCAGCGCGCCCGACGACGTCGCCGCGGCCCAGCACGACCTCGAGATGGTCATGAACTTCCGCGCCGAGGGCGTCAAGAACATCGGCGACCTCCTCACCAAGGCGCTCAGCAACCAGCCGTCCGCGGTCGCCGCGATCCGCGGCATCGCCGGCCAGATGCAGATGTTCCTGGCCTCTGACGTCGTGTACTCCCAGCGCGTCGCCCCGTTGATCGTTGACGCGCTCGATGACAATGACCTCCACGACCAGGCGGTCTCGCCGTCGAAGTTCCTGCCCAACATCGGCTGGCTCGACGCGGCGAAGGTCGGCACCAAGCTCAACCCGGACGCGGGCGCCGACTCGTCCTCGGCCACCGGCGAGGTCAAGCCGGGCACGCACGGCCACGGCATCATCAGCGTCAAGGCCGGCGGGATCGCGCTGAACCCGACAGGGTCAGGGATCAACCGCGTTGAGGCCAAGGCGCCGCTGCCGGTTGAGGTCACCTACGCCAACCAGGGCGAGAACGACGAGTCCAACGTCACGATCTCGGTCAAGATCACCGGTGGCCCGAAGACGATCTCGACCACCAAGCGGCTCAATCAGACCAAGGCCGGCACCCAGGCCGCGGTGCCGATCCAGCTGAGCTCCGTGCCGCCGCAGGGCTCGTCGACGACGATGACGGTCACCGTCAAGCCCGTCCCGGGCGAGAAGAAGACCGACAACAACACGTCGACCTACACAATCCTGTTCACCTAGTAGCGTCGGCGACGTGGACAGCTCGACCGCCGGGATCGTGGCGCTTGCCGCGTGCGCCGTCGCGCTGGCGGCCCTGATCGTGGCCGCTACGGCGCTGGCGCGCCTGCGCCGCCTACGCACCGACCAGCGCGTCCTGCTCGGCGCGAGCCCGGCCGATGACCTGATCGCCCACGCCGCACGCCTCGAGCAGGAGTTCCGTTCCCTGCACGCCTACGTCGGCGACGTCGCCGCGCGCCTCGACGGGCGCCTCGGCACCGCCGAGGGTCGGCTGGACGGCACGATCGCCTTCCGCGGGCTCGTGCGCTTCGACGCCTACAACGAGATGTCGGGTCAGCAGTCGGTGGCGATCGCGCTGCTAGACGCCGAGCAGTCGGGGATCGTGATGTCGAGCATCCACCACCGCGACCAGGCGCGGCTCTACGTCAAGCACGTCGTCCGCGGCGATCCCGAGTACCCGTTGTCGCCGGAGGAGATCGAGGCCGTGCGCGTCGCGCTGGCCGGCGAGCCGCCGCCCGAACCGCCGCGGCTGCCATGAGGCTCGGCTACCTCGGGCCCGCGGGCACCTTCACCCATGCCACGGTGCTGGCGTCCGCGCACGTCGCGGGCCGTAACGACGTCGAGGCGATCCCGCTGCCCACCGAGCGCGAGACGATCTTGGCCGCTGGCGCGGGCACGGTCGACGCGGCGCTCGTCCCGATCGAGAACTCGCTGGAGGGCGGCGTCAACGCGACGCTCGACACGCTTGCGCTCGACGACGCGGGAGCGGCCGTGCACATCGTCGGCGAGGAGATCCTGCCGATCTCGCTCGCGCTGATCGTGCGCCCCGGCGTCGCGCTGAGCGACGTCGACGCGGTCTTCTCCCATCCACAGCCGCTGGGGCAGTGCCGCCGCTATCTGGCGCAAGAGCTGCCGGGCCGGCGGGCGGTCGCGGCGACCTCGACCGTCGAGGCGGTGCGCTCGGTGGCCGAGGCGGCCGACGCCCCCCATGCCGCGATCGGGCCCGCCGCGGCTGCTCTGCTCTACAGCTGCGAGGTGCTCGCGGAAGGCATCGAGGACGAGCACGGCAACGCGACGCGCTTCCTCTGGGTCGCACCGAAGGGGTCAGACCCTTTTGCCACGGCGGGCGCCGAAGCCGGGGTCCACTTCAAGACCTCGATCGTCTTCCACGGCTCCGGCGACGCGACGCCCGGGTGGCTCATGGACTGCCTGTCGGAGATCGCTTCCCGGGGCATCAACCTCACGCGGATCGAATCGCGGCCGCTCAAGCGCCAGCTCGGGCACTACCTGTTCCTCGCCGATCTGGAGGGCCATGAGGACGACCCGCAGGTGGCCGAGGCGATCGAGGGCTTGCACGCGCACTGCGAGGTCGTGCGCGTGCTCGGCTCGTATCCGTCGGCAGCCTAGACGCCCGCGCTACCCTGCTCGCAGGTTCGAACCCGGCGATTTCCGTTGCCGCGGATGCTACGGTTCGCCTGGAACACGCGCATGAGCAAGCTCGCTACACCACCACACACGATGCGGTCCACGTTGCCCGGCGAGCACCGGCGACGTGGACGTGAAGGTGGTCGGGTGCTCGTCCTCAACGCGTCCTACGAGCCGATCAACGTCTGCACCGTGCGCCGCGCCGTCGTGCTGTTGCTCAAGGCGAAGGCAGAAGTCGTCGACCACGCGACGTGGGAGCTGCGCTCCGAGCGCGCCACGATGTCACGCCCGGTCGTCATCAGGTTGAGACCTACATCGTCATCCCACGCGACACTGACCGGCGCAAGATCACCCGCCGCGCCGTCTTCGCCCGCGACAACTGGACCTGCCAGTACTGCGGCTCGCGCTCCAACCTCACCGTCGACCACGTGATCCCCCGCTCCAAGGGCGGCTCCTCCACGTGGGAGGACATCGTCGCCTCCTGCGCGCCCTGCAACCGCCGCAAGGCCGACCACCTTCCTGAGAAGGCCGGCATGCACCCCCGCCGCACACCATCCATGCCCCAGCCGCACGTCTTCATCCACATAGGCCACTCCCACCATCCCGGCGGCATGGCGTCAGTGGTTGCCTGAAGCCGCCTAGCGGTCGCGCGCAGCAACAGCAGCGCTCACCGGGCGGACCAACGAGCTACGAGCTACGGAGCACGCGATCGTCGGGAGGAACGCGATCAATCGGTTCAGCGCGCGGATCCTGGATCTGCAGGTGATCGGCGAGAAGACTGGGAGACCGGAGGATCTGGTCGAGGCAGGCGAGCGGTTGGGGCGGATGCTGGAGGCGCGGGAGGCGTGGGGGTCGCGGGACGGGCGTCGCTGGTGGCCAGTGCGCGGCGTTGGCCGTGGTACGCCGCGTGGTTTGTCCAGCACCGAGGAGGCCGCGAGCAGGGTCGGCGTTCGAGGCGCTGGCTCGTCGTCCGCGGGGGCCCGGGCGGGCGCCGCGGGAACCCATAGCGGCTCAACGGTGGACCTCAACGTCTAGATGCCATCCGCTGTATGGCTGCGTCGATCGCGCGGAGCCCGTGCATATCGCGGGTGCCGCGCGTTGAATTGCGCCAGGCCTGTGCCCAGGTGGTACAAGCGCTCGGGCGAGGAGGTGGGCCTGCCTGGGGACACTCACCGTCCGCAAAGAGGCCCACCCGCTCGCGGAATGCCCCGGCCGACTGACGTGGGCCTGTTCGCAGACGTAGGCCGTCCGCAAACAGGCCCCCCCTCCCCCGGGCGCCGGTGGCGATGTCACGTCAGCCCCGCCGACCACCCACGCAACGCACCCCGGCCGGAGCGACAGCGACCCC
>CAWHID010000024.1:0-92397 GCA_963829185.1 uncultured Conexibacteraceae bacterium
GCGGCACCGTGCTGGATCGCCAGCCGCGCGTCAGCGGCGGTGTGCACGCCCTTGACGAGCACCGGGAGGTCGACAGCTTCCACCAATCGTTCGAGATCTTTGAACGTCAGCGACGTGTCGACCAGCGAGAAGAAGTCCGCGGGCGTCATGCCGGCGCTGTGGCCAGCGGCGGCGCTGACGCCGGGCATGTCGATGCCGGGCGGGACGGCGAAGCCGGTTCGCAGATCGCGCTCGCGGCGGCCTGCGCGCGGGGCGTCGACGGTCAGCACGAGCGCCTGGTAGCCGCAGTCAACGGCCTCGTCGACGAGCGCGTGGGTCACGCCACGGTCGCGCAACACGTAGAGCTGAAACCAGCGCGGAGCGTCCGGCACGGCGGCGGCGACCTCGCGCGCGGTCGCGGTCGCCAGCGTCGAGACACACATCAGCGTCCCGGCGCCGGCCGCGGCGCGTGCCATCCCGGGCTCGCCGTCGGGGTGGGCCATGCGCTGCAGGGCGACCGGGGCGACGAGCACCGGCATCGAGACCTCGGTGCCCAGGACGGTCGTCGCGGTCGAGACGGCGCTGACGTCGACCAGCACGCGCGGCAGCAGCTGGCGGCGCGCGAAGGCGGCCTCGTTGTCGGCCAGCGTGCGCTCGTCGGCGGCGCCGCCCGCGAAGTAGCCCAGCGGGCCCGCGTCGAGGCGCTCGGCGACGAGCGCTTCGAGGTCGCGGAGAGCGACCGGCCCGCTGGGCGGGGACGGTGTCATCGCGGCTTCACCGGGTCAATGGCGATCCAGCTCTTGGCCAGCGGCCCGAGCCGCTCGGCGTGGACCGGCGCGCCGAAGAGCCGGACCATCTCGTCGCGGCCCAGCAAATCGATCTGCTCCCAGTGGCCTTGGGCACCGAATCGCCAGAGCGGGCGCCGGATCGCCGTAGGCAGCCAGTGGGCGATGGGGAGGAGGCTGTGCGGCTCGACCGGGAACGAGTAGGCCGGCGTCTGGACGTAGAGCCCGCGGCCGACGCGGGCGACCTCGGCGGCGAACGCGGCGCGGCGCGCGCGCGGCACGTGCTCGATCACGCTAGACGAGTAGACGAGGTCAAAGCTTCCGTCCTCATAGGGCAGGCCCTCGGTGACGTCGGCCTGCAGGAAGGGCCCCGGGTAGCTGGGCCGCGCGACGAGGTCGACGCCGGTGATCTCCAGTTCGGGCTCCAGCGCGCGCAGGCCGGCCGTTCCGCAGCCGACGTCGAGGACCCGCATCCCGGGCTGCAGACCGGTGAGGCCGAAGAACTGGGCATGGCGGCGCGTGCGGGCGCGAGCGGCGATCGGGGACGCGATGCGCGCCCGGGTGCGGCTCCGCGCGGTCCCGTAGACGTCGGTGGGGGCCACGGAGCGGGAGGCTAGTCCGTTTGCCTCCTAGAATGCGTGCATGGCCTCTGCTCGTCAGATCCACGTGGGTGACGTCCCGGTCGGGGGCGGCGCACCCGTGGCCGTCCAGACGATGACCAAGACCGAGACGGCGAACCTGACCGCGACGATGGATCAGATCCGTCGCGTCGCGGATGCCGGCGCCGACATCGTGCGCTGTGCGGTGCCGCGTGAGGCCGACATCGAGGCGCTCAAGACGATCGTCGTCGAGTCGCCGATCCCGATCATCGCCGACATCCACTTCAACCACACGCTGGCGATCAAGGCGATCGAGGTCGGCGCACACTGCGTGCGGATCAACCCGGGCAACATCGGCGGGCCCGACAAGGTCGGCGAGGTCATCGCCGCGGCCAAGGCCAAGGGCACGCCGATCCGCGTGGGCGTCAACTCCGGCTCGCTGCCCAAGCACCTGCGCGACATGGAGTTCACCAACCCGGTCGAGGCGCTGGTGACCGCCGCGACCGAGTGGGTCGAGCTGATGCACCGCCTCGACTTCTATGACTTCAAGGTCTCGATGAAGTCGACCTCGGTGCCCAACACGATCGCCTCCAACCGCCTGCTCGCCGAGAAGATCGACCACCCGTTGCACCTCGGCATCACCGAGGCGGGTACGAAGTGGTCGGGCTCGCTGAAGAGCGCGGTCGGCCTCGGCACGCTGCTGGCCGACGGCATCGGCGACACGATCCGGATCTCGCTCTCGACCTTCCACGCCGAGGAGGAGGTCAAGGTCGCTTGGGAGATCTTGAAGGCCTTGAAGCTCCGCGAGCGTGGCCCGGTGCTGATCGCCTGCCCGACCTGCGGCCGCCTGCAGTTCGACATGGACTCGGTCGTCATGGAGGTCGAGCGGCGCCTGGAGCAGTACGCCGACCCGATCGAGGTCTCGATCCTCGGCTGCGCGGTCAACGGCATCGGCGAAGCGCGCCATGCGGACTTCGGCATCACCGGCGCCAAGGACTCCGCGATGATCTTCTCCAAGGGCGAGCCGCTCAAGAAGGTGCGGACCGAGGAGCTCGTCGACGAGCTCTTCGCCGAGATCGACAAGTACTACGCCTCGGGCAAGAAAGTCGTCGTCGACGCGGGCGCCGCGGCCGAGGCCGCGCAGTGGCTGGCCGAGAACGAGGACGAGTCGGCGATGACGCCCGAGCGCCTCGCCGCGCTGGAGGCCGCCCAAGCAGAGGCCGACGCCGACGCGATCGATGAAGCCGTCTCTCCGGTGACCGGTCGCCGGTTTACGCGGGCCTAGCCTTGACTTCAAGCGTGGTTGAGGTCGCATCATGAGCGGCGTGAACATTCCTGCTCTCCAGATCACCGAGTTGACCAAGCGCTACCCGACGGGTACGGAGGCGCTGCGCGGCGTCTCGCTGGAGATCGGCGCCGGCGAGTTCTTCGGGTTGCTCGGACCCAACGGCGCTGGCAAGTCGACGTTGATCCACTGCACCACCGGTCTGGCGTCGCCGACCTCGGGCTCGATCGAGGTCTTCGGCCACGACGCGATCGACCATTATGAGCAGGCGCGCGTCGCCGTCGGCCTGGCGCCCCAAGATCTCAACCTCGACTGGTTCCTGACGGTGGAGGAGACGCTCGACTACCACGGCGGCTACTTCGGGATGCCCCGTCGCGAGCGGCGCGAGCGCACCAAGGAGTTGTTGGAGGCCTTCTCGCTGACGGCCAAGCGCAGCGAGCGCACGCGAACGCTGTCGGGCGGCATGAAGCGCCGGCTGATCCTGGCGCGCGCGCTGATGCACCGGCCCAAGCTGCTGATCCTCGACGAGCCGACCGCGGGCGTCGACGTCGAACTGCGCCTGGAGCTGTGGCACTACGTCCAGCGCATCAACACCGAGGGCACGACGATCCTGCTCACCACGCACTACCTCGAAGAGGCCGAGCAGCTGTGCGACAAGATCGCCTTCATCAACGACGGACAGATCGTGGCCCAAGGCAGCAGCGATGAGCTCGCCGCGCAGTACGGCGTGTCGGGGCTTGAGGACGCGTACCTCGAGCTCGTCGGGCGCAAGGAGCTCTCGCGCGCCACCGTGGCGGAGATGGCCTCATGATGACCGCCTCACAGATCCGCTTCGCCGCGCTGCTGCGCCGCGAGTGCAGCCGCTTCTTCAAGATCAAGCGCCAGACGCTGGGCGGGCCGCTGCTGGAGACCTTCTTGTACATCTCGGTCTTCGGCGCCGCGCTCGGATCGCGGATCGACGAGCTGCACGGGGTCGACTACGTGGTCTTCATTGTCCCCGGGCTGATCATGATGGCCTGGGCGATGAACGCGTTCACCAACAACGCGTCCTCGATCCTGCAGCAGAAGTTCCAGCGCTCGATCGACGACCAGCTGTCCTCGCCCGCCTCGCCGCTGCAGCTGATGCTGGCCTTGACCCTCGGCGGCTTCCTGCGCGGGATGATCGTCGCCACGCTGACCTTCGCCGCCGCGTCGGTGCTGGTCGACATCCCGGTCGAGCACGTCCTCATCCTGGTGCCGGCGCTGTTTCTGGTCGGGTTCTTCTTTGCCCAGCTCGGCGTGCTGATCGGCGTGCGCGCCGAGCAGTTCGACGACGTGTCGACCGCGCAGACCTTCGTCCTGCAGCCGCTGCTCTTCCTCGGCGGCGTGTTCTACAGCGCGTCGCTGCTGCCCGAGCCGTTCGAGACCCTGACCCACATCAACCCGATCTACTACATGATCGGGCTGGTCCGCTACGGGTTCCTGGGCTACCAGGAGACCAACATCGCGCTGTCGTTGATCTTCCTGACGGTCGCGACCACAGCGTTGTTCATGGTCAACTACCGGCTGTTCGCGCGGGGCTACAAACTACGGGCGTAGCTGCGCGAACGGGATGAACGCCTCGTGGCCGTTGGCCTGCGGGCGGAACTCGGGGTCGAGGACGAGCAGGCCGAGGCCGTTGAAGGCGCGCCCGCGGATCTCGTCCGACAGGGTCGCGTCGTCGCGGATGCGGTAGCCGGGCACGAAGTCGGCAAGCCAGAGGCCGACCTTGGGGTGCGCGTCGAGCTCGAGGTCCTCCAGCCCGCGCCGGACCTCGGCGTGCGCGGTGTCGTGAAAGACGATGGTGGTCGTGACGCACGCCTCGGCGGCCAGCAGCGCGCGGGCGTCGGCCTGGACCGCGTCGTAGGTGTGCAGCCCGTCGACCAGGGCGAAGTCGACGGCTTCGCCCCGTGCGTGCAGCTCGGCCAGCACGCGGGGGACCTCGACGGCGGAGTCGCCGAGGTGCAGCGTCGCGTTGTCCAGCGCGTCGGCGTGCGGGACGGCGCGCTCGTCGATGTCGAACGCGTGGACGTGACCGGCGTGCGGGGCGATGCGGCGCAGGCTGCCGCCCTCCCAGGTCCCGATCTCGACTGCGATCCGGGGCCGCAGCTGGGAGAGCAGGCCCTCGAACGCGAAGCGCTCGCCGAGTTGCATCATCCAGTGCGCCTCGGCGGCGACGGGCGTCTGGTGAAAGCGGGTCATCGTGTCGGGGTCACCTTGAGCACGTCGCTGGTCATGTGCGCGGCCGGGACTGGGTCGACCGTGCGGTAGCGATAGCGCGCCGCCTTGCCGATCGGCGGCGCGAGCGTCTTGACGAACGTCCCCCGCGCGTCAGTTCGCAGCCGGGCCAGCGTCACCCAGGTACCGCTCGGCGACGCGCGCTGCAACAGCACGTCGTGCGCGCGGCCCGGGCGGATCTGGCCCCAGAAGCGCACGCGTGGCGCCAAGGTCTTGGCGTCGGCAACGAACGGATGCTGGAAGCCCGCCAGGGCCGGTTTGGCCTTGCCGTTGGAGAACAGCAGCCCTGACTGCCAGCCCGCGTAGCGCTTGCGACCGGACCCGACCGACTTGACCCGCTCGTCCTGCCATGCGTATTGCACAAGGCTGCGGACGCGCGGATCGCGCCACGCGACGTAGGCCGCCTCCTGCAGCCAGCGCGACTGGCGCGCCGGCGGGATGCCGTCGTAGGGGTCGGGCGGGTTGGTCTGGTAGCCGAACTCGGTCAGGTGCAGCGGCGTGTGGGCGCCGGTCGGCGTCGTGAACCCGCGGGCGCGCTGCACGGCATCGAGCGTGTCCTCCAACTTGCGCAGGTCGGCGATGGCCGCGTCGTCGGTGCGCGGCGACGGTGTGAAGGGGCTCGCCTTGATCGGATGCGGGTGGTAGGCGAAGCCGTCGACCCGCGCCGGTTGGAAGCCGCGGCAGCGGCCGGTCCGGATCGGCTTGTAGCGGTCATCGACGCAGCCGAAGGCGCGGATGAAGGCCAGCGGGCGCAGCGGGCGGTTGCGCTGCAGCGGGTCGGCGCCGCGAGGCGCCAGCGCTCCGGCGATGACCTGCGCGCCCGGGTCGGCGCGGTGGATCGCCGGATAGGCCGCGCGGACGAGCGCCCGGTAGGTGTGCGGGGCCACCGGGGTGCACCGGCGTCCGGCGACCGGACACTCCTGTTGGGGTTGCAGCCAGAGCGGCTGGTTGGGCTCGTTCCAGATCACGTAGCGGTCGGTGACGCGGCGGTAGCGGCGCGCCACCGCCTCGGCAAACTGCCCGAACTTCCGTGCGTCCGGCTGGTAGCGCGGGTTGCCCAGCGACGGCACCCGGCTGGCCCAGAGCGGTCCGGAGCCGGTCACGGTGAGCAGCGGCGTCATGCCGTTGGCGACGACGAGCGCTACGGCTTGATCGGTAGCCGCCCAGTTGTACTGCCGGTCGTCGGGGTCACGCGCGTCGAAGCGACGCGGCTGCGAGGACTTCAGCTCGCCTGGGGCGATCGCGACCCAGCGGACCTGGATGCGAACGGTGTCGATCCCAGCGGCGGCCCAGCGGGCGACGATCGCGGGCGCGCGCTCGGGCGAGTGCAGCAGGATGCCGTCGTCGGAGATGCCGGTCTGCAGCTGCGGCGAGGCTGATGCGGCGGAGGGAACGGCCAGCGCGAGGAGCGCCGCCGCGAGGGGGAGGGCGGTGCGAAGGGGCACACGTGCATCCTGCCAGGCGAAGCCTCGCCCGGAGGGCTCGTTTCGCTTGCGGGTGTCGGCCCTGGGGGCCGAACCCGCGGCCGGGTGCTGATTCCGACCGCGGGTTCACGCGGTGCTACTTGGCTGCGGCGTACCGCTCGGCGACCTTGGCCCAGTTGACGACGTTCCACCATGCCTTGAGGTAGTCCGGGCGCTTGTTCTGGTACTTGAGGTAGTAGGCGTGCTCCCAGACGTCGTTGCCCAGCAGCGGCGTCTGGCCCTCCAGCAGCGGGCTGTCCTGGTTGGCGGTCTTGGTGAGCTTAAGCTCGCCGCCGTCGAGGACCAGCCACGTCCAGCCGGAGCCGAACTGCGTGACGCCGTTGTCCTCGAACTTGGCCTGGAAGTCCGCGAACGAACCGAAGGCGGCATTGATCGCGTCGGCCAGCTCGCCGGTCGGCTCGCCGCCGCCGTCCGGGCTCATGTTCTCCCAGAAGAGCGTGTGGTTGGCGTGGCCGCCGGCCTGGTTGCGGACCGGGCCCTGCTTGTCGGCGGGCAGCGATGACAGGTTCGACAGCGTCTCCTCGACGGGCTTGTCTGCCCACTCGGTGCCTTCGAGCGCGGCGTTGGCCTTATCCACGTAAGCCTGGTGGTGCTTGTCGTGGTGGAGCTTCATCGTCGCCTCGTCGATGTGGGGCTCCAGCGCGTCGTAGGCGTAGGGCAGATCAGGAACGGAGTAGGGCATGGGTCTCCTTGTTGCAGTGGTGTCGGGGTCTGCGGCCATCATCGGGCCTCAAGCGCACTTGAGGTCAATGGGCTCGGTCTGCGGAACGTCGTATCCGAAACATATCCCTCTCTTCATCCGTCCCTTGCCTCAGAATGCCCGGACCCATGCCTCGACGTCTCGCGCTCCTCTCGGCCACCCTCCTCCTCGCGCTCGCCGCGCCCGCCTCTGCGTCGGTCTACGAGGGCCCGTGGCGGATCGGCAGCGCGCTGACCCGCGCGCCCAATCCGGCCGGCTTCGCGCCCTCGGGCGAGGTCCAGGCACTGCAGGCGCCGATCGTCAACCCGGAAGAAGCCGTGCCCCGCGACGGCGTGCTGACGCAGTGGCGGTTGCGCTCGCTGCCGACCGCCGGCGACACCGTGCTGCAGGTCCTCCGTCCGGACAACGACGAGGACGATGACGAGACCACGTTCACCGTGGTGGCCGAGTCCGAGCCGGTGCACGTCACCTCCACCGACATCACCGTCATCGACGCCCAGCTGCCCGTCAAGGTCGGCGACCGGATCGCGGCACGCTCGGTGCAGGCCGAGGGTGGTGCGTCGGATCTCGGAGCCGTCGCCGGCCGCGTTGGCGATCCGATCTTCACCGAGCAGCCGCCCAACACGCTGGGTCAGACGTGGACGCCGCCCGAGGTCTCCATCCAGGAGTACGAGCTGCTCATCCAGGCCGACATCGAGCCCGACGCCGACCAGGACGGCAAGGGCGACATCACGCAGAACAGCGCCGACCTCGTGCTGACCGGCAGCGCACCGGCCGCCGTCGGCAACCTGGAGCCGTGGAGCATGACCTACACCTTGCGCAACGCCGGTCCCGATGCCGCGCGCAACGTCCTCATGAGGATCAGCGGTGGGGTCGTCCCGCCCACAACGGCGCCGGCCGGCATGACGTGTGTGAACAACGACAGCGCCTACCCTTATCCCTCTCCGGGCCCTGGTGCCTTCATCTGCACGCTCGTCAAGCTCGCCTCCGGTGCTTCGGTCAGCGTGGCGCCCGCCTTTGTCACCCCGGCGATCTACCCGCCGCTCGGCGGGACGTTCGCCACGCAGGCGACCGTGACCGCGCTGACGTCGGACCCGGACGCCACCAACAACTCCACCGCGCTGAAGACCGTCGTCGCTTCCCCGCCGCCCTACGTCCCGAACATCGCGCCGCAGGCGCCCTTCGTCGTCAAGCCGTGCGCGAACATCATCCGCGGCACCCGCGATGACGACGTCCTGCGCGGCACCACGTTCGGCGACCGCCTCGTCGGCGGCGACGGCGACGACCTGCTCAAGGGCCAGGGTGCCGACGACTGCCTCGAAGGCGGGACGGGCACCGACGTCCTCGACGGCGGCGACGGCAACGATCGGCTCGCCGGCTCCTCGGGCCGCGATCGCCTCAGCGGCGGCACCGGTGATGACAAGCTCACCGGTGGCAAGGGCAACGACCGGCTGACCGGCGGCCCGGGCAACGACACGATCTCGCCCGGCTCCGGCCGCGACGCGGTCGACGCCGGCGGCGGCAACGACACCATCAACTCGGTCGACGGTGTCAAGGAGACGATCGACTGCGGCGCGGGCACCGACACCGTGCGCGCCGACAAGCGCGACCGTCTCAAGCACTGCGAGAAGGTCACGCGCCGTTAGGAGCACGCCGCGCCGTATCGTCCCGGGCCATGCGCATGAGCCAGCTCTTCCTGCCGACCGAGCGCCAGCCGCCCGCTGACGCCGAGGCGCTGTCGCACAAGCTCATGGTCCGGGCCGGCCTCGTCCGCCAGCTCGGCACCGGTCTGTGGACGTGGCTGCCGGCCGGCTGGCGGACCCATCAGCGCATCGTGCAGATCGTCCGCGAGGAGATCGATGCGATCGGCGGTCAGGAGATGCTGATGCCGGTCCTGCATCCCGCCGAGCTGTGGAAGCGCAGTGGTCGCTATGACGCGATCGGCGGCGAGCTCTTCCGCCTGCAGGATCGCAAGGGCGCCGACATGGTGCTGGCGATGACCCACGAGGAGGCGGTGACCTACCACGCCGCCCAGGTCGTCCGCTCCTATCGCGACCTGCCGATGACGCTCTACCACTTCCAGGTCAAGGAGCGCGACGAGCCGCGGCCCCGCGCCGGCGTCCTGCGCACGCGCGAGTTCATCATGAAGGACTCGTACTCCTTCGATCGCGACCAGGAGGGGCTGGAAGCGAATTACCAGCTTCACCGCGAGGCCTATGCGCGCATCTACGACCGCTGCGGGCTGGAGTGGTTTGAGTGCGAGTCCGACGTGGGGATGATGGGCGGCACCGCCGCACACGAGTACATGGCGCCGTGCGCCGCCGGCGAGGACGACGTCGTCCTGGGCCCGGGCGGCTACAGCGCCAACCTGGAGATCGCCAGCGCCGATGCCCAAGCGGTTGCACCGCTGCGCGACGACATCAGCGGCGAGCTGCACACGCCCGGCGAGACGACGATCGAGGCGGTCGCCGCCGGCCTCGGCGTGCCGGCCGGCAACTTGTTGAAGGCCTTTCCCGTGGTCACCGAGTCGCGCGGGCTGATCATGGTCGTGGTGCGCGGCGATCATCGCGTCAGCGAGATCAAGCTGACCAACGCGCTGGGGGAGAAGTTCCGTCCCGCGCAAGAGGACGAGCTGCCGGGGCCCGCGGGTTTCCTGGGCCCACAGGGCCTCGACGTCCCCGTCGTCTACGACGCCGCGATCACGCCCGGGCGCTATGTCGTGGGCGCCAATCGCGCCGACCATCATGTTGTCCTCGATGTCGAGGCCGGCGAGCGCTTCGACATTCGCACCGTCGAGCCCGGCGACACGATCGGCGGCGTGGTCGTGCGGATCGAGCCCGCGATCGAGGTCGGCAACATCTTCCAGCTCGGCACGCGCTACAGCGCGCCGCTCGGCCTGACCTACTCCGACGAGAACGGCAAGGAGCATGCGGTCGTCATGGGCTGCTACGGCATCGGCCCCGCGCGGATCGCGGCAGCCGCCGTCGAGCAGTTCGCCGACGAGCGCGGCATCGCCTGGCCCAAGGCGATCGCGCCCTTCGACATCGAGGTCGTCGCCCTTGGCAAGCCCGGCACGCCCGAGCAGGAGGCAGCCGCCGGCCTCTATCGCCAGCTGCAGGCCGCTGGCTTCTCGACGCTGCTCGACGACCGCGCCTCCGGCACCGGCGAGAAGTTCGCCGACGCCGAACTGCTCGGCGCGCCGCTGCGGCTGACGGTCGGCAAGCGCTCGCTGGAGTCCGGGAGCGCTGAGGCGCAACTGCGCCGCGGGCAGGTCGATCAAGAGGGCGGGATCCCGCTCGCGCAAGCCGCCGAGGCGGTCCAGGGGCTGTGGCCCAGCATCCCGTAGGCGGCGGGCCGTCGGAACCCGATGAGCCCGCGTCCCCGCGTGTGACCTCCCGAGAACGGGCCGCCGCGGCGTGGCAGAACCCGCGCCTGACCTTCCGGCGCCTCTTCGGCCTGGACCGCTCGGGCCCGCCGCCGCCCCAGACGCTCAGCGGCGCGCCGTGGAACGTCTGGACGATCCCCAACGCGATCGGCTTCGTCCGCCTCGCGCTGATCGCCCCGCTGCTGATCCTCGGCTTGTCTTCCGACAGCGGCACCGACGCATGGCCCGCGATCCTCTTCGCCATCATCGGCTGGAGCGACTACGCCGACGGCATCGCCGCCCGCATCACCGGCCAGTACAGCCGCTTCGGCGCGCTGCTGGACCCAGTCGTCGACCGGATGCTCGTCGTCTCCGGGCTGGTGATCTGCTGGAAGTTCGAGACGCTGCCGCGCTGGGGGATCGCCGTGCTGCTCGCCCGCGAGCTCTATCTGCTGGTCGCCGGACAGCTCGCGCTGCGCCAGGGCCTGGAGCTGAAGATCAACTGGTGGGGCCGCTGGGGCGTGTGGCCGACGATGAGCGCGATCTTCTTCGCGCTGGTCGGCCTCAGCACGCTGGCCCACATCCTGTTCTACTTCGGCTTGGCCCTCTCGCTGATGGCCGCCGTCGTCTACACCCGTGACGGTCTGACCGCAACAAGAGGTGCACCCTCAAGTTGAGCTTGAGCGGCGGCCTTTCGCTGCTATTCTCGCCCGGCCCGTCCCCAGGAGGAGAAGGACCCCGAATGGACACGTTCCCCGATCTCGGCTCGCTCTCAGACCAGGAGCTCAAGGATCTCATCCAGCAGCTCACCGAGGAGGAGGTCGACATCTCCTACCGCCGTCGCATCTTGCACGGCAAGATCGACATCCTGCGTGCTGAGCTGGTGAACCGCCTCCGCAAGCGCCACGAGGGCGGCGAAGAAGTCATCACGGGCGCTGACGTCCAGCGACTGACCGACATCCTCGCGGGCCGCGCCGCCGGCGACGAGCCGGCGAGCGAGTAAGCGAAGGCGTCGCGCCGATGGCCCGCCATTGCCCCGAGTGCGGGTTTACCAACGCCGAGGGCGCGAACTACTGCCAGCGCTGCGGCGCGTTCATCGGCGCGCCTGAAGCCGCCGCACCGGAGTCCACCACCGCGACGTATCGCATCGATGAGACCGGCGAACTGGTGCCGGTCGACCTTGAGGACGTCGTAGCCCAGGGCGGCGGCGCCGCGCTGGTCGTGCGGGCCGGTGGTGGGCGCGTCGGCGAGAGCTTCCCGCTGCAGCGCGACCGCATGACGATCGGCCGGCGACCCGATTCCGACGTCTTCCTCGACGACGTGACGGTCTCGCGCGACCACGCCCTGGTCGTCCGCCGCGGCGACGAGTTCCACCTTGACGACCTCGGATCGCTGAACGGGACCTACGTGAACCGCCGCCGCATCGAGTCCCACCACCTTGCCGACGGCGATGAGCTGCAGGTTGGCAAATACAAGCTCACGTTCCTCTCGCGTTGATGGCCGCCGTGGAAGAGGAGCCGCTCACCAGGCTGGGTGGGGCCGAGACCGAGGAGCGTCCGGCGAAGGCGATGACCATCGGCGCGGTGTGCAAGGCGCTGGCCCAGGAGTTCCCCGACATCTCGATCTCGAAGATCCGCTACCTCGAGGATCAGAAGCTGCTGGAGCCGCGCCGCACGCCCGGCGGCTACCGGCTCTACGCGCACACTGACGTCGCGCGGCTGCGCACGATCCTGCGGATGCAACGCGACGAGTTCCTGCCGCTGCGCGTCATCCGCCAGGAGCTCGCCTCCGGCCGGCTCGATGGCGGCGAGGCGACGGTGCCGTCGCCCTCGCCCGAGGCGGTCGACGGCGCGCGGCCGCGGCGTCGGCCGTCGATGTCAGTCACCGGTGGCGGCGCGCTCTACACGCTGGAGGACGTGCTGGAGGACACGCGCGCCGAGGCCAGCATGATCGCCGAGCTCGAGGAGTACGGGGTCATCAAGGGCGAGCACCGCGCCGGGACCAAGTACTACGACGAGACCGAGCGCGAGATCATCCGCGCGGTCACCGAGCTGGCGCGCTACGGGGTCGGCGGGCGCAACCTGCGCGCGTTTCGGACCTCCGCCGACCGCGAGGCCGCACTGCTGCAGCAGATCCTGGCTCCGGCGCTGCGCTCACGCAACGTCGAGCGTCGCAAGGAGGCCGTCGAGGCGCTGGAGAACCTGGCCGCCGTGACGACGCACCTCAAGCACCTGCTGCTGATCCGCGATCTGCGCAAGATCGTGGGATGAGGGCCCGCCCGGCCCATCCGCCCTCGCATCATGGCTGACGTCGACCTCGCCTCGTTCGTCCGCGACATTCCCGACTTTCCGAAGCCCGGGATCGCCTTCAAGGACATCACCCCGGTGCTCGCGTCGGCGGCGGCGCTGGACGCCGCGGTCACGCAGCTGGCAGACCTCGCGCGTCCGCTGAAGCCGGATGTCGTCGTCGGTGCTGAGGCGCGCGGGTTCCTGCTCGGCGCGGCGCTGGCCCGCGAGCTGGGCGCCGGCTTCGTCCTGGCGCGCAAGCCCGGCAAGCTGCCGCACGCGACGGTGCGCGCCGAATACCTGCTCGAGTACGGAACCGACGCGCTAGAGCTGCACTCCGACGCGGTGGCGCAAGGCGCCCGCGTCCTGGTCCACGACGATCTGCTGGCGACCGGCGGCACGGCCCGCGCGCTCTGCGAGCTGGTCGAGCAGCTCGACGGCGTGGTCGTCGGCTGCGCGTTTCTGATCGAGCTGACGTTCCTCAACGGCCGCCAACGGCTGGCGCAGTACGAGGTCAACTCGCTGCTGCACTACGACGACGGCGAGTGAGGCGCCCGCGATGCCGGTGACGCGCCGCAGCGCGACGATCGCTGCCGTTCCCGCCGCGGTCTGGCAGACGGTCGCCGATCCGCACCAACTTGCCCGCTGGTGGCCGCGGGTCGAGCGTGTCGAGGGCGTCAGCGGCAGTGGCTTCACCGAGGTGCTGCGCTCTGACCGGGGCGCGCTGGTGCGCGCGGACTTCCGGATCGGCCAGCGCAACAAGCCGCGGGTGGTCGTCTGGTCCCAGGACCTCGAGGGCACGCCGTTCGCCAAGCTGCTGCGTCACTCGGAGACGACCGTGACGCTGGAGCCCCACGGCGAGGACGCCACGCGCGTCGAGCTGCGGCTGGAGCAGCGGCTTCAGGGCATCTCGCGCTTCGGCGGGTTCCTCGTCAAGCGCGCCGCGCGCAAGCAGCTCGACCGCGCGCTGACGTCGCTGGCGGCGCTGTATGCCGCCGCGCCGGCTGGCTAACCGCCGATCGACCCCTTCAGGATGATCGTGGTCGGCTGCTTGGGCGTGCTGCTCGTCTCGCGCGTCACCAGCATCTCCTGGTAGCTGGCGAGGTCGCTGGGGGCGGCGACGAGGCCTTGGAGGCGGCCCTTGTTGGCGCCCGACCCGGTGACGGGCGGGAAGAAGCCGAGGAACTTTGACTTGGAGCCGTTGCGGACCCAGAGGACGTAGCGGCCGGAGGCTGGGAGATCCTGGCCTACGACGGCCAGCGCGCGCTGGCCGTCCTGGGAGACGACGTTGGCGACGCCGAGCGGCTTCTTGGCGCCGCTGGGCGGGGTGAGGTTGATCTGCTGCTCGACCGAGGCGGTGGTCGCGGCGGTGGAGGTCTGGGTCTGGGTCGCGGCGTTCTTGCTGCCGTCGTCGTCGTCGCTGCCGCCGATCACGCCGGTGAGGACGAGGACGCCGCCGGCGACCACGAGCAAGACGGCGACGATGATGAGGATGCCGCCAAGGCGCGATGAGCGCGCCTGGTCGGCCCGGGCGGCACGGCGGGCATGCAGCGCGTCGAAGGCCTCGTCGACCTCGGCGGGGTCGGTCGGGATTTCGGGCAGGGTGTCGTCGCCGGCGACCCCGGCGGTGCGCAGCTCGGCTGCGACGCCACGGGCCCAATCGCGGCCGGCTTGGTCTTGCTCCAAGAGCTCGCGGGTCGCGGCGCGCTCGGAGGCGGACTGCTGGCCCAGCAGGTAGTCGCCGATCTCGTCCTGGCGGTCGTCGTCCAGCTGCGCGGCTCGTTCCCCACCCGGGCCGATCGCATCGAGCGCCGTCAGCGCACGGTTCTGGACCGCCGCCTCCGAGATCTTGAGCAGGCCTGCAATCTCGCCGTACGTGCGCCCTTGGCGCAGCACAAGCTGGAGAACGGCCTTCTGGTCTGCGGGGAGATCATCGAAGCGCGCCATGCGGCGCAGGAGGCTAACCGAACGGCCGCCGCTATCGTGCCGCTCCCTCATGGATCTTCAGCTTCCCTACGCCCCCGAAGCCGGATTTGACGGCCTTTATGGCCTCGTCATCGACACCGTCGACCTCGACGCGGGCGAGATTCGCGCCCACGTCGACGTCACGAACGCCGTCAAGCAGCCCGCCGGTCTCGTGCACGGCGGCGTCTTCGCGTCGATCGCCGAGTCGATCACCTCGATGGGCACGTGGTACGCCGTCCAAGCCGACGGCAAGTCCGCTCAAGGCCTCTCCAACCAGACCTCGTTCCTACGCCCGATCCTCGACGGGACGATCCACGCACTAGCCCGCGTGCGCCACCGCGGACGCACGACCTGGGTCTGGGAGGTCGAGATCACCGACGACGAGCAGCGCCTCTGCTCGCTGGTGCGGATGACGATTGCTGTCAGGTAGGGCTGAGCGGATGGAACTTTCCTTCGCACTTCGGGATTTTTGTTAGGAAAAGTTCCATCGCGCTGGTACGTTCGCGTCCGTGGCGACGCTCAAAACGTCGGAAGCGGCGGCGGTCCTCAAGGTCTCTCCCAACACGCTTCGCGCTTGGGAGCGTCGGTTCGGCTATCCCAAGCCCCGCCGTGCTCCCGGAAAGAACCGGCTCTACACCTACGGTGAGATCGCCTCGCTGCGCGATGCCCTGAACGAAGGCCTCAGCATCGGCGCGGCCATATCGCGGGTGAGGGAGCAGACGGCCGCCAAGCACTATCACCTGCAACAGGCACTGTTGCGATGTGACGCACGCAAGGCCGACGCCACCTTGGACGGCGTGCTGGCGATGGGCTCGGTCGAACAGGCCGTCAGCGATCAGATCTTGCCGGTGCTGGAAGAAATCGCGGAAGCCCACGGGGTCGACTCTGCTGCCTGGGGATGCGGTGCGATGTGGGCGCTCGATTGGCTCGCACGCGCCCGCCGCCTGAGCCCGGCGAGCGAGACGGCACCGCTGGCCCTTCTCGTCATCGGCACTGTCGGCGGGCTTTCGCCGATGACCGTGCGCGCGTTCGCGCTCCACCTGATGCTCAACCGTGAAGGGGTTCGGGTCTTGGCTGTGCCTTCGGACTCCACCGGCGGGGCCAGGTCGCTGATCACGGAACAGATGCCGGCGTCGCTCATCTTGGCCGGTCAGATCTCGGCGGTCGACGAGCGCGCCTGGCGAGACGCGATGCGAGTCGCGATTCTCGCTGGGCCGGTGCTGACCTTCGGCGAGGACTGGGACGAGCGCGACAGCGGTCGCCTGCCGAGCGACGCCGAGCATGCAGCGCGGCTGGTCGCGCAGTTCTTTGACCGTGCCGCGAAATGGCCGCCGGAGCAGTCGGCAGGCCGGGGGGTTACGCCGTTCGAGGTCGAGCGGGGACGTGCATGAGCGTCCGGGAGATCGATGGCGCGGTGCGTGAGGCAGTCGTCACTGCTGTCGCGTCGGGCATCGAGCGACACGGTCCGGACGCCGTCGGGATCGTGCTGAAAGGGGTGCCTTTGTGCGCACTTGCGGCTGCTGTGCACTACGGCCTCGACGTGTCGGTCTCAGAAGTCAGCACCGGCTCTCTGGCGGTAGCGGCCATCTACGCCGGAGGGCGGTGGCTCGCCTCACCCCGGACACGCCGCGGCGCTCAGCCGCGATAGCGATTCGTGATCGGCACGCGGCGGTCGCGACCGAAGGCCTTGGAGGTGACCTTGATGCCGGGCGGCTGCTGGCGGCGCTTGTACTCGGCGAGGTCGACGAGGCGCAGGACGCGGTCGACGTCTGCCTCGGGTAGGCCGCGGGCGATGAGTTGCTCGCGGCCGAGGTCCTCCTCGACGTAGCCGAGCAGGATCGCGTCGAGGATCTCATACGGCGGCAGCGAGTCCTCGTCCTTCTGGTCGGGACGCAGCTCGGCCGATGGCGGGCGGGTCACGATCGAGTCCGGAATCGGCGAGTCCTCGTCGCGCCGTGCGCGGACGTCGACCAACCGGTACACCAACAGCTTGGGACAGTCTTTGATGACCGCAAAGCCGCCAGCGCTGTCGCCGTAGAGCGTCGAGTAGCCGACCGACATCTCGGACTTGTTGCCGGTGGTCAAGACCAACCACCCGAATTTGTTGGACATCGCCATCAGCAGGTTGCCGCGGATGCGGGCCTGGAGGTTCTCCTCGGTGATGTCCTTCTCCCGATCGCCGAAGACAGGGGCGAGCACGCGGTCATAGAGCTCCATCGGCTCGGCGATCGACAGCTCATGGCACTCGATGCCGAGGTTCTCGGCCAGCACGCGGGCATCGCCCTGGGTGCCCGACGACGAGTACGGCGAGGGCATGATCACCGCGGTGACCTTCTTAGGGCCGAGCGCGTCGACCGCGACGGTGGCGACGAGCGTGGAGTCGACGCCGCCGCTGAGCCCGAAGACGACGTGCTCGAAGCCGTTCTTACGCACGTAGTCGCGCGTGCCGAGCACGAGCGCGGCGTAGACCTCGGCGTCGGCATCGAGCAGGTCGAAAACTTCACCGGCCGGCGCCGGCTCCGCGGCGCGGCCTGCGCTGGTGGTGAAGCGGCCGAGGTGGGCGACCGGGCGGTGGCCGACGCGCCGTGCCAGCCGCGGGCGCGTGTCGCGCAGCCGTGCCGCGCGCGCGGCGTGGGCGTCGACGTCGGCGATCAGCAAGTGCTCGGTGAACTGCGGCGCGCGCGCGACGACGGTGCCGTGATGGTCATAGACCGCGCTGGTGCCGTCGAAGACCAGCTCGTCCTGACCGCCGACCATCGCGCAGAAGGCGAACGCGGTGAGGTTGTCGCGAGCCCGCTGCTTGAGCATCGTCTCGCGCTCTGCGGGCTTGCCGGCCTGGTACGGGGAGGCTGAGAGGTTGACAACGATCTCGGCGCCGGCGAGCGCCTCGTCGACAAGCGGCCCATCGGGCACCCAGTCGTCCTCGCAGATCGTCAGGCCAACGGTGACGCCGTCGACCTCGATGATCGCTGGCTCGACCCCAGCCTGGAAGTAGCGGACCTCGTCGAAGACGCCGTAGTTGGGCAGCCGCATCTTGCGGTAGATGCCCTGCAGGTGGCCGTCGGCCAGGACGGCAAGCGCGTTGTAGACGTCGTCGTCGCGCTCGGGGAAGCCGACGAGCGCGACGATGCCGTCGGCATCGTGGGCCAGCCGGTCGACGACGGCGCGTGCGTCGCGCAGGAAGTGCTCCTTGAGCAGCAGGTCCTCCGGCGGGTAGCCGGTGATCGCCAGCTCGGGGAACGCGACGAGCTGCGCGCCGGCCGCCTTGGCGCGCGCGATGCCATCGCGGATTGCGGCCTCGTTGCCGGCGAGGTCACCGACGGTGGCGTTGAGCTGGCTCAGGGCAAGGCGCATACGCGCGGGACGCTACCCGGACGCGTGGTCGCGACGCCCGCCCGTCAGGAGCTCGCTACCGGCGTCGGACGCCGGCGCGGGCCGGTGCGCCCAACGCGCTCGTCGGCGTTGGCGGCCGCGGCGAGGTCGTCGATTGCGCCCTCGAGGTGCTCGGCGATCTCCTCGAGATCAGGCAGCGCGTCGAAGTCGGCGAGCAGGCCAAAGCCCAGCCGGCCGTTGTAGGACATGATCGCGATGCCGAGCGCCTGGTTCTTGGCCAGCGGCACGACGGGGTAGAGGCCGCGCATGCGCCGGCCGAGCAGAAAGAGCTCCATCTGGGGCCCGGGCACGTTGGTGACCACGAGGTTGAAGAAGCGCTGGCGGGCCTGCAGCCGCGCGGCCTGGCTCATGATCGTCGGTGGCGCAAAGTCGGCGAGCTGCGTGAGCGTCTCGGCCCCGACGGCCTGGCCGGACTCCTTGAGGTCCTTCATCGCCTCGTGGACCTGGGCGAAGGCGTCGCGCGGATCTCGCACCCCGACGGGCAGCGGCGCCCACATCGTCGCCACGCGGTTGCCCAGCGCGCCGCTCTCGGCCTCCACGCGCACCGACACGGGGACCATCGCGCGCAGCTCGAGGTCGTCGGTGCTCTCGCCGCGGCCGCGCATCCAGCGCCCCAGGGCCAGCGCGACCGCGGTCAGCACGGCGTCGTTGACGGTGCCGCCCAGCGCCGACTTGATGGCCTTGAAGCGTGCGAGGTCGGCGTCGACCCACGTGTAGCGGCGGTGGGGGCCGATCGGGACGTTCAGCGGTGAGCGCGGGGCGGGGCTGAGGCCGGCGCGGGCCATCGACCCCAGGCCGGCGACACCCTCAGCGAGGCGCTCGGCGACCTGGCGTGGCGCGCGGGTCAGCGCGCGCAGGCCGCGCACGGCCTCGGCCGGGACGGTCGAGCGCTCCAGCAGCGCCTCGGCCAGCAGCTCGGTGCTCGTCGGCACGGGGCGTGGGAGCCACGGCGCCGTGGGCTGCGCGGTGGGCATGGGATCGCGCGCGGTGTCAAAGAGGACCGAGACGATGTCGACACCGCTGATGCCGTCGACCAGCGCGTGGTGGGTCTTGGAGAGGATCGCGAAGCGGTCGTTGGCCAAGCCCTCGACGAGCATGATCTCCCACAGCGGCTTGCTGCGGTCCATGCGCTGGCCGAAGATCCGTGCGGCCAGGCGCTTGAGCTCGTCGTCGGAGCCCGGCGCGGGCAGCGCGGCGTGGCGGATGTGGTAGGTGGGGTTGAAGTGCGGGTCGTCGACCCAGCGCGGACGGCCCTGGCCGAGCGGCACGAACGCCAGCCGCTGGCGGTAGCGCGGCACAAGGTGCAGCCGTGCCCCGATCGCCTCGACGAGCTTGTCATAGGACGGCGGCGGCCCATCGAAGGTCATGACGGCGGCCACGTGCATGTGGGCGCCACCGTCTTCGAGGTGGAGGAAGGAGGAGTCCAGAGCGGTCAGCCGGGTGGGCACGTCTGCGATGGTCGCAGGTCAGACGGGGGATGCCGCAAGGCTCTCGTTCGCGGCGGCGCGAAACTCAGGTTCTTGCAGGGTGGCTGCACACAGGTTCCACACGGGCGTTGCTAACCTTCAACAGGGTGTGTAACGTGTTGAAGGTATGGGTATGACGCCTTCGTCTGACCCTTCCGGACTTGGAGCACGCAGCGATGGACCTCAGCGATCCCGTCACCTTTGGCCGCATCTACGACGAGCACCGGCGTGGCGTCCACGCGACCGCCCACCGCGTGCTGGGGAGCTCGGCAGCTGCACAGGACGTGGTGCAGGACGTGTTCCTGCGCGTCTGGCGCAACCCGCAGAAGTTCGATGCCAGCCGCGGCGAGGTCGGCAGCTACCTGCGGCTGATGGCCCGCAGCCGCGCGGTCGACCTGTGGCGCGAGGGGCAAGCCTCCGGCCGGGCCGAGGACCGGCTCAAGGTCGTGGTTGCCCATGAAGGCGCGCGCCCCGACGCCCAGCCCGATCACCTGGCGCTCGCCTCGGCCGACCGCTCCCACGTCCGGGCTGCGCTCGGTCGTCTCCCCGTCCCGCAGCGCGAGGCGCTCGTGCTCGCGTATTGGGGCGGGCTGACCGCCGACCAGATCGCGACGCGCGCGGGCGTGCCGCTCGGCACCGCCAAGAGTCGGATCCGACTCGGCCTCGCGCGTCTGCGCGCCGAGCTGCAGTCGCTGCGCGCAGACACCGGCGTCGCCGTCTAGAACTCTTGACCACTCCGGTAAGGTGCGCATCGTGCCGGTGATCGGTCTGCCCTTCGAGGACGTCGTTGTCGAGCTGTGGTCGCGCGAGCTCGCGTGGCTGGGGGAGGGCGTGTCGTGGTTCGACGCCCACACCCACATCGGCCACCACGACCCCGACGGGTTCGAGGCCGATCCGCAGGAGCTGATCGCGGCGCTGGACGTCGCTGGCCAGCAGCGAGCGCTCGTCTTCGCGATGCAGGAGCCCGACGGCTACCGGGCGCCGAACGACTGGGTGTTGCGCTCGTGCGCGGAGTCCGGCGGCCGGCTGGTCCCGCTTGCCCGGATCGACCCCAAGGCGCCTGATGCGATGGAGGAGGCACATCGCTGCCTGGAGGCCGGCGCCCGGGGCTTCAAGCTCCACCCGCGCAGCGATCGCTTCGCGCTCCCGCACCCGATCGTCGAGGAGCTCGTCGCGCTGGCCGGTGAGCGTCGGCTGCCGGTGCTCTTTCACGCCGGCCGCGGGATGCCGGATCTCGGCGATCCGATCGTGGGCCTCGCGACCGAGCATCCGGGCGCCCGGCTGATCCTTGCGCACGCGGGCATCAGCGACCTCGGGCTGCTCGCGCCCCACGTGGGCCGCCTGCCCAACATCCTGTTTGACACCTCGTGGTGGCACGTCAGCGATCTGCTGACGCTGTTTGCCACCGTGCCGCCTGGCCAGATCCTCTACGCGTCAGACATGCCCTATGGCGGGTCGCGATACCCGGCGCTGTTGATGCTGCGCTGTGCGCGGGCGGTCGGGCTGACGCCCGAGCAGGTGGCGGCGATCGCGGGCGGCCAGATCGCGCGGGTGCTGGCCGGGGAGGATCTGCTGGACCTCGGTCCGGCGGCCGGCGCGGGCAACCTCGGCGCGCGCGTGCTCAGCTTCGAGCGGGTGATCAGCTACGTGGCCACCGCCGTGCAGACGACGTTCCTGCAGAGCGACCCGACGCAGGCCTACGCGTTGGCGCGCTTGGCCTGCCAGGCGCCCGATGGCGTTCAGCATCGGATAACGCTCCACGAAATGGATCGCTTGATCGCGCTATCGCAGCAGCGGATGGCAGAGGGCGTACATCCGCTGGGATGCATCTACCCGGCGTTGGTCGCGATGGTCCTGGCAGGGACCGCTGAAGCTCTTCCACCGGCCTGACAGCTGTCAATAGCTGCCCTCCAATTGTGTGATCGCCTTCACACAGCGTGGGGAACTCGCGGATAATCTGTCGAACACTTGTTCGAACGCCGAACCGTCTTGGCCTAGCCGAAGATGGACGGGGGACCCATTGCCGGTGAGTGCGAACCGACCGGCTGGGGCGAATCAAGGCCCTGATGGCCTCGTAGCGACCGGTCGACACGTGCCCGATGCACGTGCTGCGGCCCGTCGCGAGCCCGACAGCTAACCCCGTAGGCGCTGATCACGTAGGAGGTGCCTCCCCGTGAGGCTTAACAACGTGCACGCCCAGGGTCTTACGGGCGCGCTGCTCAGCACCACCATCATCGCCGCCGGCCCGTCGGTGGCGAGCTCTGACACGCAGTCCCCAGCACCCAAGACGGCCACTGCTCCGGTTGCGACCAAAGCGTCGTCCTCGCTGACGGTCAAGAGCGTGCGACGCACGGTCATGGCCGGCAAGGCGATCGTCGTTCGCGGCAAGCTGCGCCCGGCGGGCGCTGGCCGGGCCGTCTCGCTGCAACTCGCCAAGGGCGGCGGCGGCTGGAAGACGGTCGACCACGACCGCACCGATCGCCGCGGCCGCTACGTGCTGGCCTGGCGTGCGGCACGCATTGGCTCCAAGCGGGTGCGCGTCCACTTCGGCGGCACGCGCGAGCTGTCCTCGGCGCGCCATCTGGCGGGGACCGCGCACATCTACCGCCGGGCGCTCGCCTCCTGGTACGGCCCCGGCCTGTACGGCGGCCATCTCGCCTGCGGTGGCACGCTGACCCGCGGCACGCTCGGCGTGGCCAACAAGTCGCTGCCCTGCGGCACGAAGGTCACGCTGCGTTACCGCGGGCGCATCGTCCGCGTCCCGGTCGTCGACCGTGGGCCCTACGTCGGCGCCCGCGAGTTCGACCTGACCGCCGCCACGAAGGCGAGGCTCGGCTTCGGCTCGACGGGCATGGTGCTGACGACGCGCTGATCCGGGCGCAGGGGCGGCGAGGCACTGGCGCCTTGCCGCCCCGTCAACGGCTGGTGGCCGCGAGCCCTTCCCCGGGCTCTCGGCCGGGCTTATCGTCGGCGCGATGACCGAACTGGCCCACGAGACGACGCCCCTTGCCCGCGAGCGCGTCGTCACGCGCCCGGAGGTCTCGATCCTCGTGCCGTGCCTCAACGAGGAGATCACGATCGGCGAGTTCGTCGACTGGTGCTTCGAGGGGCTCGATCAGGCTGGCGTGACCGGCGAGGTCGTGATCGTCGACTCCTCGACCGACACTTCGGCGTCCATCGCCTCGGCCCATGGGGCACGCGTGCTCGACGTGCCCCGCCGCGGCCTCGGGCGGGCCTACATCGACGCGATCCCACACCTTCGCGGCGACATCGTGATCATGGGCGACTGCGACTGCACCTACGACTTCCGCGAGCTGCGCAACTTCGTCGAGGCGGTCCGCGACGGCAGCGAGTTCGTGATGGGAACGCGGACCAAGGGCTACATCGAGCCCCAGGCGATGCCCGCGCTGCACCGCTACTTTGGCTCGCCGGCCACGACCTGGATCTTCAACCGGATCTACGGGACGCACTTCAGCGACATCCACTGTGGGATGCGCGCGATGACGACCGACGCGCTGCGCCGCATGGAGCTCGAGTCCCAGGGCTGGGAGTACGCGTCGGAGATGATCCTCAAGGCGCGCAAGCGCCGGTTCACGTGCAGCGAGGTGCCGGTCCGCTTCTACAAGGATCCGCCCGGTCGTGAGAGCCACCTCGTTCGCCAGGGGTGGAAGGAGCCGTGGCGCGCGGGCTGGAACAGCCTGCGGATCATGTTCCTCTACGCCCCTGACTGGTTCTTGATGTGGCCCGGGGTCGTGATGATCGTGCTCGGGATGCTGTTGAGCGGCGTCCTCGCCGTCGCCGGCGACGTCTCCCTCTTCGGGCTCGGCTTCGACCTGCACTGGATGCTGCTCGGGTTAGTGCTCTCGATCCTGGGCTACAGCGCCGTGCAGCTGGCGGTGCTCGCTCGCGTGCACTACGACTTCGACCACGCGTTCACATCGAGGGTCTTCCGCGTGCTGACCTATAACCGCGGGATGGCGGTCGCGGCCGGGCTGATCGTTGCTGGGCTGGTGCCCAACGTGGCGCTGGCAATCTCCTGGCTGCACGACGGTCTGCGGCTGGGGTCGATCGATCACCCAGCGATCTTCGGCTTGACGCTGATCATCCTCGGCTTCCAGACCTTTGCGTTCACGTTGCTGACGCACATCATCGGCCGCCGTCACGTGGAGGTGTCCCATGGCTGAGACAGAGGCTGCCGGGCTTGTCGAGCGGCGCTCCCCGCGCGGCGAGATCCTCTACGTCGACGACGCCGACCACTTCCGCAACGGACTGCTGCGGCTGCTGAACCTCGATGAGGACGAGTTCGATCGCTGGCTGGCGCTGAGCGAAGAGGTCTCGTGCGAGAGCGACGGCGATGAACTGCTCGCGCGTCTGCGGCGCGGGTGGGCGGCGCTGCGGCCGCTCGCGGTGCCAGCGGGCGCTGACGACCCCGCCGACGGTGGCCGCCTGCTGCACGCCGCCATCGCCGAGTCGCCGGCGTGGGGCGTCGCGGTGCGCGATGCCGCGCCGGGGACCGCCGCGCACGGCTGGCTGGTCCGCCACGAGGCCGGCGTGTGGGTTGCCGAGCTGAACCCTCCGGAGTACGAGGAGGAGTACTTCGAGGGCGACAAGCTGGATGCCGGCGGCTACGGCGACTACACCGAGCAAGCCGGCTGGCGGATGGAGAAGTCGCACCGCCAGGTCGCCGAAATGGCGGCGCTGACCGGGCTGACGAGCGGGCGCGTGCTCGACATCGGCTGCGGCTATGGGTACTTCCGGGTGGCGTTGGAGCGCGCCGGCTACGAGCACGAGGGGCTGGAGGTCTCGGCCTTCGCGCGCGCCGTGGCCAGGTCGAGCTACGGGTACGCCACGCACGGCGGGCTCCTCGAGGATCACTGGCAAGACTGGAGCGAGCGCTTCGACGGCGTCGTGCTCTTCGATCTGATCGAGCACCTCGAGGAGCCCAATCGCTTCATGGAGCAGGTCGCGTCTTGCCTGCGTCCCGGCGGGGTGGTGGGGATCAAGACCCCCAACCTGCTCTGTCCCGAGGCCGACCTCTTCGGCCCCTGGTACCACTCACTCAAGCGCGAGCACCTGCAGTTCTTCTCGATGGACTCGCTGACCGAGTGCGCGGCCTCGGCGGGTCTGGAGCCCGCCGCGCTCGGCTCGCTCTCGCACCTGCTGTCGGGCTTCGTGGGACGCGAGCAGTGCGACGCCTGGGAGCGTCAGGGGCGCGGCGCGGACTTGGCCTGCTGGTACCGCCGGCCGGCGGCGTAGCCGGGGCGCGGGTCAGCTGACGGCGGCAGCGGCGACGACGACCGGCGCGGCTCGGCCGATGCGGTCATAGATCGTGTCGCAAAGCGCGGTGACGCGAGCGGCTTCGGCGAAGGTGGCGGGGTGCGGGCCGCCGACAGGCTCGGTGGCGCTCCAGCGATCGATGACGGCGTGCAGCTCGTCGGTGAGGGAGACGTTGCCTGGACCGAAGTCGGCGGTCTCCTCGCTCTCGCGCTGGCTCGGCGCGCCTGGCTGCGCCCAGGCCCAGCGGCGGCCGACGCGGACCGTCTGCGCGCCGTAGGTGCCGCCGCGCCCTTCGACGATCGCGTAACCGTCCTCGCCGATCGCCTCGATGCGAAACGTGTTGACCCAGCGGACGTGGGAGACGCGGACGGTGGCGATCAGACGCTCGTGGGCGGCGAAGGTCAGCACGACGTCCTCCTCGATCCCGGTCTTCCAGAAGCCGCGGGTCGCGGTGGCGTGGGCCAGCTCCAGGCTGGGATCCAACAGCAGGAGGAGGTCGAGCAGGTGGACGCCGGGATCGAGGACGACGCCGCCGCCGGCGCGCGCGGGCTCCAGCTTCCAGCCGGTCGCGCTGTCGGGATGGCCGCCGTGACCGATCAGCAGGTCGAGGGTGCGCAGCGGCCCGAGGGTCCCGCAGCGCGTGGCGTCCAGCAGCTCGCGGATCCCGGGCAGAAAGCGGTAGTTGTAGCCCACGAAGCTCGGCTGCTCGACGCTCGCGGCGGCTTGCACCAGGCGGTCGGCCTGCTCGCCGCGCAACCCCAGCGGCTTCTCCATGAGCACCGGGCGCCCGGCCGCCAGGACTCGGTGGGCGGTGACCTCAGCGAGGTCGTGGGGCAGCGCGATGACCGCGGCGTCGTAGGTGCGCACCGGGACCTCGTCGAGGGCAGTGAAGTGCGGCGCGTCGTCGCGTCCGGGCGCGAGCGGGTCGACGGTGCCGGCCAGCGTCGCGTGCGGATGCGCGGCGACCGCGCTCGCGCGCTGCCGGCCGATCAGGCCGTGGCCGATGACCAGGATCCGTGGTCCGCCCATGTGCGACGACGCTAGACCAGCCGCGAGCCGTTGAACACAGCCGGCCGGCAGGGTCGGCGTCGGGAGTCCGGCGTAGCCTGTGCGAGGTGGCGAAGCGCGTCATAGCCCACCTTGACTGCGATGCGTTCTTCGCCTCGGTCGAGTTGCAGCGGCGGCCGGAGCTGCGAGGGCTGCCGGTCATCGTCGCTGGCAGTGGACCGCGCGCCGTCGTGACGACCGCGTCCTACGAGGCGCGCAAGTTCGGCGTCGGCTCGGCAATGAGCGCGGCCGAGGCGCGGCGGCGCTGCCCGCAGGCGGTCACGATCCCGCCCGACCACCAGGCCTACTCCGAGAAGTCGCGGGAGGTGTGGGGCCTCGTCCGCGAGCGCGTCGACGTCCTCCAGCAAGCCGGGATCGACGAGGCCTATGCCGACCTCAGCGCCATCGACAAGCCGCTGCCCTTCCTGCGCGAGCTGATCGCCGAGGTCAAGCAGCAGACGGGCATCCAGATCTCGGCCGGGATCGCGCCCAACCGGCTGGTGGCCAAGATCGCCTCGGATCTCGGCAAGCCCGCCGGCTTCGTCGCGATCGGCCGCGAGCAGTGCGCCGCCCACATCGCCGACCGTTCGCCGCGGATCGTGCCGGGCATCGGGCCCAAGACCGCGGCGCGGCTGGCCGAGATGGGCTACACGACGCTCGGCGCGCTACAGAACGCGCCGGTCGCCGAGCTGCAGGAGCGCTTCGGCGAACGCTACGGACACGATCTGCACCGCCGCGCCCACCTGCACGACGAGTCGCCGCTGGTCACCACGCGCGTCGCGAAGTCGCGCTCGGTCGAGACCACCTTTGACGTCGACGTTGCCGACCACGCCGAGCTGGAGTCGATCCTGCGCGGCCAGTCAAAGCGCCTGGCCGAGGGACTGCAGCGCGCCCAGACGCGCGGGCGCACGATCGCGATCAAGGTCCGTCTCGATGACTGGACGACCGTGACCCGCGCGCGGTCGATCGACACCTACATCAACGACGAGGTGACGATCATCGCGATCGCGCTAGAGCTCTTTCGCGAGTACGCGCCGCCACGCCCGGTGCGCCTGCTCGGCGTCCGCGTCGCGGGCTTCGAGGGCGTCGAGGAGGAGCCGGTGACCGTTACGCCGCACGAGACCCCGCCGGGTCAGCTCGCGCTCTTCGCCGCCGGGTAGGACGCCGGGCTAGTACAGGGCGCCGGCGAGGCGGCGCCTGGCATCGCGCGCAAACGGGTGGTCGACGCCGAACGCGTCGAGGATCCCGACGACGACGCGGCGCAGGTCGTCCTTGGCGCCGTTGGACGAGGCAATCGCCTCGATCAGCAGGTCGACCGCCTTCTGCGGGTCGCCGCCGTCCAGCGCCGCAAAGGCCTGCACGGCACCTTCATCGCCGTCGCGCTCCAGCCGGATGCGTGCGGCGAGGCCGTCGGCGCGGAAATCGCCTTGGGCGTTGGCCAGCGTCTCCAGCGCACCGTCGAGATCGCCGGCCTTGCGCTGGAGGATCGCGAGGCGCAGCTTGGCGTCGGCGCGCGCGGGCTCCAGCTCGATGGCGCGGCGCAGCGAGTCCTCGTCGCCGGCCTCGATCAACGCGTCGGCCTCCGATGGCAGCAGCGCGTCGAAGAACTGCGCCACCTTGGGCGGCGGCACCGCGCCGAGGAACTCGGAGACGACCACGCCGTCCTTGAAGGCCTTGACGGCCGGGATCGACTGGATCTGGAACTGCAGCGCGATGCGCTGGTTGGCGTCGGTGTCGACCTTGGCGAGGATGACCTTGCCCTCGCGCTCGGCGGCGGCTTTCTCGAGGATCGGGCCCAGCGAGCGGCACGGGCCACACCACTCCGCCCAGAAGTCGACGACGACGGGGATCGTCTTTGACTGCTCGATGACCTGCTGCTGGAAGTCCTGCTCGGTGACGTCGATCACGGCCATGTCTCCTAGGGTACGACGGGTGAAGCTGTTCCAAGAGCGAAGTGGAGACGGACCCACCCGCCCCCCCATCGTGCTGTTGCACGGGCTCACCGCGACGCACCGCTACGTCGTGATGGGCTCCAAGGCGCTGCAGCGGGCGGGCCACGATGTGCTCGCCTACGACGCCCGCGGCCACGGTGCGTCGGACCCGGCCCCGTCGTCGGAGGCCTACACCTACACCGACCTCGCCGGTGACTTGCTCTCGGTGCTCGACGAGGCGGGCTTCGAGCGCGCGGTGCTGGCAGGCGCCTCGATGGGCGCTCACACCGCGGTGCGCCTGGCGCTGGAGCACCCCGACCGCGTCGCGGGGCTCGTGGTGATCACGCCGGCCTATGACCCGGAGGGCTGGCCGGGCGACCTCGTGCGCTGGGATGCGTTGAGCGACGGGCTGCGCGACGGTGGGGTTGAGGGATTCGTGGAGGCCTACGGCGAGGAAGGCCCCGAGCAGTGGCGCGCGACGCTGCAGACCGTGCTGCGCCAGCGCCTCAGCGCCCACGAGCGTCCCGAGGCCGTCGCCGACGCGCTGCGGGTCGTGCCGCGGTCGCGGCCGTTCGAGACCCGCGAGCAGCTCCGTGCGATCACCGCGCCGACGGTCGTCGTCGCCGATCGCGACGAGCCTGACCCAGGTCACCCGCTGGCCATCGGCGAGTTGTACGCCTCGCTGATCCCGGGGGCGCGGCTGGTCGTCGAGGAGGAGGGCAAGAGCCCGATCGCTTGGCAGGGCGGCCAGTTGTCGAAGGTCATCGCATCGGTCGCCGCGGAGGCGGCAGCCGCCTCGGCGTGAGCGCGGGCTCGTAGGGTGTCGGCGATGTCTGCCGGCTACTCCGGAACACCGCTGGTCCAGAAGCTCGGCTTCAAGCCCGGGATGAAGGCCGCGATCCTGTCGGCGCCGGCAGGCTTCGACGCCACGCTCGGCGCGCTGCCCGAGGGCGTCGCCGTCACGACGCGGCTGGGTGGCAGCAAGGACATGGTGATTCTGTTCGTCACCGAGCGGGCGGTCCTGGCCAAGCGGCTCGACGCGCTGCGGGCGGCGATCGCGCCGGACGGAATGGTCTGGGTCGCCTGGCCGAAGAAGGCGGCGAAGATGGACACCAACATCACGGAGGACGTCGTGCGCGAGGTGGTGTTGCCGGCCGGGTTGGTCGACGTGAAGGTGTGCGCGATCGATGAGACCTGGTCGGGCTTGAAGATCGTGATCCGCAAGGGGCTGCGATGAGCGACGCCGTCTTCACCCGCGACGGCGACGCGTTTGTCCCGTCGATCCACGCCCGCGGGCCGTGGGACGCCGGCTCGCTGCATGGCGGCGCGCCGACCGCGCTGCTGGCCCGGGCGATCGAGGCGCTGGAGACGCCCGCGCCGATGCGCTGCGTGCGGCTCGCCGTCGAGTTCCCGCGCGCGGTGCCGCTGGAGCCGGTGCTCGCCAGCGCGCGGCTCACGCGCCCTGGGCGCAAGCTGGCGCTCACCGAGGCCCGACTGACCACGCTGGACGGCACCGAGGTCCTGCGCGCCAACGCGACCCTGCTGCGCCGCGGCGACGTCGAGCTGCCCGCCAGCGCCATGATTCCCGAGCCCGAGCCGATCCCGGGCCCCGATGACGGCCGGGTCGATCGCTGGCGCGGCGGCGACGAGACCGCGGGCTTTCACCTCAGCGCCATCGAGCTGCGCTTCGTCCGCGGCGACTGGGGTCACGGGCCGGCGCTCGGCTGGTTTCGCCTGCGGATGCCGATGGTCGCGGGGGAGGAGCCGTCGCCGCTGCAGCGGGCGGTCGCGTTCGCCGACTTCGGCAATGGCCTGAGCCGGGCCCTGGACTTCCGCGAGCACCTCTTCATCAACACCGATCTCACCGTGCACCTGCACCGCGAGCCGGTGGGGGAGTGGGTCTCGCTGGACTCGCGTACCGACCTCGACCGCTCCGGCGTCGGGCAGTCGACGTCGATCCTGCGCGACGGCCAAGGCCGCATCGGCGTCAGCGCGCAGTCGCTCTTCGTCGACGCGCGCGGGTAGTCCTACAACGTAACCTTGCGCGCCTTGAACCGGCGCGCGCGCTTGATCGCCTTCTTGGGCGCGTCGATCACGTAGGTGCGCGACCCAGTCTTCTGCGCCAGGCCCACGGCGCTCAAGCGCTTGGCCACGACCGGGCAGCGCTTGCAGCGCGGGTCGCTCTTGCAGCAGCGCTTCTTGACCTTCACCTCGCGCGGCTTCGCCATCGGTCTGCGAATCTAGCGAGACCCGATGCCGCCGCTTCCGCTCCCGGACCCCGAGCTCGCCAACGGCCATCGTCGGCCGCCCGCGCGGATGGACGCTCTCCCCGAGCAGTTCTTCACCGGGATCCTGGCCGAGTCGGCGCGCGCGGCCAAAGCGCCCGGCGCGCCGTTCATCGACCTCGGTCGCGGCAACCCGGACCTCCCGCCGCCGCCCCACGCGATCGAGGCGCTGCAGGCCGCCGCGGCTCAGACCGCGACGCCGGCGGTGCACGGCTACCCGCCGTTCGGCGGCCACGCCGATCTGCGCGTCGCGATCGCCGAGCGCTATCGCGCCGACCACGGCGTCGAGCTCGACCCCGAGCGCGAGATCGCGGTCATCCCCGGAACCAAGACGGGGATCATGCTCGCCTGCATGGCGACGGCCGGCGACGGCGACGCGATCCTGCTCCCGGATCCCGGCTATCCCGACTACCTGTCGGGCGCAGCTCTGGCGGGCGCGCGCGTGGTCGCGCTGCCGCTGCGCGCCGCCAACGGCTTCCAGCCGGACTTCGAGGAGGCCGGGGCAGCCGTCGCCTCGCCGGCGCTGACCGTCCTCAACTACCCCTCCAACCCGACGGGGGCCGTCGAGGCGCCCGGCACGTTCGAGGCCGCCGTCGCCTTCGCCCATGAGCGCGGGGCGTGGTTGCTCAACGACATGGCCTACGGGTTCCTTGCCTTCGACGGGCACCGCGCGCGCTCGATCCTGGAGGTCGACGGCGCGCGCGACGTCGCAATCGAACTCTGGTCGGCCTCCAAGATCTATGGGATGGCCGGCTGGCGCGTCGGCTTCGCGGTCGGCTCGGCGACCCTCATCGCCCGGATCCAGACGCTGATGGACCACATCGCCGCCGGCGTCTGGACCGGCGTCCAGCGTGGTCTGGCTGCGGCGCTGCGCTCCGATCAGGCTGACGTCGCCGCCCGCCGCACGATCTACCGGGCACGCCGCGACCTGCTGGTCGACGCGCTGACCGCCGCGGGCGCGCCGCCTGCCCCGGCGCAGGGATCGTTCTTCGTCTGGTGGCCGCTGCCCGAGGGCGTGACCGCGGCGCGGCTGATCACCGAGGCGCGTGTCGGCGTCGCGCCCGGCGAGGGGTTCGGCGCCCAGGGTGCGGGCTGGGCGCGGCTCTCGCTCGCGGTGGCCGACGGCGAGCTCGCTGAGGCCGCCCGGCGCCTCGCGCAGATCGCCCGCTGACGGGTGGGAGAACGAATTGGCCCCATGCGGTTGCCCAGCGCGTTAGATTCAGGTGCATGGCTGAGGCCACGGTCCTCGTGGTGGACGACGACGCGGGTTTCAGGGCCTATGTCCGCGCGGCGCTCGAGCGCGAGCAGTTCCGCGTGGTCGAAGCCGAAAGCGGCGCCGAGGCGGTGACCGTCGCCCTGCGTGAGCGTCCCGACGCGATCCTGTTGGACTGGCGCATGCCCGGCCAGAGCGGGATCGCCGCCTGCCGCGACCTGCGGGCCGAGCCGACGCTGGCCGGCGTGCGCATCGCCGTGATCACCGGCCTCGACGACGAGCGCGACCGGACGCTGGCACGCCATGCCGGCGCCGACGCGTTCTTCATCAAGGACCCGGACCCCGACGCGCTGACCAGCCAGGTCCGCCGGCTGTTGGCCGCCGACGGCGCGTCGGTCGCGCCCTAGCCCGCCAGCTCGCCGCCCGCTAGGCCTATGCTCGCGGGCGATGCCCGAGCCGACGGTCCCCGACCACCAGCGCCTGGCGGCGATGCGCCGCAGCTACGAGCGTGGCGGCCTCATGGAGGCCGACCTCGCGCCGACGTGGGGCGCGATGCTCGAACGCTGGCTCGATGATGCGGTGGCCGGCGGCGTGCGCGAGCCCAACGCGATGGTCGTCGCGACGGCCGACGCCAGCGGACGGCCGAGCCTGCGGACGGTGTTGTTGAAGGGGCTGGATGCCGATGGGTTGACGTTCTTCACCAACTACGACTCCGACAAGGCCCACGAGCTGGCCACCAACCCGGTGGCGTCGATCCTCTTTCCCTGGATCGACCTGCAGCGCCAGGTGCGGCTCACCGGCGCGGTATGCCGCCTCGACCCCGCGGCATCTGACGCCTACTTCGCCTCACGGCCCTACGGCTCGCAGATCGGCGCGGTGGCCAGCCCGCAGTCACGCGTCGTCGCCGATCGCGCCGCGCTGGAGGCCGCGCGCGACGCGCTGCAGGCACGCTATCCCGAGGACGTGCCGCGCCCCGAAAGCTGGGGCGGCTATGTCGTCATGCCCGATGCTGTCGAGTTCTGGCAGGGACGCCCCGATCGACTCCACGATCGTCTCCGCTATCGCCAAGTCGACGGGGTGTGGATCACCGAGCGGTTGGCGCCTTAGCGCCGTGGCCGAGGGCCTTCTCGCACACAAGCACTTGCACTACTGCGAGTTATAGGCAAGGGTTTGCTCACGGGACGGCGAACACACGCCCGACGCGAGTTCAAACACCAAGGAGGAGGCCAACTCATGGCAACAGAGCGACCTAGTGGACTGAAGCAGCGTTCTTACCTGATCGGTGGGGACGAGATTAACTGGCTGGAGACGGCCGCCGGCAAGACCAAGCTGACGCAGAGCGATCTGGTGCGCCTGGCGCTGCAGCGCCTGCGCAAGGACCTCGGTGCTGCTCGCAGCCTCAAGCTCGAGGCCGTCGAGACGCTCGCCAAGGGCACCAAGTGGGCGCCCGTTAAGCGCGGCGGCCCGCGCCGCCGCGCGAGCTAGCACCCGCTCGCAGACCTGGGGCAACGCGGCGCCGCCGCGGACAGACGTCCGACCAGGATGTCTGCCGCTGCGGCGCCGCGGGCTCGTAGCCGACCAAGGGGGAGAAGATGACGTCCAATCCCGACTACGTCGGCATCATCAACCAGTCGCGGCTTGAGCTCGAGGCCGCTGGCAACCCGTCTTACGTGGTCGTCGTCCTCGGCCACGACGGGGAGGCGCACATGGCGCCGATGGTCTTCGCGACGGTCGGCCCGGCCGTCGACCATGCCACCCGCATCGGCCGCGCCGCGTTTGACACCGGCGAGCAGGTCGTCATCGTGAGCCGCTCGGTGGCAGAGCGCCGCGCGATGTTCTCCGTCATGGACCCGCGCACGCAGAAGAAGCTGCACCAGCGCCTCGAGGTCGTCGAGGAGACGTTCGCCGAGCGCGACCAGGCGGTCTAGCCGCCGGCGTTGGCACCGGCGTCGGCGCCAACCGCGTCACGCGCTTCGGCCACCGCGCGGTACCAGAGCAGCGTCATCGGCTCCTCATCGGTGAACTGCCAGCCGGGCTCGCCGAGCAGCAGCGCGACCTCGTCCCGAATCGTGGCGTAGAAGCCCCGCCGTTCCGAGCGCCAGCCCTCCAGCGTCTCGGCACCGACTTCTTCGGGCGTCAGCCACTGCTCGTCGATCTCCAGGAACGGCACCGACGCCACCTGCGTGACCTCGACAGTCGCCCGCCGCTGGCCCATGTAGTCCATGACCGGCAGCCGCTGACCGATACGGGGGATGCCGCCTTCCAACTCCCACTCGCGCGAGAGCGTGACCGAGAGCGTCTGGGTACCGGCGATGATCGCCTGGATGTTGGCCTCGCCGCGGCCGCCGTCCTCGGCGTGGCCGAACTCCAGGAACGGCTCGGCCGCGCTGCGCCACGGCGCGAGCGGGATCGTCGCGGTCAGCGCCGTTCCGGCGCCAAGCGGACTGTCGAGGACCAGCGAGCCGCCGAGCGCCGCCACGCGATCGCTCAGACCGGCCAGCCCGCCGCCGCCATTGACGTCGGCACCACCGCGGCCGTCGTCGGTCACGGTGACGAGCGCTTCGCCGAGGCGGTTGGTCACCGACACGCGCATCGCGCCGGCCCCGGCGTGCTTGACCGCGTTGGTCAGCCCCTCGGAGGCGAGGTAGAAGGCGGTCAGCTCCACGGGGGCGGGCAAGCGGCGCTCGGGCAGCGCGTCGATGTGCAGCGGGATGGGCGAGCGGTCGGCCAGCGCTTCGAGCGCTGAGCCCAGGCCCTTCTCGGTCAGTCCGGCGGGGTGCAGGCCGCGAGCCAGCTCCCGCAGCTCGTCGGTCGCCAGGCGCGCCTCCTGATGGGCACGGTCCAGCAACTCCAACGCGTCGGCGCCGACATCCTCGCCCAGCTTGCGGCGCGCGATCCCGATCAGGTGGCTGAGCGCAACGATGCGCTGCTGGGCGCCGTCGTGAAGATCACGGCCGATGCGCTGGCGCTCGCCGTCGGCGGCGTCCAGGACGCGGGCGCGGGCGGCGGCGACCTCCGCATCGCGGGTGCGCAGCGCGGCCTGATGGCGGCGGCGCTCGATCTCGGCACCGGCGCGCGCGGCGAAGATCCGCAGGACGGCGAGCTCGTCCTCGTCGGGCTCGATCGGCTGCGAGGACATCAGCGCGACGTAGGCGATGCGCTCGTCGCCGGCCCCAGGCAGTGCGACGCCGAGGTAGGAGTCCAGCCCGAAGTCGCGGACGTAGGGATCGCTGGGGTAGGCCTTGCACGTTCCCTCGGGCAGGACGAGCAGGCCTTCACGCTCGACGACGGCGCACGGCATCGTCTCGTGCATGTCGAACTCGTGGCCCTCGGGCAGCTCGACGCCGTTCTGCCAGGAGGCGAGCACCCGCACGCGACCGGTGGCAGGCGGCGGGAGGTGCTCGCCGATGAACGCCAGCTCGGCCCCGTAGGCCGCGGCGAGATGGCGGACCATCGCGCGCAGGAACGCATCGCCGACGACGCCGGCCGTGCCCGACGCGAGGCGACGCAGAAGGTCGCGGTCGCGCGAGCTGGACGGGTCCTTGGGCGCTTCGGCGGCGGTCGACACTGCCGCCGGATGGTAGCCGCGCTAACAGCGCGCGCCGGTGCGGTTGACCGCACCGGCGCGTGAAATACCCAGGCGTCGATCGCCTGTCGGCTTAGGGCGTGACCGACATCACCGGCTCGCCTGCGCCCGTCAGGCCGGTGCCCGATCGGCTGCAGGTGCCGCCCTTGATCGTGCCGCCGTTGTAGGCCTGGCGCACGCAGTTGCGCAGCGCCAGCTGGCCCCAGTAGTTGGGGTGGAGCGACTCTTGGACCGCGTAGGGCCCGAAGACCGTCGAGACCGTGCGAATCTGGTTGACCCACTCGGTGTTGTCGACGGCGCCGGACTGCGTCCAGGACGTCAGGCCCTTCTCCTCCAGCAGCCCGACCGTGTTCTCGCACAGCCGGCGGCCGTTGAACGTCGACTGGAGCTCGAGGATCTTGATGTTGGTCAGGCCCGTGGCCGTGGCCGCGTTCTTGACCGCGTTGTTAATGGTGGGCAGCGCCGTGCCGTTGGCCCAGTTGGCATCGTTGTTCCAGAAGCCGCAGCCGCCCGTGTTCTGGCGGGTGTAGCCCGACTCGCCGTAGCGGAAGCCCGAGCCGTTGGGGATCGGCGACTCGTAGTCCTGGACGACGATCTTGTAGTTCGCGTCGCTATAGCCCGCGTTGGTCATCGCCTGACGGATGTTGAGGATGCCGTTCTTGATGGCCGTCGTCTGGGTGGCGATGTTGCCCGCCGTGAAGTTGGCCGTCACCGACGAATCGTCGTTGCAGTAGTCGGGCCACCACGACGGCGAGGTCAGCCAGTCCGTGAGGCAGGTCTGGATGATCGACGCGAAGTTGAAGTTGTTGCCGCCGATCGACAGCGAGATCATCTTCACGTTGTGGGTAGCGGCGAAGTTCTGCAGCATCAGCGCCTGGCCCTGGTTCGCGCCGCTGGAGTAGAAGTCCAGGCCGGGCTTGAAGTCCGAGCCAGCGACCGTCGACGTCTTGGCACCCGAGCACGCGAAGTTCATGCCGTTGACGCCACCGCCGATGTAGACCTCGGCCGACTTGGACCGGTGGCAGTTCGGGATCAGCTCGGCCGTGTTGGTGGCGTTGTCGTAGTAGGCGGTGGAGCCGAGCGCGTCGACGTAGGACGAGCTGACGTTGGAGTTGCCGGCCCAGCGGCCGGCCTCACCCGAGATGTAGGAGTCGCCAACACTGGTGATCCATGGCGTTCCCACCCCCGGGCCATCGGCACGTGCGGCGCCGGTGTACTGCAGTGAGAGCGCGCACAGCACCGTGATGGCGATGAGCACCCCGGTGCGGCGCGTGACCCCACGCGCCGCGAAGACCTGCGACATGTTTTCTCCTCCTGCTGGTCCGGGACAGCGGGATGCCACCCCGACTGGTATGCGAACGTAATCGGTGTGGGTCTGTCCGTGGGAGAACACCCTGCCAATTGGCAGGGTGGAGCGGGCATGTTCCGGGTGCGCTGCGCGCGCTGCTAGCCTCTCTCGGGCGTACGGCGCCTCTGTCGTCCGCGAGGCAGCTCGCTTGGGTCCCGCCAGAGTGCGGTTCGGGTCGGCAGTCTCCCCGAATCGTCCGCGGCAGTCAGTGCCGCACTGGAGTTCCCAATGTCATCGAAGACCTTCGCCGATCTCGGCGTGTCCAAGGCCGTGTCCGCCGCGCTCGCCAAGCGTGGCTTCACCGAGCCGTTCGCCATCCAGAACCTCATCATTGGCGACATCCTTGAGGGCCGCGACGTCCTCGCGAAGTCGCCAACCGGCTCGGGCAAGACGCTGGCCTTCGGCGTCCCGATGCTCGACCGCATCGACGCCAACGGCTACGGCCGCCCGTCGGCCCTGGTGCTTGCCCCGACGCGTGAGCTCGCCTCGCAGATCGTCGACGAGCTCTACCCGCTGGCCCATGCCCGCGCGCTGAAGATCACCACGGTCTACGGAGGCGTCGGCATCACCAAGCAGGAGCGTGAGGCGGTCAACTCGCACATCGTCGTCGCGACCCCCGGCCGCCTCGAGGACCTGCTGCAGCGTGGCAAGCTCAAGCTCAAGCACGTCAACTTCCTGGTGCTCGACGAGGCCGACCGCATGCTCGACATGGGCTTTCGCCCGGCCGTCGACCGCATCGTCGCCAAGTGCCCGCGTGAGCGCCAGACCGTCTTCCTGTCGGCGACGCTGGACGGCGACGCCGGTCGCGTGGCCCGTGAGTACACGAGCAACCCGGCCGAGCACGCGATCGAGCCCGACGTGGACCGTCTGGAGGCGATCGCGCATCGCTTCATCGCCGTCGAGCGCGACGACCGCCTGTCGCTGCTCGTGCGCGAGCTGCGCGCCGACCGCGACCTCGCGCTCGTCTTCGTCCGCACCAAGCATGGCGCCGACCGGCTGGTCAAGCGCCTGGCCCGGGAGGGCGTGAAAGCTGTCGCGATGCATGGCGACAAGTCCCAGCGTCAGCGCGAGCGCGCCCTGGACCAGTTTGAGCGTGGCGAGGTCGACACGCTCGTGGCGACCGACGTCGCCGCCCGCGGCATCGACGTCCGCGATATCTCGCACGTCATCAACTTCGATCCGCCCGAGGACGGCGACACCTACACCCACCGCGTCGGCCGCACCGGCCGCGCGGGCCGCACGGGTGAGGGCGTCACGTTCGTCGGGACCGAGCAGGCCGGTGACGTGCAAAAGATGGCGACTCAGCTGGGCATCCTCGACCAGTTCGGCCAGAGCGGGCTGCTGCGCAGCGTCCACGGCGGCGCCAAGCCGGCCTCCCAAGGCGGCGCGCCGCGGACCACGGGGGCGCGCAAGCGCCGCCCGCGCTCGCGGAGCGGGTCGGGCTCGACGTCGGGCCGGTACTCGGGCCGCTAGCGGCCGGGCGGGGTGTGCTGGGCGTCGGTGGCGGCGCTGAGCGCGATTGGCTAGTCGTGGTTGTGCTGGGCGTTCGTGGCGCTCAGCGCGATTGCGCTTGTGGTTCGCGGCGTGGTTCGTCGGCACCGAGGAGAGCGAGCGGGGATTGTGGTGCGTGTCGGCTCGTCGTCCGCGCTTGCTCGGGAGGGGTGGGCCTGTTTGCGGACGGTGTACGTCGCCCAACGGGCCCACCCCGAGCTGTCGACGGCATCTTTGGAGAGGTGGGCCCGTGCGCGGACGGTATACGTCCCCAAACAGGCCCACCCGGTTGCGCGTCGCCGACCCGCTCGCTCTCCTTGGTGCAGACAGACCACGCCGCGCACGCCGGCCAACGCTGCGAGCTGCGCGCCAACCACGCTGCGCCCCGCGCGCCAACCACGCTGCGTCCCGCGCCCCGATACGCTCAGCCCTATGCTGGGCGCCGTCATCCTCGGGCTCGTCGCGGGCTATCTCGCGCGGGTCCTGACCCCTGGCCCCGGGCCGTCCGGCTGCTTCCCGACGCTGGCGATCGGCCTGGTTGGCTCGCTGCTCGGCTACTTCTTGTTCACCGAGGCGCTGGGGATCGGTGATGCCGAGATCCTCGACCTCGGAGGACTGCCTGGCGCGGTGCTCGGGACGATCTTCGTCCTCGTCGTGCTGCAGGCGATCGGGCGCGGGCGGGTCTAGGCAATGGCTCAGGACGTCCCGATCCGCGGGGAGATGATCCGGCTCGGCCAGTTGCTCAAGCTCGTCGATCTCGTCGACGGCGGCGGCGAGGTCAAGGACTACCTGAGCGCGGTCGAGGTGTACGTCAACGGCGAGCGCGAGGACCGTCGCGGGCGCCAGCTCCATCCCGGCGACATCGTGCGCGCCGGCTCCGACGAGCTGCGGCTCGTGGCGGGCGCGCCATGAGCGATCGCCCACCGACGCGCGAGGAGCTTGCGGTCTCGTTGGCCACCAACGCGGCGAGCAAGCCCCTCAACATCGCGGTGGCCGTCATCGGGTTTGCCGTGGTGCTCGTGGTCGGCGCCCCGGCCTTCCTTGCGCTGCTGGCCGCCGTGGTGCTCTACACCGCTGCGGTCGCACGGACGATGTTCGACGGCGACGAGGCCGAGCGCGTCGCGCGCAAGCACCGCGGCGCGGGCGAGTCGGACCCGCCGGCCTAGCTTCTACAGCCCGGCGTGGTTCGGGTTCACCGGTGGCCGCGGATCGTCACGCGGCGGCTCCTCGCTGCCACGCTCCTCGGTCCGGTTGGGCTTGATCGGCGGCGCGAGGCCGGGCACCTTCAGCTTGAACTTCTTCCCATCGCTCGTCGTGAGCTCCTGGGGCTTGGGGTCCAACGGCTCTCCGGGGATCGGGCTCATGGTCTACCGAGGCTACTCCCGTCGTGGTGGCCGTGGTGTCGCTTGACGACACGACTCCCTGACGGCTGGCCGCGGGCCCGATCGGTCGGCCGCGTCAACTCGCCTGCGCGCGCTGAATCTCCTTAAAGAGCCCGCGGGCGCCGGCAACGCCGAGCACGAGTCCGAACACCACCCCCACAAGCTGCCCAGCCTCAAACGCGCTTGAGCCGGATGTCGGCGTCCCGGCGAAGTGGTGGATAAGGAGCCCGAGGCTCCAAAGGAGGGCGATCGTGCTGGCGATGACGTTTCCGATCTTCATGCGCAGGATGTCGGCGTACTCAGGCGGTTCTTGAGCGTTTCGGTCCGCGCGCGGCCACACCGGCCAGCCACTGCTCGGGCAGACCGGACGCCTGGTCGCGGATCGCGCGGCGCAGTGCCCGCACCGATGGGCGCTGACCATCGGCGGCGCGCGTCGCCATGAAGATCATGCGATCCACCGAGCCCTCGGCGATGGCGCGCACCGCGATGCCCGGGTGGCCGTCGATCCCCACCAGGCGCGGCATCAGCATGACGGCCTGGCCTGCCGCGACCAGCGCGAGACTGACAACGCCGTCGTTCATGCGATGGCGGATGTCGGGATCGAAGTCGCCGAGCTCGCGGCAGGTCCTGACGGTCAAGGCGTCCCAGCCGGCACCCGAGTGGCCGGTCACCCATACGGCGTCGGCCAGTGCGGTCAAAGGGACGGTGTTGGGGTCACGCAGAGCGGCTGGATGATCGGCGGGCAGGACGACTGCGACGGGATCACGGCACAGGTCCTCGCGCTCGACGCCCGGCGTTCGCGCCCGTGGCTGGTGCTGCCACTCATCGGCCAGCACGAGATCGACGTCGCCGAGCGCTAGCGCGGGGAGCGACTGCTCGGGTTCGGCGTCGATCAGCTCACAGCGCAGGTCGGGCGCCTCGACGGCCAGGCGTTGCATCGCGGGAACCGCCAGACGCAGCGCCATCGACTGAAACGAGGCGATCCGCGCCCGGCCGGCGACCCGCCCGGCGCCGGCGGCCAGCTCGGCCTCGGCGCGCTCGGACCGATCGAGCAGCGCCTCGGCGTGGCCGACCAGGATGAGCGCGTCGTCGGTCAACCGGACGCCGCGGCCGACGCGCTGCAGCAGCGGGCGGCCGGCCTCACGCTCGAGCACCGCGAGCTGCTGCGAGACGGCTGATGGCGTGTACTGCAGGGCGTCGGCCACCGCGGCGATGGTGCCGCGGGCGTGGAGCTCACGCAGGAGGCGCAGGCGGCGGAGGTCGAGCATCGCCAAGCGATGCTAACGATTGGACATCAGCAATCGGCATCGCTTCTACGTAGTCTGACACGGCAGGATCGGCGCCATGCCCCGCTCAGGAGCGCTCTTCTGCCTCGCCTCGGCCGCCGGATTCGGCGCCATGGGCGTCTGCGGCAAGCTCGCCTATGACGAGGGTGCGACCGTCGGGACGCTGTTGGCCGTCCGGTTCGTGATCGCCGCGGCGCTGCTGTGGGCAGCGACGATCGCCAGCGGACGGCTTCGCGCCGTCCGCGCGCTGCCCCGGCGCGACGTCATCGCGGCCCTTGCCCTCGGCGCCGTCGGCTACGCCGCGCAGGCCGGCGGCTACTTCGCAGCGCTGAAGCGGATCGACCCGGCGTTGTTAGGGCTGCTGCTCTACACGTTCCCGGTGATGGTGACCGTGGCGGCCGTCGCGCTCGGGCGCGAGCGGGCCAGCGCCCGGACCGCGCTCGCGCTGGCGCTCTCCTGCTGCGGAATCGTGCTCGTGCTGGCCGGCGCGGCCGGTGGAGCGCTGGACCCCCTCGGCACCGTGCTGGGCCTGGGTGCAGCCGTTATCTTCAGTGCCTACATCTTGGTTTCTGAGGGTGTCGCCGCACGGGTCGGGGCGCTCGCATTGAGCACCTTGGTGTGCACCGGCGCGGCGGCGATGCTGACGCTTGTCGGGCTCACCAGCGGCGGGCTGGACCTCGGGGCCGTCAGCCCCGCGGGGTTCGGATGGCTGACCGCGATCGCCGTGGTGTCGACCGTCGGGGCCGTCGGCCTGTTCTTCGCGGGCCTCGCGCGCGTTGGCCCCTCCGCCGCCGCGATCCTCTCGACGCTGGAGCCGGTGGTGACGGTCGTGCTCGCGTTCGTCGCCTTCGGCACGTCGCTCGGTCCGGCGCAGTTGGCCGGCGGCGCGCTGGTGCTGTCCGCGGCGCTCGTCGTGCAGGCGGAACACGGCGGTCAGGCGGTTGACGATGAGTTCGTCGCCGTCAGACCGTCTCTGGGACATGCCCAAGATCATCCCCAACCTGTGGTTTGACACCGAGGCCGAGGAGGCGGCGGCGTTCTACGTGTCGGTCTTCCCGAACTCACGCGTCGTTGGCGTGACGCACTATCCCGAAGACGCGCCGCGTGAGGCCGGCATGGTCATGACCGTCGAGTTCGAGCTCGACGGCCAGCGCTTCGTCGGCATCAACGGTGGCCCGGAGTTCACGTTCGATGAGGCCGTGTCGTTTCAGATCGACTGCGCCGACCAGGAGGAGATCGACCGCTACTGGTCGCTGATCACCGCAGACGGCGGTTCCGAAGGGCCGTGCGGCTGGGCCAAGGACAAGTTCGGCCTCTGGTGGCAAGTCGTCCCGACCGGTATGGACGCGGTCTTCAGCGACCCCGACCCCGAGAAGGCACGCCGCGCGATGACGGCCATGCTCAAGATGGGCAAGATCGACCTCGCCGAGCTGCGCCGCGCCGCCGACGGCGCCCCGGCCAACTCCTAGAACATCAAACGTAGGGCGGCGGTCACGGCCGCCGCCCCGATCACCACCCAGATCACCGAGGCGCCACGCCAGAGCAGCAGGCCCGCGGTGGCGACGCCGACGAGGCGGGCGTCGATGTCGAGCTCGCCATCGACGATCACGGTCTCGGTCACCACCAGCGCCGCCAGCAGCGCGGCGGGCAGCAGCGCGAGCACACGCGTCGTCCGTGGATGCAGCTCGCGGGTGCCCACGGCGAAAGGCCCGAACGCGCGGATCGCGAAGGTGGTGGTCGCGCAGAGCGCGACCGTCAGCCACGCCTTCTCGGCGGTGCTCATCCCGTCACCACCGCCGTCCGTGGCCGGCGCAGGCCGACGAGGGCGACCACCGACGCGGCCAGGATCCCGACGCCGGCCGGGGCGAGCAGGCCGCCGACGACCGCGATGATCGCGCCACCGATCGCCACCGCGCCCGCCTCGGCGTCGCGCAGTTCGCCGACGAGCAAGGCCAAGAAGAACGCGGGGAAGACCGCGTCGACGCCGATCGCCTCGGGGTCGGGGAGGGCCCCGCCCGCCACGACGCCGATGATCGTCCCCGTCTGCCAGGTCAGGTACTGCAGCCCCGAGGAGCCGAAGAGCGTGTGGCGGTCAAAGCGCCCGTCGCCGCGGTTGGCCATGGCCCACGACGCGTCGACGACGGCTTGGCCCTCCAGCGCGCGGCGCACGCGACCACCCTTCAGCGACGGCCCGATCGCCAGCCCCATCGCGATGTAGCGCGCGTTCATCAGGGCGGCCGCCAGCACCGCGGCGATGACCGAGCCCCCCTGACTGAGGATCGCGACCGCCGCGAACTGCGCCGAGCCCGCGTAGACCAAGACCGACATCGCGATCGTCGCCAGCGCGGGCAGCCCGGCGGCGCGGGCTGAGATCCCGAAGGACATTGCGACGACCAGGCCGGCCGCAGCGAACGGGATCGCCTCGCGCGCACCGGCGCGCGCGACGGTGGAGAGCCTCACCGATCAGCGGCGCCGGCCGCGCCGCCAATGACCGGCACACCAGGCAGGTCGAACGCCTCCGCCAGCAGCTCATAGGAGCGCCGCCGCGCCGCATGGTCGTAGGTGATCGTGATCACGATCACCTCGTCGGCCCGGTAGTCGGCGGCCAGCTGCTCGACCTGCGCGCGGACCTTGTCGATCGCGCCCACGATCGTGCGGCGCCCGCGCGGCGGCGCGTCGAGGCGCTCGCCCTCGGACTCCAGGAAGCGCGCCGCCTTCTCGGGCGGCGGCACGGGGATCAGCCGCCCGCGCTGCAGCACCTTGAAGGCCATCCGCGCCGATGCCGCCAGCAACCGCGCCTCCTCCTCGGTGTCGGCCGCCAGGACCCACGCCGCGACTGCCGTCTGCGGCGCCATGTGGCGCTCGGAGTGCTGGAAGGCCGCCTGGTAGCTGGCCGCGATCGCCGCCCCTTCCGGGCTGATGAAGTCCGCGAAGGCGTAGGGGAGGCCGAGCTGCGCCGCCCAGACCGCGCTCTGGGGCGAGGACCCCAACAACCACGGCTCCGGCGATTCGGGCCGCCCGGGCAGGTCCGCCAGCCGCGCGAAGCGATGGCTCTCCGGGAAGGTCCCGTTCAGATAGGCGAGCAGCTCGACGAGCTGATCGGGGAAGTCGTTGGGCGTCGCGTTGCGGCGGTCGCGCTGCAGGGCGTGGGTCGTCAGCGGATCGGTGCCCGCCGCGCGACCCAGGCCGAGGTCGATGCGCTCCGGAAACAGCCCGGCCAGGACGCTGAAGCTCTCAGCGACCTTCAGTGGGCTGTAGTGGGGCAGCATCACGCCGCCGCTGCCGACGCGGATCCGTTGCGTGTTGGCGGCGATCGGACCGACCAGGACCTCGGGGCTGGGCCCGGCGAGCATCGTGCCGCCGTGGTGCTCGGCCACCCAGTAGCGGTAATAGCCGAGGCGGTCGGTCAGCCGCGCGAGGTCGATCGTGTCGTGCAGCGCCTGCGACCCCGTCGACCCCTCGCTGATCGGGGACTGATCGAGCACGCTGAGCCGGAGCATCGCCCGACGCTAGCAGCGTTAGGATCGAAGCCAGATGACCGCACGCGCCTGGACCGCCTTCGCTGCGGTTTCGATCCTGTGGGGGATCCCGTACGTGTTCATCAAGGTCGCCGTCGACGACGGCGTGCCACCGATCTTCCTCGCGTGGGTCCGCGTGCTGATGGCGGCGGCCGTGCTGCTCGTCCTCAGCCAGCGCGCCGGCGTGCTCAAGCCCGCGCTGCAGCGCTCGCATCGGCGCTGGTTCGTGCTCTACGCGATCATCGAGATCTGCCTGCCGTTCCCGCTGATCGCCGCCGGCGAGCGCCATGTGGATTCGTCGCTGGCCGCGATTCTGATCGCCGCGGTCCCGATGATCGTCGCGCTGCTGGCGATCCGCTTCGACCGTTCCGAGCGCGCCACCGGCACCCGCGCCGTGGGCCTGGCGATCGGCTTTGCGGGCGTCGTCGCGCTCGTGGGCCTCGACGTCTCGGGCAGCGGCGAGGAGCTGCTCGGCGCGCTGATGATCCTGCTGGCCGCCGTCGGCTACGCGGCCGGCCCGATGATCATCAACCAGCGCTTTGGGGCGCTTGATCCGCGGGCGCTGATGGCCGTCGCGCTGAGCATCGCCACCGTCCTGCTGACGGTGCCCGCGCTGCTCGCCCCGCCGTCGCACATGCCGAGCACCGACGCGCTCCTCTCGATCGTCGTGCTCGCCCTCTTCTGCACCGCCGCGGCATTCGTCCTCTTCGGCGCGCTGATCGGCGAGGTCGGCCCCGGCCGCGCCACGGTCATCACCTACATCTCGCCGATCGTCGCCGTTGCGCTCGGGGTCGCGGTCCTCGACGAGCGCCCCGGCGCCGGCGCCGTGGCGGGCCTGCTGCTGATCCTCGCCGGCTCGTGGCTGTCGACCGGCGGCCGCCTCCCGCCAGGACTCGCCCGGCTGTTCGCCCGGCGTTCGCAGGCGCCAGGCGGCGTCTGACCCTGGCCATCGGTGTAGTCAGGGGCCGCACCGATGCGCCACGATGAACAGCGATGGGTCAGCTACCGCGACACCGATGTTCCACGTTGCGACGGATCGCTCGCGCGATCACGGCCGCGACGCTCCTGGCAGGGGCGCTCAGCACAGGGACCGCCGGTGCGGCCGGCATCACCAACAGTGGCAACGACTTGCGCGACGGCTGGTATCCCAACCAGCCCAAGCTCTCGCCCGACGCAGTCGCTAACACCAACTTCGGCCAGCTCTGGGACTCGCCGGTCGACGGTCAGGTCTACGCCCAGCCGCTGGTCGTTGGCACGAGCGTCATCGTCGCCACCGAGCGCAACAACATCTACAGCTTTGACTCGGAGACCGGCGACGAGCGGTGGTCGGTCAACCTCGGGCCGCATTACCCGGCGGCCCTGATCGGCTGCGGCGACCTCTACCCCGATCTGGGCGTGACCTCGACGCCGGTGATCGACGAGGCCAGCCAGACGATCTACCTGACGCACAAGACCTACGCGCCGGACGGCAGCGACGACGCGGCCTATTACATGGACGCGCTGGACGTGGCGACCGGCACGCAGCGCGCGGGCTTCCCCAAGCTGCTCAGCGGCACCGCGCAGAACGCGCCGGGCGTCACCTTCCAGGCCACGACCGAGCTGCAGCGCCCGGGCCTGCTGCTGCTCGACGGCGTGATCTACGCGGGCTTCGGCGGTCACTGCGACTTCCCGCCCTACCAGGGCTGGGTCTTTGGCGTGAGCACCGCCGGCCAGATCAAGGCGCGCTGGAGCGCGGTCACCAGCGGCAACGGCGCCGGCATCTGGCAGTCGGGTGCCGGGCTGATGTCCGACGGTCCAGGCCGGCTCTTCGTCTCGACGGGCAACGGCGGTTCGCCGGTCGGCCCGAGCGACACGCCCAGCGGGATGTTCGGCGAGTCGATCGTGCGGCTTGACGTCCAGGCTGACGGCACGTTGAAGGCCAATGACTTCTTCGCGCCGGCCGACGCCGCGCACCTCGACGACTACGACGCCGACTTCGCCTCCGGCGGCGTCACCGCCTTGCGCGACGACACGTTCGGCACAAGCACGTACCCGCACGTCGGCGTCGCGGTCGGCAAGGCCGGCTACGTCTACCTGCTCAACCGCGACAACTTGGGCGGCATCGGGATGGGCATGGGCCATGGCGACGACGTCATCAGCCGCGTCGGCCCGTTCGGCGGCGTCTGGTCGCGGCCGGGCGTGTGGCCTGGCGACGGCGGCTGGATCGCGATCCCGACCGCGTCGCCCAGCGGCGGCGCCAACCCGGAGCCCAGCGGCTCCTCGGGCTACCTGAAGCTCTACCGCTACCGCAAGGCCGCTGACGGCACGCCGTCGCTCGACGCGCCGATCCAGTCCGACGACGCCTTTGGCTTCAGCTCCGGTGCGCCGGTCATCACCTCCGACGGCACGACGTCGGGCTCGGCGACGCTGTGGATCGTCTGGGCGCCCAACGGCTGGGCCGAGGGCGGCCAGCTGCGCGCCTACGACGCCGTGCCCAAGAACGGCCGTCTCAACCTGCGTCGCACGTTCCCGATCGGCCAGTCCTCGAAGTTCTCGATGCCCGGCGTCGGCAAAGGACGGCTCTACGTCGGCGCGCGCAACGGCCACGTGCTCGCGTTCGGCGCCCCGGTCCAGGCCGACGTGCAGTCGACGGGCGCCACCTTCCCCCTGACGACCGTCGGTGACACGAGCACGGCCAACGTCACGCTGACGATCAGCGGGACCGTCAAGGTCAACGCGATCAGCGCCTCCGGCTCGCAGTTCATCGCGCGCACGGCCGGCCTCGGGCTCGGCGGCACGTTTACCGATGGCCAGACGATCACCGTGCCGGTCGACTTCACGCCGACCGATCCGGGCTCGGCCGCCGGCACGCTGACGGTCTCCACCGACACGAACACCTTCACCTTCAGCCTCACCGGCACAGGCCAGGCCCAGCAGGCGGTGCTGACCGCGTCGCCGCCGATCGTCTCCTTCGGCGGCGCGGTCATCGGTGACTCGCAAGCTTCTGTCGTCACCTTCGGCAACGGCGGCGGTCAGCCGCTGACGATCACCGGCGTCACGTTGCCGGGTGCGCCGTTCTCGGTGACCAGCGCGCCGGCTGTCAATGACGTCATCGCCCCCGGCGAGGTCGTCAACGTCACCGTCCACTACCAGCCGACGGCGGTGGGGGAGTTCAACGACGACTTGGTCTTGCAGACCACGGCAGGCGAGAAGATCGTGGGGCTTTCGGGCAGCGCCGGCCTCGGGCCGAAGCTGGCGCTGACGCCCACCAGCGGGTGGGACTTCGGCACGGTCACCGTGGGGGAGAGCAAGACCGTGTCCTTGACGGTGGGCAACACGGGTGACAGCCCAATGACCATCACCAAGTCCAAGCCGCCGACCGATACGCGCTTTACGGTCCTCGACGCGCTCGACGAGGCCACCGTCATCCCGGCCGCAGAAAGCCGCACGCTGCGCATCAGCTTCACGCCTACCGCGGCGGGCACGGTCACCGACGCGTGGACCCTCAATGCCGGCGACGGCAGCGGCGCGCACGCCGTCGCGGTAACGGGGACGGGCGTGGCACCCGGGCATCTGACGGCTCCGGCGTCCGCTGCGATCGGCGACGTGGTCCTCGGCGAGACCGGCAGCGCGACCGTGACCTTCGGCAACGACGGCCAGCTGCCGCTGACCGTGACGGGCTTCGACGCGCCCGCCGCGCCGTTCGCGGTCGCCGACGCCCCGGCCAGCGCAACGACGATCGCCGCGGGCGCCACGCTCGCGATGCACGTGACGTTCTCCTCGCTGGTGGCTGGCGCGGCGACGGGCGCGCTGACCCTCCACACCAGCAGCGGCGACAAGACGGTGGCCTTGTCGGCGAAGGCCATCACCTCGGGTGCGCTGACGGTCAGCCCGGCCGCGGGCTGGGCGTTCGGCGACGTGCCGGTGGGACAGACGCGCGATGCGACGGTTACGCTGCGCAACGAGGGTCCCGGTGTGCTGCGTGTGCTCGCCTCCGAGCCGCCGACCGGCGGGCCGTTCAGCGTGCTCGACGCGCTGCCGGAGGGAACCGAGATCGGTGCCGGTGCCGAGCTTGCCCTGCGCGTCCGGTTCGCGCCGTCCAGCGCGGCCGACGTGTCGAGCACCTGGCGGCTCGCCACCACGGGCGACAGCGGATCGCGGATGGTCGCGGTCAGCGGCCGTGGGATCGTGCTGGCCGACCCGCCGCCGCCACCGCCCGTGCCCGTCGTCGTGACGCCCACGCCGCCGCTCGTCGCCCCGGAGATCGCTCAGAGCCGTCCTGCGCTCATCGTCGAGAAGCTGCGGCCCGCGCTGACGGTGTCCAAGGCCCAGCCGTCGCGCGACGGCCGCAAGCTCGTGATCCGTGGCCGGGTCAGCGCTGCCGCGGTCGGGCCGTTGAGCGTGAGCGTGTCGGCGCGCATCGGTCGCAAGACCGTGACGACGACCTCGCGTTTGCGCCTCCGCGGCCGGCCGACCTACACCATCACCATGGCCATCCCGAAGGCGGCGCGCCCATGGCGGCGTCTGCAGATCCAGGCGCGCTTTGCGGGCAGCGACCGGGTCTGGCCGGGGACGGGGTCGCTGGTGCTCGTCCGCGCGCGGTAACTTGGCGGCGCGTGAGCGTCTCCGCCTTCGATGAGCTCGTCGCCCACCCGGGCGCCGGGCGCCGCTTCGAGCAGTCCGTCACCGCCGGGCTGGCCGATGCGGCGCCGAGCGGTCGCGTCCGCCTCGACGCGCTCGCGCGCTGGCTGCAGGACGTCGCGTTGGCCGACGTGGTCGACGCCGGTCTCGGCGAGACCGCGCTGTGGGTCGTGCGCCGCACGCGGCTGTCGGTCAGCCGCTTCCCGCGCTTCAGCGAGACGGCGACGGTCTCGACCTTCTGCAGTGGCATCGGTCGTATGTGGGCGCAGCGGCGCACCACGGTGGCCAGCGCCGGCGGCGGCCTGGTCGAGGCGGTGGCGCTCTGGGTCCACCTCGATCCGGTCAGCCTGCGGCCGATCCCGTTTTCGGCGCGGGAGCTCGAGATCTACAGCGCGTCGGCAGCAGGCCGCGAGGTCAAGGCGCGGCTGCGCCATCCGGGGCCGCCCGAGGACGCCGCGTCGCGGCCGTGGCACTTCCGCAGCACCGAGCTCGACGTCGCCGACCACATTAACAACGCCGCTTACTGGGCGGTGTTAGAGGACGAGCTGCTGGCGGGCGCTGAGCCCTCGGCGATCGACGTCGAGCTGGAGTTCCGCTCGCCGACCCAGCCAGGCGAGCACGCCGTGCGCAGCGCAGGCGCACAGCGCTGGATCGTCGCCGCTGACGGGGCGGTGCACGCGTCGTTCCTGCTTGACAGACACGAAGCGTAGGCCTATAGGTCGATCACCCGCAGGCTCGGGATCCGGGCCGTGAGGCGATTGGTGATGACCCGGCGGTGGCAGTGCGCCGGGTCGGCCTCGAGGCAGAGGAGCGCCGTCGACGGACCCTCTCCGGTGATCTCCGCGGCGAGCGTGTCGAGCGCCTCGGAGGACGCTTCCTCGATGTAGGTGGTGAACTGCGCTGCGCCTTCGGTCATGCGGTTGTGCTTGTAGAACCAGCGGATGTCGGCCGGCGTTCCGAGCTCGCGGTGGTGCTCGTAGGCGATGCCGTGCTCGCGCAGGGCGTCGCCCAGCCTCGTCTTGGACATGCCGGCGCGCCGGGATTGCGGACGGAAGCGGACGTCGATAAGTCGCTGCACCTTCGCGGCCTTCAGTTCGGCGATGAGCTCGGCGGGGAGCAGACGCTCGTATCCGACCGTCCAGATCGTGGGGGACATGGCCATGGGGTTGATATTGCCCGGCGGGGCGCCGATCAGTCCTGCCACGGCGGGGTCGAGCGGCACAGCAGCGCGACATCCTGCGCATCGGCCAGCCCGGCGGGCGATGCGTCGGCGGCCCCGCGCACGCGCAGCCGCTCCAGCGGCAGCGGCCCGTGGCCGGCGACCAGGACGACGTTGCCCTGCCGGCGCCCCCGCAGCACCGGCCCGGCGCCCAGCGCCGCGACGGTGGCGAAATGCTCGCGCAAGCCGGCGGCGATCGCGCGGACGTCGTCCATCGGCGGCGAGTCGACCACGTTGAAGGCCAACGCGCCGCCGGGGGCGACCACCCGCGCCGCGTCGGCCAGCGCCGCGCTCGTTGCCAGATGGCGCGGCACGCGCGCGCCGATGAACGCGTCGATCAGCAGCGCGTCGGCTGACGCGTCCTGGCGGCCCGCAAGGTGCGCGCGTCCGTCGGCGATCCGGACCTTCAGCCCCGGGAGCTTGCGCAGTCCAAGGTGCTCGCGGGCCAGCGCAATCACGTTCTCATCGACCTCGATGACCTCCTGGCGGCGCGTCCGCGTCCGGTCGGTCGCCGCCAGCGACCGTGCCAGCGCGCACCCGGCGCCGCCGATATGCACGATCCGCCGTGCCCGCAGCGCCTCGACGACGTCGCGCATCCGCCGCAGGTAGTCGAACTCCAGATGCCGTGGATCGGCGAGGTCGATGTAGGACGCGTCCATCTCGCCCTGGCGCAGCAGCCGTCCCGTCGGCCGCTGGCTGTCGCGCTGTACGACCAGCTCGCCGACCTCGGCGAGGATCTCGGGCCCGGCGCGGCGCTTTGCCATCGCGTCAGGAGGCCGGCGTGGCCACAGCGAGGCGCCGACGGTGGATGATCCACGCGACCAGCCCGGCTGGCAGCATCAGCCAGTAGGAGACCAGGCGATAGGCGAGGGTCGCAACGGCGGCGTCGCCACCGTTGACGCCCGCAAGCGCCAGCGTCGCCGTCAGGCCCGCCTCGACGACGCCGATGCCGCCCGGCGTCAGCGGGATCTGGGCCAGCAGCTGCGCGGCGACGTAGGCCAGCAGGACCAGCGAGAAGCGCGGGCTCGCGCCGACGGCGGTGATCGCGGTCACGAGCGCCAGAAGGTCGAAGAGCCAGCGCCCGACCGCCGCGCCGCAGGCGACGAGCAGGCGGTCACCGAGGCGCTCGGCGACCTCGTCGCGCTGGACGACGAGGCGGTCGGGCAGCAACGGAGACAGCGCACGATCGCCCGGCAGCCGCTGGCTGACGCGGACCGCGAGCCGTCCGACCCACCGCAGGGTGCGCTCGCTGCGCGCGGCCGCCAGGCCCACGCCGAACATCGCGACGAAGAGGCCGAGGCCGAGCGCGCCCGTCTCAAACAGCGTCTCCGGGACACGCAGCCCGAAGATGATGGCCGGCAGGGCGAGGACCGGCAGCACGCAGAGCCCCGCGATCTGCAGGACGGTCGCCGCCGCCAACCCCGTCGCGATCGATGCGCGCGGCACGTCGGACGTGTTGAGCATGTTGTACTGCGTGGCCGCCGCGGTCGCCGCGCCGCCCGGGATCACGCGTCCCAGCGCGCCGCCGGCCAGCTGCGACGTGGCCACGCCCGTCGTGTCGCGCGTCCCGATCGATAGCGCCTGCAGCTCCCACAGACACCAGCAGGAGGCGGCCTCGGCGAGCACCATCGCGACCAGCCACCAGGGCTTGAGCGTGATCACCTCATCAAAGGCGCCCAGCACCTCGCCGATCGCCGGAGCGACGCCGTAGATGACCAAGGCGGTGAGGGCAAGCGCCGCTGCGCGCCGTGCCAGGGACGGCATCACGCACTCACCCTAAAGGGCGAGGCGGCGCTCAGACCGCGACCGCGGTGGGCGTCCAGCCAGCGGCGCCGGGCAGGCGGGGGACCAGCAGGCACTGAAACGCGCCGCAGTCGAGGCGCACGGCGACACCGGCGCTGAGCCCGCCGGGCGCGGGCGTGCGCTCAGGGCGCAGCGGATGGAGCCCCAGCTGGGCGTGTCCGCGCCGGGATGCCGCGGTGCAGAGGGCACGCCCGGCATGCTCCTGGCTCAGGCGCCAACCGGCGGCGACAAGGGCCGCGCCATGCCAAAGCTCCCAGCGCCAGCGGCGCAGCCCGACCCGGTTGGGGGGCAGCGGATGAAGGGCGTAGGCGAAGTGTGGGCCGTCATCGCGCAGCGGCACCCCTCCAAGCTAGCGCGCTCGCGGCCGATAGAGGGGAGGTGGGGGAACGATCTCGCAGCTTCGTCGTACCGTTGGCAGTGCTCCTCGCGCTGTCGCTCGGCGGCTTCGTGCTGCGGATGCACAGCCGGGCGCAGGCCACGACGGCGGTCGGCCGGACCGTCGGCCACCTCAGCGCGCAAGAGCGCGCGGCGACGTTCACGTTTGACCCCGGCGTGCCGGCAGCCGACCGCGATGCATTCCTCACCGCCGTCGCCCGCGCGCGGCCTGAGGCCCAGGCGCTCATCGCCGCGGTCGACGGCCTGGTCGACGTTCACATCGGCATGACCCCCGCAGGCACGGCGGGGACGACGCAGCAGGTCGGCGACCGCTACGTCGTGAGCGTGAACCTCGGCATGGTCTCGCGGCGCTACGGGCAGCGCGGCATCGACCGCGACGTCCTGCACGAGCTGGGCCACGTCATCGACTTCGCCATCGTGGGTTCGGACCTCAACGCGCGGCTCGACGTCACGATCCCGCGCGGCTACGGCTGTGACCGTGGCACCTCTGGCTCCTGCGCCAACGAGCTCGAGCGCTTCGCCGAGAGCTTTGCCAAGTGGGCGACGGGCGACATCGGCGTCGACCTCTACCTGGGCTACAAGATCCCGCCGCCCGACGACCTCGCCGGCTGGGGCGCGCCGCTGGCCGAGCTGGCCGGCGCCGGCTCCTGACCGTCGCGCTTCCGTTGCGGGTCTGACCCCGCAACGGAAGGGCAAACGGTGCCTAGGACTGGCGGTTGGCGTCCGCGGGCGCCTGCTGGGCGTCCTCGGAGTGCGACTCCTTGGGCTTGGGGGCCTTGCGGATGACCTTCTCACACGAGCCGTTGGGGTTGGCGGCCGTGGCGTCGGTGATCGCGTCGACCGTGTCGAGGAGCGCGAGGTCGTTGCCATCGCCGCAGGTGATCTTGTCGATCTCGCCATCGCGGGTGCGGAACGTGTCGTTGCCTGGGCCGCCGTCGAGCGTGTCGCCGGCGTCGTCGACCCCACCATTGGGGCCTGCGTGGACGTCACCACGCGCCAGCGCCCACAGGTGGTCGTTGCCCTCGCCGCCGGTGGTGGTGTCGTTGCCGAGGTTGGCGTAGATGGTGTCGTTGCCCGGACCGCCGTCCTGGAGGTCGTCGCCCGTACCGCCGGCCATGCGGTCGTTGCCGTTCTCGCCGGCCGAGTTGTCGTTGCCACTGCCCCCGTAGATGCGATCGCGGGAGTCGCCGCCGCGGAGCGTGTCGTTGCCGGCGCCGCCGAAGATGCGGTCGAAGGAGGTCAGGTCGCCCGTGCCGTTGGCATCGCCGGTGACCGTGTCGTCGCCCCCGCCGCCGTTGAGCCAGTCGTTGCCCTGGACGCCGGCGATCGTGTCGTTGCCCGCGCCACCGAAGACGCGGTCGTTGCCAGGACCGCCGTTGAGCTGGTCGTCGCCGCCGCGACCAAAGAGGCGGTCGTTGCCGGCGTTGCCGTCGATCACGTCGGCGACGCTGGTGCCGCGCAGGCGCTCGTTGCCAGGGCCGCCGGAGATCGTGGCCGCCAGCGCCGTGCCGGCCGGCACGATGGCCAGCGCCGCGGTGGCGCCGATGATGGATTTGCGAAGGTGCATGTGACGTCGTCCTCCCAGTTGTTGGTACCTGAGAGGCAGGTTCACCGCTTTGCGAGCGCTTCCCAGCGACCTCTCACCCAGTCCTCATGCTCTGTGAGGAGTTCATGAGAGGCTTTGCGTGCGTGATGACGAGCCGGGAACCTGCGTCATCCTCATGTCCATGCCCCGCATCGTCTTGTCCGTGCTGCTCCTCTCGCTCCTGCTCACCGCCCTAGCGGGAGTGGCGGCGGCCGATGTCATCACCGGCGGCCGCCAGGGCGAGCAGCTCTCCGGCAGCGCGGGCGCCGACGTGATCAACGGCCGTGGCGGCGATGACACCATCTTCGGCCGCGGCGGCGGCGACCGCCTCAACGGCGCTGCGGGCAACGACACGATCGCCGGCGACGCGGGCAACGACATCATCCGGGGCGGCCCGGGTGACGACAACCTGCTCGGCGGCGCCGGCAACGACCGCATCACCGGCGGCCCCGGCCGCGATCAGATCTACGGCGGCGATGGCAAGGACACCATCAACGTGCGCGATCGCGAGGCCGACACGGTCCACTGCGGGGCGGGGCGCGACCGGGTGATCGCCGACGCCGACGACGTGGTGGGCCGCGACTGCGAGGCCGTCCGGCGTGGCTGATCCGCCGTCCGCGGGGCCCGTCGTCCTGCTGGTCGACGACGACCCGGCGATCCGGCGCGCGGTGAGCGCTGGGCTGGAGCTGGAGGGCTTTACGGTGGTGGCGGCCTCGGGCGGCCGGGCGGCCTTGGAGGCCGCGGCGCGGATCGCGCCGGCCGTGATCCTGCTCGATCTCAGCATGCCCGACCTCGACGGGCTGCAGGTCCTGGAGCGGCTGCGCGCGAGCGGCGATCAGGTGCCGGTCTGTGTCCTGTCGGCGCGCGACGAGGTCGATGACCGGGTCGCCGGACTGCAGGCAGGCGCCGACGACTACGTGGTCAAGCCGTTCGCGCTGGAGGAGGTCGTCGCGCGGCTGCACGCGCTGCTGCGCCGCCGGCCCGCGGGGGCTGACGAGGCGCTGGTGGTCGGCGACCTGCGGCTGGACCCACGCGCGCGGGTGGCTCGCCGTGGCGAGCGCGAGCTGGAGCTCACGCGCCGCGAGTTCGATCTGCTGGCGCTCTTGATGCGCAACCCGGGGGAGATCATCGACCGGGCGCGCCTGCACGAGGAGGTCTGGGGCTACACGTTTGACCCCGGGACCAACGTCGCCGACGTCTTCGTCGGCTACGTGCGGCGCAAGCTCGAGCAGGACGGCGAGCCGCGGGTCCTGCACACGGTGCGCGGCATCGGCTTCGTCCTGCGAGCCTAAGCGGCGATGCGCAGCCTCCGTGGTCGCCTGACGCTCGGCGTTCTGCTCCTGCTCGCGGCCGTGATGGTCGCCGCCGGCGCTGCTGCGTTTCATGAGATCGACGCCTCGGAGCGCGCTGCGCTCGACGATCGGCTCAAGCGCACCGCGGAGCTGACGCGCCCGACGGCGGTGGCCGCGGTCCAGGAGGAGGTTCCCGCCGAGGACCCGCGTCTCGACGCGGTGCTGCGCGCGACGGGCAGCTCGCTGCTCGTCCGCCTGGGGCGGGTCACACTTGTCCAGGCCGGGCCGTCGCCGCCGGCCCATCGCACGCTGCCGCGCGGCCTGTCGACCTTCAGCAGCCACGGCGACCGCTACCGCGCTTACGTCACGACGCTGAGCGATCCGGATCTCGGAGGGCGCGCGCGGTTGGAGGTCGTCTCCAGCTTGAGAGGGCTGGAGGATCGCGTTGACGAGCTGGAGCGTCGCGTCGCGCTGATCGGCATTGCCGGTCTGCTGGTGGTCGGAATCGCCGTGTGGCTGATCGCGTCGGTCGTGCTGCGGCCGCTGCGGCGGCTGCGGATGGTGACCGCGTCGATCGCCGACGACGAGGACCTCGATCGCCGCGTGCCCGCCGACCACGGGCCGGCCGAGCTGCGCTCGGTCGCGCGCTCGTTCAACGCGATGCTCGCGCGGCTGGGGCGCAGCGCTGCCGACCGCGAGCGCGCATTGGCGGCGACGCGGCGCTTTGCCGCCGACGCCGGCCACGAGCTGCGCACGCCGCTGACCAGCGTCCAGGCGACGCTGTCGACGCTGCGCCGCCATCCGGACGTGGACGTCGCGCGCCGCGAGGTGATGCTCGACGACGCGCTGACCCAGCAACGTCGCCTTGTGGATCTGTTGGACGGGCTTCAGGCGCTGGCGCGTGGTGACGCGGGGCCGCTGGAGCACGAGCCCGTCGACCTAAGCGAGATCGTCGACGAGGTCGTCACCGCCGCGGCCACGCGCCATCCGGGAGTTGTCGTCGCGGTTGATCTGCCGGAGGCGCCGGTCGTCGTCGACGGCTGGGAGCCGGGGCTGCGGATGGTGGTCGAGAACCTCGTCATCAACGCGATCCGCCATGGCGGCGCGCAGGTCCGGGTCACGTTGGATGGTGTTGGCCCCGTCCTCGCGGTCGACGACGACGGCCCCGGCGTTCCTGATGATGAACGCCAGCGCATCTTCGCGCCCTTCGCGCGTCTGGACGGCGCCGAGACCCCAGGCTCAGGCTTGGGCCTTGCCCTCGTGGCACAGCAGGCCGGCCACCACGGCGCGCATGTTGAGGTCAGCACTGCGCCGGCGCTCGGCGGCGCGCGCTTCACCGTGCGCTTCTAAGCCTCATTCCGGGGCCGCGGTGACGGCTCAACCGCGGGCCGCGGCGGCGAGCGGCCACTTGAGCTCAAGGTCGAGGACGCGACGCTGGGTCCCAATCTCGAGGATGGGCGGGGCCACGCGGATCGCCGGGCCGGAGGTTGCCTGGTGCAACCACTCGGCGATGAGACCGAGCGCGATGGCCTCGGAGCCGTCGGCTTGCGGGCGGGTGCTGAACAGCGGCTCAGCCACAACACGCGGGGCGTTGCGTCCACGGCCGGCGATCGCGCCGTAGGGCAATGGGAGCAGGACCGCGGCAAGGAGGTTGAGCGGGAGCTTCGCCGGCCAACCGGCCGTGGTGTAGCGGCGGCCCTGGGCACGCCAGATGACTTCGCGGTCCGAGCGCCACCGGAGGTAACCGGCGGGATCGCTGACCTGCACGACGGGCTGCACATCGAGGGGCCGCGCCTCGGGAGCACTCGCCAGGCGGGTGATCTCTGCCAGCGCGCCGGCGGCAAGGGCGACGACCGGTGAGCGGTCGGGTTCGGCGGCCACGTGGATGGCGCCCGCGGCGTCGCGGCGCAGCTTCAACGGGACGAGGCGAGAGCGGGGCTTGTCCGGCATGTCGGTCGATGACTCCCTAGTCCTGAGCGGCGGCGTGGATCAGTCCTGCTTGAGGACTTGTAGTGCTGAGAGTAGCTGGAGCCGGCTCGCGGCACACCTAAATGGCGCCAGCGCGAAGACCTCGCGAGCGTTCTAGGAAGGTGTTGGAGCCGCGAGACGGGTGGGCGCCGCGCGGCCGCGGAGGGTCTCGGTGGCGCCGAGCGTCCAGTGGCACGCCTCGTCGTCGGCCGCGCGCGACAGCACCGCCTCGGAGGCGAGGACGCGGCCGTCGTGCTGCTTGGCGAGTTCTGTCAGGCGTGAGGCCTCGTTGACCGGATCGCCGATGACGGTGTACTCGAAGCGCTGCTGGGCGCCGATGTTGCCAGCGACCGCGGTCCCGGCCGAGACGCCGATGCCGACGTCGCACTGCGGCACCTCGTCGGCGAGCCGCTCGCGCAGCAGCCGCGCCGCCCGCAGCGCGCCGCCCGCCGGGTCGTCGTGGGGCAGCGGCGCGCCAAAGACGCAGAGCGCGGCGTCGCCGACGAACTTGTTGACCGACCCGCCCTCGCCGTCGACGATATCGACCACCACACCGAAGAAGTCGTTCAACAACTCCACGACCTCGGTCGGCGGCCGTTGGTGGGCCAGCTCGGTCGAGCCGACCAAGTCGATGAACAACACGGCGACCTCCAGCTCCTCACCGCCAAGCGTGATCCCGCGCTCCAGCGCCTGGCGCGCGACGTCTTCGCCGACCTGGCGGCCGAAGAGGTCGCGCAGCCGCTCGCGCTCGCGGAGCCCATCGACCATCTGGTTGAACCCAGCCTGCAACAGCCCGAGCTCACTGCCGTCGTAGACGTCAACCTCGGCGTCGTTCTCACCACGCTGTACCTGGCGCACCGCGCGACGCACGGCGTTCAGCGGGTCGGCCAGCGAGCGGGCCGTCAGCACCGTCGCGGCCAGGCCGATGATCAGCGCGACGCCGCCGAGCGTCACGGCCGTCGTCGCCACCCGCTCCGAGGAGGCGTCGATCACCCCGATCAGCTCGCCAATTCCGACAAGCGTCAGACCGACCACCGGCACGCCGGTACCCAGCGCCCAGGTCAGCAGGATCCGCGTGGTGATGCCGGGCAGCGCCGGATCTTCCGGCACTTGGTCGGCCAGCGCGCGGGCGGCGACGGGGCGCAGCACGCGCTGGGCGAGCAGGTAGGCGACCGCGCAGGTCCCCGCACCCGCCAGGCCGACGGCGATCGCGACGATCAGCGCCAGCTCGTGGCTGTAGCGGTAGTTGAGGACGGTGAAGACGATGGCGCCCAGCGTCCACAGGACACCATGGGCAATCAGCTCGCGTGCGGGCGTAAGCAAGACGACGCGCTGCTCGTCTTCTGTCGGCGGGCGCTCGGCGCGCAGCCATGCCATGACCGGGAGCAGCAACCAGAGCACCCACAAGATCCCGACCGGCACCGCGAAGGCGAGGTAGCCGGCCAGCCACATCACATTCACACGGCGAACGTGTGCTGCGTCGGCGACCTCGGGCTGCGGGAGCGCGAAGACGATCAGCGCGAAGACGATGAACGCCCCGATGACGTTGGCGCCGATCATCAGCACCGCATAGGGGAGGGCGAGCCGGCGCTCCAGGTCAGACGGGGTGCCGGGCATCGGCATCGGAACCTACTTCGTGGGGCACGCGGATCGAGTTGGCGACGGGTATTCGCCGCGAGGCGTCCGCTAGCGCTGGCGACGTCCGTGTACAGGCCCACGTCCGTCGTCGCCGGCACCTCGCGAGGGGTGGGCCTGTTGGCGGCCGTCACGCGTCGCGCCAGACAGGCCCACCCCGACCCACCGCCCCGAAGTCCGGGGTAGCCTCGCACCCATGGCCACCATCATCCCGACGTTCCGCTACGACGACCCCCGCGCCGCGATCACGTTCCTCAAGGACGCCTTCGGCTTCGAGGAGCACGAGGTCTACGAGCAGGACGGCGCCGTTGCACACGCCGAACTGAAGCTCGGCGACTCCTACATCATGCTCGGTGCTCAGCGCGACACCGATGACGGCCTCGCCTACGGCGGCTCCACGACCTACGTCGTGATCGACGACCCCGACGCCCACCACGCGCGCGCCGTCGCGGCCGGTGCCGAGATCGTGCGCCCGCTCACCGACCAGGACTACGGCTCCCGCGAGTACGCCGCCAAGGACCCGGGCGGCAACGTCTGGTCGTTCGGGACCTACGCGCCCTCGTAAGTCAGGAGTACGGGTAGCCGTACTTGTGAGAACGCGACCAAGTGCGGTACCTTCCCCAGCGGCCTTCGCGGGCCACTGTATGCGTGACGTTGTCTGACAGCCCTCTCGAGCACGACCGACCGGCACCCGCCATGTCGGTCGCCTGCCGCTGTCTCATGACCCCGTCTTCGCCTCCCCAAGGAGCACCGCATGCCGTCGACCCTTCTCGACGCCCGCAGCATCACCCGCCATCACGGCGCACGCACCATCCTGCAGGACGTCGACGTCCGCGTCGACGCGACCACGCGCCTCGCGCTCATCGGCCCCAACGGCTCGGGCAAGTCCACGCTCTTGCGTGCGCTGGCCGGGATCGAACCGCTCGACGGCGGGACCGTTCAGCGCTTCGGCACGGTCGGATACCTGCCACAGCTCGCCGATCACCGTGGTGCGGCGACGGTGCGCGCGACGATCCTCGAGCGCCTCGGCGTCGCGGGCGCTGCGCGCGTCCTCGATCGCTTGCAGGCACGACTGACCGGTGGCGATCTCAACGCCGTCACCCCGCACGCCGCCGCCCTAGAGCGCTGGCTGGCGCTCGGCGGTGCCGACGCCGAGGCGCGCATCGCCCAAGCCGCCGACGAGCTCGGCCTCTCGACCGCGCTGCTCGATCGTCCACTGGCGACGCTCTCAGGCGGCCAGGCGGCGCGCGCAGGGCTCGCGGTCCTGCGCGCCGCGCGCTTTGACGTCATCGCGCTCGACGAGCCGACCAACCATCTCGATGACGACGGCCTGGAGCGGCTGACGCTGCTGCTGGCCTCCTCGCCCGGCGGCTTCGTGCTGGTCTCCCATGACCGCGCGTTGCTGGAGTCCTCCGCCGAGACGCTGCTGGAGCTCGACGGCCGCACGGGCAAAGCCACCTACTACGCGGGCGGCTGGGCGGCCTATGAGCACGAGCGCGACGTCGCGCACGCCCGCGCGGCCGCCGACCACGAGCAGGCGCTGGCCCAGCGCACGGAGCTGACTGCCGCGGTCACCGAGACGCGCGCACGCGCCCAGTCGGCGATCAAGAAGGCCCGTCACGGCGGTCCTGATGGCGACAAGCACGTCGCAGAATGGGTGCGGTCGCGCGGAGAGGGGATGCAACGCCGTGCGCGTCGCGTCGAGACGCGGTTGGAGCGCATCGAGGTCCCCGATCGCCCCTGGAAGGGTCCGCCGCTGAAGCTCGAGCTGACCGCCGCAGAACGTCGCGCGGGTCCGATCGTCGCGCTGGACGGCGCGGTCCTGACCCGCGGCGACGCATTCGTTCTCGGTCCGCTCGATCTGGCCGTCGGCTACGGCGACCGCATCCTGCTGCGCGGCGCCAACGGCTCGGGCAAGTCCACCATGTTGGCCGCGCTGGAGGGGACGCTGGCGCCGGCCCACGGCAGCCGCGCCGCCGCGCCGACTGCCGTGATCGCGCGGCTCGGCCAAGCCCGCGACCAGCTCGCGTCCGACGCACCGCTCAGCGCCGGCGTCCGGGCGCTGACCGGCCTCGACGAGTCCGGCGCGCGCACAGCGCTGGCGGCTTTTGGCCTCGGCGTCGACCAGGCGAGCCGCCGCGCGGCGACGCTGTCGCCCGGCGAGCGCACCCGCGCCGAGCTGGCTGTCCTGGCCCACCGCCGGGCGGCCTGCCTGCTGCTCGACGAGCCGACCAACCACCTCGACATCGCATCGCTGGAGCTGCTGGAGCGCGCGCTGCGTGGCTGGCCCGGGGCGCTGGTGGTCGCCACCCACGACCTCGCGCTGCGCCAAGCGCTCCAGCTCACTACGGAGGTCGCGCTCTAGTCCTCTGGCATGTGCCCGACGAAGACCGCGATGCCCGCGTTGTGCAAGACGTGCTGGCTGACCGACCCGAACATCGAGCCGATCCGGCCCAGCCCGCGCGCGCCGAGGATGACGGCGTCGTGGTTGCCGGCCACGGCCTGCGCGACGATCTCGGGCCCCGCGTGGCCGCGGCGCTGCACCGAGTCGACGGGCTGGTCGTCAGGGATGGCGTCGAGCGCGGCGCGCATCGTACGCTCGGCGCGGCGGTCGGCGTCCTGCTGCAAGGCGATGGGGTCGACGCCGGCGCCGTAGGCCAGCGCGGCGCTCTCGTTGACGTTGGGGATCACGGTCAGGATCGTCAGCCGCGCGTGGTCGCGCTCGCTCAGCGCGATTGCCATCTCCAGCGCGAGGTCGGAGTGGCGCGAGCCATCGACGGCGACGAGCACGCGGTTGAAGGACGGACGGGCGGGCATGCCCTCAGTGTGCCGAACGAGAGAGACCGGCCGGATTAGGCTTGGCGCCGGTGGACAAGCGCGACAGCACGCGGGACGGCAACACGCGCGACGCGAGCCTGACGAGCGTCTTCGCGGCGCTTGCGGCCAACACGGCGATCGCGATCGCCAAGGGCGTCGCCGCGGCGCTGACCGGCTCGGCCGCGCTGTTTGCCGAAACGCTGCACACGGTCGCCGACGCCGGCAACGAGGTCTTCCTCTACGTCGCGATCCGCCGCAGCGAGCGCGCGCCCGACCCAAGCCATCCGCTCGGCTATGGCCCGGAGCGCTGGTACTGGGCGCTGCTGGCCGCGGTCGGGATGTTCGTCGTCGGCGGTGCGGTCTCGATCTGGGAGGGCCTCGAGGCGCTCGTTCATCCGCGTGAGCTGGAGGCCTTCTGGGTCGGCGTCGCGGTCCTGGTGATCGCCATCGTCCTGGACGGCATCAGCCGCACCGTCGCGGTCCGGGAGCTGCGCGGCCGGGCAACACGCGCCGGCGTGCCGTTGCGCCAGTACCTGAACGAGAGCAACGACCCAACGGTCACAACCGTGTACTTCGAGGACACAATCGACGTCCTCGGCGCGTCGCTGGCGCTCGCCGCGTTGGTGTTGCACAAGGTCACCGGCATCGAGATCTTCGACCCGATCGCGACGCTGATCATCGGTGGCCTGCTCACCTACGTCGCGATCAAGCTCACCGGCCGCAACCGCGCGCTGCTCACCAACCAGGCCGTTGCGCCACGCCACCTCGACGCGCTCCGCGAGCGCCTGGCGGCCCAGCCCGGCATCAAAGCCGTCCACGACATCGAGGCCGTGCACCTCGGTCCCGCGAGCATCATGGCCGCCGCCGAGGTCGAGGTCCGCGACGGCATGACCGCCGACGAGGTCGCGGTCACCCTGGAGGTCGTCCGCGACACCCTCTGCTCGACGGTCCCGGCGATCACGCGGCTCTACCTCACGCCGGTGACGCCAACGGCAGCAACCTAGCCGAACCCGTGTCGGTCTGAGAAGCTCAGCGCATGTCCCGGATCCTTGTGGCCTGCACCCTGCTGCTCTCGCTCTTGGTCCTCGCCGGGCCCGCCTCGGCAGCGACGGGCCTGTGGGATGGGACCAAGGGCGTGCAGCACCTGCGCTTTCAGACCGAGACGATCCTCGTCAAGCCGGGGCAGAACAGCATCAACAACGTGCTCGTCAAGCCGTCGCAGAAGCCGAAAGTCGACGGCTACATCGTCCGGGCGCGGCCCGACCTGACCTACGTCGACGGCACGGTGCCGCCGGTCGACGTCATCCACCTGCACCACGGCGTGTGGCTCAACGCGTCGGCCAGCTCGCCGGCCTCACCCGCCGGGGCGATCCAGCCGATCTTCTTCGGCGGCGAGGAGAAGACGGTCTTCCGCATCCCTAAGGGCTACGGCTACGCCTACAAGAAGAGCGATCTGTGGATCCTCAACGAGATGATCCACAACAACACGCCGAACGCGACCAAGGTCCGGCTGGTGTGGGAGCTCGACTTCATCCCCAAGAGCTCGCCGGTGGCCAAGACGATCACGCCCGTAATCCCGTTCTGGATGGACGTGCGCCGCGGCTGGGGCTACCCGGTCTTCGATGTCGCTCAGCACAGCGGCGGCAGCGACGGCCAGCGCACGTTCCCCGACGACGAGACCGTCGACCCCTACGCGGGCGGCCCGCGGCAGAACGAGTTCTCCATGCCCTACGACGGCACGGCTGTCGCCGCCGTCGGCCACCTGCACCCGGGCGGCCTGCGTGACGACATCGACGTCACGCGCACCGACGCTGGCACCAAGCGCATCTTCACCTCCAAGGCCAAGTACTACGACCCGGCCGGGCCGATCTCCTGGGATGTCTCGCTGACCGCGTCCAAACCGCGGTGGCGTGTCGCCCTCAAGGCCGGCGACACGCTGTCCATCCACGCCACCTACGACGCTCAGCAGTCCTCGTGGTACGAGAACATGGGCATCGTCCTGCTGTTCATCGCGCCGAACGAGGCCAAGGGGCCGGACCCGTTCGTCACGCCGGTCGACCCGACGGGCGAGCTGACGCACGGCCACCTGACCGAGAACGATCACCACGGAGGCAAGTTGGTGGTCTACCCCGATGCGCGCAAGGCGGCTGACGGTCCGGCCACAACGGAGGTCAAGATCAAGGACTTCCAGTTCCAACCCGGAGACCTCGGCCAGATGTTCACCAAGGCCCGCGTCCCGATCGTCCCCAAGGGGACGAGCCTGGCGTTCGTCAACCAGGACGACCCCAACGTCGAGTGGCACTCGATCACGACCTGCCGCGCGCCCTGCAACCGTCAGGCCGGCATCAGCTACCCGTTGGCCAATGGCGGGGTGGGCGGGGCCCAGCTCGACTCCGGCCAGCTCGGCTTCGGCCCGCTCGGCGCCTCGCCCGCTGCCCAGCGGACCACGTGGCAGACGCCGGCAGACCTCTCACAAGGCACCTACACCTACTTCTGCCGCATCCACCCGTTCATGCGCGGCGCCTTCCGCGTGCAGTAGGCGCTACGCGGCCGCGGCTGGCTCGCGCGCGCTCGTCGCGCGGACCGGCGCCAGCTCATAGGCCGCAGCGTCGAACTCGCGCATCTCCTTCCAGAAGCGAAAGGTGAAGTCCGGCCAGATGGTGGTGTTCTTGCCCTCGGCGTCGATGTACCAGGAGGCGCAGCCGCCCGTGTTCCACACCGTCTTGCCCATCTTGGCCTGAAGTCGATTGTTATAGGCAATGACGGCGTCGCGACGGACCTCGACGCGGCCGGCGTGGTGCGCGCGCATCTGCTCCAACGCACCCAAGATGTAGGTGATCTGTGCCTCAATCATGAAGACGATCGAGTTGTGGCCCAGGCCGACGTTGGGGCCGACGAGCAAAAACAGATTCGGGAAGCCCGCCATCGCCGTGCCGCGGTAGGCCTGCGGCGAGCGGTGCCAGACCTCCGACAGCCGCTTGCCCTCCTTGCCGGTGACGATGTTCGCGAGCGGGATGTCGGTGACGAAGAAGCCCGTCGCGAAGATGATGGTGTCGACCTCATGCAGCGTGCCGTCGGCGGTCACGTAGCCGTTGGGGCGGATCTCGGTGATGGCGTCGGTGACGAGCTCCACGTTCTCGCGGCTCAGCGTCGGATACCACTTGTTGGACGGTAGGATCCGCTTGCAGCCGATCGTGTAGCTCGGCGTGACCTTCGCGCGCAGCTCGGGGTCCGGGACCTGGTCGGAGATGTGCTTGCGCGCGAGCTTCTCCACCGCCTTGAGGATCTGCGGGCGGTAGACGAGGCCCGGGACGAGCAGCTCGCGGCTGAAGTAGACGCCGGCGCGGACGAGGCGCTGCAGCGGCGGGACGGCCTTGTAGAGCGCGCGCTCCAAGCGCGTGATCGGCCGGTCGCGGTGGGGCACGACCCACGGTGGCGTGCGCTGGATGACGTCGAGCTTCGCAACCTGCTGGGCGATCTCGGGCACGGCCTGGATCGCCGAGGCGCCCGTGCCAACGACCGCGACGCGCTTGCCGCGCAGGTCGTGGTCATGGTTCCAGCGGGCGGTGTGGAAGATCGTGCCCTCGAAGTCCGCGATGCCAGGGAGGTCGGGGATCGACGGCTCGCTCAGCGGGCCGGGGGCGGCGACCAGGACGTCGGCGGTGTAGCTGCCGGCGCTCGTCTCGATCCGCCAGCGGCTCGCGTCTTCGTCCCAAATCGCGCCGGTCACCTCGGTGCTGAAGCGGATGCGGTCATAGAGCCCGAACTTCTCGGCGGTCGCGCGCAGGTAGTCGCGCAGCTCGGGCTGCTTGGGGTAGGTGCGCGTCCAGTTGGGGTTGGGCGCGAACGAGAAGGAGTACAGGTGCGAGGGGATGTCGCACTGGCAGCCGGGATAGGTGTTGGCCCACCAGGTCCCGCCGACGTCGGCAGCACGCTCGAAGATGAGGAAGTCGTGCTCGCCGCGCTGGACGAGCCGGATCGCGGTGCCGAGGCCACCGAAGCCGGCACCGAGGATGCCGACGCGCACGTGGCGCGGCTCGGTGCCGTTGGACTGTGGGGAAGAGGGGGTCATCGTCGCTCCGGGGCGTCTCGAAGGAACACTTCTGTCTCGATGGTACACTACTGTCTCTATGAGCGCCTCCGGGGAGATTCACGCACTGCGCGTCCTGCCTCGCGGCCGCCACGCGGCGCCGCGCGCGGTGGTGGCTGAGTCCCAGCGCGAGCGGCTGCTGGTGGCCATGGCCGACGCGACCGCGGCCAAGGGCTATGCCAACGTGGCGGTCGCCGACGTCATCGAGCGTGCGGGCGTCTCGCGCCGCTCGTTCTACGAGCACTTCGCCAACAAGGAGGAGTGCTTCCTGGCCGCCTACGACGCGGGGGTCGAGGTCCTCCTGCGCGCCATCCGCGAGGCCGAGGAGGGCGCCGGCGGGCCGCTGGAGGGCGCGCGCGCCGGCACCGAGGTCTACCTGCGCCTGCTGGCCGACAACCCCGCCTTCGCGCGGACCTTCCTGATTGAGGTGCTCGGCGCCGGGCCGGCGGCGCTGGAGCGGCGCGACGCGGTGCACCAGCGCTTCGCCGACCGGCTGGCCGAGGCGCACGCGGCGATCGCCGAGCAGCTCGGCCAGCTGGCCAGCCCGCCCTCGCCGTCCATCTTCCGCGCCGCCGTCGGCGCGATCCACGAGCTGGTTCTCGACCGCTTGCTCAAGGAGGGCGCCGAAGCCCTGCCCAGCCTCCTGGACGCGATCCTCGAGGTCGAGGTCCGCCTGCTCGGCGCGCCAGCCGTGCCGACCTCGACGCTCAGGAGGGAGCGCGGGCCTTCAGGACGATGAGCGGAATCGTGCGCTCGGTGCGGGCCTGGTAGTCGGCGTAGGCGGGGTAGAGATCGAGCACCGCGGGCCAGAGACGCTCGCGCTCCTGCTCGGTGGCGACGTGCGCGGTGACCGGGCGGCGCTCGCGGCCGACCTCGACCACCGTCTCGGGCTTGGCGCGGAGGTTGTGGTACCAGGCCGGGTTCTTGGGTGCGCCGCCGTAGGAGGCGACGATGACCATGTCCTCGCCGTCGGGCAGGTAGAGCAGCGGCGCGACGCGCTCCTCACCGCTCTTGCGGCCGACGTGATGCAGGAGCAGCACCGGCGCGCGGTCCATCGATCCGGCGATCCGGCCGCCGCTGGCGCGGTAGAGCCAGGTGTTGAGGCTGGTGATCACGCCCCACGCCTTGAACGCGAGGCTGCCCGGCGCCGGCGGATTGGCAGCCGAGGTGAGCTTGCCGTAGAACCCCTTCGAAGGTGCCATGTGGTCAGACATCATCGCCTCAGCGACGGTTACCCGCGCCGATGACCTTGACCGCGGCGTAGGCCACCTGCGCCCGTTGCAGCGCCGCGGGCGTCGCGGCGGTCAGCGGCAGCCGCACATCGGGCGTCGGGATCCGGCCCTCGGCGTGCAGCAGCGCCTTGATCACGGCGGGGTTGGGCTCGGCGAAGAGCGCCTCGACGAGCGGCAGGAGTGCCTCGGCATGTGGACGTCCGGTCGCAACATCTCCGGCTGCGCCCGCTGCGAGCATCGCGACGACGCGCTCGGTGCACAGATGCGCGGAGGCAGCGATGGCGCCCTCGCCGCCCATCAGCATGGTGGGGAAGAGGAAGGCGTCGTCGCCGCCGAGCACCGCGAAGCCGTCGGGCTTGGCGGCGAGCAGGGCGAGCGTGTCGGCGTCCAGCGCCGCGACGGCCTGCTTGACGCCCGCGACGTTCTCGATCGCTGCCAGCTCCAGCAGCGCCGCCGCGCCCAGCCCACGTCCCGTGCGGTACGGCACGTTGTAGGTGATCAGTGGGACGGGCGAGCGCTCGGCGACCGCCTCGAAGTGGGCGAGGATCCCGGTCTCGTTGGGGCGGACGTAATAGGGGACGACCGCGAGCGAGGCGACCACGCCCGGCACCGACGCGAGCGCCTCGTGACGCTCGATCGTCGTGCGCGTGTCGTTGGTCCCCGCACCGACGATGAGCTCGGCGCCGCGGTCGGCGCAGACGCGTGCGCAGGCCGCCACCACCGCGTCACGCTCAGCGCTGTCCAACGCGCTCGGCTCCGCCGTCGTCGAGAGCGCGATCAAGGCGGTGGCACCGGCATCTAGCAGCTCGGCGCTGAGACGCTCAAGCGCATCGATATCGACCCGACCGTCGGCGGCGAACGGCGTAATCACCGGCGCCAGCAGGCCGGTCGGACGATAGGCGGAGGGCATCCCCGCATCCTATGACGGAGGCTAAGAGCGGCGGGCGGGCTTGGCGGTCGTCGCGAGCTTGGAGCGGCGGCGCTCGTTCTTGAGCAGCGAGAGCGCGGTGTCCCGACCGACATACGGGAGCAGAACCGAAAACAGGAGGTCCGGCAGCAGCGCCGGCAGCTCACCGCCGCGGCCCTGCAGCACGCGGGCGTAGACGACTTCGTAGATGCCGCCGACCAACGTCTCCGCGGTCAAGGCGGGCGGAAGCTTGGACTTCGGCAGCTCGGCAGCCGCGGCCTGCGCGATCAGCTCGGCGAATGCGGCCATCGTGGCGTTGCGCCGCTCGATCGCGGTGGGGCCGGCCGCCAAGACCTCGACGATGCACATGTCGGCGAACGCGGGCTCCTCGGCGACGAAGGTCAGGAAGGTGAGGAGGCTGTCGCGGACCTTGGCGACCAGGCCCTCGGCCTCCTCGTAGGCGGCGTACACGCGGGTCAGCAGCTGCTTGGTGACCTCGTCATAGGCGGCGAGGTACACGTCTTCCTTGCCGCGGAAGTTGTCGTAGAACGTTCGCCGCGACACGCCGGAGGTCACCACGATGTCCTCGACGCTCATCGCGACGTAGCCCGAGGCCCTGCAGACCTCGGCAACGGCCGCGAGGATCCGCTCGCGCTGATTGGAGATCACGAACTGCCGCGAAAGGCCATGACGACCGGCGGGCAGCTGGTGGGGCTCGCGGCGACGCTTCTTCTGCGGCGGCTCAGGCAAGGGCTAGTGGAAACATACCTGTCTCACCCGCCGTCTTGGGCTTACTGCGCAGGGATGGCGCGTTCGGCCGCTGTGCGCATGGTGCGCTCGTACTCGGCCTCGGCGACATCCGCGCCGACGAACGGCAGCAGCGCGGTGTGCAGCAGCGACGGCAGCAAGCTTGGGAGCTCCTCGGTCCGCTGCGTGGTCACCCGCGAGTAGATCACCTCATAGATGCCGCCGACGATGGCCTCGACGGCCACCGGTGGCGCGGTCGCGGTGGCAAGGGCGTCGCCTTTGGGCGGCTGCAGCAGCGCCTGGAAGGCCTCCATCGCCTCCGTTCTGCGTGCAAGGGCGCGCGGCCCTGCCGCAAGCGCCTCCACGACGCAGACCTGCGCCAGCACCGGCTCGGACGCAAGCAGGTTCAGGAACGCGGCAAGTCCACGACGCACGCGGGAGGTCCAGCTCTCACCGGAGGCGAACGCGGCGGTTACCCCGCTGAGCAGCTGCTCGAGCACGAGCTCGTAGGCCGCCAGGAACGCCTCTTCCTTGTTGGCGAAGTGGTCGTAGAACGTGCGCCGCGAGACGCCCGCGATCGCGATGACGTCCTCGATCCGCATTGCCGCGTAGCCGGACTGGCTCGCAGCCTGCAGCACCGCGTCGAGGATCCGCTCGCGCTGGTTGGAGACCACGAAGGCTCGCGGAAGACCGTGCCGACCAGCCGGAAGCTGGTGTGGTGCGCGGTTGTGGGACGTCCGATGCTCCACACGTCAAAACATACTGCCGTTTCTCACCGTGCGCCAGTGTCCGAAGGCCAATGCACCCGAAGCGGTGCCCGTCAGTTTGCAGACCAACTAATCAGGCTCCGTCACACTGTTCGGCGTCGTGACTCTTAGGGAAAGTGTGGGTCGATCCGGCCGGCCGTGGGGCCGCCGCCAAGCGAATCTGGGGGAGAATGCGGATGCTCAGCGAGGTCCTGACCGGTGCGCGGGCATGCCCGCCCGAATGCGCGACGTGCGAGCGGCTGCGAGGGGCTGCCGCAGCGGCGGTTCTGATGACCGGCGGCGCCGCGATCACCATGGCCGACCTGGCCGCGGCGGCCGGCGTGCCAGCATCGGCCGTCTCCGGGCATTGCCCCGAAGGCGCGGCGCGGGTCGTGGCCAACGCCTACCGGCGTGCGTCAGACGAGCTGTTTGAGGAGTACGCGGCGTCGTTTCGCCTCGCCGCCTCATGGCCCGACAAGCTCGGCACGGGGCTGGAGCGCCTGCTCCGGCGCTTGGCGCATGAGCCGGCCATGGCGCACTTGTGCTTCGTCGCGCCAGTCGGCGGCGGGGAGGAGCTGCGCGAGATCCGTGAGGCCCTTCGGACGCGATACGTCGAACTGCTCACCACCGAGCAGGACCGCAGCGCCAACGATGAGGAGCAGCTCCTGCCAGAACTCGCCCTCGAGCTGATGGTCAGCGCGGTGTTTCGCCTAATCGGCGAGCTAGTGGCCGACGGGCGCGCTCCCGAGCTGCCGGCGCTCCTGCGAGACGTGGCGAGCACCGCGCAGGTGTTCGAGCCACGGCTCGCGGTGACGGCGTGAGGGCGACGCGCCGCTGACCGGCTGACGGCGTTCGGTCGGCTCAGACCGAAGAAGCGGCGGAAGGGCGCTCGGCGCCGAGGAGCGCGCAGATGGCCGGTGCGAGTCGCGGAAGCGAAGCGTGTCGACCATCGACCAGCCGTCGCTGGACGATGCGGTGCACTGCACCGAGGACGGCGTGCGCCACGTCGTCGGAGCGGAGCTTGCCGGGCTCGGGTCGCTCCAGCGGCTCCTGGTAGCGGACGACCTCGGCGGCCAGGCGCCCCATGGTCGCCTCGTGACGCGCGAGCCCCGCGGGCCCGGCGGCGAGGATGTCGATACACAGGACGCGGGCATGCGCCGGCCACACGGCGAAGTAGCGCAGCAGCGCCGTTAGCGACGGCTCGATGGCCGGTCCGGCCTCGGCGACGATCCGCAGGGCGTCGTCGCGCACCGCGTCGTAGGTGGCCAGCAGGCACTGCTCACGGTTGGCGAAGTGCTCGTAGAAGGTGCGGCGCGAGGCGCGCGCGCCGACGATGACGTCGTCCACCGTCACGTCCAAGAAGCCGTTGACCGCTGCGGCCCGGGCCATGGCGGCTAGCAGCCGGCTGCGTGCGCAGGCCGGCCAGGAGCTGGGGACCGCGGGGGCGCCCTCACGGAGGACGACTGGCCGGGTGAGTTCGGAGAGCGCGGTGGGTGGCACGGCCGACGACCTTCCCTGATTGTTAAAGGGTCGCGCGCTCCGGGACTCGAACCTGATGAGCCCCGGAGCGCACGTGGTCCGGCTTGTGGCCGGTGCCCGACTACTTACAGGCGACGCTGCCGTCGTAGCTGATCGAGCCGCCGGTGCTGAGGTCGAAGTTGCTCTGGTAGGCCCACTTCTTGGTGGACGGGCAGCTCGTCGTCGCGAGCCAGTCCTTGGCCCAGCTCTTGCCGCCAGCCGTCACGTTCAGCGAGTTGAGCGTGATCGGGATGCCGGCGACGATCTGCAGCGAGGTCGGCACCTTGAAGGAGAGCTTGTAGGCCCACTTGCCGCTCATCTTGGTGATGTCCCCTGGGACAGCGGCTTGGACGCGCGCGGGGTTCTGCAGCACCGTCCAGAACCAGACCTTCTTGGCACCGCCGTTGATGACCGTGATCCGCGGCGTCGTGTGAACGGTGTCGGCCCAGGCATCACCGGAGCCGGAGCCCATGATCGACTTCGGCGGGCACTTGCTGGGGCCGCCACGGCTCAACACAGACTCGGCGCATTTGGGGTACTTGCCGCCGTTGTAGAGCGCGCCCTTCGGGAACAAGACCGAGCCACCCGTGATGATCGGATGCTCGACGTCGCCGGGGGTCGTGTAGGTGGCCTTGTAGATCAGCTTGACGCCTTGCGGCTTGGACTTGGTCCCCGCCTTGTTCGGGGACACGGTCGTCGTGGACGTCACGGTCGTCGTCGGACTCTGAGCGACCGCGACTGCGACCACGACCAGGGCGAGCGCGCCCACGGCCAGGATCAGGAACTTGCGCATCTAATGCTCTCCTCGTTGGTTCTGCGACTTCGGCACCGTAACCGCTAAGGGCGCTAGGCCGCAAACAGAAATGTCTGCAATAGGAACTCGATCAGCCTACGGAAGTTGCGGCGGCTTTAGCTCCGCTTACGGTTCCACGTTGCCGCAAAAAACGAGCCCGTGTACATTGCCGCCATCTCCTCCGCGGTACGCCATCCGTCCCGGGCGCCGCGCCGGCTCGCCCTCGCTGCCCTGCTGCTGATCGCAATAGTCCTGGCGTGGATGCTCCTGCGCAGCCATCCCCACGAGTACCGGCTTGTCTTCCCGAGCTCGGGCCAGCTCGTCAAGGGCGATGTCGTGCGCATCGGCGGAACGGCTGCCGGCACCGTCAAGTCCGTCAGCTTGTCCGATGACGATCAGGCGCAGATCGACATCGCCATCAAGGAACACTACGGCCGGCTGCACGAAGGCACGACGGCGACGATCCGCGCCGAGGGGCTGACGGGCGTGGCGTCGCGCTATGTCGACGTGAGCCCGGCATCGGAGACCCGGCCGGTCCTCGACGACGGGGCGCTGATTCAAGGCGACAAGACGACGGCGATCGTGGAGATCGACCAGGTCTTCAATGCGTTGGATCCCAAGACGCGCAAGGGCCTGGCGGGCTTCATCAAGGGCTCCGCTGACTGGTATGACGGCATGGAGCCGGAGGCCAACGCCTCCGCGCGGCAGATTCCGAAGGCCCTGGCGCAGCTCTCGGCGGTCGCCGACGAGATCAGCAGCGACAGCGCCACCTTCGAGCAGTTCCTCACCGAGACCGGCGATGCGATGGGCGCGATCGCCGACAACCGCGCACAGTTCACCGACCTCGTCTCCAATACGCGCCAGACCGCCGCGGCACTCGCCTCCAACACCGCGTCGCTGAGCGACGCGCTGCACGAGGTCCCGAGGGCGCTGGAGAGCGGCAGCGACGCGTTCGTGTCACTGCGACCCGCGCTCGGCGATCTCCGCAAGCTGACCGACGCGTCCGGCCCCGCCACCAAGGACCTCGAGCCGTTCCTCAAGCAGCTCACGCCGGTGCTGCAGGAGTCCGACCCGGTGTTCGCCAAGCTGCGCAAGATGTTCGCTCAGCCGGGCCAGGCCAACGACCTGCTCGACGCGCTGCGCGACCTGCCGGCGATCGCCAAGGCGACCGACAGGACCTTCCCCAGCGGGATCAAGGCGCTCAAGGAGTCGACGCCCATCTTCTCCTTCGCGCGGCCCTACACGTCGGACCTCGTCGCATGGATCCGCGGCTTCGATGGCGCCGCAGCGGCCTACGACGCCAATGGCCATTACGTCCGGGGCCTTCCGATCTTCAACGCCTACACCTTCACCGATGACGCCAACGGCGGGTACCTGACGCCTCGTCCCGCGGCGGAGCGCGGGACCAGCCCGGCGTTGACCAATGGCAACCTGCGGCGCTGCCCGGGCGCATCGACGCCGGCACCGGCCGATCGCTCGGCGCCCTATGTCGACAGCGGCGACCTGGCCGCGCCGGACTGCGATCCGTCTCAGACCGTGAGGGCGACCGGATGAGGCTCCGTCGCATGGCGGCGCTCAGCGCTGCCGTCTTCGCCGGCTCGGTCGCGATCGGCGCGGCCCTCGGCGCCGGCGGCGACGACGGCGACGGGACCTACCGCGTGCGCGCGATCTTCGACAACGCGAGCTTCGTGATCGCCGGCGAGGACGTGAAGGTCGCGGGCGTCAACGCGGGGACGATCGACTCGCTCGACGTTGACGATAAGCATCGTGCCGTCGTCGTGCTGAAGATCGACGAGCCGGCCTTCAAGCCATTCCGCACGGATGCGCGCTGCGCCGTCCGCCTGCAGTCGCTGATCGGCGAGCAGTATGTCCAGTGTGAGCCGACCCAACCGCGCGGCGGCGATCGCGCACCGGCGCCAGAGCTGCCGAAGATCAAGGACGGCGAGCCGGGGGCGGGGCAGTACCTGCTGCCGGTGCAGCGAACCCAGTCGCCGGTCGGCGCCGACCTGCTCAACGACATCATGCGGGTCCCCGAGCAGCAGCGGCTGCCGCTGATCCTCAACGAGCTCGGCGCCGGGTTGTCGGGCAACGGCGAGGCGCTGCAGGCGGCGCTGCGCCGGGCCAGCCCGGCGTTGCAACAGGCTGACGAGCTGGTGGCGATCCTCGCCCGCCAGAACAAGCTGCTGGCCAAGCTAACCGACGACTCCGACAAGGTGCTCGGGCCGCTGGCCGAGCGGCGCAAGGACCTCACGGGCTTCATCAAGAACGCCGGCGATGCCGGTGCGGCGACCGCGCGCCAGGGTGAGGCGCTGGAGCAGAACTTCGCGAAGTTCCCCGCTTTCCTGCGGGAGCTTGGGCCGGCTGCCGATCAGCTCGGCGAGCTTGCCGACGAGACGACCCCGGCGATCCGCGCCCTTGCCGCGCAGGCGCCGGCCGTCAACGAGGCCACCGCGCGGCTCGGCCCGTTCACCAAGCAGGCCAACCCGGCGCTCAAGACGCTCGGCAAGGTCGCCGACCAGGGCCGTGCGACGTTCCCGAAGATCGAGGACGTCGTGTCACAGCTCAACGAGCTCGGCATCCCGCTGGAGCCGCTGGCGGAGAACCTCGGCGGCCTCTCGACGAGCTTCGACGACACGGGCGGCATCGAGAGCCTGATGCGGTTCATCTACTTTTACACGGGCGCGGTCAACGGCGAGGACGCCTCGGGCCACTACATCCGCGCGGGGCTCTCGCTCAGCACCTGCACGACGCGTAGGCCTGATCCAGCCCCCGGCTGTCCGGCGCGGTTCGATTCGGCTGCTGGCCAGGAGGCCGCGGCCTCGGCGGCGCGCGCCAAGACCTCCTCGACCCTGCTCGGCTACCTCCTGGGCGGCAAGTGAACCGGCGGCGCAACAACTCGATCGCGGCGAACCCGATCCTGATCGGCGGCGTCACGGTGCTCGTGACGATCGTCGCGGTGTTCTTGTCCTACAACGCCAACCACGGGCTGCCGTTCGTCCCGACCTACAAGGTCGACGTCGTGCTGCCCGACGCCGCGGGGCTGATCGCCGGCAACGAGGTGCGGATCGGCGGGGCGCGCGCGGGCGTCGTGCGCAAGGTCGGCGCGATCGCCCGCGACGACGGCTCGACCGGCGCGCGCCTGGAGCTCGCGCTGGACGACACCTCTAACCAGCTGCCCGTCGACAGCGTGGTCAGGGTGCGACCGAAGTCGTCGTTGGGGCTCAAGTACGTCGAGATCACCCGCGGCAAGGCGTCGCGCACCGTGCCGGCCGAGGGGACGCTGACCGTTGCACGCGGCACGCCGCGTCCGGTCGACATCGACGACTTCTTCAACATGTACGACGAGCCGACGCGCCAGGGCTCATCCGACAACTTGATGGAGTACGGCACGGCGTTCGCCGGCCGCGGCGGTGACCTCAACAAGGCGTTTGCCGACCTCGACCCGCTGGTGCGTGTCCTCGAGCCCGGCGCGCGCAACCTCGTCGCTCCCGCGACGAAGTTCAAGGACTTGTTCCCGGCCTTTGCGCAGGCAGCGGCCGAGACCGCGCCCGTCGCCGAGGTCCAGGGCGTCCTCTTTGGCAACCTGAACGTCACCTTCCGCGCGTTTGCCGACAACGCAGACGCGCTAGAGGCGTCGATCGCCGGCGGCCCGCGCGCGCTGGATGTCGCCACGCGCGAGCTCCCGGCTCAGGCTGGCTTCGAGGCCGACAGCGCCGAGCTCTTCCGCCGCTTCCAGAAGCCGTTCAGGTCGCTGGCCTCCGCATCGGTGCACTTGGCGCCGGCGTTCCGGGCCGGCACGCCCGCGCTGAAGATCTCGCCGCAGCTCAACGATCGGATCGTCGCCACGCTCACCGCGCTGGACACCTTCGTCAGCGACGCGCGTGTGATGCCGGCGCTGCAGCGCCTGACCCAGACGGCCACCCTGGCCGACCCGCTGCTCGCGTACCTGACCCCGGCGCAGACGACCTGCAACTACGTGTCGCTGCTCTTCCGCAACCTCGGCAGCTCACTGTCGGAGGGCGATGGCGTCGGCACGTTCCTGCGCACCGTGCCGATCGTGGCCGCGCAGAAGCCCAACAGTGAGGCGGGCCCGTCCTCGGCCCCGGCCAACGGGCCGCCGGACGACCCGGACCTCAGGAAAGACCCGATCCGCGACACCTACCTGCATAGCAACCCGTACCCGAACACGGCCGCCCCGGGTCAAGACCAGGAGTGCGAGTCCGGTCTCGACAACTACGTGCCCAAGCAGCAGGTCCTCGGCAACGAGGCCGGGAACCAGGGCACCGCCGTCGACCAGTCCAAGCGGGGTGATGTCAAGTGAGGCGTAACCACAGCCTCGGAATGTCGCCCTTCCGTGCGGGCCTGCTGGCCATCCTGCTCCTCTCGATCGGCGCGTACTTCGGGTTCACGAAGGCCGTTCCGTTCCGGCACCACTTCGAGATCCAGGCGATCGTCAAGAACTCCAACCTGCTGCGGCCGCGCTCGCCGGTGCGCATCGCCGGCGTCAACGTCGGCGAGGTCGTGCGCAGCGGCCGCTACAAGAACACCAACCTGTCGGTCCTCACGCTGCGGATCAACGACAACGGCCGGCCGATCCACCGCGACGCGACGCTGAAGGTCCGCCCACGGCTCTTCTTGGAAGGCAACTTCTACGTCGACCTCAAGCCGGGCACGCCGAGCGCCGGCACGCTGGACGACCGCGGCATCATCCCGGTCACGCAGACCGGGACGCCCGTGCAGCTCGACCAGGTGCTCACCGCGCTGCAGTCCGACACGCGCGGCTCGCTGCAGGAGGCGCTAGCGGGCCTTGGCGACGCGTTCAACGAGAAGCCGACCGCAGCCGAGGACGCCGTGCAGAACCCGGCGGTGCGCGGCCTCAGCGGCGGCCAGGCGCTCAACAAGACCTTGAAGACCAGCCCACGGTCACTGCGCGACACCGCGCAGGTCGCCGGCGCGCTGCTGGGTCCCAAGCCTCACGACCTCGCCAGGACGGTCCGCGGCCTGGCACGAACGATGACCGCGCTGGCCGATCATCAGACCGACCTCGCCGACTTCATCGTCGACTTCAACACCACGATGGGCACGACCGCGGCACATGCGGCGGACCTGCGCGTCGCGGTCGACGAGCTGGGCCCGACGGCCCGCCATGCCGCCAAGGGCTTCAGCGAGCTGAACGCCGCGCTGCCCGCCACGCGCAAGTTCGCGCGCAATCTCACGGCGAGCCTGCCCGAGCTGCCGGCGACAATCGCCGCGGCCAAGCCCTGGCTTGCTCAAGCGCGCCAAGCGCTGAGCGACGAGGAGGTCGGTGGCCTGCTCGACCGCCTCCAGCCCGCCACCAAGAACCTGGCGGCACTCGGCCACGCGCAGCGCGCCTGGCTCCCGCGCATCGATGCCTTCAACCGATGCGTCACCAACGTGCTGATCCCGACGGGCAAGCTGAAGGTCGAGGACGGCCCGCTGTCGGCCAACACGGAGAACTACAAGGAGTTCTGGTACGCCTTGACCGGGATGGCCGGCGAGGGCCAGTTCTTTGATGGCAACGGCAGCTATCTGCGCCTGCAGGCGGCGCATGGGCCGACGCAGATCGTGACCGGCAAGACCAATTTCTCCGACTTCCCCTTCGTGGGGGCGCCGACGCTGCCGCCGCTGAGCACGCGACCGGCCTACGGCAACAAGCTGCCGCCGTTCGTACGCTCCGTGCCATGTGCCAGCAGCCCCGTCCCGGACGTCAACAACGCCGCCTCGATCGGTCCGCGTGACGGTGCGAGCCCGAACGCCACGGCGCCGGATGACAAGGCCGTCGACGGCGGCGGGGGCGGTAGCTGATGCGCGGGGTGCGCAAGCAGCTAGCCAACGCGGTCTGGCTCGGCGTGATGGTCGCCGTCGGGCTCCTCGTCGGCGGGTACATCCTGGCCCACCAGCGCGTGAACTGGCCGACCTGGACCCCGGGCCTCGGCAAGGAATACTTCTACCTCAACGCCGAGTTCACGAACTCCGCGGGTGTGCTCCCGGGCCAGGGCAACGCGGTCACGATCTCCGGCGTCAAGGTGGGGGAGATCACCGGTGAGGAGGTCCGCAACGGCCGGGCCGTGCTGCGGTTCCGCATCGATGAGCAGCACGGCAAGGTCCATCCGGACGCGACCGTGCTGCTGCGGCCCAAGACCGCGCTGAAGGACATGGTCGCCGAGCTCGATCCGGGCCACCGTGGCCGCATGCTGCACAGCGGCGACACGCTGCCGGTCAGCTCGACCAACCCCGACGTCAACTTCGACGAGATCCTGGCCGGACTCGACGGCGACACGCGCGCGGCGCTGGTGGCGCTGCTGCAGGGGGCGGGCACGGCGCTCGGCGGTGAAGGCGGACGTCAGCTCGCCGCCACGTTCAAGCGCTTCGAGCCGCTCTCGCGCCATGCTGAGGAGGCCCAGCGGCTCGTCGCCAAGCGCCGCGTCAAGCTGCGCCGCCTGATGGGCAACCTGTCGCTGCTCGCCCAAGAACTCGGTAACCGCGACAAGGACCTTGGTCAGTTCGTCAACTCCAGCGCCGCGGTCTTCCGCCGCTTCACCGCGCAGAACGACAAGCTCGGCGAGACGCTCTCGTTGCTGCCGGGCGCGCTGAAGAAGACCAACGTCGCCCTCGGCAAGCTCGACACGATGAGTACGACCTTCAAGACCGGGCTGCGGGACCTGTCGCCCGGCGTTAAGGCGCTTGGCCCGACGCTGCGCGACACCCGTCCATTCTTCAAGGATACGACGCCGGTGCTCAGGGACTCGATCCGCCCGTTCGCACGTGAGGCGCAGCCATCGGCGGCCAAGCTCATCCCGGCGGCACGCCACCTGGCCAAGGCCACGCCGGACCTCGACACGCTGACCAAGATGTTGAACGACCTCACGGCAGAGCTCGCGCATGACCCGCCGGGCAACGGCGTGCACGGCAACAGCTACCTGTACTACGCGCCTTGGGCGGGTCACAACACCAACTCGGTGATGGCCTCCCAGGACGGTATGGGGCCGGTGCGCCACACGCTGGTGCTGTTCCCCTGTGACTCGCTCACGCTTCTGGACTCGACGTCGAGGAACCTCAAGGCCAACCCGACGCTGGCGGCGACGCTGCAGCTTCTCGATGTTCCGAAGCCGGGCTCCTGCCCGTCGAAGGGTGCGAAGTGATCAAGACCGTCCCCACGCTCGGTCGCATCGCCGTGATGGCCATCTTCGCGCTCTCGAGCTTCGGCGCGTGCCTCTACCTCTGGATGGCGTTCGGCGGCTCTTCGCCGTTGCGGCCCAAGAGCTACGAGCTCCACATCGCCTTCCCCGAGGCGACGCAGCTGGCCGACCAGTCCGACGTCCGCATCTCCGGGGTCAGCGTCGGCAAGGTCGTCAAGCTCGAACCGCACGGCAACCGGACGCTGACCACGCTGCGGCTCAACCACCAGTTCGCGCCGATCCCGCAGAACACCAAGGCGATCCTGCGTGTGAAGTCGCTGCTGGGGGAGACCTACGTCGAGCTGACGCCCGGCAACCGCAAGGGCCCGCAGGTCCCGGATGGTGGCACGCTGAACGCCGGCCACGTGGCGCCGACCGTCGAGCTCGACGAGATCCTGGCGACCTTCGACCCCAAGACGCGCGAGGCGTTCCGGACCTGGATGCAGGCGCAGGCGGCCGCGGTCGAGGGTCGTGGGACCGACATCAACGCGTTCTTCGGCGAGCTGCCGGAGTTCACCGACAAGTTCCAGCGGCTGTTCGAGACGCTCGATGCCCAGCAGGCGGCGACGACCAAGGCGATCTCCACGACGGGTGAGGTCTTCGACGCGCTCAGCGAGCGCGAAGGGCAGCTGCGTGGGCTGATCACCGACTCCCAGCGCCTCTTCGCCATCACGGCCGACCGCAACGACGACGTCGCCAAGATCTTCCAGCGGCTGCCGCGCTTCGAGCGCGAGAGCAGCGTGATGCTGCCCAAGCTAACCGACTTCGGCGACCACGCGCGGCCGGTCGTGCGCCAGCTGCAGCCCGCGGCGACGGCGATGGGCCCGGCGTTCGCCGCACTCGACAAGCTCGCGCCGCAGTTCGACGGCTTCTTCGGCCAGCTCGAGCAGGTCGTCGACGCCTCCGAGAAGGGCCTGCCGGCCTTCAATCGGATCCTCGGGGACTTCCCGCCGGTGCTCGAGGCGTTCGAGCCGTTCCTGCGCAACATCAACCCGATGGTCGACCACATCGCCAAGAGCAAGGGCGAGCTCACCGGCTTCCTAGCCAACACGGTCGGTGCTTCGGAGGCCTTCGACATCGGTGCCGAGACGAACCCAGACGCCGGTGCACTGCTGGGCACCGATAGCAGTGTCCGCTACGTGCGTTTGGCCCAGATCCTGGGCCCGGAGTCGCTGTCCTACTATCCGCGTCCACTTGGAACCTCGAGGCTGAATCCGTATGGGGCGCCGGGTGGGCTGCTCGAGGCAATCAAGCAGGGCGGCTCGATCTTCGGCACGGGCCCGTGTCCCGTGGGCAACGTCGCGATCCCGACCACGGCCGAGCCGGCGTCCGTCGCGGACCTGATCCAGCCGTATGTTTTCCGCTCAGCGGACCCCAACACCGTTGCCGCCCCGGACTGCAAAGTCCAGGGCACCTACCCCGGCAGCGCGACGAGCTTCCCGCAACTCCGCGCTGAACCAGCGAACACCGGTTAAGATGGTTGACACCAGTTACGACTTCTGCTCCAATTTGCCGTGAGATACGAGATCGTGTCTGGACCGACACGATTCCACCTCGCAGCAGCTCTCTCCTGAATCTGGCCGCCACATAGGCGCGTGGGGCGCCGCTCGGCCAGACGGACGGGAGAGGACCACACCGGAGAGCCTGCCCACCCCCGAGGGCAGGCTCTCCGCCGGGTTCTCGCAGCAGACACGAGACGGTAGACCAGGTGGCACGGTTGCAGCGCGCCACCGCTGGCCGCGCATGGGCCTGATCGTCCGTGCTGGAGGGCTTCAGCGCATTGCCCTTCCGGCTGTGGTTAAGCAGTCACCAGAATAACGAGGCGGAGCAAATTTTAGCAGTAAGACTACCTGACAACGGCCATATACCAGTGCAGAAGCGTGTCAAATTCTCCAATGCGATGCGCGCGATTTCGCTGTGTGCTGTGCTCTCCACTTCATACCTCAACGCGAGCCAACTGAGGCTCGCAGATTGGAGCGCACCTAGTGCGTACGTTCAACAAGGGCCTCGCGGTATTCGCTGTTCTGGCGCCCGCGTTGCTCCTGAACTCGGTCGGTATCGCATCGGCCTCGACGCCCACGACAGCCCAGCGATCGGCGTTCGCTGCCCTGCGGGGTGCACCGGCGACATCGGTGCCGGCCGCCGTCTCCCGCTTCATCGACTCAACGACGGGACGCAAGTTCGGTGTGGACGCTAGGAATATCCATCGCGTCCCAGCTCCTGGCGGTGGGTCGTGGTCAGTGCTTCCGGGCGACTCCGGCTTGTGTGTCGTATTCGAGACGAAGGAGAACATCTCGGCTTGTGCCGATAACACGCAGGCGAAAGCCGGGGCACTACGGGTCCTGCTCATCGATCCGAAGCAGCCGGGGTCCGGCGAGGCCGGAACGTCGGCCACGGATGGGCCAGCGACCCAAATCGGCTTGGTCTCCGACGACATCACGTCAGCGACCGCAAGGTTGCAGTCGGGGGATAGTTCCGGCGTTGTGATCAACCCGAGTGGCCTGTACGCGGTGGAGTCTGGCTATCCGGTGAGGTCACTGACCCTCCATCGAGCTGCCGGGCCGTCTCGGGTCATCAAGATGGGGGCCTCACGACCATCGAGACTGCCGGAGCACGTCGCACACGCGTCCAGCGGCTTCGTGTACTTCTGCACCAGCCCTGGCTTCGCGGGATGCGTGATTTGGGCTGGTGGCCTCTGGACGGGCTTCTTGCCAATCAATGCGATCGGCGTGTACAGCGGTGATGGCTGGCCTATGTGCGGCAACGCGCTCAATGCCAACGGTACGTGGGCAGGTACCACCTTCTGCAACACCGGCTTGAGCCCCGTGGTAAGCCATCCCTACAACGGAAGCAGCCGACGAGGCTGGGGCGGCCCGGGCCCGAACGTCGCCCAGATGTTGGGAGGCGGGACCGTCGCGTACAACTAACCTACGGCGGGTCGGGTGGTAGCTCCATGCTGCCGCCCGCCCGCCTGCGGTCTGCCCAAGCCGCTCTCCTACGGTTTGCCAACTCATAGGTTGACAGCGCTAGACCCGAACACTGCGGCAATGAGATGCTGGGCGGCGTGAGCCTTCCTGCGATCTCGGTCCCGGTCCTCAGCACGCACGAGGAGGCGGTGGCGGCCGCTGGCGCGGTGGCCGATGCGCTGGCGCAAGACGTCGTCGCACGTGACCGCGCCGGGTCGGAGGTCGTGCCCCACGAGGTGCTCGCGACGCTCGACGCCAGCGGGCTGCTCGGCATCACCGTGCCCCGCGCGCATGGCGGGGCGCAGCTCGGGGTGACAACGCTGGCCGAGGTGACGCGGATCCTCGCCGCGGTCGACCCCGCGATCGCGCAGGTGCCCCAAGCGCACTACGTGTTCGTCGACGTGCTGGCCGTGTGGGGGACCGTGCAGCAGCGCGAGCGGCTCTTCGGCGACGTCCTCACCGGCGCGCGGATCGGCAACGCGCTCGCCGAGCGCGGCGGTCAGCACGCGCAGGATCTGAAGGTGCGGATTGCCGGCGGCGTCCTTGACGGCACCAAGTACTACTGCACCGGCGCGCTGACGGCGCGTTGGATCGCCGTGAGCGCGCTGGACGACGACGGCCGCCTGGTCGCGGCGTTCGTGGCGCGTGACGCGCCGGGTGTCACGGTCGACCGTGACTGGGATGTGCTGGGCCAGCGGGCGACGATCAGCGGGACCGTACGATTCGAGTCGGTCGCCGTCGATCCAGCCCTGGCCCTCGACTTCGCGCACGCCTTCGAAGTGCCCCAGCAGCTCGGTGCGCGTGCGCAGCTCATCCATGCGGCGATCGAGACCGGCATCGCCGGCGGCGCGTTGCGCGACACGCGCGCCTACCTGCGTGAGAAGGCGCGGCCGTCGACCGAGGCGGTGCGCGCCGGGGCGGCCGTCGCCGCCGACGATCCCCATGTCCTTCACCGTTACGGGCGCGCGGCGACACGTGTGCGGGCGGCCGAGGCGCTGCTGGCCGACGCCGCGACGGTGCTCGACGAGATCGGGCTGGAGCCGGCCGACGCCGACGCGGCCGCGCGCGGCTCGCTGGCGGTCGCTGGGGCCAAGGCGTTTGCGTCAGAGGTCGCGGTCGAGGTCTCCAGCGAGCTCTTCCAGCTCTGCGGGACCTCTTCGACGGCATCCAAGTACGACCTCGACCGCCACTGGCGCAACGCCCGCACCCACAGCGTCCACGATCCGCTGGACTGGAAGTACCATCACATCGCCGCCTATGAGCTGGCGGACGTGCTGCCGCCCAATCACAGCCAGCTCTAGTCGGTCAGTCGCAGCCCGTACTCATCGAGGACCAACTCGGCCGGTGCCAGCACGCGCGCACGGCAGAACTCGGCAGGCACGGTGCCGGCGACGGCGGCCAGCGCGGCGTCTGGACCGAAGAGGTCGTTGAGTTCGGCCAACATGGTGGTGTCGGGTCGCAGGTCGGCGAGGATCTCGCGCAGGTGATTGCGTCACGTGCCGCGTAGAGGGTGCGGTAGGCGCGGCGCGGGTCGTCCCAGCGGTTCTGCCAACCGCAGTGCTCGAGCGGGATGAGGTCCAGCGGCGCGTCGCGATGGCCGACGCGCCAGACCGCGGCGCTCAGGCCGGGCCCCCGGCGAACGCACGGGCGGCTGGCACGACGTAGCGCAGCGCCTCGGGATCGGCTGCGTGGCGGACGACCGCCGCGGGCGCGCGGTCGTCGAGGCGGGTGTTGGACCCGACCCACCACGCCTTGGCGGTTGCGGGGCCGAAGGCTTCGACGAGCATCTTGGTGGCCTTGAAGGCGTCGCGTAGGCGCATCTCGCGCTCATCGCGAGGACGGGCCTTGCCAGCGGCCCAGCGGCCCACCATCTTGGGATCGGTGACGCCGGACAGGTACGCCGTGAGCTTCTGACCGAGTTGGAGCTGGAGGTAGGTCGCGATCTCGGTCACGTCCAGGCGGGTCGCCTCGTCGCTGACGGCTATCGGGTCGAGCACTGGCATGGTCGTCGCTCCTGCGTCGTCGGTCTCCCGGAAACTCTACCAGGAAACCTACCGCTCTACGATCACGTTTGTGGACTTTACGACGGCCGTGGCAGACATGCCCGGGCGCAGATCGAGATCGTCGACGGCCTCGCGCGACATCAGCGAGACGATTCGAAACGGGCCGCAGGCCATGTCGACCTGGGCCATGACGCCGTCGCGCTGAACGGCGACGACGACGCCCGAGAGGCGGTTGCGGGCGCTGGTGCGCTCACGTGTCGTGCGCTCACGCAGCATGCTCGCCAGCGCATCGGCGCTCAGGTAGCGCTGGCCGCCGTGGCGCTCAAAGGTGATGCGCCCGTCACGCTCCCAGCGACGAAGCGTGTCGACGCTCAGGCCGAGGGCAGACGCTGCCGCGCCGATGCGCACCATGTTCTCCATAGTGCGCAAGCTACTTCGCGATGGCCACGAAAGCGAAGTGATTGTGCGCATCTCGCGCCCGGGAAGGTTCCAGGCGGCGCGGAGTCTCTGCGGATATGACCCGCCTTCTGACCTCCCTCGCAGCGCTCGCCGCGGCCGGAGTCCTGATCGCCGGCTGCGGCAGCGACGACTCGTCGTCCTCCGGCGGCGGCGGTGGCGGCGGCTACGGCAACGAGACGCCCACCAAGACCGAGACCAAGACCACGGCCACCACCGCCGCGGCACCCGCGGCCTCCTCCGGCGGGCGGCTGGCGATCAAGGCCGTCGAGGGCAACGGGCTCGCTTTCGACCCCAAGACGTTGAAGGCCAACGCCGGCACCGTGACGATCACCATGGACAACCCGAGCGCCGACAGCCAGCCGCACGCGGTCTCGATCGAAGGCCCCGGGGTCGCCGCTGCGGGCAAGATCGCCCAGCCCGGGAGCGACTCAGCGGTGACGGCGAAGCTCAAGCCCGGCAAGTACACGTTCTTCTGCCCCGTAGGGAGCCATCGCGCCGCGGGCATGGAAGGAACGCTCACAGTTCAGTGACCACCGCCTCGACGCAGGGCGCGATCGCGGCTACGGTCGGGGGCGTGCCCGACGAGGGTCAGCGCCCGCTCGACCCCCAGCGGCTCGGCGATCACGTCGACCGGCTGTATCGCGCTGCCCTGGCGCTCTGCGGCAACCGCCACGACGCCGAAGACCTCGTGCAGGAGACCTACGCGCGCATCCTCGCGCGCCCTCGGTTCTTGCGTCACGACGATGATCTCAGCTACCTGCTGCGCGTGCTCCGCAACACCTTCCTCAACCGCTTGCGCACCCAGAGCCGGCGCCTCGCGCCACTGGAGCTCGACGACGAACGCGACGGCCTGCCGCGGCCCTCTGACCCTCGACATCCCGAGGCGGCGCTGGAGGTCAGCGAGCTGCTAAGCGCGATCGCCGATCTGCCTGACGACCAGCGCGACGCCGTCGTCGCGATCGACATCGTCGGCCTGACCTACCGTGAGGCCGCACGTGCGTTGCGCACCAAGGAGGCGACGATCACCACCCGTCTGCATCGCGGTCGTGCGCGCCTGGCCAAGACGCTGTCGGCGACGCTCGGCGAACCTGCCCGCGACACCACCCCACATCGATGACCGCCCACCGCACCCCACCGCAAGATCCGCTGCCCGACGAGGCCGAGAGCGCCGCGATCGGCGCCCGGATCCAGCAGCTCGCGCTGGAGGTCGAGGCGCCTGCGAGCCTGCGGACGCGCTTGACCGACAACGGCCACCGTCGGACCGCCAATCGGCGGCGACGCTTGACGCTGCCAGCCCTCGGGGGGCTCGGGCTGGCGGCGCTCGCCGCCGTGGTGCTCGTCCTCGTCGGGATCGGTGGTGGATCGAACGCACCGTCGGTCAACGACGCGGTGGCGCTGGCGCTCGCGCCGCCCACCGCGCCGGCGCCCGCGGTTGACCCCGCCGACATGCACCTGGTGCGCGCGCGGATCGGCGGCATCGCGTTCCCCAACTACACCTACGCGTGGCCGAAATGGACGACCATGGGCGCCCGGCGCGATCGCATCTCGGGGCGCGACGCGACGACCGTCATCTACCGCGGTCCGCGCGGCGACGTCGGCTACACGATCGTCGACGGCAAGCCGCTGGATCCGCCCAGCGGCGCGCGCCACGTGCGCGCCGGCGGGGTGGACCTGTCGATCCTGCGCCGCGATGGCGCGACGATCGTCACGTGGCAGCGCGACGGCCACACGTGCGTCCTGGCCGGGCGCGGCGCTGGGGTCGAGCGCCAGCTGGTGCGGTTCGCCAGCTGGGCGTGACGCCTAAGCGGTGACCTTCTCGATCGCTGTCAAGACCCGCTGGGCCTCAAACGGCTTGGCGATGAAGTCCTTGGCGCCGGCCTTGACGGCCTCCAGCACCTTGGACTCCTGCCCCAGCGCGGAGCACATGACGACGGTGGCGCCCGGGTCGATCGCGATCAGCTCGCGCAAGGCGGTCAGGCCGTCCTTCTCGGGCATCGTGATATCGAGCGTCATCACGTCGGGGCGGAGCTCCTTGTAGCGCTCCACGGCCTCGTTGCCGTCGGCGGCTTCGCCCACGACCTCATGTCCGCCGCTCGTGAGCACGTCGGAGACCATCCGGCGCATGAAGGCTGCGTCGTCTACTACGAGAATGCGGGCCATGTCCTCCTCGTTGGTCGGCCACGCCGCGTGGACCTGAAATCGCCTGGTCAGATGACGGTTCGGTCCCAGGCATGGCGCAGGAGCGCGCCGACGTCGTCATCCGGCACGGGCCTGAACTGCCTATACCAGGCGCCGACGGCCTTGAAGCGATGGGGGACGAGCGGGCAGACGACGGCGTCGGCGTCGGCGTCGAGCAGCTCGCAGGCCTCCTCGGATCCGACCGGGGCAGCGGCGATGACGCGCGCGGCGCCACCCTCGCGCAGCGCCAGGACGGCGACGCGCATCGTCGCGCCGGTGGCCAGCCCGTCGTCGACGACCACGAGAGTGCGACCGGCGACGGCGGGGGCCGCGCGCTCGCCGCGATAGCGCAGCTCCCGGCGCCGCAACTCGCGCTCCTCGACCTCGGCGACGTGCGCGATCGTGGCGCTGTCCAGCCCTGCCGCGAAGATGATCTCCTCATTGAGGACGCGTGCGCCACCCGAGGCGATGGCGCCGAACGCCAGCTCCGGCTGCTCGGGGACGCCGAGCTTGCGGACCAGCAGAACGTCGAGCGGCGCGGCCAGCGCGGCGGCGACCTCCGCGCCGACGGGCACGCCTCCGCGCGGGAGCGCGAGGACCAGTGGTGCCGTGCTGCTGGGGTGCAGCGCCGCGGCGACCAGCGGCGCCAGCCGGCGGCCCGCGTCGGCGCGATCGGCGAACGGCTCCATGGTCGACGGCTGCCCGCACGTGGGCGCGCCCAACCGTCGCGTCGCTAGCGTGAGAGACGATGATCACCATCGCCCCCGAGGTCGTCGAGGCGCTGAGCGCTGGCCAAGCCGTCGTCGCCTTGGAGTCCACGATCGTCTCCCATGGGCTGCCGCGCCCGCAGAACGCCGAGATCGCGCGTCAGATCGAGGCGGCGGTCCGCGCAGGTGGCGCGGTGCCGGCGACGATCGCGCTGGTCGACGGCATGGTGCGTGTCGGGCTCGACGACGCGGCGCTGGCGGCGATCGCCACGCGTGACGACGTCGTCAAGTGCAGCGCGCGTGACCTGCCGATCGCCGCGGCGCGCGGGGCGACCGGCGCGACGACCGTAGCGGCCACCGCGCACGTGGCGGCACAGGTGGGCATCGGGCTGTTTGCCACCGGCGGGCTCGGCGGGGTGCATCGTGAGGCGGCTCACACGTGGGACGAGTCAGCCGATCTCGTCGCGCTCTCGCGGACCCGGATCTGCGTGGTCTGCGCCGGCGTGAAGTCGATCCTCGACATCCCCGCGACGCTCGAACGCCTGGAGACGCTGGGGATCGGCGTCGCCGGCTACCGCACCGACACGTTCCCCGCCTTCTACTTGGCCGACAGCGGCCATCCGCTGCCCTGGCGGCTGGAGACGCCGCAGGAGATCGCGGCGGTGCTTGCGGCGCGCAAGCAGCTGGGGCTGGACGGCTCGGCGCTGGTGATCGCCAACCCGCTACCCGAAGACCAACAACTTGATCCCGAGCTGCACGAGCGCGTCCTGCGCGAAGCGCTGGCCGCGGCGGCGGCCGAGGGCGTGACCGGCCGTGACGTCACGCCGTTCCTGCTCGCGCGCTTTCACGAGGGCACGGGCGGCGAGTCACTACGAGCCAACATCGCGCTGGTGCTCGCCAACGCGCGTCTGGCGGGGGAGATCGCCAGCGCGACCGCGGCTCGCCACCGATGAGGTCGCCGGCGCCGATCGTCGTCGTGGGCGATGTGATGGTCGACGTCGTCGCGGCGGCCGCCGGGCCGCTGGCCCATGCATCGGACACCGACGCGCGCGTGCGCTGGACAGGTGGTGGCGCGGCGGCCAACGTGGCGGCGTGGCTGGCGTCTGAGGGCGTGCCGGTCGCTCTGGTGGCACGGGTGGGCGCCGACCTCGCCGGACGCGGCGCGGTGGCCGAGCTGCAGGAGGCCGGAGTTGTTGTCCATGTCGCTGTGGATGGCGAGCGCGCCACCGGAACGTGCGTCGTGGTGATCGGCCCCGACGGCGAGCGCACGATGCTGCCTGACCGCGGGGCGAACCTCGCGCTCGCGCCCGAGGACGTCGCCGCCGCGCTGTTCGGCCCGGGTGGCCATCTGCACCTGTCGGGCTACGTGCTGCTGCACGACGGCCCGCGCGCGGCCGGCCTCGCGGCGCTGGATCACGCACGCGAGGCGGGGATGACGATCTCGATCGACCCCGCCTCGGCGGCGCCGCTTGCGGCCTGTGGCGTCGAGCGCGTCCTGAGGTGGTTCGTGGGTGTGGATCTGCTGCTGCCGAACCTCGACGAGGCGCAAGCGCTGACCGGGGAGGACGGACCGGAGGCGGCGGCGCGGGCGCTGGTCGTGCGCGCGGGCGTCGGCGAGGTGGTCATCACGCTGGGCGCCGCAGGGGCGTTGTGGACCGACGGTCACGCCGTTGCGCGCGTGGCGGCGCCGGAGGTCAAGGCTGTCGTCGACACCACCGGCGCGGGCGACGCGTTCGCCGCCGGCTGGCTGGCCGCGCGACGGGCGGGCGCCGAGCCGCCGGCGGCCCTCAGCGCAGCGTGCGCCCTGGGCTCACGCGCGGTCGCCTACGTCGGCGCTCGGCCCTAGGCCACCGATGACCTCTCCAGCGGCGTCGAGGGACGACTGAGCCGGCTATATGCCGGTTCAGTCGTCCCTCGACGGCTCGTCTGCGTCGGCGTCTGCGTCGGCGTCAACGCGGGTCCGCTTCGGCTCCCGGACCTCTTCGAGCACGCCGAGGATCTCGCCGACGCGGCAGACCAGCAGGCGCTCCTCGTCGACCTCGATCCACGCGCCGGCCGAGGCGGGGAAGACGACGTGGTCGCCAGGGGCCACCGGCATCCGGACGCCGACGTGCTCCCACCAGTCCAGGCCCTGGCCGACGGCGAGCACGATGCCGTGCTGGGGCGGTGGCTCGTTGGAGCCGGCGGGCACGAGCAGCCCGGAGCGCCGGAAGCGCTCGGGCTCAAGCTCCTTGATCACGATGCGGTCAAACAGCGGGCGCAGGAGCTGCTTCATCCCGAGCAGCGTAGAGAAGACGGCCCACCCACCCATCCGGCAGGATGCACCGGGTGCGTCTCGCCCGGGCTGCCGCCGGAAGCATCGTGTTCTTTCTTGCCGGACCCGGGCTCGAGGCGGGCGTCGGCCCGTGGCTGCTCGTGCAGGTCGCGGGCAGCGAGATCGACGGCTGGCCGGCCGCGCTGCGGTTCCTCGGCGCGCTGCTGATGGTGGCCGGGATCGCGACCCTCGCCGACGTCTTCGCGCGCTTCGTGCGCGACGGCGCCGGCACGCCGTCGCCGGCCGCGCCGACCACGCGCCTCCTGGTCGGCGGCGCGTTTCGCCACCTGCGCCATCCGATGTACGTGGCGACCGCGACGGTCATCGTCGGCGAGGCGCTGCTCTTCGCCCAGCCCGTCCTGCTGCTCGGCGCGGCCGCCTACCTCACCGCGATGGCGACGCTCGTCCACGCCGTCGAGGAGCCTCGGCTGGCCCGTCGGTTCGGCGCCTCCTATGACGCCTACCGGCAGGCCGTCCCCGGCTGGATCCCACGGCTGCGACCGTGGGACGGCCCCTAAACCGCCGCGGGCGTCTCCAGGAATCCGACGACGCGACGCAGGCGGCCCTCGCCGGCCAAGGTCGCGAAGTCGTGGCCGATGTCGACGACCTCCGAGGTCATGGTGCACGCGCCTCGTCCAGCAGCTTGCGGATGCGCTTGGCGCTGACCGGCCCGCGCACGCCGAGGGCTTGGGCGAAGTGGCTGACGCGCAGCTCCTGGGTCAGCCATCCGGCCTCGATCACCGGCGCGGGCACCGGCCGCCCGAGCGACACGTAGGTCTTGACGCGCTCGCGCTGCTCAGCCTCCAGCACGCGCACGGCGCTCATCCGGTCGCGATCGACGGCGACGGCGTCGGGCAGCCGCTCCAGGCGACGGTCAGCAGCCTGGAGGTAGCGGACGATGTCGGGCAGGCGCGCGGCGCCGGTCGCGGTGATGAACCCGGCAAAGACCAAGTGGCCGAGCTGCTCGGCGACGTCCTGACGGGCGTCACGCAGCGGCGGCGCGACCAGCGACTCCATGCGCCGGTGCAGGTCGGCGCGCGCCTGCAGGATCGCTACGACGTCGCGCATGACCGCGACCGTGCGGGCGGCCAGCGAGCCGGCGACGTGATCGCGCAGCCGCGCGAACCCATCAGCGTCCCACGCCGGGCCGCCGGCCTCGTCGATCAGCACGTCCGCTGCCGCGGCGGTCGCGTCCTCGATGACCGCCGCCAGGCTTCCGTGCGGCGCCGCGGCGAGCAGCAGCTGCGCGCTGTTGCCGAGCTGGCCGGTCACATGGCGCGTGGGGGAGGGGATCGTCAGCAGCAGCAGGCGCCGCGTGCCGCCGCGCATCGCCGCCTCCTGGGCCGCACGCGACTCCATCATCTTGACGTCGACGTGGTCCCCCCGGTCAACGAGCGCCGGGAAGGCGCGGCCGGCCTCGCCGGCGGCGCGCAGCGCGATCTCGCGCGGCAGGACGTCGATCGACCACGACGTCAGGCCCGCGCGCTCGTGCTCGGCGGTCGCCGCCGACAGGGCGGCGCGCAACCGCGGGCGAACCTGCTCCCGCACGGCGGCGAGATCGGTGCCGGAGGCCAGCAGCGCGCCGGACTCGTCCTCGACGGCGAACGTCATCTTCAGATGCGTCGGGAGTGCGTCCGGGTCGAACGCGGCGGCCGGGATGAGCGCGCCCTTGATGCTGGAGACCTCGCGGGCAAGCACGTCGACCAACGGGCCGGAGCGCGGCTTCATCCGCGCTACGGCCAGCGCCGCCGTCTCGGGCACCGGGACCAGCGGGCGGCGCAGCTCCTTGGGCAGACCGCGCAGCAGCGCGGTAACCAGCTCCTCGCGAAACGCGGGGACGAGCCAGTCGAAGCCCGTGGCGCGCAGCTGCGGCAGCACGGCCAGCGGGACGTGCACGGTGACGCCATCGTGCACGCTGCCCGGCTCGAAGGCATAGGTCAACGGGAGCACCAGCTCGCCCTGGCGCCAGGCGCTCGGGCGTCCCACGCCGCTCAGCGCGTCGCGCGCCTCGGGCCGCACAAGCAGCTCCAAGGTGTAGGTCAACCGCGACGGGTCGTCGCGGCGCGCCTCCTTCCACCAGCGGTCGAAGTGGGTGGCGCTGACGATCTCGGCCGGCACACGCGCGTCGAAGAAGTCATAGAGCGCGTGGTCGTCGACCAGCACGTCGCGACGGCGCTCGCGCTGCTCCAGCGCGTCGACCTCCTCCAGCACCCGCGCGTTGTCAGCGAAGAAGTGATGGCGCGTGTCCCAATCACGCTCGACCAGCGCGCGGCGCAGGAAGAGGTCGCGCGACAGCTCCGGGTCGATCTTCGCGTAGGAGACCTTGCGCGCGCCGACGATCGGCAACCCGTACAACGTGACCCGCTCGGTCGCCACGACCTCGCCGCGGCGCCGCTCCCAGCGCGGCTCGGAGTAAGCGCGCTTGACCAGGTGGGCGGCCAGCGGCTCGATCCAGGCGGGCTCGATCCTTGCTGCCGTGCGTCCGAAGAGCCGCGCGGTCTCCACGAGCTCGGCGACCATCACCCAGCTCGGCTGCTTGCGCGCCAGGGTGGAGCCGGGGAAGATCGAAAAGCGCGCGCCGCGCGCGCCGAGGTAATCTCGCTTGGCGACATCGCGCATGCCGATGTGCGACAACAAGCCGGCGAGCAACGCAAGGTGGATGTGTTGAACCTCGCCCGGCTCCTGGTTGCGCTTGACGCCGACTTCCTTGGCCGCCTGGCGGAGCTGGCCGACGAGGTCTTGCCACTCGCGTACGCGCAGGAAGTGAAGGTACTCGGCCTTGAGCCGCTTGCGGAACTGGCTGCCCGACAGCTCGCGCTGCTGCTCGCGCACGTAGGACCATAGGTTGAGATAGGCCGTGAAGTCCGAGTGCTCGTCCTTGAAGCGCGCGTGGAGCTGATCGGCCTGGGCCTGGTGATCGGCTGGACGTTCGCGTGGGTCCTGGATCGACAGGCCCGCCGCGATCACGATGACCTCCTCCACACAGCGCAGACGGTCGGCCTCAAGGATCATCCGCGCCATCCGCGGGTCGACCGGCAGCCGCGCAAGCTTGCGCCCCACCGGCGTCAGCCGCTTGCCGACCGGTTGGGCCGGATCGATCGCGCCGAGCTCGTGCAGCAGGTTGACGCCGTCGCGGACCTGCCGTGCGTCGGGCGGATCGAGGAACGGGAAGTCGCTCACCGCGCCGAGATCCAGCGCGGCCATCTGCAGGATCACCGAAGCGAGGTTGGTCCGCAGGATCTCGGGGTCGGTGAAGCGCGGGCGCTCAAGGAAGTCTT
>CAWHID010000025.1:0-23477 GCA_963829185.1 uncultured Conexibacteraceae bacterium
CTGCGCGCCTACTCCTCGCCGTCCCAGTAGTCACACGGCTCCAGGCGCCCGATGACGCCCACGCCGCACAGGTAGACCTTCCCGGAGTCGGGATAGAACGCGATGTCGTTGGGCTCGCTCGTTCCCCAGCCCAGCAGCTCCAGCCCTTCAGGCCCCGCGATGAACGAGTGCGCCACACCGGTGCCTGGCGGCCGTGCGACCACCGACCCGCGCCTGACCGCGAATCGCTCCTCACCGAGCCGGACCTCGCCGGAACCGCCCAGCACCACGAACAGCTCCTCCTCGGCGCCGTGGCAGTGGTGCGGGGTTCCGTGCGCCTCGGGCGCGATCCGCACGTGGCGCATGCCCGTCGTCTCGGCTCCGAGCATCCGGCCGATGGAGCGGATCTTCTGGCGGACTCGCCCGCGGTGGTGCTCTGAGGGCGGGACATCGGCCAGCGCCGCGATCGTCGGCGGCCGCTGCGGCGAGACGGCATCGGGGACCGGGAGCGGTCCGGCCGCCGTTTCTGCGTCGTAGGGCTGCACGTCGTGGGGCAGGAAGTGCGGGCCGACGCGCATGACGCGGGCGTGCCCGAGCCAGGTGATGTTGGTCGCCGCTCGCGGCCCGAAGGCCAGGACGGAGAGGCCGCGGTCGCCGGCGATCAGCGTGTGGCTCTCCTCGTGGACACGGTGCAGGAGGCAGTCGCCGGGCTCGATCGCGAACGTCTGCCCGTCCTGCCAGGAGCGCCCGTCGCCCTCCAGGACATAGAACAGCTCCTCCTCGTCGGCGTGCGCGTGGGCCGGCGTGGACCGTGCACCGGGCGCGATCTCGATCAGCGACACACCGGCGCGAAACGTTCCGGCCGCGCTGCCCAGATCTCGCCACCGGGCGCGCAGCTCTCCGACGTCGACCTCTTCGACCTCGACGTCATCGACGTGCGTGATGTTTGGGTGGGCCATCCGCGGGCGATGCTAACTCGCGGGCAAGCGGGAGGAATAGGGCCCAGCGCTGCGAATACCGGCCCGATGGGTCCCGAACCGACCACGACGGAGCCTTCCGTGAACTGGGAGATCGCAGCATGAAGGTCATCGCCTTCGCCAACCAGAAGGGCGGCGTCGCCAAGACGACGACGACCCTGAACCTTGCCGTCGCGTTCGCCGAGAAGGGCAACCGCGTCCTGTGCATCGACATGGACCCTCAGGGCAACCTGACCATGTCCCAAGGCATCGACCCCGACACGGTCGAGACGTCGATGTACGACGTCCTGGTCCACCACGTGCCGATCCGCAGCGTGATCCGCAAGCGCGAGATCGACGTCGCCTGCTCGTCGATCGACCTTGCTGGCGCCGAGATCGCGATGTCCGCGCAGATCGGCCGCGAGCGCTCGCTGGCCAAGGCGCTGAAGCTGATCGAGGACGACTACGACTTCGTCTGCATCGACACGCCGCCGAGCCTCGGGCTGCTCACGATCAACGCCTTGACGGCCGCCGACAAAGTGATCGTCCCCGTGCAGTGCGAGTATCTCTCCATGCGCGGGCTCATCCAGCTCCAGAACACGATGCAGATGATCCGGGAGAACCTCAACCCGGACATCCAGATCGAGGGCATCCTGCCCACCTTGATGGACACGCGCACCGTCCATGCCAAGGAGGCCATCCAGATCCTGGAGGAGAACTTCGGCGACCGAGTCTTCGCATCGCGGATCAAGAAGACGATCCGCTTTGCCGAAGCGCCCGTCCGGGGCATGTCGGTCCTGAAGTACGATCCTGACGGGATGGCCGCCCAGTCCTATCGCGATCTCGCGACGGAGGTTCTCGCCAATGGCCAGCGGTAAGCGCGCGAGCATGAGGGAGGGCCCGTTGGCGGCGCTCTTCCGCCGCACCGACGAAGACGCGCCTGAGGGCGCCGAAGGCACGCCGCAGGCGAGCGCGCCGCAAGAGCCGCAGGCCGCGGCGCCCGCCGCTCCGGCTGCGCCTGCCCCTGCCGCACCGGCGCCGCAGGCTGAGGCGATCGTGCCGCCGGCCACGCCGGCCGCCGCCGCGCGCCGTCGCGAGCCCGACCCGCTGCGCGACGAGGGCCCGGCCGCGATCGCGCCCCCGCATCCGCGCGAGACGGGCTACCCGCATCCGTCGCTGGGCGCCGATCCGGAGCCCGAGGCTGTTGAAGCTCCGCGCGCCCCGTCGGCCCAGGAGCGTCTGCGCAACGCGTTCAACTCCGAGCTGCCCGACGACATCCTCGCTCCGGGTGGGCGGGCCGATTCCGAGTCCGCTCCGGCACCGCGCGCAGCGGCTCCGGCACCGGCCGGCGATCCCTACGCCCGCAGCTCTGCGAGCTACGACGAGTCGCCGTGGGGCGCCAAGGTCGCCGGCTCGCCGGTGATCCGCGTCGTCGGCGTCGGTGGCGCCGGCGTTAACGCGGTCAACCGCATGGTTGAGGCTGAGGTCCAGGGCGTCGAGTTCCTGGCCATCAACACCGACCTGCAGTCGCTGCAGCAGTCGACCGCCGACATCACGCTGCACATCGGCCCGCAGGTCACGCGCGGGCTGGGCGCCGGTTCGGACCCCGATCTCGGCCGCCAGGCCGCGATGGAGGAGTACGACCGCATCAAGTCCCTCATGAAGGGCAGCGACATGGTGTTCATCGCCGCCGGCTCCGGCGGCGGCACGGGCACCGGCGCCGCACCGATCGTCGCGCGCATCGCGCGGGAGATCGGCGCGTTGACCGTTGGCATCGTCACCAAGCCGTTCGGCTTTGAGGGCTCGCGTCGCGCCCAGCAGGCCAACGTCGGCATCGAGGCGCTGCACGCCGAGGTCGACACCCTCATCGTCGTCCCCAACAACCGCCTGCTGAGCGTGCTGGACAAGCACACGTCGATGGTCGACGCCTTCCGCGTCGCCGACGACGTGCTGCGCCAGGGCGTGCAGGGCGTGTCGGATTTGGTGACGCTCCCGGGCATCATCAACCTCGACTTTGCCGACGTGCGGACGATCATGTCCGAGGCCGGCGCCGCGCTGCTGGGCATCGGCATGGGCGTCGGCGACAAGCGCGCGCTGGAGGCGGCCGAGCAGGCCGTGTCCTCGCCGCTGCTGGAGACGAGCATGGAGGGTGCACGCTCGATCCTGCTCTCGATCACCGGCGGCAAGGACCTGTCGCTGTGGGAGGTCAACGAGGCGGCCAAGGCCGTCGCGGCCGCCGCCCACCCGGACGCCAACATCATCTTCGGCGCGATGGTCGACGACAAGCTCGAGGACCAGGTCTGGGTGACGGTCGTAGCCACGCGCTACGGCAACGCGCCCAAGCGCCGGCCGGAGCCGCGCATCGAGGAGCCCAAGAGTGCCGGTGAGCCGCGCATCGAGCGTCGCACGCCAGCCGCTCCCCAACGTGAGCGGATCACGGCGAGCCGTAGCGGCGGCGTGGTCTCTGACCTTGACGTCCCGGAGTTCCTGCCGCGTCGCTAGACGCTGACAGCACATTGCAGTCCTTCGAGGGCCCGCGCCGATCGCGGGCCCTCGGTCGTCCGGGGTTGCGCACCGTGGTCGCGGCGCTCGTCCTCGCGCCGTGGCTGATCTGGGCGATCGTCCGGACGTTCGGCCTGGAGGCGGGGCCGGCGATCCCGGCGATGACCTTCACGCCTTACGTGGGGCTGATCTCACCACTGCCGCTGCTGCTTGCGCTCGTCCTGCGCCGTTGGGTGGTCGCCGCGGTTGCGCTGCTGACCGTCCTCGCCTTCGCCCACGCCCTGTTGCCACGCGCGCTGGCCGGCCCGCAGCCGACCGTCGGCGACGGCGTGACCGTGCGGGTGATGGCCGCCAACCTCTACGTCGGTCAGGCTGACCCGCGGGCGGTCGTCGACCTTGTGCGCCGTCAGCGGGTCGACATCCTCGCGCTGGCTGAGCTGCCGCCCGAGGAGCTCACCCGCCTGGACCGCGCAGGGCTGCGGCGCATCATGCCCTACCGCCGCTTCGAGCTCGGCAACGGCGGCGCGAGTGCTTCCGGCCTCTTCGCGCGCCGGCCGATCACGACGCTGCCCGCGGAGAACTCGCTGGGCCGCCAAGGCCAGCCGCGTGGGCTGATCACCGTCGGACCCGCTCTCCCGATCGACCTCCAGGTCATCCACCCGCCGCCACCGATCAACCCGGACGGGCGCGGCATCTGGAACCACATGCTCGGTGAGCTGACGCGGCCGTCCGGCGGCGATCACCTGCGCCTGCTCGCCGGCGACTTCAACGCGACGCTCGACCACCAGGCGCTGCGCCGGCTGGTGGGCGACGGCGGCTACGTCGACGCCGCCGACGCCGTCGGCGCGGGCTACGACACGACCTGGCCGGCGGGCCGCGACTTCCCGCCGGAGATCACGATCGACCACGTGCTCGTCGACCCGCGCGTGCGCGTCGAGGACGTCAGCGTCCACACCGTGCCGCGCTCCGACCATCGCGCGGTGATCGCGACGCTCGTCCTGCCACGCGCAGCGCCCGGCGGCTAGGCGGCGAGGGCTCGTGGCCGGCCGCGTGGTGTCAGGATCTGAACCGATGGAGGGGATCGTCGCTGCCGGGCACCCGGTGTCTGCCGAGGCGGGCGCTGTCGTGCTGCGCGCGGGCGGCAACGCGGTCGACGCGGCGATCGCGGCGTGCCTGGCGTCGTGGACGGCCGAGCCGCTGCTGACCGGGCCGGGCGCGGGCGGATACCTCCTAGTCGCTGGTCCCGACCAGGAGCCAACGCTGCTGGACTTCTTCGTCGCCGCACCGTCGGACGGGGCGCGGGCGCCGCTGCTGCCGATCGACGTCTCGTTCGGCGATGCGGTGCAGACCTTCCACGTCGGCGGGGCCTCGTGCGGCGTGCCGGGGACACCAGCGGGTCTCCAGGAGGCTGCGCGCCGCTGGGGCTCGCTGCCGCTGGCCGATCTCGCCGCGCCCGCCGCGGCGCTCGCCCGCGAGGGCGTGGCGCTCAACGAGGCTCAGGCCTACATCTTCGAGATCCTCGAGGGGATCCTGCTCTCTACGCCGGAGGCCGCCGCGCTCTTCGCGCCAGAGGGCCGTGCGCTGCGCACCGGCGAGCGCTTCCGCTCACCCGAGCTGGCCGACACGATCCTGCGCTTCGGCGCCGAGGGCGCCGCGCCATTTGTCAGCGGCGATCTCGCGGCGGCCGCTGTGGAGTGCGTCGCGCGCCATGGCGGGACGCTGACGGCGGCCGACATCGCGGGCTACGAACCGATCGCGCGGGCGCCGGCGCACGTCGTCTACCGTGGCCGCACGGTCGTCACCAACCCGCCGCCGTCGGCCGGTGGGACGCTGCTGGCGATCGCGCTGGCACGGCTCGACGGCCACGACGTGACGCCGGCGTCGCTGCTGGATGCGATGGCCTGCGCGCAGGCGGCGCGGACGCCGGAGTTCGACTCCCAGCTCGGATCGACGACGCACGTCTCGGTGCTCGACGGCGACGGCGGCGCGTGCGCGGTGACATGCACCAACGGCGAGGGCTCCGGCCTCATCGTGCCCGGCACGGGCATCCACCTCAACAACATCATGGGGGAGGAGGACCTCAGCCCGCTGGGCTTCTTCACCGCGCCGCCGGGCCGGCGGATGCCGTCGATGATGGCTCCCACGGTCGTGCTGGGCCCCGACGGCGAGGTCGAGCTGGTGCTCGGCTCCGCGGGCTCCAACAGGATCCGCTCGGCGATCCTGCAGACGATCGTCGGCGTCGTCGACCATGGCCTCGACGCCCGCGCGGCCGTCGAGGCGCCGCGGATGCACCTCGAAGGCGACACGGTCTACGCCGAGCCAGGGATCGACCTGACGGGACTGGACGCCGGTGGGCGGACGCTGGCGCCGTTTCGCGCTCGCAACCTCTTCTTCGGCGGTGCCCAGGCGGTCGAGCGCGACCGGGCCAGCGGCCGCCTGACGGGCGCCGGCGACCCGCGGCGCGGTGGGGCGTCGGCGCGGGCATGACGCCGCTGCGACAGGATGGCCGCTGCATGTCGCCCCGCCGCCTCGTGGTCTCCCTGCTCATTGTCGCCGCCACCGTCACCGCGGCCGGCTGCAACGGCTCGGTGCCCGCCGACCTCTTCGTCGTGGAGCGCAGCGGCTCGATCCCTGGCGCGCGCCTCTCGCTGCGCGTCAGCGATGACGGCGGCGCCTACTGCAACGGGGGCGATCGCAAGGACATCACCTCGGCGCAGCTGATCGCGGCGCGCGAGATCCGTCGCGAGCTCGACGGCGACCCGAAGGACGACGACCATCCCGAGCACAAGGTCGGCCTCGCGTCCAAGCACATCAACTTGCCGCCGGGTGCGATCACGACGCTGAGTTACCGCGTCCGCAGCGAGAAGGGCGTGGTCGCCTTCAGCGACACGTCGGCCCGCCAGCCGCAGACGTTCTACCGCTTGGCGAAGCTCACGCGCGACGTCGCGCGCGGCGCCTGCGGCCTGCCACGGTAAGCCCCTTCGCGCCCCCCGCGCTCCATCAGCGCCGCTGATGGCACCGCCAAGACATCATCATCCACGGTGCCGCGGGCACGTGGCACACTCGATCGGTGACCCCGCGCGCCTGGCTCTCGCTCTCGTTTACGGCCGCGCTCTGGGGCGCGTCCTACATGTTCATCAAGGTCGCGCTCGATGGCGGCCTGTCCGAAGGCTTCATCATCTGCGCGCGGACGATCCTCGGCGCGGCCGTGCTGGCGCCGCTGGCGATCCGCTCCGGCGCGGTGCCGATGATCCTCGCCCGGCGTGGCTGGGCGCTGGCCCTGGCCTCGATGCAAGTCATCGTGCCGTTTGGCCTGATCACCTTTGGCGAGAACCACGTGCCCTCGGCGCTGGCCGGGATTCTCGTCGCGACCGCGCCGCTCTTCGTCGCGCTGCTGGCGGTCAAGTTCGACCCGGCCGAGCGCTCGCACGGCTGGGGCCTGTTCGGCGTCGTGCTCGGGATGGTCGGCGTTGTCCTGCTGTTCGGCGTCGACCTCAGCGGGGATGCCGAGACGCTGCTCGGCGGCCTGATGGTCGTCGGTGCGGGTGCGTGCTACGCGGTCGCGGTGCTGATCGTCAAGCGCGGCTTCACGGGTGTGCCGCCGGTCGGCGTCGCGGCCTCCAACCTCGTCATCAGCGCGGTCGCCTGGCTGCCGGTCGCCGCCTTCTCGCTGCCGACCCACGATCCCGGCGCCAACGCGATCCTGTCGATGATCGCGCTCGGCGCCGGCGGCACGGGCCTGGCGTTTCTGTTCTTCTACACCTCGATCGCGGAGGTCGGCCCGGCGCGCGCGTCGGTCGTCGCCTACGTGGCGCCCGCGTTCGCCGTGGTCTACGGCGTCGTCCTGCTCGGCGAGGACCTGACGCTGGGCACGATCGGCGGCCTCGTGCTGATCCTCGCGGGCTCGTGGCTGGCGGCCTCGGGCCGTCTGCCGGGTAGGCCGGACGCGGAGGAGGTCGCTACCCGAAGCGAACCTTCCCGTTCGACCGAGCCCGCGCCTGCGCGCGTTCGATGAAGTCCAGCCGCTTGACCGCGGCGCGAAAGAGGCGGGTGAGCAGGGCCAGGCGCGCGTTCTCGGAGCGCAGGTCGAGCAGCCCCTGTTTGGCGTCGGGCCCGAAGTCGACGGTCGCGGCCATCTCGTAGGCGGTCAGCGGCTCCAGGACCTCGGGTTCGAGGATCTGGTCGGTGGCCTCCTCGACAAGGCTGCCGTAGGCCTCGTGGGCGGCCTCGACGGTCGGCGCATCTGTCGGTTCGTCCTGGTCGTCGAGGAACTCAATCGCGCCCGCCGGATAGACGTGGTCGAAGTGCTCTTCGAGGATCCGGAAGGGCCGCGTGCCGCGCGTGAGGATGTCCAGGCCGCCGTCCTCGTGGCGCTCCAGGACCTCGGTGACCTCCATCGCGCAGCCGTTGGCCTTCAGCCCGTCCTCGGACTCCCAGACGATCCCGAACTCGCGCCCGTCGTCCAGACACTCGTCGATCATCGCCCGGTAGCGCTCCTCGAAGATGTGCAGCGGCACGATCTCGTGGGGCACGGCCACGATGCCCAGCGGGAAGAGCGGAAAGTCCGTCCGTTGCTCGCCCATGAGCCTGATTGTAGGTTGAGCCGCGCGCTGCGGGGCGCCGTATGAGCGATCAGTGAACACCACCGCCATCGTCTGGTTTCGCCGCGACCTGCGGCTGCACGACCACCCTGCGCTGATCGCCGCGTGCACCGGGCACGAGCGCGTCATCCCGCTCTACGTCCTCGACGACAAGCTCCTGCACGGGCGCTATGCCAGCCCGGCGCGGGCGCGCTTCATGCTCGGCTGCCTGAGCGCGCTCGATGGCGCGCTGCGCGAGCTGGGCTCCGGGCTGGTAGTCCGCCATGGCGCGCCGCAGGACGAGGTCGTCGCGGTGGCGCGGGAGGCGGGCGCGACGTCGGTGCTGTGGACCAGTGACGTCGCACCGTATGCGCGGCGGCGCGACGGCGCGGTCACCGCAGCGCTGCGCGAGGAGGGCATCGCGGCTGAGCCCCACGGCGGCGGGTACCTCATCGACCCCGGCCGCCCACGGACCCAAGGCGGCAAGCCCTACACCGTCTTCACACCGTTCTGGCGCGCGATCGCCGAGGCCGAGCGCCGGCCGGTGCACCGGGCGCCGGCCGCGCTCCCGCCGCTGCCACCGGGGGTGCGCAAGGGGCGTCTGCCATCGGCCGCGGCGTTGGGCATCGACAACTCCGAGGTCCCCGAGCCGATCGTCGCGCCCGGCGAGGCCGCCGCCCGGACCGCGCTGGAGCACTGGCTGCGCGCTGGCCTCGACCGCTACGCCGACCGCCACGACGCGCTCTCGGACCCCGGCACCTCGGTGCTCTCGCCCTACCTGCGCTGGGGCTGCCTGTCGGCGCGCGAGTGCGAGGAGCGCGCACAGCGCCACGGCGGCGCCGGCGCGGCGGCCTTCATCCGCCAGCTCGCCTGGCGCGACTTCTTTGCCCATCAGTTGCTCATGTACCCTAACAACGTCTCTCAGGAGCTCCAGGAGCGCTATCGCGGCCTGCGCTGGGCCGACGATGCCGAGGCGCTGGCCGCGTGGAAGGCGGGGGAGACCGGCTATCCGCTGGTTGACGCCGGCATGCGCCAGCTCGCGCAGACGGGGTGGATGCACAACCGCGCGCGGATGGTCGTCGGCTCGTTCTTGACCAAGGACCTGCACATCGACTGGCGCGAGGGCGAGCGCCACTTCGCGCGCCTGCTGCTCGACGGCGAGCCCGCGCAGAACAACGGCAACTGGCAGTGGATCGCATCGGTCGGCGCCGACCCAGCGCCGTACTTCCGGCGCCTGTTCAACCCGATGCTCCAGCAGCGCAAGTTCGATCCTGACGGCCGCTACGTCCGCACCTGGGTGCCCGAGCTGGCCGACGTACCTGACGCGAAGCTGACCGAGCCATGGACGATGAGCGATGAGCAACAGGCCGCCGCGCGCTGCGTGATCGGCACCGACTACCCGGCACCGATCGTCGACCACGCCCACGAGCGCGAGGTCGCCAAGCAGCGCTACGCCGAGGCCACCTCCTCCTCGACTACTTCCGCGCCGTGATCATCAAGTTGTAGAAGATCGCCGACGGCAGGCGCGGCTCCAACAGCACGCGGTCGACGTGCTGCAGGCCGACGTAGCCGCGGAAGGCATACATCTTCCAGGCCCACGGCACCGTCTCGGGGTCGGCCGTCGCCTCCAGCGCGCGGTTGGCCCAGCCGAACCAGTTGGCCAGCAGCTCCTCGCCGCGCACGCGGACGTCGCCGAACGCCGCGGCGTGCGGGCCGGCGGCGAGCTGATCGGGCGTGAAGGCGTGGACGTCGACCATCGACTCCAACTGGTGGTTCACGGCGCCGCCGTCCAGGTTGCCCTCCCACGCCGGCCGGGCGCGCATGGCGCGCCGCCACGCGGGCGCGACGCGCGATGCCGCGCGCTTGGGCACGTTGGCGATGCGGTCGCCGTAGTGCGACGGCTCGCCGGCGAAGACCGCGACTCCGCCGGGGGCCAGTACACGGTGGATCTCGCGCCACGCCTGTTCGAGATCGGGCAAGTGGTGCAAGACGGCGTGGCCGAGCACGAGGTCGAAGCTCTCGTCCTCAAACGGCAGCGCCTCGGCGTCGGCGATGCGCGCGTCGACGTCCAGACCGAGTGCGGTCGCGTTGCGCTCCAGCGCGTCAACCATGCCTTGGGAGATGTCGGTGCAGGTCGCCTCGGTGATCACGCCCGCCTGCAGCAGGTTGAGCGAGAAGTAGCCGGTGCCGGCCCCGAGCTCCAGGCTGCGGTCAAACGAGCGCAGGTCCCCGCCCAGCGCCTTGCGCAGCTTGCCCAGCACCTGCGTGCGGCCGATCTCGCCGAAGTCGATGCCCCACTTGGCGTCGTAGTCGGCCGCGGCGCCGTCGTGGTAGCGGGTGTTGACGTCGCGGATCTCCTCCGCGGTGGCAGGGGCGGGGCTCATAGGCCGCGGCATGCTAGCGACGGCCCGCCGGCGGTGGGGTGTCCAGAGAATGTCCAGGTCGTGCGCCTTGAGCGACTTGAGACCCACCGGACGAATGGACGATGGAGAGATTCGGGTCTGTGCTGCACCGTGTTGGCCGGGGGACAGGAACCGCTGCGGCATGGACGTCCGCGGCGCTCAGCACGACAGCAGGGGATTCGATGTCACGGAAGATCCGCGCGGCGTTTGCCGTCGCGCTGGCCGCTACCGGCCTCACGGGCTGCGCCGGCCTCAACGGCTACTCGGTGCGGGACGAGCGCGCCACCCAGCAGGACGTCATCGGCGACGTCGTGCACGTCGGCGCCACGCTTTGTCTCGACGACGCCGGTGAGTTCACCACCAGCGGCGACGCGTTGCGCCGCAGCCTCACGATCCCCGACAACGGCGACGGCGCCTGCGACGCCGAGCCCCAGCAGGCCGGCTTTGCGCAGGGCTTTGCCGACAACGGCGGCGTCCAGTTCTTCGCCGCCTTCCTGGTGCCTGACGGCGCCAAGGCGCCGGCCACCGCGGCGGCCACGCTGCCCTCCGGCTTTGACACCGGCTCCGTCACGCTGACGCGCAAGCCCAGCCTCGACGAGACCCTGCAGCACACGCGCCCGGCGCCCGCCGGCCAGCAGTGGGTCGGCTACATCTCGCCCGTCGTCGGGCAGGCGGCACAGCCTGGCGAGGGCCTGTCGGAGCTGGCAGCCGGCCTGCAGCGCATCGCCGAGAGCGACGCGCCCCCGGCTTCTGAGGGCGACGGCGATTGGTCGGTGGCCGCCGACTTCACGCCCGCTCGTGGCGAGGGCGGCCTGCCGGCCCCGGCGAGCTTTGCCCACGCGGTGCTCGGCGGGATGCGCATGGCCTTCCCGGAGTCGCTCTATGACGGCGTCAACCCCAACGGGCTGGACGCGACCGGCAGCGAGACCTTCGGCCTGCAATTGCTCGACTCGCGCCCGGTGGACTGCCAGGAGTACCGCGGCTTCCCGTATGACCAGCTCTACGGCATCGAGCTCGACGGCCAGGAGACCGACAGCCATGGCTTGCCGCTCGTGCCGACCACGCTCTGCGGGCGCATGTCGACCGGTGGCGAGTTGGCGCTGAAGGACCTGCGCGGCACCGGCGGCGAGGCGAGCGCCGCGCCCGGAACGACTGCCAAGGTGCCGTTCACGCTGCGCTACGTCGGTGACGCCGGGTCGTCCTTCGCGCTGAGCGCGAGCACCGCGCTGCCCGGCGCGCCGGTCTCACCGTCGCCGGCCGTGTTGACGCCCGCGGCGCCCGGCTTCCAGGACGCGACCGTCACGGTCGCCGTCCCGGCCGGCACCGCGCCCGGCGCCTACGCGGTGACGCTGACCGCCACCGTCGGCAGACAGACGCGCACCGCGCAAGGGACCGTGCGGGTGACCGCCCCGGCGAGCAGGACGGCCCCGTCTGGCTCCAACCAGGACGATGACGCCGAGGTCGCGGGTGCCGGCACGGTCGCCACGCCGTCGCGCAAGCGGGTGCTGGAGTTCCGCGGCTTTGATCGCAGCGGCGTCGGTCCCGACGGCAAGTCCATCAACCTGGGTGACGTCCTCTGCCACAAGGCTGAGGGCTCCTGCGGCTGGGCGACGGTCCAGCTGACCGTCCGCTGGGAGCAGCTGCACGCTGGCGCCGAGATGGCCCGCGTCGCTGCCCGCAAGCGCGTGCGGATGGTCACCATCGGCACGGCGCGGCTGAGCGTTCCCGCTCAGGGCCGCCGGCGCGTGAAGGTCACGCTGCCGCCGGGCGTGCTGAAGTTGCTCTCCAGTGGCGAGATCCTGCACGCCGTGGCGGCGGTGCGCCCGGCGCGCAACCGCGTGCCGATGGTGCACCGCATCGCGCTGCGGCGCGGCTGAGTCCTCGGTGGCGAGGCGGGCACCTGTAGCGTGCCCGCCTCGTCTATGTCTGACCAGACCACGCCCCAGCTCTACCTCCAGCGCGACCAGCCCGACGGCGTCCCGCCGCTGGCGCTGACCGGCGAGCGCACGCTGCCCGACGTGCCGGAGGAGAACTACTGGTACCAGCGCCACCTGATCGTCTATGAGTGGATCCGCGACCGCGTCGCGGGCCTGAAGGTCATCGACATGGCTTGCGGCGAGGGCTACGGCAGCAGCGTGCTGTCGGGGCAGGCGGCGGAAGTCGTCGGCGTCGACGCCAACCCCGAGGCCCACGAGCACGCGCGGCTGCGCTACTCGTCGCCCACCGTCCGCTTCGCGCGCGACCTGGTTGAGACCTTCGCCGAGCCGGCCGACGCCGTCGTCTTCCTGCAGACGATCGAGCACGTCCAGAACCCGGACGAGATCCTGGAGCGCTTCAAGGCGCTGACGGTCGACAGCGGCGCGCCTGCGGTGTACGTGTCGACGCCCAACGTGCTGACGCTTGCCCCGGAGGGCGCCGAGAAGTCCGGCAATCCGTGGCACGTCAAGGAGTACCGCCCTGAGGAGTTCCACGCGCTCTGCGCTGCGCACTTCTCGTCGGTCGAGATGTACGGGTTGTTTCACGCGCGCAAGCTGGCCGTGCACGAGCTCGCCATCAAGAAGCTGCGCTGGGACGACATCCACAAGGGCCTGCGCATCACCAAGCCCTTCTATAACTGGTTCACGCCGGCGATCTCGGTGGCGGACTTCACGCTCACGGCCGACCGGCCGCTGGAGCGCGCGCTGGACTTCGTGGCTGTCTGCCGCCCATGAGCGGTGGGGGCGCGGGCAGCGGTCGCCTCGCGATCGTCCTGCACTCGCACATGCCCTACGTCGAGGGCTTCGGGACGTGGCCCTTCGGCGAGGAGTGGCTTTTCGAAGCGGCGGCGACGGTGTACGTCCCGTTGTTGGAGCTGTTGGAATCGCGGGGTGGACTGGCACCAGTCACCCTCTCGGTCACCCCGGTCCTCGCCGACCAGCTCGCCGCGCCTGGCGTCCACGAGCGTCTGCTGCGCTTCCTGCGCGACCTGCGCGTCACCACCCATGCGCTCGACGCCGAGGGCTGCCGCGCGGGCGGCGAGCCGGCACTGGCCGCCGAGGTGGAGCGCGCCGGCGCCGACTACGCGCGCGCCGCCGACCGCCTCGAAGCGCTCGGCGACGGCGGCCTTGCCCGCGGCCTGGCGCGCCACACGGCGTGGACCTCCAGCGCGACCCACGCCGTCCTGCCGCTGCTGGCCACCGACGCCGGCGTGCGACTGCAGCTGCGCGCCGGGATCGACGCGCATCGGGCGCGCGGCACGGCGGCGGGCGCGCCACCGTGGCGCGGGGGCTTCTGGCTGCCCGAGTGCGCCCACGCCCCATGGCTGCATCCGCTGCTGGAGGAGGCCGGCGTGCACGCGACGTGCGTCGACCTCACCGACGTCCTGCCCGGCGCCCTGACGCCGCTGGTCACCAGCGACGGGCCGCTGCTGGTCCCGCTCGATCGCACGGCGATCGAGCTGGTGTGGAGCGAGGGCGGCTACCCGGCCGGTGGCGCCTACCGCGACTCGCACCGCAAGACCGTCCACCACCACCATCCGTGGGCCAACGACGGCGCGGTCTATGACCGCGACCGGGCGCGCGAGCAGGCGGCGCGCGACGCGCACGACTTCGTCACGCGGGTGGCCGACCGGGTCGCCGGCGGTGGCCTGTCGGTCTGCGCGCTGGACACCGAGCTGCTCGGCCACCACTGGTACGAGGGCTTGGACTGGCTGGCCGCAGTGATCGATGCGGCCGCGCGGGTCGGTCTGGAGATCGTGGGACTCGATGACGCGCTGCGCGACATCGCCGTCGTCGCGGCGCCCGACGAGCTGCCGACCACGAGCTGGGGCACGCCACGGACGCTGTGGACCTGGGATGGGCCGCCGGTCGCCGAGCTGGCCTTCGCGACGCGCGCGGCGGAGCTGCGCACCGTCGCCGCGGCTGTCGCCGGTCAGGCCGATGCCCGCGCGGTGCGCGAGCTGCTGGCGCTGCAGTCCAGCGACTGGGCGTTCCTCGTGACCCGGGACATCTCTGGCCCATATCCCCGCGAGCGGGCCGCAGCGCACCTTGCGGCGCTCGATGCGGCGCTCGCTGCGCCCGGCGCCCAGAATCCGGTCTTACGGGATCTCGCCCCCTTCGCAGACCCTTCGATGCTGCTCGTTCCGTAGAAAACGTTCGGGCACGAGTGACATTTGCCGTCATTCCGTCCGCGCGATAACGATGATGTGCCCCATGGCCGGCGTGCATGCGCAGTCCATCCCGCTCGCGGTCGACGAGCGGCAAACCCTTGCGTCGCTCGCTGAGCACGCGCTAGAGCCCGTAGGTGAGCGCCTCACGCTCGCCGCGCGCCACGGCGGGTCCGGCCATGGCACTGCCGAGTGCTTGCGCGACGTCATCGAGGAGGCCGAGGCGCTGGCCCGGATCTTCGAGGCCGCTCAAGACGGCATGATCGACGTCGCCGACCCGCTCGTCCGGACCTGGCTCGGTCGCCGTCGCGATGCGCTGCTGGCGTTGCTGCGCGATGACCGCGCGGCGCTCTATGACTCGCTTGCGGTGCGCCACACGTCCGCCGCTGGTGACGTCGAGCCGGCGATCGCTCAACGCTGGCGCCTGGTCGACGAGGATCTCGAAGAGCTGGCGCTGGTCGCGCGGCTGCTCAGCGACGCGCTGGACTAAGCCCAGCGCAGCGAGTCCGGCGGCTCGCGCATGCGCAGCACGCGCGCCGGGGCGCCCGCGACGACGGCGTCGGCGGGGATGTCCTTGGTGACGACGGTGTTGGTGCCGATCACGCAGTTGTCGCCTACCGTCGCGCCGCGCAAGAAGCAGGCGCCGTAGCCGACCCACACGTTGTGGCCGACGCGCACGTCGCGCTTGTAGATGCCCTGCAGCCGGACCGGTCGCTCGACCTCCACGACACCGTGGTCGAAGTCGATCAGCATCACGCGGTCGGCGATGATGCACTCGCGGCCGATCGACACGTGCTGGAAGGCCGAGATCGTGCACTCCTGGCCGATCACGGTCTTGGCGCCGATGTGGCACTCGCCCTCGTGGACGCGGATCTTGCAGCCGTGGCCGAGCCACGACCAGCGACCGAGGCGCAGCACGGCCTGCGGGCCGACCTCCAGCGAGACGCCGGGGCAGATGAACGCGAGGCCGTCGAGCTGCAGCCGCCCGCGCAGCCGCAGCTTCCAGTAGGCCAGGCGCGCGACCAGCCGGGCGTACTTGAGGTTGAACATCCCGTTGCGCCGCGCGAAGCGCAGCAGAGCGAGCGGGCCGCCCGCCAACGGAGGTGGATCGCCCCGGTAGCGCAGCGGTGGGGCGGGCGGGGACGCGATCATTCGCTCGGACAGGACCGGTTCCACGCCCGCGGAGGCTAGCGCTCCAACGGCCGTCGGCGTGCACTGGCGGGAACTCGATCGCGCGCTGGTCGTCGATCGCCTCGGTCAGCGCCCCTGAGGCAGCGCGTCGGCGAAGCGCTGCAGCGCGTCGGCGTCGCGCCACGGCCGACCGTGGCCGAAGACCGTCAGCGACGGGCGCAGTGCGGCGACGCGGCGGATCGAGTCACGGTTGCGCTCCGGGTCCAGCGTGAACTCGCGTGGCGGCTCGTGCAGGCCGGGGCGGCCGGTCATCGGATGACGGCCGAAGAGGACGTCGCCGGCGATCAGCACGCGATCCTCCTCGCGCCAAAACGAGAGGTGGCCGGGGGAGTGGCCGGGCGTCGCAAGCGCGACGAAGCCGGCGTCCAGCGCGTCGCCCTCGCACAGCTGGCGGTCGACCTCCACGCCCGGGCCGGCCCAGTGCTTGAGCTGCCAGCGGGTGACGAGATTCGACGGCGCCAGCGGGCCGACGGCGCCGGTGCGCAGCTCGTCGGCCTCGGCGGCGGGTCCCCAGAACGGAACCTGCAGCGCGGCGACCAGCTTGGCGCTGGCGCCCTGGTGGTCGCAGTGGCCGTGGGTGACTGCGTGCGCGGTGACCGGCAGGTTGGTGGTCTTGACCGCGCGCAGGATGCGTCGCGACGCGTAGCGCGTGCCGGCGTCGACGATCACGCCGCCCGCCATGTAGATGTTGATGGCGAAGGGCGGGAAGCCGGGGACGTGGCGGAGGTCGGGCGCGAGCTCATACATGTTGGCCATACGCTGCCGTATGGCAGCGCACTTGTCAATACGGTGCCGTATGGTGCAGGCTGGGATGACGCCCGAGAACCTCGATCGTGAGCGCTGGGAACAGGCCGCGCTCGACGCGCTGGAGCGCGGCGGGCTGGCCGCGGTGGCCGTCGAGCCGCTGGCGCGCGAGCTCGGCGTCACCAAGGGCAGCTTCTACTGGCACTTCCGCACGCGCCAGGAGCTGATCGCCGCGACCGTCGCGCGCTGGGAGCGCCTCCACGTCGACGGCCCGCTCAAGGCGGTGGCCACGATCGAGGATCCCCGCGAGCGGCTGCTCGCGCTGCTGGGCAAGGCGTCGGCCAAGCCGCCGTCGATCTTCATGCGGATGCTCGAAGCGTCGGCCGACGATGTCGCCGTGGGTGCCGCTGTCACGCGCGCCGCCGAGCAGCGCGTCGCGTTCATGGCCAAGGCCTTCGGCGAGCTCGGGCTGAGCCGCGCGCGGGCCCGTCGCCAGGCGCTGCTGGCCTACAGCACCTACGTCGGGCGTGCCCACCTCAGCCGCGACGCGCCCGAGCTGCTGGGCGACGCCGAAGCGCTGGCCAAGCACGCCGCCGAGCAGTTGATCCCGTGAGTCCGCCATCATGCGCGGTCCATGTCGCAGGCCCAGCAGACCCTCGCCCAGCGCCTCCTCGACGGTGACAAGCGCGCCCTGGCGCGCGCGATCACGCTTGTCGAAAGTGACGACCCTGCGGGCTGGGATCTCGTCCGCGAGGTCTACCCGCACACCGGCAACGCGTCGATCGTCGGCCTGACCGGTGCTCCCGGCGCCGGCAAGTCCACGCTGATTGGCGCGCTGACCAAGCTGCGCCGTGAGCAGGACCACGAGATCGCCGTCCTGTCGATCGACCCGTCCTCGCCGTTTACCCAAGGCGCGCTTCTCGGCGATCGCATCCGGCTGACCGACCACTTCCTCGATCCCGGCGTCTTCATCCGCTCGATGGCCAACCGCGGCGCGCTCGGTGGCCTCAGTGAGGCAGCACTGCAGGCCGCGCTGCTGATGGATGCTGCCGGCAAGGACGACGTCTTCCTCGAGACGGTCGGCGTCGGCCAGGCCGAGGTCGACATCATCGACCACGCCGACACCATCGTGTTGGTCTTGATGCCCGGCTCAGGCGACTCGATCCAGGCGCTCAAGGCCGGCGTCATGGAGATCCCCGACATCATCGTCGTCAACAAGGCCGACCACCCGCTGACCGACACGATGGTCCGCGAGATCCGCGGCGTGCTGTCGCTCGCGCCGCAGCGCGGCTGGCGCGTGCCGATCATCAAGACCGAGGCCCACAAGGGCGCCGGCGTCGCCGAGCTGGTCGAAAAGCTCGACGAGCACCGCGCGTTCATCGAGGCCGAGGGCACGCTCTCAGAGCGCCGCAAGCGCAACCTGCGCAGCGAGGTCGTCGCGATCTGCACCTTCCGCCTGCGCCGCCGGCTGGAGGCGCAGCTCGACGAGGACGACACCTTCGCCGAGTTGCTCGATGAGGTCGTCGCCCGCCGCCTCGATCCCGCCACGGCAGCCAGCCGCATCCTCGAGCGCCTCGACGCGGCCGCCGCCGCGCGCGACGACGACTAGCGCCAGCGCCACTGCGACGCCGCAGTTCGGGTCGCTCAGGCGTGGGTGGCGAGGAGGGCGATGCTGGCGGCGAGCGTGATGGTCGCGAGTACGGCGCCCGTCCGCGGCACGAAGCGCCAGCCCCAGGCGCTGAGCGCCGCCAGGGCAGGGAGCGCCGGGACCATGTGGCGGGCGTGGGTCCAGACACGGGCGCCGCCGTCCAGCGATGGTGCGGCGAAGACCGCGGTCAGCGCGACGGCGGCGACGATCAGCGCCAGGAACGCGGCGGTGACTTCCACATCAACCTGGTCGGAGACCGCGACCGCCAGGCGCTCCCGGCGCGAGCGCCACAGCCGCCACAGCGCGACGAAGGCCAGCGCGCAGAACGGCGACCACACCAACAACCCGGCGTGCGGGTCCAGCCAGGTCGTCACCAGGCGCGGCGCGCGCTCGAGATGCTCGGCGAGGCCCGACGCCCCGGTCGCTCCGCCGCGTGCAAGGTCGTGCGGTGTCAGCCCGCCAAACAGCCGGTCGCTCACCGTGAGGTAGACGACCGCCGAGGTCAGCGCGACCTCCAACGCGATGAACCCCGCCAACCCGCGCTGGCGGCGCCGCAGCCAGCGCGCCAGCGCGATCGCGACGACCGCTGCCGGGGCGACCAGTTCGGTCGCCAGCCACGGCAGCGCCGCCACCAGCCCGGCGCCCCAGAACGCCCAGGCTCGTCGCGGCTCCTCGCGCACGCGCAGCGCCAGCAGCGCGGCGCCGGCCAGGCACGTCGCGCCGACCATCGCCGGCGCGACCGCGGTCGCCGTCCCCAGGGCGGGCGGCGAAAGCCCGACGACCAGCGCGGACCGCGTCGCCCACGGCTCGGGCACGAGCGCCCGCCCCAGCGCGGCCGCCAGGCAGAACCCGAGCGCCGCGATCAGCGCCAGCCAGATCCGCACGCCCGTCGGTCCCGCGACCGCGTAGGCCGGCGCGATCAGCAGCGTGAAGCCCAGGCCAACCGGCTCGAGCAGCCGCCCGTCGGTCGGCGCCGCCGCCGCCGGGCTCAGCCGTCCGGAGTACCAGTCGCGCCAGGCGCGGGTGGCGTACTCGTCGCGCAGGTCGACGTCACCATCGGAGACCAGCGACTCGGCAGCCAGCAGCCGGTGCGCCTCGGGCGCACTGAGCGTCCGATCGCCGGTCCCGCCAGGGATTGCGAGCGTGAGCCCATAGGCCCCGACCAGGACGAGCCACAGCGGCAGGGCTCGCCGAACGGCGCTCACGTCGCCGCGGTGTCCCCGCCCGCGTTCGCACGCTGGGCCTCGCCGCTTGTCGGCTCGGCCTCCGCGCTCACGCGCCCGGCCTCCGCGCTCACGCGCTCGGCCAGCGCGACCAAGGTCCGCACCATCACGCCCGTCCCGCCCTTGGGCGCGTACGCGCGCCCCGAGTCCCACGCGGTCCCGCAAATGTCGAGATGCGCCCACGGCACGCCGCCGGTGAAGCGGTGCAGGAACTCCGCCGCCGTGCAGGCCGCGCCGGTGCGCACCGGCGACTGGTTGGCGACGTCGGCCGTCGCGCCCTTGACGAGCTCGGCGTAACGCTCGTGCAGCGGCATCCGCCAGATCAGCTCGCCCGCCTCGCTGGCCGCCGCTGCGACCTCCGCCGCCCAGGCCTCATCGTCGGCCCAGAAGCCCGAGTAGACCTTGCCCAAGGTGCTCATGATCGCGCCGGTGAGCGTTGCTACGTCGACCAGCCGCTCGGCGCCTTGGCCGATCGCGTGGTGCAGGCAATCGGCCAGCACCAGGCGGCCCTCGGCGTCGGTGTTGTCGATCTGGACGGTCAGCCCTGAGGCCGCCGTCACGACGTCGCTGGGCTTCATCGCGCCGCCGCTGAGCAGGTTCTCGGTGGCGCCGACGACACCAACAACCCGGACCGCCAGGCCTAAGGCGGCGATCGCGCCGAGCGCCTCGATCACCGCGGCGCCGCCGGTCATGTCGTACTTCATGTCTGCCATCGACCCGGCGGGCTTGATGGAAATCCCGCCGGAGTCGAACGTCACGCCCTTGCCGACGAGGCCCAGGATCGGTCCGGCAGCGTCAGCCGGCTCGTAGCGCAGCGTGATCAGCGCGGGCTCCTCGGCGGAGCCGGCGGCGACCGCGGCAAAGGCGCCCATCCCTCGCGCGACGATCTCCTCTCGTCCCACGACCTCGCACGACAACGCCGCATGCTCTGCCGCGATCGCCTCCGCGTGCGCCCCCAGCGCGGTCGGCGTCATGTGGTTGGCCGGCGTGTTCTGCAGATCGCGCGCCGCGTTGACCGCCTCGGCAACGGTCCGCGCTCGGGCCACCTCCGCCGTCTGATCCGCGTGGTCGCTCACGATCAGCTCGGCGATGCCAGAGGAGACGTCGTTGTCGTCACCCGACTTGAACGCCGTGAAGCGATACGCCGCCATCAGCGTTCCCTCCACGACCGCCCGCGCCGGCTGGTGCTCGCGCGCCTTGTGCGGCAGCTCCCAGCAGATCGTCGCAGCGCTGAGCTCCCGTGCCCGGCCGTGCGCGGCGGCCGCCGCGAGCCGCAGCCCTTCGGCGCTCAGCTTGTCCCGGGCACCCAGCCCGACGAGGATCCAGCGCTTGCCGGCGGCACGGGCCACTGCCAGATGGCACGGCTTCGTCTTGGCCTCGCCCGCGTCGAGAAGCGCCTGCAGCGCACCGCCCTCGACGTCGTGAGGAACGCCCTCGCCCTCGATCAGTCCGACGATGATGGTGTCGGCCGCGGTCGACGCCGCGGCCTCGGTGGTGGCGGTCACACGCATGGCGCGCGACCCTACTCGTTACCGTTCGCCTCCCAAACCGTCCTGACCCGACTCCAGAGACCGAGAGATCTTCATGCCCAAGACCGTCATCCTCGGCACCGCCCGCACCCCGATCGGGAAGCTCGGCGGCGGCCTGTCCTCCATCGACGCGACCGACCTCGGCGCGGCTGCCATCACCGCGGCGCTCGAGCGCGCCGACGTCGCACCCGACCAGGTCGACCACGTCGTCATGGGCCAGGTCATCCAGGCCGGCCAGGGCCAGGTGCCCTCGCGCCAGGCCCAGATCAAGGCCGGTATTCCCAAGGGCGTCTCCAGCGAGACCATCAACAAGGTCTGTGCCTCCGGCCTGCGCGCGACCGTGATCCTCGACCAGGCGATCCGCGCCGGGGACGTCGAGGTCGGCGTTGGCGGCGGCATGGAGTCGATGTCGGGCGCGCCCTACCTGCTGCCTCAGGCCCGCTTCGGTTACCGCATGGGTGACGCCAAGGCGCTGGACTCGATGGTCCACGACGGCCTCACCAACCCGTTCAGCGGCAAGCAGATGTTCATCGAGGCGACCGAGGTCGGCGACGAGCTGGAGCTGACGCGCCCTGACCTCGACCGCTGGGCGCTGCGCAGCCACGAACTCGCGCTGGCCGCGATCGACGAGGGCCGCATGGCTGACGAGATCGTCCCGTTCACGGTCAAGGGCCGCAAGGGCGACACCGTCGTCGAGGTCGACGAGGGCCCGCGCCGCGGCTCGTCGCTGGAGGCGCTGAGCAAGCTGCCCGGCCTTGTCGGCAAGGAGGGCTCGCACACCGCCGGCAACTCGCCGGGCGTCAACGACGGCGGCGGCGCGCTGGTTGTCGCCTCCGACGAGTGGGCCGCAGCCAACGGCAAGGCCGTCCTGGCCGAGGTCGTCGGCCACGCACAGTTCGCCAACGACTTCGCCTACCTCGCCACGACGCCGGCCGGCGCTGCGCGCAAGGCACTGGACAAGGCGGGCCTGCAGCCCGGCGACATCGACCTGTGGGAGATCAACGAGGCCTTCGCGTCGGTGACGCTGCAGTCGATCCGCGAGCTCGGCATCGAGGAGGACCGCGTCAACGTCAACGGCGGCGCGGTCGCGCTCGGCCACCCGATCGGCGCCTCGGGCGCCCGCATCCTCGGCGTGCTCGTCCATGAGCTGCGCCGGCGCGGCGGTGGCCTCGGTGTCGCGGCGATCTGCTCCGGCGGTGGCCAGGGCGACGCCGTGATCCTGAGGGTTAATGGCAACGGCGCCTAAGAGCGCTGCATTTTTTGATCTGGACCGGACCCTGATGTCGGGGTCCTCCGGGTTCTTCTGGGCCAGGGCCGCCGCGAGAGCGGGCATGATCTCGCGGCGGCGCCTGGCGCTCGACGCGTGGGAGAACGTCAAGTTCCGCCTGCGCGGCTCGACCGATGCGAGCACCGACCGCGTGATGGCCCGCGTCGGCGCAATGCTCGAAGGCCGCCGCGCGCGGGACTTCCAGCGCCTTGGCCCGCAGGTGCTAGCCGGCGTCCTGCCGCGCCTGTACCCGCAGATGCTCGACATCGCCTGGGGCCACCAAGATGCGGGCCGGCCGGTCTACATCGTCACCGCCGCCACACAGGACACCGCCGAGATGATCGCCAAGGTTCTGGGCTTCGACGGCGGGCTGGGCACACCGCTGGAAGAGGACGCTGAGGGTCGCTACACCGGCAAGCTCGCCGGGCCGTTCGCCTACCGGGAGGGCAAGCCGATGGTGATGCGCACGCTGGCCGAGGAGGAGGGCATCGCGCTAAGCGAGTCCTACGCCTACTCGGACTCGGAGTCCGACCTGCCGATGCTACGCGCGGTCGGCCATCCCGTGGCCGTCAATCCCGACGGGCCGCTGGCGCGCATCGCGCGCGAGGAGGGCTGGGACGTCTTGCGTTTCGACCGCCTCGGCGGGCGGCTCAAGATGCTCGGCGGCCTGGGCGCCGCGACGCTGCTGGGCGCCGCGGGCAACGCGGCGCGGCGCAAGGTGGTGTCGAAGTGAGCCTCCACGAACTTACGCATGAGCAACGCGAGATCCGCGACCTCGCCCGCCGCTTCGCCGACGAGGAGATCGCGCCGCACGCCGCGGACTGGGATCGCGAGCACACCTTCCCGCGCACCGTCTTCGGCGCGCTCGGCGAGTTGGGGTTGATGGGTACCTGCGTGCCCGTCGAGCACGGCGGCGCAGGCGCCGACTTCCTGTCCTACATCTTGGTCTTGGAGGAGCTGTCGCGCGCCGACGCCGGGGTGGGGGTGACCGTCGCGGTGCACACCAGCGCCGGGACGCTGCCGATCCTGGCCAACGGCAGCGCCGAGCAAATCGCCCGCCTCGTGCCGCCGCTCGCCCAAGGCCATGAGCTTGCGGCCTTCGCGCTGACCGAGTCCGGCAGCGGCTCGGACGCCGGCGCCATGCGCACCCGCGCGGCCGACAACAAGCTCACCGGCACCAAGCAGTGGATCACCAACGGCTCCTACGCGCACACGTTCGTGGTGTTCGCACAGGAGACCGCTTCGCTCCCGTCCTCACAGCGACCCTCCGAGGAACAGGGGAGACCGGGTCGGCGTTCGTCCACGTCACCCA
>CAWHID010000026.1:0-94467 GCA_963829185.1 uncultured Conexibacteraceae bacterium
GTCGGTCCCGTGGCCGGGGATGCGGACCTTGAGGTCGCGCGGCAGCGACATCACCGCGGTCGCGCCCTTGGAGGGGTCGAGCCGCAGCAGGATGATCGTGTCGGAGCGGACCGGGTTCTTGGCCTTGATGTCGACGTAGCGCTGGTCGGAGCCGAGCAGCAGGATCGTCTGCGGGCCGCCGGCGTCGACGCCGTCCAGCGCGCCGGCCTTGAGCGGCAGCTTGCCGGCGCCGGCGCCCAGGAAGATCGTCGTGTCGTCCTTGATCTCCAGCAGCGCGGCGGTGGCGACCGCGGCGGCGCTGGACAGCCACGACGACGAGCGCCGCCAGCAGGAAGCGCTTGTACATGCCCCACGCCAGGCGCGGCGGGCGCTCGTCGGTCGGGGTGGCGCTCAAGAGCCGAGGTGGGTGAGGGAGCCGGCGATGCCGAGCATCTGCGCGTTGGACAGGCTGAGGGTCAGCGAGTTGGAGACCCAGTAGACGGCATTCTTGCGCTTCCAGGCGACGTAGCGCAGGCGGTTGCCGGCCTTGAACAGCTGCAGGCGGCGGCCGTGCACCGTCAGCGTCGACGTCGGGTTCGTCCAGCAGCGGCGGCGTCTTCCAGTCGGTGCCCTGGATGCCGTAGTAGCTGCCTTCCTGGATGTTCTCCAAGACGACGAGGCGGTAGGCCTTGTGCGGGCGCCCGGCGCGGTCGCGCAGCGTGTAGACGCGCGGCGTCGCGTCGGTGGTCGTGCCGTCCTTGACCGTGCTCGCGTAGCGCCCGTTGGGCGTCAGGCGCGCGGGGAAGTACAGGCGGAAGCCCAGGCGATGGCTCGCGACGGTCCGCGCCACGAGATCCTCCCCCGCCCGCGTGGCCCGGCTCAGCCGGGCCTTGGCGACGCGCGCGTTGCCGCTGGCGGCCTTGCGCTGCTTCTTGGTCTGCTTCTTGGCCGACGGTCGACTTCTTCTTGACCTCGGGCGAGGCGTGGAAGAACTCGTTGCGCAGCTTGAGCAGCGTGTCCTGGGAGGCCTCGACGTACTCGCCGGTCGCGGCGTCGCCCGAGTAGACCGGCGGGAACTTGATCTGCGCCACGGGGTGGCCGGCGGAGAAGATCGCGAGCTTGGCGAGCTTGAGCACGCCCTTGACCGAGCGCAGGCTCGCGTCGGTCTGGGTGGCGCGCTGCATGATCTTGATGAGCTGGCTGCGGTCGTTGATCAGCGCCGAGCTGTTGAGCTGGTCCTTGGCCGAGCGCAGGAAGTCCTGCTGGCGGGCGGCGCGCACGATGTCGGAGTCGGCGTGGCGGAAGCGGACGTAGTCCAGCGCGCGCTGGCCGCAGAGCCGCTGGTAGCCGGGGTCGATGTCGATCTCGGCGTAGTGCGCGGAGACCGGCAGGCCCAAGTTGGAGTGGTAGTAGCGGCGGTCGACGTCGGCGTAGATGCAGCCCAGCTCGTTGACGACCTCGCGGAAGCCGCCGAAGTTGACGTTGATGATGTGGTTGATCTTGAAGTCCTCGCCGAACAGCGACTTGATGGTCTTGGCCGTCAGGTCGGCGCCGCCCAGCGAGTAGGCCGCGTTGATCTTGTTGATGCCGTAGCCCGGGATCAGGACCTTCAGGTCGCGCGGGATCGAGAGGACCGCTGTGGCCTCCTGATCGGGGTCCATGCGGACCAGCAGGATCGTGTCCGAGCGCGCCGGGTTGCTGCGCTTGAGCAGCGGGTTGTTCTTCTTGATGTCGGCGAAGCGGCGGTCGGAGCCGAGGATCATGATCGTCTGCGGCTTGCCGGGCTTGGCCTCGGTGACCTCCCTGGTCGCCACCGGCGGCGGCGCGCCCTTGGGCGGCGCGATCTGCTCCTTGATCTGCAGCAGCGTCGCCGTCGCGGTCGCGCCGGCGGTCAGCAGCACGATCGCCAGCACGCCCCCGAGCGCGCGCGCGAGGAAGCGCAGCCCCTCGCGCGGGGGCCGGTTGTCCTGCGGCGCGTTCACGCCAAGCCACCCTCGACCGCGTGCAGGTCGGGCCCGTCCGTGCCTCTCACGCTCCAGCCAGGTCGGCAGCAGCGCGACGAAGTCGGTCAGCGCCTGGCGGAAGCGGCGCAGCGAGGCGATCGACACCCACTCCTCGGGGCCGTGGTGGCCGGCGCCAACGGGGCCGAACTCGACGGCGGGGATGCCGGCCTCCAGGAACGAGATCGCGTCCGAGGCGCCGTCGCGCCCGATCGACAGCGCCTCACCCTCGATCGAGCGGCCGATGCCCTCGCGCAGCGCGCGCACGTAAGGGTTGCTGCGCGACACCACGGCGGGCGCGCGCGTGAAGCACTTGAGCACCTCGAGGTCCGGGATCGCGCGGATCTGGGAGAGGATCTCCCCCGGGTCCTGGGTCGGCAGGTAGCGGATGTCGACGTCCATCGTGCAGCGGTCCGGGACCTTGTTGAAGGCGTCGCCGCCCTCGATGCGCGCGAGGTTGATCGACGGGCGGTCGAAGAGGTCGGAGGACTCGCGGCTGAACGGGCAGCGTCTCGATCCGCCGGAAGGCGTCGTGGGCCTTGAGGATCGCGTTGTCGCCCAGCCACGGCGTGGAGCCGTGCGCCGCGACGCCGCTGACGGCGGCGCGCACCGCGAGCACGCCCTTGGCCTGGATGCCGATGTGGAGGTCGGTCGGCTCGCCGGTCAGCGCGAAGTCGCCGCGGTAGCCGCCGGCGACGAGCACGTCGGTCGAGCGGCTGGAGACGTCCTCTGACTCCTCGTCGGGGACGCAGACGAAGCGGACGCGGACGTGCTCGTTGTCGGCGACGTCCTTGACCGCGCACATCATCGCCGCGAGCGCGCCCTTCATGTCGTAGGCGCCGCGGCCGATGAGCCGGTCGCCCTCGATCCGGGGCTCGAACTGCGAGGCGTACGCCGGCACGACGTCGAGATGGCCATGCAAGATGACCGTCGGCGGGTCTTCGAAGTTGCGCGCGCCAACGTCGACCATCACGACGGGCAGGCCGTCGTGGTCGAGGCTCTTGACCTCGAGCTCGCGCGACTCCAGCCACCCCTTGACGAAGCCCGCGGCGGCCCGCAGGCCATCCAGCGTCGACGTGTCATAGGTGATCAGCCGCTCGGCGAGGACGCGTTCGTCCATCCGGCCCAGGCTATCGAGCGGGGCGGTTGGGTGAGGCTCACGAAGTAGGGTGGCGTCATGGCGGGCCGCATCGTGTTGTTCGGAGCCACCGGCTACACCGGCGAGCTGACCGCGCGCGAGCTTGCGGGGATCGGCGAGCGCCCGGTGCTCGCGGCCCGCGACGGCGCGCGCGTGCGCGCGCTGGCCGATGAGCTCGGCGGGCTGGAGTGGGCGGTCGCGGATGTCGGCCGGCCGGAGAGCGTGCGAGCGCTGGTGGAGCGCGGTGACGTCCTGGTCTCCTGCGTTGGGCCGTTTACGCGCTGGGGCGCGCCGGCGGTGGAGGCCGCGATCGACGCGGGCGCCCACTATCTGGACTCGACCGGCGAGACGCCGTTCATCCGGCGGATCTTCGAGCAGTGGGGCCCGCGCGCCGACGCTGCCGGCTGCGTACTGCTGACGGCGATGGGCTACGACTGGGTCCCGGGCAACCTCGCGGCCGCGCTGGCGCTGACCGAGGCCGAGCCGACTGAGCGCGACGCGCGTCGCCGTCGGCTACTTCCTCGCGGCGCGGCCGGGATGAGCGGCGGCACCCGCGCCTCGGCGGCCGGCGTCTTCCTGGAGCCGTCGTTCGCCTGGCGCGGCGGGCGGATCGTGACCGAGCGCGGCGGCGCGCGCGGGCGCTCGTTCCTGGTCGACGGCCGGACGCGCAAGGCGATCTCGGCGGGCTCCTCGGAGCACTTCGCGCTGCCGCCGTCGTTTCCTGGGCTGCAGGAGGTCGACGTCTACCTCGGCTGGTTCGGTGGCGCCTCAGACGCGCTGCGCGCGGTCTCGCTCGGCCTCTCGGTCGCCACGCGCGTCCCGCTGGTCCGTGAGGTGCTCGGCGAGGTAGTCGGACGAGCCGTCAAGGGCAGCACCGGCGGGCCGGACGCCGAGGCGCGCGCCGCGTCGGGGTCGGTGATCGTCGCCGAGGCCTGCGACGGCGCCGGACCGTGTACTCGCCCGGGCGCACCTGGCCGGGGTCAACGGCTATGACTTCACCGCCGGCATGCTCGCCTGGGGCGCGCGGGCGGCGGCGGCCGGCCGGCTGCAAGGCACCGGCGCGCTGGGGCCGGTCGCCGCCTTCGGCCTGCAGGCGCTATCTGAGGGCGTCCGCTCCGCCGGAATCGAGCGCGTCCGCTGAGCGCTGCGATACACCGGCGGGTAGTTCGTCACTCGCCGATCAAGCGTCCACTTCGCCGCAAGTTCTCCCGGCGGGCTCCGTTCACGTGAGCATGGACCAGCACACCGGAGCCGAGACTTGCACCGCCTGCGGGCAACCGTTCATCGTGCCCGTCGCGCTGCTGGAGCTCATCGACGAGGGCCTCTACCTGCTCGCGCTGCACTGCAACAACTGCAACGGCCTCTTCACTGGCGTCTACGAGGACGCCGAGCTCGAGGCGCTCGAGCACGCCAACGACCGCTCGACGGCTGAGATGGAGGCCGCGCTGGAGTCGTCGCGGCCGCGCAGGCTCAGCCGCTGACGCGGCTCATGGACCTGCTGGGGCCGTAGTTCAAACGCTGGGGCGCGCAGTACAAGCGCGGGTCGTAGTGCGCAACGGGATCTGTCGTCACCGAGGAGAGCGAGCGGAGCCGGTGCTTCGACGTGCCGTGTGTCGTCCGCGGAGGCCTGGCCCGGCGATCCGCTCGGTCTCGAGAAAAGCACCCATACGGTCCATAGGTCGAGACCGATGCTCTCCCGCTCCCGCGGACGACAGTCCAACGCCTCGAAGCGCAGCTAGTGCTCGCCGCCGCCCTCGACGAGCGCGAGGAACGCCTCGGTGCGGCGCTTGTCACGCTCGGCGACGCGGGCGGCCTCGGAGCCGGACTCGGCCTGCTCGAGCTCGCGCTCGGCGGTCTGCAGCTTCTCGCGCAGCGCTGAGACGTCCAGCGACGACGGGTCGCTCGCCTCCTCCACCAGGATCAGCACGCGGCCGTCGGCGACCTGCACGTAGCCCTCGCCCTGAGCGAGCCGGACGACCTCGGTCTCGCTCTTGTAGAGGCGCAGCTCGGTCGGCTCCAACATGCCCAGCAGCGGCTGGTGGTTGGCCAGGATGCCGATCGAGCCGACCGACGTGCGGGTCGAGACCATCTCGACCTCGTCGTTGAAGACCTCGCCCTCGGGGGTGAGGACCTCGGCGGTGAAGGTGGTGCGGGCCATCGTGCTACTTGTCGCCCTTGGCCGCGGCCACCACGTCGTCGATCGTGCCCTTGAGCAGGAAGGCCGACTCCGGCAGATCGTCGTGATCGCCGTTGAGGATCTCCTGGAAGGAGCGGATCGTCTCGCCGATCGGCACGTAGGCGCCCGGGGTGCCGGTGAACTGCTCGGCCACGTTGAACGGCTGCGAAAGGAAGCGCTCGATCTTGCGGGCGCGCTGCACCGTCACCTTGTCGTCGTCAGACAGCTCGTCGATGCCGAGGATCGCGATGATGTCCTGGAGCTCCTTGTAGCGCTGCAGGATGCTCTTGACCTGGTTGGCGACGCTGTAGTGCTCCTCGCCCAGGATGTCGGGCTTGAGGATCGTCGAGGTCGAGTCCAGCGGGTCGACCGCCGGGTAGATGCCCTTCTCGGAGATCGACCGCGAGAGCGTCGTCGTGGCGTTGAGGTGGGCGAACACCGAGGCCGGAGCCGGGTCGGTGAGGTCGTCGGCCGGCACGTAGATGGCCTGCACCGAGGTGACCGAGCCGGTGCGGGTCGACGTGATCCGCTCCTGCAGCTGGCCCATCTCGGACTCCAGCGTCGGCTGGTAGCCGACCTGCGACGGCATGCGTCCAAGGAGCGCCGAGACCTCGGAGCCCGCCTGCACGAAGCGGAAGATGTTGTCGATGAACAAGAGCACGTCCTGGCCCTGATCGCGGAAGTACTCCGCCATCGTCAGGCCGGTCAGCGCCACGCGCATGCGCGCTCCGGGGGGCTCGTTCATCTGGCCGAAGACCATCATCGTCTTGTCGATGACGCCGGACTCGGTCATCTCCAGCCAGAGGTCGTTGCCCTCGCGGGAGCGCTCGCCGACGCCGCAGAAGGCCGACAGGCCGCCGTGCTCGGACGCCAGGTTGTGGATGAGCTCCTGGATGAGCACCGTCTTGCCCACGCCGGCGCCGCCGAACAGGCCGACCTTGCCGCCCTTGGCGTAGGGCGCGAGCAAGTCGATGACCTTGATGCCGGTCTCGAACATCTCGGTCGTCGGGGTCAGGTTCTCGACCGTCGGGGCGTCGCGGTGGATGCCCCAGCGCTCCTTGACCTCCAGCGCCTCGCCCTCGTCGATGACGTCGCCCAGGACGTTGAAGATCCGGCCCAGGGTCATCTCGCCGACGGGCACCGAGATCGGGCCGCCGGTGTCCTCGATCTCCAGGCCGCGGGCCAGGCCGTCGGTCGTGTCCATCGCGACCGCGCGGACGCGGTCGTCGCCGAGGTGCTGCTGGACCTCGCAGACCAGCCACTGCGCGCCGGCCTCGCCTGAAACGCCTTCCTCGGGCTTGGCGGATCCCTCGGGGAGCTTCACGCGGATCGCGTTGTAGATGTTGGGCAGCTTGTCGGGGAAGACGGCCTCGATGACGACGCCCTGGATCTCCTCGATGCGGCCGACGTTCTTCTCGCCCGTGTCAGCGCCCGTGGGGCGCTCGGTGGTGCTGGCTTCCATGATCTCTGGTTCTCCTGGGACGTTCTAAGTCTTGTGTAGGCCTACGTGAGCGCCTCCGCGCCGCCGACGACTTCCATGATCTCCTGCGTGATCTCCGCCTGGCGGACGCGGTTCATCTCAAGCGTCAGGTCGTCGATGACCTCGCCGGCGTTCTCCGACGCGCTGCGCATCGCGGTCATCCGAGCGCCGTGCTCGGAGGCCGTGGACTCCAAGAGCGCGCGGAAGATCGAGATCTCCACGTAGTCGGGGACGAGGCGCTCGAGGATCGCCGCAGGATCGGGCTCGTACTCGACCAGCGCGTGGTGGCCGGTCTCGCCTTCGGCGCCTTCGGTCTCCCGCTCGGTGCCTTCGAGGATCGTCGCCTGCTGCAGCGGCAGCAGCGTCTCGCGCCGCACCTCTTGGACCAGCGGCGACACGTAGCCGTTATAGAAGATCTCGACCTTGTCGACGTTGTCGTCGATGTAGTTGGCCATGAGGTCCTCGGCCACCTCGCGGGCGTTGGCGTAGGCCGGACGGTCGGTGAAGCCCGTGAACGCGCCCTTCGGGTCGCGGCCACGGAACGTCAGCGACGAGACGCCACGGCGGCCGGTCGCCCAGAAGACGACCTCCTTGCCCTGCTCCTCGTACTCCTGAGCGGCGCGGATGCCGGCGCGAATGATCTGCGAGTTGAACGCACCAGCGAGGCCGCGATCGGCGGTGACCAGCAGCAGCGCGATGCGCTGCTCGGACTCGTGCTCGGCGAGGATCGGCAGCGTGCCGATCTCCCCGCCCGCCGCCTCGGCCGCTTGGCGCGTCATGCGGCGGATGGCCCCGGCGTAGGGACGCAGGTGCTCGATGCGCTGCTCCGCGCGACGCAGGCGGGCGGCGGCGACCATCTCCATCGCCCGCGTGATCTTGCGGATGTTCTGGACCGAAGCGATCCGGTTCTTGACGTCGCGCTGCGACATGCGTTACGCGGTGGCCCCGGCCGGCTGCGCCTCGGCCTCGTCGCTGGAGGACTCGTCACCGGAGGCCGGCGGCGGCGTCGAGGAGCGCTCCTTGATGCGATCGCTCTCGCCCTCGGACAGCGGCTGGCCCTCTTCGTCGAGGTCGTAGCCGAAGTCGTCGGCGAACGTCGCGATGAGGTCGCGGAGCGCCTTCTGCGTCTCGTCGGACCAGTCGCCGCCGGCGATCTTGTCCAGCAGCTCCTGGTTCTCGGAGCGCGCACGCTGCGAGAGCCCCTCGAGGAACTCGCCGATGCGATCGACGTCGATGCGATCGACGAAGCCATTGGTCGCCGCGTAGACCTGAGCGACCTGCACGCCGACCGGCAGCGGCTCGCGCTCGTTCTGGTTGAGCGTGCGCACCAGGCGCGCGCCGCGGGCCAGCGTGCGCTGCGTGTCCGGGTCGAGGTCGGAGCCGAACTGCGCGAAGGCCTCGAGGTCGCGGTACTGCGACAGCTCGATCTTCAGGCGGCCGGCGACCTTCTTCATCGGGCTGATCTGCGCGTTGCCGCCGACGCGCGACACCGAGATGCCGACGTTGATCGCCGGGCGCACGCCCGCGTTGAAGAGCTTGGGCTCCAGGAAGATCTGGCCGTCGGTGATCGAGATCACGTTGGTCGGGATGTAGGCCGACACGTCGCCGGCCTGGGTCTCGATGATCGGCAGCGCCGTCATCGAGCCGCCGCCGAGGGCGTCTGACAGCTTGACGGCGCGCTCCAGCAGGCGGCTGTGGAGGTAGAAGACGTCGCCCGGGTACGCCTCGCGGCCCGGCGGGCGGCGCAGCAGCAGCGACATCTGCCGGTAGGCGAACGCGTGCTTGGTGAGGTCGTCGTAGGTGACGACGGCGTGGCCGCCCTTGTAGAGGAAGTACTCGGCCATCGCGGCACCGGCGTACGGGGCCAGGAACTTGATCGGCGCGGCCTCGTCGGCAGCGGCGGCGACGATGATCGTCTTCTCCAGAGCGCCGGCCTCGGCCAGCGTCTCGGCGATGCCGACGACCGTGGCCATGCGCTGGCCGATCGCGACGTAGACGAAGACGAGGTCTGAGTCCTTGTTGTTGATGATCGTGTCGATCGCGATCGCCGTCTTGCCCGACTGGCGGTCGCCGATGATCAGCTCGCGCTGGCCACGGCCGATCGGGATCATCGAGTCGACGGCCTTCAGGCCCGTCTGCATCGGCTCGGTGACCGGCTGACGCTGGACGACGCCCGGGGCCTTGAACTCGGCCGGCCGGCGCTCGGTGACCTCGATGTCGCCCTTGCCGTCGAGCGCGATACCCAGCGGAGAGACGATGCGGCCGAGCATCTGGTCGCCGACGGGGATGTCGAGGAGGTGGCCGGTCCGCTTGACCGTGTCACCCTCGACGATCTTCTCCCACGGGCCGAAGAGCACGGCGCCGACGTTGTCGGACTCGAGGTTCAGCGCGAGCGCCGTCACGTCGTGGGGCAGCTCGAGCATCTCGAACGACATGCAGTTCTCGAGCCCGTGGATGCGGGCGATGCCGTCGGCGACCGAGAGGACGGTGCCGACCTCGGTCAGCTCGGCCTGTCCCTGGTCGAGTCCCTCGATGCGGGACTTCAGGATGGAGGTGATCTCGTCGGGCTTGATCTGCATGCGATTCGGGTTCCTTGGAAGGTGTGAGCTCGATGCGACGCGCTAGGTGTGCGCGACGCTGCGGCGGAGGTTCTCGAGGCGGTTGCGGATGGAGGCGTCGAGGATGGAGTTCCCGACACGGACGATCAGGCCACCCAGGACGTCGGGGTCGACCGTCGCGGTCAGCTCGATCTGCTGGCCGGTCTGCTTGCCGATGGCGTCGCCGATGGACTTGACCGTAGCCTCATCCAGAGCCACCGCCGAGGTGATCGTGACCGGCAGGAGCTTGTTCTCCTGCTCCCACAGCACCTCGTATGCGCGGCGAACGCGGAAGATCGCCGGCATCCGGTGGTTCTCGATCAAGAGCTTCAGGAAGTTCTCGACGGCCGGATCGACGCCGTCGAGCAGCTTGCCCAGGCCCTGCTCCTTCTCCTCGGTGGAGAAGTAGGGAGCGAAGAAGAACGTGGTCAAGTCGTGGCTGCCGTCGAGCGCCTCGGCGAACTGGCCGAGCTGCTCGCGGACGACATCGAGCTTGTCCTGCTCCTTGGCGACCTCGAAGAGGGACCGCGCGTAGACCTGAGCGATCTCCTCCATCTAGCGGCGCTCCCCCAGGGCCGAGAAGTCGAGCTCCGACAGCGCCTCTTCGACGAGCCGACGCTGGTCGTCCTCGTTGAGGGTCTTGCGGGTGACGGCCTCGGTGGCGGCGACGGTGAGGTCGGCCACCTCGCGGCGGATCTCCTGGATGGCGCGGTTGGTCTCGGCCTGGATGTCGCGGCGGGTCTGCTCCAGCAGCTCCTCACGCGTCTCCTTGGCGGACTCGAGCGACTGGCGCTCGGTGGCCTCGCCGGCCTTGCGAGCACGGGCGACGATCTCCTCGGCCTGCGCGCGAGCCTCCTTGAGGCGCTCGCGGTACTCGGCCAGGATCTCGTCGGCCTCGGCCTTGGTGCGCTGCGCCGTGTCGATCGACTCCTCGATCATGTGCTGGCGCTTCTCCAGCGCCTCGGAGATGCGCGGGAAGGCCAGCTTGCGCAGCAGCATGAACGTCACGAAGAAGGCGAGCAACGTCCAGATCATCAGCCCCACATCGGGGCTGACGAGGAAGTTGCTGTTCTCCTCCGCGGCGCCTTCGGTCGCTGCGGTGATGAAGCCGGTCAGCATGCGTGCCTAGCCGAGGAAGAAGGCGATGAGGCCGAAGATGAACGCGTAGAAGACGATCGCCTCGGTCAGTGCGAAGCCCAGCCACTGGATCGACGTGATCTCATCGCGCATCTCGGGCTGGCGGGTGACCGACTCGATGACCTTGCCGAAGATGAAGCCGACGCCGACGCCCGGGCCGATGGTGCCGAGGCCGGCGCCGATGCCCAGCGCGATCGCCTTGCCGGCCTTGCGGCCGTACTCCTGCGCGACCTCCGCGTCAGCGGCCTGCGCCAGGGTGGTGACCTGGTTGATGACGGACAGATCCACGGTGTGTCTCCTTGGTTAGTGCTCGGCGGCGACGGCGCCGCCGAGGTAGATCGCGGTAAGGGTGGCGAAGATGAAGGCCTGCAGCGTGGCGACCAGCGCCACCTCGAAGATGAAGAAGGCGACGGCCATGACGCCGGTGATGGCGCCCAGGAAGACCGAGCCGAAGATCGAGAGGTTCAGCAGGACGACGAGCCCGCCGCCCATGAACAGGATCAGCAGGTGGCCGGCCAGGATGTTCGCGAAGAGACGAACGGAGAGGCTGACAAGGCGGACGAAGTGCGAGATGACCTCGATCAGGAAGATCGGGCCGGCTGCGGGGCCCTCGACGCCGGCGGGCACCCAGGACTTCAGGTAGCCGACGGGGCCCTTGGCCCGGATGCCCTCGACGTGGTAGCTGATCCAGACGACGAGCGTCAGGACGAGCGGCACGGAGATGTTGGCGGTGGCGGCGTAGAGCGCGAAGGTCGGGACGTGCACGCCGAAGATGTCGACCTTGTGCTCGGTGTTGGTCGGCAGCGGCAGGTAGCCGAGCATGTTCGAGAACCAGATGAAGAGGAAGAGCGCCCCGATGAAGGGGAACCACTTCGCGGCCATCTTGTCGTCCATGTTGCCGCGCGTGATGTTGTCGCGCATGAGCACGAACGCGCTCTCGACCGCGGTCTGAACCTTGTTGGGCTGGCCGGCATCCGGTTCGCGACGTAGATCATCGTGAAGCAGGTCAGCGCCGTCGCCATGACGATGTAGAGGACGGCCTTGTTGATGCTGAACGTGCCGAGGTCGATCCACGGATCGAGCTTGAACTCGTTCTGCGGCTTGTAGTCCTCGTTGATGTTCAACGCGAACGCGCCGGCGGGGCTCGCGAGAAGCGCGATCAGCGGGGTGAGGAAGATGGCAACGCGCTTGGTCACGAAGGCAGCTCTCGATGGTTCTCGAACGGGCGAAGGATCAGGGAGACGGTGAAGTACGCCGTGAAGAGGATGACGACGAGGACGGCGGCAGACAGGCCAACTGCGTCATCGCTCCCGGCGATCAGGTATGCGCCGAAGATCGTAAGGGCTACGAGCCATCCGCGTCCGATCATCGATCCCGCGATCAGCCCGGCGACCGTCTTGGGGTCGTCGGAGGCGGCCGCGCGGCGCGACAAGCGATCGTTGATCACGCGCTGCACGAGCCATGCGAAGGCCGCCGCGGCGTAGCCGAACAGCGGCCAGCCGGCGACCACGAAGATCGGCAGGGCGATCGCGAGGATCACGAGGTCGAGGTACTTGACGACGATCATCAGCGCACCCGGGAGCCGCAACGCTGGGCGTTGTCGGCGAAGGGGTCGTGGGCGAGATGCGCGGAGGGCATGGTCAGAGCGTCAGGGCCCGCAAGGCGGGACCTGCTCGAAGATTGGAACGCCTCGCGGACGCTGCTGCGAGAGCGACCCTTCCGGAAGCGGGGACGTGTGCTTCCTTGGCGGCAAGCGGGAGCCTAGCGGAGTTTCGGACTTTGTAACAACTTCGTGACAGTCGGCGCGAACTGTCTGACGCGCGCACGAGTAGAAGAGCAGCCGCCCAACCTTAGGGAACCCTTCCGACTGCTGCGTTCAGGTAACCCCTAGTAACCCCCCGGGGGTATATGCTACGGTGCGTTCATGGCCCTTCTCCCCCTCCGCAACATGAGCAGCGCAGCGCGGCCAGGCGCCTACCTGGCCGCGCTGGTCGCCATCTTCGGCGGCGCGCTCGCGGTCGGCAGCGCCGTCGGCGATGGCGGCGACGACCACGCCGCGGCCGAGCGCAACCGGTCCACCGGCGACGCCCACGACGAGCACGGTGCGGCCACGCCGGCCGGGTCGCATGCGACGACAGCCCATGGCCTCGGCGTCGCCGAGAACGGGCTGCGGCTTGTCGCCCCAGCCACGGCACGAGCAGGCGTGCGTGAGCGCTTTGCGTTTCGCGTCGTCGACGCACACGGCGTGACCGTGCGCGACTTCGCGATCGAGCACACCAAGCGCCTGCACCTGATCGCCGTGCGCCGCGACCTGACCGGCTTCCAGCACCTGCATCCACGCCAGGACGCCGACGGCTCCTGGAGCACCGACCTCGATCTCGCGTGACGCCGGCGCCTACCGCGTCTTCGCCGACTTCCGCCCCGCCGGCGGCACGGCGACGACGCTGGCCTCCGACGTCCTCGTCGGCGGCGCCTTCGCGCCCCGTCCGCTGCCCGCACCCGACCAGCACCACGCGCGTCGACGGCTACGACGTCACGCTGCGCGCCGACGGTGCCACGGCGGGCCGCGAGGCGACGCTCACCTACACGGTCAGCCGTGACGGACAGCCAGTCGCCGTGCAGCCCTACCTCGGCGCGTCTGGCCACCTCGTCGCGCTGCGCGCAGGCGATCTCGCCTACCTCCACGTCCATCCGCTGAAGGGCGGCGCAGACGACGGGCGCATGGCGTTCGCCGCGACCTACCCGTCGGCCGGCCGCTACCGCTTGTTCCTGCAGTTCCGCCACGCCGGCCGTGTGCACACCGCCGCGCTGACCCAGGAGGTCGCGACCTCATGAGCGCCGTCATCGACCACGTCGAGCTGCCGATCACCGGCATGACGTGCGCCTCGTGCGCCAACCGCGTCGAGCGCGGGCTCAACAAGCTCGACGGCGTGACCGCGACGGTCAACTACGCCACCGAGAAGGCGACGGTCGACTTCGATCCCGCCAGCGTGGAGCCCGCCCAGCTGATCGCCGCCGTGCAGGCGGCAGGCTATGAGGCGTCGCTGCCAGTAGCCGACGACGTGCGCGACGAAGGCGACGCGGACGCGCAAGCCGACGAGCTCGCGCCGCTGCGCACGCGGCTGATCCTCTCCACGCTGCTGGGCATCCCTGTCCTGGCGCTCTCGATGATCCCGCCACTGCAGTTCGACAACTGGCAGTGGCTGGCGCTGCAACTCGCCACGCCCGTCGCGATCTGGGGCGCGTGGCCGTTTCACCGCGCCGCCTGGGTCAACCTGCGCCACGGCGCGGCGACGATGGACACGCTGGTCAGCATCGGCGTCCTGGCCGCCTACGGTTGGTCGCTCTACGCGCTCTTTCTCGGCGACGCCGGGATGACCGGCATGACGATGAAGCTCTCGTTCACCGGCTCGGGCGGCGACGAGCTGTACCTGGAGACGGCCTCGGCGGTGACGGTCTTCCTGCTCGCCGGCCGCTACTTCGAGGCGCGCGCTAAGCGCCGCGCCGGTGCCGCGCTCAATGCGCTCCTGGCGCTGGGGGCCAAGGACGTCGCGGTCCTTGACGCCGACGGCGCCGAGCGCCGCATCGCCGTCGAGCAGCTCGCCGTCGGCGATCGCTTCGTCGTGCGCCCGGGCGAGAAGGTCGCCACCGATGGCGTTGTCGTGCAGGGCACCAGCGCCGTCGACCAGGCGCTGCTGACCGGCGAGTCGGTGCCGGTCGAGAAGGGCCCAGGCGACGAGGTCGCAGGCGCGACCGTCAACGCCGGCGGCCGGCTGAGTCGTCCGCGCGACGAAGGTCGGCGCCGACACGGCGCTGGCCCAGATCGCCCGCCTGGTCACCGACGCGCAGACCGGCAAGGCGCCGGTCCAGCGGCTCGCCGATCAGATCTCGTCGGTGTTCGTCCCCGTGGTGATCGCGCTCGCCGTCGCCACGCTGGGCTACCGCCTGGGCGCCGGAATGGGCACGAGCGCGGCGTTCAGCGCTGCGGTCGCCGTGCTCGTCATCGCCTGCCCGTGCGCACTCGGCCTTGCGACGCCGACGGCGCTGCTGGTCGGCACCGGGCGCGGCGCGCAGTTGGGGTTGTTGATCAAGGGACCTGAGGTCCTCGAGTCCACGCGCACGGTCGACACCATCATCTTGGACAAGACCGGGACGGTCACGACGGGCCGGATGGACGTCGCCGACGTGGCGGTCGCCGATGGCGAGGACCGCGAGACCGTGCTGCGGCTGGCCGGCGCGCTGGAGGATGCCTCCGAGCACCCGATCGCCCAGGCAATCGCAGGTGCCGCTCGCGATCGTGTGACGGCGGGCGCCAACGCAGGTGGCGCCGCGCTGCCGATGGTCGCGGCCGGGAACGCGGGCAACGGCACGGCGCACCTGCCCCTCCCCTCCGTGGAGTCCTTCGTCAACCGTGAGGGGCTCGGCGTCGAGGGTGTCGTCGAGGGCCACGGCGTCCAGGTCGGACGGCCCGCGCTGATGGCCGAGTGGAGCCTGCACGTCCCGTCCGCGCTTGACGCCGCGCGCCGTGAGGCCGAGGGCGCCGGGCGCACCGCGGTCCTGGTCGCATGGGATGGCGCGGTGCGCGGCATGGTCGCGGTCGCCGACACCGTCAAGCCGACGAGCGCCGAGGCGATCGCACGGCTGCGCGCGCTCGGCCTCACCCCCGTGCTGCTGACCGGCGACAACGCGGCAACCGCGCGCGCCGTGGCGGCTGAGGTCGGCATCGACGAGGTCATCGCCGAGGTGCTGCCCGCCGACAAGGCCGCGACCGTCGCCCGGCTGCAGGAGCAAGGCAAGGTGGTTGCCATGGTCGGCGACGGCATCAACGATGCGCCCGCGCTGGCCCAGGCCGACCTCGGCTTGGCGATCGGGACGGGCACCGACGTCGCGATCGAGGCCTCCGACCTCACCCTCGTCTCGGGCGACCTCGCGGCGCGGCCGACGCAATCCGCCTCTCGCGCGCGACGCTGCGCACGATCCGCCAGAACCTCGCCTGGGCGTTCGGCTACAACGTCGCGGCGATCCCCCTCGCCGTCGCCGGCCTGCTCAACCCGGTGATCGCCGGCGCCGCGATGGCGCTCTCCAGCGTGTCGGTCGTCGCGAACGCGCTGCGGCTGCGGCGGTTCTCATGACACAGGAGCGCTACATCCCGGCCGCTGGGCGCGCGGCCTTGACACGGCTCTAGACCGGTGATGGCGCTGACGATGCGCGAGTCGACGTTCCGGCCGCGGCTGCTGGCCGCGGTGAGCCGGGCTGCCGCAGGGCGGGCGCGTGCTCACGTCGGCTGCGGCACCGGCACGTTGGAGATCGCGCTGGCCGCGGCACGGCCAGACGCGCAGGTCGCCGCGATCGACGGCGACCCCGAGGCGCTGGCGCTGGCCCGCGCCAAGCCGGGATCGACCACCATCACCTGGTCGGAAGGCTCTGGCGAGCGCTGCCGCGACCGGCCGCGGGCGCCGAGCGATCGTGATGTCGCTCCTGCTGCACCACCTTCCGCCTCCGCCAAGCCCGCGCTGGCCGAGGCCGCGCGCGTCCTAACCCGGCGGCAGCCTCCACGTCGCCGACTGGGGCCGCCCGCACGATCCGCTGATGCGCGCCGCCTTCCTCGTGCTGCAGCTCATCGACGGCTTGCCACGACCGCGACCAGCGGCGGCCCAGGCGACTCCAATAGGTCGAGCGTCGCGCCGTCCATGACGTCGCCTGCATGCAAGATCAGATCAGCTGCTTGCAGGCGCGCCACGCAGCTCTCCGGCAACGCGCGGCCGCCCCGCGGGAGGTGGGTGTCGGAGATGATGGCTAGCAGCATCGTGCGCAAGGATGCCCGGCCTTGCAGGTGGGCGTCAGCGCGACGGAGTCGCCAGCGCCCGCCGGCGCTCGCGCGCCTGGCCGGCGCGCAGCACGGTGCGCACGACCTTGAGCGCGGGTCGCGCGCGGCCGCGCGCGTCGATCAGCCCCGAGTCCCAGTTGTCGCCGCGAACCGCGTTCCAGTGGTACAGGTAGACCCGCGTGATGCGCCGGCTGAGCGGGACGAGCTCGTCGAAGACCCAGCGCGTCGCAACCGCCGCGTGCGCCGCCGACTCCGGGAAGCCGACCTTGGCCTTGTTGCGCCGGTCGACGATCCCGCCGGTCTCGGTGAACCAGATCTGGCCCTTGGCGTGCTTGATCATCGTCTGCGTCCCGCTCGTGCGCATCCGGTTGGCGTCGATGTAGTTGTGCAGCCCCCAGTAGCGCGGGACATCGCGCGGGCCGAGGTACTTCTGGAAGGCGTCGATCCAGCTGGCCATGTTGGGCATGTCCAACGTCTCGGCGGCCAAGATGGTGCACTTGGCGCACTCACGCCGAATCGCCCGGTAGTAGGCCGCCACGAGCTGCGGACGGTGGCAGGTCGGCTGACCGCAGTGGTTGGCCTCGTTCCAGGTGGCGAACGTCGTCACCCACGGATAGCGCGCACGGAACTGGCGGAAGTTGTACTTGAAGCGCTCGGGCGTCGGCAGCTGGCGACGGTTCACGCGCGAGTGGCCGAAGCCGATCAGCGGCGCGACCCCCGCGGCCTGCGCCTCGTCGAGCCACGCGTCGACCTCTTCGCGCTCCCACGGGTGCTCCATCGCGTCCCACGACACCGCCAGGCGCGCGCGCGACACGCCGAGCTTCGTGAAGACGGGGTCGCTGAACATGTCGGGCTTCTGGTCGGCGATGCCGACGACCAGCGCGCTCGCCGAGGCCGGGAGCATCAGCCCCGCCGCGATCAACGCGACGAGCAGGAGGACAGGGCCCGGACGGCTCACGGTGCCGGGCGCGGCTCCTCGGTCAGCACCGTGTCCTCCGGCCGGCGATCTCGCGAATAGTCGAGCCGTCCAGCGTCATGAACGCCTCGCGCTCGTCGATGTTCCCCACGTCCATCGTCTCAGCACGGTACCCACCCGAGGGGCGAACGATCCGGCGAGACCGCTCGCCCCGGCCGTGAAACGGCCGGGGCGAGCGCCGGAGCGGAGAGGGTCATCGCTCCTCAGGCCATCGCGCGGCGGGCCGACTCGCGGTCCACACGCTCGGCCGCGCCGACCAGGACCCGCGCGACCTGCGCGCGCATCCATCTGGGGGGAGGTTCGGCGCGATAGGCCTCCGCTTCGTGGCGTGCCGGGACGCCGAAGCGCGGAGCAGCGGCCTTGACGTACTCGTTGTGCATCTGGAACTGCATGACGGTGGTGCTCCTTGCGAACGAATCGAGAAGGGGCCACCGCCCTGAGACTGCGGGCCTTGGAAGGCGAGAGTCCTACGGGCGGCGGGCGCCCGCGGACTGGTGAACAGGACCTAGCGCGCGAGCGACGACAGAGAACGGCCACGAGAGCCCCAAACGGCAGACGCCGTCTTGGTGGCCGGGGCCACCTGGTGCATCGTGGGAAGGATGTCTCGTCGAGCGATACGCATACTGGTCCCTCCTCCATGATGTAGGCCTTGACGACCTATCTGTAGGAGAAGTCCGGAGACCGTACCGCGGCCTCCGGGGCTTGGCAAGTGCGGCTAACCGGCCTTCACGATGCGCGGACGCCGAGCAGCGTCTGCAGCACCGTCAGCGACGGGCGCGGCTTGTCGTCGGGGCCGATCAGGCCCGAGTCCCACGTCCGGTCGTCATCGTCGGCCCCGGTCGCGATGTCGCCCAGGCCCGTGTTCCAGTGATACAGGTAGGCGCGCTGCACGCGCGGGCTGAGCTTGGCCAGCGTCGAGAACACGAACTTGGTGGCCTTGGCCGCATGGGTCGCGCCCGTCGGGAACGCGATGCCCGACCCGTTGTTGCGCGAGACGACGCCGCCGGTCTCGGTGAACCAGACCGCGCCCTTGACGGCCTTCAGCAGCTTGCGCGTGCCGCCCGTCTTGAGCGTGTTGGCGTCGGTGTAGTTGTGCAGCCCCCAGACCTTCGGGGTCCGCTTGGCCGCCTTGACGAAGCGCTGGGCCCACGTGCCGACGTTGTTGCGATCCAGCAGGTCGGCGCCGAGGATCGTGCAGCTCGGGCAGGCCTTGCGCATCGCCAGCCACCAGCGCGCCACGGTCTCGGGCCGCTTGTTGATGTTCGCCTCGTTCCAGGTGGCGAACTCCTTGACGAAGGGGTAGCGCTTGCGCACGTCCTTCAGCGAGGTGGCCATCTGCGCCGCCGACGGGTTGTGCGACGTGCGCTTGCGCGAGCGGTCGAAGGTCACCAGCGGCTTGAGGCCGCCGGCCTTCGCGCCCGCCATCCAGCCGTCCAGCCAGGTCCGCTGCGCGAAGTCGTGCATCGCGTCGTAGGGCACCATCACCCGCACGTACTTGACCTTCAGCGCCGTGAAGCGCGGGTCGGTGAACATGTCGGACTTGTTGTCGGCGATGCCGACGGCGAGCTTGGCTTGGGCCGCCGTCGCCGGACGACGGTGACGGCGGCGGCGAGCAGCGAGAGGAGCAGGACGGTGCGGGTCAGGCGCATGGGGCGGGAACGCTAGTAGGTCGCGCGGAGGTTCCCCGCGCGACCCGCTCCCGCGCCCGCTCCCCACCCGCCGGCTATCGCGCCCCGCGCGCCAGGACGCCCTGCAGGACGGCCAGCGCCGGGCGGGTCTCGCCCTCAGGCCCGATGAAGCCCGAGTCCCAGGTCGGGCCGCCGCCGACGCCGGTGTCCCAGTGGTAGAGGTAGACGCGCTGGATGCGCGGGCTGAGCTTGGCGAGGCGACCGAAGATGAAGCTCGTGACCTGCGCGGCACGGTCGGTCCCGGTCGGGAAGACCAGCGCGCTGTTGTTGGCGCGCCGGACGATGCCGCCGGTCTCGGTGAACCAGATGTTGCCGCCGATCGACTTGAGCAGCTTGCGGGTCGTCTTCGTGCTCAGGGTGTTGGCGTCGACGTAGTTGTGCAGGCCCCAGACCTTCGGGGTCCGCTTGGCCGCCTTCACGAAGCGCTGGGCCCACGGGATCATGTTGGCCTTGTCGAGCAGGTCGGTGCCGAGCACCGTGCAGGACGGGCAGGCCTTGCGCATCGCCAGCCACCACTTGGCCACGAGTCTCGGGCTTCTTGTTCATGTTGGCCTCGTTCCACGTGGAGAAGTCCTTCACGAACGGGTAGCGGGCGCGCACGGCCTTCATCGCGCCGGCCATCTGCTGCGGCGTCGGGTTGTAGGAGATGCGCGCGGGCGAGCGGTCGAAGGTGATCAGCGGCCGCGTGCCGGTGGCCTGCGCGCCGGCCATCCAGGCCTCGAGCTGGGCGGTCGCGGCGGGATCGGAGAAGACGTCCCAGCGCAGATCCAGGCGGGCGTAGCCGAGATGCAGCGCCTGGAAGCGGGCGTCTGCGAACATGTCGGGCTTGTTGTCGGCGATGCCGATGCCGATCTTCGCGTGGGCCGCGGCGGGCATGAGCGCGAGGACGAGCAGCGTGAGGGGCAGGAGGCGGAGGCGGCGCATACCCGGCCAGATCGGCCTCCAAACGCATTCTTTGAAGGAGCTGGTCCGCGCGCTGGACCAGTAGGCACTGCGCGCTAGGCGGGAACGGCGTCCTCGGACGCCGGCGCGAGCGACACGCCGATCACCTTGAGCCGGCGCGTGAGCGCCTGGAAGGCGAAGCCGTGGACCTCGTCGCTGCGCACGCCGAGGATCTCGTACTCCTCGCCGATCGTCGTAGCCGCGCGGCGTCAGCACGCCGGCCGCGATCGGGATCAGCTCCTGCAGCGTCTTGACGATGCGCTGCGCGAGCGCCGGGTCCTGCCGGGCCTTCTGCTGCAGGAACCACGTGCCGTAGGCGACGTGGCGGTGCTCGTCCTGGGAGATCTTGCGAAAGCCCTCCAGGAAGCCGGGCAGGATCCCGCGGCCTTCGAAGACGCGCGTCAGCGTGTCCTGACCGGTCAGCGCGAGCGTTCCCTCGATGACCATGTGGTAGGTCGTGACGAAGTCGACCTTGGCCTCCATGTCGCAGGGATCGGCGATCAGGCGGCGGTTGGCGTCGACGAGCACCTCGTCGAAGAGGACCTTGAAGGCGTCGTTGAGATCCTCGCGGGCGCGCGCGAGCCGGTCCTCGAAGGTCCCGTCGTAGCCGACGACCTGGGTGTAGAAGTTGTTGAAGTGCTGGGCGTGGCGCGCCTCGTCGACCTGCTGGGTCGTCAGGAACGCCTCCTCGCTCTGGCCCTCGTAGGCGCCGACGAGGCCGCCGAACTGCGTCGCGACGCGCTCCTCCCCGATGAAGAAGGACGACAGGAACCAGATGATGTGGTCCTTGTCCTCATCAGAGAGGGCGGCCCAGTCCTCGCGGTCCTTGGTGAAGTCGATCGTGTGGGTCTGCCACGGCTGGCGCTCCCACAGCTCGTAGAGCTGCTGCGGGCGTCATCAAGACGACCTGCGACAGCTTGGACTCGTCGCTGATGGTGGCGACGTCGCCCTGGGAGGTGAGCTCGAGGAGGCTGGCCATGCCGACGATCCTGACAGGCTGTTTGACAGGGTGTCAAGAGCGGGTTGACAGGGTGTCAGCGGAGGGCGGCTATCGTGGGACGCCCATGGCCGCCGACGAGTCCCGAACCGCCTCGCCCGTCGCGCACCGCGAGGGGCCGGCGACCGCCAAGCGCGCGCTCGTCCAGGCCGAGGTGCTGCGCGCCACCGAGCAACTGCTCGCCGAGGGCTCGTCCTACGCCGACCTCAACGTCGAGCGGATCGCCACCGCCGCCGGCATCTCGCGCACCGCCTTCTACTTCTACTTCCGCGACAAGCGCGATCTGCTGATGCGCCTGGCCGGCGACGTCACCGAGCTGCTGTACGCCCAGGCCGACATCTGGTTCTCGGGCGAGGGCGACGATCCCGAGCAGGAGATCCGCGAGGCGCTGACGCGGATCGCCGAGCTCTACCGCGAGCACGGCGTGCTGATCCGCGCGATCGTCGAGGTGTCGACCTACGAGGAGGACATCGCGACCTTCTGGCGCGGTCTGCTGTCGCGCTTCGTCGACGCGACCGCCCGCCGCATCGAGATCGAGGACCAGCTTCCCGACGGCACCTCCTACGCCACCGCCTTCGTGCTGACCTGGATGGTCGAGCGCACCTTCTACCAGCAGCTCGTCCAGGACGAGCCCCTGCTCCAGGCCGAGATGGTCGAGGCGGTCGTCCGGATCTACCGCGGCACCGTGTACGGGCTGCGCGTCTAGCGCGCGTGAGCGCTATGGGCCTTTGACGGCCTCGAATTCGCCGGTTTCGATCTGCCGCTCGACGTCCTGGTCGACCTCGGCCTCGGCCGCGTCGGGACGCAGGCGGCGGATGCGGATGGCGCTCAGGCGCCGGAGCTTGAGGATCTCCAGGACGTAGACGAGGTAGGCGCTCGCGGCGGCGACGAGCAGCGCCAGCAGCCCGACGACGATCGACCACCCCGGCGTTGAGGCTGCCATGGTTGTCGGAGTACGGGATGAAGCGCAGCGCGACCGCAAAGCCGCCGAGCAGCAGCGTCCAGGCGTACAGGTAGATCAGCGTCTTGCGCTCGCTGAAGCCGATGCGGTTGAAGCGGTGATGGAAGTGGTTGGCGTCGGCGATGTAGACCTTGCGCCGGTACTTCATGCGCTTGAGGACGACGAACGTCGTGTCCAGGAACGGCACGGCGAGGACGACCAGCGGGATGACCAGCGCCAGGACCGCCTGTGTCTTGACCGCGCCTTCGACGGCGATGCAGCCAAGCAGGAAGCCGAGCAGGTTCGCGCCGCAGTCGCCCATGTAGATCGAAGCCGGCGGGAAGTTGTGCACCAAGAACCCGGCGGAGGCGCCGGCGGTGCAGGCGGCAAGGACGGCGGCGTAGCCCTTGTCCAGGTCGAAGGCGATGATCGCGAACGCCACCGCGGCGATCGTGCAGACGCCGGCCGCTAGGCCGTCGACGCCGTCGGAGAAGTTGACGACGTTCATCATCGCGACGAGGCCGATGACCGTCACGGGGCCGCCGGCCGAGCCGAAGTCGATCGCGCCGAGGAACGGGAGCGTGATGTTGGTGGCCTCGACCCCGCCGACCACCGGGATGATCGCCGCCGCGGTCTGGCCGAGCAGCTTGACGGCCGGATGCAGGTCGAAGCGATCGTCGACCGCGCCGACGAGCGTGATCAGCGCCGCGCCGAGCAGGATGCCGACGAAGCGGTCGTGGGTGCGGGCCGTGGTCTCGATGAACAGCAGCCCCGCGACGAGCGCGCCCGCGAAGATGGCAAGGCCGCCGAGCAGCGGCGTCGACTCGCGACCGAGGCCGCGGGCCTTGGGCTGGTCGACCGCCCCGACGCGGTGGGCGAAGCGCGCCGTCAGCGGCGTCAGGACCACGGCCACGGCGAACGCGGCGACGAACGCGTAGACCGCATCCAGCTCCGTCATCGCCGCAGAGGGTATTCGGCGGCGCGGCGTGCAAGGCTGGTGCGCGATGCGCGTCCTGCTCGTCACCCAGATGTGGCCCACCGAGAGCGAGCCGGACCTCGGCGCGTTCCTGCTACCGCTGCGCCGCGAGCTGGTCGCCCTGGGCCACGAGGTCGACGTCGCCGCGGTCAGCCAGCGCGGCGGCTCGCCGACCAAGTACGCGCGGCTGGCCGCTGACGCAGTGCGCGCGGCCCGGCGGTGCAAGCCCGACGTCGTCTTCGCGCACTTCCTCTTTCCCGCGGGCGCCGCGGGCCTGGCCGCGGCACGAGCGGCACGCGTGCCGCTGGTGGTCATGGCGCATGGCACCGACGTCGCGAACCTCCGGCGCGCGCCGCTGCACGCGCTCACCCGACCGGTCATCCGCGGGGCCGCCGCGGTGATCGCCAACTCGCGCTGGCTCGCCACGCGGCTGGAAGCGCCAATACGCGGGGCTGGCCTGTGAGGTCTGCGACCTCGGCGTCGATCTCGCCGAGTTCACGCCCGATGTGGAGCCGCGGCCGGTGTCGACGGCGCGGCGAGCATCCGCGCTTGCTTGTGCGTCGGCTCGCTCGTGGAGCGCAAGAACGTCGTCGGGCTTGCCGAGGCGTTCGCGCGGCTGGATCGTGGCTCGCTGACCTTCGTCGGCGACGGACCGCTGCGCGGCGCGCTGGAAGATCGCGCGAACGTGGCCGTCATCGGCCGGATTCCCCATGAGGAGGTCCCGTCCTGGATCGCCGCCTGCGACGTCCTCTGCCAGCCATCGCTGATCGAGCCCTTCGGCCTGGCGGCGCTGGAGGCGATGGCGCTGGAGCGCAGCGTCGTCGCGACGACTGAGGGCGGGCCGCCGGAGTTCGTCACGCCGGAGGCCGGCGTCCTGGTGGACCCGGGCGACCCGGCGGCCTTGACCGCGGCGCTCGCGGCCGCCGCCGCGCTGCCGGTGCCCAACGCGGCCGCGCGCGCCGCGGCGGCCGAGCACAGCGCCGACCGTCAGGCGGCCCGCATGGCCGAGATCCTGGCGCGCGCGGTGGGGGAACGGGGTTAGTGCGAGGCGTGGTCGCGCGCAGTGCGAGGCGGAGTCGCTGCGCGCAACGTGGTCTGTCGGCACCGAGGGAGTGAGCGTCAAAGGTGGTGCGCGGCGGTCCGGGGCGTCCGCGTGCGTCGGTCTCGACTAAAGCACCGTATGGGTGCTTTAGTCGAGATGGAGTGAGGTCCGTGTCGCGCGAAGGCGCCGGCGGAGGACGATCCCACGCCCGCAGCGCCACTCCGCTCTCACTCCCTCGGTGCCGACAGACGACGTTGCGCGCCGCGACCAACGCCCGCGCTGAGCGCCAACGGCGTGCGCGCCGACGCCTGCCCTAAGCCGTCGCCCCAGCGCTGAGGTGCTCGTAGAGCGGGTAGCGGTCGGCGATCGCCGACACCCGCTCGGCGAGCTCGTCGCGCTTGGCGTCGTAGGCCGGCGTCAGCGCGGTGGCCATGATGTCGCCGATCTCTGCGAAGTCGTCGACCTGCAGGCCGCGGGTCGCCAGCGCGGCGGTGCCGACGCGCAGGCCGGAGGTGACCATCGGCGGGCGCGGGTCGAACGGGACCGCGTTGCGGTTGACCGTGATGCCGATGGCGTGCAGGCGGTCCTCAGACTGCTGGCCGTCGATCTCGGACTCGCGGAGGTCGACAAGCGCGAGATGCACGTCGGTGCCACCGGTGAGGACGTTGACGCCGTGGCCGGCCGTCATGAGCGCGGCGGCGACGGTCTGGGCGCCGGCGATCGTGCGCTGCTGACGCTCGCGGAACAGCTCGCTGCCCGCGATCTTGAAGGCCACCGCCTTGCCGGCGATGACGTGCTCCAGCGGCCCGCCCTGCTGCCCCGGGAAGACCGCCGAGTTGATGGCCTTGGCGTGCTCCTCCTTGCAGAGGATCAGTCCGCCGCGGGCGCCGCCAATCGTCTTGTGGACCGTGGAGGTCACGACGTCAGCATGCGCAACCGGGTTGGGATGCAGGCCGGCGGCGACGAGCCCGGCGAAGTGAGCCATGTCGACCATCAGCAGCGCGCCGACCTCGTCGGCGATCTCCCGGAAGCGAGCGAAGTCCAGCTGGCGCGAGTAGGCCGACCAGCCGGCGAGCAGCAGCTTGGGACGGCGCTCCTTGGCGATCCGCTGCACCTCGTCCATGTCGATCAGCGAGGTCTCGCGGTCGACCTCGTAGGGCGCGATGTCATACAGGCGACCCGACACGTTGAGCTTCATGCCGTGCGACAGGTGGCCGCCGTGCGGGAGCGACAACCCCATGATCGTGTCGCCGGGCGCCAGCAGCGCGTGGTAGACGGACGCATTGGCCTGCGCGCCCGCATGCGGCTGGACGTTGGCGTGCTCGGCACCGAACAGCGCCTTGGCGCGGTCGATCGCGAGCTGCTCGATGATGTCGACGAACTCACACCCGCCGTAGTAGCGCCGCCCCGGGTAGCCCTCGGCGTACTTGTTGGTGAGGACGCTGCCCTGGGCCTCGAGGATCGCCTGGGGCACGAAGTTCTCGGACGCGATCATCTCCAGCGTCCGCTGCTGGCGCTCCAGCTCCTGGGCAACCGCGTGGGCGACCTCAGGATCGACGTCGGCGAGCGGGAGATTGAAGAAGTCGGGGCTCAGATCGGAAGGCACGGCGGCAAGGCTCCTTTTACGGGTTCCGATGGATGCCCAGGCGCGCGGCAGAACTCAAGGTGTCGCTTCCCGGAGGTCTGTTCCTCCCGTGGCGCCAGTCGCGACGCCTCCGACGGTATCAGCCGGCGATCTGAGATTGAACGGAGGAACCGTCCAACTCTGAGATCTGACCGACGCGGCGCGCGTGGCGACCGCCCTCAAACGCTGTGCGCAGGAAGCGCTCGACGATCGCCTCGGCCTCGGCGGGCGCCAGGCGCGCGCCCGAGAGCGTCACGGTGTTGGCGTCGTTGTGGCGACGCGCCATCTCGACCTCCGACGGATCGTGCGCGTTGACCGCGCGGACCCCGGCGACCTTGTTGGCGACGATCGCAACCCCGACGCCCGAGCCGCACGCAAGCACCGCGCGCTCGGCCTGCCCGTCGCCAACGAGGCGCGCCGCCTGCTCGGCGAAGGCCGGGTAGTCCACCGACTCGGGAGCCTCGGTCCCGACGTCGACGACCTCGTGTCCTGCGGCCACCAGCACGCCCTTGACGTGCTCCTTGAGGTGGTACCCCGCGTGGTCGGACCCGATGGCGATGACCATGTGGCGCGCAATGTACAGCGAAGCGCTACGAAGGGGAACGGCAGCTCAGGCGATCAGGTCGTCGAGCGTCGCGGCGACGCAGCTGCGCGCGACCGCGCCCTCGCGGATGACGTCCCAGGCGCCGTCGCGCTCGAAGCGCCGCAGGTCAACCACGGTCGAGGCGGTGCCGGCGAGGTCGCCGGCGTCCAGGACCATGTCGACGGCGTCGCGGATCGCCTCCGGCACGTCGCCGAGGCGGTGGGCCTCGGGGCCGCCGGCGAGGTTGGCCGAGGACTGCAGCACCGGCCAGCGAACGGCAGACAGGGCGGCGGTGGCGGGGCCGAGCGCGGGCACTCGGAGGCCGAGCGTCTCGATATCCGGACCGCAAGCAAGCGGGAAGCGGTGCGCCGGGTTGGACAGCAGCAGCGTGACCCCACCGGGGAGCAATCCTTCTAGGGCGGCGACGGTGCGCGGGCCAAGCTCGGGCATCGCGGCCAGCGCGAGCTCCAGCGAGAAGAGCAGGACCGCGGCCGGCTTGTCGGGCCGCCGGCCCTTGATGGCATAGAGGCGGCGCACGGCCTCGTCGGTGTCGGGATCGCAGGCCAGGCCGTAGACCGTGTCGGCGCCGAAGAGCGCGACGCCGCCGACGGCCATGCAGCGCTCGAACGTGGCTGCTTGATCTGCGGTGATCATCGCTCTCCTACGACAACGCGCTCGTGGCCGGCGAGGTCGGTGACCGTCTCGACCTCCGGGAAGCCCGCCGCGACGACGAGCGCCCCGACCGTCGGCGCCTGGCCGGCACCGACCTCCAACGCGACCATCGTCGCCTGCGTCGCGGCCGCCTGGGTCAGCAACGGGCGGATGGTCCGCAGGCCGTCGGCGCCGGCGAAGAGGGCGAGGCCGGGCTCGTGCTGTACGACCTCCGGTGCCATCGCCGCGCCGATCGCCGTCCTGGACGTAGGGCGGGTTGGAGACGACGACGTCGAGGGCCGGGTCGATGCCGTCGAGCAGGTCACCCTGGCTGAAGGCGACGTCGAGGCTAAGGCGGGCGCCGTTGGCGCGGGCGACCGCGAGCGCGTCCGGGCTGACGTCCGACGCGCTGACGCGCAGGTCGGGCCGCTCATCCTTGAGCGCCAGTGCGATCGCGCCCGAGCCCGTCCCGACATCGTGCACCCGCGCTCCTGACGGCAGCTCCAGCAGCGCCTCGACGAGGTGCTCGGTCTCCGGCCGCGGGACGAGGACGCGCGGATCGACCGCCAGGTCGAGGTGGCGAAAGCCCTTGTGGCCGACGAGGTAGGCGACCGGGACGCGCTCGACGGTGCGCCGCCGGATCGCGTCGCGAAACCAGCGTGCGGCGTCGCCGGAGACCTCGCGGTCGGGATCCAGCCACAACGCGGTCCGGTCGACGCCGAGCGCGTGGCCGAGCAGCACCTCGGCATCCAGCCGCGGGCTGTCGACCTTGGCGGCGTTGAGCGCGACGAGCGCCGAGTCCAGCGCCTCGCGGACGCCGGTGCCCGCGAACGGCGAAGGCACTAGATGGTCGGTGCGGGATCGAGCGTGGTCATGGTCGTGCTCCGGGCGGATGCTGGGCGCCGCGCGATGGCGCAGCCGATCCTGGTTGGATCGGTAAGCCGTCGCGTGGCGATCCAGCGCCGGCCGGGGCGCGAGCATGGCCGCGCGAATCCCGTACCGGCCATCTTAAGCGGCCTGCTCCTCCAGGCCGCGCCGCTTCTCGTCGTCCTGCAGCGCGGCGGTGAACTCGTCCAGCTCGCCCTCCAGGACCGCGTCGAGGTTGTGGGCGGTGTGCTTGATGCGATGGTCGGTCACGCGGCGCTCGCCGTAGTTGTAGGTCCTGATCTTCTCGGCGCGGTCGCCGGTGCCGACCTGGGAGCGGCGCGCGTCGGCGGCGGCGGCCTGCTGCTCGGCTAGCGCCCGCTCGTAGAGGCGGGCGCGCAGGACGCGCATCGCCTTCTCGCGGTTCTGCAGCTGGCTCTTCTCGTCCTGCATCGCCACGGCGATGCCCGACGGCTTGTGCGTGATCCGCACCGCCGAGTCGGTGGTGTTGACCGACTGGCCGCCCGGACCGCCGGAGCGGTAAACGTCGATCTGCAAGTCGTTGGCATCGATGTGGACATCGACGTCCTCTGCCTCGGGCAGCACCGCGACGGTCGCGGTCGAGGTGTGGATGCGACCCTGGGACTCGGTGGCGGGCACGCGCTGGACGCGATGCGTTCCGCCCTCGAACTTGAAGATCGAGTAGGCGCCGTCGCCCTTGATCGAGAACGTGTACTTGCCGTCGCCGACGTCCATCGGCTCGGTGTTGAAGCCGCGCCGCTCGGCGTAGCGGGTGAACATCCGGTAGAGGTCGCCGGCCCAGAGGCCCGCCTCTTCCCCGCCGGCGCCGCCCTGGATCTCGACGATGACGTTCTTATCGTCGTTGGGATCGGGCTCGACCATCGCGAGGCGGATCTCTTCCTCAAGCTCCTCGATGCGCGCCTCGGAGGTGCGCAGCAGCTCACGCAGCTCAGGATCCTCGCCCTCCGCCAGCAGCTCGCGCGCGCCGGCCGCATCGTCGGTGGCATGGCGCCAGTCCTCGGCCAGCTTGGCCGCCGGCTCCAGCCGCCGGTACTCGCGCCCGACCTCGGCATAGCGGTTGCGATCCGAGATCACGTCGGACTCGGTGATGAGGCGACCAACCTCGGCGAAACGGGTCTCGATCTGCTCGACGAGGGACTCAATCATGCGACGACCGAATGTACAGCGGCGATGCCGGGGGGCGGTTTGCGGGCCGCTCGCTCGCGCCGTAAACCGCGGCGCGATTAGGCCACGACTTCCATGCCCACTCGCTCCTCGTCGGTAGCACCCATCGGGTTCTCCACGGCGAGGACGGCGTTCATGGCGGCGATCGCGACGGCGAGCTGGTCGAGGTCGGGCTCGCGCGTGGTCAGCTTCTGAAGCTGGAGGCCGGGGTACATCACCGCGCGCACCCAGCGGCGGCGGCGGTTCTTGCCGGCGAACTTGATCAGCTCGAACGAGATGCCCGCGATCAGCGGCACGCCGACGATGCGCGTCAGCACCAGCCAGTACCAGGCGGGCAGGCCGATCGGGGCGAAGACGAAGATCGCGACGATCATCACGACGAGCAGGAAGCTCGTGCCACAGCGCGGATGCAGGCGGCTGAAGCGCTGCGCGTTCTCGGGCGTCAGCTCCAGCTCGGCCTCGTAGCAGGAGATCGTCTTGTGCTCGGCGCCGTGGTACTCGAAGACGCGGCGCAGGTCGCGCAGCCGCGAGAGCGCCAGCAGGTAGCCGAGGAAGATCCCGGTGCGCACAATGCCCTCGACGAGCCAGAAGAGGAACGAGGAGTTCAGCTCGTCCTTGATCAGGCTCGTGAGCCCGACCGGGATGACGAAGAAGAGGCCGATCGCGAACACCAGGGCGACGACGACCGTGCCGGCCCAGACGCCGCCGGAGATCTCCTTCTCGTCCTCGGGCAGCTGCGCGTTGGCGCTGAAGCCAAGAGCCTTGAAGCCGATCCCGAGCGACTCGCCGAGCGCGACGACGCCGCGGATCAGCGGCAGCCGCAGCAGGCGGTGCTTCTTGAGCACGGAGGTCAGCGGATGGGTGACGACCTCGATCTCGCCGAGCGGGATCTCGTCGAGCTCCAGCCCGCCCTCCTTGAGCTGCTCGGGCAGCGGCTTGCGGACGGCGACGGCCCACGTGGAGATGCCGCGCATCATCACGCCCTCAAGGACGGCCTGGCCGCCTACCGGGGCGTCACGCTGCGCGACGAGGTCGCCGGCAAACGCGCCGTCGCCAACGGCGACGGCTTGACCATTTGAGCGGTTGCCCGGCGAATCGCCAGACGCACCGTCCCCGACGGCTACTGCTGCGCCGTCGGTGGAGCGCGGTGCGTCCGGCATCGCGCTAGAGCTAGTCCTTCGTGCCGGCGGCGCGAGCCTGGCGGCGCTTGAAGCGGTCGATGCGCCCGCCCGTGTCCATGATCTTCTGCTTGCCCGTGTAGAACGGGTGGCACTCAGCGCACACCTCGACGTGGATTTCGGCCTGCGTCGAACGCGTGTAGAAGTCGTTGCCACACGTACAGGTGACGTGCGAAACGACGTACTCCGGGTGGATTCCTGTCTTCATGATCTCCCTGAGTGTAGCGTCACGCGACCCTCCGGAACCGCTCCTATGCCAGCGGGCAGGGGCGTTGCACGGCGTCGTCGCTCTCGACGCTCTCGGCCACCGTGTTGGCGACGTCGACCGTGACCAGGATCATGCTGCCAGGGCGCACACTTCGGCGCGGCCAGCGTGCCGGTCAGGCGGCCGCCGGCGGCGATCGGACCGAGCGTGACCGGATCCGAGACGGCCCCGTCGACGGTGATCGTCACGGCGAACGGCACGGCGTCGGAGTGGCCCTCGTTGCCGATCGACACCGTGTAGGCCGCCGTGCCTTTGCCGATGGCGGTGGCGTCGACGCCGCTGAGGACGAGGTCTGGCCGCGGGTCGGGTTGCTCGCAGACCGGCGTCGTCCGCGTCGTGGTGCGCTGGACATGGCCCTTGCCGTCCAACCAGCGGAAGGTGATGGCCGCGCGGTAGCCGGCGGGCGCCGCAGCGCCTCAATGCGCTTGGTGAAGACGAAGCCCTGACGGTCCGGATCAGACTTCACCCAGCCGCCCCAGCCGGGGACCGCGAGCTTCTTGAAGGTCCCCTTGGGTCCGGTGCCCTTGCGCTGGAGCAGCGCGAAGCGCATCTGCATGCGCTTGGTCTGCGGCGCCAGCCGGCATCGCGCCGGTGAACGCCGCGGCGCGCGACGCGTCGTCGGCGCCGGTCGTGCAGGTGGTCGTCTTGGCCGAAAGCGTCGGCTTGTCGCTTGCAGCGTGCGCCGGGACAGCGCCGCCGGCGAAGACGGCGACCGCGAGCAGTCCGATGAGCGTGGGGCGACGCATGCGTATCTTCGAACAAGCGGACGGCCACGGGGTTGCGGTTTCGGCCGGGGACACCTGTCCCCGGCCGGCCACAACTCAGGTCTGCTGGTACAGCGGCCCGTCGCCGCCCTCGGGCGTCGTGAGGCGCCCGCCCTTGGCGGTGATCGCGCCGCACTGCACGCAGTTGGTGTAGTTGACGATCACGTCGACGTTGCCGTGCTCCGGCGCTTCCTCGGGGATCTCGTAGACCCCGGCCGGGCACATCCACTTCCACGTCTCGGCGACCTCGCGCGGGACGTTCTTCTGGACGCGGATGTGGTTCGGCGCATCGTCGCGCGTCGCGTTGCCGGTGATGAACACCGAGGACAGCTTGTCGAACGTGTACTTGCCGTCCGGCTTGGGATAGCTGTCCTTGGACTTGCCGACGAACATCGGAATGCTGTCGTTGCGGTGCCACGACAGCTTGCCCGGCGGCAGCTTGCCCTTGGTGATCTGCGCGAGGCCCGAGAGCGGGCCGCCGAGCAGCAGGCCCTTCTGCAGCGGCTGACGGCCGTTGCGGACCTCGTAGAGCTCCTTGCCGATCGACGACTCCTCGACGGCGTCCTCATAGGACTCCAGCGAGGTCTCGCCGTTCTTCAAGGCGTTGTAGATCGTCTCGCCGGCCAGGATGCCCGACTTGATGCAGTGGTGCACGCCCTTGAGCGCCAGCGTGTCGACCATGCCGGCCGAGTCGCCGACCAGCAGCGCGCCCGGCATCGACAGCTTGGGCATCGACCAGTAGCCGCCGCCCGGCAGCGCCTTGGCGCCCCAGCCGACGCGCTCGCCGCCCTCGAGGATCCCACGCACCAGCTTGTGGGTCTTGAACTGCTGCAGCAGATCGTGGACCGAGGTGGTGGCGTCGGCGTAGTCGAGCTCCACGACGAAGCCGATCGAGACCAGGTCCTCCCCGGTCTTCTCGTCCTTCATCGGGTAGATCCAGGAGCCGCCGACCTGGCCGTACTTCGACGACAGCTTCAGCGGCCATGGGCCCATCGTGTGGATCAGGCGATCCAGCGGCTTGGGGACCTTCCAGATCTCCTTGACCCCGAGCTCCCAGACCTGAGGCTCGGCGCCCGCGGCCAGGTCGAACTCGCGGATCGCGGGACCGGTGAGATGGCCCCAGCAGCCCTCGGCCAGCACCGTGAACTGCGCGGTGATGTCGGTGCCAGGCTCGAAGTTGCCCAGCGGCGCACCGTCCTTGCCACGGCCTTTGTCGCCGGAGCGGACGCCCTTGACGCGGCCGTCCTCGACCAGCAGCTGCGTGGCCGCCGTCTCGGTCAGCACGTAGGCGCCGGCCTCTTCGGCCAGCCGCTGCTGGTAGCGCGCCAGCGCTGAGACCGAGATGACCTCGTTGCCGTGGTTCTTGAACGGCGGCGGCGTGGGGATCCGCAGCGAGACGTTCTCGCTGGGCGTGAGGTAGACGGCCTCCTTGTGGACCTCGCCGAAGGCCCACCCCTCCTTGCGCCAGTCCTCGCGCGTCAGGTCGGGGTAGAGCTCCAGCAGCGGCCCGGGCCGCACGACCGCGCCGGACAGGTTGTGCCCGCCGCAGACCTTGGCCTTCTCGATGACGGCAACGGGGACCTCCCCGAGACGCTCCAGCGTCTCGGGATCGTCGGCGAGCAACTGCAGCAGGCGGTTGGCCGTGGCCAGGCCCGCCGTGCCGCCACCGACGATGGCGACACCGACCTCGATGCGCTCATCCTCGTCATCGAGCGTGCGCTTGATGAACTCCTGCTGCGGGTCGACCGGCGGCGGATATGCCGCCGGCACGACCTTGCCGTTGCCGTTCGAGCCGCTCATGGCGCTAGCCCTTGCGGGCCTTCACCGCCTCGGTGAGCTTCGGCAAGATCTTGTTGAGGTCGCCGACGATGCCGAGGTCGGAGAACTCGAAGATCGGCGCGTTGGCGTCCTTGTTGATGGCCACGATGTTCTCCGAGGCCTGCATGCCAACCTTGTGCTGGATCGCGCCGGAGATGCCCGCCGCGAGGTACAGCTTCGGTGCGACCGTCTTGCCCGTCTGGCCGATCTGCGCCGCGTAGGGGTACCAGCCGGCGTCGACCACGGCGCGCGTGGCGGCGACGGCGGAGTTGCCGCCGAACGCGGAGGCAAGGTCCTCGGCGAGCTGGAAGCCCTCCGCCTTGCCCAGGCCACGACCGCCGGCGACGAGGATGCTCGCGCCCTCGATGTCGACGTCGGCGCCGCGCTGCTCGCCACGGGTGACGATGTTGGCCTGCTGGGCCTGGGTCGACAGCTCGGTCGTGATGCTCTCGACCGGAGCGTCAGCGCCGCCGGTCTCCTTGACCTCAAACGCGTTGAGGCGGGCGATGATGATGCCCTTGTCCTTGTAGCGCGAGGTGGAGATCGACGAGTCGCCCAGGATCGGGCGCTCGGCCACCAGCTTGCCGTCGACGACGTTGACGCCCGTGACCTCCATGGTCACGCCGGCGTCGATGCGCGCGGCGAGGCCGGCGCCGATCTCGAAGCCGAGCAGGCCGCCACCGAAGACGGCGTACTGGTAGTCGCCGCCGTCAAACAGCTTGCCCAGCGTGTCGATGACGGGGCCGGCCAGGCCCTCGGGGCCGTCGGCCTTGTAGACCTTCTTGGCCCCGTACTTGCCCAGCGTGGCGGCCAGCTCGTCGCTGATGCCGGGGGCGACGACGACCGCGTGGGCCTCGCCACCGAGCTCGCCCGCCAGGCGGGATGCCTCGGCGACCGCGCCGAGCGAGTTCTTGTTGAAGGCGCCCTCGTAGTGGAGCGCGTAGACCAGGATGTTGCTCATCGCTGTTTCGTTCCTCTCTTAGGCCAGGAGCTTGCGCTCGTCGAGCCAAGCGATGATCTTCTGGACGGTGTCGTCGGTGTCTTCGTCCTCGATGATCGTGCCCGCGGACTTCGACGGCGGGGCCTTGAAGTCCCCGCACTGCACGTTGGAGCCATCGGCGCCGACCTTCGAGGCGTCGATCTCGGCATCTCCGGCGGACACGGCGTCTAGCGGCTTCTTCTTGGCGCCCATGATCGCCTTCAGCGACGGGTAACGCGGCTCGTTGATCGCGTCGCCGACCGAGATGACGGCCGGGAGCTTGACCTTGACGGTGTCGTAGCCGTACTCGGCCTGACGCTCGCAGGTGAGCTCGTCGCCGGCGATGTCGAGCTTGATGACCTGGGTCAGCGACGGCTGGCCGAGGTACTCGGCCACGACGGCGCCGATCGTGTAGCACTCGCCGTCGTCTGACTGCTGACCGAGCAGAACGAGGTCGGGGCTCTCACGCTTGAGGACCTGGGCCAGCGCGTAGCCGGTGGCGGCCACGTCGGAGCCGGCCAGGGCCGGGTCGCTCAGGTGGACGGAGCGATCGGCACCCAGCGAGACAGCCTTGTGCAGCGCGCGCACGGCGGTCTCGGGGCCCATCGTGACGGCGATGATCTCGTCGACCGCGACGGCGCCGCCCTCCTTGATCTGCATCGCAGCCTCGATGGCGTGCGTGTCATACGGGTTGAGGTTCTTCTCACCGCTGCGGTCCAACCGACCCGTGCTCGGGTCGATGCGCTTTTGGACGGCGGCGTCCGGGACTTCCTTGACCAACACGGCGATCTTCACGGTGTCAGGGCCTCCTGTGGGCGACGTACGTTCGGGATGGTACCCGCTTCGTTGATTGACGAGTCAATCGGGCGCGGTAACCGCACTGCTCCTGCATTGCATCCAGCCCCCATGCCGCCCTAAACGCCCTGTCGGGGCGAGGCTTCGACGGCGGACCGGATGAAGTCGATGATGTCCTGCGTGGGCGCGCCCGGCGTGAAGACCTCGGCGACGCCGAGCTCCTTCAGCGGCGCGATGTCGTCGGTAGGGATCGTGCCCCCGACGGTGACCAGCACGTCGTCGATGCCCTGCTCGGAGAGCAGCTTGACGATGCGCGGCACGAGCGTCATGTGCGCGCCTGAGAGGATCGACAGCCCGACGGCGTCGGCGTCCTCCTGGATCACGGTCTCGACGATCTGCTCCGGGGTCTGGTGCAACCCGGTGTAGATGACCTCCATCCCCGCATCGCGCAGGGCGCGGGCGATGATCTTGGCTCCGCGATCGTGTCCGTCAAGCCCGGGCTTGGCGACGACGACGCGGATCTTGCGCTGGGTGGCGGCGGCAGACATTGTCGTTTCCTTCCGGCCGGCGAAGGTCCGGAGGCCGCGGAATCGTAGCGCTCGGGGGCCGGATCGCGCTTCGTGGCGGATAGGCTGCGCGACGCGATGGCGGAGATCGAAGTCGGCGACGTGGTCCTGGCGCGCGGTGCGACCGGGCGCTTCCATGCCGTCGTGGCGGGCGTCCGCCTCGGCCGTATGGCCATCGAGCGGTGCGACGGACGGCCGTCGGCGCCACTCTCGCCGCGCGACGTCGTGACCGTATACAAGCGCGCCGGCGCGCCGGACTCAGAGCCGCGCGTCAAGCGGCTCCGGCCCAGCGGCCAGCTCAAGTTGGATCTCGAATAGGGAACTACTTGACCTTGACGGTCATCTTCATGCCGGGGGCGTGGATCGTGCACAGCAGGCTGTAGGTGCCCTTCTTGGTCAGCTTCTTGGAAAAGCTGCCCTTGACCTGGGTCGTGGACTTGAACTTCGCCGGGCCCTTGGTGACGACTGACGTTGTGCGGGGCCTTGCCCTTCCACACCCACTTGACCGTCGTGTTCTTCGACACGGTGATCGAGCTGGCGACGAACTTGTTGTCCTTGACCTGGACGGTCTTGGTGGCAGCAAAGGCCGGGATCGCGAGCGCGCCGGCGGCAAGCGCCGTGGCGGCACCGGCGGCGATGAGCTTCTTCATGGGACGGTCCTCCTCCTGAGTGGCTTGGCGACGATCTAGAACACCGGGGTCTCGGTGTAGGAGCCGAACACCTCCTGCAAGGCCCCGATGATCTCACCTTCGGTGGCATGGACCCGCGCGGCGTCCAGAAGGTGCGGCATGAGGTTGACGTCCTCGCGCGCGGCGGCCTCCTTCAGGGCGGTCAGCGCGTCCTGCACGGGCGCCGACGCGCGGCGGCCCTTGACGGCCGTGACGCGGTCGATCTGCTTGCGCTCCAGCGCTGGATCGATCCGCAGCAGCGGCGTCTCGGAGTCGTCGCCTTCGCGGTAGTGGTTGACCCCGACCACAACGCGGTCGCCGTGGTCGATGCGGCCCTGCAGCTCGTAGGAAGCGTCGGCGATCTCGCGCTGGCAGAAGTTCTGCTTGACCGCCTCGACCATCCCGCCGAGCTCGTCGATGCGGCGGAAGTAGTCGTAGGCCGCCTCCTCCATCCGGTCGGTCAGCGACTCGACGAAGTAGCTGCCGCCGAGCGGGTCGATCGTGGAGGTGACGCCGGTCTCGTGGGCGATGATCTGCTGGGTGCGCAGCGCGATCCGCACCGCATCCTCGGTCGGCAGCGCGAGCGCCTCGTCGTAGGAGTTGGTGTGCAGCGACTGGGTGCCGCCGAGCACGCCGGCCAGCGCCTCGATCGCGGTGCGGGTGATGTTGTTGAGCGGCTGCTGGGCGGTCAGGCTGACGCCCGCGGTCTGCGTGTGGAAGCGCATCAGCCACGACTTGGGGTTCTTGGCCCCGAAGGTGTCGCGCAGCTCGCGCGCCCAAATTCGGCGGGCGGCGCGGTACTTGGCGATCTCCTCGAAGAAGTCGATCTGCGCGTTGAAGAAGAAGCTCAGCCGCGGGGCGAAGTCGTCGACGTCGAGGCCGCGATCGACGGCCTGCTGGACGTAGGTCAGCCCGTCCTTGAGCGTGAAGGCGAGCTCCTGCTGGGCGGTCGAGCCGGCCTCGCGGATGTGGTAGCCCGAGATCGAGACCGGATGCCAGCGCGGCATGTTGTGCGTGCACCACTCGACCATGTCGCCCATCAGGCGCATCGCCGGGTCGACAGGGAAGCACCACTCCTTCTGGGCGATGTACTCCTTGAGGATGTCGGCCTGGATCGTGCCGCCGAGCCGCTCGGTGGGGACGCCTTGCTCCTCGGCCGCAACGACGTAGAACGCCAACATGATCGCCGCAGGCGCGTTGATCGTCATCGAGACGCTGACCTCGCCGAGGTCGATGCCCTTGAAGAGATCTGCCATGTCGACGGCGGTGTCGACGGCGACGCCCTCGCGCCCGACCTCGCCCAGCGACATCGCGTGGTCGGAGTCGTGGCCCATCAGCGACGGCATGTCGAAGGCGGTGCTCAGCCCGGTCTGCCCGTGGTCGAGCAGGTAGTGGAAGCGCTCGTTGGTCTCCTCGGCGGTGCCGAAGCCCGCGAACTGGCGCATCGTCCAGAGGCGGCCCCGGTACATCGAGGGGTAGACGCCGCGCGTGAACGGAAAGCCGCCGGGGACGCCGATGCGGTCGTTGCCGTCAGGGTCGGTGGCGACCACGTCCTCAGCCGTGTAGAGCGGCTTGATCTCCTCGCCCGAGAGCGTGATGAACTCGGCGTCGCGCTCCGGCGTGGCGCCGTAGGCGGCCAGCCACTCCTCGTGGGTGGTGGGGACGACGGCGCGCTGCTGGGTGGCCATTTAGGAGGACTTCCTCATATCTCGTGGAGCCGGCATGTTACGCCACGAAGTCCCCAGCGTCGAGACGCAGGGTGCGCAGCACGGTCGTCAGGCCCTCCTGCTCGTCGGGCGCCAGCGCGCCGAGGCCGAACTCCGCGGCGTTGAGCGCCTCGGTGGCAGCGCGGGCGGCGGCGCGGCCAGCGTCGGTGATGACCGCCAGCGTCGCGCGGCGGTCGCGCTGCGACGGCACGCGGATGACGAGGCCGTCGTCGGCCAGCGCGTCGACGATCGAGGACGCCGAGGTGCGATGGACCTGCAGGCGCTCGCCGAGCTTGCCGATCGGCAGCTCACCGTGGCGCGTGTAGGAGAGCAACACCAGCGCCTCGTAGCGCGGGAACGTCAGGCCGTGCGGCTTGACCAGCTCGTTGAGGCGCGCCATCAGTACCTGCTGGGCGCGCATGATCGAGGTGACCGCCGCCATCGGCCGCGACGGCTCGGGCCCCCACCGATCCTCCCAGTGGCGGCGCGCCTCGGCGACAGGATCGATACGCAGGGGCGCCATGGGGGTGGAGGCTAGATGGCTGGCGGCGGCGGGACGGTCCGCCCCGTCGACGGCAGCGCCGCCTTGCCCCAAGCGCCATCAAGTGCTCCTCGAGCGTGGGCACCACGCCTCGTGGTCGAGTTGACCGGCAATAACCACGTCAACTCGACCACGGGTTCGACCGCCAGCGTGAGGCCTAGTCGGTGGCGCGTGCCGCCTCGCCGAGCAGCGCGCGGGCGATGACGAGGCGCTGGATCTCGCTCGTGCCCTCGTAGATCTCGGTGACCTTGGCGTCGCGGTAGTAGCGCTCGGCCGGGAACTCCTTGGTGTAGCCGTAGCCACCGAGGATCTGGATCGCCTCGCCGGTCCAGTGGCGGGCGACGCGCGAGGCGTACAACTTGGCCTGGGCGCCCTCGATGGTGTGGGGCTTGCCGGTCTGCTTGAGGCGTGCGGCGCGCCAGACCAGCGCGCGGGCGGCCTCGATCTCGGTCTGCATGTCGGCGAGCTTCTGCTGGATGGCGCCGAAGCCCCCGATCGGCCGGCCGAAGGCGTGCCGCTCCTTGGCGTAGTTGGTGGCCAATTCGAGCGCGGCCTGTGCGATGCCGACGGCCTGGGCGGCGATCCCGATGCGGCCGCCGTCGAGCGTGGAGAGCGCGATGCGCATGCCGCCGCCGGCGGCGCCGAGGGGCTCGCCGGGGGTCTCCTCGAAGGCGAGGTCGGCGGTGGAGGAGGAGTGCAGGCCCATCTTCTCCTCCTCGCGGGTGACGCTGAAGCCGGGGGCGCCGCGGCGAACGATGAACGCGCTGGGTGACGTGGACGAACGCCGACCCGGTCTCCCCTGTTCCTCGGAGGGTCGCTGTGAGGACGGGAGCGAAGCGGTCTCCTGTGCGAACACCACGAACGTGTGCGCGTAGGAGCCGTTGGTGATCCACTGCTTGGTGCCGGTGAGCTTGTTGTCGGCCGCGCGGGTGCGCATGGCGCCGGCGTCCGAGCCGCTGCCGGACTCGGTCAGCGCGAAGGCCGCAAGCTCATGGCCTTGGGCGAGCGGCGGCACGAGGCGGGCGATTTGCTCGGCGCTGCCGTTGGCCAGGATCGGCAGCGTCCCGGCGCTGGTGTGCACCGCGACGGTCACCCCCACCCCGGCGTCGGCGCGCGACAGCTCCTCCAAGACCAAGATGTAGGACAGGAAGTCGGCGCCTGCGCCGCCGTGCTCGACGGGCACGCAGGTACCCATCAACCCCAACTCGCCGAGCGCGCCGAAGACGGTGCGCGGGAAGGTGTGCTCGCGATCCCAGTCCGCGGCGTGCGGCGCGATCTCCTCGTCGGCGAAGCGGCGGGCGAGGTCGCGGATCTCGCGTTGCTCATGCGTAAGTTCGTGGAGGCTCACTTCGACACCACCTTGCGCCGCGCCGCGTTGCCCGCGGCGCCCAGCAGCGTCGCGGCGCCCAGGCCGCCGAGCATCTTGAGCCGCCCGCCGAGGCGGTCGAAACGCAAGACGTCCCAGCCCTCCTCGCGCGCGATGCGCGCCAGCGGCCCGTCGGGATTGACGGCCACGGGATGGCCGACCGCGCGTAGCATCGGCAGGTCGGACTCCGAGTCCGAGTAGGCGTAGGACTCGCTTAGCGCGATGCCCTCCTCCTCGGCCAGCGTGCGCATCACCATCGGCTTGCCCTCCCGGTAGGCGAACGGCCCGGCGAGCTTGCCGGTGTAGCGACCCTCAGCGTCCTCTTCCAGCGGTGTGCCCAGCCCGCCGTCGAAGCCCAGAACCTTGGCGATCATCTCGGCGGTGTCCTGCGTGGCGGCGGTGACGATGTAGACCGGCCGGCCCGCATCTTGGTGGCCCCAGGCGATGTCGAGCATCTGCGGGTACAGGCGCGGCAGGACGCCGGCTAGCACCTGCGGGCCAAGGCGCTGGAAGTCCCGCGCGCGGCGGCCTTCGAGCATTGCGCCGACGCGGGCCATCACGCGGTCGGTGCTCGCATCGGTCGAGCCGCGCAGGCGGAACTTGACGTTCTCCCACGCGTCGAGCGCCAGGCGCCGCCGCGAGATCATGCCCGCTCTCGCGGCGGCCCTGGCCCAGAAGAACCCGGAGGACCCCGACATCAGGGTCCGGTCCAGATCAAAAAATGCAGCGCTCTTAGGCGCCGTTGCCATTAACCCTCAGGATCACGGCGTCGCCCTGGCCACCGCCGGAGCAGATCGCCGCGACACCGAGGCCACCGCCGCGCCGGCGCAGCTCATGGACGAGCACGCCGAGGATGCGGGCGCCCGAGGCGCCGATCGGGTGGCCGAGCGCGACCGCGCCGCCGTTGACGTTGACGCGGTCCTCCTCGATGCCGAGCTCGCGGATCGACTGCAGCGTCACCGACGCGAAGGCCTCGTTGATCTCCCACAGGTCGATGTCGCCGGGCTGCAGGCCCGCCTTGTCCAGTGCCTTGCGCGCAGCGCCGGCCGGCGTCGTGGCGAGGTAGGCGAAGTCGTTGGCGAACTGTGCGTGGCCGACGACCTCGGCCAGGACGGCCTTGCCGTTGGCTGCGGCCCACTCGTCGGAGGCGACAACCAGCGCGCCGCCGCCGTCGTTGACGCCCGGCGAGTTGCCGGCGGTGTGCGAGCCCTCCTTGCCGACAAGGCCGGGCAGCTTGCTCAGCGCCTCCAGCGACGAGCCGCGGCGCGGGCCCTCGTCGACCTCGACGACGGTGTCGCCCTTGCGGCCCTTGACCGTGAACGGGACGATCTCGTCGGCCATGCGGCCCTCGTCGATCGCGGCCAGCGCGAGTTCGTGGCTGCGCAGCGCCCAGCGGTCGAGGTCAGGGCGCGTCAGCTCCAGCTCGTCGCCGACCTCGGTCGCCTCGATGAACATCTGCTTGCCGCTGAACGGGTTGGTGAGGCCGTCGTGGACCATCGAGTCCAGCGCCTTGGCGTCGCCCATGCGGTAACCGAAGCGGGCCTGGGGCAGCAGGTAGGGCGCGCCCGACATCGACTCCATGCCGCCGCCAACGCCGACCTCGACGTCCCCGGCGCGGATCGCCTGGTCGAGGATCACGGTCGCGCGCAGGCCGGAGGCACAGACCTTGTTGATGGTCTCGCTGGAGACGCCCTTGGGAATACCGGCCTTGATCTGGGCCTGGCGCGAGGGCACCTGGCCCTGGCCGGCCTGGATGACCTGGCCCATGACGACGTGGTCGACCTGGTCGGGTGCGACGTCGGCGCGCTCGAGCGCCGCGGTGATGGCAGCCGCGCCGAGGTCGGTCGCGTCGATGGAGGACAGGCCGCCGCCGAGCTTCCCGATCGGGGTGCGGGCGGTGCCGAGGATGACGGTCTTGGGCATGAAGATGTCTCGGTCTCTGGAGTCGGGTCAGGACGGTTTGGGAGGCGAACGGTAACGAGTAGGGTCGCGCGCCATGCGTGTGACCGCCACCACCGAGGCCGCGGCGTCGACCGCGGCCGACACCATCATCGTCGGACTGATCGAGGGCGAGGGCGTTCCTCACGACGTCGAGGGCGGTGCGCTGCAGGCGCTTCTCGACGCGGGCGAGGCCAAGACGAAGCCGTGCCATCTGGCAGTGGCCCATGCCGCCGGCAAGCGCTGGATCCTCGTCGGGCTGGGTGCCCGGGACAAGCTGAGCGCCGAAGGGCTGCGGCTCGCGGCGGCCGCCGCGCACGGCCGGGCACGGGAGCTCAGCGCTGCGACGATCTGCTGGGAGCTGCCGCACAAGGCGCGCGAGCACCAGCCGGCGCGGGCGGTCGTGGAGGGAACGCTGATGGCGGCGTATCGCTTCACGGCGTTCAAGTCGGGTGACGACAACGACGTCTCCTCTGGCATCGCCGAGCTGATCGTGAGCGACCACGCGGATCAGGCGGCGGAGGTGGCCCGAGCGCGGACCGTTGCCGAGGCGGTCAACGCGGCGCGCGATCTGCAGAACACGCCGGCCAACCACATGACGCCGACCGCGCTGGGGGCGCACGCGGAGGCGATCGCGGCAGAGCATGCGGCGTTGTCGTGCGAGGTCGTGGGACGCGAGGAGATCGTCGCGCGAGGGATGGGCGCCTTTGCCGCGGTCGCCGCCGGCTCCGACGAGGAGCCCGCGCTGATCACGCTGCGCTACGAGCCGGCTGACGCTGCCGGACCGATCCTGGGCCTCGTCGGCAAGGGCGTGACGTTCGACTCCGGCGGGATTTCCATCAAGCCCGCCGGGTCGATGGCAGACATGAAGTACGACATGACCGGCGGCGCCGCGGTGATCGAGGCGCTCGGCGCGATCGCCGCCTTAGGCCTGGCGGTCCGGGTTGTTGGTGTCGTCGGCGCCACCGAGAACCTGCTCAGCGGCGGCGCGATGAAGCCCAGCGACGTCGTGACGGCGGCCTCAGGGCTGACCGTCCAGATCGACAACACCGACGCCGAGGGCCGCCTGGTGCTGGCCGATTGCCTGCACCACGCGATCGGCCAAGGCGCCGAGCGGCTGGTCGACGTAGCAACGCTCACCGGCGCGATCATGAGCACCTTGGGCAAGGTCTACTCGGGCTTCTGGGCCGACGATGAGGCCTGGGCGGCGGAGGTCGCGGCGGCGGCCGAGCGAGGCGGGCGAGCTGATCTGGCGGATGCCGCTGCACGAGCGTTACGCCGAGCTCGTCAAGGGCGCGACGGCCGACGTCGCCAACCAGTCGCCGGTGCGCACCGGCGCGGCCTGCACGGCGGCGGAGTTCCTGCACCGCTTCACCGGCGGCGTGCCGTGGGCGCATCTCGACATCTGCGGGACCGCGTGGGACTCGGGGCGCGCGTACGCGCCCAAGGGCGGGACGGGCGTGATGGTGCGGACGTTGGTCGCGCTGGCCGAGCGCGTGAGCGCGGAGGCCGGGGCGTGAGCGCGGAGGCCGAGCCGACAAGCGGCGAGGCCCAGCGTGCGAACGCGGGCGGGGACACCGCGGCGACGTGAGCGCCGTTCGGCGAGCCCTGCCGCTGTGGCTCGTCCTCGTCGCCGCCTACGGGCTCACGCTCGCAATCCCTGGCGGGACCGGCGATCGGACGCTCAGTGCGCCCGAGGCGCACCGGCTGCTGGCTGCCGAGTCGCTGGTCTCCGATGGTGACGTCGACCTGCGCGACGAGTACGCCACCCGCGCCTGGCGCGACTGGTACTCCGGACGGCTGAGCCCCGGCGGCGGCGCCGACCGACGGGCGGCTGGTCGAGCCGGTCGGCCTGGGCTTCACGCTGCTGATCGCGCCGGCCTACGCGGTCGCGGGACCGACGGGCGTGCGGATCTGGCTGGCGCTGATCGCGGCGCTCGGGTTCTGCCTGGCGGCCGCGCTGGGGCGGGCGCTGGTGCCCGAGCCGTGGGCGACGCGGGCCGCGCTGGTCGTCGGGCTTTCGCCGCCCGCCCTGGGGACGGCGACCGCGGTCGCGCCGGCGATGGTCGGCGCGACGTGCCTGGCCGGCGCCGCGCTGCTGGCGCTGCGCGTGCGCGAGGAGCCGCGACGGCCTGGGCGTTCTGGGGCGCCGGGCTGGTGGCGGCGCTGCCGTGGCTGGCGACCGAACTGGTCGCCCCGGCAGCGGTCGTCGCGATCGCGCTGGCGCGCTGGCTGCGGCGCCGCCAGCGCGGGTTGGCGGGGTTCATCGCGCTGGAGGTCGCGCTGACCTCGGCGGTCGTCTACCTCACGGTGAGCGACCGGCTGTTCGGCGGGCTGACACCGCACGACCTTGCGCGCGGCGGAGCGACCGGGGCGTCGGGCCTCGCCGAGCATCTCGAGCGCGCGCCGCGCCTGGTGACGACGTGGCTGGACCCGCACGCCGGGTTGTTGGTGTGGTCGCCGTTCTGCGCGCTGGCCTTCGTCGCGCTGTGGCGGCTGTGGCGCTCGCGCCGGGAGCGCCTGGCGGTCGCGGTCTTCGACCAGGTTGATGTGGAAGTCACCGCCGCGTTCCTGGCGCTGATCGTCGCCGCCGTCGCGCTGACCGCGGTCTTCGCCGCGCCATCGCTGGACGGCGGCGGCCGTGTCTGGGCCCACGCCCGCCACATGGTCCCGGCGCTCCCTGCCCTGGCGGCGCTCAGCGCCTGGGGCTGGCGCTTCGTGCCGCGGACCGGCGCCGCGCTCGCGGCCATCACGCTCGCCGCCAGCATCGCCCTCCTCGCCACCCACGCCTGAGCGACCCGAACTGCGGCGTCGCAGTGGCGCTGGCGCTAGTCGTCGTCGCGCGCGGCGGCGGCCGCGTCGAGGCGCTCGAGGATGCGGCTGGCCGCCGTGGCGGGATCGAGGCGGCGGGCGACGACCTCGTCGAGCAGCTCGGCGAAGGTGTCGTCCTCGTCGAGCTGCGCCTCCAGCCGGCGGCGCAGGCGGAAGGTGCAGATCGCGACGACCTCGCTGCGCAGGTTGCGCTTGCGGCGCTCGGAGAGCGTGCCCTCGGCCTCGATGAACGCGCGGTGCTCGTCGAGCTTTTCGACCAGCTCGGCGACGCCGGCGCCCTTGTGGGCCTCGGTCTTGATGATCGGCACGCGCCAGCCGCGCTGCGGCGCCGAGCGACAGCACGCCGCGGATCTCGCGGACCATCGTGTCGGTCAGCGGGTGGTCGGCCTTGTTGACGACGATGATGTCGGGGATCTCCATGACGCCGGCCTTCAGCGCCTGGATCGAGTCGCCCGAGCCGGGCATCAAGACCAACACGATGGTGTCGGCGTGGTCGATGATGTCGACCTCGGCCTGGCCGACGCCGACGGTCTCGAGGAAGACGTCGTCCTTGCCGGCGGCGTCCATCAGCAGCGCGGCCTGCAGCGCCGCCTCGCTCAGGCCGCCGAGCGCGCCGCGGTTGGCCATCGAGCGGATGAAGACGCCGGGGTCGAGGAAGTGGTCGGTCAGCCGGATGCGATCGCCGAGCAGCGCGCCGTGGGTGAACGGCGAGGACGGGTCGATCGACAGCACGGCGATCTCGCGGTCCTGCTCACGGCGCAGCTTGGTCAGCGCGCCGATCAGCGTGGACTTGCCGGCGCCGGGCGCGCCGGTCAGGCCGACGATCGACGCGTTGCCCGTGTGCGGGTAGACCTCGCGGACGAGATCCCAGCCCGCGGGGTCGTCGCTTTCGACGAGCGTGATCGCGCGCGCCAGGGCGCGCTTGTCACCGTCGAGGAGGCGCTGGGCGAGGGTCTGCTGGGCCTGCGACATGGACCGCGCATGATGGCGGACTCACGGGATCAACTGCTCGGCGGCGTGCTTGGCCAGCGCTTCGGGGTCGCCCAGCAGCTCGGGCGCGTCGCGGCTGAGGTGGGCGCGCCCGACGTAGGTGCTGTAGGCCAGCAGCGCCTGGCGGCGGGCCCGCGCGCGGCTCAGCCCGAGCTCGCCGAAGGCCTTGGCCATGAACGCGACGCGCAGCTCGGCGGCGCGCACGACGGCGGCATGGACGGCCGCGTCGTCGGCCGACGCCTCGAGCATCCGCATGAAGATCGACGGCGGCTTGGCCGACGCCTTGCCCAGCAGCGCGAGCAGCCGCTCGCGGGGATCCTCGATCGTGGCCACCGCCTTCAGCGGGCCGTCGACGTGGAGGCGCTCCCAGCGCGCGACGGTCGCGGCGATCAGCTCCTGGCGCGTGCGGAAGTGCCAGTAGAAGCTGCCCTTGGTGACGCCGAGCTCGCGCGCCAGCGGCTCGACGGCGACGGCGGCCAGGCCGCCGCGCTCCAGCGCGTCCAGCGCGGCCTGCTCCCAGCGCTCGCGATCGAGGTTGTCGGGCGTCATCCGACCTGCACCATACGGCACCGTATTGACAAGCGCGCTCGCCATACGGCAGCGTATGGTCAACATGAACGAGCTCGCGCCCGACCTCCGCCACGTCCCCGGCTTCCCGCCCTTTGCCATCAACATCTACCTGGCGGGCGGCGTGATCGTCGACGCCGGCACGCGCTACGCGTCGCGGCGCATCCTGCGTGCGGTCAAGCCACCAACCTGCCGGTCACCGCGCACGCGGTCACCCACGGCCACTGCGACCACCAGGGCGCCAGCGCCAAGCTGGTCGCCGCGCTGGGCGTGCCGTTCTGGGGACCCGCCGCCGAGGCCGACGAGCTGCGCACCGGCGCCGTCGGCCCGCTGGCGCCGTCGAACGTCATCACCCGCTGGCAGCTCAAGCACTGGGCCGGCCCGGGCGTCGCGGTCGACCGCGAGCTGCGCGAGGGCGACGCGCTGGACGCCGGCTTCGTCGCGCTCGAGACGCCCGGCCACTCCCCCGGCCACCTCTCGTTCTGGCGCGAGGAGGACCGCGTGCTGATCGCCGGCGACGTGCTCTTCGGCCGCCATCCGATGACCGGCCGCCCCGGCCTGTACGAGCCGCCACGCGAGTTCACGCTGGACCCGGAGCGCAACCGCGCCTCGATCCGCCGCGTCGCGGCACTGCGCCCGGCGCTGACGCTCTTCGGCCACGGCCGGCCGTGGCGCGACACCGACGCGCTGGAGCGCTTCGCCGACGCGCTGCCCGCGTGAGGCGGCGCGCGGATCGCCCTGCGCGCTAGCCTCCGCGGGCGTGGAACCGGTCTTGTCCCCGCCACTGATCGCGTCCCCGCCCGCCCCGCCGCTGCGCTACCGCGGCGACCCGCCGCCGCTGGCGGGCGGCCCGCTCGCGCTGCTGCGCTTCGCGCGGCGCAACGGGATGTTCAACCTCAAGTACGCCCGGCTGGTCGCGCGCCTGGCCTACTGGAAGCTGCGGCTGCGCGGGCGGCTGCAGCTCGACGGCCTCGCGTTCATCTGCCCCGGCGTCTCGCTGGAGGTCGGCCCGGATGCGGTGCTGCACCTGGGTCGCTGGTCGTGGCTCGGCCACGGCTGCAAGATCCGCGTGCACGAGGGCGAGTGCCACATCGGCGCCAAGACCGTGATGGGCCAGGAGTGCACGGTCTCGGCCTTCCAGCACGTGTCGATCGGCCGCGAGTGCATCATCGCCGACCGCGTGATGCTGATCGACTTCGACCACGGCGTCGTCGAGGTCGAGCGACCGGTCCGGCTGCAGGGCATCTACAAGCGCGACGTGCGCGTCGGCCACAACGTCTGGGTCGGCTACGGCGCCTGCTTCTTGCGCGGCGCGACGGTGGGCGACAACTGCGTGATCGGCACCAACACCGTCGTCACCAAGGACATCCCCGCCGACGCCGTCGTCGCGGGCGCCCCGGCGCGCGTGCTGCGCATGCGCGAGGCGCCGGACTCGCTGCGCTGGGCGCTTAGTCCAGCGCGTCGCTCAAGCAGGCGCGCGACCAGCGCCAGCTCTTCGAGATCCTCGTCGACCAGGCGCCAGCGCTGGGCGATGGCCGGCTCGAGGTCGGGCTGCGGCGGTCGTGTGGCGGACCGCGAGCGAGTCGTAGAGGGCCGCGCGGTCGTCGCGCAGCAGGGCCAGCAGCGCGTCGCGGCGGCGGCCGAGCCAGGTCCGGACGAGCGGGTCGGCGACGTCGATGGTGCCGTCTTGGGCGGCCTCGAAGATCCGGGCGAGCGCCTCGGCCTCTTCGATGACGTCGCGCAGGCACTCGGCAGTGCCATGGCCGGACCCGCCGTGGCGCGCGGCGAGCGTGAGGCGCTCACCGACGGGCTGCAGCGCGTGCTCGGCGAGCGACGCAAGGGTTTGCCGCTCGTCGACCGCGAGCGGGATGGACTGCGCATGCACGCCGGCCATGGGGCACATCATCGTCATCGCGCGGACAGAATGACGGCAAATGTCACTCGTGCCCGAACGATTTTCTACGGAACGAGCAGCATCGAAGGGTCCGCGAAGGGGGCGAGATCCCGTAATGCCGGATTCTGGGTGCCGGGCGCGTCGAGCGCCGCGTCCAGCGCCGCGAGGTGGGCCGCGGCCCGCTCGCGCGGATATGGGCCGGAGATGTCCCGGGTGACGAGGAACGCCCAGTCGCTGGACTGCAGCGCCAGCAGCTCGCGCACCGCGCGGGCATCGGCCTGGCTGGCGACGGCCGCGGCGACCGTGCGCAGCTCCGCCGCGCGGGTCGCGAAGGCCAGCTCGGCGACCTGCGGCCCGTCCCACGTCCACAGCGTCCGCGGCGTGCCCCAGCTCGTGGTCGGCAGATCCTCGGGCGCCGCCACGACGGCGGTGTCGCGCAGCGCGTCGTCGAGGCCGACGATCTCCAGGCCCGACGCGCGGGGCCGCGTCGAGCACCGCGGCCAGCCAGTCCAGCCCCTCGTACCAGTGGTGGCCGAGCAGCTCGGTGTCCAGCGCGCAGACCGACAGGCCACCGCCGGCGACCCGCTCGGCGACGCGCGTGACGAAGTCGTGCGCGTCGAGCGCCGCCTGCTCGCGCGCCCGGTCGCGGTCATAGACGGCGCCGTCGTTGGCCCACGGATGGTGGTGGTGGACGGTCTTGCGGTGCGAGTCGCGGTAGGCGCCGCCGGCCGGATAGCCGCCGTCGCTCCACACCAGCTCGATCGCCGTGCGGTCGATCGGGACCAGCAGCGGCCCGTCGCTGGTGGCCAGCGGCGTCAGCGCGCCGGGCAGGACGTCGGTGAGGTCGACGCACGTCGCGTGCACGCCGGCCTCCTCCAGCAGCGGATGCAGCCACGGGGCGTGGCCGCACTCGGGCAGCCAGAAGCCACCGCGCCACGGCGGCGCGCCCGCCGCCGCGCCGCGTGCCCGGTGCGCCTCGATCCCGGCGCGCAGCTGCAGCCGCACGCCCGCGTCGGTGGCCAGCAGCGGCAGGACGGCGTGGGTCGCGCTGGACGTCCACGCCGCGTGGCGCGCCAGGCCGCGGGCGAGGCCGCCGTCGCCGAGCGCGTCGAGGCGGTCGGCGGCGCGCGCGTAGTCGGCGCCGGCACGCTCGACCTCGGCGGCCAGCGCCGGCTCGCCGCCCGCGCGGCAGCCCTCGGCGTCGAGCGCGTGGGTGGTGACGCGCAGGTCGCGCAGGAAGCTGAGCAGGCGCTCGTGGACGCCGGGCGCGGCGAGCTGGTCGGCGAGCACGGGCGTGACCGAGAGCGTGAGCGGCGCCTGCCCGCCCCGCGCTTCCAACAACTCCAACAACGGCACGTAGACCGTCGCCGCCGCCTCGAAGAGCCACTCCTCGCCGAAGGGCCACGTCCCGAAGCCCTCGACGTAGGGCATGTGCGAGTGCAGGACGATCGCGAGGCGACCGCTGCCCCCGCCGCTCATGGCCGGCAGACGGCCACGAAGTCCAGCGCGCGCTCCAGCGGCCGGTCGGCCGTGAGCGTGAAGTCCTTGACCGAGATCGCCGGCGTGAACCAGTCATAGAAGGGCTTGGTGATGCGCAGGCCCTTGTGGACGTCGTCCCAGCGCAGCTTCTTGATGGCGAACTCGTGCACGGCCAGCTTGCGCGCGTGGAACAACCCGTAGCAGCTCGACCGACGAGAAGTGCGCGGCGCAGAGCGCGTGGAACTCCTCGGGGCGGTACTCCTTGACGTGCCACGGGTTGCCGGACTTCTCGGCGCCTTCCGGCGCGAGCGTCAGCACGTTGGGCGTCGAGACGTACACGGCCGGCGCGCCGCTGTCGGCCGTCAGCGCCTTGAAGCGCTCCAGGATCTCGTCCGGGTTCTGGACGTGCTCGATCGTCTGCAGGAACACGACGGCGTCGGCCGGCTCGGCGAAGGTCTCGACCAGGTCGCGCGCGAAGCGCACGGTGGGCGACGAGTAGCGCAGCCGCGCGTGCTCGTGGGCCTCGGGGTTGGCGTCGACGCCGACGACCTCTGCCGCCCGCCCCGACAGCACGCTGCTGCCGTAGCCCTCGCCGCAGGCCATGTCGATGACCTTCAGGCCCGCGACCCGGTCGCGGATCCACTCGTAGACGATCAGGTGGCGCTGGTACCAGTAGTTCTCCTCCGGCACGTCGGGCAGCGTGCGCTCGCCGGTGAGCGCCAGCGGCGGGACGCCGTCGGGCTGGTCGCGCTGGAGGTAGAGCTGGGGCTCGGTCTGGTCAGACATAGACGAGGCGGGCACGCTACAGGCGCCGCCTCGCCGACAGGCGCGCCGCGCGATGGCAACCAACCCGTCGATATGCGCGGTCGAGATGCATCGAGTGACGCCGATCTTCTCGTCAGCCGCGCCGCAGCGCGATGCGGTGCACCATGGGCACGCGGTTGCGTGCCGGGCGGACCGCCGCGACGGCGTGCAGGATCTCGCCGCCGGAGAGCAGCTTCAGCACGCTCGGCGGCAGCGTGACCTTCACGCGCCTGCGGCTCTGCGCAGGGACGGTCAGCCGTGCCGTGCCGATGGTGACCATCCGCACGCGCTTGCGGGCAGCGGCGCGGGCCGACCTCGGCGCCGGCGTGCAGCTGCTCCCAGCGCACGGTCAGCTGCACGGTAGGCCCAGCCGCAGGAGCCCTCGGCCTTGTGGCAGAGGACGTCGCCCAGGTTGATGGACTTGCCATCGGGGCCGACGCCGCTGCGATCAAAGCCGCGGAACTCCAGCATCCGCTGGCGTGCCGGAGCGCGCCGCGGCGCTGGCACCCGCAACGCCGCCGTCGCCGTCGTCAGCGTCCTGATTGGAGCCGGGCGACGCGGTGCGTGCTCGCCGGGGCGGTCACGTGCACGGTCCCCTGCGCGGTGCGCACCTGGCCGCCGACGGAGGCGAGTCAGCGTCACGCGCGTAGGAGCCGGGCGCGGTGCCGGCCGGGACGGTGACCGTGACGGTCGCGTCCTGGAAGCCGGGCGCCGCAGGCGTCAGCACCGCCGGTGACGGCGAGACCGCCGCGCCGGGCAGCGCGCGTGCTCGCGCTCAGCGCGAAGGACGGTACCGGCGTCACCGACGTAGCGCAGCGTGAACGGCACCTTGGCGGTCGTGCCGGGCGCGACGGTCGTCTCGCCGCCCGAGCCGCGCAGATCCTTGAGCGCGAGCGCACCCTCGGTCGACGTGCGCCCGCACGAGCGTCGTCGGGCACGAGCGGCAGGCCCTGGCTGTTGGTCTCCTGGCCCTCGAGGTCGAACGCCGAAGATCTGGCCGTACGGGAAGCCGCGGAACTCCTGGCAATCCACCGGGCGCGAGTCGAGCAGCTGCAAGCCGAAGGTCTCGCTGCCGGTCGCGTCCAACCCGGTCGGGTTGACGCCGTCATAGACCGACTCCGGGTAGGCCAGGCGCATGCCGCCGAGCACCGGCGTGGGCGAAGGTCGCTCGGCGCGGGCAGGCCGCCGTTGCCGCGCGCTGGCGTGAAGTCGGCGGCCACCGACCAGTCGCCGTCGCCGCCAGAAGCCGGGGGCGCGTCGCTCTCGGCGATGCGCTGCAGGCCAGCGGCCAGCTCCGGCAGGCCCTCGCCGGGCTGTGCCGCCTGGCCGACGACGGGCGAGATGTAGCCGACCCAGCTGCTGGCCGTCGGGCGCCTGGCGCGTGTGCTGCAGCGTCTCGTCGAGGCTGGGCTTGCGCGTCGAGCGTGACGGTGCCGGCGTCGAAGCCGGAGGGCAAGCGTGGCCGTCGCGACCGCCGGCGCCTTGGCGCTGTCGGGCACGAGGAAGGCCGGCGAAGAACTGGACGCCGCCGTTGTCGGCGAAGCCCTCGGCAACGCCGGCCTGCTCGGTCTCGGTGTCGCAGCGCCGTGCCGTTGGCCGGGATCGCGAGGCTGCGGCGCAACGCGTCGCCGCTGCCCGAGAACAGGCCGGCATCGTCGAGGCAGAGCGTGGCAGCGACGTGCACGACGTCGCCGATGATGTCCTGCTGGATGGCGCTCTCATCCCGCACCGAGTAGCCGTTGAGACCGGCGCAGCCCGTGAGGCCGGCAGCGGCCAGCGCGACGGCGAACGCCGCGCGGATCTTCCGTGACATCGAATCCCCTGCTGTCGTGCTGAGCGCCGCGGACGTCCGTGCCGCGGCGGTTCCTATCCCGGCCAACACGGTGCAGCACCGGCCCGGATCTCTCCATCGTCCATTCGTCCGGTGGGTGTCAAGTCGCTCAAGGCGGCTCGACCTGGACATACTCTGAACACCCCGCCGCCGGCGGGCCGTCGCTAGCATCCCGCGGCCTATGAGCCCCGCCCCTGCCACCGCGGAGGAGATCCGCGACGTCAACACCCGCTACCACGACGGCGCCGCGGCCGACTACGACGCCAAGTGGGGCATCGACTTCGGCGAGATCGGCCGGACGCAGGTGCTGGGCAAGCTGCGCAAGGCGCTGGGCGGCGACCTGCGCTCCTTCGACCGCAGCCTGGAGCTGGGCGCGGGCACGGGCTACTTCTCGCTCAACCTGCTGCAGGCGGGCGTGATCACCGACGCCACCTGCACCGACATCTCCCAGGGCATGGTCGACGCGCTGGAGCGCAACGCGACCGCGCTGGGCCTGGACGTCGACGCGCGCATCGCCGACGCCGAGGCGCTGCCGTTCGAGGACGAGAGCTTCGACCTCGTGCTCGGCCACGCCGTCCTGCACCACCTCCCGGACCTGGACCAGGCGTGGCGGGAGATCCACCGCGTGCTGGCGCCCGGCGGCGTCGCGGTCTTCGCCGGCGAGCCGTCGCACCACGGCGACCGCATCGCCAACGTGCCCAAGCGCGCGGCGTCGCGCGTCGCGCCCGCGTGGCGGCGCGCGATGCGCGCCCGGCCGGCGTCGGAGGGCAACCTCGACGGCGGCGCCGAGAACCACCAGCTGGAGTCGATGGTCGACGTCCACGCCTTCACGCCCGAGCAGCTCGCCGCCGGCCCGCGCGCCGCGGCGTTCGCCGACGTCCGCGTGCGCGGCGAGGAGCTGCTGGCCAACTGGTTCGGCTGGGCCAACCGCGCGCTGGAGGCGACCGCCGACCCCGAGACGGTGCCGTGGGCGTGGAAGATGTACGCCTTCCGCGGCTACGTCGGCCTGCAGCACGTCGACCGCGTGCTGCTCGAGCCGCGCCTGCCGTCGGCGATCTTCTACAACTTGATGATCACGGCGCGGAAGTAGCGCGCAGCGCGAGGTACCGCGAGCGCGCCGCGAAGGTCGCGCGCATCTCGCCGGTGACCTCGTCGAGGAACTCCTCGCGGTAGGTCGGGTCGACGAGCACGGCGATCGCGTAGTACAGGCCCGAGAGCGCCGCGATCGCCGTCGCCACGCGGGCCAGCTCCTCGGTCGGGCGGACGTCGATGCCGAAGATCGGTCACCTCGACGATGGCGTGCCCGGGGTGGCCGAGCCAGGCCTCCAGAACGCCGTCGTCGATGGCCAGCAGGCCGAAGACCACGAAGAACGCGCCGACCGCCAGGGCGACCACCAGCACTTGCAGGCCCTGGCTGACGAAGAGCACCATGGCGACGTTGAGCCGCTGCACGCGCCGCAGCGGCGGGTCGGCGCCGTCGCCGGAGACCTGCGCTTCGAGGGCCGTGACCTCGCGCGGCAGCCGACCGACGGCAAAGAGCGTGCCGATCGCGGCCAGCAGCACGACGATCGCCGCCAGCGAGGCGTCGTCGATCTCGGCGAAGACCTGCCACATCTCGGTCGTCAAGAACAGGACGACGGCAAAGAGCATCAACAACGGCACGGCGCGCGCGACGAGCGGGATCGATGCCGCCAGCTGGGTGACCAGGCGCGCGCCGGCCCAGCGGACGATCGAGAAGATCCCGAAGCCGACCGCGCCCCACGCGACGAGCAGCAGCAGGCCGTTGCCGACCGCGGTGACCAGCGCGCTGGTCAGCTGCTGGTTGAAGATCGCCGGCAGCAGCGCGGGCACCAGGACGAAGCCGGCCAGCTCGACCGCCCCAACCCGCTCCGGGATCGCGAACGCTGGGCGGCCCCGAGCGCGGTTGCGCGCCGCCAGGGCCCCGAGCATCAGCGCGACCGCACCGAGCAGCGTGGCGACGTTGGCCCACCACGGCCACGAGAGGTCGACCGCGCCGAAGAGCTCCAGGAACGCGACCAGGCCGAGCAGCGGCGCGACGCGCGTGAAGATGTCCTCGCTCGCGCTGTAGTCCTCGATCAGGAGCGGCAGCCCGGCGCGACGGAAGCGCCGCTCGTAGGCGGCCAGCTCGTCCATGGCGACGGATTCCAGCGCAGGGCGCGGACGGTCGAGCTGCCGGCGAGCCGCGCCGTAGCGCTGCTTGGCGACCTCGCGCTCGTGGGCGTGGTCGACGATCGGCGCCGGGTAGTCGGTGCCGATCACGCAGCCTGCGGCGGCCTGCTCGTCGTCGCTCATCGTCCACGGCTCGGCGAGCTTGGCGTCGGGCACGTCGGCCAGCTCGGGCACCCAGGTGCGGACGTAGCGGCCGTCGGGGTCGAACTTGCGCTGCTGGAGCATCGGGTTGAACAGGCGCCGGAAGTACGGCGCGGGGTCGGCGCCGACCGACGCGATCCACTGCCAGTTGCCGTTGTTCTGCGCGGGCTCGCCGTCGAGCAGCAGGCGCGCGAAGTGGCGCTCGCCCTCGCGCCAGTCGAGGTGCAGGTCCTTGGTCAAGAACGAGCCGACGACCAGCCGCGCGCGGTTGTGCATCCAGCCGCTGCGCGCGAGCTGGCGCATGCCGGCGTCGACGAGCGGGAAGCCGGTCTGGCCCGCCTTCCACGCCGCCAGCGCCTCGGCGTCGTCGGCCCAGCGCAGGCGGCCGCGGTAGCGCTCCTGGAACTCCTGCGTCGACGTTCTTGGGGTACATGAGCAGCTGGTGGGCGTAGAAGTCGCGCCAGGCGAGCTGGCGGACGAAGGCCGCGGCGCCGGCGCCGCCGTGGCGCTGCGCGCGCTCCTCGCACTCGCGCGCCGACAGGCAGCCCCAGCGCAGGTAGGGCGAGAGCACCGAGGTGCCGGGGTCTGAGAGCGCGTCGTGGCGGTCGGCGTAGCGGTCGAGGTCGGCGCGCAGCCAGCGCTCCAGCGCGGCCCGGGCCGCGGCCTCGCCGGGCTCGACGACCGGCTCGGGGACCTCGGAGTTGTCGATGTTCAACGCCGCGGCCGACGGGATGCGGCCCTTGCGCAGCGACGACGGCAGCGGCGGGAGCGCGGTCGGCGCGCGGTGCACGGGCCGGCGCTCGCACCTCGGCGATCGAGCGCCAGAACGGCGTGAAGACCGTGTAGGGCTTGCCGCCCTGGGTCCGTGGTCGCGACGGATCGACGAGGTAGCCGCCGCCGTGGGGCTGGGCCTCGACGCCCGCGTCGCGCAGCGCCGCGGTGACCGCGCGATCGCGCCGCCGCGCGTAGGGCGCGACGTCGCTGGTCCACAGGACCGCCCGCGCGCCCGTCTCCCCCGCGACCGCGACGATCTCGCTGCTCCGGCGCGCCGTGGCGCACCACCAGCCCGGAGCCGAGCGCGCGCAGCGTCCTCGTCGAGCGCGCGCAGGCAGCCGAGCATGAAGCGCGCCCGCGCCGGGCTGGCGTAGCGCCCGTGCAGGAGCTTGTCGTCGAGGACGTACAGCGGGATGACGCGCTCGTGCTCGGCGCACGCGGCGATCAGCGCAGGATGGTCGTGCAGCCGCAGGTCGCGACGAAACCAGACGATGGCGGTGGTGCTCACTGCCGGCTGATACGGCGCACCGCAGCCCTCGGCTCAACCTACAATCGGCCTATGGGCGAGCAACGGCCGGACTTCCCGCTCTTCCCGCTGGGCATCGTGGCCGTGCCCCACGAGGTCGTGCCGCTGCACATCTTCGAGGAGCGCTACAAGGCGATGATCGACGAGTGCCTCGACGACGGGCGCGAGTTCGGGATCGTCTGGGAGTCCGAGGACGGGCTGAAGGCCAACGGCTGCGCGATGGAGGTCACCGAGGTCCTCGAGCGCCACGAGGACGGCGGCCTGGACATCCTCACGCGCGGCACGCGCCCCTTCCGGATCCTCGAGGAGCACTTCGACCACGTCTACCCGGCGGGCGCGATCGAGTTCCTCGACGACCAGGACGAGCCGGCCGACGCGCCGATCGTCGAGGCCGCCCACGAGGCCTACGGCAGCCTCGTCGAGGAGGCGACCGACAAGATCCTCGAGCCCGAGCTGCTGGAGCCGCTGACCGCCTACGAGATGGCCGCGACCGTCGACTTCGGGCCCGATGCCAAGCAGGGGCTGCTCGACCTGCGCTCCGAGAACGCGCGCCTCGCGCTGCTGACCCGCCTCTTCCGCGCCGCGGTCAAGCGGCTGGACTTCATCGAACGCGCGCAGGCTCGGGCGAGGTCGAACGGGAAGGTTCGCTTCGGTTGAGCGCCTCGGCCTCCGGCTCCGGCCTCCCCGGCAGACGGCCCGACGCCGCCAGCCACGAGCCCGCGAGGATCAGGACGAGGCCGCCGATCGTGCCGAGCGTCAGGTCCTCGTCCAGCAGGATCACGCCGTAGACCACCGCGAACGCCGGCGCCACGTAGGCGACGACCGACGCGCGCGCCGGGCCGACCTCCGCGATCGAGGTGTAGAAGAACAGGAACGCCAGGCCGGTGCCGCCGGCGCCGAGCGCGATCATCGACAGGATCGCGTTGGCGCCCGGGTCGTGGGTCGGCAGCGAGAAGGCGGCGACCGGCAGCCAGGCGACCGCGCTGATGACGAGGTTGGAGGCCGCGACGCCGACCGGCGGCACGCCGGTGAAGCCGCGCTTGACGATCAGCACCGCAACCGCGTAGCACGCGCCCGCGCCGACGACCATCAGGCCGCCGAGCAGCGTCTCGGCATCCCCGCTGAGGTCGACGCCGAACAGCAGCACGACGCCGACCATCCCGAGCACGACGCCGAACAGGCCCCAGCCGTGCGACCGCTCGGCCGGGTCGAACTTCACGGCCAGCAGCGCGACGAACAGCGGCGCGGTCGCGACGAGGATGCCGGCCAGCGCCGAGGGCACGTGGTTCTCGCCGAAGGTGATCAGGCCGAACGGGACGATGACCTGCATGGAGGCCAGGGCCAGCGCCCAGCCGCGGCGGGCGAGGATCATCGGCACCGCGCCGGAGCGGATCGCCAGCGGGGCCAGCACGGCCGCGCCGAGGATCGTCCGCGCGCAGATGATGAAGCCCTCCGACAGGCCGCCGTCGAGCGCGACCTTGATGAACATGTAGGACGCGCCCCAGAGCGCGGCCGTGAACGAGAGCGAGAGCCAGGCGCGCGGGGTCACCGATCGAGTGTGCCACGTGACCGCGCGCAGCGAAGATGATGATGTCTTGCCGTTGCCATCAGCGGCGCTGATGGATCGCGCGGGCTCAGCGCGGCAGGCCGCAGGCGCCGCGCGCGACGTCGCGCGTCAGCTTCGCCAGGCGGTAGAACGTCTGCGGCTGGCGGGCCGACGTGTCGCTGAAGGCGACCACGCCCTTCTCGCTGCGGACGCGGTAGCTCAGCGTCGTGATCGCCCCCGGCGGCAGGTTGATGTGCTTGGACGCGAGGCCGACCTTGTGCTCGGGATGGTCGTCGTCCTTCGGGTCGCCGTCGAGCTCGCGACGGATCTCGCGCGCCGTGATCAGCTGCGCCGAGGTGATGTCCTTGCGGCCGCCGCCGTTGCAGTAGGCGCCGCCGTCGTCGCTGATGCGCAGCGTCAGGCGCGCGCCGGGGATCGAGCCGGTGCGCTGCACGACGAAGAGGTCGGCGGGCACCGAGCCGTTGCAGCCGACCGCGGCGGCGATGGCGACGACGGCGACGAGGAGAACGACGAGGCGGCGAGGCGACATGCAGCGGCCATCCTGTCGCAGCGGCGTCACGCCCGCGCCGACGCCCCGCCGCGGCGCGGGTCGCCGGCGCCGCTGAGACGGCCGCTGGCGCGGTCGCGCTCGACCGCCTGGGCGCCGCCGAAGAAGAGGTTGCGGGCGCGAAACGGCGCGAGCGTCCGGCCGCCGGCGTCCAGCCCCGTCAGGTCGATCCCCGGCTCGGCGTAGATCGTGTCGCCCTCCAGGTGCATCCGCGGCGCCTCGACGGCCGCGCGGGCGTCGAGGCCGTGGTCGACGACGCCGACGATCGTCTGCAGGATCGCCGAGCGGATCCGGTTGGAGCCCGCGCTGCCGAGCACCAGCTCGACCTCGCCATCGGGGCCGAGCACGACCGTCGGCGCCATCATCGACGGCATCCGCCGGCCCGGCGGCGCGGTGAAGAAGCCCAGCGGGTTGAGGTCCTCCTCCCCCATGACGTTGTTGAGGTGGATGCCCGTGCCGGGCACGACGAGGCCGGAGCCCTCGCCGTTGGTGCACGTCACGGCGCACGCGCCGCCGTCGCCGTCGAGCACCGACACGTGCGTCGTCGAGCCCAGCTGGGCGGCGAGGAAGCGATCCAGGAAGCCGGGCTCGGCGAGCCCGGCGTCGAACGCCGGCGTCCGCGCCTGCTGCGCGCACGCCATCGCGTCCAGCAGCGCCGCCGGCGACGGCGGCGTGCCGGGCGCGACCTCGCCGTCCAGCCGTGCCAGCGCGAGCGCGAGCAGCGTCCCGCCGGCCGACGGCGGCGGGTTGGTGACGACGGTGCGGTCGCGGTAGGCGACGCGCGCCGGCGCCCGCGCGATCGGCTCGTAGCCGGCGATGTCGGCCGCCGTCAGCGTCCCGCCGTGGCGCGCGACGCAGTCCACGGCGGCCGCCGCGAGGTCGCCGCTGAGAAATGGCGCGGCGCCCTCGGCGCCGAAGCGCAGGATCGTGTCGGCCAGCTCGGGTGAGCGGAAGCGCTCGCCGGCGCGCAGCGCGCGGCCCTCCGGCGCGAAGAGCGCGGCGGCCTCCGGCGTGGAGAGCAGGATGCCCTCGAGGATCTCGAAGATGTAGGCCTGGGCTTCGTTGAGCGCCACGCCCTCGCGGGCGAGCGCCGCGGCGGGCGCGGCGAGATCGGCCAGCGGCAGCGTGCCCCAGCGGCGCGCGGCCTCCTGCAGGCCCGCCGGCGTCCCCGGCACGCCGCAGGAGGCCCCGCCGACGTGGAAGGTCTGCACCGCGTCGCCGAACGAGACGTCGATCGGCAGCAGCGGCGCGCGCGCCCCGTCCGACGGCGCGGCGACGAAGAAGTCCAGCAGCGTCGGCTCTTGCCCGGCTCCGGCGACCAGCAGGTACCCGCCCGCGCCCGGCCCGGTCAGCAGCGGCTCGGCCGCCCACGACGCCAGGCACGCCGCGATCGCCGCGTCGACCGCGTTGCCGCCCGCGCGCAGCACGGCAGCGCCCGCCTCGGCGGACACCGGGTGCCCGGCAGCGACGATCCCCTCCATCGGTCCAGATCCTGACACCACGCCGCCGGCCACGAGACGCTCGGCCTAGCCGCCGAGTGCCGCGCGGGGCAGGACGAGCGTCGCGATCACCGCGCGGTGATCGGAGCGCGGAACGGTGTGGACGCTGACGTCCTCCACGCGCACGCGCGGGTCGACGAGCACGTGGTCGATCGTGATCTCCGGCGGGAAGTCGCGGCCCGCCGGCCAGGTCGTGTCGTAGCCGGCGCCGACGGCGTCGGCGGCGTCCACGTAGCCGCCGTCGCCCAGCAGCCGCCGCAGCGCGTGGTGATCGAGCGTCGCGTTGAAGTCGCCGGCGAGCAGGCGCAGGCGGTCGCCACCCGACGGCCGCGTCAGCTCGCCGAGCATGTGGTTCCAGATCCCGCGCCCGTCCGGGTTGATCGGCGGCGGCGGGTGGATGACCTGCAGGTCGATCGGCAGGGCGGGCGGCACGGCGATCAGCCCGCGCGGCTGGCCTTGGCGGCCCAGCGAGTTCTCCGCGCGCAGCGGCGTGATCGGCCGGCGCGAGAAGAGGCCGGAGGCGCTCGCGCCGCCGGCGCCGAGCGCGTAGCGGCGGTAGGGCATGATGCGCCGCAACCCTGCGCGGTCCAGGCGGGCGAGCTCCTCGGGCGGCAGCTCTTCCAGCGCGAGGACGTCGACCCGCTGGCGGCGCACGAGTCGACGACCGCCCGCGGGTCGGCCTGACCGACGTACAGGTTGGCGGCCATCACCCGCACCGTCACGCCGTCGCGCGACCGTCGGCCGCGGGCCGGCCAGCGCGCGCGGCAGCAGCGCGTGGACGAAGGCGAGGACGGTCAGCAGCGCGACCGCGGCGACCACCCAGCGGCGCAGCACGAGCGCAAGCAGCAGCGGCAGCGGGGAGATCAGCCCGACGTAGGGCGTGAAGGTCATCGCCGGGATCGCCGGCCCGGCCTCCAGGCCGAAGGTCCGGACGACCGCCCAGACCAGCCACGGGGCGAGGACGAGCGCCGCGACCACGGTGCGCGACCCCGGACGACCGAGGGCCCGCGATCGGCGCGGGCCCTCGAAGGACTGCAACTTGCTGTCGGCGTCTAGCGACGCGGCAGGAACTCCGGGACGTCGAGGTCGGAGACGACGCCGCCGCTGCGGCTGGCCGTGATCCGCTCACGCTGCGGAGCGGCCGGCGTGCGACGCTCGATGCGCGGCTCGCCGGCGCCCTTCGGCTCCTCGATCCGCGGCTCCGGCCGGCGCTTGGGCGCGTTGCCGTAGCGCGTGGCCACGACCGTGACCCAGACCTGGTCCTCGAGCTTCTCGTCCACCATCGCGCCGAAGATGATGTTGGCGTCCGGGTGGGCGGCGGCCGCGACGGCCTTGGCCGCCTCGTTGACCTCCCACAGCGACAGGTCCTTGCCGCCGGTGATCGACAGCAGGATCGAGCGGGCGCCCTCCATGCTCGTCTCCAGCAGCGGCGAGGACACGGCCTGCTCGGCCGCCTCCAGCGCGCGCTTGTCGCCCACGCCCATGCCGATGCCCAGCAGCGCGGCGCCGGCCTCGGACATGATCGTCCGCACGTCGGCGAAGTCGAGGTTGATGATGCCCGGGAGCGTCACCAGATCCGACACGCCCTGGACGCCCTGGCGCAGCACGTCGTCGGCGACGCGGAAGGCGTCGACCATCGACGTGTGCTTGTCCAGCACGCTGAGCAGGCGGTTGTTGGGGACGACGATGAGGGTGTCGACCTCGGCGTGCAGCGCCTCGATGCCGACGTCGGCCTGCTGGGCGCGACGCGAGCCCTCGAAGCCGAACGGCTTGGTGACGATGCCGACGGTCAGCGCGCCGATCTCCCGCGCGATGCGCGCGACGATCGGGGCGGCGCCGGTGCCCGTGCCGCCGCCGGAGCCGGCGGCGATGAACACCATGTCGCTGCCCTTCATCAGGGACTTGATGCGGTCGTACTCCTCCATCGCGGCCTGGCGGCCGAGATCGGGGTTGGAGCCGGCGCCCAGCCCGCGCGTGACCTGCGGGCCGATGTGCAGCGTGATGTCGGCGGTCGACTGCTGCAGCGACTGCAGGTCGGTGTTGATGGCCAGGAACTCGACGCCCTGGACCTCGGCCTCGACCATGCGGTTGACCGCGTTGACGCCGGCACCGCCGACGCCGACGACGCGGATCACCGGCGAGCCGGCGACCTTGGCGCCCCAGGGCGACTCGTCGTAGCTGGCCGAGCTGCGGGCGTAGGGGTCGGCGGCCGGTGCCGCGAGCTGCGGCGCGCGGTGCGGGAGCGGGCTCGGCGACCGGCGGAGCGAGGATGTCGTCGGGCAGCTCGGAGTTGAACGCGTTGCGCAGGCGCTCCTGGGCCGACGGCGCGCGCGGCGCTTCTACCGCCTCGGGCTCCGGATCGGCGCCCAGCGACGGATGCGGGTAGCCCGTCTCGCGCGGATGCGGCGGCGTGGGCGCGGGGCCCTCGTCGCGCAGCGGGTCGGGCTCGCGACGGCGCGCGGCGGCGGCCGGCGTGGCCGGCGGCACGATGGCCTCGGCCTGCGGCGGCGGCGGCGTGCGGCGGGCGCGCAGGCGCCGGCGGCGCGGCCTGCGGCTCCGGCGTCGCCTGCTCCTGCGGCGCGCTCGCCTGCGGCGTGCTCTCGGCGCCCTCGGGCGCGTCTTCGTCGGTACGGCGGAAGAGCGCCGCCAACGGGCCCTCTCTCATGCTCGCGCGCTTACCGCTGGCCATTGGCGAGAACCTCCGTCGCGAGATCGCGATAGGACTGGGCGGCCATCCCGTCAGGATCGTACTTCAGGACCGACATGCCCCGGACGGGCGCCTCGGCAAAGCGGATCGTCTTCTTGATCCGCGATGCGAAGACTCGGTCGCCGAAGTTCTCCTCCAGGATCTGGATGGCCTCTTTGGCATGGACGGTGCGCGTGTCCATCAAGGTGGGCAGGATGCCCTCGATCTGGATGTCCGGGTTGAGGTTCTCCCGGATCATCTGCATCGTGTTCTGGAGCTGGATGAGCCCGCGCATGGAGAGATACTCGCACTGCACGGGGACGATCACCTTGTCGGCGGCCGTCAAGGCGTTGATCGTGAGCAGCCCGAGGCTCGGCGGCGTGTCGATGCAGACGAAGTCGTAGTCGTCCTCGATCAGCTTCAGCGCCTTGTGCAGCGAGCGCTCGCGGCCGATCTGCGCGGACATCGCGATCTCGGCGCCGGCAAGGTCGATCGACGAGCAGGCGACGTCGATCTCGCGCTTGCGGATCACGCTCGCGGATCGGCACGTGGTGGACGAGGACGTCGTACATCGACGTCTCGACCGTGTCGGGGTCGATGCCTTGGGACATGGTCAGGTTGCCCTGAGGGTCCATGTCGATGCACAGGACGCGGTTGCCCTTCTCGGCGAACGCGACGGCAAGGTTCAGGGTCGTCGTCGTCTTGGCGACGCCGCCCTTCTGGTTGGCGAAGGCGATGACCTTCATGCTGCGATCTCCCAGTTCACGGAAGGCTCCGTCGTGGTCGGTTCGGGACCCATCGGGGCGGTATTCGCAGCGGGCCGGGCTATTCCTCCCGGCTGGCGAGAGCTAAACCCGGACGTCGATCCGGGTTCCGGCACGCGGGGCCGAGTGCGTCTCGGCCTCGCTGGCCTGTCCTGTGGTGCCGAGCCCGGGCCGGAGCCTGGCTTGGCGGGCGCGACCGCGCTTGGGCTCGCCGTCGTCGGCGTGCTCAAGGGCCTGGAGGAACTCGCCGTCGACGAACGGGTTCGTGGGCTTGGCGAAGGTCCGGGTGATCAGAACTTCGGCCAGCGACGGTGCTCCTTGCGGGAAGCTGGGCGAAACGGACATGGTCAGAGCGCCATCGACCGTCGGCGGGCGATCTTGAGCGCGGCGGGTGCGCTCTGGACGCCAGTAGGGTCCCTCGCGCGAGATGCGGGAGCTTCTGAGAAAACCGCTGCTCGTCGTGACCGGGAAGGGCGGGGTCGGCAAGTCGACCGTCGCGGCCGCGCTGGGCATGGCGGCGGCCGCCCGCGGGCAACGGACGATCGTGGCCGAGGTCGCCGCGCGCGACGACATCTCGCGGGCGTTCGCTCCCGACGACGGGCCCGCAGGCGCAGACGTTCGTCGAGCGCGACCTCGGCGCCGGGCTGCACCACATCTCGATCGACCCCGAGTCCGCGCTGGAGGAGTACGTCAAGGATCAGCTGCCGCGCGGCGTCGCCGATCTCCTCACCGCTTCGCGGATGTTCTCCTACCTCGTGGCCGCGACGCCGGGGCTGCGGGAGCTGCTGACCGTCGGCAAGGTCTGGGAGCTGGCCCAGCCCGACCGGCGCACGCCAGGCGCCCATCCGTATGACCTCGTCATCCTCGACGCGCCCGCCACCGGCCACGGCGTCGCCGTCCTGACCGCGCCCGGGACGTTCTCCGACGCGGCGCGCATGGGACCGATCGCGCGCCAGGGCGCCATCATCCACGAGATGCTCGCCGATCCGGAGCAGACGGCGATCGTCGCGGTGGCCACCGCGGAGGAGATGCCCGTCAACGAGACCTTGGCGCTGCGCGACGCGTTGCGCGACCAGCTGGGCCAGCGCTTCGCGGCGGTCGTGGTCAACGGCGTGCTGCCGACGCGCTTCCGGCGCGCGGACGTGGCGGCGCTGGAGGCCGTGGGCGCGGGTGGCTCGCGCGCGGTGCGCGCCGCGCGAGCCGAGGCGGCGCGGGCGCGAGCCCATCGCGCGCAGATCGCGCGGCTGCGTCGCGGCGTCGCCGGCGTCGAGGTCCGCACGCTGCCGTTCGTCTTCGAGCACGACGGCCTCGGCGGCGACGCGCTGGCGCGCCTGGGCGAGGAGCTGGTCCGGTGAGCGATCTCGTGGAGCGGCTGGAGGGCATGCGCGTGGTGGTCTGCGCGGGCTCCGGCGGCGTCGGCAAGACGACGACGTCGGCGGCGATCGCCATGGGGCTGGCGGCGCGCGGCGCCCGGGTCTGCGTCGTGACGATCGACCCGGCGCGGCGGCTGGCCGACGCGCTGGGCATCGAGCAGCTGGGCTCCGAGCCGCGGCGCGTCGACGACGAGCGCTTCGCTGGCCACGGCATCACCATCGAGGGCGAGCTGTGGGCGATGATGCTCGACCCCAAGCGGACCTTCGACGAGCTCATCGCCCGGCTGGCGCCGGACGACAAGACGCGCGACGAGATCCTCGCCAACCGGATCTACCGCGAGCTGTCGGGCGCGGTCGCCGGGTCGCAGGAGTTCACGGCGGTCGCCAAGTTGTATGACCTGGATCGCTCCGGCCAGTTCGACGTGATCGTGCTCGACACGCCGCCGTCGCGCAACGCGCTGGACTTCCTCGACGCGCCGGACCGGCTGACGGGCTTCTTGGAGGGCCGGGCGCTGCGGCTCTTCCTCGCGCCGTCCGGGCTGGCGGCCAAGGTCGTCGGCCGCGGGACCAGCGTCGTGTTCAGCGTGCTGCGGCGGGTGACGGGCGTCGACCTGATGAACGACCTAAGCGTCTTCTTCGCGGCGCTGAGCACGGTGCTCGACGGCTTCCGCGAGCGGGCGGCGGGCGTCAAGGCGCTGCTGGCCGACGGCGCGACGGCGTTCATGATCGTGACCTCGCCCGAGCGCGAGCCGGTCGAGGAGGCGATCTACTTCGGCGGCAAGCTGCGCGAGGCGGGCATGCCGTTCGGCGGCCTGGTCGTCAACCGCGTGCACCCGCTGGCCGACGACGGCGACGAGGAGGTCGACGAGGCGGCGATCGCCGCTGAGCTGGGCGGAGACGCGGCGCTGGCGCGCAAGGTCGCGCGAACGCTGCGGGAGTTCCGCGTGCTCGCGCATCGCGACGCGCGCGCGGTGGAGCGGCTGCGGCGCGAGGTCGGCGACGACGACCCGATCGTCGTCCCGCACCTCGATGGCGATGTGCATGATGTCGATGGACTGGTGCTCGTGCACCGCCACCTGTTCGCAGAAGGCGCTGAGCGAAGCGTGCTGCTGAGCGAGGCGGCGTTTTGAGCGATGGGCCACCGCTTGCGGTCATCGCGTGGCCGTTCGAGCACGGCTCGCCCGACATCGGCATGGGCGCTGGCGCGGCGCTGCTGGCCGGTGACGCTGCGCTGCACGAGGCGCTGAGCGCCGCCGGCTGGGCGCCGACGGTCCAGCGGATCCTCGCGGCCGACCCGGGTGTCGGCGAGGTCGCGCGGATCTTCGATCTCCTGCGCGCGCAGGAGGCGGCGGTCCGCGCGGCGCGCGAGCGCGGCGCGTTCCCGCTGGTACTGGCCGGCGGCTGCATCAGCGCGACGGGCACCGTGGCCGGCTGCGATGCACAGGGCGCGGCCTGGCTCGACGCGCATGCTGATTACGACACACCCGACGACAACGTCAGCGGGTTCGATGGACGTCATGGCGCTGTCGATCCTGTGCGGCTCGGCCTGGCCCGCACAGCACGCGACGATCCCCAACGCCGTGGCGATCGCCGAGGAGCGTGTGGCGCTGCTCGGCGTCCGCGACCTCGCGCCCTACCAGCGCGACCGCCTCGCGGCCAGCGCGCTACACACGGCACCCGGCGCCTTCGATACCTGGACGGCGGCCGCGTCGATCACCGCGCTCCCCCAGCGCCTCTACCTGCACGTCGACCTCGACGTCCTCGACACGTCGGTCGGCCACGCCAACCGCTACGCGTCACCCGGCGGCCCAGTCGCTGGAGACCGTCTTGGCCGCGATCGACGCCACGTTCGACCACGCCACCGTCCTCGCCGCAGCGCTCACCGCCTACGACCCATCTGCCGATCGCGACAACGCGATCCTCGCCGCGGCACGGACAATCGCGGCGCACATCGCCACCCGCGCGCTGGCGCAGCGCTGAGCGCTAGACGACCGTGCGCTGGCGGTGGTCCTCTTCGGCGAGCATCTCGTCGGCGACCGCGCGCAGGTCGGAGTCGAGGTGACCGCAGAGGACGTCGCGCAGCAGCGCACGCAACCAGCCGGTGAGCTCGTCGACGAGGGTGACAAGCGCGTGGTCCTCGGGCGCGACGCCGGCGACCACTGAGCGCTCGAGCGCGACGAGGTGCGCGATCCGCTCGGTCACCTGCGCACGAGACTCGGGCACCGCGCAGAGCGCGGCGACGCGGCCGGCCAGGCGACCGGTCTGCGGGCCCTCGGGCTCCAGCAGCGCGCGCAGCGCGAGCAGGATGTCGGTCAGCGCCTCGGAGGGCCGCGCGCGGTCGTTGGCCAGCTCGAAGCGGCCCAGCGCCCACGCCAGCTCGCCGCTGCGCGGCGTGCGGCGGCCGATCAGCGACAGGAACGCGCGCAGCTCGTCCTCCTGCTGGGCGGGGATCACGCAAACGCCACGCGGCTCGGCACCGGCGGCGATCGCGAACGGCTGCCAGGCGCTGCCGCCAGTCCGCGTCCACGCGGTCCGCGCGAGCACGATGCCCGCCGCGTCGTAGAGGCGCAAAGCGGTGAGGAGACGGCGGAGCCGGACCTGCGCGTGGCGCAGCGGCGCCTCGTCGCCCGGCGCGGCCTCCCACGTCAGGCGAGCGAGCACGACCTGGTGGCCGTCCTCGCGCTCACGGCGCGCGTCGGCGGGCGCGCCCTCACAGGCGTCGGCACGCACCAGCGACAGGCCATCGCCGAGGACGATCTCGTCCGACATCAGCGCCAGGCCCATGATCGGCGCGACGACCTCGGTCAGCGCGCGGCCGTCCATGACGAGCCCTTCGAGCTCCTCGTAGGCGCGCGCCAGCCGCTCGGCCGACAGCGCGAAGTCGCTGGCCTCCTCGAACGTCCGCGTCAGGAAATGGCGCAGCGCATGCTCGGCGCGCGCCCGCGGCTGGGCGGGGAACTGCGACTCGCCGCGCGCGACGAGGTAGGCGTCCAGCCCGCCGCAGGCCGCCAGCGCATGGACCGCGGGCGCGTAGGACGCCAGTCGCCCGAGGATCGAGAGGCGCTCGTCGATGAAGCTCGCGGTCAGCGGGCGGTAGCAATACAGCGGCGCCTCGCGGCGGCTGCCCCCGATCTCGACGACCTCGAACGGGACCTCGGCGCCATCGGCCGTGTCGGAGGACAGCTGGAAGGCGGCCTCCTCGGCGAAGGCGGCAAGCGCGGCATGCAACTGGCGGTTGCGCATGCCGGTCGGGTTCGTGCCAGGCGACGGCTGTCCTCTATGGCGCAGGATGCCTTGCAGCCCGTCCGGGCACCGTGCACCGCTCCTGCAGCTTTGCGCGCCAAGGCCGTGCATAGCCGCGTTCACGTCAGGAACGGCAAGGGTCGACGCCGAAGACCGGGGCAGCTGATGTCCCGCCGCACCGTTGTCGCGTTCGTCCTTGCCACCCTGTTCGTGGTCCTGCCCGCGCGCGCCCAGGCCTCGACGACGGGTGGGACGTCCTACCCGACGAGCGCAACGCGCGGCGCCACGACAGTGCAGACGCCGACCGCGACGTCGACCGCCCCAGCAAGCACCACCGCCCCGGCCGCGACCGTCACGCCCGCGGCGACCGTCGGCACCGACGGCCTCGCCGTCGCCCCCGCAGGAGCGCCCGCCCAGGTGGTCGCCCTGATCGCCGCCGGCAACGCCATCGCGTCCTTGCCCTACAAGTACGGCGGCGGTCACGACTCCTTCGACGACCGCGCCTATGACTGCTCGGGCTCGGTCTCCTTCGCGCTGCACGGCGCCGGCCTGCTCGACACGACGCTCGACTCCACCGGCCTCGCCCTCTGGGGCGAGGCGGGCCCGGGAGCGTGGATCACGATCTACGCCAAGAAGACCCACACCTACTTGATCGTCGCGGGCCTGCGCTTCGACACCAGCGGCCAGAAGAAGGCCGGCACCCGCTGGCAGGCCGCGCCGCGCAGCAGCCGCGGGTTCCGGGTCCGTCATCCAGTCGGGCTGTAGCCCTCCCGGCGGCTCGCTCAGATGCCGGCGGCGCTGCCGCCGGTGACCGACGACGCCTTGCGCACCGCACGCACGTAGAGCGCGGCTGCCGAGGCCTTCGCCGCGCCGCTGCCGGTCCGCGGCGTGAGGCGATAGAGGCCGGGGCGCTTCAGCGCGACTGCCGCCGTGAACCGCGCGCGGCGCGGGCGGATCGTCGTCGTGGCGACCTTGCGCCACTTGCCGTCGCTGCCCTGCTTCTCGACGGTCACGGTGACCGGCGCCAGCGGCCGGACGGTGCCCGAGACCGCCAGCGAGCGGCCGGCTTTGATGCGGGTCGTCCGCGCCTTGGCCGAGAGCGCCGGCGTGCAGCCGATCTGCACGCCCTCGGTGGCAGCGGCCGTCGACCCGCTCACCGCCGCCCGTGCGCGCACGCGGCCTGCCGCGCGCCAGGGCACCGACGCGGCCCATGCGCCGTCGTCGCCGGACTGTGTCCGCGCGACCGTCACCCACCCGCTCTTGCCCTGCTTCTGGACCAGGACGCGCTGGCCGGCGACCGGGCTGCCGTCGCCGCGCTTCAGCGCGCCGGTCAGCGCGAGCGCCTCGCCGTAGACGACCGACCGCGCGCCGGGCGGGTCCATCGTCAGCCCGACGACCCCGACCGGCACCGCCGGCGCGATCGCCGCCGCGCGCGTCCGCAGCGCCGGCAGCTGGGCATACAGCGCGGTGCCCGGGCACTCGGTCGCGTCGCCATCACGATGGCCGCTGATGCGCTCCAGCGTCACCGGCGTGCCCGACTTGTAGCGGTTGAGGTCGCCGCCGCCCGAGGTCACCACGATCTGCCCGGTCACCGGCGCGCCGTGCAGCGGCAGCTTCCACGCGATCAGCCGGGCGAGCGCGTCGAGCGCGACGTCGGTCTGCCCCACGTCGGTGAACGTGCCGATGTTCGCGATGCCGGTCGAGTGGCTGTTGTAGCCCTGAGCCTGGGCGCCGATGACCGCCTGGTCGATCCCGCCGGCGCGGCCTTCGAAGATCTGGCCGTACTTGTCGACGACGAAGTTGTAGCCCAAGTCGTTCCACCCGTTGGTGTCGCGGTGGTACTTGGCCATCGCCAGCACGATGCCGGCGGAGTCCTGGGGGCCGTAGTCGTTGGCCGACACCGTGTGGTGGACGAAGGCGACCTGCACGTCGCCGTAGCTCGGCGCGCCACGCGGCTCGACCGCGTCGCCGCCCCACTGCCGAACGCGTGATGATCGCCGGCTGCGCGCCCGCCTGCGCCGCGTGCGCCACGGCTGCCGAGGCCCGTGCGCCGCGGCGCTTGGTGGCCGCCGGCACGGCGACGAAGTGCAGGTGCAGCCCGCCGCGCGGCGGCCGGGCGGCGCGCAGCTGCAGCTCGTCGGCGCCGCCCGCCCACACCGGGTCCGACGCGTGCGCGCCGGTCCCCGTGTCGGGCCGGTGGTGATGGCCGGCGCCGAGCGGGACCCATGGGCTCCACGGACCGCGCCGCGGTCGGACGCGGACCTCCAGCCCGAGGCCCGCGCGGCCCTCGCCGCGCGCGCCGAGCAGGTCAAAGCGCGCCGGCGCGCGCAGCACCGCGGTGCGTCCGCCCGCGCCGAACTCGCCGGGCGCGACGGCCAGCCCGAAGGAGCGCGGAGCGCCAGCGCCACGCGCCCACGCCGTCGGGACAGCACGGGAGAGCAAGGAGGACAGGCCGGCGGCGGCACCCAGCGTCAGGGCACGCCGCCGCGTGAGCGACGGAGCGTCCAAGCGGCTCACAGTAGCCACGCCCCGCGCGCTCGCAAGGCCTGCAGGCTTCCGTGCTGCACGGCGCAGGGGACCATCGCCCACTCCAACCCGACCGTCTCGCCGATGTTGCGAATGAGACCGCAAGTTCCCGGACACAGCAGCCGTTGCAGCCCGAGACCTTCCCGACACAGGACGTAGGGGTACGCGCCTGGTAGGAGCACAAAGTGGGCGGCGGGCGAAATCCCGTCGCCCGCGCTCTGGCGCTAGGCCAGCGCGGCCGCGACGACGACGGGCGCGTCGTCGGTCGCACCGCACTCGCCGCCGAGCCAGCGCGCCCCGTAGGAGCGCATGTCCTCGATGATCGGCAGCAGCGCCTCGCCCTTCGGCGTCAGCGCGTACTCGACCCGCGGCGGGCACCTCGCCGAAGGTCTGGCGGGCGACGATGCCCTCGTCCTCCAGCGCGCGCAGCCGCAGCGACAGCGTGCGCGGCGAGATGCCCGGCCAGCGACCGCTCCAGCTCGCAGAAGCGCGAGTGCCCTTCTGCGAGATCGCGGATCAGCAACAGCGTCCACTTCCCGCAGATGATGTCCGCCGTCTGGCAGACAGGACACGTGGGATCTACGGGCATGCACCCATAACTATACCGACTGAAGTGCCCCTGCCAGTGCGGCTAACCGCCCAGCAGGTTCCCCAGCCCGCTGCTGCTGCTGCTCGTCGGCCCGGCCTCGATCCGGCCCTCGGACGGCTGCACGAGCACCCAGCCCTGGCCCTGGAAGCCCATCTGGATCGTCTCGCCCGAGCCGCGCCCCATGAGGTTCTTCATCTTGAAGTCGGTCTTCAGCGAGGTCGTCACGCCTTCTGACCACGTGATCGCGGCCTGGGCGTCGGCGAAGGTCGGCGCGCTGGCGACGTTGAGCAGGACGGGCGGGCCGTCGGAGAGGATCGCGACCCAGCCGGTGCCCTTCAGCGACGTGTTGTAGAGCCCGCCGCCCATCATCGAGCTGGCGCCCTGGACGCGCTCGATGTCCCAGTCGATGTCGGCGTCGAACGCCAGCAGGTTGGGGCCGTTGACCGTGATCTTCTCGCCCTCGAGGTAGATCAGGTGGACGTCCTGGGCGCTGTCGGCCAGGAAGACCTCGCCGCTGCCCGAGATCTTCATCAGGCTCTGGCCCTCGCCGGTCACGGCCTTCTTGAGCATCCGGCTCATGCCGCCGGAGCCGGCGTGCTCGAAGCTCGCGTCGCCCTGGTAGGCGACCATCGACCCGAGCTTGGCCTGGATCGTGTTGCCGGCCAGCGACACCTTCAGCAGCTTGGAGTTCTGCAGGGTGAAGCCGTCGGTGGACTGCGTCTCGTTGTACTGCGCCAGTGTGGTCTGCATCGACCACGAAGCGTCCCGGAACGCTGCCGCTCCGGCAAGGGCGGCTAGCCGTACGGCTTAGCGCAGGACCGAGCCCTGCTGGGGCTCGCCGCGCTGGTCCTCGGCCTGCGTGAGGTCGTCCATCGTGGTGCCCTTGCGGCCGTCGGCGGCGACCAGCAGCTTGAAGTCGTGCGGCGAGGACGCGAACTGCATCGCCTCCTCCATCGTGATCCGCCCGGCCTTGAGGTGGTGGAAGAGCGCCTGGTCGAAGGTCTGCATGCCGTAGTAGCCACCGTCGGCGATGACCTCGGGCAGGCGGCCGGTCTGCTGCGGGTCCATGATCATGTCCTTGACGCGGCCGGTCATGCGCAGCACCTCGCACACGGCGACGCGGCCCTTGCCGTCAGACGTCGGGACCAGGCGCTGGGAGACCGCGCCCTTCAGCGTGCCGGCGATCATCGCGCGCACCTGGTTGTGCATGTGCGGCGGGAAGAACTCGATCAGGCGGTTGATGGTCTCCGAGGCGTCCACGGTGTGGACGGTGGAGAAGACGAGGTGGCCGGTCTCCGCCGCGCTCAGCGCGGTCTGGACGGTCTCCTCGTCGCGCATCTCGCCGATCAGGATGACGTCGGGGTCCTGGCGCAGGACGCGGCGCAGGGCGCTCTTGAAGTTCTGGGTGTCCATGCCGACCTCGCGCTGGTTGATCACCGAGCGCTTGTCGACGTGGAGGAACTCGATCGGGTCCTCGACCGTCACGACGTGACGGGCCTTGGTCGAGTTGATGTGGTCGATCATCGACGCGAGCGTCGTCGACTTGCCCGAGCCGGTCGTGCCGGTCAGCAGGACGATGCCGCGCTCCTCCTCGGCGAGGTCGCGGATGACCGGCGGGAGGTCGAGCTCCTCGATCGTCTTGATCCCGTAGGGGATCGCGCGCATGACGATGGAGACCGAGCCGCGCTGGCGGAAGGCGTTGACGCGGAAGCGCGCAAGGCCGGCGACGGCGTAGGCGAAGTCGACCTCGCCGTCGCTGTCGAACTCGCTGAGCTTGACGGCGTCGTCGCCGAGCATCAGCCGGACGGCGCCGTCGGTGTCCTCGGCCGAGAGCGGCTCGGCGCCGGGGATCGGCACGAGGTCGCCGTCGACGCGGCACAGCGGCTGCGACGGGACCTTGAGGTGCAGGTCGGAGCCGTTCAGCTCGATGAGCCGAGCCAGGGCACGGTGAAGATCGAAGGACACATCCGGGTGATCGGTCATCCCTCGATTGGGTGAAGGCGGTTTGAGTGGCTCTGGACAGGTCTCCGAGAACACGGAAGGCCCCGCCGACGGGCGGGGCCTTCCGATGCAGCGTGTTGTGGTCGGACGCGGTTGTCGCGTTATGCGACGTCGCGGAGCTTCTGGGCCTCCGCGAGGGACTGCAGCTTCTTGAGCGACTGGTTCTCGATCTGGCGGATGCGCTCGCGCGTGACGTTGAACGTGCGGCCGACCTCGTCGAGCGTGCGGGGGTGCTCGCCGCCGAGGCCGTAGCGGAGCTCGAGCACGCGGCGCTCGCGGTAGGAGAGGTTCTCCAGCGCCTCGCGCAGCGCCTCCTTGGTCAGGATCTCGGCGGCGCGCTCGTACGGGGACTCCGCGCGCTCGTCGGCGATGAACTGGCCGAACTCCGACTCCTCCTCGTCGCCGACCGGCTTCTCCAGCGAGACCGGGGCCTGCGCGGAGCGCTTGATCGAGTCGACCTCCTCGGGATCGATGCCGGTGACGTCGGCGATCTCCTCCGCGGTGGGCTCGCGACCGAGCTCCGTGACGAGCTTGCGCTCGGCGCGGCCGATCTTGTTGAGCTTCTCGACGACGTGGACGGGGATGCGGATCGTGCGGGCCTTGTCGGCCAGGGCGCGCGCGATCGCCTGGCGGATCCACCAGGTCGCGTACGTCGAGAACTTGAAGCCCTTGCGGTAGTCGAACTTCTCGGCGGCGCGGACCAGGCCGAGCGTCCCCTCCTGGATCAGGTCCAGGAACGGCAGGCCTTGGTTGCGGTAGTTCTTGGCGATCGAGACGACCAGGCGCAGGTTGGACTCGACCATCTTCTGCTTGGCGTCGAGGTCGCCGCGCTCGATGCGCTTGGCGAGGTCGACCTCCTCCTGGGCGGTGAGCAGCCGGACCTTGCCGATGTCCTTCAGGAACAGCTGAAGGCTGTCGGTCGTCATGTCCGGACGGAGGTCCAGCGCCTTGGCCGACTTGCGCCGCGTGCGCTTGTCGGGCGCGCGCTCGACCTCGTTGGCGGCCGTCGACGCGGGGTCGATCTCCTCGACGAGCTCGATCTCGCTCTTCTCGAAGAAGCCGTGCAGGTCCTCGACGTCTGACTCGTCCAGATCCAGCTCGGAGACGGCCGTGGCGATCTCGGCGAACGTCAAGACGCCGGTGACCTGTCCGCGCGCCAGAAGGCCCTTGATCTCCTCGAGTTCCTGCAGTTCAACTACTGACATCGACGTCCGTTCAAGTTCACCGGCGTGGCGTCGCCGGCAGGGGGGTTATCGGGGTACGGAGGACGGTTCAGGAATCAGCCGGGCGTCAGCAATAGCGACGCTACTGTCCGAACATAAGCTCCAGGGTAGTCGCTGTTTTCGGTCGCAGCAACGCTGTGTGATCGCCGTCACACATTTGCGGGCAGTGCGGCCGCTACGACGGAGTTCCTGAAGCGACTACGCCTCAGGTCCTCGTTCGTTTCTCAGTTTGGGGTGTCGGCTTGAGCATCGGCTGCGCGGGCCGCCTCCTGAACCCCGCCAGCGACATCTCAAACGCGCAACGAGCGCGGAACTTGCCCTGTATGCGCACCGATTCGGACGCCGGCATGGGAGCATGCGACCCATGAGCCCCGCTGATCGCGACGTCCTGACGAGCCTGCCCCGCGCCCGGCCGACGCGACGCAGCGCCAAGCGCGCGAGCGCGGCCGCGGCCGAGCCGGCCGTCAACGGCGCGCCAGCCGGCCAAGAAGGCAGCCGCGAAGAAGCGCCGCCAAGGCGGCGGCGAAGCCGCAAGGCGGCGGCCGAAGCCCGCCGCAAGAGCGCGACGGCGCGGCGCCAAGCCGAAGGCGAAGACGGCCGCCAAGCCGCGGGCCGACGGCCAAGCCCAAGGCCGCCGCCGCGACGCAGCCCAAGGTGGCTGCCGCCGCCGAGCAGGCCGCTCCGCGGTCGGCCACCCCCTCCTCCCCGCCCCCGCCGCCCGCGGGCTGGGCGTCGCCCGGGTCGTCCTCAAGCCAGGGCGGCGGCGATCTGCTCGCCACCACGGTGCAGGCCGTCGGCGAACTCGCCCAGATCGGCCTGACCTTCGGCGGCCAAGCGCTCAAGCAGGCGCTCCAGCGCCTGCCCAAGCCGTAAGAGACGACTTGCGCCACGGGTGGGCCCGTTCAGCGCGACGGGATCGCGCCCAACAGGCCCACCCTCAGCGCGACGTCGCTAGGAGACCCGCCGCACCAGCTTGCCGCTGCCGTCGCGGACCGTCAGCTTCAGCCCGATCTGGCTCGTGATCGGCCCCGGCCGGAAGGCGCGGTAGGCCAGCACGATCCGGCGCGTGTCGAGGTTGAGCGGCAGGATCAGCGTCAAGCGGCCGTCGGGGCGCGTCTTGAGGCCCGTCTTGCCGAGCTTGCGCAGCTTGCCGCCGACCTCGTGGTAGACGTCCAGCCGCGCGCCGCCGACGGGCTTCTTGGCCTTCGTGCGCAGGATCCCGCGCACGACGACGCGGCGGCCGTAGCGGTTGGTGAACGCGCGCTTGCGGTTGGGCACGAACCAGGCGTCGAGCTTGGCGTTCTTGCCGCTCGCCGGCGTCGTGCTCGTGCCGCCCACGCCCTTGCCGGGGCCGCTCGTCGTGCCGTCACCGCCGACCACGTCGCCGTTGCGGTGCGGCAGGACGACCGGGCCGTAGACCGTCGTGCTGTTGCCGGCCGCATCCTCGACGGCGACCTCGACCGCGTGCTCGGCGAGCGGCAGCTTGAGGACGTTGAAGTCGACCGCGCGCGTCGCGCTGGGCGGGCACGGCGCCGGGGCGCCGAACTCGTAGGCGTCGTCGTCTGCGGGATCGACGTCGGCGCACGGGCCGCCGACGGGATCGGAGGCCGCGACCTTGCCGTCGACGCGCACGACCGTGCGGTAGACGCCGCCGCCGACGTCGCTCGCCGCGTAGGAGAGCTTCAGCCGCCCGGACTTCTCGCCGTTGTCGGCGATCGTCTTGGCCGTCACGGTCGGCGGCGCCGGGTCGCGCAGGACGACCTGCGGGTTGGTGATCGTCGCCTGCGGCACGCTGCCGTTGACCGCGGCGCAGACGTTCGGGTCGTCGGCGCCGCAGCCGAACGAGAACAGGACGGCGGCGGCGTCGAGGCCGACGGCGTCCAGTGAGCCGGTGAGGTTGCCGGTGCAGGTGTCGGTCGGGCCGGGGGCGCAGGCCTCGATCGTCTTGCCGTCGGCGCTCAAGGTGTAGGAGAACGAGCGGACCGAGCCGACCGGCATCCCCTGCGTGACGCGGCCGACCGTGACGCGCGCGATCCGCGTGCCGGCCGGCGCGGTGAAGCGGTGGAAGGCGAACGTGCCGCCGCCCCACGGACCGGGGCCGACGAGCTGCGCGGTGAGCCCGCCGCCCGTCGCGCACGCGTCGGTCGCCGCGGCGCCCTGGTCGGCGTGGGCCTCCCAGCCCGCCGCGCAGCCGCGCACGGTGTAGGTGTCGGCGCTCGTGGCGCCCGCCGCGCCGAGCGCGATCGCGGCCGCCAGCGCGGCTGCCGTCCCTGCCTGCTTGATCATGGTCCTCCGGAAAAGGGGGTCGTGTCGCACCGGAAACGCCGCATCGCCGGCGTTCTGCAGCGCCTGGGATTCGTGCTCGCAGCGAAAACTCCTGCGAACGCGAGTTCGTTCATCTCCCTGACGTTGTTATGCTCCCGCGCCGTCAGCCGAGTTCGCACGCCACCTCAGAGCGTGTGGAGCGGGGGAACCACCTGTGGAGCGCGGCGTTTTCGCGGTCCACCGGGGCGAATCGGGCCTTCTGGCCTGTAGCGCCGTCATCCGGCGCGAGCCCGTCAGCTCACCCCGTAGGCCGTTGGATGAGGACCTACAGACGTTGTCGAAGACGAACCTTCTGAAGCTGGGCGCCGCCCTGTGCGGCCTCGCATTCGCCGCACCCGCCATGGCGGTCGCGGCCGACGTCCCGACCGCGGACCCCTCCGCGCCGGTCGCGGCGTCCCCTGGCGGGATGAGCTACGACGATCCGTCGGCGCCGACGGTCTTCGCCGACGGCTCCACGCTCACCGCCCCGCTCGGCCAGCTGGTCGGCGCGACGGTCACGCTGCACGGCGTCGTGACGGGCTCGCGGCCCGGCGACACGGTGGCCGTCCAGCGGCTCGACCCGCTCGCCGGCTGGGTGACCGCGACTACGGCGACGGTCGCCGGAGACGGCAGCTACGACGCGGTCTGGCAGGTCGACAAGGCCGGCAAGACGACGCTCCGCGCGATCCTCGCTACCCAAGCGACGACAGCGACGCGCACGGCGAGCGCGACGGTCCCGGTTGCGGGCCAGGGCCGCGCGATCACGCTCTACCGCCGCGCCAAGGTCACGTGGTACGGCCCGGGCTTCTACGGGCGCCGCACCGCTTGCGGCAAGCGGATGAGCCGGGCACTGCTCGGCGTGGCCCACAAGACCCTGCCGTGCGGCACGCTGGTCGACCTCTACAACAACGGCCGCACGGTGACCGTGCCGGTAATCGACCGCGGGCCGTTCCGACCTGGGACGAGCTACGACCTGACCGCCGCAACCGCACGCGCCATCGGGGTGCAGGCGACGACGACGATCGGGGCGGTGCGGTCGGTGCCGGCGCCGGTGGTCGTGGCGTCTGCTGCGCGCGATAGGGGATCTGCGGGCGCTTCGTCGCGCTCCGCGCCTGGTTGGTGTTCAGCTCGGGCGTTGGTCGTGGCGCGCAGCGGGGTCTGTTGGCACCGAGGGCGAGAAGCGTCAGCGTTGCGCGACCGTTGCTGGTGTGGCTAGGCCTCGCGGGTAAGCGATTCGCGACCGAATTCCCTCGCCTACGAGATCTCAGGTCACCAGGGTGGGCCTGTTTCCGGACGCATACCGGCCGCCAACAGGCCCACCGCTCGCCAGGTGCCGCAACCGCCAGACGTGGGCCCGTTTCCGGACGCATGCCGGCCGCCAACAGGCCCACCCGCTCGCGAGGTACCGCGACCGCCTGACGTGGGCCCGTTTCCGGACGCATACCGACCGCCAACAGGCCCACCGCTCGCGAGGTACCGCGACCGCCTGACGTGGGCCCGTTTCCGGACGCATGCCGGCCGCCAACAGGCCCACCCTCCCGGGACGCACGCGGACGACGAGCCAGCGTCTGAGGCGCCGGCTCCGCTCGCTCTCCTCGGTGCCGACAAACCACACTGCGCGCGACGACCAACGCCTGCGCTGAACGCCACCGACGCCCGAGCCGCGGCGAGCCGGTGACCAGCGCCTGAGCCCGCGGCCCGCCGACCTACGCCAGCGCCACGCCCGCCGCACGCGCGGCGAACATCCCCTCGTCGGCCCGCCCCGCCAACCCCTCCAGCGACTCCCCATCAGCAGGGCACACCGCAACCCCAATCGAGACCGACAGCGGCGCACTGCCCAGTTGCGCGCGGGCGACCGCGGCAGCGACGCGGGTGCCCAGATCGCGGGCGGCACCCGGGTCGCGGTCCGGGCTCGTCAGCCACCAGCGGCCGAGGCGCTCGCGCACGACGAGGTCGGCGGGCGCCAGCTCGGCGGTCAGACCGCGCTCGGCGGTCTCCAGCGCAATGGCGACCTCGCGGCCAGTCTGGGAGGCGAGCAGCCGATCAAGGTCGTCGACCTCGACGACGAAGATGGCGAACGGCCGCCCATCGACCACGCGGCGCTCGAGGCGGCGGGAGATCGCGGCCAGCCACGGTGGGCCGGTGTCGGCGACGTCCTCCCAGCTTGTGTCCACGCGCCGCAGGCGGGTGACGGTCGGCGCGTCGGCGGCCGGCGCGTACATCGCGTCGTGCGACGGGGTGCCGGCGACGCCGGTCGACGGCGCGGCGGCGAGCTCCTCGGCCAGCGACGTCAGCGGATCGAGGTCGGCGGGCCGCGCCGGCAGGTCGACGACCTGCACCCCGGCGGGCGGCGGCGCGAGCGGCTCGTTGGAATCGGGATCGCGATCGGGTGCGGCCGTGGGCGCGTCATCCCGCGACGGCGGGGCGGGCGCGAACGCGCGGATGCCCTCGTGGCGAGGCGCGGCAGGCTCGAAGTGCGGCGGCTCGCCGGCAGGCGGCGCGCCTCGCGACGGGTCGCCAACCGGTGGCACCGACGACAGCGCCTCGGCCAGCGGGCCGCTGCGACCGGGCGCGTCGGCCAGCGGCGTGCTGAGCGAGGCCTCCGTGACGCGCGCACAGACGTAGGCCAGGCGGTCGGCGAGATCGGCGACCAGCTCGGGGACCGGATCGCGCAGCTCGGCGCGCAGCGCCCGCCAGGTGGCCGCCCGCAGCGCCTCGACGCCCGCAGCCAGCCCAGCGGCGGTGCGCGCACCGGTCAGGCGAGCGGCGGCGGCGCCCAGCGGCGCGCGACCGTCGGCGCCACCGACGAGGCGCTCCAGCTCCGCATCGGAACCCAGCGCGACCAGGACGCCGGAGCACAGCGCGGGACCACCGCGGGCGAGCTCCCCCGCGGGCACGGCGCCGGCCTGCGCAAGCGGAGCATCGGCTACGAGCGCGAGCAGCCACGCTTTCGCGACAGCGGTCGCGTCAACGCCAGGGGCGTCGGCGACCGGTCGCGGACGGCGACCGTGGTGTCCAGCTCCATCCATGGAGCGGGCATCTTTGCACCCCAACCCGACGTTTCGGTTGCGCCTGGGAGAAGACTGAACGGTCGGCGGGGCACAATGGCGCCGTGCCCCCTCTCCCGTCGATCGACGAGGCCCGCGCGATCCTGCTCGCCGCCGTCCGCCCGCTCACGCCGACCAACGTCAACGTGCCCGACGCGCTCGGCCTCGTGCTCGCCGAGGACGTCGTCGCCGCCCACGACGTCCCCGCCTTCGCCAACAGCGCGATGGACGGCTTCGCCGTGTGCGCCGGACAGGCCAACCAGCGGCTGCGCATCGCCGGCGAGTCGCGCGCCGGCGAGCCCTACGCCGGGACGATCGTCGAGGGCGAGGCGATCCGGATCTCGACCGGCGCCGCGCTGCCGGCCGGCGCCGACGGCGTCCTGCCGATCGAGCTCGTCGAGGTCGACGGCGACGCGGTGGTCCTAGGCGAAGCCGTCGCGCCCGGGCGCAACGTCCGCGAACCCGGCGACGATCTGCGCGCCGGGACGACCGTGCTGCGCACCGGCACGCGGATCGGCCCAGCCGAGCTCGGCACCGCGATCGGCGCCGGGCGCATGGCCGTGCTCGCCGCGCCGCGCCCCCGGCTAGCCGTCGTGACGACGGGCGATGAGCTGGTCGAGCCGGGGGCGCGCCTTGACGCCGGCCAGATCCACGACTCCAACGGCCCGACGCTCGCCGCGCTGGCCGCGCGTGCCGGCGCCGAGGTCATCGGCCGCGGTCACGCGATCGACGACCCCGAGGCGACCCGCGCCGTCCTTGACGAGGCACTCAGCGCCGCCGACGTCCTCGTCCTCTCCGGTGGCGTGTCGGTCGGCCCGCACGACCACGTCAAGCCCGCGCTAGCCGACCTCGGGGTCCGCGAGCTGCTGTGGCGCGTCGCCCTACGGCCGGGCAAGCCGACGTGGCTGGGCGAGCGCGACGGCAAGCTCGTCTTCGGCTTGCCGGGCAACCCGGTCTCGGCCTACGTCACGTTCTTGCTCTTCGCCCGGCCGGCGCTCAACGCGCTGCAGGGCGCCGACGCGACCGTGCCGCGGACCCGAGCGCCGCTGGCCGTCGACGTCGAGCGCCATCCGAACCGTGACGAATGCGTGCGCGTCCGTCGCCGCGCCGACGGCTCGGTCGAGCCGACCGGACCGCAGGGATCGCATGTGCTGTCGTCGCTGCTGGGCGCCGATGCGCTGGCGATCGTGCCGCGCGGCGACGGCGCGCTGGCCGCCGGCACCGAGGTCGTCCTGGAGCCCGTCTAAGCGCCGTCGACGGCCTCGAGGTAGGCGATCATCCGGTTGGTCAGCGCCGTGAGCGCTGGCGCCGGCTCCTCCAGCGCGAGCGGCCGGTCGGCCAGCAGCTCCTGCAGCCGCTCCCCGAACGGCGCGTCGACGCGCCCCACTAGCCGGGCGGCAACCTGTGCGGCGCGACGGGTCGCCTGCGGGTCGATCGTCCAGATCGCCTCGAAGCGGCGGCCGGCGTCGTCGGGGCCGCCGGGCTCGCTGACGCCGGGCTGCTCCCAGGCCACCAGGCACGCTGCATAGCCGGGCGCGTCGATGATGACGGCCCACTCGTTGCCCAAGGCGTCGTCGCCGGCGATCGGGATCTCGGCCGGTGCGCCGTCGGGATGCCGCACGCCGGCGGTGAAGTCGGCGAAGACCGCGGACGCGTCGGCGTGGAGCGCGAGGCGCCGGTAGCGGCGCTCGACGCGCCGGTAGAAGCGCTCCTGAAGCGGCTGGAAGGCCGCCAAGACGATTGGCGCCGCGGCCAGCGCCAGCGCCTCGTGCTCGATCGCCCGCGACAGCGCGGCGAGCGTCGCTTTCTTGAAGACCAGCGGCCGGGCCGTCGCGTCCTGCGCCGCGACCGCCGCGTAGATCGACGGATGGTCCGACGCGCCGCCGGTGTCCTGGGCACGGGAGATCGCGGCCGGAACCGACAGCCCGCGATGGCGCAGGGCGAGCACCTTGCGCAGGGCCTCGACGTCGTCCTCGGTGTAGCGCCGGTAGCCCGAGGACGTGCGTTCGGGAGCCGGGAAGCCGTAGCGCTGCTCCCACATGCGGATCGTCCCGGCGGCGATGCCGGTGCGTTGCGCGACATCCTTGATGGCGAGTTCGGTGCTCATGCTCCTGCGCGGTCGTTGATCGGCATCCGCAATGGAGGTTCAACGGCTTGTGAGTGTGAGGTGAGAGTTCCCTGCAGTCCGTCTATGTACGAGGGTCGGAGATGGTGGGGTCATCGACTTGTGGCCCACGCCCGTACCCGTCGCGTGACCGCTCCGCCACGCCCCGGCCACCAGCAGACGATCGTCCTTACGGGCGCCACCGGCTACGTCGGTGGCCAGCTGCTCCCGCGGCTGTTGGAGGCCGGCCACGAGGTGCGCTGCGTCGTCCGCGACCCGGACCGCGCCGACCTGCCGGACGGCGCGCAGGTGATCGGCGGCGACGTGCTCGATGGCGCAGGCCTCGACGAGGCGGCGGCCGGCGCCGATGTCGCCTACTACCTCGTGCACTCGATGGGAGGCTCGGGCGCCGGCGAGGACTTCGCCGCCCGCGACCGGCGCGCCGCGCGCACCTTCGGCGACGCGATGGCCCGCGCCGGCGTGGCGCGCACCATCTACCTCGGGGGCCTGGAGGGCGCGGGCGACGACGGCTCTGAGCATCTGCGCAGCCGCCTGGAGGTCGCCGAGGTGCTGGCCGACGCGGTGCCGGAGCTCGTGCACGTCCGTGCCGCCATGATCGTCGGGGCCCACAGCGCGTCGTTTCTGATGCTGCGGGGATTGATCGAGCGTCTCCCGGTGATGATCACCCCCAAGTGGCTGGAGACGCGCAGCCAGCCGGTGGCGATCTCCGATGTGGTCGAGACGCTCGTCGCGCTGGCCGTGCGCGACGACGCACCGGCCGAGGTCCAGCTCGGCGGCGCCGACGTCCTTACCTACCGCGAGATGCTGCGGCGCTTCGCCGCCGTGCAAGGCCGCCGTCAGCCGCTGCTGCTGCCGGTTCCCCTCTTTACCCCGCGGCTGTCGTCCTACTGGGTCGCGCTGGTGACGCCGGTGCGGCTGAGCCTCGTCAAGCCGCTGGTCGAGGGACTGAGCGCCGAAACCGTCGTGCGCGAGCCGCCGCCGCCCGGCCTCAACGACGCTCCGCTGGGCTTCGACGACGCCGTGCGCGCGGCGCTGGACGAGTAACTTGAGGCGACGATGATCGTCCCTTTGGTCGTCCTCGCCGTTGTGCTGGCGGCCGCTGCGTTCGCCCTCGTGCGCCAGCTGCTCGACGGCCCGCATCGCATCCAGGGCGTCACGGTGCGCACGCCAACCGACGACACCAAGATCGACGCCGACGGCGCGGTGCGCTCGATCCAGGGCGCCGACATCGTCCTCTCCGACGAGCTCTTCGGCGAGCTGTGGACGACCGAGACGCTGGAGCGCCTCGCGCGCACCTACTGGTCGTTTCTCAGCCACGCGACGCTCGGGATCATCCGCGTGTACTACACCGACGAGGAGCGCTACGTCTGCCTGCTGTTCAGGCCGTTCAAGCTGCTGACCTTCAAAGCGCCCGAGTACGAGACCGAGGCCGACCGCGGCATCGTGCGCTGGCGGATCGACAAGGGCGTGCTCGTCGCCGCCACCGGCCGTGGTCGCGATGGCTATCTGGAGATCGACGCGCGGCGGCTGGACTGCGACATCGCGGGCCAGGAGCGCATCCACGTCGAGGTCGAGGTCGCCAACTTCTACCCGGCGATCGCCTCGCGCCTGGGACGGTTCTTGTACTCCAACACGCAGTCGCGCATCCACGTCATCGTCACCCACGGCTTCCTGCGTCGACTGGCGCGGCGTGACCTGGAGCAGTCGGTGACGGGCAAGTACCGCGTGCCCGCCGCGCGGGACACGCCAGCTCCCTCACGGGAGCGTGCGGAATCCTCGCCTGGCGGCTCGGATTCCGGGCGCGAGCTCGCCTAGCGGCTCACTCGCACGCAATTGAACCATCAGCCATATCTGCCAGACACCAGCGTGCGCAGCTTCGTGCGGTCATGCCGCGCGTGGATGCGGCGGACGGTGCCTGAGCGCGAGCGCATGACCAGCGACTCGGTCGTCGCGCTGCGTGCGCCCTGGTAACGCACGCCCTGGAGCATGTCGCCGTCGGTGACGCCGGTCGCAGCGAAGAAGCAGTCGTCGCCCTTGACGAGGTCGTCCTGGGTCAGCTGCCGGTCGAGGTCGTAGCCCTCGTCGATCGCCGCCTGGCGCTCGGCGTCGTCGCGCGGCCAGAGCTTGCCGACCAGGCCGCCACCCAGCGACTTGATCGCCGCGGCGGAGATGACGCCTTCGGGCGTGCCCCCGATGCCCCACAGCAGGTCGACCGGCGAGCGGTCGGAGACCGCGAGCATCGCGGCGCTGACGTCACCGTGCTGGATCAGCCGGACGCGGGCGCCGAGCTCGCGGACGGCGTTGAGCGTCTCGGTGTGGCGGTCGCGTTCCAGCGCGACGATCATGATGTCGCCGATCTCGACGCCGCGACGCTCGGCGACCAACTCGATGGTCTTGGTCAACGGGCGGTCCAGGTCGAGCAGGTCGGCGATGTCGTCGGCGCCGGCAAGCTTCTCCATGTAGACGATCGGGCCCGGGTTGAACATCGTCCCGCGTTCAGAGAGCGCGATCACCGCGAGCGCGCTCGGCATGCCCTTGGCGGCCAGCGTCGTGCCCTCCAGGGGGTCGACGGCGATGTCGACCTGCGGCGGCGAGCCGTCGCCGATCTGCTCGCCGTTGTAGAGCATCGGCGCCTCGTCCTTCTCGCCCTCGCCGATGACGACGATGCCGTCCATGCTCACGGTGCCGAGCACCAGGCGCATCGCGTCGACAGCGGCCTGGTCGGCGCCGATCTTGTCGCCGAGGCCGACCATGCGCGCAGCAGCAAGCGCGGCGGCCTCGGTCGTGCGCACGAGCTCAAGCGCGAGGTTGCGGTCCGGTCCGGTCGTCTGGGCCATGGCCGGGAGCCTATGCGCCCGGCCCGCGCGGCGTCCGCTTCAACCGATGCTCTGGACGATCGACACCAGCGCGCTCACCGCCCATGGCCCCTGCGCGGTGAGCCGGAGGTGCAAGCCATCGCGCTCCCAGCAAAGCTCGTGAACGGGCCGCAGCGACGGCTGGGCCTCGGTCAGTGGGGCTTCACGGTGCAGGACGCCGTCGGCGACCGTGGCGGGTGCCGTCGCGCCCGTGAGCTCGTGGGCAGGCGGCGGGTCGGCGCCGGCATACAGGGCGACGCGGCCGGGCTCCCCGGCGCGCGAGTCATCGAGGTTCCAGGAGATCTCCACGGCGTGGGGGCCGACCGCGCAGACCTCGACCCAGCGCGCCAGCGGCAGCACCACCCCCGGGAGCGGCATCGGGCGCCCCAGGTGCGCGTCGGCGTCGGCGATGCCCTTCAGTTGGTCCATCGCCCGTGAAGGGTGACGGGCCTACCGGCGGCTGTCCACGGCGGCGCGCAGACGGCCGAGGCCTTCGGCGATCTCAGGAACGGTGTGGGTGGTGAACGAGAGGCGCAGCGTCGCGCGGTCCGGAGGTCCGGGGAAGAACGGCCAGCCGGGGACGAACGCGACCTCGCGCGCCAGCGCGTCGACCAGCAGCGCGTCGGCGTCCCAGCCGTCGGGCAGCGTCACCCAGACGAACATGCCGCCGTCGGGCCGCGTCCAGCGCGAGCCTTCGGGCAGCGTCTCGGGCAGGCCGTCGACGAGCGCGTCGCGACGCGGGCCATAGGCGGCGCGCAGCCCGGCGACATGCGCGTCGAGGTCGCACTCCGCCAACCAATGGGCGGCCGCGGCCTGGTCGATCGTCGACGTGTGCAAATCGGCCGCCTGCTTGGCGACGACCAGCGCGCGACGCAGCGCCGCCGGCGTGCGCAGCCAGCCGATCCGCAACCCGGGGACCAACACCTTCGACAACGTCGACAGCGCGATCGTCCGATCCTGCGCGCCGTCCAGCGAGGCGATCGGCGCGATCGGCTCACCGCGGTAGCGCAGCTCGCCGTAGGGGTCGTCTTCCACGATCCACAGCCCCAGGCGCGCGGCGGCCTGCGCGAGCGCGGCACGGCGTTCCAGCGGCAGCGTCCGCCCGGTCGGGTTGTGGAAGGTCGGGACCGTGTAGAGCAGCTTGGGCCGCTCACGGCGGACGAGCGCGGCGAGCGCCTCGGGGTCCAGGCCGTCGTCGTCGCACGGGACCGGGACGACGCGCGCGCCCGCCATTTGGAAGCACTGCAGCGCCGCAAGGTAGGACGGCTCCTCAACGAGCACCGCGTCGCCCGGCTCCAGCAGGACGGCCGCAATCAGCGTCAGCGCCTGCTGCGAGCCGCTGGTGATGAGGATCTCGTCGGCCTCGGTGGCCAGGCCGCGCGCGGTCATCCGCCGGGCGATCGCCGCCCGCAGCGCCGGGTCGCCCTCGGTGGTGGAGTACTGCAACGTGCGGCCGTAGGCCTCGTTGTCCAGCGCGGCCGCGAACGCCGCGCGCAGCCCGGGCGCGTCGAAGAGCTCGGGCGCGGGCAGGCCGCCAGCGAACGAGATGACGCCAGGCTGCTGGGTCAGCGCGAGGATCTCGCGGACCGGTGAGCTGGCGACGTCGCGCAGCCGCGCCGCCAGGGGCGGCGGGGCCGTGGAGATCTGCGGCGTGCTCATCCCGGCATCCTCGCAGCAGCGATGTCGGAGACCCTCGGACGGGCCGTCACCGGACCGGCCTCGCCACGAGGATCCCGTCGACCCGCACGTGATCCTCCAGCGCCAGCAGCGCGCGCAGCTCGGCGTCGGCGCGCGCGCCGAGCGGGACCGGTGCGGCGTCCATGCCCTCGGAGCGCAGCCCCTCCGAGAGATCGGTCAGCGCGCTCGTGCGCAGCGATCCGCCACGGCGGCCGAGCAGGACGAGGTGGACCGGCGCCTCGTGCAGCTCGCGGGCAAACGCATCAGCGACGCGTAGCTCGTGGGCCTGGCGCGCGGGCGCGTCGGCAGCGATGATCCGCGCGCCCCCGCTCTCGGCCAGGTACGCACGCCAGTGCGGCAGGTGCGCGTCGCGAATCGCCACCCGCGTCGCTCGATCGGTGATGGTCAGCAAGCGCCATGACGCGAGGCGCGCCCGCTCGAGCGCCGCGCGCAGGGCAGCGGGTTGGACGGGGTCGGGACGGAACGGCCGGAACGTGGTCGGCGCGCGCCGCAGCTCGTCGGTGAGCGATGCCATTTCGAGGTACCTCCGGGATGCGAGTGCGGGTAGGGACGACCAGTCGCCGGACCCGCTGTCACGGGCCGCTAAGGGGCGCTGGCGATCGCTACTCGACGGAGCTGCATCGGCCACGAACGGTACCGGACGTCGCCAACGTCCGGCAAGTCCTACAACCCGTACTCCTCCAACAACTTCAGCCAGACCTCGCTGCGCGTCGGGAACGCGGGCACCGCGTGCCAGAGCTCGTCGAGCCCGACGGCGGCCACGACGGCGATCGTCGCCGCGTGCAGCCACTCGGCGACGTCGACGCCGACGAACGTCGCGCCGACGATCACGCCGCGGTCCTCGTCGACGACGATGCGCGACGTCCCGCCCGTGCCCTTGCCGTGAAACGAGGCGCCCGCGGTGCCGTCGGTGGAGACGTCGACCGCCCGCACGCGCAGGCCGGCCGCGATCGCACTGTCGAGCGTGTGGCCGACGGCTGCGACCTGCGGCTCGGTGAACGTCACCCGTGGAGGCGGCCCGGTGTCCTCGCGGATGCGTGCGTCGGTGTCGCCGCAGATCTGGTCGGCCGCCGCGCGCGCCTGGTACTTGCCCTCGTGCGTCAGCAGCGACTTCCCGTTGGCGTCACCGACGACGTAAAGCCAGTCGTGGCCGGCGACCCGCAGGTCGTCGCCGACCTCGATCGGCTTCGCCGACCCGTCCAGCCCTACAGCTTCCAAGCCGAGGTCCTCGGTCAGGTGCCGCCGCCCCGAGGCGACCAGGATCTCGTCGGCCTCCAGCGTGCCGTGCGTGGAGGTCGTCACCGTCACGCGCCCACCGTCGCCGCGCACCACCGATTGCGCCTCCACATCGGTCAGAACCGCAACGCCATCGGCACGCAGGCCGGCCGCCACCTGCTCGGCGGCAAACGGCTCGTCGCGCTCCAGGATCCGCGACTCGCGCTCCAGCAGCGTCACGTCGGAGCCCAGCGTCGCGAATGCCTGGGCCAGCTCCGCGCCGACCGGCCCGCCCCCGATGACGATCAGCGATCCCGGCGCGTCGCGCACCTGGGTCGCCTCGCGGTTGGTCCACGGCTGCGCGGCCGCCAAGCCCTCGATCGGCGGGATCAGCGGCGCCGTCCCGACCGCCACGACGACCGCGCGCCGCGCGCGCAGGATCGTCTCGCCCACATGCACGACGAGCTTGCCCGCGAGGTGCCCGTGGCCGCGCACGAGCAGGATGCCGCGCTCGTCCAGCCACGGCAGCTGCGCGCTGTCGTCCCACCCGTGCACAACATCGGTGCGCCGCTCCAACGCCGCGGCGACGTCCAGCGAGCCCGTCACCGCCTCGGCCGCCCCCGGCACCCGCCGCGCCTCGGCCAGCGCTTGGGCCGGGCGCAACAGCGCCTTGGACGGCATGCACGCCCAGTAGGAGCACTCGCCGCCGACCAGCCGGTCCTCGACGATCGCGACCTTCAGGTCCCGGTCGCCCAGCCGCCCGGCGATGACCTCGCCCGACGGTCCGGCGCCCAAGACCACCACGTCGACCTCATGGACCTCGCTCATCGACCTCCGGCCTTCCACTCGCGAAACGCGGCGAGCAGCTCGCGCTCGACCTCCGGCTCCAGCTCATCCGGATCGATGTGTCCAACGACGCGCAGCGTCACGCGCATCTGCTCCAAGTAGGCGCTGCAGTGCTCGCACGCGCTGATGTGCGCCTCGAAGCGCACGCGGGCGTCCGCGTCCAACTCACCCTCGAGATACGCGGTGACGAGCTCCACCAGCTCGCGACACGCGAGATCGCCGGGCGGGGAAGCCGCCGGTCGCCTGCGCCAGGGGAGCCATCGTCTCGAGGTCATGATGCGATCCAGTCCTCGAGTGCCTTGCGCACTTTGGCGCGCGCTCGATGCAGGAGGACCCGTTGGTTGGTCTCCGTCAGGTCCAAGACGTTGCGCACCTCGTCCGATGACAGCCCTTCGAGGTCGCGCAGGGTGATCACGATCTTCTGGCGCTCGGGCAGCTCGGCGATCGCCTCGCGAACGATGCGCAGCGCCTCGGCCGAGTCCAGCGCCGCCTCAGGATCGTCGTGCCAGTCGGCCGGCGCCGACGTCCAGGCACCCTCGGAGGTGAAGCGCGCTGGATCGACTGTCGGGCCCTCGTCGCCATCCTCGTCCGTTGCCCCGCCAACCGAGGCGAACGGGATCGAGCGATGCTCGCGCACCCCACGCGTCTTGGCGCGGTTGACCAGGATCCGAAACAGCCACGTCTTGAACGACGAACGCCCCTCGAAGCGCTCCAGCCCCCGGACGACCGCGACCCATGTCTCCTGGACGACGTCCTCGGCGAGCGCGTCGGTCGGCACGTACATCCGCGCGAGGCGCAGCAGCATCGGCGAATAGCGGCCCACCAGCAGCGCGAACGCCTCCTCGTCCCCATCCCGCGCGCGCTCGACCAGCTCCTGGTCGTCGACGGGCGAACGAGGCGGCATCGGTCGCGACAATAGCCCCTCCACGCGGCGCGATCGGCTGGCGTGAAAAGGTGCCGAGCGGATGGCGCGACGATTCATCGGTGTAGACGTGGGCGGGACGAAGGTTGCCGTCGCGGTGCTGGAGGGCGGCAAGCTCGCCGAGCCGACCGTGCGCCCGACCGTGCTTGACAGCTCCGAGGGGCTGATCGACCAGCTAGCGGAGATGATCGAAGCCGCCGGCCCCGCCGAGGCCGTCGGGATCGGCGTGCCGTCGGTCATCGACTTCGCGACCGGCACCGCGCGCCACTCGGTCAACGTGCCGCTCCAGGACGTGCCGCTGCGCCGCCTTCTCACCGAGCGCCTCAAGCTCCCGGTCTTCGTCGACAACGACGCGACGGTCGCCGCGCTGGCCGAAGCCCACGACGACGATCTCACCCAGATCGCCCAGAGCCTGATCCTGTTTACGATCGGCACCGGCGTCGGCGGCGGCATCGTCCTCGGCGGGCGCATCTACCGCGGCGCGACCGGCGGCGCGGCCGAGCTCGGCCACCAGCTCGTCGGCGCCGACCTCTCGGCCGGCGCGCCACCACACGCCGACGAGGCGCCACAACCCGGGTCGCTGGAGCGGCTGGCCGCCGGCCGCGCGCTCGACGCGCTGGGCAGTGACCGCGGGTTCGACGACGGACGCGCCGTGGTGGCCGCCGCGCGCGCCGGGGACGCCTCTGCCTTGGAGGCGATCCACATCCTCGGTGAGCGACTCGGCGTCGGCATCGCCAACGCCATCAACGTCTTTGACCCTGAGCAGGTCGTGATCGGCGGCGGTGTCAGCGCCGCCGGCGAGCTGCTGCTGGAGCCCGCTCGCGCGGTCGCCCGGCGGTTTGTGCTGCCAGGTGTCGGAACCCGCACCGAGATCCGCCTCGCCCGCTACGGACCACAGGCCGGCGTTCGCGGAGCAGCGCTTCTAGCAGGCCAAGAAGTGCTCAACACGTGAATCGCCGGGTGGTCCTCCGTGATCGGTCGTAGGATCGAGTGCACAGACCTTAGGAGGCAACACCATGAGCAACGCCGCATCCGTCAACGAGCGCCTCGCGCGTCTGACCAAGCTGGGCACGAGCATCTGGCTTGACCAGATCCAGCGATCGCTTACCCAGGGCGGTGAGCTGCGCCGCCTCGTCGATGAGTCCTGTCTTCAGGGGATGACATCTAACCCCGCGATTTTCGAGAAGGCCATCCTCGGCGGCGACGAGTACGACAACCAGATCGCCGAGCTGTTTCACGGGGGCGCTGACTCCCGCGAGATCTACCAGGCGATCGCGATCCAGGACGTCCAAGAGGCCGCCGACATCCTGCGGTCGGTCTACGACGAGACCGACGGCCACGACGGCTACGTCTCGCTGGAGGTCGACCCCGACCTGGCCTTTGACACCGCCAAGACGATCGCCCAGGCCAAGGAGTACTGGAGCCGGGTCGACCGTCCCAACCTGATGATCAAGATCCCGGGCACCGACGAGGGCCTGCCCGCGATCGAACAGGCGCTCTCTGAGGGCATCAACGTCAACGTGACGCTGCTCTTCAAGGTGTCGCAGTACGAGAAGGTCATCGAGGCGTTCCTGCGCGGCCTGGAGCGCCGCCTGGACGAGGGCAAGCCGGTCGCCGGCATCCATTCGGTCGCATCGTTCTTCGTGTCGCGCGTCGACACCGAGGTCGACAAGCGCCTGGAGGCCGCTGGCAGCCACGACGAGCTGCTCGGCAAGGCCGGCGTCGCCAACGCCCGCTGGGCCTACCAGTCCTACCTGAAGGTCTTCGAGGGCGATCGCTTCGCGAAGCTGCGCGACGCCGGCGTGCCGGTGCAGCGGCCGCTGTGGGCCTCGACCGGCGTCAAGAACCCCAAGTACTCCGACGTCATGTACGTCGACGAGCTAGCCGGGCCCGAGACCGTCAACACGATGCCGATGGCGACGCTGGAGGCCGCGGCCGACCACAGCGAGGCCACTGAGCCACGCGTGCAGATCGATCCGTCCGCCGACCTCAAGGCCCTGGCCGACGCGGGGATCGACCTCGACGACGTCACCGACAAGCTGCTGCGCGACGGCGTCGACGCGTTCGTCACGCCGATGGAGAAGCTGCTGGAGGGCATCGACTCCAAGAAGAAGGCCGTGGCCTAGATGAGCCAGCCCGCGGGGATCGGCGCGTCGATCCCGAGCCTGTACCAGCCGGCGATCGACGCGCGCCTCGCGCGCGCGGGTGCCGAGGACGTCGCGCGCCGGATCTTTGAGCACGACGACACGCTCTGGGGCCCCGCGGGCCAACCCGAGGTCAGCAACCGTCTCGGCTGGCTGGACGTCCACGACCGTTTGCTTACCGAGCTCGACGAGCTCGAGGCGTTCGCCCAGCAGGCCCACGCCGATGGCCTGACCGAGGCGGTCGTGCTCGGCATGGGCGGCTCGTCGCTGGCGCCGGAGGTCTTCCGGCGCTCGTTCGGCACGCACGCCAACGGGCTGATCCTGCACGTGCTGGACTCGACCGACGCCGATGCCGTGCGCGACGTCGAGGCCGAGATCGATGTCACCAAGGCGCTCTTTGTGGTCTCCTCGAAGTCGGGTGGGACGATCGAGACGCTGTCGGCCTTTCACTACTTCTGGGAGAAGACCGGCGGCAACGGCACGCAGTTCGTCGCCATCACCGACCCTGGCTCGGGGCTCGCCGCCCTGGGCGAGGAGCGCGGCTTCCGGCGCGTCTTCCTCAACGACCCCAACATCGGCGGGCGCTACAGCGCGCTGTCGTACTTCGGCATCGTCCCGGCAGCACTGCTCGGCGCCGATCTGCGCGCGCTGCTGGGCGGCGCGGCGGAGCTGGGCGCCTCGTTGCGCGACCCCGACCCTGCCGCCAACCCCGGCCTCTGGCTCGGCTGCGCGATCGGCGAGCTGGCGCTCGCGCGCCGCGACAAGCTGACCTTCGTGGTCGACCCACCGATCGAGTCATATGGGTTGTGGGTCGAGCAGCTGATCGCCGAGTCGACCGGCAAGCACGGCAAGGGCGTGCTGCCGGTCGCCGACGAGCCGCTCGGCGCGCCCGAGGCCTACGGCGGCGACCGCGTCTTCCTGCACCTGCACGAACATGCGGCCCACCCGCCCACCGGCGTCGGTGCGTCCGACCACGACGACGTCCTGCGCCGCCTCATCGCCGCCGAGCAGCCCGTCATCACGATCGGCGCCCATGGCGCCGCCGACCTCGGCCGCATCATGGTGCTCTTCGAGTTCGCCACCGCCGTCGTCGGCTGGGTGCTGGAGATCAACCCGTTTGACCAGCCCAACGTGCAGGCGGCCAAGGACAAGACCAACGACGTGTTGTCCATGGACACGCCGCCAACGATCGAGGAGGCTGGCGCCGATGCCCTTGCGACGCTGCTCGATGCCGGCCCCTCGTCCTACTTGGCGATCCAGGGCTACCTCGCGCCCATGCCCGAGTTCGACGGCGAGGTCGCCGAGCTGCGCGCGTTGATCCGCGACCGCACGACGATGGCCACCACCTTCGGCTACGGCCCGCGCTACTTGCACTCCACCGGCCAGCTGCACAAGGGCGGGCCACCGGAAGGCCGCTTCCTGCAGCTCATCCACGAGGCCGACGACGACGTCGCCATCCCGGAATCGGACCCACCCACCGCGGGCGGGCCAACATCTTTCGAGACCCTCAAGCGCGCGCAGGCGGACGGCGACCTGCTCATCCTGCGCGACCATGGCCTGCCGGCGGAGCGCATCGTGCTCCGCGGCGACCCGGTCGCGGCGCTGCGCACCATCAAGGAGAACCTCTAACCCATGGCGCAGATCGGCTTCATCGGCCTCGGCCGGATGGGCGGCAACATGGTCGCCCGCATCAAGCGCGACTCCGACCACGACGTTGTCGCCTTCGACTTCGACGCCAAGGCGGTGGCCAACGCCACCAAGAAGGGCGCGGTCGGCGCCAAGTCGCTGGCCGACCTCGTCAAGCAGCTCGACGCGCCGCGCACGGTCTGGATCATGGTCCCCGCTGGCGACCCGACCCAGCAGACGGTCGACAAGCTCGCCAAGCTGCTTGACAAGGGCGACACGATCGTCGACGGCGGCAACTCCAAGTGGACCGACGACATGGCGCGCGCCAAGGTCCTCAAGAAGCAGGGCATCAACTACGTCGACGTCGGGACCTCCGGCGGCGTCTGGGGCCTGGAGGTCGGCTACTGCATGATGGTCGGCGGCCCCAACGTGGCCGTCAAGCGCCTCGCGCCGTTCCTCGACGTCCTCGCCCCCGCGCCCGACGAGGAGCACGGCCCGGGCTGGGGCCACATGGGCCCGACCGGCTCCGGGCACTACGTCAAGATGGTGCACAACGGCATCGAGTACGGGATGATGCAGGCCTACGCCGAGGGCTTCGGCCTCTTCGAGGCCTCCGAGTTCGACCTCGACAACGCCAAAATCGCCCATCTCTGGATGCGCGGCTCGGTCGTGCGCTCCTGGCTCTGCGAGCTCGCGGCCAATGCCTTCGAGCAGGAAGGCAATGACCTTGCCGCGCTGGAGCCGGTCGTCGCTGAGTCCGGTGAAGGCCGCTGGACCGTCGAGGACGCGGTCGAGAAGCGCATCCCGCTGCCGGTCATCACCGCGGCGCTCTTCTCGCGCTACGAGACGCAGAGCCGCGGCGACTTCGCGGCAAAAGTCAACGCCGCGCTGCGCGCCCAGTTCGGCGGCCACGCGGTGCAGCGCCGAGCCGACGGCTAAGGACCTATGACGACCGACGTCAAGCTGGGCGAGGCGCCCGACAATCCGCTCGTCGCAGGGCTCGAGCGGCTGCCGGTGCACCCCACGACGCTGGTGATCTTCGGCGCGACGGGCGACCTGGCCCGGCGCAAGCTGCTGCCGGCGATCTACAACCTCGCCCACGAGGGCGCGCTACCGGAGCGCTTCAACCTCGTCGGCAGCTCGCGCAGCGAGATGCGCCATGAGGAGTTCGGCGAGCACGCCGCGCAGGCCATCCGCCAGTTCAGCCGCCGCGAGCCCGACGAGACGGTGCTCAAGGAGCTGCTCTCCAACGTCCGCTACGTCAGCGGCACGTTTAACGAGGACTCGGTCTACGATGCGCTGAGCGAGCATCTCGATGCCTATGACAAGGACGCCGGCCAGCCGCTCAACCGCGCGTTCTACCTCTCGACCGCTCCGGAGTTCTTCCCGGTCATCATCGAGCAGCTGGGCAAGCACAAGCTCAACCGCCACGAGGGCTCCGAGGTCCGGGCGGTCATCGAGAAGCCGTTCGGAACGACGCTCGCCGAGGCGCGCGAGCTCAACCATCGCGTGCTGTCGGTCTTCAAGGAGCGCCAGGTCTTCCGCATCGACCACTACCTCGGCAAGGAGACCGTTCAGAACCTGATGGCGTTCCGGTTTGCCAACGGCCTCTTCGAGCCGGTGTGGAACCGCAACTACATCGACCGCGTCGAGATCACGGCCGCCGAGGACTTGACGATCGGGACGCGCGCCGGCTACTACGACAGCGCTGGAGCGCTACGCGACCTCGTCCAGAACCACATGCTCCAGCTGCTGTGCAACGTGGCGATGGAGCCGCCGGTGCACTTCGAGGCCGATGAGATCCGTGACGAGAAGGTCAAGGTCCTGCGCTCGGTGATCAAGCCCACGCCGGAGACTGTGGACGACATCGCGGTCCGTGCGCAATACACGCGCGGCACGGTTGGCGGCGAAGAGGTCAAGGGCTATCTCGAGGAGGACGGCGTCCCGTCGGACTCCAACACGGAGACCTACGCCGCGCTGCGCCTGGAGATCGACAACTGGCGCTGGGCCGGCGTCCCGTTCTACCTGCGTACCGGCAAGGCGCTGGCGCGCAAGGTGACCGAGATCGCCATCACCTTGAAGCCAGTGCCGCACCTCGCTTTCGCGCAGGACGGCTCGGTGGGCGTCCGCCCCAACCAGCTGATCCTCACGATGCAGCCCAACGAGGGCGTGTCGCTGTCGCTTGGCGCAAAGATCCCGGGCACGCGGATGCGGATCCGGCCGGTCAACATG
>CAWHID010000027.1:0-92934 GCA_963829185.1 uncultured Conexibacteraceae bacterium
GCCCAAGGCCGAGGCGCCCGCCGCCGAAGCCGCTGAGGCACCTGCGGCAGAGGCCGAGGCACCCGCCGACGCCAAGGGCGCCGCGACCGCCAAGGGCAAGGACGACAAGACGCCCGGGCTGGTCCCGCACGTCGAGCCGCCCAAGCCCGGCGCCGGTCCGCGGATCATCTCGGTCCCCGAGCCGCCCAAGCGCCCCAAGCGCGACGAGACGCAGTCCCAGCCCTCGGGCCAGGCCGGCCGTCCCACGCGTGGCGGGATGCGCAGCGAGGGCGGCCCCGGCGCCGGCAAGCGCCGCGTCGTTATCGATTCCCAGGCCGCCCGTCGCGGTCCCGGTGCGGGCCCCGGCCCTGCGCCGCAGCGTCCGCCGCGTCGCCGTCGTCGCCGTCGTCGCACGCCGATGCCGGACACGCCGGACATGTTGGCCGCCGATCAGCTGACGCGGATCGACACGGTCCGGATTAACTCCGGCTCGACGGTCAAGGACGTCGCCGAGTACCTCGGCGTCCCGGTCCCGGACGTCATCAAGCAGCTCATGTCCATGGGCGTGCTGGCGATGGTCACCAAGTCGCTGGCCGACGATCAGATCCAGGCCGTCGCCGACGCGCTCGACAAGACGATCGAGATTGTCTCGCTGAGCGACGACGCCGATGTCGAGATCGAGTACGACGACGCCGACGAGGATCTCGTCGAGCGCCCGCCGGTCGTGACGATCATGGGCCACGTCGACCACGGCAAGACGTCGCTGCTGGACGCGGTCCGCAAGACCGAGGTCGCCGCCGGCGAGGCCGGTGGCATCACGCAGCACATCGGCGCCTACCAGGTCCATCACAACGGCAAGACCATCACCTTCCTGGACACCCCGGGTCACCAGGCGTTCACCGCCATGCGTGCTCGCGGCGCCCGGGTGACGGACATCGCCGTGATCGTGGTCGCCGCCGACGACGGCGCGCGCCCGCAGACCAACGAGGCCATCGACCACGCCAACGCGGCCGACGTCCCGATCATCGTCGCCGTCAACAAGATCGACAAGGAGGGGGCGGACCCGACGCGGGTGCGCACCGAGCTCACGCAGCTCGGCCTCCAGCCGTCGGAGTGGGGTGGCGAGACCGAGTACGTCGACGTCTCGGCCAAGGCCGGCACCAACCTGGAGGACCTGCTCGACACGATCCTGGTCGTCGCCGAGCTCGAGGAGCTTGAGGCCAACCCGACCGCTGAAGCGTCGGGTGTCGTCATCGAGTCCAAGCTCGATCCGGGCCGCGGCCCGGTCGTCACCGTGCTGATCCAGCGCGGCACGCTGCGCATCGGCGAGTCGATCGTGGCCGGCGCCGAGCCGGGTCGTGTCCGCGCGATGATCGACTACCGCGGCGAGCGCGTGACTGAGGCGGTCCCCGGCGATCCGGTGGAGATTCTCGGCTTTGACGGCGTCCCTGACGCCGGCGAGCATGTCCGCGCCGTCGAGTCAGACAAGGAAGCCCGTCGTCTGGCCGCCGAGCGCGAGACGCGCGAGAAGTCCGAGGCGCTGGCCCGCCGGTCCGGTCGCAAGGTGTCCTTCGAGGACGTCTTCCGCCGTGCCCGCGAGGCGGAGCTCGCCGAGTTGCCGCTCGTCATCAAGGGCGACGTCGCCGGTTCGGTCGAGGCGCTCGAGGACGAGATCGCCCGCCTGCCCCAGGACGAGGTGCGGGTCGACGTGCTGCACAGCGGCGTCGGTGGCATCAACGAGTCTGACGTCATGCTCGCCGCCGCATCGGAGGCCGTCATCATCGGCTTCAACGTGCGCCCGGTGGGCGACGCCGCGGCGCTGGCCGACCGCCAGGGCGTGGAGATCCGCGACTACTCGGTGATCTACGCGGCGCTCGACGACCTGCGTGCGGCCATGACGGGCCTGCTTGCGCCGGAGATCGTGGAGGACACGATCGGCACCGTCGAGGTGCGCCAGACGTTCAAGGCATCCAAGATCGGCACCATCGCCGGCTCCTACGTCACCGACGGCGTCGTCCGCCGCGGGGCGAAGGTCCGGTTGGTCCGCGACGGCACGGTCGTCACCGAGACGACCATCGACACGCTGCGCCGCTTCAACGAGGACGCGCGTGAGGTCGCTGCCGGCTACGAGTGCGGCATCGTGCTCGACAAGTACCAGGACGTCCGCGAGGGCGATGTCCTTGAGGTCTACGAGACACGACAGGTGGAGCGTCAGCTCCAGCCGTCGTAGTTTCGGGCGGGGCGGTGAGCGCCGATGAAGGCCTGCTCACCGTCCCGACTGCTCGACGCCATGCCGAGGGTCTAGGATGAGCTCTGGAGGAGCGCGGATGCGCCGCGTGGACGAAGCCGTCCGCGAGGTGCTCGGCGACGCCGTCAACCAACATCTCAAGGACCCCCGGGTCGGTTTTGTGACAGTCACCGAGGTGCGAACGAGTGCTGACTTGCGCCAAGCGCGGGTCTTCGTGAGCGTGTTCGGCACCGAGGAAGAGAAGGCCGCGACGCTGGAGGGGCTGGCGTCCGCGCACGGCATCCTCCAGACTCGCATCGCCCGCGAGCTGCGGATGAAGCGCACCCCGGCCCTGCAGTTTCTGCTGGATGACACGGCAGAGAAGGCCGCCAAGCTGGAAGCCCTGATCGAGCACGTCACGGAGGACGGAGCCTGATGGATCGCAATGGCGCCACCGCGGCGCGCGAGGAGGTGCTGCGCGAGATCCGGACGGGTGAGGGCTTCTGCCTGGTAACCCACGAGCACCCCGACGGCGACGCGCTCGGCTCGCTGGTGGCGATGCATCGCATCCTCACCGCGCTTGGCAAGGACTCGGTCATGCTGATGGCCGCCGACGAGTTTCCGCTGCCCTACGAGTACCGCTTCTTCGACCTGCAAGGGCTCTCGACGGTCCCGCCGACCGATCTGCCGCAGCGCACGATCATCTACCTCGACTGCGGCAACATCGACCGCAACCCGCTGGGGATCGTCAAGGGCGCCGACGTCCACATCCTCAACATCGACCACCACCACGACAACACGCGCTTCGGCACGGTCAACCTCGTGGACCCGGAGTCGGCCTGCACGACAGAGATCGTCTGGGACCTGATGCGCGCGCTGGAGGTCGAGCCCGATCAGGAGCTGGCCGAGGCGCTCTACGTCGGCCTGGTCACCGACACCGGCCGGTTCATGTACGAGAACACGGGCCCGCGGTCGCACGTGATGGCCGCCGAGTTGATCGAGGCCGGGGTCGACACCCACGCGATCTACCGCCGGCTCTACGAGGACATGCCCTACGCCAAGCTGGAGCTCCTCGGTCGCGCGCTGGCGCGGGTGGAGCGCCACGACGGCGGCGCGCTGACGATCGCGCGGCTGACGCGCGAGGACTTCGAGCGCGTTGGCGCCGAAGACAGCTACACCGAGGGCATCATCGACCACCTGCGGTCGGTCGAGCACACGAAGGTTGCGGCGCTGGCACGCGAGATCGACGGCGCCGATCCGGAGCGGATCCTCAAAAAGGTCTCGCTGCGCTCGACCGACGGCGAGGTCGACGTGTCAGCCATCGCCCGTGCGGGCGGCGGCGGCGGCCATCGCCAAGCCGCTGGGTTTACGACCGAGCTCGGCGACGACGAACTGGTCGCCTTCCTGCGCGAGCAGATCGCGGCGCAGTTGGCGCTGTCATCCACCTAGGAGGCGTCCTTGTCGGGCGATGGTGTGATCTTGGTCGACAAGCCGGCCGGGCCGACGTCGTTTGACATCGTCGCCCGGGTGCGGCGCACGCTGCCGCGCAAGACGAAGGTCGGCCACGGCGGCACGCTGGATCCCTTCGCGACCGGGCTGCTGATCGTCCTGATCGGCCGCGCCACGCGGATCCAGCGCTACCTGATGGAGCAACCCAAGGCCTATGAGACGGTCGCGCGGCTGGGGTGGACGTCGACCACCGGCGACCCCGAGGGCGAGCTGACCGAGACCGGCCGCGTGCCGCCGCCGGGGGTCGTGCTGCCCACAGGCCTGATCCGCCAGCGCCCGCCGGCCTACAGCGCGATCAAGATCGGCGGGCGGCGCGCGTACGCGATGGCGCGGGCAGGGGAGGCGGTCGAGATCCCTGAGCGCGAGGTGCGTGTCGAGCGCTTCGAGGAGCGCTGGCGCGAGGGCGACCGCGCGGCGTATGCGATCGCCTGCTCCTCGGGGACCTACGTGCGGTCGCTGATCGCCGACCTTGGCGACGCCTATTGCGTCGAGCTGCGCCGGACGGCGATCGGCCGCTTCACGGTCGCCGATGCCGTGGCGCCGCCGGATCGCGACGACACCGAGGCCTTCGCACCGCGGGTTCTCAGCCTCGCCGAGGCGCTGGACGGGATCTTGCCGGCGGTCGCGCTGGACGAGCAGACGTCTCCCAAGGCCGGCCACGGCCAGACGGTGGCGGTCGACGCGGACGTCGCCGACGGCGAGGCGCTGCTGCTCGATCCCGATGGTGAGGCGATCTGCGTGGCGCAGGTCACCGACGGCGTCGCCAAGCCCCGCGTAGGCTTCCGGGCCTGATGAAGCTCACGTACCTGCCCGACGTGGAGCCGCGCCCGCGCCGGGTGGCCATCGGCACCTTCGACGGTGTCCACCTCGGGCACCGCGAGGTCATCGCCGGGGCCGAGACGGTCATCACGTTCGATCCGCATCCCCAGTCGGTCGTCGCTCCGGGCACCCAGCCGCGGCTCTTGACCACGCTGGACCGCAAGGCCGAGTTGGTGGCGTCGCTCGGCGTCGAGGAGCTCGTCGTCATCCCGTTTGACGGCGACTTCGCGGCGCGCAGCGCCCAGGACTTCGTCGACCACGTCCTCGTCGAACGCGTCGCTGCGACGCACGTCAGCATCGGCGAGAACTTCCGCTTCGGCCACAAGGCCCAGGGCGACGCGCAGATGCTCGCCAGCGACGCGCGCTTCGAGACCCGTACGGTGCCGCTGTTGGAGGTCGATGGCGAGGTCGTCAGCTCCAGCCACATCCGTGGCCTGCTCGCCGGCGGGGCGGTGCAGTACGCCGATGAGCTGCTCGGCGCGCCGTTCTCCGTCGACGGTGAGGTCCAGCACGGCGACAAGCGCGGCCGCACGCTGGGCTTCCCGACGGCCAACCTCGTGCCGGCGCCGGGATTCGTCGTGCCGGGGCATGGCGTCTACGCCTGCCGCGTGCGGTTGCCCGACGGGACGCTCGTCGCGGCCGCCACCAACGTCGGGGTCCGGCCCCAGTTCGTCACCGGCCGCGGCGAGCTGATCGAGGCGTTCCTGATCGACTGGTCGGGCGACCTGTACGGCGAGCAGATCCGCATCGAGTTCCTGCGCCGGCTGCGCGGCGAGCGCCGCTTCGACAGCGTCGACGCGCTCATCGAGCAGATGGGCCGCGATGTCGATGAGGCACGAAGCCTCGTCGCAGATTGACGGCCTGCTACCTTCTCTCGTCGCACATGAGCACGCTGACCGCTGACCGCAAGCAGGAGATCGTCGCCAAGTTCGGGGAGAACGCCCAGGACACCGGAAGCACCCGGGTCCAGGTCGCCCTGTTGACGGCGCGCATCAACGATCTGACCGAGCACCTTCGGGAGCACAAGAAGGATCACCACAGCCGTCGCGGCCTGCTGATGCTCGTCGGCCAGCGCCGTCGTCTGCTCAACTACCTGAGCAAGAACGACCTCGAGGGCTACCGTGCCCTCATCGCCGAGCTCGGCCTGCGCCGCTAGCGCGCACGCATCTCGTGAGCATCATCGCGCCCGGGACCAAGGTCCCCGACTTCCTGCTCCGCCGTGGGGACGGCAGCGAGTTCACGCCGGAGGACCTCCTGGGCAAGACCACCGTCTTGGTCTTCTACCCGTTCGCCTTCAGCCCGGTCTGCACCGACCAGTTCCAGATCTATGAAGAGGCGCTGGGAGAGCTGACCGAGCAGGGCACGACGCTCTACGGCGTCTCGACCGATGCGGTGTGGTCGCAGACGGCCTTCAAGGAGAAGCTCGGCGTCTCGATCGAGCAGCTCTCGGACTTCGAGCCCAAGGGCGCCGCGTCGCGCGTGTTCGGCGCGTACTTCGAGCCGGCGGGGATGACCAACCGCGCTTTGGTGATCGTTGGGCCCGACGGGGTCGTTGCCTGGTCGCACCTCGCGGACTCACCCGGGGACCTGCCCGGCGTGAACCTCATCTTCGACGGGCTCGAGTCCGTCGGCAGCGCTTCGTAGCGCGGGTCGCCCTGGGGTTGGTGGCGCCCAGTAGGGGGCGTCGGCCCTGGTGCGCAGCGCGGGGTCGCCGCGGCGTTGGTCGCGCCCAGTGCGGGCGTTCGTCGTGGAGCGGTGCGTGGTGTGTTGGCGGCGAGGGAGTGAGCGTGGGCGGTTGCACCACCGCCCGGGGTCGTCCGCGGATGCCCGGCGACGGCAATTCGTCACCGAACCTGCGGCCTCCGCGAGGGTGGGCCTGTTTGCGGACGGCCTGCGTCCGCAGATAGGCCCACCGCCGCCGAACTGCCGCAAGCCTCGGAGGTGGGCCCGTCGACGGACGTCCTGCGTCCGCAGACAGGCCCACCGGCTCGTGCCGGCGGGCGAGCGCGCCTCGCGGTCAGACCCCAGGCGCCCGGGCTCCACTCACCTCTTCCTCGATGCCGACGAATCGCGCGGCACAGCACCATCGACGCCTGAGCTGAGCGCCGCCAACGCCGGCACCACCGCATCACGCCGGAAGTCGAAGATCGACGCCACGTCCCGATGCACGAACGCCCGCGCCGCGAGCGCGCCGAGCAGCCCGAACCCGACCGCATAGCGGACCGTGTCGCGCATGGCGGTGGCCTCGCCATCGTCGCTTGCGGCGAACTCATGCGTGTGATGCCACAGCGCGTATGGCCCACGCACCTGCACATCGACGAACCGCCACGGCGGATCCCACTCCTGGATCGACGTCAGCCAGTTCACGCCGACGCCGCGTAGCGACAGCCGGTACTGGATCAGCGTCCCGACCTGCATCGGGATCTCGCCCGGCGTCACCACCGCAAAGCGCAGCAACGGCGGCGTGATCGCCTCTAGGTTCCGTGCATCGGCGAAGAACGTGAAGACCTCCTCCGGCCGCCCCGGCAGCAGTTGCTCGCGCTCAAGCGTGAAGATGCGCATCACCGGTGGGTACGGTCTGCACCGCATGGGCGATCTCACCAGCGCGCCGGTTCCCCCGATTCGCCCCGAAGACCATCTCCGTGGTGACGCCGGCGATCCCGAGTTGGTGGTGATGTACGCCGACTTCAGCTGCCCGCGCTGCGCGGTCGCGGCGATCGCCCTCAAGGATGCCGGCCGCTCCGTCGTCTTCCGCCACTTTGCGGTGCGCGCCCGCCATCCGCGCGCCGTGCCGCTGGCCCACGCAGCCGAGGCGGCAGCGAACCAAGGGGCGTTCTGGCCCTTCCACGATGCGCTGTTCTCCGATCAAGGCCGCATCGACGACCCGCACCTATGGGACCGCTGCGCCGAGTTGGGCATCGACCTCGATCGCTTCGAGGCCGACCGCCGCGCCGACACGGTGGCTCAGCGCGTGGCGCGCGACCTGCGCGAGGGGATGCGGGCCGGTGTGACGGCAACGCCTGCGTTGCTGCGTCCCTCGGTAGACTGAGCGGGAACTTTCGGATCAAAGATGAAGAACACCCGGCCCGCCGAGTCCGACGCGTGGGCCCCAGGAGGAACGACATATGTCAGATGACGCCGTGACCACGGTCACCGTCGAGATCGCCGGCAAGGAGATCTCCTTCGAGACGGGCAAGATGGCCAAGCAGGCATCCGGCGCCGTCGTCGTCCGTCAGGGCGACACCATGGTCTTGAACACCGCGACCGTGGGCAACCTCCGCGACATCGATTTCCTGCCGCTGAGCGTGGATGTCGAAGAGCGGATGTACGCCGCGGGCAAGATCCCCGGCTCCTTCTTCAAGCGCGAGGGCCGCTCGGGCGAGAAGGGCACGCTGACCGCGCGCATGATCGACCGGCCGATCCGCCCGCTCTTCCCCAAGGGCTGGCGCTACGAGACGCAGATCGTCGCGATCCCGCTCTCGATCGACCACGTCCACCCGTACGACATCCTCGCGATGAACGGCGCCTCCGCGGCGCTGATGCTCTCGCCGGTCCCGCTGCCCAACCCCGTTGGCGCGGTCCGCATCGGCAAGATCGACGGCAACTTCGTCGTCAACCCCGATGAGGAGGACCTCCTCGAGAACACCGACCTCGACCTGATCGTGGCCGGCACCGAAGAGGCCATCCTGATGGTCGAGGCTGGGGCCAACGTGGTCTCCGAGGCCGAGATCCTCGACGCGCTCGACATCGCCCACAGCGCGATTCAGAAGCTTTGCGCCGCCCAGCGTGAGCTGGCCGAGAAGGCCGGCAAGCCGAAGCTCGAGGTTGAGGTCAAGGAGCTTCCGGCCAACCTGCTCGACGAGATCCGCTCCTCGCACGGCGCCGAGCTCGACGCCGCGACCCAGGTCTTCGACAAGCTCGAGCGCCAGGATGCGACCAAGGCCGTCGAGGCCGCTGTGGTCGAGAAGTACGCCGGCGATCCCGAGGCCGACACCTACGACGAGTACAAGGCCAACGCGAAGTCGGCGTTCGCCAAGATCGAGAAGCAGATCATCCGCGAGCGGATCGCCAAGGACAAGAAGCGTCCTGACGGCCGCCACGAGACGGAGATCCGCCCGATCTCGATCGAGGTCTCGGTTGCCCCGCGCACGCACGGCTCCGCGCTGTTTACCCGCGGTCAGACCCAGGCCTTCAGCGTCGCCGCCCTCGGCACGCTGAAGGAGGAGATGCGTCTCGACACGCTCGGCCTGGAGACCAAGAAGTACTACTGGCACCACTACAACTTCCCGGCCTTCTCGGTCGGTGAGACGGGCTTCATGCGCGGCCCCAAGCGGCGTGACATCGGTCACGGCGCCCTGGCCGAGCGCGCCCTGGTGCCGGTCGTCCCGTCGATTGACGACTTCCCCTACACGGTGCGTGTCGTCTCCGACATCTTCGAGTCCAACGGCTCGTCGTCGATGGCGTCGGTCTGTGGCTCGTCGCTGTCGCTGATGGACGCGGGCGTGCCGATCAAGGCGCCGGTCGCGGGCATCGCGATGGGCCTGATCAAGGAGGGCGACGACTACACCGTCCTCACCGATATCGCCGGCGTCGAGGATCACCTCGGCGACATGGACTTCAAGGTCGCCGGCACCGCCGAGGGCATCACCGCCCTGCAGATGGACATCAAGATCACGGGCGTCACGTTCGACATCCTGCGCGACGCGCTCGCCCAGGCCCGCGATGCCCGCCTGGACATCCTGGGCCAGATGGCCAAGGTCATCGACAACCCCCGTGAGCAGCTGTCGGCCTACGCGCCGCGGATCATCACGGTGCAGATCGACCCGTCCAAGATCGGCTTGCTGATCGGCAAGGGCGGCGAGACGATCCGCGGCCTGTCGGAGGAGTTCGAGTCCCAGATCGACGTCAACGACGACGGTCAGGTCCTCGTCTACTCCGCCAACGGCGAGCTCGGCGAGAAGCTGGCCGAGCGCATCCGGTCGATGACCAAGGAGGTCGAGATCGGCGACTCGTTCAGCGGCAAGGTCGTCAAGACGACGACCTTCGGCGCGTTCGTCGAGCTGGCCAAGGGCACCGACGGCCTGCTGCACATCTCCAACGTGTCGCCGGGCAACCGCGTCGGCACCGTCGAGGAAGTGCTCAACAAGGGCGACGACATCGAGGTCCGCGTGGTCGAGGTCGACCGTGAGCGCGGCCGCATCGGCCTGCGCCTCGCCGAGGACCCCGAGATCGCAGGCAAGTCGGTCGAGGAGCTCGCGACCGTCAGCGCCGGCGGCGGTGGGGGCGGCGGCAACGGCGGCCCGCGCCGTGAGCGCAGCGGCGGCGGCGACCGTGGCCCGCGGCGCGACCGCGAGGGCGGTCCGCGTGGCGGCGGCGGCGACGGCGATCGCCCGCGCGGCTCCGGCCGCCCGCGCCACCGTTCCGACCGCGATCCCGAGCGGGACTAGGGCAAAGCCCTGCGCGAAGAGCATCGCCTGACCGAGCTTGACTCGGGCGTCCGGGTCGTCACGGAGTCCATGGACTCCGTGCGATCCGCGGCGCTGGGGTTCTGGATCGGGACGGGCTCAGGGTTCGAGGACGCCGACCGAGCGGGCCTCTCGCACCTGTTGGAGCACATGCTCTTCCGGGGCTCGGCCCGCTATGAGTCGCTGGAGATCGATCAGATCTTCGACGGCATGGGGGCCGAGATCAACGCGGGCACGGGCAAGGAGACCACGTCGGTCTACTCGCGCGTGCTCGACATCCACCTCGAGCGGGCCTTTGACGTCATGGCCGACATGGTCTGGCGTCCGCGCATCACCGACGACGATCTCGCCCAAGAGCGCGAGATCGTCCTCGAGGAGATCGCGATGTACGAGGACGACCCGCAAGACCGCGTCTTCGACGTGCTCGGCGAGGCCGTCTTCGGCGAGCATCCGCTGGGCCGGGCGATCATCGGGACGCGCGAGGTGGTGGCCGGCACGCCGGCCGCCGAGTTGCGCGTGTTTCACGGCGGCCGCTACACCACCCAGAACGTCGTGGTCGCGGCGGCGGGTGCGGTCGACCACGACCGCATCGTCGAGCTCGTCTCGCAGACGATCGGCGATCCGGTCCCGCTCGGCGCACCGCCCGCGCCGCTGGCGCTGCCCGGCACCGCGCAGGCCCGGCGCCGCTTCTTTGCCAAGGAGACCGAGCAGTACCACGTGGCGCTCGGCGCGCCCGGCTTGGCCCGTGACGACGATCGCCGCTTCGCGCTGCGGATCCTCGACACGGTGCTCGGCGGCACGTCCTCCTCGCGCCTCTTCCAGGAGGTGCGCGAGCAACGGGGCCTGGCCTACAGCGTGTACTCGTTCACCGGGTCCTACGCGGGCACGGGCCAGATCGGGCTCTACCTCGGCACCCGGCCCGACAACGTGCAGACGGCGATGAAGGTCGTCGGCACCGAGCTCGACAAGCTGCTGGCTGACGGCATCACCGCCGAGGAGCTCGACCGCTCCAAGGAGAACGTCAAGGGCCGCGTCGTGCTGGCGCTTGAGTCAACGACGGCGCGCATGAACCGTCTCGGCTCCTCGGTCCTGGCTGACATGCCGGTGCTCACCGTCGACGAGGTCGTCGACCGTATCGACGCGGTCACGCTGGATGACGTCGCTGGGCTGGCTCGCGAGCTGTACGCGCCCGAGCGTCTGAGCGCCGCCGGGATCGGCGGCGACGAGAGCGTCTTTCGTGGCGCGCTGGAAGCGGTGTCCCCGACGTTGGCGCAAGCCGCCTGATGCTGCGTGTCGGTGTTGCTGGCGCGGCCGGCAAGGTCGGGCGGGCGATCTGCGATGGGGTGGAGGCAGCTGAGGATCTGGTCCTCGGGGGCCGTGCCGATCCCGCGCTCGACACGCCGCTGGCGGCGATCCTGCCCGACTGCGATGTCATCGTCGACTTCACGCGGCCCGACACGGCGCTGGAGAACGCGATCGCCTGCGTCGAGGCCGGCGTGCATGTGGTGATCGGGACGACGGGCTTCGATCCGGCACCGCTGGCGCAGCGCCGCGGCTCGGGCAACGCCTTCCTGGCCCCGAACTTCGCGATCGGCGCGATCTTAATGATGCGCTTTGCGACCGAGGCGTCCAAGTTGATGGCCAAAGCCGAGATCATCGAGCTGCACCACGACGGCAAGCTCGATAAGCCGTCGGGCACGGCCAAGCGCACAGCGGAGCTGATGGAGGGCGACGTGCCGATTCACTCGGTCCGGCTGCCCGGCCTGGTCGCCCATCAGGAGGTCATCCTCGGCGACGTCGGTCAGACGCTGACGATCCGCCACGACTCCACAGACCGCACGTCGTTCGTGCCGGGTGTGCTGCTGGCCGTGCGCCGCGTTGGCGATCAGCAGGAGCCGCTGGTAATCGGCCTGGAGCAGCTGCTCTTCGGCGACGCGTGATCCGGCCCGCGACCGTCGCCGACGCCCGGGCACTTGCCGAGCTGGAGGTCCGCGCGTGGCGCTGGGCCTATGTCGACATCGTCGCCGAGCAGGACATGATCACCGTGGATGAGCGGGAGGCACGCTGGTCCGCCGGTGCGTCCGATGGCGCGTTCGTCGCGGACGTGGAGGGGCGGGTGATCGGTGTCGTGCGGGTCGGTCCGGACGATGACGACCGCACGGTCGGGCGCCTGAGCGGGCCCGACGTCGAGCCGGCCGCCCAAGGCGCGGGCATCGGCACGGCGCTCTACGGGCACGCCATGGGCCATTTGCGGGCCGCGGGCTTCGCGGAGGTCGTCTTGTGGGTCTTTGAGGCCAACGGGCACGCACGCGGCTTCTACGAGCGTCGTGGCTGGATCGTCGATGGCGCGACGGGCGAGCGCGCCGGGGCGCCCGAACTCCGCTACCGGCAGACTCTCGCGTCATGACGTCGAACGCCGCGGTCGCCGACGGTGGTCCACAGCGGGGGCACGTTCGATGCTGATCCGTCCGGTCGCCGCGAGGGACGTCCACGCCATCGCCGCGCTGCAGGTGCGCGCTTGGCGCGCGGAGTACGACGGCTTCGTCGACGAGGACCACATGCCGACGCTCGACGACCGCCTCGGGCTGTGGAACGGCGTCAGGCCCGGCGAGGCGTGGCTGGCCGAGCACGAGAGCGAGATCGTCGGCGTCGTCGGCGTGGCCAACGGCGAGATCGGCGTCTTGCACGTTGATCCCGACACCGGCCACGAGGCCGAGGTCGATGACCTGCTGCTCACCCACGCCGAGGCCGTGTTGCGCGACGCCGGCCACACGACCGCGCTGCTGTGGACCTTCCGCGAGAACACCCACAGCCGCGCGCTCTACGAGCGCCACGGCTGGGCGCTCGACGGCACCGAGCAGGAGACGCTGCCCGGCGTCTGCGAGATCCGCTACCGGTTGGTCCTGTAGGACATCATGTTGGTGGCTGTGACTGACCACGCCGTCGAGCGCTACCGCCAACGGGTCGCTGGCGCCTTGGACGCACGGCCCGAGATCATCGCGCGCGTCGCGCGGGCGGTCGCGGCAGGTCGCATCGACGAGGAGCCGCCTCCGGGCGCCACCGGCGCGCGCGGGTCGGTCTACATCCGCGACCTCACCGACCGCTCACTGGTCTTCGTCTGTCGCCGCGACGGCGCCGAGCTCATCGTCATCACCCTGTGGGAGCGAGAGGGCGGCGTCGCCACACCTCGCGTCCCGCAACGCTTCACCAACGCCCTCAAGCGCGACGACGAGCGGCGGCGCGAGGAGTAGCCGGGCGCCAGCGGGGCTACTCCGCCGCGCCAGGCGGGTCCGTGTCGTCTGGTGTCCCTCACAGGGACACCAGACGACATGTATCAGGCAAGCAGCCGGCGGATCCGGTCGGCGACGGCGCGTCGTTGTCGGGTGACTTGCATGTAGGTGAAGCGGACGACGGTGTAACCGGCGAGCGTGAGGTGTTGATCACGCTCGCGGTCCCGCTCGAAGGCCGATGGCGTCGAGTGGTAGGTGTAGCCGTCGGCCTCGATGATCAGGCGCTTGTGAGGCCAATAGAAGTCCACAGTGAATCCTGCAACGTGCGCGTTGGTGATGGGCTCTAGGAAGTGGTGGTCGTCGCAGAGCTCGAGGAGCAAGACCTCCAACATGCTCCGCAGATCGGCGGCGTCCGTCCCTGCGAGGGCGTCGAGAAGTCGCCGCAGCGTCGGCGCTCCGTGCTGACGCGGATGCTCATCAAGGCACCGGCGGACAGCGACAAGATCGAAGACGCCCAGGCGATTCGCGTGCGCGATCGTGTCCTCCATGGCCCGCGGCCGTAGGTCTGCTGAAAGGTCCAGGAGCGTACGAGCCACCGTGGTGGTCGGTACGCCGTCGCTGCGCGTGCGTTCCCATGCGCGAAGGGTGCCGACGCGGTGGAGCTTGATGCGCGTTCGATCGGGAGCACGTCCGGACGTCGATGGCGCCGTGACGTGAATCAGACGTCCGTGCGCCGGCGCTAGTCCCCAGTGCGCCGCCGCATCGCCGTGGCTCAGGACTGCGTCGGCACCGCACGCCCATACCGCCGCAAGCCAGTGGCCCTCGCGTCGCAGCTCAACATGGCCGGCGGCGTAGACGCCGGGGTAGAGCGGTAGCAGCCGCCTCGCGCGGACGCGTACCGCGATCGCTTTCGGTGAGAGGCCGGCGGCCAACAGCTGCCTTCGGTTGACGAGACCACGGTGGCGACCCGCGAGTGCAGCGATGACGTGATCCGTGTCGTTTGGTGTCCCCATGTGGGATATGAGGCGACACAGACCAAAATTCGCCCCCCGAGGACGCCGCAGGGAAGACAGCTGACCGCCAGCTAGACGTCCCGGCAGGGTCCCGCATTGCGGACTTCCAGACCGGGGAGTACCGTCGCGAGACGTTCTTTCCACCACCCGAAGAGGAGCGGCGTATGTACCGCGAAAAGCTCCTCGTCGTGGCCAACCAGACGGTCGACTCCGACGAGCTGTACGACACCCTTCACGCCCGAGCGGAGCATGGTCCGCTGGCCGTGACGCTGTTGGTCCCACAGGATCAACAGGCGGGCTTGGGTCAGCGCGTCAACGCGGCACTCGACCGTCTCCATGCCGGCGGCGTGGAGGCTGAGGCGATGCTTGGCGACGTTGATCCCGCATGCGCGGTCATCGAGGTCTGGGACCCCCGTCGCTGGGATGAGATCCTCGTCTCCACGCTGCCGAACAGCACGTCACGCTGGCTGCAGATCGATCTCCCGCACCGCATCCAGCGGGCGATCGACGCGCCGGTCAGCCACATCGAGGCGCACCCGGCCGGCGCCGCCAGCCGCAATTAGCTAGGACACCAACTCGACCAGCCGCGTGTTGCGCCGCGAGGCGTCGACGCGGCTCAGCGCGGTGGGCAGCGCGCCTTGTTCGGCGACGATCACGCAGGCGGTTTGGCTGCGCGTCACCGCGGTGTAGACGAGGTTGCGGGTCAGCATCGGCGCGTGGCCGCGGGCCAGTGCGATGACGATCGCCGGCGCCTGGGAGCCCTGCATCTTGTGGACCGAGCAGGCGTAGGCCAGCCGCAAGGTCGCCGTCTCTGACGTGTCGAGCGTCAAGCGGCGGCCGTCGTCGCCGACGAGCGTCAGCGTGCCACGGTCGGGATCGTTGGCGGCGACGACGGCGATCTCGCCGTTGTAGAACGATCGCTCGTGGTTGTTGCGCGTCTGCATGATGCGGTCGCCGAGGCGGAAGGGCGTGCCCTTGACGTCGCGGCCGGAGGGGTTCAGGTGCTCGCGCAAGGTGGTGTTGAACGCGTCGATCCCCGCTGGGCCCTTGTGCATTGGGACGAGCACCTGAAGGTCGGCGACGGGGTCGAGGTCGTAGTGCTCGGGCAGGCGTGTCGTCGCCAGCGAGACCACCTCGGCGAAGACCTCGGCGGCGCTGGGGCGCTCGATGAAGAAGAAGTCGCGGACGTCGTCGGGACCCAGGGGCTGATCCGGATCCAGCGGCGCCTCGCCGCGGTTGACCCGGTGGGCCGCGCGGATGATCAGCGAGCGCGCGGCCTGGCGAAAGACCTCGGTCAGTCGTGTGGCCGGCGCGACCCCCGAGGCGATGAGATCCTCCAGCACGCGGCCCGGCCCAACCGGGGCAAGCTGGTCGACGTCGCCGACCAGAAGCACGTGCGTGCGCGGCCCGACGGCCTCCAGCAGCGCGGCGGCCAGTCGGACGTCCAACATCGAGGCCTCGTCGACGACGAGCAGGTCCACGCCGGTCAGCGGGTCGTCGGCGTCGCGGGCGAAGCCCTCACCAGGGACCCACTCCAGCAGCCGGTGGATGGTCGTCGCCTCGGCACCACCGGTCGCTTCCGACAGCCGCCGCGCCGCCTTGCCGGTCGGCGCGCACAAGCGCACGGTCCGCTTTTGCTCGCGCAGCAGGTCCACCAGCGCGCGCATCGTCGCGGTCTTGCCGGTGCCCGGCAGGCCGGTGAGGATCGAGAGCCGATGCTCGGCCGCGGCGTGCACCGCCGCCCACTGCGTCGCGGTCGGCGCGTGGTGGGTGGGCGGGCCGGGGTCTGGATCAGCCGGCACGTCGACATCGAGCGTCGGCGGGGCGGAGGCGAGATCGCGCACGCGCTCGGCGAGCCGCCGCTCGGTGCGGTCCATCCGCGGATCCAAGATCCGCTCGCCGTCGCGAACGAGCTCGGCATCTTCGATGTGGCCATCGACGATCTCGATCGGCAGCTCTAGCAGGCGCGCGGACCGCACGAGCAACTCCTCGCGCGCCAAGAAGCAGTGGCCGTCCTGCTCGGAGGCGCGCAGCGCGTGCGTCAGCGCGGCGTGGATGCGCTCGGGCGCGTCGGCGGACATGCCGAGCGCGCGGGCGACCGCGTCGGCGGTCGCAAACGCGATCCCGTCGACCTTGGCCAGCGCGTAGGGATCCTGCTGCAGGAGCGCGAGCGCGCCGCCGCCGAGCGCCTTGTGCACGCGTGCGGCCACTGCAGCAGGGACCCCGTGCTCGGCGAGCAGCAGCGCGAGCGCGCGGCCGCCGGCGTGCTGCTGCCAGGACGCCACCGCCGGCTTGAGCTTGGCCTTGCCGATGCCCGGCACCTCGAGCAGGCGCGCGCCCGGATCGCGGTCGATGGTCTCGAGCACCTCGTCGCCATGGCGAGCCAGCAGCCATTCGGCGCCGCGCGGGCCGACGTGCTTGACCGAGCTCAGCAGCGTCATCAGCGCGTCCGGGCTGGCGGCGCCGACCTGCAGGTACTCCACGTGCAGTTGGCGGCCGAAGCGCGGATGGTCGCGCCACGCGCCCTGGACCTCGACGGTGTCGCCCTCGTGCAGGTGCGCGATCGGACCCGTGAGCGTGACCTCCTCGCCGTCATCGCCGACCGCCGCCAGCACCGCGAAGCCGCCATCGTCTGCACGCCAGCGCACCGCGACGATCTCGGCGGCGAGCGAGGCGGGTTCCGGCACCCGACGAGGGTACGCTGTGAAGCCGACCGACCCGAGGAGAACCGCGAGCATGGGCTTCATGGACAAGGCGAAGAAGTTCGCCGAGCAGGCACAGAAGGAGGCCAAGGACGGCACGCTCAAGGCGCGCGCCAAGGATCTGGCCGAGCAGGCGCAGACCAAGCTCGACGAGGTCCAGACGCAGTTCAACGAGAACCAGCAGAAGAAGGGCTGGGACGAGTCTCCTGCGGCGTCTGCTCCGCCAGCCGCCAAGCCCGCGCCCGCCGAGCCTGCGCCCGATCCCGAGGCGACGGTCGAGGCCGCCGAGACGGTCGCCGCCGCGGCCGAGCCCGAAGCCCCCAAGACGCCACCGACGCCACCCGCGCCACCCGCCGCCGACGCTCCCACCGTCGACCGCAGCCAAGAGGCTCCACCGAAGCTCACCGGTGGGGACCCGCTTGCGGGCTGATCCTGGGACAATGCCGCACGTGGCCGGGCTGGGAGCCATCCTCACCGCGATCGTCACGCCGTTTGACGACGATCTGAACGTCGACGAGCAGGCGTTCGTCGATCTTCTGCACCACCTTGCCGAGCACGGCTCGGACGGCTTCGTCGTCTGCGGCACGACCGGCGAGGCCTCGACGCTGACCGACGAGGAGCATCTGCGCGTCGTCGAGCTGGCGGTCGCCAACCGGCCCGAGGGCACGACGATCACCGCGGGGGTCGGGTCCAACGACACCCGCCACGCGGTGCACCTGACCGAGCGCGCGACCGCGCTCGGCGTCGACGCCGTCCTCAGCGTCACCCCTTATTACAACAAGCCCAACCGGCGTGGGCTCATCGCGCACTACCAAGCGGTCGCCCAGGCGACCGACGTGCCGATCATCCTCTACAACATCCCGTCGCGCGTGGTCATCGACGTGCCTAACGACCTGCTCGCCGAGCTGGCGCAGCTGGACGGCATCGACTACGTCAAGCAGGCCAACAACGACAACTTGGCGCCGATCGACGGGCTCGGCATCTACGCCGGCAACGACGAGGCCCTGCTGCGCACGCTCGAGATCGGGGGCTGCGGCGGCATTTGCGTTGCCAGCCACCTGGTCGGCGACGAGATGCGGCGCATGGTCGATGAGCCCGAGAACCGGGCGACCATCGACGCCTCGCTGCGCGACGTCTACGCCGCGATGGGCGTCACCACGAATCCGATCCCCGTCAAGGCGGCGCTCGAGCTGGCCGGCCATCCGGTCGGTGGCCTGCGCCTGCCGCTCGTCGAGGCCGATGAGGACGAGCGCGCGGAGATCCGCGCGGTCCTCGAGCGCCACGGGCTGCTCGCCTCCGCCGGGGCTCCCTAGGAGAACATGGACAACAGCAAGCTTCGAGTCCTCCCGCTGGGCGGGCTGGGCGAGATTGGCAAAAACATGACCGTCGTCGAGTACGACGGCGCGATCGTGGTCGTCGACACGGGACTGCGGTTCCCGACGGCCGAGCAGGTCGGCATCGACCTGGTGCTCCCCGACTTCACCTATCTGCGCGAGCGCGCGGATGACATCGAGGGCATCGTCATCACCCACGGCCACGAGGACCACCTCGGCGCGCTGCCGTGGATCCTGCGTGAGCTGGGAACCGACATCCCCGTCTTCGGCGGGCCGCTGACGATGGCGATGGCGCGCTCCAAGCTCGATGAGCACCGGCTCAAGGAGACCGACCTCAACGACGTCAAGCCGGGCGAGACGATCGAGCTCGGCCCTTTTGACATCGAGCTGATTCACCTCACGCACTCGATCCCGGACATGATGGCCGTCGCGCTGACGACCGATCTCGGGACGATGCTCATCACCGGCGACTACAAGTTCGACCAGACGCCGGTCGACGGCAAGCCGGCCGACGTCAGCCGCCTGGCCGAGTTGGGCCGCGAAGGCCTGCTGCTGCTCTGCGGCGACTCGACCAACGCTGACCGCCCGGGCTTCTCGCCCAGCGAGTCGGTCGCGGGGCCGAACCTCTCGGCACTCTTCGGCCGCTGTGAGGGCCGGATCGTCGTCACCTGCTTTGCGTCAAACATCCACCGCGTCCAGCAGGTCGTCGACGCGGCGACCGAGCACGGGCGCAAGGTCGTCCTGGTCGGCCGCTCGATGCGCAAGAACATCAACATCGGGCGCATGTTGGGGCACATCGACGTGCCTGAAGGGAGCTTTGTCCAGCCGCGCGAGGCGTCGAGCTTCCCCGACCACAAGCTCGTCATCGTCTCGACCGGCAGCCAGGGCGAGCCGTTGAGCGCGCTGCGCCGGATGGCTCACCGCGACCACCCGCAGGTCGAGCTGCACGACGGCGACACGATCGTCTTCGCGGCGACGCCGATCCCGGGCAACGAGCGGGCGGTCAACGAGACGATCGATCGGCTCTACCACATCGGCTGCGACGTAGTGACGCCGAAGGACACGCCGATCCACGCCTCCGGTCACGGCTATCAGGAGGAGATCAAGCTGATGCTCAACCTGACCAAGCCGAAGTATGTGATGCCATTTCACGGCGACCACAAGCGCATTCACCTGCACGGTGAGCTGGCCAAGTCGGTCGGGGTCCCGGAAGAGCACATCTTCAAGGGCGAGAACGGCCTGCCGCTGGAGCTCGACAAGGATGGCGCGCGCTTCGGCAAGCGCGAGCGCGCGGGCATGATCTACGTCGACGGCGTCGACATCGGCGATCCGACGGACGTCGCGCTGCGCGACCGCCGGATGCTCAGCGCCGACGGCATCTTCGTTGTCGTTGCGACGATCGCCGAGCAGGACGGCAGCTCGGTCGCCGAGCCGGAGATCATCTTCCGCGGCGTCCCGTACTCCGAGGACGCCGAGGGCCTGCTGGGCGACATCCGTGAGTTCGTCAACGGCTCGCTGGCGCGCGCGGCAGGGGAGGAGATCCGCGAGATCGACCTGCTGCAGCAGAAGCTCCACGACGACCTGGCGGCGTTCGTCTACGACCGCCTCAAGCGGCGCCCGATGGTGCTGCCGGTCGTCGTAGAAGTCTGAGGCTGCCGGCGCTAGACGCGCACGGTGTGGAGGTCGCCGTCGATCGACGGCGCCTCCGCACGGCTCGCCGGCAGCGTCACCACGAACCGGGCGCCGCCCTCGGGCGGCGACTCCAGGACGACGTCGCCGCCATGCGATTGGGCGACCGCGCGCACGATCGACAGGCCGAGGCCGACCGAGCCGCCGCGGTCGCCTTCGGCACGCACGAAGCGATCGAAGATCTCGGTACGCAACGCTGGAGCGACGCCTGGACCGTCGTCGGCGACCGTCATGCGCACGTGCTCGGCGTCACTGGTGACCGACGCATGCACGTGCGTCCCGGCCGGCGTGTGCTGGAAGGCGTTCTGAATCAGGTTGAGCGCGAGGCGATGCAGCTCGTCGCCCGCGCCGTCGACGACGGCGGGGTTGGCGTCGATGCTGAGCACATGCTCGCCGGCGACGGGGCCGAGCTCGGCGGCGACGTCGATCAGCACCCGGCCGAGGTCGGTCGGCTCGTGGGGAACCTCGCGCTTGGCGTCGGCGCGCGCCAGCAGCAGCAGGTCGCCGACCAGGCGGCGCATCCGCTGGGTCGACCGTAGCGCCGAGCGCGCCGCCTCGCCGCGCTCGCCGTCGAGGACCTCGGCCAGCAGCTCGAGGTTGGCCAGCACGCTGGTCAGCGGCGTGCGCAGCTCATGGCTGGCGTCGGCGACGAACTGCCGCTGGCGCGCCAGCGCGGCCTCGCGCTCAGCCCGCGAGGACTCCAGCGCCTGGAGCATGTCGTCCAGCGTTCGTGCCAGCTCGGCGACCTCGTCCTCGGTGTCGGGGATCGGGACGCGCCGGCTCGGGTCGCGGGTCGTGGCGATGTCGCGGGCCGTCGAGGTCAGGCGCGTGATCGGTGCCAGCGCACGGCGCGAGAGCGCCAGCGCGAGGGCGAGGGCCAGGCCCGAGCCGACGAGCACGCCGAGCAGCAGGAAGAGCCGCAGGCTGTGGACGCTGGCTTCGATCGGCGCGACCCGGCGCGCGTACTGGACGTAGACCGCGATGCTGAACTGCGGCGCGCCCTCGACCTGCAGGTTGGTCAGTCGCGAGTCGACGCGGTAGCCGCCGACCTCACCGGTCTTGCCGACCTTGAGCCCCATCTTGGTGAAGTCCGGGGCGTGCGGGGTCTGGGTAACCAGGACGCCGTTGGGGCGCACGACGCGGATCGCCGCGCGGTTGGCCGCCGCGTAGGTGGCGACGACGTTGGGCGCGATCTTGGGATCGCCCTGCCCGTCGTAGATGATCCGCACGTTGGTGGAGAGGTTGGTGACCGCCGTGCTCATCTCGTTGCGGAAGTCGCTGCGGATCCGCGAGGCGGTGAGCTGTCCGATGACCAGCGCGAAGCCGCACAGCACCAAGAAGGTCAGCCCGGCCGCCAGCGCGGCGAGCCGCCAGCGCAGGGTCATCGAGTGCAGCAGGGCGCTCATGCCCGCAGCACGTACCCCGCACCGCGGATCGTGTGCAGCAGACGGGCCTCGCCGCCGCCTTCTAGCTTGCGCCGCAGGTTGGAGACGAAGACCTCGATCGTGTTCGTGGTCGCGAACGGGTCGTAGCCCCAGACGTCTTCCAGCAGCCGCTGGCGGGGTACGACGATGCGCTCGTTGCGCATCAAGTACTCCAACAGCTCGAACTCGCGTTGGGTCAGCTCGACTACGCGGTCGCCGCGGCGCACCTCGTGCGTGTCGGGGTTCAGCGACAGGTCGGCGACGACCAGCGACGCGCTGCCCCGCGGCGGGCGCCGCCGCAGCAGCGCGCGCAGGCGGGCCAGCAGCTCTTGGCGCTCGAAGGGCTTGACGAGGTAGTCGTCGGCACCGGCGTCGAGACCCTCGACGCGGGCCGCGAGCGCGTCGCGTGCCGTCAGCATCAGGATTGGAACGTCGTCGGCGGCGCGCAGGCGGCGCGCCACGTCCATGCCGTCGAGCTTGGGCAGCCCGAGGTCGAGGACCACGAGATCCGGCACGAAGTCGTTGGCCGCGCCGAGCGCCGCCTCGCCGTCACCGGCGATCCGCGTCTCATATCCCTCCAGGCGCAGCGACCGCTGCAGCACCTGTGCGATGTCGTCGTCGTCCTCCACGATGAGGACGCGTGCTTGGCGCTCATGACCGTCGATCACACACGCATGGTAGAGCCGGCCATGAAGGCAGGATCAAGGGGGAACGGCGTACCGGCGGCCGCGGGCCCGGCAGGGACGCGACGCGGCGCGTCGAAGGGGAGGGTCCGAGCTATGGCTACGACCCGCACTCCCGCCCCGCGCAAGCGCAAGCCTGCGCCCAAGTCCAAGACCACGACCTCCGCCTCCTCGGCGGCCGCGCGCAAGCGCAAGCCGCCGGCGCGCGGTGCGGCCAAGAGCTCGGCGCGCACACGGGCCAAGCGCTCGTCGGCGACCTGGGCGCCGCGGGTCCCCGTCATCGAGCAGCGCCACCTCGACCTCTTCGGGCTCGCGCTCGTGGCGTGCGGCGTCTTCCTGGTCTTCCCGCTGTACATGGGCTGGGATGGGGGACAGGCGGGCGACGCTGTCGTCGATGGCCTCGCGCTGGCGGTGGGTCAGCTGCGCTACGTCGCGCCGGTCGGCGTGCTGGCTGCCGGCGCGGTCATCGTCATGCGCCCGGTGCTGCCGTCGGTGCGGCCGTTCAAGTCGGGCGGGATCTGCTTCGTGCTGGCGCTGGCGCTGATGTTCGCCGCCGGCACAGTCGGTCTCGGCCCGGACACGGTCCGCGATGGCTATTGGGATGCCGACTTCCTGCGCGATCGTGGCGGCTACCTCGGCGAGGGCTTGTTCTACGTGTCGAGCAACCTGATTGGGTCGATCGGCACGCACATCCTCGCGCTCTTCCTTTTTCTCGCCGGCGTGCTGCTGCTCACCGGTGCGTCGGTGGCTGGCGTGCTGAAGGCGACCGGTGGCACGGTCGCTGAGTCGACGCGCGTGCTGCGCAGCGCGACGACGACGGCGCGGCCGGCGGAGGCCACGCGCGGACGGGGCGCTGCCGCCACGACCGCCGGTGCGACCAAGAGCGGCCGCCCGCGCGTGCGCGTCCCGGAGAGCTCTGACGACGACCTCGTCGTCAAGGCCACGCATGTGGAGGCGCCGTCGCTGGACGGCGTCGAGCGCTACCCCGACCTCTTCGGCGACGACGAGCCCGCGGGTGCGCTGCCCGACGAGGAGCCGCGCATCCGGCGCCGCAAGAAGGCCGCTGAGCCAATCGACGCGATCCCGGAGCCCGAGGACGACGACCTGCGCGTCGAGCGCACGCCCCAAAGCGCGGCCGAGGACGCCAACGACGCGGCCGTCGAGGACGCCGTGATGGCGACCGACGACCTTCCGGATCTCCAGCAGGACTTCGACCCCGACGACGATGGCGAGCCCAAGCAACTCGAATTGCCGGCCGCGCGTGGGGAGGACGACCACGAGGACATCGAGTACATCGTCCCGGACGCGCGCGTCCTCAAGCGCTCCACCGGCGACCAGATCCGCCCCGACACCAGCGGCAACGAGAAGATCGCCGCGTCGTTGGTCGAGGCGCTCAGCCACTTCAACGTGGAGGCCAAGGTCGTCGGCACCGTCAGCGGCCCGCACATCACCCGCTATGAGTTGCGCCTCGCGCCCGGCGTGAAGATGAGCAAGGTCGCCCAGCTCAAGGACGACCTGGCCTACGCGCTGGCCGCCACCGAGATCCGCATCCTCGCGCCGATCCCCGGCAAGCAGGCCGTCGGCATCGAGGTCCCCAACCGTGACCGTCGCACCGTCCACCTGGGCGACGTCTTCCGTGCGCGTCCCGAGGGCTACTCGCCGCTCACCGTCTGGCTGGGCAAGGACGTCTCGGGCAAGGCCATTGGCGCCGACCTGGCCAAGATGCCGCACATCCTGGTCGCCGGCACGACAGGCGCGGGCAAGTCGGCGTGCATCAACGCGATGTTGTCGTCGATCCTGCTCAACGCCACGCCCGACGAGGCGCGGCTGGTCCTGGTCGACCCCAAGCAGGTCGAGCTCAACCACTACGAGGACGTCCCGCACCTGCTCACGCCGGTGATCACCTCGCCGCGCCAGGCCGCCAACGCGCTTCAGAACCTCGTGCGCGAGATGGAGTGGCGCTACGGGATCATGGCCATGAAGCGCACGCGCTCGCTGGTCGAGCTCAACCGCGTGCGTGAGGAAGAGGGCGAGAAGCGCCTGCCCTACATCCTCTGCGTGATCGACGAGCTCGCCGACCTGATGATGGTCGCGCCGGGCGACGTCGAGGACTCGATCATCCGGATCGCGCAGAAGGCCCGCGCGGTCGGCATCCACCTCGTGCTTGCCACGCAGTCGCCGCGCGTCGACGTCATCACCGGCATGATCAAGGCCAACGTGCCGTCGCGGATCGCCTTTGCCGTGAGCTCGCAGACCGACTCGCGCGTGATCCTCGACCAGAACGGCGCAGAGTCGCTGCTGGGCATGGGCGACATGCTCTTCTCACCGGTCGGTTCGTCGAAGCTGCAGCGCATCCAGGGCGCCTACATCGACGAGGCGCAGGTCGCCCAGATCACCGAGTTCTGGGCGCGCCAGGGCGAGCCCGAGCTGCGTGCCGACCTCCTGGAGGAGGTCGAGCCCGAGGCAGCCGAGGGCGGGCGCGATGAGGCCGACGGCAAGGATCCCGACGAGGATCCGCTGCTCGCCGACGCGATCGAGCTGGTGGTCGAGATGGGCACCGCGTCGACCTCGATGCTCCAGCGACGCATGCGCCTGGGCTACACGCGCGCGGGCAGGATGATGGACATGCTCGAGCGCCGGGGCGTCATCTCCGGATACGAAGGATCCAAGCCGCGCCAGGTCCTGATCACCGGTCAGGACCTCCCACGGATGCTGGCGGCCTTGGCCGAGAAGGGCGACATCGCCGCCCGATCCGGATCCGGGGCAGCGACGAACGGTGATGTGCCAGATCTGCCAGATGCGGCGGCGTTGAGCTCCAGCGACGATCCGCTGGACGCAGGCGACGATCAGACCATCCAGTAGCTCCATAGACTGCGGCCCGAGCCATGCCGGAGATCGGGGCCACCCTCCGCGAGGCGCGCATGCGCGCCCGCATCGACATCTCGGAGATCGAAGCCGAGACGAAGATCCGTGCCAAGTACCTGCGGGCGCTGGAGAACGAGGAGTGGGGGCTGCTGCCGGGGCCGGCGTACGTCCGCTCGTTCCTGCGCACCTACGCCGAAGCGCTCGATCTCGATGCCAAGCTGCTGTTGGAGGAGTACAAGCTCCGCCACGAGCGGCCATCCGATCACGACCTGATGCCGATCGGCTCGCCGCGGCGCCGCGGCGGGCGAGGCAGCCGGGGCGGCGGCCCGCTGCGCCCGCAGCGCGAGCCACGGCGGATTCCGGTCGGCGTCGTCGTCGGCGTGATCCTCGTCCTGCTCGTCGGTGCGCTGTATCTGCTGGGCAAGGACAGCGACGACGGGGAAACGCCGGCGGCCAGCACGCAGACGAGCACCACCACGACGACGCCGGTGCCGGCGCGCACGACGACGGCCGCCGCGACCAGCAAGCCCACCAAGAAGAAGCGATCGGCCTCTTCGAGGATCGTGCGCCTGCAGCTCATCCCGACAGGCCCTGGCCCGGTCTCGGCCTGCCTGGTCGACGCCAGCGGCGCGGCGCGCATTCCCGGCACGGCGCTGCAGCAGGGCGGCTCTGCGGGCCCGTACCGCTCCAAGCGCTTCAAGCTGCTGCTGGGCAACGGTAACGCGCGGCTGCGCGTCGACGGCAAGCTGCGCGACGTGCCCGACGCCAGCCCCGTGGCCTTCCGGATCAGCAAGGGCTCGGTCAAGCGCGTCGATCCCGGCACCGTCCCGGACTGCGGCTGATGGCGGCGCGAGCGGGCATCGTCGTCACGGGCACCGAGGTGCTCACCGGCCGGGTCGTGGATCGCAACGGGCCGTGGCTAGCCGAGCGGCTGCGCGAGCTCGGCGTCGACGTCGCCCACAACATCGTCGTGGGCGATCGGCCGGGTGACGTGCACGACGCGCTGGGCTGGCTGGCGAGCGCCGGCGTCGACCTGATCATCACCTCCGGCGGCCTCGGGCCGACCGAGGATGACCTCACCGCCGCCGTCGTCGGCGAGTTCCAGCAGCGACCGCTGGCGCTTGACACGGCGCTGGAGGGGCGGATCTGGACGATCTTGGAGCGGTTGATGAGCCGCTGGCCGGATCTCGACCTGGAGGCGATCCGGCGGTCAAACCGCAAGCAGGCGCTGGTCCCGAGCGGCGCGACGGTGCTCGAGCCCGTCGGCACCGCGCCGGGGCTGATCGTGCCGCCGCCGGCAGCGGATGCCGGCCGGCCGAGCCCGACGATCGTCGTGCTGCCTGGGCCGCCGCGCGAACTGCAGCCGATGTGGCGCGCGGCGATCGAGCTGGAGCCGTTTCGCGCGGCGATCGGCGGGGCGACCGTCTATCACCAGCACATGCTGCGGCTCTTCGGCATCCCGGAATCCGAGATCGCCAACACGATGTTGCAGGCGCGCGACGCCGGGATCGACCTCGACGCGCTGGAGATCACGACCTGCCTGCGCCGCGGCGAGGTCGAGGTCGTCACGCGCTACGAGCCACCGCAGCAGGCGGTCTACGACGCGTTCGCGGCGCTGGTCGCCGAGAAGCACCCGCGCGAGCTGTTCTCAGACGATGGGACGTCGGTCGACGATCAGGTCGCGACGCTGCTGCGGTCGTCGTCGCGCACGATCGCGACCGCGGAGTCCTGCACCGGCGGGCTGCTCGCCGGCCGGCTGACCGATCTGGCCGGCTCCTCGGACTACGTCCTCGGCGGCGTGGTGGTGTACTCGAATGCGGCGAAGGTCGCGCTGGCCGGGGTCGACGCGGCGCTGATCGACCGCGTGGGCGCCGTGTCGGTCGAGGTCGCCGAGGCGCTGGCCGATGGCGCTCGGGCTGCCTTGGGCGTTGATGTCGGGGTTGGCATCACCGGGATCGCGGGCCCGGGCGGAGGAACCGATGACAAACCGGTGGGCACCGTCTGTTTCTCGGTGAGCAGTTCTGATGGGCATCGTCTCACCCGCCGCCTCGTCCTTCCCGGCGGGCGCTTTGACGTCCGCGACCGCTCGACCACGGTGGCGATGCATATGATCCGGCGCGTCTTGCGAGGCGAGACCGGGGGCTGAGCGGGTGCCCGCGCGCCTGTTCGTCGCGCTGGAGCTCGGCGGCGAGGACCGTCGCGCGTTGGTGGCCTGGGCGCAGGAGGCGGTGGCGGCCGACCGGGCGCTGCGGATTGTCGCGGCCGAGCGGGTTCACCTGACGCTCGCGTTCCTCGGCCATCGGCCGTTGGAAGACGTCGGGCCGCTGAGCGCGGTCGTAGAGGAGCTGGCGGGCTGGCCGCTGCCGGCGCTGTCGACCGGCGCCGCGCTGTGGCTCGCGCCGCGCCGGCCGCATGTGCTGACGGTGGCGGTCTCTGATGATGCCGGCGCGCTGGCGGCGCTGCACGCCACGCTCTGGGATGGGCTGGAAGAGATCGGCTTCGAGCGCGACGAGCAGCGCTTTCGGCCGCACCTGACGGTCGCGCGCGTGCGCCGCGGGTGGACGCCCTCGACGGCGGCGCTTCCCCCGACGCCGGCGCTGGATCTCGACGTGCGCGCGATCACGCTGATGCGGTCATGGCTGGGGGAGGGACCGCCGCGCTACGAGGCGCTGACGCGTGCGGAATTCGGTCCCGAATCGTGACCGCGCGCGCCGATTTCGGCACACGAACGTGCGTACGCTTCTGATCTCCGAAGTTCCGTCCGACGCGACCCGCACACTGGTTCGCTCTTCCGCGTTCGAGAGAGGTCTCACCCCGCATGCCCGCCACCGACGAGAAGGCCATCAAGGCCCGCGACACCGCCCTTGCCGGCGCCCTCACGCAGATCGAGCGCCAGTTCGGCAAGGGCTCGGTCATGCGCATGGGCGACGAGGGCGCGCAGGTCAAGGTCAACGCGATCCCGACCGGCGCGCTGTCGCTGGATCTCGCGCTTGGCATCGGCGGGATGCCGCGCGGCCGCATCGTCGAGGTCTTCGGGCCGGAGTCCTCAGGTAAGACGACGCTCGTCTACCACGTGCTCGCCGAGGCCCAGCGCCTGGGCGGCGTCTGCGCGTTCATCGACGCCGAGCACGCCATGGATCCGCTGTATGCCCAGCAGATCGGCGTCAACATCGACAACCTGCTCGTCTCGCAGCCCGACTACGGCGAGCAGGCGCTGGAGATCTGCGACATGTTGGTCCGCTCCGGTGCGGTGGACCTCGTCGCCATCGACTCCGTCGCGGCGCTGACCCCGCGCGCCGAGCTCGAGGGTCAGATGGGCGACCAGACGGTCGGCCTGCAGGCCCGGATGATGAGCCAGGCGATGCGCAAGCTCGCCGGCAACCTCAACCGCACCCAGACGCTCTGCCTCTTTACGAACCAGATCCGCGAGAAGGTCGGCGTCATGTTCGGCTCGCCGGAGACGCAGCCGGGCGGTCGCGCGCTGAAGTTCTACTCGTCGCAGCGCCTGGACATCCGGCGCATCGAGACGCTGAAGGACGGCACGGAGGCGGTCGGCAACCGCGTTCGCGTCAAGGTCGTCAAGAACAAGGTGGCGGCGCCGTTCCGCCAGGCCGAGTTCGACATCGAGTTCGGCAAGGGCATCTCGTCCTCGGGCTGCATCCTCGATCTCGGGATCGAGCACAACATCGTGGCGAAGTCCGGCTCGTTCTTCTCCTACGACGGCGACCGTCTCGGCCAGGGGCGCAACAACGCCAAGGGCTTCCTTGACGAGCATCCCGAGATCGCGCGCGAGATCGAGGACAAGGTCTATCGCGCGCTGGCCATCGACCGCGACCTCGTCACGCCGATCGATCGCGATGAGGTGCCCGAGGGCGTCGATCCGGCGACGGGCGAGATCACGGCCGAGCGCAAGACGGCGGCGGCCACCGCCTGAGCGTCAGGCGGAGTCGCATGACCACCGCCGAACGCGCCGTCGATCCGGAGGTCCGCCTCCAGCACGCGCTCGACCTGAGCTATCGCTACCTCGGGTTCCGTGATCGCACGGTGCTCGAGGTGCGCCGCCACCTCGAGGCCAAGCGCGTGGAGCCCGACACGATCGAGCAGGCGGTCGCCGAGCTCGTGGAGTTGGGGTACCTGGACGACGCGCGGTTTGCGCTGCGCTTCGTCGAGGATCGCCGCACGCTGGACCACTGGGGCAACGAGCGCATCGAGCGCAAGCTCGTTGCGTGCGGCGTCGAGGCTGAGCTCATTGCCGGCGCGCTGGCCGGCGGCGACGCGGCCGAGTCGCAGTTCGACGCGGCGCTGGCGATCCTCACTCGGCGTTTCCGCACCCCGCCGGAGACCGATCGCGATCGCGACCGCGCCCTCGGCTTCCTTGTCCGCAAGGGGTACGAGCCGGAGACGGCGTACGACGCGATTCGGGCCTACGGGCGCGAGTAGGGCGCTGCGGGGTGGTGCGGGGCGTGGTTGGATGGTCGCCGCTCCGTGACGATCGCCACCACGCTCTCGTGGTCTGGAGCGTTGGAGGCGTAGGTGGCTGTGGTTCGGCGCCCATTTGTGTGGGCATCGAACATGGTCCGCGCGGATGGCGACATCACGGATCACCGCCCTCCCTTCGCGCTCGCGCCGCGTACGAGGTTCGGCTCCGGCGTCAGGGCGCGCTCGCGCCTTGACCGGGATATTCCCGGTCAACGTACCCGGGGCTGTCACGAAGCTGCGACGAAACAGTGCCAGCCGTTGCGGCTCCGCCACCTTTTAGCGGAGGCCTGGCCCGTGGTGGCCTGCGCGGGCGCCCGGGCGGGTCCGGGGCGTTTCGTGGTCAATAGTTCACCACCAGGCGCCCCGGACCTCGTGCGTCGGGGTCCGGGGCGTTTGCGGCTCCATCGTGGAGCCCAAAACGACCCGGACCTCACGCGGATCCCCGGCCGGGCAACGAAGACAACGCGAATCGCCCGCCCAGGCGCCAGCGGACGGCAGGCCAACGCCAAGCACAACCGACCCCGCTCACTCCCCTCGGTGCGGACAGACCACGCCGGCACGCCATCCACCGTCTGAGCGGAACGCCCAAGCAGGCGCGCCGCCCCAGCGCTCGCAACAGACCACGTCCGCCCCTCGGCCAGCGCTCCACGACGTCAGTCTTGGGCGGTCGGCTACTCGTCCCGAGCAACGCGCCCGAGTTGTTGGGGTAGTCGGACTGCAGCGAAACTGCGACTTTGCAACGACTTTGCGAAATCGACCACTTCCGTCGGCCCACCCGCTAGGCTTCGCCCCTCACAAATCAAGAGACCCCCGCGACCGCTGAAGACGGCCCGGGGGCATGACCCAAGGAGAAACAAGCTCCCATGAGTGCCCACCAGGGTAATTCACCCTGCCGTATCACCGTCGACCCCTCCACCGCCGACGTCCTGCGCATCGAGACCAAGAAGGTCATGATGTTCAACCACGACCCCTTCGAGGACTTCCTCGACTACACCCCACGCCGCCAGCTGAAACTGGCCAACATCTACCGCGACGCCACCGCCGTCATCGACGCACTCGGCTGGGACCCCGAGATGGCCCCACACACCGACGACCTCGAGGTCCCACTGACCCCCGGCCACATCCAACAGCTCCACGAACGCCGCTGCGACCTTCTGGCCACCAACCTCGACCTCCTCACCGACATCGGCGCCGACACCACCACCAACGCCATCATCATGAGCGACATCTACGCCAACCGCCACGGCGTCGAAGCCCTCAACAAGGTCTTCGACACCTACAGCAACACCATCACCACATAGCCCGTCGCACTTTCCGTTGCGGGGCCCAACCCCGCAACGGAACCGCGACACACGACACGCGAAGCGCGCCTAGAGAGCCACTGCTAGCGGTCGGGGTTGAAGACCGGCGCCAGCGTCTCCCCGGCGAGCGTCACCGCCTCCAGGTCGTGGACGTCGGGCATGGCGAACGTCAGGCCTTCGATGCCGACGTCGCGGAAGGCGTGAGCGCGCTCGAGGATCTGCTCGGGTGTTCCAGCCGTCGTGAACGCAATGCGCTCTTCGGGGAAGCCGGCTGCGCGCATAACATCGAGCTTGGCCTTGACGGCGTCCTCGGTCTCGCCAATGGCCAGGGTCATCATCGACGTCTTGGTGATCTCGGCCGAGTCGCGCCCGACGTTCTCGCAGTGACCCTCCAGAACACCAAGGAGGTGCTTGGCGCGGTCGGGGTCGCCGAAGAGGTTGCAGCCGTCGGCGTACTGGGCGACCATGCGCAGCGTTTTCCGCTCGCCGCTGCCCCCGATCAGGATCGGGATGTCGCCGCGCAGTGGCTTGGGGTTGTTGTAGGCGTCGGTGACGGAGTGGTGGGTGCCGGTGACCGTCGCCTGGTCCTCGGTGAACATCGCCCGAACGATCTGCAGATGGTCCTCGAGGCGCTCGAAGCGTTCGGAGATCGGCGGGAACACGTAGCCGTAGGCGTCGTGCTCGGCCTCAAACCAGCCGGCGCCGATGCCATGGAACGCGCGGCCGCCGGAGATGATGTCGAGCGTCGTCGTGATCTTGGCGTGCTGGGCTGGGTTGCGATAACCGACGCCGCCGACGAGCAGGCCGAGCGCGATCGTCGTCGTCCGCGCGGCGATGCCCGCGAGCATCGTGTTGCCCTCGAACATCCAGTTCTGCGGCGGACCGACCGGCGGGATCTGGTGGTAGTGGTCCATCAGCGAGACTGACGTGAAACCGGCCCGCTCGGCGGTCGTGGCGATGGACACCAACTTGTCGAAGACCGCCTCGGGGCCGACGCCAGGGAAGTTGAAGTTCGGCAGGTGCAAGTCCAGCTGGATGGGAGCGCGCATACCGGCCACCGTACCCAGCTGCCGCGGGTCCGTTCAGCGTTTTGTCGTCACGGCTAGGCGCGCGCCGACGCCCAGGCCACGATGGCCTCCGAGCCGGCGATCGGCCTTCCATCGTCGAGCACAAGCACCGGCACGTCCTCCTGCCCGGTGAGCTCGCGGATCTCGCCGCGCCGACCGCGCCGGCTGAGCGGCACGTTCTTGAAGCCGCCGACGACCTTGACCGTGTACGCGTGGCCTGCCTCATCGAGCGCCTTGGCCGCCACGCCACACGGGTGCTTGATGATCGGCGTTGTCGCCCCGTGGGTCCGCGCCGGGCAGGTGTAGAGAACCATGGCGCGCAGCGTATCCGCGGGGATGCGAGACTCGCTAGCGGCCATGAGCGATCGCACGAACCACGACCACCACACGACCAGAGCACCCCGATGAGGGCGGTCGCATGCCAGCGCGCGGAGCTAAAGGTCATCGACCTCCCCGAGCCCGTGCCGGCCCGCGGTCAGGTCCGGATCGAGGTGCTGCGCTGCGGCATCTGCGGCTCGGATCTACACGCCCGTCACGGCATCGACGAATGGGCGCAGATGGCGGCCCAGACCGGCTATGACCGCTTCGGGCGCTCCGAGGAGGCGATCGTCTTCGGCCACGAGTTCTCCGGCAGCGTTGCCGAGTACGGCCCGGGCTGTGGCGGCAAGCTGCCGACGGGAACGCCGGTGGTCGCGGTGCCGCTCGTGCGTGGCGCGCAGGGCATCGACGCGGTCGGTCTCTCGGCCCATGCACCAGGTGCCTATGCCGAGCAGATGGTCGTCCAGGAGTCGATGATGATGGCGGTACCGAACGGTCTGCCGGCCGACGTCGCCGCGCTCACCGAGCCGATGGCCGTCGCGTGGCACGCGGTCCGGCGCGGCGAAGTCAGCAAACGCGACGTGGCGATTGTCATCGGCTGCGGGCCAGTCGGCCTTGGCGTGATCCTGTGCCTGAAGGCCAGCGGCGTGCGGACCGTCGTGGCCAGTGACTTCTCGGCGGGGCGTCGCGCCCTGGCGATCGCCTGCGGCGCCGACGTGGTGGTCGACCCGGCGGTCGGCTCGCCGTTTGAGGGCGGCGAGCGCCACAAGCACCTCACCAAAGCCCCAGCGGCCTTCGAGCTCGCGGTGGGGACGCGCGAGAAGCTGGAGCGGCTGCCCGTCGGCTGGTGGCACCTCTGGCGGCTGGGCGAGAGGCTCGGCGGGATGCCCAAGCGGCCGGTGATCTTTGAGTGCGTCGGCGTTCCCGGGATGATCTCGAGCATCGTTGACGACGCGCCGCTGTTCTCACGCGTGGTCGTCGTCGGCGTCTGCGTCGGCCCCGATCGCTTCACGCCGGCGATGGCCATCAACAAGGAGATCGACCTGCGCTTCGTGCTCGCCTACTCGCCGCTGGAGTACCGCGACGCCTTGCACATGCTCGCTGAGGGCAAGCTCGACCCACGTCCGCTCATCACCGGCACGGTCGGCCTGGACGGCGTCGACGCCGCCTTCACCGCGCTCGGCGATCCCGAGACCCACGCCAAGATCCTGATCGATCCACGATCGCATGCACGAAACGCCTGAGGAGATCACCGCCCTGCAGGCGCTGCTGGACCGCACCTACGCCGCGGCGGGGCGGCACCTGCTGAGCATCCACTCGCCCGAGCGGCGGCTGACCGCCGAGCAGGTCGTCGAACAGCTGCAAGGGATGCGGCTGCTCACGCTGGCCACCGTCACCGCCGACGGCCGCCCGATCACCGGACCGGTCGACGGCGTCTTCGTCCACGGCGCGTTTCACTTCGGCTCGGCCCCGGACTCGTTTCGCTTCCGCCACATCGCCAAGCGCCCGCAGGTCAGCGCCACGCATCTGCCGGGCGAGGAGCTCTCGGTCACCGTCCACGGGCGCGCGACCCGCGTCGACGTCCAGGCACCGGAGGGCGCCGACCTGCGCCGCGCGCTGCTCGACATCTACGTGCCGCGGTACGGCACCGAGTGGGAGCAGTTCATGGACTCCGGACCCCTGTTCGCGCGCATCGATGCCGAGCGGATGTACACGTTCTCGATGCCTGCCGAGTAAGCGCACGTGCCCGTCGACTTCGGCATCGATCGCGTCACCACGGCCCGGCTCACCGGCCGTCGCCCCGAGCCCGGCGACGCGGCCACCTACGCGCGGATCTTCACCGACGCCCGCGTCGCCGAGGAGGCGTGGCCCGAACATCTGCGGACCGCTGATCAGGCGCACACGCTCCTCAACGATCTCGTGCGCCACTGGGAGCGCTGGGGCTTCGGGCCCTGGACGGTCCTGCTCCAAAGCACGCCGATCGGCTACGCCGGCCTGCGCCACGCTGACGTTGGCGGCCGGCCCGAGGTCGAGCTGCTGTGGTTCTTGGACGCCGACCATTGGGGCCAGGGCTACGCCACCGAGATGGCGCGCGAGGCCGTCCGCGTCGCCTTCGATGTCCTCGAGCTCGATGCCGTCGTCGCGCAGACCGTCGACATCAACCACGCCTCGCGCGCGGTGATGGAGAAGCTCGGCATGGCCTACGAGGGCGAGACCGTCCATGCCGGCCTGCCGCACGTGCTCTACCGCTTGTCGCGGTCGCTCCCAGGCTGATTGCACGCGCAACGCCTTCGGTACTACGATCCCGGCCAGCGCAGGACCGACTTCAGGGCGACCGAACCGAGACTTCCCAGCACGCTTTTGCCGTTCGCACACCTCGTGCAGGTCCGCACCGCGTCGCTACCCGGACGCGCCCGGACCACGCAGGACCCGAAACCGCCGTCCACCATCGCCCGGTGGCCGGGCCTCGCTCCCAAACCGCAGCACCGGAGACCAGCCGCCGCCTCCATCGACGGCTGGGGAGAGGACACCCCAAATGGAAACGCTGATCGGCGCGGCGCTCATCGGAGCGGCCATCGTCGTCGCGGCCCTCGTCTACGGACGGCGCAGGCCGGTCGCGACGCTCGCCACCGCCTCCGCGCCCGGGGCGGTCACCGCGCCCGAGGACGCCGAGTTGCTGCGCCGGGCCGCTGAGCTGGAGCACAGCGCGGTGCGGACGCAGGCGCTGGAAGCCGCGCTGGATCGCCGCGGGGCCGATCTCGATCGCCGCGAGGCCGAGCTGGAGCGTCGCGACCAGCACGTCCGCGCGCACGCCGACGAGGTCGAGCGCCTGCGCGTCGAGCGCGAGCAGGCTCTGGAGCGGATCGCGGGACTGAGCGCGGGCCAGGCCAAGCAAGCGCTGCTCAAGGACGTCGAGGAGGAGGCCCGCCACGACGCCGGCCGCGTGGTGCGTCAGGTCGAGGAGGAGACCAAGCGCGACGCCGAGCGGCGGGTGCGATCGATCCTGTCGGTCGCCATGCAGCGGCTCGCGGCATCGCACGCGGCCGAGACGACCGTCAGCGTCGTCCAACTGCCCAGCGACGACATGAAGGGCCGGATCATCGGCCGCGAGGGCCGCAACATCCGCGCGCTGGAGAACCTCACCGGCGTCGACTTCATCATCGACGACACGCCCAACGCGGTCGTGCTCAGCGCCTTTGACGGCGTCCGTCGCGAGGTCGCGCGCATCACGCTGGAGAAGCTGCTGCAGGACGGGCGGATCCATCCGGCGCGCATCGAGGAGACCTACTACCAGGCGAAGTCCGAGCTTGAGTCTCACATGGTCGAGGCGGGGGAGACCGCAATCTTCGAGGCCGGCGTCCAAGGCCTCGATCCCGAGTTGGTCAAGGTCCTCGGGCGGCTGAAGTTCCGCACCAGCTACGGCCAGAACGTGCTCGCCCACTCGATCGAGTGCGCGCACCTCTCTGCGCTGATGGCCGCCGAACTGGGCGCGAGCACCAAGACCGCCCGCCGCGCGGCGCTGCTGCACGACATCGGCAAGGCGATCTCGCACGAGGTCGAAGGTCCGCATGCGCTCGTCGGCGGCGACCTCGCCCGCCGCCACGGCGAGTCCGAGGCCGTCGCCCATGCGATGGAGGCCCATCACAACGAGGTCGAGCCTCAGACGGTCGAGGCTGTGATCGTCCAGGCCGCCGATGCGCTGAGCGGTGCCCGTCCGGGCGCGCGCGGTGAGTCGCTGGAGCAGTACGTCAAGCGCCTGCGTGACCTCGAGAAGCTCGCCACCCGCCACGACGGCGTGGACAAGGTGTACGCCATGCAGGCGGGTCGTGAGATCCGCGTGATCGTCGAGCCGGGGGCGGTCACCGACGAGAAGGCGATCGCGCTCTCGCACACGATCGCGCGTGAGATCGAGCAGGAGCTCGAGTACCCCGGCCAGATCAAGGTGACGGTGATCCGCGAGTCGCGCGCGGTGGACTATGCAAAATGAGGCGGCCGGTACCCTCATGTCCGCCGTGAGCAAGACCTTCCACGTCACCACCTTCGGGTGCCAGATGAACGAGCACGACTCCGAGCGGATGAAGGGGATGCTCGTCGCGCTGGGCTACGCGGAGACCGAGGAGCAGCGCGAGGCCGAGCTGATCCTGTTCAACACGTGCTCGATCCGCGAAAAGGCCGACAGCCGCTTCATCTCCTACCTGCAGCTGGCCGCGTCCTACAAGCGTCGCAACCCCGAGATCGTGATCGGCGTCGGCGGCTGCTGGGCCCAGTCGGTCAAGGAGGACGTCTTCCGTCAGTTCCCCTACGTCGACGTGGCCTTTGGGCCGGGGCAGGTCCACAAGCTCGCGGAGTTCCTGACCAGCGATTCGCTGACCGCTCAGGGCTTCTTCGAGTTCGAGGGCTTCACCGGTCATCTGCCGTCGGCGCGGGAGCGCGACGTCCAGGGCTGGGTGCAGATCTCGGCAGGCTGCAACATGAAGTGCTCGTACTGCATCGTCCCGTCGACGCGCGGGCGTCAGGTCGACCGGCCGCTGGATGAGCTGGTCGCCGAGGTGCGCGAGATGGTGGCTGGCGGCGTCATCGAGGTGACCCTGCTGGGTCAGAACGTCAACGCCTACGGGCGCGCCGTGCGCGACGGCGAGCGGACGTCGTTCGCCGCGCTGCTGCAAGCCCTCGACGACATCGAAGGCCTGCGCCGCGTGCGCTACACCTCGCCGCATCCGCAGGACATGACCGAGGACGTGGTGCTCGCGCACGCGCGCCTGGACAGCGTCTGCCCGCACATGCACCTGCCGCTGCAGTCGGGCTCGTCACGGATCTTGAAGGCCATGCGCCGGACCTATGACCGCGGGCGCTTCCTGGATCGCGTCGCGCTCATCCGCGAGCACAATCCCGACATCGCGCTGACCACCGACATCATCGTCGGCTTCCCGGGGGAGACCGAAAAGGACTTCGCCGAGACCCTGGAGGTCTGCGAGGAGGTCGGCTTCGACGGCGCGTTCACCTTCATCTACTCGCCGCGCCGCGACACCGAGGCGGCGGACTTCACCGACGCCTTCATCGAGCACGAGGTCGCGGTGGAGCGGATGGAGCGGTTGGTCGAGGTGGTCCAGCGCCGGGCGGCGCAGCGCGCCGAGCGCTTCGTGGGCCGCACGCTCGACGTGCTGGTCGAGGGCCCGTCGCGCACCGATCCGTCGCGCCTGCGCGGTCGCAGCGGCCATGGCAAGACGGTCAACTTCACGGGGCTGGCGCAGGCTGGCGAGATCGTCGAAGTGCAGATCACGGGATCGACGTCGCAGACGCTTTCGGGCGAGATGTCGCTGCTCGCACGCGCCCTGGTCTCCTGACGAACCGGGAAGTCCCTGCTACGAACACATGTTCGTAATCCGTCGCCACATTTGCGAACATGTGTTCGCATGCGGTGGGACAATCTCAAGATCGAGGCAGAGGAGGGAACGCGGCTTCCGGGCTATCGCGAGCCGGCATCGGTGCGGCGTTTCGACGCGCCTGAGGCGCTGGACATGCGCTTCTACGAGATCCACGCCAAGAGCGCGCTCAACCGCGTGCCCGAGGCATCGCGGATGCCGTTTCGCTGGACGATCAACCCCTACCGCGGCTGCTCGCATGCCTGTGTCTACTGCCTGGCAGGCGAGACGCCGATTCTGATGGCCGACGGGCGCACGCGCCCGCTGGCGGAGTTGAAGGTCGGCGACGAGATCTACGGCACCGAGCAGGAGGGCACGACCTACCGACGCTACGTCCGCACACGGGTCCGGGCGCACTGGTCCAGCGAGAAGCCCGCCTATCGCGTGACGTTGCAGGACGGCACGGAAGTCGTGGCCAGCGCCGACCACCGGTTTCTCACCAATCGCGGGTGGAAGCACGTGCTGCGCGCCGAGCAGGGCGCGACGCCGCGCCCGTACCTGACGCGCTCCGTGTCGCTGCTCGGTCCCGGTCGGTTCGTCACGCCGCCGCTCGACACCCCGGACTACCGGCGCGGCTACCTGTGTGGAGCACTGCGCGGCGACGCGCAGGAGCCGGAGGCGCGCGGGCGTGCGGCGGCGTACCTCGCGTCAGCCGGGATCGAGGGCGGGCTGGCCGGGCTCAGCCCGGTCGGCGTCGCGACGGGGCGCCGACGGCGGACGCCGGGCGCCCTGCTGCGCGCTGAGCGCATCGAAGCGATGATCGCGTGGCCGTTCATGCCCAGCGACGACTGGCGCAAGGGCTACCTCTCTGGGATCTTCGATGCCGACGGCAGCTGCGGCAGCGACGGCCTGCGGATCGACAACGCCGACCCGACGATCCTGTCGTGGGCCGAGGCCTGCCTGCAGTCCTTCGGCTTCGCCTGCGACGTCGAGCCACCAGATGCGCTCGGCGTCCGGGGCGTCCGCGTGCGCGGCGGAGTCCGGGCGCAGCTGCGCTTCTGCCATCTCACCGGTCCAGCGGTGACGTCCAAGTGCGGGCTGGAGGGTCGGCCGGTGAAGTCCAACGCCGACCTGGACGTCGTCGCGATCGAGCCCTTGGGCGCTCCGCAGAAGCTGTATGACATCACCACGGGCACGGGCGACTTCATCGCCAACGGCGTCGTCTCGCACAACTGCTTCGCGCGGCCGACGCACACCTACCTCGACTTCGACGCGGGGCGGGACTTCGAGCGCGAGATCGTCGTCAAGGTCAACGTGCCCGAGGTGCTGCGCGCCGAGCTGCGACGGCCCTCGTGGAAGGGCGAACACATCGCGATGGGCACCAACACCGACCCATATCAGTGGGTCGAGGGCCGCTACAAGCTGATGCCCGGCATTTGGGAGGCACTGCGCGACGCGCGTAACCCGTGCTCGGTGCTGACCAAGTCGCCGCTGGTGCTCCGTGACCTGCCGCTGCTCAAGGAGCTCGCCGAGGTCACCGACGTCAGCGCGAGCCTGAGCGTCCCGACCATCGATGAGCAGGCATGGCGCGCGACCGAGCCGCACACGCCGCATCCGCGCGCTCGCCTGGAGGCCGTGGCCGAGCTCAACCGCAACGGCATCCCGACGGGCATCCTCGTCGCCCCGCTGATGCCGGGGATCAACGATGACCCCAAGCAGGTCGAGCGGATCATCCAGACCGCGATCGACGCGGGCGCGACGAGCATCGGTGGCATCGGTCTGCATCTGCGCGGCGAGGTCCGGGGCGTCTTCATGGAGTGGCTACGGGCGTACCGGCCGGACCTGGTCGAGCGCTACGAGGAGCTGTACGCGCGCGGCGCCTACCTGCCCCAGCCCGAGCGCGTCCGGATCGCAGGCGTGCTGCGCGCCGCCGGCGCCCCGCGGGCGCGGCCCTTCCGCCGTGACCCGGCTGATGTGCGGCCGTTCGAGCGCGCAGTTCGCCGGTCGATGGGCCCGCGGGGACGAATCGAGCGCGACGTCGGGTTGCGGCGGCTCGGGTCTCCGGACACCCTCCAGCAGTCGCTGTTCTAGCTCGTACGCAGGCGTTTGGCAGTCGTGTGCTGGGCAACACACAGTGGTTGCCGATCACGGCGACAGTGATACGTGCGCTGTGCCATACCGGCACAACGAGCCTCGAAGGAGCCTATGAAGCGCTTGTTGGAAACCCGAAGCCACTCGTGGAGAGAAGCCGGCCTGGCCCGGCAGCTCAGCTCGCGCGCGGTCAAACGCGCGCGGATCCAGACGTTGGTGCTGCTGCCGATGATCGCCGGCGTCCTGATCCTCTACGCCAACCGTCAGCGCCTCTTCGGCGTCGACGAGCCGGTGCGGATCGCCACGGTGCTCGCGCTGGTCGCGCTCGGCTGGCAATTCGCAAGGGACCTCGGGCGCGCCGCCGGGCCGACGCTCTTTCGGCGGATGGATCCTGGGACCGCCGGCACCGCCGGCTTCATCGTGCGGTTCTTCACGATCGTGGTCGCGGTCCTCGTCGCGCTGCGCGTCGCCGGACTGGACCCGCGCACGCTCGCGGTCGGCGGCGCCTTCACCGCGGTCATCCTCGGTCTCGCCGCCCAGCAGACCTTCGGCAACCTCTTCGCCGGTCTCGTGCTGCTCAGCGCGCGGCCCTTTCGCGTCGGCGACCGCGTCCGCCTGCAGGGCGGCGGGCTCGCCGGTCAGATCGAGGGCGTCGTCAGCTCGCTCGGGCTGTTGTACACCACCTTCTCTGACGGCGAGGACCAGATCATGGTCCCCAACAACGTCGTCCTGTCGGTGGCGGTCGTGCCGCTGCACGAGCCGGCCGGCGTCGACCTCCGCGCGCGGCTGCGGCCCGGGGTGACCCCGGTCGACATCCAGACGCTGCTGGAGGAGACGATCGAGACCCCGATGCGCGACAAGCCGCGCGTCGCGCTGGAGGAGATCTTTGGCGACGAGACCGTCGTGCGGATCGGAGTGTCGCCTGCGAACCCCCACGAGGGCGCGCGGCTGTCCTCAGAGGTGCTGCACGCGCTCGCGGCGGAGACGCGGCGGGCCGAGGCGGCGTAGCCGGTCGGTCGCGCCGCGCCGGGGCCCGCGCCTTAGCGCTTGTCGGCCTGCCCGCTGGCGATCTGGCCGGCGATCTTGTCGGCGCCCATGCGCTGGGCAACGCGCGCCGAGGTCGCGGGAGCGATCTGCGCGAACGCCGTGCCCAGGCGCATGCTGGCCGGCGCGATGTCGATCTCGCCCTTGTCGGCGGTGATCGCCTTGACGACGCCGGCTGCGACCTGGTCGGGCGTTGAGGTGCCGACGCCCTTGGGCAGCTTGGTGCCCGACTCGTGGAACATGCCGGCGTCGCGGATGAAACCGGGGAAGACGGTGCTCACGCCGACGCCGCGCGGGCCGAGATCGCCGCGCAGGCCCTGGCCGAAGCCGCGCAGGCCGAACTTCGTGGCGCTGTAGATCGCGCTGCCGGGCTGACCGGACTTGCCCGAGAGCGACGAGATCAAGACGATGTGGCCGCGCCCGCGCGCCGCCATCCGGTCGCCCAGCACGCGCGACATCATCACGGGCGCGCGCAGGTTGACGTCCAGCGCGCGGTCGATCTGCTCGGGCGTGAAGTCCAGGATGTCGCCCGAGGCCGGCAGCGCGGCGTTGGCGACGAGGATGTCGACGTCGCCGACCTCGGCGAGCAGGCGATCGACCGCCGCGCGGTCGGCGAGGTCGACCGCCGTGGCACGTCCGCCGACCTCGGCGGCGAGGGGTTCCAGGACATCGGTCCGCCGACCGGTGAGCACCAGCGAAGCGCCCGCCTCGTGGAGGTGGCGGGCGATGGCGTGGCCAATGCCACCCGTGGCACCGGTGAGCAGGACGGATGAGCCGCGAAGTTCCATGCGGGAACTCTCTCACGCCCTCGCGCGGGACGCTGCGGCAGCGCTGCGTCGGCCACACTGTGCGCGGTGACGATCCTCGCCCTCTTCGGCCCGACCGGCGTCGGCAAGACCGCGCTCGCGCTCGCGGTCGCCGACCGGCTGCGCGAGCGCGGCGAGCGGCCGGTCGCGGTCTCGGCCGACGCGCTGCAGGTCTACCGCGGGCTGGAGATCCTCAGCGGCGCGGCCGATGGCTCCGACCGCGCGCGGCTGGAGCATCGGATGCTCGGGATCGTCGACGTGCGGGAGCGCTTCTCGGTCGCCCAGTACGCCGAGCGCGCACATGCGGAGATCGATGAGATCCTCAACAGCGGCGGCAGCCCGATCGTCGTCGGTGGCACCGGCCTCTATCTGCGCGCCGCGCTCGCCGACCTGGACCTGCGCCCGCCGCCAACGCCAGGCGTCCGCGAGGCGCTGATGGCCGACGTGCAGGCGCGCGGGCCCGAGACGCTGCATGCCGAGCTGGCGGCGCGCGCGCCCGGCATCGCCGCCACGATCGACCCACGCGACCGCCATCGCGTGGTCCGGGCACTGGAGCTGGAGGCCCAGGGCGCGCTCGGCGACCACCCGCCGGCCGAGAGCCGGCTGTGGACCGCCGACACGCGCCGGCCGACCCGCCTGATCGCGCTGACGATGGACCGCGAGCGCCTCAAGGCGCGGATTGACGCGCGGGTCGACGCGATGCTCGCCGCGGGCGTCCTGGCCGAGGTTCGCGCGGCCGACGCGGCCGGCGCGTCGCTCACCGCACGCAAGGCGCTCGGCTTCCAGGAGCTGCTGGACGGCGACGTCGAGGCGATGAAGGTCCGCACGCGACAGTACGCCCGCCGGCAGCTGACGTGGCTGCGCAAGCTGGCCGGGGTCGAGCACCTCGACCTCACCGACCGCGCGCCCGCCGACGTGGCGCGAGAGCTGCTCGGATAGGGTCGCGCGCCGATGCGCTTTCAGAAGTGGCAGGCCTTGGGCAACGACTACATCATCGTGGAGCGCGACGCGCTGCCGTTCGCGCTGACCGCCACGCGCGTCCGGCTGCTCTGCGACCCGCACTTCGGCATCGGCGGCGATGGCGTCCTGGAGCTGTCGGCCGCGGATGCTCCGGGCTTCGTCGCGCGCCTGCGCATTTTCAACCCCGACGGGTCGGAGGCCGAGCTGTCGGGCAACGGCGCGCGCGAGGCCGTGATGTACCTGCGCGCATCCGGCTGGACCGATCAGCAGCAGTTCTCGATCCAGACCGCGGCAGGCGAGATCCGCCCGACGATCCACGACGAGCGCACCTGCACGCTGGACATGGGGCGCGCGCGGCTGCAGTCAGCCGACTTCCCGAGCGGCGGCGCCGACGGCCTCGGCGAGGTCGCGTCTGTCGACCGGACGTGGGGCTTCCAACACGTACAAGTCGGCAACCCGCAGTGCGCGATCCACGTGGCCGACCTCGACGAGCTGCAGGCGCTCGACCTGCCGGCAATCGGCCCGGCGATCGAGCACAGCGAGCTGTTTCCCAACCGCACCAACGTGTCGTTCTTCAGCGCGCTGGGCGCGGATCGCATCCGTGCCCGGATCTTTGAGCGTGGCGTGGGGGAGACGAGCGCGTCGGGCACGGGCGCCTCGGGCGCCGCGATCGCCCATGTGCTGCGCGGCGGCGACAGCCCCGTGACCGTCGTGCTCGACGGTGGCGAGCTGACCGTCGACGTCGACGAGAGCCTGCTCTTCACGCTCACCGGCTGGGCTGTCCCGGTCTATGCGGGCGAGGCGAGCGGCGCGCTGCTTGCGGACCTCGCCGCGCTCTAATCTGCCAGGCAGATGACCGAGCAGCAGCGCATCACCGGGCCCGCATGGGCCGTCGGCCTGGCGACCACGACCGTGCCGGAGGGCAAGGTCCTCGACACGCTCTACCTTGAGCCGCGGCTCGGGCTCGACAGCGCGCCAGAGAGCTCCAGCGGTGGGACGCGCCTGCTGAAGACCGCCGAGGCCACCGACCTCGGCGGCGGCGCGTTCGCCGGCGCGACCGGCCCCGATGAGCTGCGTGGCGTGACCGTCGTGCCGGTCCTCACCGTCATCGAGGACCTGGCGGCGCCGCCGGCCGACACGCATGACGCCTACTTGCGCCTGCACCTGCTCAGCCATCGGCTCGTCGCGCCCAACAGCATCAACTTGGACGGCATCTTCGCCGCGCTGCCCAACGTCGCCTGGACCAACCGCGGTCCGGTCGATCCCGCCGATCTCGCCTCGGTCCGCCTGCGCGCCCGTGCGCTGGACCGGCCGTTGAGCGTCACGTCGATCGACAAGTTCCCGCAGATGACCGACTACGTCGCGCCGGGCGGGGTGCGAATCGCCGACGCCCGCCGGGTCCGGCTCGGCGCGCATTTGGCCGAGGGCACGACGGTCATGCACGAGGGCTTTGTGAACTTCAACGCGGGCACGCTGGGCGCCTCGATGGTCGAGGGACGCATCAGCCAGGGCGTTGTTGTCGGTGACGGCAGCGACGTCGGCGGCGGCGCGTCGATCATGGGGACCTTGAGCGGCGGCGGCAAGGACATCATCTCGGTCGGCACGGGCAGCCTGATCGGCGCCAACGCGGGCCTCGGCATCTCACTCGGCGACGGCTGCATCGTCGAGGCCGGCCTCTACATCACCGCCGGCACGCGCGTGACGACGCCCGAAGGCGAGACCGCGAAGGCCCGCGACCTGTCCGGCCAGAACAACCTGCTCTTCCGTCGCAACTCGGTGACGGGCGCCGTCGAGGTGCTGCCGCGGTCCGGGACGTCGTGGGGCGGCCTCAACGCCGCCCTGCACGCCAACTAGCTCAGGCGCTGCGCGGCGTTCGCGCACGCCTCGGGCGTCGGGACGAGCGCGAAGCGCACGTGACCGGCGCCGCCGGCGCCGAAGAACGAGCCCGGCGCGCAGACGATGCCGTGCTCCAGCAGCCGCAGCGCGCAGGCCTCGTCGTCCTCGCCATCAGGGGTCCGCAACCACAGGAAGAACGTGGCGGGCCCGCCGGCGTCGCGGAAGCCCGCGGCCAGCAGCGCCGGCCACAGCAGATCGCGCTTGCGGCGGTAGCGGGTCCGGACCTGCTCGACGTGCGCCTCGTCATCCCACGCCGCGATCGACGCCAGCTGGACGAACTCCTGCGGCGCGACACCCACGTTCGGGCGGTACTTCTTTAGTGCGGCGATCAGCTGCGGATCGCCGGCCACGAACCCGCTGCGATAGCCCGGCATCGACGAGCGCTTTGAGAGCGTGTTCAACACCACCACGTTGCTGCGGTCGGCCAGCTGCAGCGCGCTGACCGGCGCGGGGCCGGAGAACCACAGCTCCGAGTAGGCCTCGTCGCAGGCCAGCACGAAGTCGTGCTCGCGCGCCAGCGCCGCGGCGCGCTCGAGCAGCTCCAGTGTCGCGACCGCGCCCGTCGGGTTGTTGGGGAAGTTGAGCCACAACAGGCCGAGACGCTGCAGGGTGGAGCGGTCGAGCGCGTCGAGATCGGGCAGGAACCCGGCCGCGGGATCGAGTGGGATCTCCACGACCTCGCGGCCCGCGAAGAGCGCGCCGCGCGCGCCGACTGGATAGCCGGGCACCGTCACGCCGACCGCCTCGCCGCCCAGCACCTCGGCCATGTGGAAGACGGCTTCCTTGGACCCGAGCGTGGGGATGATCTCGGTCTCGGGATCGAGCGCCAAGCCGCCGAAGCGGCGCGTGACCCAGCGCGCGATCGCCTCGCGCAGCGCGGGCAGCCCCTCGGCCTTGGGGTAGGTCGACACCGGCGCAAGCGATGCCGCGAGCGCGGCGCGGATGAACTCGGGCGTCTCCTCGCGCGGCTCGCCGATCCCGAAGTCGATCAGCTCGATGCCACGCGCCGCAGCAGCGCGCTTGGCCTCGTCGAGGCGCACGAACGGGTAGGTGCCCAGCGCCTCCAGGACCGGGTTCAGGCGCATAGGAACCGCACCAGCGTCTCGTAGGAGGTCACCAGCGCGGTGATGTCGACCTGCTCGTCGCGGCGGTGCGCGAAGCGCGGCGCGCCCGGGCCGAAGTTGATGGCATCAACTCCGGCGGCGGCGAACTCGGCGACCGGCGTCCAGGCCTGCTTGGGCGCGGTCTCCAGCCCGCCGGCCTCGACCAATCGCGACACAAGGGCATTGCCTTCCGGGACCGCGCCCGAGGGCGCGTTGCCGTCGATTACCAGCTCGCCGTGAGGCTCGCAGAGCGCCCGCAGCTTCGCCTCGGCATCAGCCGCGCTGGTGCCTGGCGCGTAGCGCATGTTGATCTCGACGGTGCACGTGTCGGGCACGACGTTGCGCGCCACGCCACCGTGGATCGTCACGGCCGAGATCACCTCGCGAAACGTCAGCCCGGCGAACTTATGGTCGACGGGCGTCAGCTCGGCGAGGGCGGCGATCCCGCGGCCGGCGCGGTGGATCGCGTTGTCGGCCAGCCACGGCCGGGCGCTGTGGCCGGCGGTGCCGCGGAAGGTCCAGGTGGCGTTGATGTTGCCGACGCAGCCGGCGTGCAGCTCGTTGTCGGTCGGCTCCATCACGACGACGAGGTCGGCTGCGCACAGCCCGGGCTCGCGCGCCAGCAGGGGCGTCAGCGCGCTGTCGCCGAACGGCAGCTCCTCGCGGCCGAAGAAGACGAACCCGACGTCGACGGTCGCGTCGAGCTCGGCTTGCCCAGCCGCGCGCGCCAGCTCGACCATCACGCCGAGCGCTGCCTTCATGTCCGCCGCCCCGAGCCCGTGGACGATCCCATCCTCCAGTCGCCCCGGCAGGTTGCCTTGCGCGGGAACGGTGTCGAGGTGGCCGGCGAGCAGGACCAGCGGCCGGTCGCCCCGCGCGGTCGCGCCGGCCAGGACGCAGGTGTCGCCGGCATCGCGCGCGCCCGGCAGGATCGACAGCACGTGCGCCGCCAATGCGGCCTCCGAGCGCGACTCCGACGGCACGTTGACGAGCTCTAAGACGCGGGAGCCAAGACGGTCGGCAAGGCCGGCGGACGACATGCCGCCAAACTATCGCGGGACCTCAGGCTGCGGGTTTCGCCCCTGGGCGAGCCTCTCACCGTCTTTCCACGACAACCGTCGTCGACTTGATCAGCGCGACGGCCTGGTCGCCGGGCTTGATGCCGAGGTCGTCGGCAGCCTCGCGCGACATCAGCGACACGATCCGGTACGGGCCGCACGCCATGTCGATCTGGGCCATGACGCCGTCGCGGCGCACGCCGAGGACGATGCCCTGCAGGCGGTTGCGGGCCGAGGAGCGCCCTTCGCGGGCACGCTCTCGCAGGAGGTTGGCGAGCTCGTCGGCGGGCAGGTAGCGCTGTTGGCCGCGCCGCTCGAAGACGATGCGGCCGTCGCGCTCCCAGCGCCGCAGCGTATCGACGCTGACCCCCAATGCAGCCGCGGCCGCGCCGATGCGGATCCAGTCCTCGGGTCGTTCGATGACTTCCGACAACAGGCACCACCTCCGGTGCCCACGCTACTCCTGACTGTCTCACTCAGCCTCCGTCATCTGTCCACGACACGCAACAGATCTGACTAACCACCATCCGGCGAGTTGCACCGAAGCGATCATCCGTGCTCACCACGGCCGGCTTTCCAGCACCTAGACTCAAGAGGCTCATGGAACGCAGTCGCAACGGACGCACCAGCCAGACCCGCAACGGCGCAATGCCAGCCGAAGGCCGGGCCAAGCAGCGCGCCTACATCGTCGCCGCGCTCGAGTCCGGCGACGACCTCTCCGAATTGCGCGAGCTGCTGGCCACCGCTGGCGTCGCAGTTGTCGGCCAAGCCGTCCAGCACCGTGACAAGCCCCATCCCAACACCTACCTCGGGCCGGGCAAGCTGCTGGAGGTCAAGGAGGCCGCTAAAGCCGCCGACGCCAACCTCATCGTCGTCGACGACGAGCTCAGCGCGCGCCAGGAGCGCAACATGGAGAAGGAGGTCGGGCTCTCGATCGTGGACCGCACCGCCACGATCCTCGACATCTTCGCCGCCCACGCCAACACCGCCGAGGGCAAGCTCCAGGTCGAGCTCGCGCAGTTGGAGTACAACCTGGCCCGGATGCGGGGCTTGTGGACGCACCTCGAGCGCCTCGGCGGCGTCTCCAGCGGCGGCTTCGCGACGCGCGGACCGGGCGAGTCGCAGATCGAGACCGACCGCCGCCTGGCGCGCGATCGCATCGCCGCGCTGCGCCGCCGCCTGGAGCAGGTCAAGGGCACGCGCGCGATCCAGCGCGCCGAGCGCGAGCGCGCGCACCTGCCGCAGGTCGCGCTCGCCGGCTACACCAACGCGGGCAAGTCGACGCTGCTCAACGCGATGACCGGCAGCGACGTCGGCGTCCGCGATCGGCTCTTTCACACGCTGGACCCGACGACCCGGCAATTGTCGATCGACGGCCGCCCGTACCTGCTGACCGACACGGTCGGCTTCATCCGCAAGCTGCCCCACCAGTTGGTCGACGCTTTCGGCGCGACGTTGGAGGAGACGCGACTGGCTGACCTCATCCTGCACGGGGTCGACGCCAGCGCCGAGGAGGACGATCGCCAGGAGATGCTGCGCGCGGTCGAGGACACGCTGGAGGAGATCGGCGCCGGCGACCGGCCGCGGTTGTTGGTGCTCAACAAGGTCGACGTGCTCGATGCCCAAGAGCGTGAGGGCCTGGGTCACCGCCATCCCGACGGGATTCAGGTCAGCGCGCTCACCGGCGAGGGCATCGACGACCTGCACGTCGCGATCGAGCAGGCCTTCGCCCGCACGCTGGAGTCGGTCGAACTGCTGTTGCCCTACTCCGAGGGCGGGCGCCTGGCCGAGCTGCACGACGTCGCCGGCGACCTGCACCGTGAAGACACGGCCGAGGGCGTCCATGTCGTGGCCCGCCTGCCGACGGCGATCGCCGAGCGCTACGCGCGATTCGCCGTCTGATGGAAGCATCTGTCGCCACCGACGTGCTCTCGGTCCGGCTGTTGCATCCCGACGCCAAGCCGCCGACGCGGACGCGCCCGCACGACGCCGGCTATGACCTCAGCTCGACCGAGGCGCTGACGCTCGCGCCGGGCGAGCGGCGGCTGGTTGGCACCGGGGTGGCCGTCGCGATCCCGCCGGGCATCGCCGGCCTCGTCACCCCGCGCTCGGGCTTGGCGATCAACCACGGCATCCATCCGCTGAACTCGCCGGGCCTCGTGGATCCCAACTACCGCGGCGAGCTGCGCGTGGCGCTGCACAACGCGAGCGCCGAGCCGTTCGAGGTCGCCGTCGGCGACCGCATCGCCCAGCTGCTGCTCGTGCCGTTCTGGGCACCTGCCGTGGAGGTCGTGGAGCAGCTTGCGCCCTCGCCCGACGATCGCGGCGAAGCCGGCTTCGGCTCCTCGGGGCGCTGACGGCCGGAGAACGCGGACTCCTGCGGAGTTTGCAGGCGGATCGGCGGGCGGGTCCTATTGGGACACCTGCAGTGGGGATGCAAGAAGGGGTGGCAGCCGTACCTCACGCCGACCGGTCCGGCTCTACCGTCTCGCGGGTGTCGACCGCCCGGATCGTGCTCTTCGCCGCGCTCGGCCTGCTCATCTTGAGCGGGTCGGCGTTCGGGCTCTCCGAGGCGCTGCATCGCAACGCGACGGTGCGATCGGCTCTGGCCAGTCCGGTCACCAAGATCATCGTTCGCGCAGACGCCGGCGACGTCGACGTCCGTGCCGGCCTGACGGGCGACGTCGTGCTCACCCGGCGCGATGCGTGGACCGTCAACCGCCCGACGGTCAGCGAGCACTACGCCGACGGCGTCCTGACGATCAGGACCCGCTGCGGTGGGTTGCGGGGTGTGCTGCGTTGCCGCAGCGACCTGCGGATCGACGCGCCGCCGGAGGTTGACGTCGCGGTACGCACCGAGGCTGGCGACGTCGACCTTCGCGGCCTCAACGGCCGCGCGGACGTGCAGACCACGTCGGGCGACATCCGCACCCACCGCCTGGAGCCGGTCACCGTGAAGGCACTGACCGACGCCGGCAACGTCTCGCTCGACCTCTTCGGAGAGCCAGCGCGCACCGAGGCCGAGAGCAACGGCGGCAATGTTCGCGTCACCGTGCCCTACGGCCCCTACCGCGTCGACGCCAACACCAAGGCCGGCAACGTCAAGGTCGAGGGGCTGATCCGCGACGACCTCGCCCCGCAGGCCATCGACGCCCTGACCAACGCGGGCGACATCACGGTGAGAGCGCGATAGCGCCCTCACCGTGTATGTCAGCGATTACTGCAGGTAGCCCGCCTCCTTGAGGTACTGCGTGGCGACCGCGGCGGGCTTCTCCTTGTCGAGGTCGACGCGGGAGTTGAGCTCCTGCATGACCGGGAGCGTTAGCCCGGCGGTGACCAGGTCGACGGTCTTGGCGAAGTCCGGCCCGGCGGCGTCGGCCACCGACGTCTTGGCCAGCAGCGTCGCGTTGTAGGGCGGGAACAGCTGCTTGTCGTCCTTGAGCAGCACCAAGTTGTCGGCCTTGATCTGGCCGTCGGTGGTGAAGACCTCGCCGACGTCGGTCTGACCGTTCTTGATGACCTCGTGACGCTTGGCGAGGTCGATCGACAGGAACTTCTTGAACTTCAGCCCGTAGACCTGCTCCAGGCCGAGCAGGCAGTCGGTGCGCTGCTGGCACTCCGGCGGACCCGACACGGTCAACGTGGAGGCCTTGTCCTTGAGGTCGGACAGCTGGGTGATGTTGCCGAGCTTCTTGGCCGTTGCCTGCGTGACCGCGAAGCCGTTGGAGTCGGTGAACGGCGTCGGCTTCTCCGCCGTGATGCCGTCCTTGGCCATGCAGTCCTTGGCTTGCGTGTAGGCCTGCGCGGCATCGTGGCTGACGTCCTTGTCCTTGACCTTGCAGAAGCTGGTTAGGATCGTGCCGGTGTACTCGGGGTAGGCGTCGACGCGGCCCGCCTTCAGCGCCTTGAGCGCGATCTGCTCGGAGCCGAGGTTGAGCTGCTTTTTGACCTTGTAGCCCGCGGCGTTCAGCGCCTGGGCGTAGATCTCCCCGAGGATGAACTGCTCGGTGAAGTTCTTGGAGCCGATCGTGATGGTCGGCTTGGAGCTGTTGTCGGGGTTGGCCGCGATGGTCTGGGTGTCGGCGGCCCGGGCGGTCGTGGTGTCGGCGCCGGTGTCGGCGCTGCCGCTGGAGTTGTCGTCATCGCTGCCACAGGCGGCGAGGCCAACGGTCAGGACGAGCAAGAGCAGTGCAAGAACGCTGCGAGAACGCATACGTCGGTTCCTCCTACTGGGGGTGGTGTTCGTTTGGGAGAGCTTGAGTCCGCGAGGGGTGACGGCGCGCTGCAGCGCGGCGAAGAGGAGCTCCGCCGCGATCGCCAGGAGCGCGACCAGGAGTGCTGTGCCCAGGCGCCCCGCGTCGCCGTGCACGTTGGCGTTGATGATCGGCACGCCGAGCGTGTCGACCCCGACATAAGGACCGAGGGTCGCCGTGGCCAGGACGTTGACGACCGAGGTGCGGATGCCGCCAAAGACCAGCCGCAGCGCGAGCGGTAGCTCGACGCGCAGCGCCAGCTGGCGCTCGGAGAGCCCCATGCCGCGGGCGGCGTCGACGACGTCGCGGTCGACCTGGCGGACCCCGACGTAGGTGTTGGTGAAGATTGGCGGGATCGCCAGCAGGACCATCGCGAAGACGAGGTTTCCGGCGTTGAGCCCCAAGTAGGTGCTGGCGAAGACGAGCACGGCGAAGCTCGGGACGGCGCGGCCGACGTTGGCCGCGGTGGAGGCCGCGAGCTGGCCCTTGCCCTTGTGGCCGAGCCAGAGCGCCAGCGGCAGCGTCAGCGCGATCGACACGAGGATCGCCTCGAAGGTCACGCGCAGATGCGTCCACAGCAGCGGCAGCAGATGGCTGCCGCCAACCTCGATGCCGCCGCCGACCGACTCGCGCGAGTGCAGCAGGTAGTTGATGGCGTCGGTCATGCGGTCGCCGTCGCTCGCTGCCAGGGGAGCATGAGCCGCTGGAGGCCCAGCAGCGCGAGGTCGAGCACGAACGCCAGCAGCACGCAAAGGCCGCCGGCGACCAACACGTTGGACTTGAACGCGATGTCGGACAGGATCTGCTGGCCGAGGCCGCCGGCGCCCGCGTAGAACGCCAGCGCGGCCAGCCCGACGTTCGTCGTCGTCGCGACACGCAGCCCGGCGAAGATCTCAGGTGCCGCGAGCGGCAGCTCGACCTTCCACAGCAGTTGCCGCTCGGTGAGGCCCATCCCGCGCGCGGCGTCGCGCGCTTCGACGGGCACGTTGTCCAGCCCCGCGATGATGTTGCGAAACAGGATCAGCAGCGTGTAGCTGGTGAGCGGGATCAACGCGGTGGTGAACCCGAAGCCCGTGAGCGGGATCAGGATCGCAAAGAGCGCCAGCGACGGGATCGTGTAGAGGATTCCGGTAACGCCGACGATCGGCCCGGTCAGCCAGCGGCGACGGTGAGCCAGCAGCGCCAGCGCGAAGGCGATGGCGAAGCCGAGGACCACGGAGGCGAGCGTCAGCTCCAGGTGCTTCCACAGGGGCGAGAGGTAGTCGCCGAGGTGATCCACGATCCAGGACGGGCAGATGCCGTTTTGCTGCACGCACGTCAGGTTGTCGCTGTCGCGCTCGGTGATCTTGACCTGAGCCAGGATGTCGATGACGACCGTCGCGTTCACGCGCCCTGGCCCTCCCGGCGTACGCTGGTCAGCCACTCCAGCCGGGCAATCATCCGCTCGGCGCCGACGAACTCCTCGACGAAGTCGTCGGCGGGGGAGCGCACGAGCTCCTCGGCGCTGGCGTACTGCGCGAGCTCGCCGCCGGGCTTGAGGACCGCGATCTGGTCGCCGAGCTTGAGCGCCTCGTCGATGTCGTGGGTGACGAAGATGACGGTCTTGCCCAGGTCAGTCTGCAGGCGGCGGAACTCCTCCTGCAGACGGCTGCGCGTGATCGGGTCGATGGCGCCGAACGGCTCATCCATCAGCAGCAGCGGCGGGTCGGCCGCCAGGGCGCGGGCGACGCCGACGCGCTGGCGCTGGCCGCCTGACAGCTGGGCCGGGTAGCGCTTGCCCATCGCCGGCTCCAGGCCGACGAGCGCCAGCAGCTCGGTGATGCGCGTGCGGATGCGCCCGTTCTCCCAGCCCAGCAGTTTGGGCACGGTCGCGATGTTGTCGGCGACGGTCAGATGGGGGAAGAGGCCAATCTGCTGGATCGCGTAGCCGATGCCCCGGCGCAGTTGTGCCGGTGACTGATCGCGGACCGAGACACCGTCGACGCGGACGTCGCCGGAGGTCAGCTCGATCATCCGGTTGACCAAGCGCATCGCGGTCGTCTTGCCCGAGCCCGAGGGCCCGATGAAGATCGTCAGCTTGCCGGCGGGGACCTCGAGCGTCAGGTCGCGGATCGCCGGCTCGTTGGTCTCTGGGTAGGTCTTGGCGGCGTGGTCGAACTCGACCGTGGCGGCGGAAGCGGACATCATTTCTTCACCAAGCTAGTGAAGAATGACAGCGGGTAGCCGGACGGCCCCTCAGGGTGGGCGGTGTTCGGAGGGCGCATGGAGGATCCGCGGCCGGCGGACCCAAGGATCCTAGCCCGCGGTGCGGAGGGGTCGGCGCAGCGCGGCGCGAGCGGACTCGCCGGCACCATTTGCGAGGTTGGCGCCGAGCAGTTGCACAACGCCCTGCGCGCGGCCCGTAACGGCGACGGTGCCGAGCGCGGAGTCGACCGCGACGGCGTCTGGCTGCTGGACGGTCGGGAACCGCCGGGTGGGTCCGGCGCGGCCGCCGATGGGGAGCGAGAGCAGCTCGTTGCGGGCGGTGAGCGTAATCCAGAGCCGCCGGCGGACGGGATCGAGCGCTAGGCCATACGGCGTGCTGCCGCGTGGGAGCGCGATGCGGCCGGCACGCGCCAGCCGACGCTGCCCGGCATCGGTGGCGAAGACGAGGATCGCGTCGCCGCGCGTGTCGGCGACATAGAGCCGATCGCCGCCGGCGACGACGCTGGTCGGGCCGGCACCGGCCGGCAGCTGGGCGACGCGGCGCAGCGTGCGCGGGTCGTAGAGCGCGAGCGTGCGCTCCCGGGTGGCGACGACGGCGAGCCGGCGGTCGAAGTCGGCCGCGACGAGCCCGCCGGGATGGATCGTCGCCGGCAGCGTCCTGGCCGGACGGCCGCGATCGAGCGCTACGACGGCCGCCGCGCGGGCGTCGGTGACGAATGTCCGGCCAAGGACGAGCGCGGCGCTCGGCGGGAGCTCTTGGACCGCGGTGCGCGGTGCGGGCTGGATCGCCAGCGCACGCCGGCCGGCCTCAGCGGGAACGAGGAAGACCGCCGGCGCGGGCGGCGGCGCTCCGGGACGGCGCGTGCCAGTCGGGATCGCCACGCGCTCCCGGATCCGACCGGTGCGTGCGCTGAGAAGGATGAGGCGGCTCGGGTTGTGGACGGCGACGGCGAAGACGTGCGCGTTTGGGTCCGCGACAACGGCGTCGGCCAGCGCGCCCACGCGCAGGACGCGGCCGGCCGGTCGGACCGTGAGGGCTGGTGCGCGAGCGGGCCGGGCGGCGGCCGAGAGTGGCGACGGCGCCGTCGCGGTCGACCCGCAGCCCGCGCCGCCCGCGGCTGCGGCCAGCGCGGCGAGGGAGACGACAGCGAGGCGCGGTCGGCAGCGCACCCGCTGAGGGTCCCACGCCGCAGGTGGTGTGGCCGCGGGTGGAGCGCGGCTCAGACGCCCGCGGCGTGCCGGGCGCTCGCGTGCAAGGCGCGCGCGAGTATGCGCTGTCTAGACTCCTGCCGCCCGCCGGGCGCTCGCGTGCGCGGCGTCTTCGAGGCGATCATCCAGCGGCGTCAGCGCACCCGGCTCGACGCCGAGCGCCGTGGTCAGCAGCCAGTCGGCGAACCAGGCGTTCTTGGGCAGCAGCGGACCGTGCAGGTAGGTGCCGATGACGGTGCCGCGGCGCACACCCTCAAAACCCGAGCGGCCGTCGTTGCCGTGGCCCTTGAGCACGCGGCCCAGCGGTGTCTCGCTGGCGCCCAGCGCCGTGCGGCCACCATGGTTCTCGAAGCCAGCCAGGACGCGCGGGCCGTCGAGCCCGGGCAGCTCCACCTCGATCGCGACGTTGCCGATCAGCCGCGTGCCGTCGAGCGCGCGGACGGTCTTGAGATCCACCAGCCCGATCCCCGGCACCCGCTCGTCGCCCAACTCGTAGTGGTCGCCGAGCAGCTGGATGCCGCCGCAGATGCCCAGGACGATCGCGCCGCGGGCGGCTGCGGCATGCAGCGCGTCACGCTTGGTGTCGACCAGGTCCTGCGCGCAGAGCTGCTGGTCGCGGTCCTGGCCGCCGCCGAGGTAGAAGAGGTCGTGCGCGTCGGGGTCGATCGCGTCGCCGAGGCCCGCGGCGGTCAGCTCGAAGCCGATCCCGCGCCACGCGCAGCGCCGCTGCAATATCACCATGTTGCCGCGGTCGGCGTAGATGTTCATCAAGTCCGGGTACAGCGCGCAGACGCGCAACGTCTGGTCAGGCACCGCGCAGGATCACCACCGTGGAGCCGACGTAGATGTCTGTCGCCGGGATCCGGAGCGCTGACTCGGCGGTCAGCCCGACTGCCTCAGCTTCTTCGGCGACCTCGGCGGCGCTCACGCGCGCCAGCCGGATCACGTCATGCTCCTCAACACCATTGACTTGCCGCAGCCGGTGGATCGCGGCATGGTCGCCCTCGTCAACGACGGCCAGCGGGAGCGAGCTGTAGGTCAATCCATCGACGGTGGCGACGTCAGGGTCGGGGAGGCCATCGCTGGCCCCGTCGAAGGCGTCCAGCGCATCGGCCAGCGCCGCGGCGACCGCGCCGCCGGGTCGCAGGTGGCGTGCCGCGGCGCGCAGGAACGCCGCGCGGCCGTCAGCGCCCCCGAGCAGCTGCAGCGTCTGCATCGGCACGGCGATCAGCCCGAAGCGACGGTCGCCGAGATCGAAGTCGCGGGCGTCGGCGCAGACCGTCGTGACGGTCAGGCGCGCTGCCGCCGCGCGCTCCTCGAGCGCTGCGAGCAGCATGGGATCAGTGTCCAGCGCGACAACCTCGAACCCCTGCGCCGCGAGGTCCAGCGCAATCCGCCCGGTCCCGGCGCCGACGTCGAGCACCGGCCCGTCGGCGGCGCTGGCCAGCTCGCGCCAGAGCGCGACATCCTCCTGATAACCGCCGCACTCGACGTCATGCCAGACCACCGAGCTCATCCGAAGCTGTCCTTCGCCACGCCGCGCGCGACAAGCTCGCGCCGCAGTTCCAGCATCGCCGTGTAGGTCGGGATCGCGACCAGCCGCCCGCGCCCCGGACCGTCCTGCGGCACGGCGGCGACGGCGCCGTCGAGCCCTGCCGAGAGCGAAGGCTCGACGACCAGCCGGTCCTCCGGCACGCCCGCGTACTTCAACCGCAGGGCCAGCTCGGCGGCGCGCGTGCCGCTGCAGGTGACCCGCCGCAGCCGCCCGGCCAGGAGCTCGAAGTCGGCGTCCCAGACCCAGCTGACGTCGCGGCCGTCGGCGGTGTGGTCGTTGAGGACCGCCAGCAGGTCGTGCTCGCCGTCCTCCAGCGCCAGCGTCCGCAGCACCTCGTTGGCGCCCGCGGGGTTCTTGACCAGCAGCAGCAGTAGGTCGTGGCCGTCGATCCGCACGGTCTCTGCGCGGCCGAACGCGGCCGACACCGCCTCCAGGCCCGCCACGATGTCTGCGGGCGGCGCGCCCAGCACGGTCGTCAGCGCCGCGGCGGCCAGCGCGTTGTAGACGTTGTAGAGCCCGGGCAGCGGCAGCCGAACGTCGACCGTCGCGGTCGGCAACCGCAACGTCACCCGCGCGCCCTTCAGCCCATCCAGGACAACTTGCTGCGCCGCGACCGACGGGGCTGGCCGCGTGGCCCCGCAGGCGTCGCAGTGGTAGTGGCCCAAGTGCCCTAAGAACACGTGGTCATAGACGTACGGCGCGCCGCAGCGCCGGCAGTGCTTGGAGTCAGCGGCATGCTGCATTCCCGCCAGCGCCATCGCCGGATCTTCGACGCCGAAGAAGACCGTGCCCGCGCGGTCGCGCCCGAGGTCAGCGACCAGCGGGTCGTCGGCGTTCAGGACCAAGGTGGTGTCCTTGACCGCGGCGACCACGCCGGCCCAGCGGTCGGCGATCGCGTCCAGCTCGCCGTAGCGGTCGAGCTGGTCGCGAAACAGGTTGGCCAGCAGCAGGGCGCGCGGCCGGATCTGAGGCACGAGCCGGTCAAGCCAGAACTCGTCGATCTCAAACAGCCCCGTGTCGCCGGCGATCGTTCCGCCCCGCCCCGCGGCCTCCAGGAGCGTGCCGGCGATGCCGCCCGCCATGTTGGCGCCGGCGCGGTTGTGCACCAACTGGTGACCGCCGCGCTCCAGGATCGAGGCGACCATCGCCGCCGTGGTGGTCTTGCCGTTGGTGGCCGAGATGACCGCGCTGCCGTTGGGCAGGCGCCCCGCGAGCTCGCCGACCGCGCCGGGCTCCAGCGCCAGCAGCAGCTTGCCGGGCAGCGACGTGCCGCCCCGGCCGGAGCGACGCGACACGGCACCGGCGGCGCGCGCGGCGGCGAGCTTGGCCCCCAACAAGGTCATGCGGATGGAAGCAGGACCTGGATAGCGGCAGGGAGCGCGCGCACGGTGACCGGCAGCTCGCCGATCGGGTCGCCATCGGCGTAGACCGTGAACGGGCGGTCGGCCGCGACCCGCACCTCCGCGCCGCGCAGGACGGCGATCCCTTCGCGCCCGAGGTGCGTGCCCTGGAAGACCTGACGCAGCCCGCCGACGAAGTGCCGGCGCGAGCGCGGCGAGACCATGACGACGTCCAGCATGCCGTCGTCGAGCTCGGCGTCGGGGGCGATGAACATGCCTCCACCGTAGGCCTTCGCGTTGGCCGCCGCGACCGTCCAGCCCTGGAAGGTCCGGCGCTCCCGATCGACGGTGACGTCGAAGGTCGCGGCCCGCCAGGTGATCATCGCCCGGATGGCTGCGTAGGCGTACACCAACGGTCCGAGGAACGGCGGCGCCTCGTTGGCGATGCGGTTGGCCTCGGAGTCAAAGCCCAGTGATGCGATCCCGACGAAGGCCTGCCCGCCATCAGTGCCGCCGGCCGAGACGACCTCGCCGAGGTCGATCGGCCGGGCGACCCCGGTCGCCAAGATCGCGCAGGCTGCCACGGGGTCGCGCGGGATCCCGCAGACGCGGGCGAAGTCGTTGCCGCGCCCACCGGGCAGGACGCCCATCACAGCGCCGGGGCGGTCACGCAGCGCGCTGGCGACCGCGCCCACGAGCCCGTCGCCCGACAGCGGCACCGGTACCTCGCCGGCGTCGACAGCGGCGACCGCGAGCTCCCGCGCGTGGCGGATCGACTCCGTGCGCTGGACCCGGAAGGCCAGGCCCAGCCGGGCCAGCTCGGCCTCGACGCGCGGCAGCGCCTTCAGCGCGCGGCCTCCACCGGCCGAGGGGTTGACGAGCAGGGCGATGCGACGGGGCTCCATGCGCCGCCCATCCTGCCGCATCACGGTGGAACTAGGGGGTGTGGATCTCGTAGACCTTGCGGTCGCCCTCGTCAGAGGCCAGGCGCATCCCGGCGCTGAGCAGCACGCGCTGCGAAGCGAGGTTGACGAGGTCGGTGTCGGCCTGGACCGTCCGGACCTCGGGCTGGGCCAGCGCCCACTCCAGAAGCCCGCACAGCGCTTCGACGGCGTAGCCACGCCGGCGCGCGGCCGGGACGATCCCGAAGCCGATGCTCACCTCGCCGAGATCGTCGGGTGGCGCGTGGAAGCCGATGTCGCCGATCACGACGTCCTCGTCGCGCAGCAGCACCTGGTAGTGGCAGAAGCCGCCGCGGTCGACGGCGTGCTTGACGAGGTCGGCCTGCATCGCCACCGCCACCAGCGTGCCATCCAGCGGGTAGCCCTCGGCCCAGCGCTGTCCTCGCACGGCTTGGCCTTCGAGCAGGTCCTGCATCTCGGCAGGAGCGAGCGGTCGCAGGCGCAGGCGATGGGTGAGCAGGTCCACTGATCACGACCCTAGCCGACCCCTACCGGCTCAGAACAGACTCGGGTCCTGCCAGCTGTCGTCTTGCGGTGGGGCGTCGTCGAGGCAGTCGGGCTCGTCATGACGCGCGTCGCTGACCGCCTGGCCGACCGCGCGCCGCGCCGTCAGGGCATCCGGCAGTGGGGCCAGGAGCTCCTGGAGCAATGGCGGGGGCGTGGCGTGGTCCAGCCACGCCTCCTCGGCCGCCTGGTCGCCCAGCATCACCGGCATCCGGTCGTGGATGTCGCGCAGCCGATCGTTGGCCTCGGTGGTGATGATCGTGCAGGTGCGCAGCGTCTCGTCGCCTTCTCCGTGCCAGATGGCCCAGAGCCCGGCGAACGCGAACGGCGCGCCGTCTGCCCGCGTGATGTGGAACGGCTGCTTGCGCGCGGGCCTGGACCCGTCCACCCGTGGCTGCCACTCGTAGAAGCCGTCGGCGACGATCAGGCAGCGGCGCGTCTTGAGCGCGTCGCGGAAGGCGGGCTTCTCGGCCACCGTCTCGGCCCGCGCGTTGATCATCTTGTAGCCGACCTTCGGCTCCTTGGCCCAGAACGGCACGAGCCCCCAGCGCAGCAACGAGCCGCGCGGCTCGCCTTCCTTGGAGGTCGTGACCGTGACGATGTCGTCGCCGGGCGCGATGTTGAACCGCTGACGGATCTCCAGTGATTCGCCGAGCGCGAAGCGCGCTCGCAAATCGTTGGAGCCCGGGGTGGCGAGCGAGTAGCGCCCGCACATGGCTAGGAGCCTGGACCGGCGGCCCTTGCCGCCTTGGCATTGGCCTGCCGGCGGCGGCCCAGGACGGCGAGCACCACCAGCACGACGATGATCAGCAGGATTCCGACCCAGACGGCGACGAGCGTGCTCACGCCGCCCAGCGGCCAGGCGATGAGCTTGACGATCAGCGTGCCCAGCACGATCAGGGCCACAAGCAGCCCGATGATGATGGCGATGCCGCGCACGCGCGCCAGAACACCGGCGCTGGCCGGCGGGGCGACGAGGCCCATAAAGCGCAGCAGCAGCAGCTGGCGGTTCGACGGCGGCGCCTGACCAAGGCGCTCGAAGGCGGCCTTCACATCGTCAGGGCGGCGCTCGGCCAGGGCCAGAGAGGCATCGGCCATGCGTCGCAGCTGGATGCGCTCCTGCGGGCGGGCGGCAGCCAGCGCCTTGCGGAAGTGCTCGCGCGATGCCTTCGCGTCGTAGCGCTCGGCGGCCCGGGCGCCCAGGATCGCCTGTGCAGCCGCTTTGAACTTCTGCTCGCGCTCGAGCTCCTCATCAGAGCGGGTCTCGAGCTGCTGCATGGCAGCGAGCCCACCTTGCGACTGCATTCGGATCTGGCGCTGCTTGGGCGGCATGTCCTTTGCAGCCTACCGGGCAGCGTTCCGTCCCCACCGCGTGGCGCGCACGTGGCAGGATGCGCCAAATGCTTCGTCGGTCGACCTTGCTCATTTGCCTTGTTGCGCTTGCCTTGCCGATGGCCGCCCAGGCGCAGAACTCGCCGTTTGATCCGCTGCCGCCCGCGGCGCCGCCGCAGGTGACGACGCCGACGCCGACGGTCACCAACCCCAACGTCCCCACCGACAACGGCGGTCTTGCCGGTTGGCAGCAGATCCTGCTCTTCGGCAGCGGCGGGATCCTGCTGCTCGGCATCGCATGGCTGATCGTCCGTGACGCGCGCGGCGTGGCGCCGACGCTCACCACCGAGGAGCAGGTCGAGACGCGCGAGCGCCGCGAGGCCGACATCAAGCGCCGCAAGGCCAAGAACCGCGCGGCGGCCAAGCGCTCGCGCGCCGCGCGCAAGCGCAACCGCTAGTCGTCGTCGGTCGTCGTGCCGTTTTGCTCGCCGGGCGCCGCCACGTAGCCGGTACCCAGCGCCTTGCCCTTGGCGGCCAGACATGCGCGGTCGAGCCGGACGAAGACCAAGGCCTTGCCCGCCTCACCCTGAGCCGGGTTGTTGCGACACCAGGTGTAGGTGTAGGTCTTGAAGTTCAGCGCGGCCACGAAGGCGTAGCCGAGCTCGGCGACCTTCTGGCCGGGGTGCAGGGTCACGTCGCGCGTGACCGCCACGCAGTCGTAGCGGCCGATGCCCTTGGTGAGGACGCGGTCATCGGGGATCGCCTCCTTGGACTTCAGGATCGGGCCGCAGGCGGTGTGGGAGAACGGACCGGTGAGCTCGCCGGTCCTCGCGCGCGCCCGCGCGTCGTCGGTGATCCGGCGCTGCACCGCGCCGACCAGCGCCTTGCGGGCGGCGAGCAGCTGCGCGTCGGTGGCGTCGGCGGGCGGCCTGAGATCGCGCGCCGCGCTGCGATGGGGCGCCTGCTGGCGCGCGATCCGAACACGCAGCGCCGCGACGCGCCGGGTCTGCTCGGCCTTGGTCGCCACGTCGCGGTCGGACCGCTCGCTGATGGCGATCACCGCGACGGCGGTCAACACCGCGATCAGGATGGTGGCGACTGCACCGCCGATGAGCCATCGGCGTCGCCGTTGGGTGCGCGTCGCGGCGTAGTAGGAGCTCTGGCAGAAGGGACAGCGCTCGTTGCGCGTCTGTGCCTTGCGTCCGCAGCTCGGACAGGTGCGCGGTGGCGGCTCGGGCGGCGGCTCGACGGTCACGGCCTCACCAGCGTAGACAGCGTGGGTGGTCGTGCGCGCAAACGCGCCGAGAGTGCAACCAAGAGCCGCCGGAGGCGTACCTAGTCTTCCGAAGGGCGCGCGCTGGCGGCGGCGAACTCATGCTGCATCTTCGCGCGGTCGATCAACGGCTTACAAGACCTTCACAAGGCGACCGCCTTCGAGCCCCACACTGTGCCCCGAGCCATGGCCACCACCCTGCCTCGCCTGACGCCGCTCCGCGCGCCCCAGCCCAAGCTGCGCCATCTCCGGCGCGAGCGGCTCCGGCTGGCCGACGGCGAGCGCACCACGCTGTACGTGGCGCGCTATGACCTGCGCCGCTTCGACCTGCGCGTCGTTCGCCTCCCGCAGCCCGCACCGCTGGAGGTCTATTGCCGCGCAAACGGCTTTGACGAGGCGCTCGTCGGTGGCTTCTATCAGCGGCCGCAGCTGACGCCGCTGGGCGAGTTGCGCACCGGCGGCGTCGTGCGCCGCCACGTGCCCTTCACCGCGCCGTTTGACGATGTGCGCGCGTGTCTCAACGTGGATGGCCCGCGCGTGGCGATCGGCCGCCGCGGCGATCTGGACGGCATGCCGACCGGCGACCTGCTGCAGGCAGGCCCGCTGCTGGTGCGCGGTGGCGCGATCGTGCGCGGTGACGCCGAGGGCTTCTCGGCCGGATCGCATCAGTTTGACTCCGACATCACCGACGGGCGACATCCGCGCGCGGCGATCGGCCTGACGCGACGCAACGAGGTGCTGGCCGTGGCCTGCGACGGTCGCGCCGACGACGAGGCCGGCCTGTCCATGCCCGAGCTGGCCGAGGCGATGGCCGCGCTCGGCGCGGTGCAGGCGATGAACCTCGACGGTGGCGGCTCCACGTCGTTGGTCTGTGGTGGCCGGCTGCGCAACATCCCGCGTGAAGCGCACGGCATCGCGTTGCCCGGTGGTCGGACCGTGCCGACGGCGATCGTGTTCCGCCGCCGTTAGTCATCTTTTCGGTACGTCGTACAACAGGAGGGTGCGCACGCTCTCCGGTCTGATGTTCTTCCCACGTGGTGGATCGGCGCATGTCGCCCGTGCCCTAGCCACCGAGCTCCCCACCCACGGCTGGGACGTGACGCTCGTCACGGGCTCGCTGAGCGGGAGCCACGGCGATGCGACCGCCTTCTACAAGGGCCTTAACGTCCGCCCGGTCGACTTCGGCGCCGGCGACGCGCCGATGCATCCGTCTTATGAGGATCGTCCGGGCGCCAGCGACGGGGTCTTCGCCGCGATCAACGACGCGGGCTTCGAGCGTCACGTCGCGGCATGGTCGCGCGCCTTTGAGGCCGCGGATGCCGCCGAGTGCGACGTTTTGCACCTGCACCACCTCACGCCGCTGCACGAGGCCGCTGCGCGCGTGGCGCCCGGCGTCCCGATCGTCACACACCTGCACGGGACCGAGCTGCTGATGCTCGAGGAGATCGCCGACGGTGCGCCGTGGCCGCACGCCGCGGCGTGGGCGCGGCGGATGCGCCGCTGGGCGCAGCGCTCCGAGCGGCTGCTCGTCCTCTCACCGGGCCAGGTCGACCGTGCCGTCACGCTGCTCGGCGTCGCGCCGGACCGGTGCGTGCTGAGCCCCAACGGCTTCGATCCCGAGCGCTTCGACGAGCTTGAGATCGACCGCGCCACCCACTGGCGCCACCATCTCGTCCAAGCGCCGCGCGGCTGGGCGCCGGGCGGGGAAGAGGGCTCGATCGCCTACACCGAGGCCGAGGTCGCGCCGCTGTCAACCGGCCCCGTGGCGATCAGCGTCAGCCGCTTCACCGCGGTCAAGCGAACCGGGCTGCTCGTCCGCGCGTGGGCCCGTGCCCAGCGCGACGGCCGGCTGCCGGCCGACGCGTCGCTGGTCCTCCTCGGCGGCTATCCCGGCGAGTGGGAGGGCGAGCATCCCGCCGACGCGATCACCGCCTCGGGCGCGCGCAACGTCTTCCTGGCCGGCTGGCATAGCCACGACGAGCTGCCGGCGTTCCTGTCGGCAGCCGACGTCAACGTCCTGGCCTCGGTGCGCGAGCAGTTCGGGTCGGTGCTCGTCGAGGGCATGGCCTGCGGGCTGCCGCCGATCGCCGTCGATCGCTTCGGGCCTGCCGACATCGTCACTGACGGCGCGACTGGCTGGCTGGTCGCGCCCGACGACGAGGCCGCCCTTGCGGGCGCGCTGGTCGAAGCGCTCGGCGACCCGGTCGAGCGGCGCCGTCGTGGCCGTCGCGCTTGGCGCGACGCTCGCGAGCGCTTCTCCTGGCCGGCACTGGCCGAGGACCTGGCGGGCGTCTTTGACGAGGTGGCCGACGTCGCCGACGGTCGCGTGACCGAGCACGCACCGGTCGCGTGAGCGACCGCACCGAGCTGCGCCGAATCGGCGCACTTTTTGCGCCGTATCGCAAGCCGCTGGGCTCTGTCCTCGCGCTGATCGCGCTGAGCGCCGGGCTCAGCATGATCTCGCCGTTCCTACTGCGCGAGGTGCTCGACCAGGCGATCCCAGACCGCGACACCGAGCTGCTGACCTGGCTGGTCGTCGGGATGATCGCGATCGCGATCGTCACCGGCGTGCTCGGCGTGGCACAGACCTACCTGAGCAACATCGTCGGCCAGGAGGTCATGCACGACCTGCGGGCCGCGGTCTACCGCCACCTGCAGCGGCTGTCGCTGGCGTTCTTCACGCGCACGCGCACCGGTGAGGTCCAAGCGCGGATTGCGTCCGACATCGGCGGCATCCAGTCGGTCGTGACCTCGACGGCAACCTCGATCGTCTCCAACGTCACGACGGTCCTGGCGACGATCGCGGCGATGTTCGCGCTGGACTGGCGCTTGGCGGCGTTCTCGCTCGCCGTGCTGCCGTTCTTCGTGTGGATGACGCGCCGCGTCGGCGGCGAGCGGCGCAAGATCACGGCGGCCCGCCAGGGGCGGGTGGCCGACATGTCATCCTTGGTCGAGGAGTCGCTGTCGGTCAGCGGGATCCTGCTGGGGCGGACGATGGGGCGTGGGGAGGAGCTGGTCGATCGCTTCACCGCCGAGTCGCGCGAGCTGGCCGAGCTGGAGGTGCGCTCGCGGATGGCGGGACGCTGGCGTATGGCGTCCGTTCAGATGTCCTTCGCGATCATGCCAGCCTTGGTCTACTGGTTCGCAGGGCAGACGTCGGCGATCTCGGTAGGCACGTTGGTGGCCTTCACGACGCTGCAGACGCGGCTGCTGTTCCCGATCGGCTCGTTGTTGTCGGTGTCGGTCGACCTGCAATCGTCGATGGCCTTGTTTCACCGCATCTTTGAGTACCTCGACCTGCCGGTGGACCTGGAGGAGGCTGCTGCGCCGATCGAGCTGCGCGATGTCCGCGGCGAGGTGCGCTTCGAGGGCGTGACGTTCGGCTATGACGCCGACGCGCGGCCGACGCTGGACGGCGTCGACCTCGACGTTCCCGCCGGCTCGTTCACGGCGATCGTGGGGGAGACGGGCAGCGGTAAGACGACGCTCGCGTACCTGGCCGCACGGCTGTACGACGTGGGCGCGGGCCGGGTCACGATCGACGGCGTCGATGTCCGCGAGGTGAGCTTCGCGTCGCTGGCGCGGACGGTCGGGCTCGTCTCCCAGGACACGTACTTGTTCCACGCCACGGTGCGGGAGAACCTGCGCTTCGCGCGGCCGGAGGCGACCGACGAGGAGCTGGAGGCTGCCGCGAGCGCAGCGCAGATCCATGACTTGATCGCGTCGCTGCCCGAGGGCTACGAGACGACGGTGGGCGAGCGCGGGTACCGGTTCAGCGGCGGTGAGAAGCAGCGGATCGCGATCGCGCGCGTCGTCCTGCGCAACCCGCCGATCCTCGTGCTCGACGAGGCCACCAGCGCGCTGGACACCGAGACCGAGCGGGCGGTGCAGGATGCGCTGGACCGGCTTGCCGCCGGGCGCACGACGATCGCGATCGCGCACCGGCTCTCTACGGTGCGTGAAGCTGATCAGATCGTCGTTCTCGACGGCGGGCGGATCGTCGAGCGTGGGACCCACGAGGAGCTGCTGGAGCGCGGCGGGCGCTACACGGCGCTGCAGCAGGCCCAGCGTGAGGACGCCGCGCAGCAGGGTGAGGAGGCGCGGGCGTGAGCGCTGAGGACGCCGCCGCGCCGCGGCCGCGGCTCGCGGCGTTGGAGCTGCGCGCCGAGCCGGACGCCTGGCGTGCCGCGGGCTTCACGGTCGGCGATGACGGGCGTTGCCGGATCGGCATGACCGACCTGGTGCTGTCGGGCGGCGCCGGCGGCTTCGCCGGCTGGACGATCGCGGGCGCGATCCCCGGCGAGGACGGCCTCGACGGCGTCGCCACGCATGTGGCGCCCGACGGTGAACCGGTGAACGAGCAGGCACCCGCCACGCATCCCAACGGCGTCAGCGCGATCGATCACGTCGTTCTGGCCACGCCCGACACCGCGCGCACCTTCGAGACCTTGGAGGCGGCGGGCTTCGCGCTGCGCCGCGTGCGCGACGCCGGCACGCCCGAGCGGCCGCTGCGCCAAGGGTTCTTCCTCTTTTCCGACGCCCTGCTCGAGGTCGTCGGGCCGCCCGAGCCGGCGCCTGGCACAGCGGACGGGCCGGCGTCGCTGTGGGGGATCACGCTGGTGAGTACCGATCTGACCGCCGCGGCCGCGATCCTTGGCGACACGCTCAGCGCTCCGCGGCCCGCGGTGCAGGCCGGCCGCGAGATCGCTGTGGTGGCGCGCGAAGCTGGGCTCGGCGTGCGCGTCGCGCTGATGACGCCGCGTCGTTGAGACCGGATCGACACTGACGTCGCGCCCGGGCCGACCTACGGTCGTGGGTTCCTGACCGCCGTCTCTGCTGGACCGGACCACGGCGGTCGACGGCAGGCGTCCTCGGCCCCGCACGGTCGGGGACGGCCTGCCACCTTTTCGGGGCTTTGCGCCTTTGCGGATCGGACAGACGTCCACGCTGGTCAAGATTCGTTCAGGCCCGTGGACCTGGGTTCGATGCCCAAGGACAGTGCCTCGACTTGCTCGCCGCCTGCTCGTTCCGATCGTCGCGTCCGCCGCGCTTGCCGTCTCCGCTCCCGGGGCGCTGGCCGCGTGCGCCGACAGCGCTGTGTCGCCGTCGGATGCCGGCGCGGTCGCCGCGACGCTCTGCCTGCTCAACCAGGAGCGGACCGATCACGGGCTGAAGGCGTTTACCGCGTCCTCCACGCTGGACCGCGCGGCCGATGACTACGCGGCCGACATGGTCAAGCGCCGCTTCTTCGATCACGTGTCGCCCGGTGGCGGGACGATGATGGACCGCATCAAGGCGGCGGGCTGGGCGCCGAGCGGAAGCTGGAGCGCCGGCGAAAACATTGCCTGGGGCTCGGGCTCACTGGCGACGCCGGCCGCGATCGTGAACGGCTGGATGCGCAGCGCCGGGCACCGCGCCAACATTCTCAACGGCAGCTACTCGCAGATCGGCATCGGCATCGCCGCGGGCGCGCCGCAGGGCGGGATCAGCGGCGGCGGCACCTACGTGACCGACTTCGCCTCGGGCGGTGCGTCGGCGGCGGCCAAGCGCCCGGCAGCACGCTGCGCGAGCCGCGCCCGCAGTGCGCGGCGCGCCCACATCGCCCTCGTCGGGCATCGCGTCGCCACGACGCGCCGCTGCGCCAAGCGCTAGCTCGGCGCGGCGATCGTGTAGCGCGCCTGGGCGCGTTTGCGCGCCTTAGCCGCCTCGACCTCGCGGTCCTTTGGCGGCGCGTTGGTGACGAGCTCAGCCAGCAGCCGCTCGGTCACCTCGGTCACCGCATCGACGGCGCGCGAGAACGCCTCCTCGTTGGCCTGCGACGGTTTCGTGAACCCGCTGATCTTGCGGACGTACTGCAGCGCGGCAGCACGCACCTCGTCCTCGTTGGCGGGCGGCGCGAAGTTGTACAACGTGCGGATGTTGCGGCACATGCCTCAAGGGTAGAGGCCACGCCGCGTCCGAGCCAGAACCTCGACCCCCGCGGTGGGCCGGGCGGCCTAGAGGCCCGGGGGGTGGCGGGCGACGTAGCCCGCCGTGGAGCGCATGCCCGGGCCCCAGCGTGAGCCTGAGGCTGAGCGGCCGCTGGTGTCATAGCGGCGGCCGTTGATGACCATGAAGGCGTGGCCGGGGTTGGCGTACACGGTCACGTAGCGGCCGCGTCCGGGCTTGCCGTAGTGCATGAGCTTGCCGGAGTCCAGCGGCGCGCTCAGACGGCCCATGCCGTGCAGGACGTATGAGACCGAGCCCGAGCAGTCATAGCCCGCGGCGCGGAAGCTGCCGTGGCCGCCGCCGTAGACGTAGGGCTTGTAGGCGATGCGGTTGCCGGCGGCGATCGCGCGGCGCAGGAGGGCCACGTGGCGCGGGACGCCAAGGGCACCGCCGCGCAGACCGGCGCGCTTGAGCACCGGATGGCGGCCACGGATGCCGAGCGCCTGCCAGGTGCCGGGCCCGACGATGCCGTCGGCGGTCAGCCCGTGGGCGCGCTGGAAGGTCTTGACGGCGCTGGATGTCCCAGGCCCGAAGACGCCATCGGCGCCGATGCCGAGCTTGCGCTGCAGCAGCCGGACCGACGAGCCACGGCCTCGGACGCGCGAGCCGCCGGCGCGCGACGTCCGCGCACGGTGGCGCGAGCGGCGGATCATCGACCACGTGGCCGCGCCGACGACGCCGTCGGCGGTGAGGTGGTGACGGCGCTGGAAGCGTTTGACGGCGCGCGACGTGCCATGGCCGAAGATGCCGTCGGCGGGCGAGATCCCGAGGTCGCGCTGCAGGACCTTCACGCGCGTGCCGTGGCTCTTGTACTTGAGCGGCTTGGCGTCGGCGGCAGCGGTCGACAGGGTGAGGGCGAGCAGGGCTGCGGCGAAGGTCGCGGCGAGCAGAGCCAGGATGGGGCGGAAGGTGATGACGGGCATGGGTTGGGCGCCTGCGAGGTGAGCTGTCGGGCTCGCGCCGCTGAGCGGCAGCGCTACGCGGTCATCCGGACCGCGATTCGCCCCGGCGACCGGATCACGGCCGCAGTGGGTCCCCCGTCCGTTCGCAAGCGAACGATTCGGCGCGTGGTGGTTCTACCAGCCAAAATCCCTGCACACCGCAAGAGCCCTTGCAACGACAGGGACGTCCAGCTACACGCCGACGCGCCCCAGCATCCGCACGGCAAGCGTGCCGAGGACGAACAGCAGCCCGGCCAGCGCGGCCAGCGCCGGCCAGGTCTCGGCCCAGGTCACGTGCGCGACGAAGCCTTGGCGCACGCCGTCGAGGATCTGCGTGACGGGGTTGATCGTCGCGATCGCCCGCATCCAGCCCGTCAGCAATGCCAGCGGGGCATAGGCGCTGGTGAACAGGACGGCCATGAAGCCGACGGTCTGCATCAGCGGCGCGGCCTGCTGGGTCTTGAAGCGCAGCGCGACAAGCACGGCGTAGAAGGCAATCGCCGTTGCCAGGCCCATAACCAGCATCGCGTCGAGCGCCAGCGCGCCGACGCCCGGGAAGTCGACACCCAGCGCGAACGCGACGATCAGCAGGAAGCTGGCGGGCAACAGCGCGCGCAGCGCTGCGCTGGCCACGATCCCGAGCAGGATCGTCGTGCGCGGTGCGGGGCAGACCATCAGCCGGTCAAACCAGCCGCGCTCGATGTCTCGCGCGAGGTTGACCCCCGTGGCCGCACCGGTGAACGCCGCGCCCTGCAGCAGGCCGACAGGGACGATGAACGTGCGGAAGTCCGTCGCGTCGAAGCCCGGCAGGCGTGCGGCCTCGCCGAAGGCGCCGCTCAGCCCGACCAGAAAGATCGTCGGCGCCAGCACGCCCGGCAGCGCCGCGCCCGGCACGCGCGTGATCTCGTTGAGCGCACGGCGCACGAGCGCCTCGATGACGCGCAACGACACGCGGATGCCGCGCGGCGCCTGTTCGAAGGCGCGCCCGGGCGCCGGCGCGCTGATCATCGCCTCGCTCATGCCGCGCGCAGCCTTCCGCGCAGCGCGAGCACCGCGAGCCCCACGAACCCGGCGACCAGCAGCGCTGCAGCCGCGAAGCCCTCGATCACCGGCGTGGCCGAGATCGAGCCGATGATCGGATCGCGCATGCCGTCGGCGACGTAGCTCAACGGGTTGTACTCGGCGACCCAGTTCGCCGGCGCCTGCAGTAGCGCAAGCGGGAAGAACGCGCTGGAGACGAACAGGATGACGAAGACCAGCGGGAAGATGCCCTGGACCGTCGAGGCGTTGCGCGCTCGCAGCGCGATCAGCACCCCGAGCGCCGCAAAGCCGGTCCCTGCCAGCGAGCCGATCGCCAGCACCAACAGGATCCCCGGCACGCCACCGTGGATCGACACGCCGAAGATCATCCCCAAGGCCAAGAACCAGACGATCTGCGCCGCTGCGATCACCGTGCCCGCCAGGATCCGGCCGAGCACGATCGACACGCGCGGAATGGGGGAGGCGACGAGCCGGTCAAAGAAGCCGCCCTCGATCTCCAGCGCGGTCGCGATCCCTTGCATCACGCCGCCGAGCAGCAGCGACTGGGTGATCGCGCCGGCGAGCTGGAAGTCCAGGAAGCCGTCGACGTGGGGGAAGCCCGGCAGGTCGGTCGTGCGGTGCAGTCCGCCGGTGTTGATCGCCAGAAAGAGCGTGGGCATGATCACCAGCGGCGCGAGGAACTGCGGCCGGCGCAGCGCGCCGCGCAGCGTCCGGCGGGCCAGGGCGATCGACGGGATCGCGATCGACGCCACCGTGCTCATGCGGGTACCGGGGCCTCAGGCTCGGACTCGGCCTCCGGCGGCGCGACCTCCGCGCCCTCCAGCCGGTGCCCGGTCTTCTCGGCAAAGACATCGTCGAGCGTCGGGCGCACGAGCTCGATGCCCTCGACCGCGAAGCCTGCCTCGTCCAGCGCGCGCACGACCGGCGCGATCGCCGCGGCCCCGTCGGCGACCCGCAGCGAGACGTGGGCGCCCGGCGTCGTCGCGCAGAGGTGTCCGAACGGCGCGACCGCGCGGCTCGCGGCCTCAGCATCCGGCCCATCGCCCAGCAGCGTGATGTCCAGGTGCGGCGAGCCGACCTCGGCCTTCAGCGCCGCCGGGGTGCCTTCGGCGACCAGCCGCCCGTGGTCGATGATCCCGACGCGGTCGGCCAGCTGATCGGCCTCCTCCAAGTACTGCGTGGTGAGAAAGACGGTCGTGCCCTCGTCGCGCAGCCGGCGGACCTCGTCCCACAGCGTCGTGCGCGACGTCGGGTCCAGGCCCGTGGTCGGCTCGTCGAGGAACAGCACCTCGGGCTCGTGGATCAGCGCCATCGCAAGGTCCAGCCGCCGGCGCATGCCGCCCGAGTAGGTCGCGACCCGGCGCTCGGCAGCCTGTGAGAGCCCGACGCGCTCGATCAGCTCCGCCGCGCGCGGGGCGACCGTGCGGCGCGGGATCCCGTGCAGCGTGGCCTGGAGCTCCATCAGCTCGCGGCCGGTCATCAGCAGGTCCAAGGCTGCCTCTTGCAGCGCCACGCCGATCCGTCGGCGCACCTCGCCCGGCTGGCTGGCGACATCGAACCCGGCGATCGTCGCGTGCCCGCCCGTGGGGCGCAGCAGCGTGACGAGCATCCGGACCGTCGTCGTCTTGCCCGCGCCGTTGGGCCCGAGGAAGCCGTAGACCTCACCGGGCGCGACCGCGAGGTCGATGCCTTGGACTGCCTTGAGGCCGCCGCCGAACTCGCGTTGCAGCCCCACCGTCTCAATCATTGGCTGGGACACCAGCTCGCATCCTACGAGGCAGCGTGACGCTCGCCCAGAAGGCGAGGTCACGGGCGCGAACTCGCCTGCGGCTCCTTCGCGCGGCGTAAGGCGGATGACGGCGCCCGGACCCGTGGGTCCGAGCGCCTCCGCCCGGTCAGAGGCCACCGCTGTTTTCTAACATCCCAGGACGAGTGTGTATGCCTGGGCGGCGTCACACTCCAGACCACCCGGACTGACCGCCGATCCGAAGATCGGCGCGTTGCCAAAGCTGGGTCCACCACGAGGGAAGACCCTGGTCCAGTGGGCAGCCCGACCGGACGATCAAGAGTAGCCGCTGAAGCCGTCGCGGTCACGCTGTCCAGTGCTGCTAGGCTCTGCTACGTACAGGCCGAGGAGAGACCTCGGCAAAGCAGTGCCCGTGTGTCCGCAGTCGTTGCCAAGAAGCATCCTCCGCGTAGCACCAGAGCACCAAGCAGTGGAGGACCAGAAATGGCTACCGGAACCGTGAAGTGGTTCAGCGACGAGAAGGGCTTCGGCTTCATCACCCCCGACGACGGGGGCAAGGACCTCTTCGTGCATCACTCGGCGATCAACAGCGACGGCTTCCGTTCGCTGCCCGAGGGCGCGAAGGTCTCTTACGAGGCTGAGAGCGGGCCCAAGGGCCCCAACGCGGTCAACGTTCAGCAGCTGTAGCACCCGCTCGCTGCCACGGCGCCTGACCGCGCCGACAGAAAGGATCACTCGATGATCCGCATGATCTGTGGGAGCTGCCTGCGTCTTTGGGACGCGCAGCTCCATGGCCACCGCAGCACCTGCCCCCATTGCGGGGGCGCGCTGCGGTCCCACTAGAGGGACATCACCGGCCCGGGGCGTGAGGTTCACGCTCCGGGCAGGGTTCCCTCCCGGTAGGGCTCATCGACCGAGTCCGGCGTGCCTGCGTACGCCTCGTCCGGATCTGTGGTGTAGGCGTTGACGCCTGCGCCCAACCGCTGGGCCTTAGGCTCCACCGGGTACTCGCAGTCGGTCTCGGCGCCGTCGCGGCGCGCGCCGACCATCAGGATCGCGCACGGCTCGTCGCCGGCGTTGGCGAACGTGTGGCGCGTGCACGCCGGGCAGTGCAGGAAGTCCCACGCCGACAGCGTCCGCTCCTCGCCCTCGATCACGAGCGTGCAGCTGCCCGACAGCACCAAGAAGTCCTCCTGGCCGTCCTCGCCGTGGTACATCGTCGAGCGCTCGCCGGGCCCGATGACGTGGATGTTGATGCCGAAGTCCGCAAACCGCGTGCCCTCCGGCTCGAACTTCGTGAACCGTCCCCAGCCGGGCGCGGCCTTCCAGGTGGTCTCGGTCGCGTTGACGACGAACCACGGCTCGGCGGGGGTGCCCAGGCGCTCGGAGTCGGTCATGACCGCAGCCTATGCTCCCGACCGATGCCGCCTTCCGCACCGCAGTACCGTCGCCGCCGACCCAAGGCGCCGCGCGCCCCCGAGACGCCTGTGCAGGCCCGTCCGGGCGAGGCACTGGTGTGGACCGACGGCGCCTGCAGTGGCAACCCTGGCCCAGGCGGCTGGGCGGCGATCGTGGTGGGCGCCGACGGCACCGAGCCGGTCGAGCTGTCCGGTGGGGAGGGGCACACCACCAACAACCGCATGGAGTACACGGCGGCGCTGGAGGGCCTGCGCTCGCTGGCGCCGGGCTCGACGGTCTGCATCGTGACCGACTCGACGTTGCTGCTGGACTCCATGACCAAGTGGGTCCATGGCTGGAAGAAGAAGGGCTGGAAGACAGCCGCCGGTCAGCCCGTCAAAAACCAGGACTTGGTCATGGCGCTGGAGGAGGAGATTGCCCGCCACGCCGACGTGCGCTGGCATTGGGTCAAGGGCCACGAGACCGGCGCCGAGCACGCCCACAAGGCACTTAACGACCGCGCCGACCAGTTGGCCGTCGCCGCAGCCCAAGCGGCCAAGGGCTGACACAGGCGGGCATGAGGGCCCGGGGATTCCGGGTAGGCCATGGCCATGCCTGGATCAAAGAGCCCCGGCCCGAGCGTCAAGGACGACAAGACCTACGAGGCCCTGCGCGACGATGGCGCGTCCAAGGAGAAGGCGGCGCGCATCGCCAACGCCAAAGCTGGCGGCACCAATGTCTCCAAGAAGGGCGGCGAGTCCGGCTCCTATGAGGACTGGACCGTCGACGATCTGCGTGATCGCGCGGCCGAGATCGGCATCGAGGGCCGATCGGACATGAACAAGGACGAGTTGATCGACGCGTTGCGCAACCACTGAGGCGTGGCGGGCCGTGAATGGCACCCTGACGTTGGGATCCAATGCCAGGGTGCCAGCGGTTTGGCGGAGGACTGGCCATGACCTCTGAGGTCATGGCGCCGCGCACCCCGGCCGCTTACCGTAGCTCGGGTGAGCACGACCGCCGTCCTGTCACCCCTGGCGCCGCCGCTCGGCGTCGGTCCGCTGCTGCGCCGCTGGCGCGACCAGCGGCGCCTCAGCCAGATGGAGCTGGCGCTGGGGGCCGAGGTCTCCACACGCCATTTGAGCTTCGTTGAGACCGGTCGCTCTAAGCCGAGCCGCGACATGGTGGTCAAGCTTGCCGAGCACCTCGACGTGCCGCTGCGGGAGCGCAATGAGCTGCTGCTGGCCGCCGGCTATGCGCCCGCCTATCCCGAGACGCCACTGGAGGATGCGGAGATGGGGCAGGTCCGCGAGGTCCTCGGCCGGCTGCTGGCCGCCCACGAGCCCTATCCGGCGGTCGCGGTCGATCGCCGTTGGGAGCTGGTCGACGGCAACGCGGGTGTGCCGCTCATCACCGCCGGCGCCGCCGCTCACCTGCTGGAGCCGCCGATCAATGCGCTGCGCCTGACCCTGCATCCCGAGGGCGTGGCGCCGCGGATCGCCAATCTTGCCGAGTGGCGCGCGCACGTCCTCGGGCGGCTGCGGCGCGAGATCGGCGTCACGCAGGATCCGCAGCTGCGCTCGCTGCTGGCCGAGTTGGAGGCCTACCCGGGCGACGACCCCGACGGCGGGGCGCCCGCAACGCAGCCGGGCCCGGGCGAGATCGTCGTCCCGCTGCGCCTGCGCCACGAGTCCGGCGAGTTGGCCTTCATGTCGACGGTCACGACCTTCGGCACGCCGCTGGACATCACGCTCTCGGAGCTGTCGATCGAGGCATTCTTCCCCGCCGACGCGCATACCGCGGCGATCCTGCGCGCGCTCGTGTGACCGCGCAACCGTCGCGGGGCCTCAGCTGTCGAAGCCCAGACCCAGCCGGTCCAGCGTTCGCAGCCAGTGTCCGCGCCGACCGCCGTTGCGGTCCGCACGGGCCAGCTCGCGCTGGGTGAGCGCGATGACGCCGGCGCGCAGCGGTTCGGGTGGGAACGGGACGGGCTTGCGGCGGACGTAGTTCAAGGTGGTGGCCTCGGTCGTGCGGCCGTCGAGGAGATCGAGGCCGACACGGGCGCCGAAGCGCGTTGCCGCCACGCCCAGGCCTGTGTACCCGGTCGCGTAGGCGACGCGGCCGCCGAGCGCGGTGCCGAAGAAGACCGAGAAGCGTGAGCAGGTGTCGATCGCGCCGCCCCAGCGGTGGGTGAACCGCAGCCCTTCCAGCTGCGGGAAGGTCGTGAAGAAGTGCTGTGACAACGTCGCGAAGGTCGGATCGTGGTCATCGAGGTGCGCGCCGACCGGGCCGCCGCGGCGGTAGACGGCGTCAAAGCCGCCCCAGAGGATCCGGTCATCAGCGGTCAGGCGGTAGTAGTGAAACTGGTTGCCGCCGTCGCCGACACCTTGCCGTCCTCGCCAGCCGATGGCCGCCTTCTGCTCGGCGCTCAGCGGCTCGCTGACCAACACGTAGTCATAGACGGCGACGACGTAGTGCTTGAGCCGGGCGAGCAGCGGGGGATAGGCGCTGGTGGCCAGCAGGGCGCGCCGCGCCCGGACCGCACCGCCCGGGGTCGTGACCGTGACGCTGTCGCCGCGGTCGGCCTTGGCCAGTGCGACCGCCGGCGTGTGCTCGTGGATCCGGACGCCGAGCGCCAGCGCCGCATCGCGCAGCCCCGCGACCAGCCGGCCGGGGTGGACGAGGCCCGCGCCGCTGCGATCCCAGACGCCTCCGAGGTAGGTGGGGGAGTCGACCTCGGCGCGCATCGCCGCACCGTCGAGCACCTCGACCTCGTGGCCGTAGGCGCGCAGCAGCGCCGCCTCCTCCTCGGCGCCCGCGACCTCGTGGGGCTCCAGCAGCGCCGTGAGCTCGCCGGTCTCCTCGAGCTGTGCGTCGATCCCGTGGGTGACGAGATCGGCCTTCAGCTCCGCGAAGTTCTCGAAGGCCAGCCGCTCGAGCGCCGCCATCTCGTCTGGGAAGCGCGCCAGCCCGTTGGCCAGCCCGTGCGTGAGCGACGCCACCAAGAACCCGCCATTGCGCCCGCTCGCGCCCGCGCCGACGCGATCGGCCTCCAGTACGACGACGTCGCGCGCCGGGTCATCAGCTTTGGCGTGCAGCGCGGCCCAGAGCCCGGTGAAGCCGCCGCCGACGATGCAGAGATCGGCCTCGACGGTGCTCTCCAATGGCGGAGCGTCTGGGCGTGCGGGCAGATCGTCGAGCCAGTAGGACATCACCTTGGCGTCGGCGTAGGCGGCGCGGTGTGCCGCGGTGGGCGGCGTGGTGGGCCACGGACGAGGCATTGACCAGCCGACCGTAGCGCGGCCCGGGGGACTGCCCCCGTCACGATCGCCGCGCAGATTGCGATCATGGCCTCGTCGTGGACGCCGACACCGCACCCACCCAGCTCCCCATCGACGCGCCTAGCCCGGTGCCCGACGATCAGCCGCCCGCCAACGCGCTGCCGCTGCACATCGCGCTGTCGGCGCTCGCCGGCCTGGTCGCCACGATCGTCTGGGCGGTCACCGGCGGCGGCTACTACTGGGCCGCGTGGGTCTGGCTGGGCCTCGCCGTGCCCGTCGCCGTCCACGCGATCATCCGCTTCGGCCTCAGCCAGCCGGCCAGCGCCCGCCACGGCCTGGCGCTGCACTCCATGGTCACCGGGATGGTCTGCGGGATCCTGCTGATCGTCTGGGGCTTCACCACCGATGGCGTGCGTGGCTTCTGGCCGCTGTGGCCGCTACTGGTCCTCGGCGTCGCGGTCGCTGTTCACGCGCTCGTGATCTACGCCGACCGTCTGCCCGGTCGTGAGCGCGAGGCGCAGCTGGCCGAGCGCGTCGGCGAGCTGACCCGGACGCGCCGCGGCGCGCTGGACGTGCAGGCCGCCGAGCTGCGCCGCATCGAGCGCGACCTCCACGACGGCGCCCAAGCGCGCCTGGTGGCCCTGAGTCTCCTGCTCGGCCGGACCGAGGAGCGGCTGCGCGACCGTCCCGAGGAGGCCGAGCTCGTTCGTCGCGCACGTGAGGAGGCGAGCGCCGCGATCGGCGAGCTGCGCGATCTGGCGCGGGGGATCGCCCCGCCGGTCCTGGCCGACCGCGGGCTGGCCGCCGCGGTCGAGGCGCTCGGTCGCCGCGCGGCGACGCCCGTCACCGTCGAGGCCCAAGAGCTCAAGGCGCGGCCGCTGCCCGTCGTGGAGACCGCCGCCTACTTCGTGGTCGCCGAAGGCCTGACCAACGTCGCCAAGCACGCCGCCGGCGCGGCCGCTGTCGTCCGGCTCGGGGAGCAGGATGGGCGGCTGATGATCGAGATCGTCGACGAGGGGCCTGGCGGTGCCGACGCCGACGGCAGCGGGCTGACGGGCCTACGCCACCGAGTTGAGGCGCTGGACGGCACGCTGACGATCTTGAGCATCGAGGGCGCGGGGACGACGGTCTACGCGGAGCTTCCATGCGGGCGGTGATCGTGGAAGACCTCGCGCTGCTGCGCGAGGGCATCGTCGCTTTGCTGCGCGAGCACGACGTCGACGTCGTCGCCCAGGCCGAGGACGCCGACGGGCTGCTGCGGATCGTCGCGGGCCACAAGCCCGACCTCGCCGTTGTCGATGTCCGCCTGCCGCCGACGTTCACCGATGAGGGGTTGCGCGCAGCGATCGAGGCACGCCGCCGCCAGCCTGGCCTCAACATCCTCATCTTGAGCCAGTACGTCGAGCCGATCTACACCGCCGAGCTGCTGGAGTCCGGCGAGGGCGGGGTCGGCTACCTGCTCAAGGAGCGCGTCGGCGAGGTCCGCTCGTTCATGGACGCCGTGCAGCGCGTGGCCAGCGGCGGGACCGCGCTGGATCGCGAGGTCGTCTCCGAGCTCGTGCGCCAGCGCACCGGCGGCGCGGGCGACGACGCGCTCGCCTCGCTGACCCCGCGTGAGCGCGAGGTGCTGGAGCTGATGGCCGAGGGGCGCACCAACGCGGCGATCGCCCGCCACATGGTCGTCACGCCCGGCGCCGTCGAGAAGCATGTCACCAACATCTTCGGCAAGCTCGACTTGCCGGCGACCAACGACGACCACCGCCGCGTGCTCGCCGTGTTGACGTTCCTGCGCTCGGCGTAGGCCACACGGCCTATCATCGAGAAGCCATGGGCAACAACCTCTCCCGTCGTCAGCGCGAGTCGCGCGCGTTCTCCCTCGTCGCCGTAGGCGGTGGGGCCGCGGTCGTCGCCGTCGTCGCACTAGTTCTCGCGATCGCCGGCGTCATCGGCTCCGGCTTGTTCTTCCTCGCAGCGGTCGTCGCCGTGGCGTGCTTCCTGCTGTTCCGGCGCGCCGTTCGGTAGCGCAGCGCTAGCCCCGCGCCATCGCCAGCCGTGCAAGCTCGGTGATGCCATCGCGCGAGCCGGCCGCGGCGTAGAAGCCGGCGACGTGCGCGAAGACGGCGTCCTTGACGCCCGTGGCCGCGGCCAGCTCGTCGCTGCGCAGGCCGCCCCATTCGGAGGGCAGGCTGCGGCGGTTCTCGAACGAGCCCGGCGCCGTCGGCACCGCCTGTAGCCCCCAGCCGTCGGACTTGGGGTAGATGACGTAGAGGGCCTCGGGCGCGCCGGCAAGGACGGCCTCGCGCCACGGCATGTTGCGGTCCAGCTCGATGACGCGCGGATCCTCGGCGCGGGCGATCGCGTCGAGCACGAGCTGGCGCGCGCGGTCATACGCCGCGGCGCCCGCGACCTCACGCTCAAGGATCCGGGTCGCGAGCGCGACGGCCTCCTCGAAGCGTGCGTCTTCCTGCTCCGGCGTCAGCTCCTCGTCCCAAGACGGGTTGAGCCCCGCGATGACGCCGCTGACGCTCATCGCGCGGACGTCGCCGACGAGTGCTTGGGCGATCGTCTGGCCGGTGTCGTTGGCGTCAACACCCTGGACGAGGCGCTCGTCGATCGCCGCGGCCGCGGCCTCGCTGCCGGCGACCTGCACGCCGAACGCGCGCCACACCAACCCGAAGCTCGCGTAGCGGATGCCGTTGGCGCGCTCGCCCGCGCCGCCCTTCTGATGGTGGTCGAAGTCGCCGGTCTCGGGGTCTGAGCGCCCGCCAACGTCGACGCGCACGTCGGCCGCGGCCTGCAGCGCCTCGTCGCGCGTACGGATGACCTCGACGCCGTCGCCATGCGCGAGGCGCAGCGTCGCGACCGCGAAGGCGTCGTCGGCGTGGAAGTTGCCGGGATGCGTCGCGACCCGCATCAGGCGGGTGCCTTGGACTTGGTCCACTCCGCCTTGTGGATGCGCTTGGCCGCCTGGTAGTCGGTCAGCGCCTGGGCGGAGTCCACATCGCCGAGCGTCGGATGCCACGGCACGAGCTCCTGGGCGACCGCGATGTTGTAGCGCTTGGCCAACACTGCGCTCATCGACTTGACCTTCATCTCGCCAAAGCCGGGTAGCGCCGCCAGGTTGGCGCGCAGCTCGGCGGCGTTGGCAGCGTCGGTCCAGACCCGCGCGGCGTCGCCGTCGTAGGTGTCGCGGACGAAGACGGCGAGGTCGTGGACCCGCTGGGCCATCGCGCCGGGGTAGCGGTGGACGGCCGGCTTCTCACGAAAGACCGTGTCGAGATCGGCGTCGGCGAGCGTGGCCGCGTCGAAGGCGCCGAGCCGCTCCTTGATCGCCAGCGGGCCGCAGAACGCCTTCTGGACGGTGACCTGCTGGTCGAGCACGAAGCCCACGAGCAGGGCGAACGGATCCGCGGCGATCAGCGCGTTCGCCTCGTCGGATTCCGTGAAGTACAGGCGATCAGGCACGCCTCGATCGTAGCTGGCGCTCTGTCTAGAAGATCGCGTACTCGCGGACCGCCGGGGCCAGCGAGGTCTCAAACAGCAGGGCCAGCAGCCCGTTCTGGAACTCCGCCGCCAGGCGGCGGACCTCGATGAACGTTGCCGAGTCCCGCGCCGAGGCGCGATCCAGGCCGGCGAGCTCCTCGCGCGTGGTGGCGTCGCCGACCATGCCGATCCAGCGGTCATAGGCGCCAAGGCAGCGGACGCCCGCATCGACCTGATCGGCGCTCAGGAAGGCATCGGCGACACGATCGCTGGCCGGTAGCGCCAGCTGCTGGGCGAGAAACGGCCGGACGTCGGCGCCGCGCAGCGCGTGGCAGCGCAGGATCGGGAGCAGCCCGCCCGCGAAGAGCATCTTGCGTGACGTGCGCAGCTTGGCGTTGCGCAGGCCCCACTTGCGCTCGTCTTCCTTGTGCTTGCCGGCGAAGTCGACGGCGATCGTGCGCCAGTAGCGCATGACGTCGTTGAGGAAGAACCGCGGTGGCCGGTGGTCGCTGCGACCCTCGGCCAGATAGCGGTCGAGCACCTGCTCGGTGCAGCGGCGGTGGACGTCGGAGCCGACGACCGCGACCGACTCGAGCATCAGCAGCATTCTCTGGGTCAGGTTGCGGTTGTCGTCTTCCTCCAGCCCGATGTGCTGCACGAGATCGCGTGCGGAGCTGACCGTGGCGAAAGCGCCCTGCGTGCCCGGACGGCGGTCGCCGGTGCCCAGCAGCGAGCGGACCTCCTCGACGTCGGTCCTCAGCCCGTCGCGCAACGGGCCGTCAACGAGCAGCAGCCAGTCGTCGTCGGAGTGCTCGGTCAGCTCGCGGCGGCCCCACGAGCCAAAGAGGACGACTGCGACGTCTGCGTCGAGGTCGACGCTGGCCAGGCGCGCGCGGAGGCGCTGCACCTCGACGTCGGTCCGCGCCCGTGCGGCGAGCAGGTGCGGCAGCCCGTCCACGCTATGGGCGGCGAGGCGCTCCAGCGCAGACGGCGAGGCGCTCAAGGCGCCAGCGGCGCTTCCAGGATCCACGGCACGTCGCGGCAGCGGCGAAGGATCGGCCGGAAGGCCTCCTCGTCGTCGTCGCGCAAGGAGACGTGGTGGCCGTCGGCGTCCAGCGAGCTGACGTGGAGATGGCGCAGCCGGCAGGCGTAGCGATCGAGCAGCTCGTGAGCACCCTGCAACGACGGGTCGACGTCGGACGCATGGGCGACGTCAAGGCAGAGCCCGGCGGCCGGGAGCGCCGCAAAGTAGGGCGCGAGCTCATCGGCCGTGCGCCCGTCGCCCTTGCGGGAGTCCATGTTCTCCAGCACGAGCCGGGACCCGAGCCGGCGGTACTCGGTGGGATCGTCGATGACGTCGGGGTGCACGACGATCGCGTCGACCTGCGCGGGCAACCGCGCGAGCGTGTCGACGAGCTTGGCCTCGGCCATCCGCAGGTCCTTGGACGGCGCGTGCACGCTGAGGTAGTGGAAAGGCAGCGACGCGTCGTGGGACAAATAGGCCGCCAGGCCCGGGAGCTCGGTCTCTGAGAGCGCCGCGAGCTCGGCGGTGAAGGGGGAGAGGGCGGTCGCGCGCTCGGTCAGCAGGGGCCAGTCGCCGCGCTCGTCGACGAACAAGCCGGTCGAGGCCCCGATTGGATGATGGGCGAGCAGTGGATGGCGATCGGTGAGGGCGGCGACGGGCATCATGCGGGCGACGGAGCGTAGGCGACGCTCCAGACGGTTTCGCGCGCCTTCCCCGCTCCTACCGGTAGAAGTGCGGCATGCAGACGATCACCTACGAGGTCGGCGAGCGGATCGCCAGGATCACGCTGAACCGTCCCGAGCGCGGCAACGGCCTGACACGCGGCCTTATCGACGAGCTGGCCGCGTGCGTCGAGCGCGCCGACCTCGACCCGGGCGTGCACGTGATCTTGCTCGCCGGCAACGGCAAGGGCTTCTGCGGTGGCTATGACCTCGTCGACTCGGCCGTGGGGCTCGGGCTCGCGGGGGAGGGCGAGAGCGACGCACGCGCCGGCTCGCCGCTGGATCCCAGCGTCATGGCCGCCAACCACGACCCGCGCGGCACGTGGGACCCGATGGTCGACCACGCGATGATGTCGCGCAACGTCCGCGCGTTCATGTCGCTGTTTGCGTGCACGACGCCGGTGGTCTGCAAGGTCCACGGCTTCTGCGTGGCGGGCGGGACCGACCTCGCGCTGTGCAGCGACCTGTTGGTGATCGCCGAGGATGCCAAGATCGGTTACCCGCCCGCGCGCGTGTGGGGCTCGCCGACAACGTCGCTGTGGGCGGCGCGGCTCGGTCCGCAGCGCGCCAAGCGGCTCCTGTTCACCGGCGACTGCCTCTCGGGCGCCGAGGCGCTGGAGTGGGGGCTGGCGATCGAGGCGCCCCCGGCCGATCAGCTCGACGCGCGCGCCGACGCGCTGGCGGCCCGGATCGCGCGGATGCCGCTCAACCAGCTGCAGATGATGAAGCTCTTGATCAACCAGCAGACCGTCGCGCAGGGGCTGCCGGCGACGCAACTGCTGGGCACCGTCTTTGACGGTATCGCCCGCCACACGGCTGAGGGCTACGCCTTCCAGCAGCAGGCGGCAAGCGAGGGGTTCCGGGCGGCGGTGCGGGCGCGCGACGAGCCGTTCGCCGACGCGGGCGGCGCGCCGTCGGGGGTTACCGGCTGATGGGCGCTGGCGCGAGACTCGCCGGCAGGAACAGCCGCGGGTCGTTGGTCGTGATGCCCGCGACGCCGGTGAGCAGGAGACGCTCCATAAGGATCCGGGAGTCGACGGTCCACGCGTAGACCTCGCCGCCGCAGGCGGTCATGCGCGTCACAAAGTCGGTGTTGACCAGGCGATGGTGGGCCATGAGGCAGTCGAAGCGGCCGGACTCGATCGCCGCGACGAGGCGCTGCTCGACGCGCCGGTTCCAGCGATGGCGGCGGCGTGACATCCAGCCGCCGACGCTGATGCCGACACGCACGCTCGGATCGATCCGGCGCACGCGATCCAGGGAGCGGGCGAACTGGCTGGAGATCAGGCAGCGGTCGAGCAGGCCGGCGACGCGCAGCGCCTGCAGCGCCTGGGCCTCGTAGCCGGGGCGCTTGAGGTCGACGTTGAAGGTGACGTGGCCGAAGCGCGCGTCGGTCAAATGCGCGAGGCCGGTCGGGAGGTCGAGCGGCTGGTGGCGCTGCGCCTCCCAGCGCGAGTGGGCCAGGACCAGCCGGCCGCGGTGGCGAATCACATCGAACTCGATGACGTCCACGCCCGTGGCGAGCGCGGCTTCGAAGCTCGCCGCGGTGTTGCCGGGCGCCAGCTGCCCGGCGCCCTTGTGGCCGACCCGCTTGACAGGCGGTCGCGTGACCGAGGACATACCCCCTTGATCGACAAGATCGAGGGCAAGCTGAATGGCCTACATGTGCCCAGCGGCTCTTGACGTCAGGGCGTTGCGGGGTCTTGCACCGGCTCGCCGATCGGCAGCCAGTGAAAGAGCGACCCGATATCGGCGGGCGCCGTCGCCAGCTCGCCCTCGATCGCGCTGCGCCCCTGGCGGAAGTGCTTCCAGCCCTCGTAGTGAATCGGGATCGCGGCGCGGGGCTTGATCAGCCCGACGAGCTCGATCGCTTCCTTGGCCGTCATCGTGTAGCGGAGTGGGCCCGAGACCGGGAACTTCACGCCGCCGAGATGCAGGATCGCGGTGTCGACCGTGAGGCGTTGGGCGACCTCGCGGACGCCGTCATAGAGCACCGTGTCGCCCGAGATCCAGAGCACGCCGTGCTCTTGGCCGTCCCACTTCAGTGCGAAGCCGATGACCTCGCCGACGATCGGGTGGCTGCCGGGCGGGCCGTGGCGGCAGGGCGTCGCGGTGATCTCGATTGAAGGCTTGCCCGGCGCCTCCAGGCGCGTCGTGTCCCAGGCCGCCAGGCCACGCGTCGGACCGCTGTCGGCCAGGCGCTTGGCGCCCGGGACGGTCGTCACGATCGTGCCGAGCTTGGGCAGCAGCGCGCGGCCGGCGGGGTCAAGGTTGTCGCCGTGGTGGTCGTGGCTGATCAGCACGGCATCGATCGTGCCGAGTTGGTCGGCGGCGATCGCCGGCCCGTCCAGCTTGCGCGACATCGTGCCCCAGCCGAAGAAGTAGCGCTTGCCGGGCGCGTCGAAGGTCGGATCGGTGAGGATCCGCCAGCCGCCGACCTCGATCAGGAGGGTGGGGCCGCCGATGTGGGTCAGCGTGACGTCGTTCATGGAGCGGAGCCTATGGTGGGGAGCCACGATGCGCCACCAAGGTCCCATCCGTGCGATCACGCTCGACCTCGACGACACACTGTGGCCGTTCGCTCCGGTCGCGCAGCGCATCCAGGCTGCGCTGGCGGGCTGGGCGGCTGAGCTGCCGGCATCGAGAAGCCCGACTCGCGGATCTTCCTGATGGCTTGCAAGCGCCTATCGCTGCCGCCGGGCGACGTCCTGCATGTCCGCGATCTGCTCGCGCTCGTCGATGCGCTCGACGCAATTGCCTGATCATCAATGCCCGCTAATCAGCGTTATGACAACTAGGAAACGAAGGGACGTCACGCGCGACTTGATGCAGGAGATCAGCTCAGCGTCCCGCGCTTGGCAAGCCAGCGACTGTCGAAGGACAGTCCCGCGTGTGTAGCGAGAGTGTCGAAGTCGTGGTCGTAGTGCAGGACGCCAACTCCGTAGTGATGCGCTGCCGCCGCGATCAAGAGATCGACGGGCTTGATGCGATGCGATACCCGGCGATCGGATGCCAAAGTGCTTTGGGCGCTCTCCGCGATCTGCCAGACGGCGCGATCGCAGGGCGCTTGGCCCAGCGCGTCGAGCTCCTCGGCCAACGACACGTAGTCCTTGGCATCACGCGCCGAATACAGAGCCTCCATGCGAAACGGGTCACAAACCAGCACCTCGTCGCGAGCAAGTGCCTGTTCCCAGCGCCGCGCGACGCTTGCGGGAACTCGACCGCCCAGCAATCTCGCCCATGCCGAGTTGTCAAGGATCATCGGGCCGCCGAAGCCCGGGTCAGCCACCGGTCCAGCCCTGCTCGTGGACCTCGCGTAGCGCGTCGATGTCAATGCCTTCGGCGTTGGCGGTTCGCTCAGCGAACCGCTGGCGCAGCACCAGCCGGCGTTGGTCGGCGGCGCGTGCCGCGCTGAGCTCACGCAACTTGGCCTCGCCGCCAAGCCGGACGAGCTCAGGAAGGTCGAGTGTCCCCCCGGTCTCGGCCCGTACGCGGTCGAGCACCGAGGCGACCTCGTCGGTTTCGGTGATCGAATGGCGCTTGCGACTCGTCGGCATCGCGGCAGAAGTGTAGCACCGGGTGCTGCACGCGCCTGCGGGTGTCAGCCCCTAGCAATCGCACCCTCCGCGGCTCACTCCGGTTGCAGCACCACCTGGAGCAACACCTCGTACCCAGCATGCGTGATCGGCGACCAAACGACGCCCGCGTTCTGGCTGTCGCCGCTGGAGGTGTGCGAGAACGTGGTCATGCCTGACCGGGCGGCGAACCAGACGTAGGCGTTCGGTGTCGTCGTGCCGGAGTTGTCGACGGTGACGATGTCGCCGGCCTGGACCTTGCAGCAGACGAAGCTGAGGCCGCTGGTCGGGTAGGTGTGGACGCCGGCGTCGTGGGCCTTGAGTGGGGAGATCGGGTTGGTCGTGGTGATGACCACGACCGTGCCGTCGCCTCGCGGCCGGACGACTGAGAAGCGCAGTGGCAGGTCGACCGGGCTGTCGCCGGTCTTCAGCCGGAACTCGGTGACCATGCCCGCGGCGGGGACCGTTTGTGCGCTGGTCCAGAACTCCGTGTCCTCGGGCGCGAAGCGGTCGGGCAGGGTCACGGCCGTGCCGGTCAGGTCGCTGCCGAAGGTCACGGACGGCTTGGCCGGCGCCAGGCTCTTGGAGCGGCGAAGCAGGCGCTTGGCACAGGAGGCCGCGCCGCTGGCGCGTCCCGCCTCGATCTTCACGTCGATGCACTCGATGTCGTCGTAGACCTGGCTGAAGGGCACGCCGTGCAGCGTCTCGGCCGAGAAGCGGCGCGCGACGATCGCCGACTGCGTCTTGCGCAGCGCCGTGGCCTTGGCGCCGAACGCCTTGCCGGCGACGGCCTTGGCGCCAATCGTCTTCAGGGTTGCCCCGACGCGTGCCAGATCCGTGGCTAGCCCTCTGGCGTCGCCGGCGGTCGCGAGCTTGGCCAGCGCAGCACGGCACCTGCCGGCATCAGCGAAGCGGGCGCGGATGGTGCTGGGCATGGACGTGCCGCGTGCCTTCTGGACGTTCAGCGAGATGCAGTCGAGGCCACTGATCACGCGTGCGGCCGAGATGCCGCCGACGGTGTCGGCATAGGCCATGGCGATCAGCTTGGCCTTGGCCGCGTGCACCTGCGCACGCGACGGCGAGGAGCCCGACAGCTGCCCGACGAGGCTTGTCAGGTCAACCTTCACCGCGTCCGAGGTCCCTGACCCGGCCGCGCCCGCCGGCGGCGCCGCGGCCACGCCCAGCAGCGCAAGCATCACCACCAACAACGACAGCGGTCGGACCCCATTGCGCGGCAGCGGTCGTGCAAGCACGCGCGCCATCTTCACCGCTCGTCCGGCGCACCGCAACTCAGCGCGTCGGACGAGCGGGTCACACCATGATTCAGCTGGCCACCGGTCGGTAGCTCTGCAGCATCACGCCGTTGGTCACCTCGCGCGAGGACACCAACTCGAGCGCCAGCGGGTCCGGCGACTCCGGGTAGAACCGTGCCCCGCTGCCAAGGATGATCGGGAAGACCTGCAGGTTGATCTGATCGACGAGCCCGGCAGCCAACAGCGATAGCCCGAGCGTCCGGCTCCCGGCGACGATGATCGGGCCACCCTCCTCCTTCTTGAGCGCGGCGACGCGGCCGAGGACATCGTCACCGATGACCGTCACGTCCTGCCAGTCGTGAGACTCGACAGCGCTTGACGACGCCACGTACTTGGCCATCGTGTTGATCTTGTCGGCCATCGGGCCTTCGCGGTGTGGCCAGGCGCCATAGAAGCTCTCGTAGGTCAGGCGACCGAGCAACAGGATGTCGGCGCCGTTCTGCTCCTCGAACTTGTAGGCACCAAGCTCGTCGCTGTACAGCGGGTTGACCCACCCCGTGTGGGCATACCCCGGCTCGCCGCCCGGCGCCTCCATGACGCCGTCCAGCGAGATGAACTCCGTGATAATCAACTTGCGCATCGTGTGCTGCTCCGTTTTCCGTTTGCGGTCGCATCATGGACCGGCGGCGCGCGCCAAACTCATCGCTCACGTGACGCCGGCGCGATCGGGTATGACGTGACCCATGCGGATCGCGTTGATGATCGAGGGTCAGGAGGACGTCAGTTGGGACGACTGGATCGCCCTGGCCGAGACCTGCGAGACGTCGGGGGTCGAGGCGCTGTTTCGCTCCGACCATTACCTGTCGGTCAACGGCGACCACGAGCGCGGCGCGCTGGATGCCTGGGGCACCATCAACGCGCTCGCCGCGCGCACGAGCACGCTGCGCCTCGGCACGATGGTCTCGCCCACCTCGTTTCGTCATCCGTCGGTGCTCGGCAAGCTCGCCACGACCGCCGACCACGTCTCCGGCGGGCGCATCGAGCTCGGCCTGGGCACCGGCTGGTCGGAGGTCGAGCACACCGCCTACGGCTTCCCGTTTCACGCGATGGCCGAGCGGATGGACGTCCTGGAGGAGCAGTTGGAGATCATCCACGATGGGCACTGGGGCGACGGGCCGTTCTCCTTCAGCGGCAAGCACTACACCTTGACCGACCTCGACGCCCAGCCCAAGCCCGTGCAGCGTCCGCACCCGCCGCTGATTATGGGTGGCGCCGCCGGACCGCGCGCCGCGCGGCTGGCCGCTCGCTACGCCGACGAGTACAACACCGTGATGCCCACGCTCGCCGAGATCGGCGAGCGCAAGGCGCGCATCGACGCCGCCTGCGCTGCCGCCGGCCGCGACCCGATCCCGTTCTCGGTCATGACGACGGCGACGATCGGCAGCACCCCGGCCGACGCCGACCCGGAGACCTGGATTATCGGCAGCGTCGAGGAGGCTGCTGCGCGCCTGCGCGAGTACGAGGCGGCCGGCGTCTCGCGGATCTTCCTCCAGCACCTGGCCCATCGCGACCTGGCGACCGTCGAGCTGATCGGTCGCGAGCTGGTTCCGGCCGTGACGGCCTAAGCGATGGGTGACGAGGACCTGCAACTGCGCCCGCTTGCGCCCGAAGACGCCGCGGAGCTGCTGCGCATCCACACCACGCCGGAGGTCGCGCGTTGGTGGGACGCGCCGGACCCCGGCTTCCCGCTGACCGACGAGCCCGAGGTGGTCCGCCTGACGATCCTCGTCGACGGCCGCGTCGGCGGGCTGATCCAGTTCTCTGAAGAGACGGAGCCGAAGTACCGGCATGCGTCGATCGACCTCTTCCTCGACCCCGAGCTGCATGGCCGTGGCATCGGCACCGAGGTGGTCCGCCGTGTGGTCGACCATCTGATCGATCAACGTGGACACCATCGCGTCATCATCGACCCGGCGACCGCCAACCACGCCGCCATCAAGGCCTACACCAAGGTCGGCTTCCGCCCGGTCGGCACGATGCGCGAGTACGAGCGCGACACCAGGGGCGAAGGCTGGCACGACGGGTTGTTGATGGAGCTGCTGGCTTCCGACCGCTAGGTCAGCGCCACACGCAACGCCGGCGATAGGTCGCCCGCCCCCACGTCGACGACGTCGTCAAGTCCCAGCCAGCCCGCCATCCGGCGCAGCTCGATCGCCAGCGCCTCGGTGATGTCCGGGACACTCGCGCGCACGCCGGGCTCAGCGTGGGCCGCTTGGACGAGCAGCGCACCCGCGGCGCGGTCGCTCTTGAGGTCCACGCGCGCGACGAGCTCGTCGCCGAGCAGCAGCGGCAGCACGTAGTAGCCGTGCACCCGCTGCTCCTTGGGCACGTAGATCTCAATCCGGTAGCGGAAGCCGAAGAGGCGCTCGACGCGCGGGCGTTCCCAGATCAGCGAGTCGAACGGCCCGACGAGCGCGCGGGCGTCGACCCGCCGCGGGACGCGGGCACCTGGCGCCAGATACGCGGGCGCGGTCCACCCCTCCACGGCGACCGGCAGCAGCTCCCCCGCCTCGACCAGCTCGGCCACGCGCAGCTTGGATTCCGCGCTGGGCAGCCGGAAGTAGTCGCGCAGGTCGGGCTCGGTGGCGATCCCCATCGACCGCGCGGCGACGCGGATCAGCTCCCGCTGGGCGACGTCGTCGTCGGGCGTCGGGACCGCGAGCACGTCGGCCGGGATCACGCGCTCGGGAATGTCATAGATCCGCTCGAAGCGCCGCCGTCGCGCGCTCGTGATCTCCCCGCTCCAGAACAGGAATTCCAACGCGCGCTTGACGTCCGACCAATCCCACCACGGTCCCTTAGGCGCGCGCGGCTCGTCGTGCTCGGCCAGCTGGGAGGCGGTCAGCGGCCCGCGCCCACGCAAGTCCTCCAACACGGCGGCCACGAGCTCCGGGCGCTCGGTCGCAATGCGGCGCATCCCGCCCCACGCGTCATCGTGCGCGCGCCGCATCCGCCAGCGCAGATGCGGGTGCAGCTCGACCGGGATCAGCGACGCCTCGTGGCCCCAGTACTCGAACAGCCGCCGCGGGGCGTAGTGCGACAACTTGTCTAGGAGCCCGGTGTCGTACTCCCCCAGCCGGCTGAACGTCGGCAGGTAGTGGGCACGCTGCAGCACGTTGACCGAGTCGATCTGGATCAGGCCGACGCGGTCGATCACGCGGCTGCGCAACGCGCGCGTGTCGACGGCACGGGTCATGGGCGCGTCGGCGAAGCCCTGGGCGGCGAGCGCGACGCGACGCGCCTCCGCGGCCGACAGGCGCTCGCGCCGGCGGCTGGTGGGCGGAGACGTTGCGAGCGAGCGAGACACGGGCGCATCATCTTGCCGTATGGCTTCTCACCGGATGGTCAGAAGGGTGCGTCACCGCACAGATGCGACACCGATCGATGTCACACTGAGCGATGTCATGAGCCTCGCTCCCGAAGCCTCTGCCATCGTCGCGCCGCTGATCGGCACCGCGCCACCATCGCCTGCCGGTCCGCTCGATGCGGCCGAGGCAGCGACGCTGCCTGCCCCGCCGCTGATCGACCTCCCCCGCCCCATCCAGCTGCTGCGCTTCAACCAGCGTCAGATCGAGTTCGTCTTTGGCGCGCGCCGCCGCCTCGGTGAGGTCTTTCGGATGCAAGGCATTGTGGACGGCGATCCGGTGATCACCTCGCATCCCGATCACGTCCAGTCGCTCTTTACCGCCAAGCCCGACCAGGCGCCCTCGCTGACCGGCGAGTCGCCGCTGCGGCCGATCGTCGGCCCCAACTCGGTCCTGACCGCGATCGGGCCGCGCCATCTGCGTCAGCGCAAGCTGCTGCTGCCGCCGTTTCACGGCGAGGCGATCGCGCGCTACGAGGAGATGATCGTCGAGGCCACCAACCGCGAGATCAACGGCTGGGCGCTCAACACGCCGATCGCGCTGGCGCCGCGAATGCAGGCGATCACGCTCGACGTGATCATGGCCGGGATTTTCGGCATCGACGGCAAGCCCGAGCGCGGGACGCCTGAGCATGGGCTGCGCCGCGCCGTCCGCGGCTTGGTGCAGGCGTCGACGTGGAAGACCGCGCAGCTCGCCGAGTTGATGAACATCGGTCGCGACGAGCCGGTCGGCATCACCAAGTTCGGCCTCGACATCCTCGACCGTCCGACCTACCAGGTGATCCGCGACCGCCGGCGGGCCACCGACCTGCAAGATCGTCGCGACATCTTGTCCTTGCTGTTGCTGGCGCGGACCGAGGAGGGCGAGGAGCTCAGCGACCGCGAGCTGCGCGACGAGCTGCTGACGCTCGTGCTCGCCGGCCATGAGACGACCGCCAACCAGCTGGCGTGGATCTGGGAGCGGCTGGTCCGCACGCCCGCCGCCCACGATCGCTTGCGCGACGGTGTCCGCGGCGGCGACGAGGCGCTGTCGGCACGCGTGGTCGAGACGACGATCACCGAGGGCATGCGCTCGCGGCCGGTCATCCCGATCATCGGCCGCCGCGTCAAGGTTCCATGGCGCCTGGGCGAATACGCCGTACCCGCCGACACGCCGGTGACGATGAGCATCCTGCTGATCCACCACCGCGAGGACGTCTACCCGGATCCGTTCGGGTTCCGTCCGGAGCGCTGGGACGACAACAAGCCCGGCACCTACACGTGGATCCCCTTCGGCGGCGGCATCCGGCGCTGCCTCGGCGCGGCGCTGGCGATGGCCGAGCAGCGCGTGGTGCTGGAGACGATGGCGCGGCGGCTGGACATCACCTACGTCGATCCCGAGCCCGAGCGCGCGGTGCACCGCAACGTGACGATGATCCCGTCGGCGGGCGCCCGCGTGATCGTGCTCAACCGGCGCTGAAGGCGACGTCGGCCGCCGCCGCGTCGGGCGCGGCGAAGCGCAGCAGGCGCAGACCTTCGCGGGTCAGCGCGTCTGCGTCGGCCTTCTTGTAGGCCTTGCCGCTGAACGAGGCGATCGTCAGCAGCGCGTGTTGTTTGGTGGTCTTGATCCGCCAGTTGCCGGCGACGAATCCGTCGATCAGCACCATCCCGGCGATCAGGCCGTTCTGGGTCATGACCCTGGCCTTGTACTCGGCTGGGAGCACACGTGTCCCATCGGCGTGCGACAGGACGAGGTTGTCGAACGGCCCGACCAGGCGTGGCGGCACGGGCGTGTCAGCCGGCGGGCGCGGCGCATCGGGCAGGTCAAAGAGCTCGCGGCCGGTCACCGCGTCGGAGAAGGACACCAACTCGTCGCGGGCATCCTCGAAGGCCGGGCGCAGGCGCGCAAGGCCCGACCACTTCTGCATGTCCTGCACGCTGGCCGGCCCGAAGGCGCCGAGGTAGCGGCGCACGACCTCGGCCAGCGCGTTCAACGGGCCCTCCCCGCCCTCCGGCGCCGTCCCGCCTAACCATGCCTCGACCGACGTGTGCGCGGGCGCGCCGCTGCGGCCCCAGAGCCCGCGCGGAGGGACCTGGACCAGCGGCACGAGGGCCCGGATCTGCTGGGCCAGCGAGCGCGGATCGGCATCCGGGAAACGCTCGGCCAGCAACGCGCCGAGCTGCGCGAAGGTGCGCGGCTGCGCTTCGACCAGCTCGCGGCCGGCCGCCGCCAGCGCGGCGCGATCGACGCCCGGGACCCCCCAGTTCGCGTCGGTAGCGCGGTTGATTATGGGGTCCACGAGTGGGCGCAGCAGGAGCGCGTCACGCGCGGCAACCAAGTGGATTGTCCCGCGCATCAGGACGATCCGGACCGCGGTGCGCGATTCGAGCAGCGCCGACAGCTCCTGCGGATCGAAGTCCGCAAGTCGCGCCCAGAGCTGGAAGTACGGCGCCTTGACGTCCTGGGCCTGGAGCCCGACGAGCTGCTGGATCGCCTCCAGCGCGGAGGCCCGCCGCGGCTCCAGCAGCCACTGACGGGCGAGGAGCGCACGGTTGAGCGCGCGGCGGTCGAGCGCCGTGCCGGGCTCGGGTGACGTCATGGCTGGCTCCACGCGAGCACGGCCTCAGCCTCGCGCATACCGCCCGCTTATGTCGTCCGACCCCCGATCAGCGATGGGCGGCACCTGGACGTTGAGGGCCAACGTCCAGGTGCCATTGGCCGCGCGGCCGTCACCGGCGAGCTCGGCGACCGGCGATCCGGGGGACCGGAGTGACTGATTCCCATCTCTATCCTCGCGGGCGTGCCGCTCGCCGAGCTCAGAACCCGCCTGGAGGAGCTGACGCTGGTCGACGAGCACCGGCTCGGCCGGCGGCTGGAGCGTGCGCACCGCCATCCCGAGGACGAGGCCGCGCTGGCGCGGCTGGATCGCGACTTCGCGACGGCCGCACAGCGGGCGCAGCGCCGCCGCGAGGCGGTCCCGAAGATCACCTATCCGCCGGCGCTGCCGGTCAGCGCGCGCCGCGACGACCTGCTGGCGGCGATCCGCGACCACCAAGTTGTCGTGGTCGCCGGCGAGACGGGCTCGGGCAAGACCACGCAGCTGCCCAAGATCTGCTTGGAGCTGGGACGCGGGATCCGCGGCGCGATCGCCCACACGCAGCCACGGCGCCTCGCCGCGCGCACGGTCGCTCAGCGGATCGCCGACGAGCTCGACGTCGACCTCGGTGAGGCCGTCGGCTACGCCGTGCGGTTCAACGACAGCTCCAGCGAGCGCACGTTGGTGCGGTTGGTCACCGACGGCCTGCTGCTGGCCGAGATCCAGCACGACCGGCTGCTGCGCCGCTACGACACCATCATCATCGACGAGGCCCACGAGCGGTCGTTGAACATCGACTTCCTGCTCGGCTTTTTGCATCAGCTGCTGCCCAAGCGGCCTGACCTCAAGCTGATCATCACGTCGGCGACAATCGACCCCGGGCAGTTCGCCAAGCACTTCGGCGACGCGCCGGTGGTCGAGGTGAGCGGCCGCACGTTCCCGGTCGAGGTCCGCTACCGGCCGCTGGCGCTGACCGACGGCGGCCCGGAGCGCGACCAGCCCGAGGCGATCGGCGACGCCGTCGACGAGCTGCTGCGCGAGAGCCGTGAGGGCGACGTGTTGGTGTTCTTGAGCGGCGAGCGCGAGATCCGCGACACCGCCGACGCGCTGCGCGGACGGCTGCGCGACGACATCGACGTCCTGCCGCTCTACGCGCGGCTCTCCAACGCCGAGCAGCAGAAGATCTTCAAGTCTCACAGCCGGCGCCGTGTCGTTCTCGCGACCAACGTCGCCGAGACGTCGCTGACGGTCCCGGGGATCAAGTACGTGGTCGACACGGGCCTGGCGCGGATGAGTCGCTACAGCGCGCGGCTCAAGGTGCAGCGGCTGCCGATCGAGCCGATCTCCCAGGCCTCGGCCGACCAGCGCAAGGGCCGCTCCGGACGGACCTCGGACGGCATCTGCATCCGGCTCTACGACGAGC
>CAWHID010000028.1:0-62773 GCA_963829185.1 uncultured Conexibacteraceae bacterium
GTACGGGTCGTCGCTCATGCCCGACGACGCGCGCCGGAAGTTCCCCTCCATGAAGACGATCGACTTCCAGAGCGCGAGCGTCTGGTACCAGCGGATGTCGGTCATCGAGCGCCCGGACGCCTCCTCATAGCGCGCGACCAGCTCGGCGCGCGTCGGCCAGCCCTCCTCGCGCGTCACGCCCGACAGCTCGAACTTGCCCAGCGGCGGGTCGTCGCGCTCGACGTAGAGCGTGGTGAAGTAGCCGAGGTCGGCCAGCGGGTCGCCGATCGTCGACATCTCCCAGTCCAGCACCGCCGCGATCGTCGCCGGCGGCTCGGGTGCCAGCAGGACGTTGCCGAGGCGGTAGTCGCCGTGGACGATCGTGGCCGCGGGCGAGGTCGGCAGGTTCGCCGCCAGCCAACCACCCACCGTCTCGACGGCCGGGATCTCACGCGTCTTGTTGTGCTCCCACAACCCGGTGAAGCGCCGCAGCTGACGCTCCAGGTAGCCCTCGGGCTTGCCGAAGCCCTCCAGCCCCGCCGCGCGCCAGTCCACCCCGTGGATCTCCACCAGCGCATCGATCAGCTCGTGTGCCGTGCGCCGCCGCTCCTGCACCGAGTCCAGCCCAACCGGCATCGCATCTGTGACGACGTGCCCGATGACCTCCTCCATCACATAGAACGGCGCGCCGAGCACCTCCGCGTCCTCGCAGACGGCCAGCACCCGCGGCACCCGCGCCCGGCCTTCCAACGCGCGCAGCACCCGCGCCTCGCGCAGCATGTCGTTGGCCGACGGCGGGATCGGCGGCCGCGGCGGCCGCCGCAAGACGAACCGGGCCCCGCCACGGTCAAAGAGGTACGTCGCATTGGAGTGCCCGTCGCCGATCGGCCTGATCGTCGGCTCGCCGTCGCCGAGGTCGTGGCCGTCGAGGAACGCGAGCAGCGGGTCGAGGATCAGCAGCGGCGGGCGCTCGTTCTCCGCGCCCTCCTCGAACGTGCGGACGATGTCGTCGGCCGCGATCTCGTGGGCCATCAGGCGAGGTCTCCGGTCGCGGCCTTGGTCGACTCACCCTGCATGGCGAGCTTGAGCAGCTCGCGCGCGATCGTCATCCGGTGCACCTCCGAGGCGCCGTCGTAGATGCGCGCGGCGCGCGCATCCTGGTAGATCCTGCCGACCGGGAGGTCGAGGGCGATGCCCGCCGCGCCGTGGATCTGCACGGCGCGGTCGGCGATCCGGCCGAAGGCCTCCGACACGTAGGTCTTGGTCATCGCGACCTCCTGGCGGTGAGGCAGGCCGTGCTCGAGCTTCCAGGCGGTGTGCAGCACCATCAGCCGCGAGGCGTACAGGTCGATCGCCGAGTCGGCGATCATCGCCTGCAGCATCTGGTGGCGCGCGAGCTCCTTGCCGAAGGCCTTGCGCTCCAGCAGCCGCGTGGTGGCGAGGTCCAGCGCGCGCTGCGACATCCCGATCCAGCGCATCGCGTGCGCCAGGCGCCCGCCGGCCAGCCGCTTCTGGGCGATGACGAAGCCCTCGCCCTCGCCGCCGAGCAGGTTCCCGATCGGGACGCGGACGTCCTCGATGGCGATGATCGGGTGGCCGCCGGGCGAGTGGCTGCCGATCCACTGCGGGTCGCGCTCGACCGTCCAGCCGGGGGTGTCGGTGGGAACGATGATCAGCGAGTAGTTGCGGTGGCCGGCGGCCGAGTCATCACCCGTCTTGGCGACGACGATCGAGAACGCCGCCCCGATCGCGCCGGTGATGCACCACTTGCGCCCGTTGAGGATCCATTCGGTGCCGTCGTCGGACCGCACCGCGGTCGTCTCCAAGTTGGTGGGGTCGCTCGACGCCACATCCGGCTCGGTCATCGCAAAGCACGACCGGATCCGCCCCTCGCCCAGCGGTCGCAGCCAGCGCTCCTTCTGCTCCTCGCTGCCCGCCATCAGCAAGGTATGCATGTTGCCCTCGTCGGGCGCCATGCAGTTCATGCCCAGCGCGGCCAGCGGGGCGGCGCCGACCTCCTGGGAGATGAGCGCCATCCCGAGCACGCCGATGCCGAGGCCGCCGTACTCCTCGGGCAGTTGCGGGGTGAAGATCCCTCGCTCGCGCGCGCGGTCGCGCAGACCCTCGACGACCTCCCACGAGCCCAGGACGTCCTCGGGGTCGGCGATCTCGCCTTCCGCTGGCAGGACATCTTGCGAGATGTAGTCCTTGATGCGCTGCAACAGGGACTGCAGCTCGTCCGGCACGGTGAAGTCGATCACACCTGCAGTATGAAAGATCGGCCCGCATAACGATGGACACCTCGACGGCATTGATGCGTCATGCGGCGGCCCCTCACGCAACCCTCACAGAGCCCTCACGCAACTTCCCCCGGCGCTAGCGTGTCCCACTTCGTGATGACCCCACCCCGACGTCCCCCAGCTCCTCGCCGTGACGGCGACCCTCCTCGCCGCCCTCGCGCTCCTCGCCGCCGCGGCCACGCCAGCGGCGCACGCGAGCAAGAGTCAGGAGGTCACCTTCGAGGCGCCGCGCGATCTCTTCGATCCCGCGCAGCGCGAGGCGGCGTTCTCCGAGATCGACAGCCTCGGCGCCCATGCGCTGCGCATCGTCCTCTACTGGCAGGACGTCGCGCCCGAGTCGGCCTCACGCATCAAGCCCAAGCTCGACATGGCCGATCCGGCCAGCTACGACTGGTCCAGGTACCAGCCCGTGCTCGACGAGGCCAAGGCGCGCGGGTGGACGGTGCAGGTCACGGCATCGGGCCCGGTGCCGCGCTGGGCGACCAACGGCGCGCGCGACAACACCACGCGGCCGAGCCCCAACGAGTTCCGCATGTTCATGACCGCGCTGGCCAAGCGCTTCGGCAACGAGGTCACGCGCTGGTCGATCTGGAACGAGCCCAACCACCCGCAGTTCCTCGCCCCGCAGTACGACTCCAAGCACAAGCCGGCGTCGCCCAAGATCTACCGCGGCCTCTACGCCGCTGCCCTGCGCGGCCTCGCCGACGCGGGGGACACCAAGCCGGTGTTGATGGGGGAGACGGCGCCGACCGGCACCACCAAGGACGTCGCGCCGCTGACGTTCCTGCGCGGCGCGCTCTGCCTCAACGACAGCTATAAGAAGGTCGGCTCCTGCGGGAAGCTGCGCGTCGACGGCTACGCCCATCACGCCTACACCAACAAGCAAGGGTCCGCTCTTCAAGACGACGCATCCCAACGACGTGATGATCGGCGTGCTCCCGCGGCTGGTCACCGCGCTCGACAAGGCCGCCAAGGCCGGCGTCGTCACCAAGAAGCTGCCGATCTACCTCACCGAGTTCGGCATCCAGTCGGTGCCGGACCCGTTCTTCGGCGTCAGCCTGCAGCGCCAGGCCGAGTACCGCTCCTACTCCGAGCGCATCGCCTATGACAACTCCCGCGTCGCCGCGTTCTCGCAGTACCTGCTGACCGACGACCTGCCGCGCGCCGACGTGCCCGAGTCCCAGAAGTACGGAGGCTTCGAGTCCGGCCTGCGCACGACGGGCGGCAAGGCCAAGCCGGCGCTGGACGGCTTCCGCCTCCCGCTTGTCGCCAAGAAGACGCAAGGGCTCGACCAAGGTGTCGCTCTGGGGCCTGGCACGGCCGGCCAAGGGCACCACGAAGGTCACCGTCCAGCAGCGTGACGGCAGCGCGTCGTGGAAGACGAACAAGACCGTGACGACCAACAGCCACGGCTACTGGACCACGACCGCGACCCTCGGCGGCGCTAAGCGCGCGTGGCGCGTGCGCTGGACCGACGCCCAGGGCAAGCAGTGGACCGGTCCGGCGACGCGCGCGCTCGGCTGAGCCGTCGTCGTCGCTAGGGTCCCGCTCCATGGCCAACCAGCTCTGGTTGCTGCGACACGGTGAGGCGGAGCCGCACGGCACTCGGCCCGACGCCGAGCGCCGGCTCACGCCGCGCGGCGAGGACCAGTCGCGCTCCGCGGGCCGCGCGCTCGCCGCGCTTGAGCTCACCTTCCAGGCGCTCTACACCAGCCCCAAGATCCGCGCCCGCGACACCGCGCTGCTGGCCGCCGAGGCGCTCGGTGACGAGCCGATCGTCACGCCGGTCCTGGCGGAGGACTTCAGCGTCGCCGACGCGCGCGACCTGCTGCTCGGCGTCGAGCCCGACGGCAGGATCCTCGTCGTCGGCCACAACCCGGACTTCGCGCAGGTCGTCTTCGACCTCACCGGCGCGCGGGTCGACTTCAAGAAGGGCGGGGTCGCTGGCATTCGGCTGGACGGCACCCGCGGCGAGCTGCTCGCGCTGCTGCGTCCGCGCGAGCTTGAGCGCATCGAATAGCCGAACGGCGACTTACCTCAAACGGGCGTTGCCGGGTGCCCACTGGCGCCCGTATGTTGCTGGTCATCGGTTCCATGCTCGACTCCGCGGACGTCACCCCACAGGACGGACGCATCGCTCGATCGCACCGTACGCGCGCGAGCGATCGTCGAGGCGCTCGTCTCGCTGCTCGAAGAGGGCAACCCACAGCCCACGGTCGAGGAGATCGCCGCGCGGGCGTCGGTCGCACCACGGACGGTCTTCCAGCACTACGCCGACCGCGAGGCGCTGTTCGCCGCGGTCTCGGCGAATCGCGAGGCGCATCTGCAGTTCCTCATGGGCACGATCGACGCGGGCGCTCCGCTGCGCGAGCGCATCGAGCAGGTCGTCGCCCAGCGCCGCCGCATCTTCGAGTGGATCGCCGCCGTGCGCCGCGGGGCGCTGCTGATGGAGCCGTTCTCCGAGAGCGTGCACGAGGCGCTCGACAGCTTCCGGACCGCCAAGCGCCTGGAGCTCACGCGCGTCTTCGCGACCGAGATCGCCAGCTGCCCCGAACGCGAGCGCGATGCTTTGGTCGCCGCCCTCGGCGTGGCGGGCTCCTGGTCGGCGTGGGACGCGCTGCGCGTCCAGCAGGGCCTCGACGCCGAGGCCGCCTCCGCGGCACTGGCGCTGACGTTGCGGTCGCTGCTGAGCGATCGCTGATCGCGACGCGGCACACTGGAGCGCATGGAACGCGTCCGCGATCTAGCCGCGCGCTGCGTGCGACGAGGGATCGTCGTTGGATGAGCCCCGTCCGCGTGCGTGCCCCAGAGCTCGACGGCGAAGGTGGATGGATCGGGGTCGACGACCTCTCGCTGGCGCAGCTGCGCGGCAAGGTCGTCCTGCTCGACTTCTGGACGCTGGCCTGCGTGAACTGCCAGCGTGTGGTCGAGGAGCTGCGCGGCCTGGAGCGCCGCTTCGCCGACGTGCTGGTGACCATCGGCGTGCACTCGCCGAAGTTCGCCCACGAGCACGACCACGGTGCGGTGCGCGCGGCGGTTGCCCGCCATCGCATCGAGCATCCCGTGCTCGACGACCCCGCGATGACCACGTGGGACGCCTACGCGATCCGGGCGTGGCCGACGCTCGTGCTGATCGACGTCGACGGCCGCGTCGCCCTGACGGTCTCGGGCGAGGGCAAGGCCGTGCAGCTGGCGGCGGCGATCGAGGAGCTCGTCGCCGAGGCCGAGACGGCGGGCACGCTGCGCCGCGGCCCGCTGGAGCTCGACGCGGCCGATGCCGCCCAGGGCACCGGCGAGCTGGCGTTCCCGGGCAAGGTCGCGATCGAGGACGGCGCGACCCGCGCGCCGCGCGTCGCGATCGCCGACAGCGGCCACGACCGCGTCCTGATCTGCTCGCTCAACGGCGAGGTCGAGATCGAGCTCGACGGGCTCTACCAGCCCCAGGGCGTGCGCTTCGACGGCGTCGGCGACACCGCGGCGCTGCTGGTCTGCGAGACCGGCGCCGATCGCGTCTGGCGGATCTCGCTCGACGGCCGCGGGCGGAGGGAGCTGCTGACCGATCAGCTGCGCTCGCCGTGGGACGTGATCGTCTGGCACGGCCACACGGTGATCGCCGAGGCCGGCCGGCACCGGCTGTGGGCGGTCGACCGCGCTGGTGAGCTGCAGATCCTGGCGGGCACGGGCGCCGAGGCCTGGTCGACGGCCCGGGCCTGGAGGCGGTCCTGGCGCAGCCGTCCGGGATGACGCTGACCGCCGACGGCGACCTCGCGTTCCTCGACGCCGAGGCCAGCGCGCTGCGGACCGTGCGCGCCGGCACGTTCGCCGTCGAGACGCTCGCGGGCGCCGGGCTGTTTGCGTGGGGTGAGGAGGACGGCGACCGCGAGCGCGCGCGGCTGCAGCATCCGCTCGGCCTCACGCTCGGAACCGGCGGCGAGCTCTACATCGCCGACACCTTCAACAACGCGATCCGCGTCTGGCGCGGCGCGCATCTGTGGACCGTCCCGGTCGAGGGCTTCGCCGAGCCGGGTGGTATCGCGGCGCTGCCCGACGGCCGCCTGCTCGTCGCCGACACCGGCAACCACCGCATCGTGCGCGTCGACCCGCTGCGCGCGCGGGCGGTCGCGCTCGACGTCGGCCGCCCGTCCTCGGTCGACACGCCGGCCGGCCAGCCCGCGTCGGTCGCCGGGACGATCGTGCAGCCTGCCGGCTCGACGCTCCCGGTCTCGATCGACCTCGATCCCGGCGACGACGACCTCGACCCTGCGAGCGGGCCGCCGGTCCGCGTGCGCGCCGTCGCCGACGTGCCCGGCCTGCTGCGCGAGCCGACCTCCTGGACGGCGAGCGCGCTGCCGGTCTCGATCGACCTCGCGCTCGGCGAGGGCTCGGGCCGCGTGACGGTCGAGCTGCTGGCCGCGACGTGTGGGCCGGATGCTTGTCGCCTGCGGCGTACGCAGCGCGCCTATGACGTGCTGCTGACCTGACGCGCGGGCGGTCCGCTCTACCATCAGAGCCGCCCATGCCCGAGCTGCCCGAGGTCGAGATCACCGCCCGCCGCCTGAGCGAGGCGCTCACCGGCGCCACAGTCGAGTCGACGCTCGCGCCGGGCATCAACGCGCTCAAGACGTTCGACCCGCCCTTGCACGCGCTCGACGGGCGCCAGATCGAGGGCGTGCGGCGGATTGGCAAGCACGTCGTCATCGACGTCTCCGGCGATCTCCACGTCCTCGTCCACCTGATGAGCGCGGGGCGGTTGCAGTTGTATGACAAGCGTGCGTCGCTGCGCGATCGCACCTCGCGCCTGCTGATCCGAGTCGACGGCGGCAGCGGCGAGCGCGAGCTGCGCCTGCGCGAGTTCGGCACCAAGCAGGCGGCATGGGTCAAGGTGCTCACGCCGGAGGGGCTGGCGGCTGACGACGCGGTGGCAAAGCTCGGGCCCGAGGCGTGGCCGGACCCGCCGCAGGATCTCGCGGCGCTGCTAAAGCCTGTCGGGGCCCGTCCGCTGCAGGCGGCGCTGCGCGACCAGCGGGTGATCACCGGCATCGGGCGCTCGTGGGTCGACGAGATCCTGTGGACGGCCAAGCTGTCGCCGTTCAAGCGCGCCAACGAGCTGGATGCCGAGGAGGCCGGCGCGCTGCGCGCCGCGATCCTCGAGCGCCTCGGCGCAGCGATCGAGCACTACGAGGAGATCGTCACGTTGCCGATCCCCGACAAGCTGCCGCTGCCGCTGGAGGTCCATCGCCACGCTGGCGAGCCGTGCCCGCGCTGCCAGACGACGATCGAGGCGGTTCACTACGAGTCCTACGTGCTCTGCTACTGCCCGCACGAGCAGACCGGCGACCGCGTGTTGAAGGATCGCCGGCTGTCGCGGCTGCTCAAATGACCGGGCCTATCATCTAGGTCATGGGCAAGATCAAGGAGGGCCAGCCGGCCCCGGACTTCGAGCTTCCCGACCAGTCGGGCAACCCCGTCCGCCTTTCGAGCTTCCACGGCCGCAAGGTCGTGTTGTACTTCTACCCGAAGGCCAACACGCCCGGCTGTACCACCCAGGCCTGCGGCGTTCGCGACCACGGGATCGACTACGAGCGCGCGGGCGCCGTCGTGCTCGGCGTCTCCCCGGACCCGGTCAAGGCCGTCAAGAAGTTCGCCGACAAGCAGGACCTCAACTTCGAGCTGCTCGCCGACGAGCACCACGAGGTCTGCGAGGCCTATGGCGTCTGGGTCGAGAAGTCCATGTACGGCAAGACCTTCTGGGGCGCCAAGCGGGCCACGTTCATCATCGACGAAGAAGGCATCGTGCGGCGTGCCTTCAAGGCCCACCCCGAGACCCACGACGAGGACGTCCTGGCGATCCTCGGTGAGTTGAACGCCGCGGCATAGGGCAGGATGCCCGCCATGTCCCGCCGCGATGAGCTCGACGCCCTCAGCTCCCAGGAGCTCCACGACCGCGCCGTCAGGCGCGCCGAGAAGCATCTCGACGTCAAGTTCCTGTGGAACCTGATGAAGCTCGTGCCGGCCGCCAACGCTGCTGCCGGCCAGCAGGACGAGGCCGACTACGACGTCGTCCACTGGTCCGGCCAGGTTGCCGACACGTTCCGCGACGACGACGGCAAGCTCTCTGACGCGCTGCGCCCGGTCTACCTCGACTACCTCGAGCAGCACCCCGACGCGTAGCCCGCGGGTCCCCGCGGCGACGGCGCGCGTTCAGGAATCGGGCAGCGCTGCCGACGACCCTGAAGAACGACCGTAACGACTTTGGCAAAGGGACAGGGACTCTCCGCATGACGACGCAGGTGGCCGAGCGATACCGATTGGTGACCCGCTCCGACTTCGATGGGCTGGTGTGCGCCGCGCTGCTCAAGGAGCTGGGGATCCTCGACGACATCCTGTTCGTCCACCCCAAGGACATGCAGGACGGCAAGGTCGAGCTGACCGATCGCGACATCACCACCAACTTGCCCTACGCCGAGGGCGTTCACCTGTCGTTTGACCACCACGACAGCGAGACGATTCGCGTCACCGACTCGCCCGAGAACCACATCATCGTCGCGGGCGCCAAGTCCGCCGCCCGCGTGGTCTATGACCACTTCGGCGGCGCCGACGTCTTCAAGCTCGTCGGCGAGGACATCATGGCCGCCGTCGACAAGGCCGACGCCGCGGACTTCACCCGCGAGGAGATCCTGGAGCCCCAGGGCTGGGACTACATCAGCTTCCTGATGGACCCCCGCACCGGCCTCGGCCGCTTCCGCGAGTTCCGCATCTCCAACTACCAGTTGATGATGCAGTTGATCGACGACATCACCACCAAGTCGATCGAGGAGATCCTCCAGACCCCGGACGTTGCCGAGCGCGTCGAGCTTTACCGCGAGCACGCCGACCAGGCGATCGACCAGGTCGCCCGCTGCGGCACCCGGCACGGCAACCTCGTCGTGCTCGACTTCCGCAACGAGGACAAGATCTTTGCGACCAACCGCTTCACGGTCTACGCGCTCTTCCCCGAGTGCAACGTCTCGATCCACATCCTCTGGGGCCTGCACGAGCGCAACACCGTCTTCGCCACCGGCAAGTCGATCCTGAACCGCACCAGCGCCACCGACATCGGCACGCTCATGCTCTCCTATGGCGGCGGCGGCCACAGCGCGGCCGGCACCTGCCAGGTCGCCAACGAGGACGCCGAGCGCGTCCTCGGCGAGCTGATCGCCACGATCAACGCGGACGGGTAGCGGGTCACTACAGTCGGCCGATGGCCGTCCGCCTGGTAGGAGACGACGACGTCCACGCGTTGGCGGGCACGCTGACGCGCGCCTTCGCCGACGATCCGGTCACACAGTGGGTCTATGCGCGGCAAGCGCGACGGCCGATGTGGTCGGAGCGCTTCTTTGCCTGGCAGCTGCGACGGCTGGCCGGTCAAGAGGTGAGCTGGACAACCCAGGACGGGCGTGGTGGCGCGGCGCTGTGGGCGTTGCCCGGGCGCTGGCGCGAGACCACGCGCGAGACGCTGAGCCTGCTGCGCTTGACGCTGCCCGGCGTGGTACCGCGGCTGCCGCGGATCCTGCGCGGCCTTGGTCAGGTCGAGGCGCGCCATCCGGCCGAGCACCATCTCTACCTCGCCGTCATCGGTGTCGACCCGGAGCGCCAGGGTGAGGGCATCGGCTCGCAGCTGATCCGTCCCGGCCTCGACCTCTGCGACCGCGAGCATCTGCCCGCCTATCTGGAGACGGGCAAGGAGGCCAACCTCGCGTTCTACGGGCGCCACGGCTTCGCGGTCGTCGATGAGCTTCGTCTGCCCAAGGGCCCACCGGTCTGGTTTCTCTGGCGCGAGCCGCGCTGAGCGGTCTCGTAGGGTGCGGGAGGTGACCCTCCCCTCCCCGCCCCAGGCCGTCGTCTTTGACAACGATGGCCTCCTGTTAGATACCGAGACCGCGTGGACGCGCGCCGAGGCGGCGCTGTTTGCCCACCATGGCTCCACGTTCACGATGGAGCACAAGCGCGACCTGATCGGCTCCTCGCACACCATTGCGGCAGGCAAGTTGGAGGTCATGCTCGACCGTCCCGGCGAGGGGCACACGCTGATGGCCGAGTTGCATGACCGCGTGATGGCCGAGGCGACCCACGACGTGGCGCCACGCCCCGGCGCCGTCGCGCTCGTCGACGCACTGATCGCCGCCGGCATCCCGGTTGCGGTCGCCTCCAACTCGCCGCGCGTCTTCCTGGACCTCGTCCTGCAGACCGCCGGCATGGCATCGCGCTTTGCGGTCACCGTCGCCGGCGACGAGGTCGCTCACCCCAAGCCCGCCCCCGATATCTACCTCGAAGCCTGCCGTCTGCTGCACGCAGACCCGGCCGCGTCGGTCGGCCTGGAGGACTCGCCCACCGGCGCGCAGGCCGCCAAGGCGGCGGGGCTGACCGTCATCGGCGTGCCCTACCTGCCCGACATGGAGATCCCGCCGGCCGACCTCATCGCCGTCTCGCTGGCTGATGACGCCGTCCTGGCGGCGGTCGGGCTCGTACCCTCCCGGGGGTGAGCGCCGCTCTGATCTTCGCCGGCTTGAGCGATTTCTTTGACGCGGCCGGGCAGTTCTTCGGCAACCTCGCCGACATCCGCTGGGGGCCGCTGGCACTTGGGCTGCTGTGCTTCGGCATCTACCTCACGATCCGCTCGCGCGCCTTCTACCACGTGCTGCGCGCCGCCTACCCGACCGAGAAGATCGAGTTCAAGCGGATCTGGGGCGCCTACATCGCCGCCTATGGCTTCAACAACGTCGTGCCGGCGCGCGGCGGTGACGTCATCAAGCTCTTTTTGGTTAAGACCTCGATCCCGAACTCGACCTACTCGGCGATCGCCGCCGCGTTCTTCGTGGAGTTCGGCTTCGACGCCTCGATGGGCCTGTTCATCTTGGCCTTCGCCTTCAGCCAGGGTGTCTTTCCCAAGCCGCCGGACTTCGCCAGCCTCGGCGCCTTCGACCTCAGCTTCTTCGCCTCGCACCCGCGCTTTCTGCTGTTCGTGCTCACCGTGGCGGCCGTCGGCGGCCTCGCCGGCTTCGCGCTGCTGAGCACCAAGGTGAAGGCCTTCTGGGCGCGCGTGCGCCAGGGGTTGACCATCATCTTCAATCGCAAGCGCTACTTCCGCGAGGTCTGGCTGGTCCAGTTCGGCGGCTGGTGCTTTCGCTTCGCCGCCTATTGGTTCCTGCTCGACGCGTTTCACATCGGGGGCTCGGTCAAGAACGTGCTCTTGGTCCTCGGCGTCAACGCGGTGGCGGCATGCGTGCCGTTTACCCCCGGCGGCGCGGGGGTCCAGCAGGCGTTCCTCGTGAAGGTCTTCGCCGGGACGGCGGCGGGCGCGACGGTGGCGGCGTACTCGGTCGGCCAGCAGATCGCGATCGCGGCGTTCAGCCTCGCGGTCGGCTTCTTCGCGCTGGTGACGGTGTTCAAATTCCGGTCCTTCAAGGAGGTCATCGCGGCCGGGCGCGAGCATCGCGATGCCGAGCGGGCCGCCGCCGGGCAGTCGGTGGGCGGGCGGGTACCCTAGTCCCCATGGAAGGTTTTGGAGGACTCTTCGGCGACCCGGACGAACTGCAGCGCCGCATGGCGGAGTTTGCAGACCAGATGCAGGGTCAGCAGCGCCTGGCGTGGGCCGACAACGCGATCGGCCTGGCTGTGCAGATGACGGTGGCGGCGGTCAACCGCGTCAACATCCAGGGCACGACGGCCGAGCAGGCCGAGCAGATCCGCGGGGTGATGGCCACGGTCTTCCCCGAGGCGGTCACGCTCGTGCGCGAGGCGCGCGCCGGGCTCCAGTAGGCCGAACGCTCGCCCAGGGGGCGAAGCCCGCGCCACGCCGGGCCCTGCGCCGCCGGTAGGATCGGGCTCGTGGCGCAGCTTTCGTCTTCTCAGGTGCTCTGGCGTGGTCGCATCGAGGCGGGCCTGCGGGTCGTCGCCCCGGCGCTCGATCTCATGCTTGCCGCAGGCGATCGCCTGTCGCGCACCGTCAACCGCGAGGAGCCTGAGCTGATTGTGCCCAGCCGCCTCGGCCCCGACGACCAGCGCTCGCTGTCTGATGGCCGCGGCTGAGTCGGGCCCGGCGGTGACGCCGGAGCAGATCGTCGCCCGCGAGGCGGTGCAGAAGCCGCGCGTCGGCTTGGCCGCGCTCGCCGCCGCGGTCCTCGCGATCGTCGCCGGCGTGCTGCCGCAGTCGATCTACGCCGACTTCCCGCGCGTCTACCTGCTGGACTCGCTGCGCGACGCGTCCGGCGTGCCGATCGGGCGCGACGGGCTGCGCACCGCGCAGATCCTCTTCATCGACGACCACGCGCTCTCGCTGCTGGCGGTCGCGGTCTGCCAAGGCCTCTCGATCGCGCTGATCGGCGTGCTGCTCGTCTTCCTCTTCGACGCGTCGGTCGTGCGCGGTGCGAACACGGGACGGATGGCTCGGATCCTCGCGATCATCGGCGCGGGCGCCGGCGCGCTCGCCGCGATCGTGCTGCAGATCGCTGTGATGATCAGCGCCAGCGACTTCGCCTCCTCGGCCGATCACGGCACGGAGGCAGCGCACGAGGCGCTGCGCGGCGGTGTCGTCGTCGCGGCCAGCGGCGTCGGCTTCTTTGGCTCGCTCTCGCTGGCCGCCGCGTTCGTGTTGATCGCGCTCGGCGCCATGCGCGTCGGCCTGCTCACGCGCTTTTTGGGCGTCCTCGGCGCGATCGTCGGCGCGCTGATCCTGCTCGGCCCGCTCTCGGGCTCGCCGACCTTCATCGTCCAGGCGTTCTGGCTGGGGATGGTTGGCGTGCTGCTGCTGGGCCGCTGGCCGGGCGCCGGCGTCCCGGCCGCGTGGGCCGAGGGCGAGGCGCGCCCGTGGCCGACCCAGCAGGAGATCCGCGAGGCCAAGGACCGCGCCCGCAGCGGAGGCGGCTACACGACGGCCGCGGAGCCGGTGGCGGCGCCCAACGGCTCGCCATCCGACGGCGTCGCGAGCCCGGCGACGTCGGCGCGCAAGAAGCGCAAGCGCCGCTAGTCGCGCGCAGCATCCCCTGCCGGGTGGGCGGCTCGCGCGGGCGGTCCGTTCTACCATCAGGGCCGCCCATGCCCGAGCTGCCCGAGGTCGAGATCACCGCCCGCCGCCTGAGCGAGGCGCTCACCGGCGCGACGATCGAGTCGACGCTCGCGCCGGGCATCAACGCGCTCAAGACGTTCGACCCGCCGCTGCACGCGCTCGACGGGCGCCAGATCGAGGGCGTCCGGCGGATCGGCAAGCACGCCGTCATCGACGTCTCCGGCGATCTCATGTCCTCGTCCACCTGATGAGCGCGGGGCGGTTGCAGTTGTATGACAAGCGCGCGTCGCTGCGCGATCGCACCTCGCGCCTGCTGATGCGGGTCGACGGCGGCAGCGGCGAGCGCGAGCTGCGCCTGCGCGAGTTCGGCACCAAGCAGGCGGCATGGGTCAAGGTGCTCACGCCGGAGGGGCTGGCCGCCGACGAGGCGGTCGCCAAGCTCGGGCCCGAGGCGTGGCCGGACCCGCCGCAGGATCTCGCGGCGCTGCTCAAGCCCGTCGGCGCGCGCCCGCTGCAGGCCGCGCTGCGCGACCAGCGGGTGATCACCGGCATCGGGCGCTCGTGGGTCGACGAGATCCTGTGGACGGCCAAGCTGTCGCCGTTCAAGCGCGCCAACGAGCTCGACGCCGAGGAGGCCGGCGCGCTGCGGGCAGCGATCCTCGAGCGCCTCGGCGGGGCGATCGAGCACTACGAGGAGGTCGTCACGCTGCCGATCCCCGACAAGCTGCCGCTGCCGCTGGAGGTCCACCGCCACGCGGGTGAGCCGTGCCCGCGCTGCGGCACGACGATCGAGGCGGTCCACTACGAGTCCTACGTGCTCTGCTACTGCCCGCACGACCAGACCGGCGACCGGGTGCTGAAGGATCGCCGGCTGTCGCGGCTGCTCAAATGACCGGGCCTATCATCTAGGTCATGGGCAAGATCAAGGAGGGCCAGCCGGCCCCGGACTTCGAGCTTCCCGACCAGTCGGGCAACCCCGTCCGCCTCTCGAGCTTCCACGGCCGCAAGGTCGTGTTGTACTTCTACCCGAAGGCCAACACGCCGGGCTGTACCACCCAGGCCTGCGGGGTCCGCGACCACGAGATCGACTACGAGCGCGCGGGCGCCGTCGTGCTCGGCGTCTCCCCGGACCCGGTCAAGGCCGTCAAGAAGTTCGCCGAGAAGCAGGACCTCAACTTCGAGCTGCTCGCCGACGAGCACCACGAGGTCTGCGAGGCCTACGGCGTCTGGGTCGAGAAGTCGATGTACGGCAAGACCTTCTGGGGCGCCAAGCGCGCCACGTTCATCATCGACGAAGAGGGCATCGTCCGGCGCGCCTTCAAGGCCCACCCCGAGACCCACGACGAGGACGTCCTGGCGATCCTCGGCGAGCTGAACGCCGCGGCCTGAGCGCGCGTGGCAGGATGCCCTCCATGTCCCGCCGCGACGAGCTCGACGCCCTCAGCTCCCAGGAGCTTCACGACCGCGCCGTCAGGCGCGCCGAGAAGCACCTCGACGTCAAGTTCCTGTGGAACCTGATGAAGCTCGTGCCGGCCGCCAACGCCGCCGCCGGCCAGGAGGACGAGGCCGACTACGACGTCGCCCACTGGTCCGGCCAGGTGGCCGACACGTTCCGCGACGACGACGGCAAGCTGTCTGACGCGCTGCGCCCGGTCTACCTCGACTACCTCGAGCAGCACCCCGACGCGTAGCCCGCGGGTCCCGTCGCCGACGGCGCGCGTTCAGGAATCCGGCAGCGCTGCCGACGACCCTGAAGAACGACCGTGACGACTTTGGCAAAGGGACAGGGACTCTCCGCATGACGACGCAGGTGGCCGAGCGATACCGATTGGTGACCCGCTCCGACTTCGACGGGCTGGTGTGCGCCGCGCTGCTCAAGGAGCTGGGGATCCTCGACGACATCCTGTTCGTCCACCCCAAGGACATGCAGGACGGCAAGGTCGAGCTGACCGACCGCGACATCACCACCAACTTGCCCTACGCCCCGGGCGTGCACCTGTCGTTCGACCACCACGACAGCGAGACGATCCGCGTCACCGACGCGCCCGAGAACCACATCATCGTCGCGGGCGCCAAGTCCGCCGCGCGCGTGGTCTATGACCACTTCGGCGGCGCCGACGTCTTCCAGCTCGTCGGCGAGGACATCATGGCCGCCGTCGACAAGGCCGACGCCGCGGACTTCACCCGCGAGGAGATCCTGGAGCCCCAGGGCTGGGACTACATCAGCTTCCTGATGGACCCCCGCACCGGCCTCGGCCGCTTCCGCGAGTTCCGCATCTCCAACTACCAGTTGATGATGCAGTTGATCGACGACATCACCACCAAGTCGATCGAGGAGATCCTCCAGACCCCGGACGTCGCCGAGCGCGTCGAGCTCTACCGCGAGCACGCCGACCAGGCGATCGACCAGGTCGCCCGCTGCGGCACCCAGCACGGCAACCTCGTCGTGCTCGACTTCCGCAACGAGGACAAGATCTTCGCGACCAACCGCTTCACGGTCTACGCGCTCTTCCCCGACTGCAACATCTCGATCCACATCCTCTGGGGCCTGCAGCGGCAGAACACCGTCTTCGCCACCGGCAAGTCGATCCTGAACCGCACCAGCGCCACCGACATCGGCAAGCTCATGCTCTCCTACGGCGGCGGCGGCCACAGCGCGGCCGGCACCTGCCAGGTCGCCAACGAGGACGCCGAGCGCGTCCTCGGCGAGCTGATCGCCAAGATCAACGCGGACGGGTAGCGGGTCACTACAGTCGGCGGATGGCCGTCCGCCTGGTAGGAGACGACGACGTCGACGCGCTGGCGGGCACGCTGACGCGCGCCTTCGCCGACGATCCGGTCACGCAGTGGGTCTACGCGCGGGAAGCGCGGCGGCCGATGTGGTCGGAGCGCTTCTTTGCCTGGCAGCTGCGGCGGCTGGTCGGTCAGGAGGTGAGCTGGACGACCGAGGACGGGCGTGGTGGCGCGGCGCTGTGGGCGCTGCCCGGGCGCTGGCGCGAGAACACGCGCGAGACGCTGAGCCTGCTGCGCTTGACGCTGCCCGGCGTGCTGCCGCGGCTGCCGCGGATCCTGCGCGGCCTCGGTCAGGTCGAGGCGCGCCATCCGGCCGAGCGCCATCTCTACCTCGCCGTCATCGGCGTCGACCCGGCGCGCCAGGGTGAGGGCATCGGCTCGCAGCTGATCCGGCCCGGCCTCGACCTCTGCGACCGCGAGCACCTGCCCGCCTACCTGGAGACCGGCAAGGAGGCCAACCTCGCGTTCTACGGGCGCCACGGCTTCGCGGTCGTCGACGAGCTTCGCCTGCCCAAGGGCCCACCGGTCTGGTTCCTCTGGCGCGAGCCGCGCTGAGCGGTCTCGTAGGGTGCGGGAGGTGACCCTCGCCTCCCCGCCCCAGGCCGTCGTCTTCGACAACGACGGCCTCCTGTTGGACACCGAGACGGCGTGGACGCGTGCCGAGGAGGCGCTGTTCGCCCACCATGGCTCCACGTTCACGATGGAGCACAAGCGCGACCTGATCGGCTCCTCGCACACCGTCGCGGCAGGCAAGTTGGAGGTCATGCTCGACCGCCCCGGCGAGGGGCTCGCGCTGATGGCCGAGTTGCACGACCGCGTGATGGCCGAGGCGACCCACGACGTGGCGCCGCGCCCCGGCGCCGTCGCGCTCGTCGACGCGCTGATCGCCGCCGGCATCCCGGTCGCGGTCGCCTCCAACTCGCCGCGCGCCTTCCTGGACCTCGTCCTGCAGACCTCCGGCATGGCATCGCGCTTTGCGGTCACCGTCGCCGGCGACGAGGTCGCCCACCCCAAGCCCGCGCCCGACATCTACCTCGAGGCGTGCCGCCTGCTGCACGCCGACCCGGCCGCGTCGGTCGGCCTGGAGGACTCGCCCACCGGCGCGCAGGCCGCCAAGGCGGCGGGGCTGACCGTCATCGGCGTGCCCTACCTGCCCGACATGGAGATCCCGCCGGCCGACCTCATCGCCGCCTCGCTGGCCGATGACGCCGTCCTGGCGGCGGTCGGGCTCGTACCCTCCCGGGGGTGAGCGCCGCTCTGATCTTCGCCGGGCTTGAGCGACTTCTTCGACGCGGTCGGGCAGTTCTTCGGCAACCTCGCCGACATCCGCTGGGGCGCGCTGGCGCTCGGGCTGCTGTGCTTCGGCACCTACCTCACGATCCGCTCGCGCGCCTTCTACAACGTGCTGCGCGCCGCCTACCCGACCGAGAAGATCGAGTTCAAGCGGATCTGGGGCGCCTACATCGCCGCCTACGGCTTCAACAACGTCGTGCCGGCGCGCGGCGGCGACGTCATCAAGCTCTTCTTGGTCAAGACCTCGATCCCGAACTCGACCTACTCGGCGATCGCCGCCGCGTTCTTCGTGGAGTTCGGCTTCGACGCCTCGATGGGCCTGTTCATCTTGGCCTTCGCCTTCAGCCAGGGCGTCTTTCCCAAGCCGCCGGACTTCTCCAGCCTCGGCGCCTTCGACCTCAGCTTCTTCGCCTCGCACCCGCGCTTTCTGCTGTTCGTGCTCACCGTGGCGGCCGTCGGCGGCCTCGTCGGCTTCGCGCTGCTGAGCACCAAGGTGAAGGCCTTCTGGGCGCGCGTGCGCCAGGGGTTGACCATCATCTTCGATCGCAAGCGCTACTTCCGCGAGGTCTGGCTGGTCCAGTTCGGCGGCTGGTGCTTTCGCTTCGCCGCCTTCTGGTTCCTGCTCGACGCGTTTCACATCGGCGGCTCGGTCAAGAACGTGCTCTTGGTCCTCGGCGTCAACGCGGTGGCGGCATGCGTGCCGTTCACCCCCGGCGGCGCGGGGGTCCAGCAGGCGTTCCTGGTGAAGGTCTTCGCCGGGACGGCGGCGGGCGCGACGGTGGCGGCGTACTCGGTCGGCCAGCAGATCGCGATCGCGGCGTTCAGCCTCGCGGTCGGCTTCTTCGCGCTGGTGACGGTGTTCAAATTCCGGTCCTTCAAGGAGGTCATCGCGGCCGGGCGCGAGCATCGCGATGCCGAGCGGGCCGCCGCCGGGCAGTCGGTGGGCGGGCCGGTACCCTGAGTCCCATGGAAGGCTTCGGAGGACTCTTCGGCGACCCGGACGAGCTGCAGCGCCGCATGGCGGAGTTCGCAGACCAGATGCAGGGTCAGCAGCGCCTGGCGTGGGCCGACAACGCGATCGGCCTGGCTGTGCAGATGACGGTGGCGGCGGTCAACCGCGTCAACATCCAGGGCACGACGGCCGAGCAGGCCGAGCAGATCCGCGCGGTGATGGCCACGGTCTTCCCCGAGGCGGTCACGCTCGTGCGCGAGGCGCGCGCCGGGCTCCAGTAGGCCGAACGCTCGCCCAGGGGGCGAAGCCCGCGCCACGCCGGGCCCTGCGCCGCCGGTAGGATCGGGCTCGTGGCGCAGCTTTCGTCTTCTCAGTTGCTCTGGCGTGGTCGCATCGAGGCGGGCCTGCGGGTCGTCGCCCCGGCGCTCGATCTCGTGCTTGCCGCAGGCGATCGCCTGTCGCGCACCGTCAACCGCGAGGAGCCTGAGCTGATCATGCCCAGCCGCCTCGGCCCCGACGACCAGCGCTCGCTGTCTGATGGCCGCGGCTGAGTCGGGCCCGGCGGTGACGCCGGAGCAGATCGTCGCCCGCGAGGCGGTGCAGAAGCCGCGCGTCGGCTTGGCCGCGCTCGCCGCCGCGGTCCTGGCGGTCGTCGCCGGCATGCTGCCGCAGTCGATCTACGCCGACTTCCCGCGCGTCTACCTGCTGGACTCGCTGCGCGACGCGTCCGGCGTGCCGATCGGGCGCGACGGGCTGCGCACCGCGCAGATCCTCTTCATCGACGACCACGCGCTCTCGCTGCTGGCGGTCGCGGTCTGCCAAGGCCTCTCGATCGCGCTGATCGGCGTGCTGCTCGTCTTCCTCTTCGACGCGTCGGTCGTGCGCGGTGCGAACACGGGACGGATGGCTCGGATCCTCGCGATCATCGGCGCGGGCGCCGGCGCGCTCGCCGCGATCGTGCTGCAGATCGCTGTGATGATCAGCGCCAGCGACTTCGCCTCCTCGGCCGATCACGGCACGGAGGCAGCGCACGAGGCGCTGCGCGGCGGTGTCGTCGTCGCGGCCAGCGGCGTCGGCTTCTTCGGCTCGCTCTCGCTGGCCGCCGCGTTCGTGTTGATCGCGCTCGGCGCCATGCGCGTCGGCCTGCTCACGCGCTTTTTCGGCGTCCTCGGCGCGATCGTCGGCGCGCTGATCCTGCTCGGCCCGCTCTCGGGCTCGCCGACCTTCATCGTCCAGGCGTTCTGGCTGGGGATGGTTGGCGTGCTGCTGCTGGGCCGCTGGCCGGGCGCCGGCGTCCCGGCCGCGTGGGCCGAGGGCGAGGCGCGCCCGTGGCCGACCCAGCAGGAGATCCGCGAGGCCAAGGACCGCGCCCGCAGCGGAGGCGGCTACACGACGGCGCGCGGAGCCGGTGGCGGCGCCCAACGGCTCGCCATCCGACGGCGTCGCGAGCCCGGCGACGTCGGCGCGCAAGAAGCGCAAGCGCCGCTAGTCGCGCGCAGCATCCCCTGCCGGGTGGGCGGCTCCGGTGTGCATCTGCTTGGCGACGGCGGTAGTCGCGTGGTATGTCTCGTTCGCGGGCAGAAGACCACCAACCGACCGAGGAGACCGCGAACATGGCGGGGACGACGACCGATCTGGAACGCCAGCTGGCTGAGCTGCTTGAGCAGGAGCGCTTCGAGCCGCCGGAGGCGTTCAAGGCCAATGCGTTGATCACGGATCTCTCGGTGCACGAAGCCGCGGCCAAGGATCCCGTCGGGTGGTGGAACGAGCAGGCGCGTGCGCTGCACTGGTTCTCTGAGCCGCAGCGTGCGCTCGATGACGAGAACCCGCCGTTCTATAAGTGGTTTGAGGGCGGCACGACCAACGCCTCCTACAACTGTCTGGACCGCCATGTCGAGGCGGGCCTCGGCGATCGCGTCGCGTTCAAGTGGCGTGGGGAGGAGGGGGAGTCGCGCGACATCACCTACGCGTGGCTGCTGCAGCAGACGCAGCGCGCCGCCAATGCGCTGAAAGATCATGGCGTCGGTGCGGGCGACGTGGTCGGGATCTTCCTGCCGATGATCCCCGAGGTCGTCGTGGCGATGCTCGCCTGCGCGCGCATCGGCGCGCCGCACAACGTCGTCTTCGGTGGGTTCTCTGCTGAGAGCGTCAAGGAGCGCATGGAGTTCTCCGACGCCAAGGCGCTCATCACGGTCGACGGTGCCCGTCGCAAGGGCAAGACGGCGCCGGTCAAGCAGTCGGTCGACGACGCCGGGATGCCGGTGGCGACGACGTTCGTCGTGCGCCATACCGGGATCGATTGTCCGATGGGCGAGGGCGATGTCTTCTGGGACGAGGCGCTGGCGGCGGCCGACGCGTCGTGTCCGCCGGCCGAGCTTGACGCCGAGCATCCGCTGTTCATCCTGTACTCCAGTGGCTCGACGGCCAAGCCGAAGGGCATCCTGCACTCCACGGGCGGCTACCTGACCCACGTGGCCTGGACGCATAAGTACGTCTTCGACCTCAAGCCCGAGTCTGACGTCTACTGGTGCAGCGCCGACGTCGGCTGGATCACCGGCCACTCCTACATCGTCTACGGGCCGCTGTTGAACGCCGCGACGTCGGTGATGTACGAGGGTGCGCCCGACTACCCGCACAAGGGCATCTGGTGGGAGCTGGCCGAGAAGACCGACACCACCATCTTCTACACGGCACCCACGGCGATCCGCGCGTGCATCAAGTGGGGCGTCGAACACGTCGAGAAGGCCGACCTGTCGAAGTTGCGCTTGCTGGGGTCGGTGGGCGAGCCGATCAACCCCAAGGCCTGGCTCTGGTACTGGAAGGTCGTCGGCGGCGGCCACTGCCCGGTGGTCGACACGTGGTGGCAGACCGAGACCGGTGCGATCATGATCACCACCTTGCCTGGCGCCCAGGCGATGAAGCCGGGGATCGCGGGGACGCCGCTGCCGGGCGTGAGCGCGGCGGTGCTCAACGAGGAGGGCGAGGAGGTCTCGCGCGGAACCCAAGGGTTGTTGTCGTTGTCGCAGCCGTGGCCCGGAATGCTGCGCACCCTGTACGGCGATGACGACCGCTACGTCTCGACCTACTGGGAAAAGTGGGGGCCTCGGACCTACCTGGTGGGCGACGCGTCCAAGCAGGACGACGAGGGCTACATCTCGGTCATCGGTCGCGTCGACGACGTGCTCAACGTGTCCGGCCACCGGATGTCGACGGCGGAGATCGAGAGCGCGATCGTCTCGCACGGCAAGGTCGCCGAGGCCGCCGTGATCGGCGCCACCGACGAGGACACCGGCCAGTCGGTCGCCGCGTTCGTCACGCTGGAGGGCGACCTCGCGGGCACCGACGAGCTGGTCGCCGAGATCCGCGAGCACGTCGCGGTGCGGATCGGCAAGCTCGCCCGTCCCAAGCGCATCATCTGGGCCGACGACCTCCCCAAGACCCGCAGCGGCAAGATCATGCGCCGGTTGTTGAAGGACATCGCCGAGGGCCGCGAGCTGGGCGACGTGACGACGCTGCGCGACCCGGATGTGATGGCGCAGCTGCAGGACAAGATCAAAGAACGCGCGGACGAGGAGTAGCTCCGCCGCCATGGGTCGCTACGAAGATCTGGTCGCGCAGCATCAGTGGCACGTCCCCGACCGCTACAACATCGCTCAGGACGTCTGCGACAAGCATCCGCGCGACAAGCCGGCGATGGTGTGGGAGCGCTTCGACGGCGCGCGGCGGGAGCTGGATTGGGGCGAGATTGCAGGATCTCGCCAACCAGGCGGCGCACGTCCTCGGCGAGCATGGGGTCGATCCGGGCGAGCGGGTCGCGGTCGTGCTGCCGCCGACGCCAGAGACGGCGGCGATCTTCTTCGGCGCGTGGAAGCGTGGCGCGATCCTGCTGTCGATGTCGGTGCTCTACGGCGACGACGGCATCGCGCACCGCCTGAAGGACTCTAGGCCGCGCGTCCTGGTGACCGACAAGGCGAACGCCGATCGCTTTCGCAGCGCACGTGGGGGAGACGGTCGGGGAGCTGCTGATCATCGACGAAGCCGACGGCCTGCTGACAGGTGCGCCGACCGACATGGTGTCCTACGACAGCGCTGCCGACGAGCCGGCGCAGTTGTACTACACCTCGGGAACGACGGGCTTGGCCAAGGGCATCGTGCACGCCCACCGCTACCTGCTGGCCCACAACGAGTTCGAGCTCTGCCACGAGGTCGCCGACGGCGAGCGCTTCCACGGCATGGGCGAGTGGGCGTGGGCCGCGGGCATCGCGCCGCTGCTCGGGCCGTGGCGGCTGGGCGCGATCCAGGTCGTCCTGCAACGCCAGGGCGGCTTCGACCCGCACGGACAGCTCGACTTTCTCAGCCGCAACAAGGTGACCAACGTCTTCACGACGCCGACCGCGATGCGCTCGATGATGGCGATCGAGGACGCGGCCACGCGCTACCCGTGCGACTTCCGCCGCGTCTGCTCAGCCGGCGAGCCGCTGAACCCGGAGGCGATCCGCTGGTTTCGCGAGCAGTACGGGCTGACCGTGCTCGACTACTACGGGTTGACCGAGTCCTATCCGCTGTGCGGCAACTTCCCCTGGATGGAGGTGCGCGAGGGCTCGATGGGCCGTCCGATGCCGGGCTGGGACGTCCGCATCCTCGACGAGGACGAGCAGGAGGTCGCCCAGGACGAGCGTGGTGAGATCTGCCTGCGAGCGCGGTCCAACCCGCACTACCCGCTCGGCTACTGGAACAACGACGCCGCAGCGGCCGAGACCTTCGGCGGCGAGTGGTTTCACACCAAGGACGCCGCGACCGCCGACGCCGACGGCTACATCTGGTACGCCGGCCGTGCCGACGACGTGATCATCTCGGCGGGCTACCGGATCGGTCCGTTCGAGGTCGAGTCAGCGTGCATCGAGCATCGGGCGGTGCGCGAGGCTGCAGCGGTGGCCGCGCCCGACGAGCGGCGGGGCACAATCGTCAAGGCCTTCATCGTGCTCGCGGAGGGACATGCGCCGTCTGAGGCGCTCGGCGATGAGATCAAGGCCTTCGTCCGCGATCGCCTGTCGGCCTATGCCTATCCGCGACGGGTCGAGTTCGTGGAGGACTTGCCCAAGACGCTGACCGGCAAGATCCGTCGCATCGAGCTGCGAGAGCGCGAGGCGCAGCGGGCCGCTTCTCAGGAGTAGCTGCGAGCGCCCTACAGCCCTCGCTGAAACCCCTCGCGCCACGAAGGCCACCGCGGCGTCCAGCCCAGCACGCGGCGCGCGCGCTCGTTGGAGGCGCCGCGGGAGGTGGTCATCATCGTCACCACCGCCTCGCCCGCCGCGAGGCGGCCAAGCCAGGCCGGGACGTGGCGGGGCGGCGGGGCGCCCAGCGCCGTCGCCAGCGCCGGGAGCCAGTCGGCCGTCCGCGCCGGCTCGTCGTCGACGATCGCGAACACCCCGGTCGGGCCGCCCGGCGCCAGCGCCGACAAGACCCCGCCGGCGGCGTCGTCGATGTGCGTAAACGACCAGCGGCCGTCCCCGCTGCCGACGACCGGCAGCCGCCGGCGGCGCACCAACTCGGTCATCTCGCCGTCGGTGCTCAGGCTCGTCTGCGGCCCGTAGAAGCCGCCGTAGCGCAGCACGACGCCCTCGACGTCAACCGCCTCGCCGACGAGGGCCTCCAACTCCCGGATCGCCGCCAGCGACTCGCGCTGACTCCGCGGCGGCTCGGGGTCCAGCGGCGCGGCCTCGTCCTTGACGGGCCCGCCTTGGCGCGCGAACGGCCAGCCCGTGTAGCTCTGGGCGATCAGCCGCCGCGTGCCGGCGGCGCGGGCGGCGTCCAGGAGATGGCGCGTGCCCTCGGTCCGCAGCCGGTTGGTCGTCGTGAAGACACGATCGAAGTGCTTGAGGTCCGTCATGCCCGCCAACGCGGTCATCTGATGGACGATCACCTCGGGCTCGGCGCCGAGCACCGCGCCCATCACCGCGTCGCGGTCCAGCGCGTCGGCGACCACCGGCAGCGCGCCGGCCGCCCGTAGCCCGTCGGCCTTGGCCGCCGTCCGCGTCATGGCCACCACCTCGTGGCCCTCCGCCAGCAGCGCCGGCACCAGCCGCTGCCCCACCGCACCCGTTGCACCTGCCAGGAAGATTCTCATGGCCCCTCTGACGAGACGGGCCGCGCGGGTGTGACATGTCACGGTTCACGGGGCAAGATCGTCTCCGTGGACATGACGCCTTCGTCGGAGCTCACCGAGCTGCGCCCGCTGGTGTTCTCGATCGCCTATCGGATGCTCGGCTCGGTCGCCGAGGCCGAGGACATCGCCCAGGAGACGCTGCTGCGCGCCCACCGCGAGCTGCGCGACGGCACCGAGATCGCGTCGCCCAAGGCCTACATGACGGCGATCGCGACGCGCCTGTCGATCGACCACCTGCGCTCGGCGCGCGTGCGGCGCGAGGCCTACGTCGGGCCGTGGCTGCCCGAGCCGCTGCTGACGGCGGGCGGGACCGACCCCAGCGCCGACGTCGCCGCCGGCGCCGAACTGGCCGAGCGACCTCTCGCTCGCGTTCTTGGTGGTGTTGGAGCGCCTCACGCCCGACGAGCGCGCGGTCTTCCTGCTGCGCGAGGCCTTCGACTACAAGTTCTCGGAGATCGCCGAGATCGTCGGCAAGAGCCCGGCCAACTGCCGGCAGATCGGTGCGCGGGCGCGCCGCCACGTCCTGACCGAGCGCCCGCGCTTCGAGCCCTCGCGTGACGCGCGCGAGGAACTCGCGGCGCGCTTTCTCGCTGCGGCCCAGGGCGACGACCTCGACGGGCTGATCGAGTTGCTCGCCGACGACGCGGTCTTCACCGGCGACGGCGGTGGCAAGGCGACGGCGTTCCCGCAGCCGCTGGTCGGCGCGCAGCGCATCGCGCATGCGGTTCGCGCGCTCTTCCGCCAGGCCGCGCGCGGCCCTGGCGCGGTCACGGTCACGCCGACCGCCGTCAACGGCCAGCCGGGCTGGATCGCCCACGACGGCGACGGCGCCGTCATCGTCGTCATGGCCCTCGACATCATCGGCGGCCAGGTCACCGCCATCCGCTCGATCGTCAACCCCGACAAGCTCGCCCACCTCGGGCCGGTGTCTGACCGCGCGCGGCGGTAGCTACTCGTAGACCACCACGTCGGGTCGCGGCGAGAGCGCCATGACCGACTTGGGCGACATGGTCTGGACGTCTTCCTTGTAGAACAACTTGAACCCGCGCCGCATCGCCGGCGTCGTGCGGACGAAGTTGTGGTACTTGGCGACCTTGACGCTGGTCGAGCCGAAGCCGTCGACGTTGATGACGGTCTGCACGCCGCGGACCTGACGCAGGCGGCTGGCGCGGGCGATCATGTAGTCGGTGAAGCGGTGGACGATCAGCAACTAAAAGGGCTGCTTCGCAGGAGTATCTGAGGGAGTAGGTGGCGCGGTTCGGTAGGAGGCGCTGATCGTGTTTTGCGAGTGTGTGATGCGGGCTTCAATGGTGCACAGTGAGCGGCGCCGGTCGTGCTGCGCGACGTGGTCTGTCGGCACCGAATGGAGAGAATCGATTAAAGTATGCGAAGACCCTTTGAACCCAAGTATACACCACGAAACGACATAAAAACGCCGACGCGCGTGACGAAACGCGTGTAACCCGAGATATGGGCGAGTTTCACGCGATCGACGATCACTCGATCGCACCTAGACTGCGCATACGCAGTCTAGGTGCGATCCAAGATACTCACTGATCGCCGCGAGAATCTCGCAGCTCCGCCCCGAGCGCCGGCGGACGAAGGGCCGCGCTGCGAAGCACGGCTCCGCTCACTCTCCTCGGTGTAGAAGAACTACGACGCGAAGCAAGAACAGCGATCCGCACTGCACGACACCGATCGCATCACACGCGCTCGCGGCACCACAACGCACTGCACTGCACGATATAGACGATAGCACCACACACGCATCACAGCACCACAAACGACCCGCACTGCACGACACCGACGCTCGCGACACCTCCCTACAACCCCCGCCGAAACCCCTCGCGCCACGACGGCCACCGCGGCGTCCAGCCCACACGTAGCCCGATCGCTGAGTGAACGCGCCACGCGAAGCGATCGTCGTTGGCACTGGCGCCTCGCTGCGGCCAAGTCCGGCCTAGGCCGGGACGTGGCGGGGTGGCGGCGCACCAAGCAGAGGCCAAGGCTGGTAGCCAGTCGGCTGTCCGCGCCGGCTCGCGTAGACGATCGCGTACGTGCCGGTCGGGCAGCCTGGGGACAGCGTCACGAGCACGCCGCCGGCGGCGTCGTCGATGTGAGTGAACGACCAGCGACCGTCGCCGCTGCAGACCACTGGCAGCGACGGTGGCGCACATTCGGTCAGCTCGCCGTCGGTGCTCAGGCTCGTCCCCGGCCCGTAGAAGCCGCCGTAGCGGAGCACGACACCCTAGACGTCGTTAGCGCCGCCCACGAGCGCTTCCAACTAGCGGATCGCCGCCAGCGACTCCCGCTGCGCGCGCGGCGGCGCTGGGTACAGCGGCGCGTCCTCGGCCTTGACTGGACCGCCTTCGCGCGCGAACGGCCAGCCGGTGAAGCTCTGGGCGATGAACCGCCGTGTGCCGGCGGCGCGCGCGGCGTCCAGCAGATGTCGCGTCCCCTCGGTTCGCAGCCGGTTGGTCGCCGCAAAGACTCGATCGAAGTGTTTGAGATCGGTAGCGTCCGTCAGCGCTGTCATCTGGTGGACGATCACCTCGGGCTAGGCGCAGAGCACGGCGCCCAGCACAGTCTCGCGATCCAGCGCGTAGGAGACCACCGGCAGCGCGCCGGCTGAGAGCAGGTCGTCGGATTTGGACGACGTGCGCGTCATCGACACGACCTCGTGGCCGTCCTCGAGGAGCATCGGCAACAGCTGCTGCCCCACCGCACCCGTCGCAACTGACAGGATGATTCTCATGGACCCTCTGACGAGACGCGACGCTGCGGAGTGACATGTCACAGAAGACTGGGTAAGATGTTCTCCGTGGACATGACGCATTCGACGAGAACTGAGCGAGCTGCGTTCTCTGATGTTCTCTATGGCCTATCGGATGCTGGATAGGTAGCAGAGGCAGAGGACATCGCGCAGGAGACGCTGCTGCGTGCGCATCGTGAGCTGCGCGATGGTACCGAGATCGAATAACATAAGGCTTACATGACGGCGATCGCGACGCGTCTGTCGATAGATCACCTGCGATAGGCGAGAGTGCGACGAGAGACCTACGTCGGCGCGTGGCTGCCAGAGCCGCTGCTCGGCGACGAGGGCGCGACTTGAGAGTCGACCTCGCCGCCGACGCCGAGCTGGCCGACGACCTCTCGCTCGCGTTCCTGGTGGTGTTGGAGCGCCTCACGCTCGACGAGCGAGCGGTATTCCTGCTGCGCGAGGCCTTCGACTACAAGTTCGGAGAGATCGCCGAGATCGTAGGCAAGAGCACGGCGAATTGTCGACAGATCGGTGCGCGGGCGCGCCGTCACGTGCTCACGGAGCGTCCGCGATTAGAGCCTTCACGTGCGGTGCGCGAGGAGCTTGCGGCGCGTTTCCTCGCCGCGGCCCAGGGCGACGATTTCGACGGTCTGATGGCTCTTTGCCGAGGACGCGTTCTTCACTGGTGATGGTGGTGGCAAGGCGACGGCGTTCTCGCAGCCGCTGGTCGGCGCGCAGTGTATCGCGCATGCTATGCGTGCGATCTTCCGCTAGGTGGCGCGCGGCGAGGGCGTGGTCACGGTCTAGCTGAGAGTGGTCAACGGTCAGCGGGGCTGGTTCGCGCGCGAGGGCGACGGCGCGGTGATCGTGGTCATGGCGCTTTACAACCCTGACGGCCGCGTTACAGAGATACTCTGGATCGTTAAGAGTGTCAAGTCGCCCTCACGGTTTGTAGACCGCGCGCGGCGGTAGCTACTCGTAGACCACCACGTCGGGTCGCGGCGAGAGCGCCATGACCGACTTGGGAGACATGGTCTGGACGTCCTCCTTGTAGAACAGCTTGAAGCCGCGGCGCATCGCCGGCGTCGTGCGGACGAAGGAGTGGTACTTGGCGACCTTCACGCTGGTCGAGCCGAAGCCGTCGACGTTCATGACCGTCTGCACGCCCCGAACCTGGCGTAGGCGGTCGGCGCGGGCGATCATGTCGTCGGTGAAGCGGTGGACGATCAGCAGCTTCTCGGGCAGCTTGTGCTCGCGCACGATCTTGGCGAGGTAGGCCGCGGCGGCGTTGACGACGTCGGCGTCGGTCGACCCAATCACCTTGCCGGGCAGCGCATCGGGTGCGACGTGCCACTCGGGATCGAGCGCGAGGCCGACGTCGGGCTCGCGCAGGAACCGCGCCAGGCGCGTGATCTCGGGGCCGAACTCGCCGCGGCCGGGCTGGATGTCGAGGATCAGCAAGGCATCGATCCTGCGTGCGGCGGCGAGGTAGCGGCGGATCTTGGCGAAGGACATGTGGTCGCGGTAGAGGCCGGCCTCGCCCGGAGCGGCGGTCGCCACGGTGGTGACCAGCTCCATCGCGGGCAGGACCGGGCGCGTCTTCAGGGTGTAGGGCTTGGCCTGCTTGAGCAGGCGCTTGGCCGCTTGGGCGGGGGTGCCGATGCCCAGCGCGCCGAGCTCGTCGTCGCGCGGGTTGCCGTAGAAGGCGACGACGCGCCGGTCGGGGAACAGCCGCCGGCCGCCGCCCGGCAGCTGGGCGGGCTTGGGGGCGGCGTCGGCCGTCGTGGTCTTCGTGGTGCTCGCGCCGTCGCTCGGGTCACGATCTGGGTCACCGCCACCGGCGCCCGCGGCGATCCCGCCGACGACAGCGACCAGCGCGACCGCACCCAGGGCGGTGAGGCGCCGCCGCCGCACGGTACGGGCATCCACGCGCTCCATCATGCCCGCAATCTGGCGGTTCCTCACGCGATCGGGGCGATGCGCGCCAGTTCCGCGGCCCGCACGGCGCCCTCGCGCCACGGCTCGCCGTGGCCCGGAAGGACGACTTGGGCGTGGGTCGCGGCAATCGCGTCCAGCGACGCGCGGGCCAGCGCGACGTCGCCGGTCGCGGCGCGGGCGACCAACCGCGGGCCGATGGCGCCCGTGTACGGATCCCGCGTCACCAACGCGTCGCCGGTGATCACCGTGTCGCGATCCTGGAAGTGGAAGGCCATACTGCCGAGCGTGTGGCCGGGAACGGCGATGGCGCGCGGGCGCCCCGGCAGCCCGCCGAGCACCTCCCCGGGCTCCAGCGTGTGGAGCCCCTCCAGGCCCTGCGCCCAGAGGATGCCGGAGCCGATCATGCGCGCGACCAGTGCCGCCGCGGCCGGCCGCCACACGTACACCGGCCACGGGCGCTCCGACTTGCCCTTCAGCGGGTGCGCGGCGAGCGGATGGTCGGCGCCGCCGCAGAACACCGGCAGCTCCAGCTCGGCCTGGGCGCGGCGCGCGAAGCCGACGTGGTCGAAGTGCGCGTGGGTGAGCACGAGCGCGCGCAGATCCGCGTAGGGCCGGCCGATCGCCCCCAGCGCGTGGCGCAGGGACGTCCACGACGACGGCAGGCCGGCGTCGACCGCCAGCACGCCGTCGTCGGCCTCGACGAGGTACCAGTTGACCGGTCCATCCTGGATGCGGTGGACGCCGGGCGCGACGTCGCGGTGCAGGCTCATCGGCGCGAGCATCTCATCCAGGCTCGACATCTCCGCCAGCACCGTCGAACCCGCCGAACCCGGGGAACTTCTGGCGCTGTCGTCGGTAAGGATGGGGTGATGGCTCTCCTGGACGGCAAGAAGCTCCTGATCACCGGCGTGCTGACCGATCGCTCGATCGCCTACACGGTCGCGCGCCGCGCGCAGGAGGAGGGCGCCGAGATCGTCCTCACGGGCTTCGGCCGCGCGCTGCGGCTGACCCAGCGGATGGCGCAGCGTCTGCCTCAGCCGCCCGACGTGCTGGAGCTCGACGTGACCGACGAGGCGCAGATCGCCGCGGTCGCCGCGGAGCTGGAGGAGCGCTGGGGCGTCGTGGATGGCGTCCTGCACGCGATCGCGTTCGTGCCTGGCGACGCGCTCGGCGGTCGCTTCATGGAGGCGCCGGTCGCTTCGGCGATCAGCGCGTTTGAGATCAGCGCGTTCTCGCTGAAGTCGCTGGGCGCCGCGTTCGCACCGCTGCTGGAGCGCGCCGAGGGCGGCGGCTCGCTCGTCGGCTTGGACTTCGATGCGACCAAGGCCTGGCCGATCTATGACTGGGCCGGCGTGTCGAAGGCTGCCCTGGAGTCGGTCAACCGCTATCTCGCCCAGTACCTCGGCCCGCGCGGGATCCGCTCCAACCTTGTGGCCGCCGGCCCGTTGCGCACGATGGCCGCGGGCGCGATCGAGGGCTTCGACGTGCTCGCCCAAGCCTGGGAGCAGGGCGCGCCGCTGCCGTGGGATCTCGACGACCCCGAGCCGGTCGCCGATGCTGTCCTCTTCTTGCTCTCCTCGCTGTCACGAGCTGTGACCGGTGAGATCCTCCATGTCGACGGCGGCTTCCACGCGCTGGGCGCCCATGGAGCATTGGTCTCCTGACGAACAACCGCGCCGTTTGGCACGATGCTGAGCGGTGCGACGAATCCGCGACTTTATGCCCGCCACGCTCAGCGTTGGCGTGCGTCCCATGCAGGGGATCGTCGCGGCGACGGGGAAGGACATCGCGTGGCTTCTGCCACAAGACCCGCGCGATCCGACGCCCGGCCTGTTGCCGCGCACCGCGCAGCTCTCGTTTCGCCACCAGGGCCACCTCGTGGTCCTGCACGGCAACGCCGAGCGCGCGCAGCAGGGGTGCGTCGCTTTCACCGCCAACCGCGAAGGCCGCGTCGACAACCTGCGCGAGAGCCCGCGGCTCGATGTCCAGCTTGCGGTCACGGTCAGCACGGGCGGCCAGACGATTGCTTCGCGCACGGTGAACGTGTCTGCCGGCGGCGCGCTGCTGGAAGGCGCCGCGTTCGGCGCTCGCGACCTGGAGGTCGAGGTGACCATCGAGATGCCCCACGGCGGTCCCGAGGTCAAGGCCAGCGGCACGATCGTCCGGACGATCCCCGAAGGCACCGCCATCCGCTTCACCGCGATCGATCCCGCCTCGCGCGACCATCTCGACTCGATGGTCTTGTCGATTCGCGCCGCGCTCGCCCGCCGCTTCGCCGAGAAGGCCAGCCGCGAGGACGCGGCGCGGGGGCGCTAGGTCCAGCGCGGCGTCAAACGCGTCGAACCCGCGCTTATCGCGGGTTTCACGCGTTTGGTGGCACGGCCCTACGCCGGCGGCGGCTCGGCCGGCTTGGAGTACACCGCGCGCCACCACAGCTCGGCGAGCACGCGGATCGACTGGTGCGCGTCGCCACCGCCCTGGATCAGCTCCAGGGTGACGTGGCGCTCGACCATGGCCAGCAGCGCCTGGGCGGCTAGCCGCGGTGGGATGTCGGACGGTGCGATCCCGCGGGCCTGGTCGCGGGCGATGCGGGCGGTCGCGGCCTCGACGAAGCGCACGACGTAGGGCGCCCACTGCGGCGGCAGGCGGTCCTCCTCGCCCGAGAGCATCGCCGCCAGCGTCAGGACGTGCGCGTCGCGGTCGATGACCTTGACGGTGCGTGCCAGGCCGCGGCGCAGCTCCGCGCGCGGGTCCCCGCCACCGTCGAGGTAGGGCGAGGCCGCCTCGTACATGTCCAAGAACGCGCGCAGGATCAGTCGGTCGACCAGCGCGCGCTTGTTGGGGAAGTAGAAGTACAGCGCCGTGCGGCTGACAAACGCCCGCTTGGCGATGACGTCCATCGTCAGGCGCCGGTACTCGGTGTCGGCGAGCGCGTCGCGCGCGGCGTCGAGGATCGCCTCCTCGGTCGCGTTGCGCGACTCGTTGAGCTCGAGCGGCTCGCCGGCTGGGCTCACGTCTGGGCCAGCTCGAGGATGTGGGCGATGCGGTCGCGCGTCTCCGATGGCGCGACGACTTCGTCCACGAACCCCGCGGCGGCCGCGACACGCACCGGCAGGTGCTCGGCCTCATACGCGTCGGCCAGCAGCGCCGCGTCGGCGCCCGCTTCGATCTCGCGGCGGCGAATCAGCTCGACGGCTTGGCGCGCGCCCATGACGCCAATCCGGGCACCAGGCCAGGCGAGCGTGAGGGTCGCACCGAGATCGCGGGAGTTCATGACGATGTGCGCCCCACCATACGCCTGCCGGAGCGTCACCGTGACCCGCGGGACCGAGGCGCGGCCGAAGGCCCGCAGCAGCGACGCGCCGTGGCGCAGAACGCCCGCCTGCTCCTGGGCGGCACCCGGCAGGAAGCCCGGCGTGTCGGCCAGGACGACGAGCGGGATACCGAAGCGGTCGCACATGTCCACAAACCACGCGCCCTTCTCGGCTGAGGCTGCGTCGAGGCAGCCGCCGAGGTGCTTGGGCTGGTTGGCGATCACGCCGACCGCGCGCCCCTCGACCCGGCCGAAGCCGACGATGAGGTTGCGCGCCCAGCGCGGCGCGAGCTCCAGCAGCGCGCCGCGGTCCAGCATGCGGGCGGCGACCTCGCGGACGTCGTAGACGCGACGGTTGCTCTCGGGCAGCACGTCGCCCGGATCTTCCCCGGGCGCGTCGGCCGGCGGCACCAGCGGCATGCTGTTGCCGACGCGGTCGGGCAGGAAGCTCAGCAGCTCGCGGACCAGCTCGGCGGCGTGGACGTCGTCACGGGCCACCATGTGCGAGACGCCGTTGGCGCCGTGCACCTTGGCTCCGCCGAGATCGGCCGCCGTGATGACCTCGCGCGTCACGCGCTCGATGATCTTCGGGCCGGTCAGGAACATCACGGCCTCGGCCGTCATGACCACGAAGTCGCCCAGCGCGGGCGAGTACGCCGCGCCGCCGGCGCACGGGCCCGACACGACGCTGATCATCGGGACCGTCGCTTGGGCCTGGGCGCGGAAGATCGTCGCGTAGGCGCTCAGCGCCGCGACGCCCTCCTGCAGCCGCGCGCCGCCCGAGTGCGGGAAGCCGACGACCGGGACCCCGAGCGCGTCGGCGCGCTGGATCGTCCGCGCGATCGTCTCGCCGCCCGCCGAGCCCAGCGACCCGCCCTTGAACGTGCCGTCCTGGGCCCACGCGACCACCGCGCGGCCCTGGACGCGCCCGCTGCCCGACAGCACCCCGTCGCCGACCGCGGTGCGGATCGGCCGGAACGTGCCGGCGTCGAACAGCAGCTCCAGCCGCGCACGGGCGGCAAGCTGCTCAGGGAGGACGTCAAAGACTGCGGACATGGCGTGTGGGGAGTTCCTAAGCCGCTTGGAGGATGAGGGACGCGTTCTGGCCGCCGAAGGCGAACGAGTTGCTCAGCGCGACCTTGAGATCCGGCGCCTCGCGCGGCGCGCCGGCGATGTGGTCGGCGGCGCACTCGGGGTCGATGTCTTCGAGCCCGAGCGTCGGCGGCAGTGCGCCGCGGCGCAGGGCCTCGACGCAGGCCAGTGCCTCGATCGCGCCGGCGGCGCCGAGCGTGTGCCCGACGGCGCCCTTGCAGGAGGAGACCGGCGGCCCGTCCTCGCCGAGGACCTGGCGCAGGGCGAGGGTCTCGACGCGGTCGTTGATCGGCGTGCTCGTGCCGTGCGCGTTGACGTAGCCGACATCGGCGGGCGAGAGGTCGGCGTCGCGCAGCGCGGCCGTCATGGCCTCCACGGCGCCGCGGCCGTTCTCCTCGGGCTGGGTGATGTGGAAGGCGTCGTTGGATGCGCCGTAGCCGGTGACGCGCGCGTAGATCTGTGCGCCGCGGGCGCGGGCATGCTCCTCGCGCTCCAGCACCAGGACCGCGGAGCCCTCGCCCATGACGAAGCCGTCGCGGCGCGTGTCAAACGGGCGCGACTCGCCGACGCGCGACAGCGCGCCCATGCGCTTGAAGGCCGCCAGGCAGAGGCCAACGAGCGCCGCCTCGGTGCCGCCGGAGATCATCACGTCGGCCTCGCCGCGCGCGATCATGCGGGCGGCTTCGCCGATCGAGTGCGCGCCGGTCGAGCAGGCGCTGGCGATCGAGAAGCCCGGGCCGTGCAGGCCGCGGCGCATCGCGATCTGGCCCGCCGCGGCGTTGGGCATCATCATCGGGACGAAGAGCGGGGAGACCGCGCGGTCGCCCTCCTCCAGCCACGTCTTGCACTCGGCCTGCAGCGTGGTCAACCCACCGACGCCGGTGCCGACGATGACGCCGACGCGTGCCGGGTCGACCTCGCCGAGCAGGCCGGCCTCGTCAGCCGCCTGGTCGGCGGCCGCGACCGCGAGCTGGGCGAAGCGGTCCATCCGCCGCGCCTCCTTAGGGGTCATCACGACCTCGGGGTCGAACTCGGCGCACGGGGCGACACCCTCGTCGCTGATGCCCCCTTCCATGCCGAGCAGGGCGTCGAAGAACGCCTCGACGCCGGTGGCGACGGGGGAGACGACGCCCCGGCCGGTGATGACGATGCCGTCCATAAGCGGGGCCTAGGCCGTCGTAGCCTGGAGGCGCTCGACGAGCGTGATCGCGTCGCCGACCGAGGCAATGCCCTTGAGATCCGGATCGGCGATCTGGACGTCGAAGCGGTCCTCGAGCGCCTTGACGAGCTCAACGAGGTCGAGCGAGTCGACGTCGAGCTGCTCCCACGTCGTGTCGGGCTGCGCCGTGTCGGCGTCGGGGACCTTGATGGCGGTGAGCTCGGCCCGGATGGCTTCGAGGATCTCTTGCTGGTTGGCCATGATGGTGGTGTGCTCCTGGTTCTTGATGTTCTTGGTCAGGACAGTAGGTGTTAGGCGCCGAGGCCGCCGTCGACGGCCAGGGTCGCGCCGTTGACGTAGGCCGCTTGGTCGCTCACGAGGAAGGCCACCGCAGCGGCCACCTCCTCGGGCTGGCCGATGCGCGCCGCCGGGATCGCGGCCGCGAGCTCCTTGGCCGGCAGCTCGGCCGTCATCTCGGTCTCGATGAAGCCGGGCGTCACCGCGTTGGACGTGATGTTGCGCTTGCCCATCTCTTTGGCGACGACGCGCGTGAAGCCAAGCAGACCGGCCTTGGAGGCGGCGTAGTTGGCCTGCCCGGAGTTGCCGCGCTCGGCGGAGATCGACGACACGTTGACGATGCGGCCCCAACGGGCCTTCAACATGTCCTCGAGTCCGCGCTTGGTGCAGTTGAAGGCACCGGTCAAGTTGGTGTCGATCACGCGGGCCCAATCATCGTCGGGCATCCGGATGGCCAGCCCGTCGGCGGTCACGCCGGCGTTGTTGACCAGGATCAGCACGGGGCCGAAGCGCTCACGGACCTCGTCGAAGGCGGCCTGCACCGCGGCCGGGTCGGCGACGTCGGCCTGCACGTCGCCGCCGCTGCGCCCGAGCGTGGCGACCTTGTAGCCGTCGGCCTTCAGGCGCTGCGCGATCGACGCGCCGATGCCGCGCGTGCCGCCGGTGACCAGCGCGACCGCTCCCTCAGGCGCAGACATACTGGCGCTCCTTCCAGCTGACGACGCCCGCGCCCCAGACGAACCCGGCGCCGAAGGCGGCCAGCCCGACGGTGGCGCCCGGCGTCAGCAGCCCGTCGCGCTCGGCCTGGGCCAGCGCCAGCGGGATCGATGCTGAGGATGTGTTGGCGACGCGGTCGACGTTGATCGCGAGCTTGGCGTGGGGCAGGCCCAGCTCGTTGGCGGCGGACTCGATGATGCGTGAGTTTGCCTGGTGGGCGACGAAGACGTCGAGATCGTCAACGGTCAGGTCGGCGGCGTGCAGTGCCTCGCGCGTCGCCTCGACCATCCGCGCCACCGCGTGGCGGTAGACCTCGCGGCCCTGCATGCGCAGCTTGCGGTCGGTCGCGTCGGCGTAGAGCAGGTCGCCCTGCTCGGGATCGCAGCCGAGCACGAAGCGCGAGACGCCGCGGTCCAGCTCGCCGGCCGCGACCACCACGGCGCCCGCGCCGTCGCCGAACAGCACGGCGGTGCTGCGGTCCTCGGTGTCGGTGATGCGGCTCAGCGCCTCGGCGCCGCAGACCAGGACGACACCGGCGCGGCCGGTCTCGACCAGCGCCGCGGCCTGGTCCAAGCCGTACAGGAAGCCGGCGCACGCGGCGTTGAGGTCGACCGCGGCGGCGCCGTGGGCGCCGATCAGTCGCGCGACCTCCGGGGCCAGGCCGGGCGTGACCTTGTCCGGCGTGATGGTGGTGACGATGATCTGGTCGACCTCGGCGGCGGTGCGGCCTGCGTCGGCCAGCGCGTCGGCGCAGGCGCGCGCGGCCAGCGGGGCGAGCGGCTCGTCGGCCCCGAGCCAGCGGCGCGTCCGGATGCCGGTGCGGCGCACGATCCAGGCGTCGTCGGTGTCGAGACGCTGTTCCCAGTAGGCGTTGTCGATCTCGCGCTCGGGCAGCGCGGCGCCGACGCCGAAGAGGCCGGCGGTCAGAGAAACGGCCCCCGCCCGCCCGCGCCGGGAGCGCGGCCGCGCAACCGCCGTCGGCGCCGCCGTCTCACGGGTGATCCGGCCGCCACGGGCCGTCGTGATCTCGGTGACCGTCGCCGCCTGCATCAGGCCGCCGCCAGCGTGCGCTTGACCAGGCCGGTGAGGACGGCGCCGGGGCCGTGCTCGACGTAGCGGTCGATCCCCGCCGCGCGCAGCGCCAGCATCGTCTCGCGCCAGCGCACGGCCCGCAGCAGGTTCTCGCTGAGCTCGCGACCGACGTCCTTGAACGGTGCCGCGCTGCCGTTGGCGTAAACCGGGAAGGCGCCCTGCTGGAACTCCACCTCCGCGAGGGCGTCGGCCAACCGTGCCGCGGCTGGCTCCATCAGCGGCGAGTGGAAGGCCGCCGAGACGTCAAGACGCCGTGCGCGCGCGCCGGTCTCCTCGCGGGCGATCTCCTCGGCCTGGGCGATGGCGTCGGTCGCGCCGCTGAGCACCAGCTGGCCGGGCGCGTTGTCGTTGGCGATCGTCAGGCCGAGCCGGTCGGCCAGCGCGCGGATCGCGTGGTCGTCGCCACCGAGCATCGCGACCATCGAGCCCGACTGCAGGTCGCCCGCGTCGGCCATCGCCGCGGCACGCGCGGCGACGAGGCGTAGCGCGTCCTCGAAGCTCAGGACGCCGGCGGCGACCAGCGCGGCGTATTCGCCGAGCGAGTGACCGGCTCCAGCGCGAACCTCCGAGAGCTCGTCGGGCGACTGCTCACGCCAGAGCTCCCACGCCGTGACGCTGCACAGAAAGATGGCGGGCTGCTGGAAGCGCGTGCCCTCCTCAAGGCGCTCGAACGGGTCAAAGCCCAGCAGCTCGAGCCCACGCTCGAAGGCGGGGAGCCCACGGTAGGGCTCGTCCATGTCGGGCGCATGGCTCCCCTGACCCGGGAAGATCGCGGCAATAGAGGGCACTGCTCACACTTAGCGTGCTAGCGCGTCCTGGTTTCGCGATCTCGACAGACGGCGTGAAGGTGTCGAATCCCGGCCAGCGCACCCGTTCAGGTATGGGGCGTGCGCGTGACGCTGTTAGACCTTGCCGTGTGCCGGCGTCCATGTGCCGTCCTGCGCGCGCGTGAAGTCCTGAAAGAGCGCGGGTGCCTCGGCCAGCGCCAGCCGGGCGACGAGATCGAAGACCAGCCGCAGCTCCTCCTCGGCGCCGGGCGCGGTGCGCAGCGCGATGACGTGGCGCAGCGTCCGGACGTTGGCGCTCCAGATGATGTCGGTGCTCAGCCCGATCGGGGCCAGGCGCCGCAGGGCGGAGGTCACCTCCTTCTTGACCGCGAACGGGACGCCCTCGTCGTCGACGCCCAGCTCCCGCGCGGCGCTGACCTGCAGCTCCTCGAGCTGCTCGACGATCGAGACCACCTGCTCGCGGATCGGCTCCAGCGCCGGCGGGACGCGGAAGCCGATGTCGGTGAGCCGCACGTAGCGCAGGCTCTCCTGCGAGAAGGCCGAGCCGGCGCGATGGCGGACCAGCTCGTGGGTAAAGACGCGCGAGACCTCGCGGAAGGCGAACGTGTAGCTGGCGTGTTCCAGGACCGAGCCGTGGCCGGCCGCGAGCACGTTGTCGAGGTACTCGCGTGGGTCGGTGCGCACGCGCGTGACGTTGGGGTTCAGCCCGGGCTCCCAGGAGCGGTAGCAGACGCGCCCGGCGAACTCGGCCAGCGTCTCGCCGGGGTTGAGCGTCTCGCTCTCGGCCAGCCGGTTGTCGAGCCACGAAGCGCCGCCGGCGGCGGCGAGGTAGCCGCGCAGGCCGTCGAGATCGAGCGCGGGACGGGCGATCAGGAACACCTGCGGCGTGGTCTCGCGCATCGCGGCCGATGCTACCCGCGGCGTCCTTTCGCACCTTCCCCACCGAAGTGATCACGACAAAGCCGGTCTACTCCACTGACTTGGTGTACACTGCCGAACCTCCTAAACCTGACCGTGATTAGACTATTTTCTGAGGAGCTGTGCCCGTGACGCCCAAGATCCTGCTCTCGACGCTCGCCGTCGCCGCCCTCGCGGTGGCCGGTTGCGGCGGCGCGTCTGACGACTCGAGTGACTCATCGGCCTCCGCCGCCGGCGGTGGCGGCGCGACCAAGTCCTCGCTCTCGCTGGTCGCCTACTCGACCCCTGAGGTCGTCTACGACGAGATCATCCCGGACTTCGGCAAGACCGCTGAGGGCGAGGGCGTCTCCTTCAAGACCTCCTACGGCGCCTCGGGCGACCAGAGCCGCGCGGTGCTCGCCGGCCAAAAGGCCGACGTCGTCGCCTTCTCGCTCGCGCCCGACGTCGACAAGCTGACCGACGACAAGCTCGTGCCCGCCGACTGGGTCGCCCAGACCGAGGCGGCCGGCGGCAAGGGCGGCTTCGTCACCACCTCGCTGGTCTCGTTCGTCGTGCGCAAGGGCAACCCGAAGGGCATCAAGGGCTGGGATGACCTGCTCAAGGACGGCGTCAAGGTCGTCACGCCCAACCCTTTCACCTCGGGCGCGGCCAAGTGGAACCTGCTTGGCGCCTACCAGCACGGCGGGATCGACTACGTCGAGAAGCTCTTGACCGATCACGTGCCGGTCCAGCCCAAGTCCGGGCGCGAGGCCCTGCAGACCTTCACCGGCGGCGAGGGCGACGTCCTCATCTCCTATGAGTACGAGTACACGACGGCCGTCAAGAAGGGCGAGAAGAACATCGAGTTGATCGTGCCCGACGACACGTTCCTGATCCAAAACCCGATCGCGGCCACGACCGCCGGCGGCGCCAAGGGCCAGGCCTTCGTGAAGTTCACGCTGGGTGACAGCGCCCAGCAGCACTTCGCCGACTGGGGCTACCGCCCGGTCAACGAGACCGTGCTCGCCAAGAACAAGGACAAGTTTCCGGACCCGGGCACGCTGAAGACCGTCGATGACTTCGGCGGCTGGAAGAAGATCAACAAGGACCTCTTTGACCCGGAGACGGGCTCGGTCGCCAAGATCGAGGAAGAGAACGGAGTGTCGACGGCCAAGTGAGCACGCAGGCCGTCACCCCCGTCGCGCCAGCACCCGCGCGTCGCAACCGTCGTCCTCGGACCGCAGCGCGGTCCGGGGGCGTCGGCGGTCTCGCGATGGGCATGGCGATGCTGTGGCTCAGCATCATCGTGCTGCTGCCGCTCGCGGCGCTGGCGGCCAAGTCGCTGGACGGCGGCCTGTCGGCGTTCTGGGACTCGGTCTCCAGCCGCCAGGCCGTCTCGACGCTGAAGTTCACGCTGATCGTCTCGGTCATCGTTGCGGCGATCAACGCCGTGGCTGGCCTGGCGATCGCGTGGACGCTCGTACGCGACGAGTTCCCGGGGCGGCGGGTCGTCAACGCGATCATCGACCTGCCGTTCGCGATGCCGACGATCGTCGTCGGCATCACGCTGCTGGCCCTGTGGGGGCCGACGAGCCCGGTCGGCATCAACCTCGCGTTCACCCAGCTGTCGGTCGCGCTCGCGCTGCTGTTCGTCACGCTGCCGTTCGGCGTGCGCGCCGTGCAGCCGGTGCTGATCGAGCTCGACACCGAGATGGAGCAGGCGGCCGCCTCGCTCGGCGCGCGCCCGCTGACGACCTTCCGCCGGATCATCCTGCCCAACCTGATGCCGGCGATCCTGTCGGGCGCGGCGCTGTCGTTTGCGCGCGCCGTCGGCGAGTTCGGCTCGGTCATCCTGATCTCGGGCAACAAGCCGTTTGACACGCAGGTGTCGTCGGTCTTCATCTTCAAGCAGATCGAGTCAGACAACGCGAGCGGCGCGGCGGCGGTCGCGGTCGTCCTGCTCGGCGTCTCGCTGCTGATGCTGATCGCGCTGCGCTTCATCGAGTACTGGGGTGCCCGACATGACCACTAGCCGTGCGAGCCGTTACGGCATCCGCTTCTTCGCGCTCGGGTACCTGGCGCTGCTGCTGATCGTCCCGATCGGCGTCGTGCTCTACCGGACCTTCGAGCCCGGCGTCGGCGCGGTCTGGGACTCGATCACGACACCGGCCGCGGTCAGCGCGTTCTGGCTGACGATCGAGATCACCGCGATCGCCGTGCCGTTGAACACCATCTTCGGGATCGTGGCGGCGCTGGCGCTGGTGCGCTCGCGGGTGCGCGGCAAGCGTGTACTCGAAGCGTTGATCGACCTGCCGTTCGCGATCTCGCCGGTCGTCATCGGGTTGTCGCTGTTCTTGCTCTACGGCCGCCAGGGCTGGCTCGGGCCGACGCTCACCGACGCCGGCATCCAGATCATCTTCTCGGTGCCCGGCATGGTCCTGGCGACGATCTTCGTCTGCCTGCCGTTCGTCGTGCGCGAGGTCGTGCCGGTGCTGCGCGAGATCGGCGACGAGCAGGAGCAGGCCGCGGCGACGCTCGGCGCGTCGCGCTGGCAGACCTTCCTGCGCGTCACGCTGCCGGCGATCCGCTGGGGCGTGGCCTACGGCGTCGTGCTGTCGGTCGCGCGCGCCATCGGCGAATTCGGGGCCGTCAGCGTCGTCTCGGGCAAGATCTCGGGCGAGACGATCACGCTGCCGCTGCTCGTCGAGAACCGCTTCTCGAACTTCGACCTCGCCGGTGCGTATGCCGCTTCGGCACTGATGGCCGTCATCGCGCTCGCGACCCTGCTCGCGATGACCCTCCTGCAACGCAAGGGTGACGCACGATGATCTCCGTCTCTTCCGTGTCCAAGCACTACGGCGACTTCGCGGCGCTGCACGACGTCTCGGTGGAGATCCAGCCCGGCTCGCTGACCGCGCTGCTGGGCCCGTCGGGCTCGGGCAAGTCCACGCTGCTGCGCGTGATCGCGGGGCTGGAGGTGCCCGACACGGGCACCGTGATCCTGGAGGATCGCGACGTCACCGCGCTGGCGCCCCAGCGGCGCGACATCGGCTTCGTCTTCCAGCACTACGCCGCGTTCAAGCACATGACGGTGCGCGACAACGTCGCCTTCGGCCTGAAGGTGCGCAAGCGTCCGAAGGCCGAGATCACGTCCAAGGTCGACGAGCTGCTCGGCATCGTCGGGCTGTCGGGCTACCAGGAGCGCTACCCGTCGCAGCTGTCGGGCGGTCAGCGCCAGCGGATGGCCTTGGCGCGGGCGTTGGCGGTCGAGCCGAAGGTGTTGCTGTTGGACGAGCCGTTCGGCGCGCTGGATGCCAACGTGCGCGCCGAGCTGCGCGCGTGGCTGCGCCGGCTGCACGACGAGGTCCACGTCACCACCGTCCTGGTCACCCACGACCAGGAGGAGGCGATGGAGCTGGCCGACAGCATCGTGGTCCTCAACGCGGGCAAGGTCGAGCAGGTCGGCGCACCCCGTGAGCTCTACGACACGCCGGCCAACGAGTTCGTCATGGGCTTCCTGGGCCCGGTCGCGCGGCTGGGCGACGGGCTGGTGCGCCCGCACGATCTCGTCCTGCGGACCGATCCGGACGGCATCGGCGTCGAGGCCCAGATCTCGCGCATCGTGCACCTCGGCTTCGAGGTTCGTGTCGAGCTCGATCTTGTCGGCGACGGCGCCGTCTACGCCCAGCTCACGCGCCACGAGGCCGAGCAGCTGGAGCTGCACGAGGGCGACATCGTCTACGTGCGGCGCGACGGCGTGAAGTCGCTGCCGAGCGCGGCGTAGCTCCCTAGCGGCGCGTAACCCAGGCTTCGGGGTCCTTCGCCAGCGCCTCGATGTCCTTGGGCAGCTTGCCCGAGGCGAGGTCGGCGAGGGTGACGTTCTCGACCACATGGCGCAGGCTCGCGCGGACGCCGATCCAAACGCGCTGCAACGGCTCGGCGCTGCCCGCGTAGTCCACATCCTCGGGGCGGCCGCCGCGCACGGAGGCCAGCGGACCCTCGACGGCGCGGATGATGTCGGCGACCGTGATCTCCTCGGCGGGACGGGCGAGCCAGTAGCCGCCCTCGGCGCCGCGACGGCTGGTCACCAGGCCGGCGTGGCGCATGTCGGCGAGGATGTTCTCGAGGAACTTCAGGGGGATGCCCTGCGCTTGCGCGACGCTGTCGCCCTTGGTCGGGCGGTCGGTTCCGGCGACGGCCAGCTCGATCGCTGCCCGCACCGCGTAGTCGGCCTTGGCGGAGATGCGCACCGGCGCATCGTTCCAGACGCGCCGGAAGCTCGCGGAGTCAAAGGTCAGCCGGCGGCGTTCGGATTGCCGGTCGACTGGTCGCGATCGGCCTCTTTGTCGGTCGATTGGCTTGGTGCGTCGTCGGCTGCGGCGTCTTTGTCGGGCCCGCCGGCTTTGTCGCCCTCGGTGCCTGCCGGGCGTGCTCTCCGGATAGCCGCCGGTCCCCTTCTCCTGCTTGCGGGGGTCCTCAGTGTGGTCGTGGGCGTGGTCGTCGGCTTGAGCCATGGGCGGGACGTACCCAGGTGGGGGCGGGGCCAGGCGCGGGGGCGGGGTGCCTTCGCGTTTGCTGGGTGGCGGGATGCGCCGCGCGGCGGCCTTCGCTGGGCGGCGCATGCGTATGTGGCGCCCAGCGCGGCCGTGGTCGTGGGCGCGCCGCGTGGTCTGTCGGCACCGAGGGAGTGAGCGCGGTCGGCGCTTCGTGGCGTTGGCCCGTCGTCCGCCTTGGCCTCGGGGGAGGGTGGGCCTGTTTGGGGACGTCATGCGTCCGCTCACAGGCCCACGTCGGCCGGTCGAAGCAGCCGGCGCCCGGGTGGGCCTGTCTGGGGACGTCATGCGTCGTCATACAGGCCCACTCCCGTCGGGCCTGGCCACGCTCAGATCCGACCCGCGCCGCTCGATTGCAGGTCCGGGTCGGCTGGTGGTGAATAGTTCACCACCAGACGCCCCGGATCTTCCTGCGCGAGGGATCCCCCGGACGCTGGCGGATGACCGTAGGCGGTCGCACCTCGACCGCCCACGAGTCCCGCGCAAACGCCAGCGGATGACACCGGGCGGTCGCACCACAACCGCCTTCACTCCCTCGCTGCCAACGGGCCACGCAGCGCAGCACCCAAGCGCTCGCACTGAGCGCCACAAATGCAACGAGCTACAAGAGCCCCAGCGCCCGCCCCGCGTCGCCCGCCAGGTTCAACAGCGGCGACGGGATCACGCCGAACACCACGATCGCGGCGCCAGCCACCACCGCCACGAGCGTCACTTCCCAGTCAGCCCGCTCCGCCACCGGGTCGGCGCCTGCCAGCCGCGGCGCGCCAGCAGCATCGACCGTCGCGACCTCACCGGCGCCCGCCGGCCGCATCCACATCGCCGCCACGACCTTCAGGTAATACGCCAGCGAGATCATCGACCCGACGACGATCACCACACCCAGCCACGTGTAGCCCGCATCCGCCGCCGCGTCGATCAGCGTGAACTTGCCGATGAACCCGCCGTCGCCGGCATGCCGGCCAGCGAAAGCATCGCCAGCGTCATCGGCCAGGCCAGCAGCGGTCGCGACACTCCGATGCCCGCCACAGAGCGGATGTCGTCGCCAAACGGCGCCTCGCGCTCACGAGCGACGATCACCGCGAAGGCCGCCAGGTTCATGAACAGGTAGACCGACAGGTAGAAGACCGTCGCCTGCACGCCCAGCTTGGAAGCACCGACCAAGCCCGCGAGCAAGTACCCCGCCTGTGCCACCGACGACCACGCCAACAGTCGCTTCAGCGACGACTGCGACAGCGCACCGACGTTGCCGACGATGATCGTGATCGCGGCCAAAGCGGCGATCGCGGGCGCCCAGTCGGCGTGCGCGTCGATCAGCGCGACGTCGAAGATCCGCAGCGCACCGCCGAAGGCGGCGGCCTTCGTCGCGACCGCCATCCACGCGGTCACCGGCGTCGGCGCCCCTTCGTAGACGTCGGGCGTCCACTGGTGGAAGGGCGCGATCGAGGCCTTGAAGGCCAGCCCGACGAGCGTCAGCGCGATGCCCGTCAGCAGCAGCGAGTCCTTCGCTGTGCCGCCGCTGATCGCGGCGGCGATGTCGCGGAAGTCCGTGCCACCGGTGCCGCCGTAGATGAAGGCCAACCCGTAGAGGAACGTCGCCGAGCCGACCGAGCCGATGATGAGGTACTTGAGCCCGGACTCCAGCGAGCGCTCGCGGCGCATCTCGGTCGCGCACAGCACGTACAACGGCACCGACAGCAGCTCCAACCCCAAGAACACCGTCACGAGGTTCTGCGCGGCGGCCAGGATGACCATGCCCGCGGCGCTGGTCAGCATCAACGCGAAGTACTCGCCGTGCGCCGCCTCGCGCGGCGCCAGCGCCCGCCAGGACAGCAGTACCGCGCCGATCCCGGTCACCGAGACGATGAAGGTGATCATCAACGTCAGCTCGTCGAGGCGCAGCGCACCCTGCGAGCCCCGGGCGACGAAGAGCTCCTTGCCCTCGCCCCACTGCCAGATGCCCAGCCCGATCGTCGTGGCGAACACGACGATCGTCAGCAACGGGACGAGCTGCTCGCGGATGAAGCGCCCGCGCAGCAGGCCGGCGAGCAACACGATGATCGCCCCGCCCAGCAGGGCGAGGAGCGGCGAGGTGCCGGCCCAGTCGATCGTTGGCTTAGCGACGGTTGCGAGAAGCATGAACTACGGAATCACCGTGATCTCGGGGTGGGTGGCGAGGGCCTTGTCGGAGCCCGAGATCGCCCCGGCGGCGCTGACCGAGCGGTTGATCGTCTGCTCGCCCTTGTGCAGCGCCAGCTGCGGGTACAGGGCGAAGAAGAGGATCACCGCGACGAGCGGCACGAGCACGAGGCCCTCGCGGAAGTTGATGTCGCGTGAGGTCACGTCGGCGCCGACGCGGTTGTGCATCGTCTTGATGAAGAGCCGCAGTGAGTAGACCGCGGCCATCCCGACGCCCGTGAAGGCGATCACGGCGATGACCAACTTGGAGTGGAACACCCCGAGCAAGATGAGGAACTCGCCAACGAAGTTCGAGGAGCCCGGCATCGCCAGGTTGGCGAGCGCGACGATCAAGAACAGCGCGGCGAGCACGGGCGCGCGGAACGCGATGCCGCCCATGTCGCGGATGTCCTCCGAGCCGCCGGTGCGCTCGGCGAGGTAAGCGACGATCACGAACGCGGGGGCGACGACGAGGCCGTGGTTGACGGCCTGCAGGATCCCGCCTTGGGCGCCGTCGCCGTTCAAAGCGAAGATCCCGAGCGTGATGAAGCCCAGCTGGGCGACCGACGAGTACCCCAGCACCAGCCGCGACTCAGACGTCGTGAACGCCATCGCCGAGCCGTAGAGGATCGAGCCCAGCGCCAACACCAACATCAAGTCCTGGAAGTGCGCCGATGCGTCGGGAAAGAGCGGGATCACGACGCGCAGGAAGCCGTAGGCGGCGACCTTGGACAGCACGGCCGAGAAGACGGCGAGCACCGGCAGCGGCATGTTGCGGTAGCCGTCGGGCATCCAGCCGTGGACCGGGAAGGCCGGCATCTTGACCAGGAACGCGGCGGCAAAGCAGAGGAAGATCCAGTTCTGCGAGCCGCTGGGCAGCGCCACCTTGGCCAGGTCGCTGAAGGCAAAGGACAGGTCGTTGCCCGTCTGCTGGGCCACGAGCACGCCGGTCGCGATCGCCGCGGCGAGCATCAGCAGCGAGCCGACCAAGGTGTAGATGAACAGCTTGGTGATCGCCGCGACGCGGGTGCTCTCCGGTCCCCAGATTCCCGTCAGGAACAGGAACGGCAGGAGCATCAGGTCAAAGAACAGCACGAACAGCGCGAGGTCCTGGGCCATCAGCGCGCCGAGCACGGCGCTCTCGGCGATGGCGAAGAACAGGAAGAACTGCTTCGGGTGTTCCCACTCTCGGAACGCCGCCCAGACCAGGCACACCAAGAAGATGAACGCCGCCAAGGCGATCAAGAACAGGTTCAACCCGTCGATGCCCAGCTTGTAGTGGATGCCGAGCTGCTTGACCCAGACCTCGTCGGTGACGTTCTGCAACCCGCGCGCCGAGCGCTCGAAGTCGATGATCGCCCAGATCGACCAGGCGAAGGTACCCAGCGCGCCGAGGATCACCAGGGCGCGCGTGGCGATGGCCGGAAGCAGCAGCGCGAGGAACGCCGCGGCGGCCGGCAGCCAGAGGGGGATGGAGAGAGGAAGGCTCACGAGGACTGGATCAGGAAGTACAGGATCACGACGCCGGCGCCGACGAGCAGCAGCGCGGCGTAGGCGCGCAGGAAGCCGGACTGCACGGCGCGCACGGCGGCCGAACCGGCACGGACGAGCGACGACGGACCGCCGACCAACGTGCCGTTGACGAAGATGCGCTCGAAGGTCTGCTGGCCGAAGCGCCCGAACCAGGCGAACGGGCGAACGACCACCCAGTCGATCAGCTCATCGAAGTACCACTTGTTGACGAAGAACTTGTGCAGCGCGGGGACACGCTCGCGGAGCGCGACCGCAGCCTCGCCGTTGGCGGCGCCCCAAATTCTGTAGGCGATGGAGATGCCCAGCACGCCCAGGGCGGCGCCCAGCACCAGCCCGCCCCACAGCAGCCCGTCGCTCGGCGCCGCGTGGTGAATCGTCGAGGCTTCGAACGTCGGCTCCAGGAAGGTGTCAAACCAGGTCGTGACCTTCGGGATCAACACGACCCCGCCGATCGTCGCCAGCACCGCCAGCGAGCCCATCGCGAGCTTCATCGGCAGCGCCCGCTCGGCGATGTGGTGCTCGGGACCGGGGAAGCCGACGTCGGTGTCCTCGACCTCGCCGCTGGCCGGGTTGGTCGGCTGCGGCGCATGCCACAGATGACCGTGCTCGAGCTCACGCGCCTGCTCGACCGGCTCGCCCCAGAAGGCGCGGAAGATCATGCGCCATGTGTAGATCGCGGTCATCAGCGCGGTGATGTAGCCGACGACGTAGAGGATCCAGTGCCAGCCGCCGATCTCGCCCTGGACGAGCAGGATCTCGTCCTTGGAGAAGAACCCTGAGAACGGTGGGACGCCTGCGAGCGCGAGACCGCCGACCACGAAGCACAGGAACGTGAACGGCATCGCCTTGCGGAAGCCGCGCATGCGATCGAGGTTCTGGTCGCCGCCCATTGCGCTGATCAGCGAGCCGGCGCTCATGAACAGCAGCGCCTTGAAGAACGCGTGCGTCATGAGGTGGAACATGCCGGCGACGTAGGCGCCCGAGCTGACCGCCATGACCATGTAGCCGATCTGCGACATGGTGGAGTAGGCGATGACGCGCTTGAGGTCGGTGACGACCATGCCGATCGTCGCGGCGACAAACAGCGTGAGCGCACCGATGATCGTCCCGACGTCGGCTGCGGCAGCCGACTGCTCGAAGAGCGGGTGCATGCGGGCGATCAGGTAGACGCCGGCGGTCACCATCGTGGCGGCGTGGATCAGGGCCGAGACCGGCGTCGGGCCCTCCATCGCATCCGGCAGCCACGTATGGAACGGCAGCTGGGCGGACTTCGCAAACGCGCCTACCAGCAGCAGGATCAGCCCGGCGGTGAGCTCGCCGTGGGCGTTCTGACCGATCTCCTTGGCCTGCTCGAAGGTGCCGAGGAAGTCCAGGGTGCCCGAGTTCTTGAGGATGAAGAACGCGCCGAGCGTGAGCCCGATGTCGCCGACCACGTTGATGACGAAGGCCTTGATGCCAGCCGAGGTCGCCGTGGTGCGGCGATACCAGAAGGAGATCAGCAGGTAGGACGCCGCGCCGACGAACGCCCAGCCGACGATCCTTGATGAACAGCCGCAGCGAGTAGACCGCGGCCATCCCGACGCCGGTGAAGGCGATCGCCGCGATGACCAGCTTGGAGTGGAAGACCCCGAGCAGGATCAGGAACTCGCCGACGAAGTTCGACGAGCCCGGCATCGCCAGGTTCGCGAGCGCGACGATCAGGAACAGCGCGGCGAGCACGGGCGCGCGGAACGCGATGCCGCCCATGTCGCGGATGTCCTCGCTCCCGCCGGTCCGCTCGGCGAGGTAGGCGACGATCACGAACGCGGGGGCGACGACGAGCCCGTGGTTGACGGCCTGCAGGATGCCGCCCTGGGCGCCGTCGCCGTTGAGCGCGAAGATCCCGAGCGTGATGAAGCCCAGCTGGGCGACCGACGAGTACCCCAGCACCAGCCGCGTCTCCGACGTCGTGAACGCCATCGCCGAGCCGTAGAGGATCGAGCCCAGCGCCAACACCAACATCAAGTCCTGGAAGTGCGCCGAGGCGTCCGGGAAGAGCGGGATCACGACGCGCAGGAAGCCGTAGGCGGCGACCTTGGACAGCACCGCGGAGAAGACGGCGAGCACCGGCAGCGGCATGTTGCGATAGCCGTCGGGCATCCAGCCGTGGACCGGGAAGGCCGGCATCTTGACCCAGAACGCGGCGGCGAAGCAGAGGAAGATCCAGTTCTGCGAGCCGCTGGGCAGCGTCACCTTCGCCAGGTCGCTGAAGGCGAAGGACAGGTCGTTGCCCGACTGCTGGGAGACGAGCACGCCGGTGGCGATCGCCGCGGCGAGCATCAGCAGCGAGCCGACCAAGGTGTAGATGAACAGCTTGGTGATCGCCGCGACCCGCGTGCTCTCCGGTCCCCAGATTCCCGCCAGGAACAGGAACGGCAAGAGCATCAGGTCGAAGAACAGGACGAACAGCGCGAGGTCCTGGGCCATCAGCGCGCCGAGCACGGCGCTCTCGGCGATGGCGAAGAACAGGAAGAACTGCTTGGGGTGTTCCCACTCTCGGAACGCCGCCCAGACGAGGCACACCAAGAAGATGAACGCCGCCAGGGCGATCAAGAACAGGTTCAACCCGTCGATGCCCAGCTTGTAGTGGATCCCGAGCTGCTTGACCCAGACCTCGTCGGTGACGTTCTGCAGCCCGCGCGCCGAGCGCTCGAAGTCGATGATCGCCCAGATCGACCAGGCGAACGTGCCCAGCGCGCCGAGGATGACGAGGGCGCGCGTGGCGATGGCCGGGCAGCAGCAGCGCGAGGAACGCCGCGGCGGCCGGCAGCCAGAGGGGGATGGAGAGAGGAAGGCTCACGAGGACTGGATCAGGAAGTACAGGATCACGACGCCGGCGCCGACGAGCAGCAGCGCCGCGTAGGCGCGCAGGAAGCCGGACTGCACGGCGCGCACGGCGGCCGAGCCGGCACGGACGAGCGACGACGGACCGCCGATCAGCGTGCCGTTGACGAAGATGCGCTCGAAGGTCTGCTGGCCGAAGCGCCCGAACCAGGCGAACGGGCGGACGACCACCCAGTCGATCAGCTCGTCGAAGTACCACTTGTTGACGAAGAACTTGTGCAGCGCGGGGACGCGCTCGCGCAGCGCGACCGCGGCCTCACCGTTGGCCGCGCCCCAGATCCTGTAGGCGATGTAGATGCCCAGCACGCCCAGGGCGGCGCCCAGCACCAGCCCGCCCCACAGCAGCCCGTCGCTCGGCGCCGCGTGGTGGATCGTGGAGTCTGCGAACGTCGGCTCCAGGAAGGTGTCGAACCAGGTCGTGACCTTCGGGATCAGCACGACCCCGCCGATCGTCGCCAGCACCGCCAGCGAGCCCATCGCGAGCTTCATCGGCAGCGCCCGCTCGGCGATGTGGTGCTCGGGGCCGGGGAAGCCGACGTCGGTGTCCTCGACCTCGCCGTTGGCCGGGTTGGTCGGCTGCGGCGCATGCCACAGATGGCCGTGCTCGAGCTCGCGCGCCTGCTCGACCGGCTCGCCCCAGAAGGCGCGGAAGATCATGCGCCACGTGTAGATCGCGGTCATCAGCGCGGTGATGTAGCCGACGACGTAGAGGATCCAGTGCCAGCCGCCGATCTCGCCCTGGACGAGCAGGATCTCGTCCTTGGAGAAGAACCCTGAGAACGGCGGGACGCCTGCGAGCGCGAGGCCGCCGACGACGAAGCACAGGAACGTGAACGGCATCGCCTTGCGGAAGCCGCGCATGCGATCGAGGTTCTGGTCGCCGCCCATGGCGCTGATCAGCGAGCCGGCGCTCATGAACAGCAAGCGCCTTGAAGAACGCGTGCGTCATGAGGTGGAACATGCCGGCGACGTAGGCGCCCGAGCTGACCGCCATGACCATGTAGCCGATCTGCGACATGGTGGAGTACGCGATGACGCGCTTGAGGTCGGTGACGACCATGCCGATCGTCGCGGCGACAAACAGCGTGAGCGCACCGATGATCGTCCCGACGTCGGCCGCGGCGGCCGACTGCTCGAAGAGCGGGTGCATGCGGGCGATCAGGTAGACGCCGGCGGTGACCATCGTCGCGGCGTGGATCAGGGCCGAGACCGGCGTCGGGCCCTCCATCGCATCCGGCAGCCACGTGTGGAACGGCAGCTGGGCGGACTTCGCGAACGCGCCGACCAGCAGCAGGATCAGGCCGGCGGTGAGCTCGCCGTGGGCGTTCTGACCGATCTCCTTGGCCTGCTCGAAGGTGCCGAGGAAGTCCAGGGTGCCCGAGTTCTTGAGGATGAAGAACGCGCCGAGCGTGAGCCCGATGTCGCCGACCACGTTGATGACGAAGGCCTTGATGCCAGCCGAGGTCGCCGTGGTGCGGCGATACCAGAACGAGATCAGCAGGTAGGACGCCGCGCCGACGAACGCCCAGCCGACGATCAGCAGGAAGAAGTTCCCCGCCAACACCAGCAACAGCATCGAGAAGACGAAGAAGTTGAGGTAGGAGAAGAAGCGCGTGTAGCCCCGGTCCCCGCTCATGTAGGCCAGCGAGTAGACGTGGATCAGCATCGAGACGCCGGTCACGACCAAGAGCATCAAGACGCTCAGCGGGTCGACGAGGATCGACAGCTTTGCGTCGATCGTGCCGGTGACCGCGTAGTCATAGAGCGAGGAGACGAGCTGGCGGTGCTCCGCGTCGCGACCCTGCAGCGAGAAGAGCGCGATCAGCGCGAAGACGAACGCCGCGGCCAGCGCGAAGGTGCCGATGAACCCGGCGGTCTTCCCCTTCCAAACCTTGTACCCGAGGCTGTTGACGATCGTGCCCGCCAGCGGACACGCCAGCGCCAGCCAGGCGGCGGTGGTGGGACTCATCTAGCCGTGCAGCTCCCGCATCTCGTCGACGTCGATCGGCAGGCGGCGGCGGAACATCGCCACCACCAGGCCCAGGCCGATGCAGACCTCGCACGCCGCGACGACCATGACGATGATCGCGAAGATCTGGCCGTCGCCGTTGCCCCACATGCGCGAGAACGCGATGAGCGACAGGTTGGCGGCGTTGAGCATCAGCTCTAGGCAAAGGAGGATGACCAGCGGGCTGCGGCGCGTCATCACGCCGGCCGCGCCGATGCAGAAGACCAGGGCGCTGACGGTGAGGTACCAGCCGATAGCCATCAGCGATCACGCTCCTGGTCAGCACCGCGGGTGCCCGCGCCGATGGCCGGGCGCTCGATCTCGGCGGTCGGGTTGATGGTGCCGACGCCCTCGGCGATCGAGCCGGCGCCCTTGGGCAGCCGCGTCGGGATCGCGCGCACGACCTCCTCGTCGCCGCCTTCCAGGCCGCCACGGCGGCGGGCAAGCACGACCGCGCCGACCGCGGCCATCAGCAGCAGGAAGGACGCGGCCTCGAACGGGAACAGGAAGCGGGTGAGCAGCAGCTCGCCGATCGCCGCCGGCGAGCCGAAGCCGGGCTCGTAGTCGGCGCCCTTGCCGTCGATGCCCTTGAGGCCGGAGCCGAGCACCGCGATCAGCAGCTCGATAGCCAGCAGCGTCGCGAAGACGATGCTCGCGACGCGCAGTCCCGGCCCGCCCGCGGGGCGCACCGGCTCGTCCTGGCTGCCGACGTAGGCCACCACGAACACGTAGAGCACCATGACGGCGCCGGCGTAGACGACGACCTGCGCCGCGGCGATGAACTCAGCGCGCAGCAGCAGGAAGAGCGCCGCCAGCGACAGCAGGTGGCAGACCAGCGCCAGGACGGCGTAGAAGGGGTTGCGCACGGTGGCGACGCCGATCGCGCCCGCGATCGCGCCGATCCCTGCGATGAAGAAGAAGACAGCAGCCATGAGGAGAGGTGGGCCTGGGCGGGGGCCGCGTTCGAGGCTACTCGCCCTCGCCGCGCAGCGGCGTCCGCTCGAAGGGCTCGGCCAACAACATCTCCTTGGTGAAGATGAGGTCGTTGCGGTTGTAGTCGCTCATCTCGAAGTCATTGCCCATGGTGATCGCGTCGAACGGGCACGCGACCTCGCAGTAGCCGCAGAAGATGCAGCGGCTGAGGTTGATCTCATAGACCGCGGCGTACCGCTCACCGGCCGAGACGCGGTTGTCGGGCGAGTTCTCGGCCGCGACGACGCGGATGCAGTCCGCAGGGCAGGCCGCAGCGCACAGCGAGCAGCCGACGCACTTCTCCAGGCCGGTGTCCTCGAACTTGTGGAGGCGATGGCGCCCGCGGAAGCGCGGGTAGACCGGGATCTTCTCCTCGGGGTAGGCGACCGTCTCGATCGGCGCCACGGACTGACGCAGCGTCGTCTTCAGACCACGCAGCGTCTCGCCGAAGGCGCGGTAGAAGCCGCCGGCACCGCCAGGATCAGGACCATCGACAACATGGAGTTCGTCAGCAGACGGAGGCCAGGGGGCCATTAGTCGGTCACCACCACGATGATCGCGGTCACGAGGGCGTTGAGGGTGGCGAGCGGCAGCAGCACCTTCCACCCCAAGGACATCAGCTGGTCGTAGCGCAGGCGCGGGAACGACGCGCGGGCCCAGACGAAGACGAAGATCAAGACCAAGGTCTTGCCGATGACGACGAACGGATCGAGCCAGCCGGGCGCATCGATGCCGAACGGCAGCCACCAGCCGCCGAGGAAGACCGTGACCATGATGAACGAGGCCACGATCATGTTGAGGTACTCGGCGAAGTAGTACGTGGCGAAGCGGCCGCCGCCGTACTCGGTGTTGTAGCCGCCGACCAGCTCGCCGTCGGCCTCGACGAGGTCGAACGGCGGGCGGTTGGTCTCGGCGAACGACGCCACCAGGAAGACGATGAAGGCGACGAACTGGGGCACGATGTACCACATGCCCTCTTGCGCCTTGACGATGTCCACGAGCGACAGCGACTGCGCGGTCATGACCACGCCGACCAGCGCCAGGCCCTGGGAGACCTCGTAGGAGATCAGCTGCGCGGCGGCGCGCATCGCGCCCAAGAACGAGTACTTCGAGCCCGAGGACCAGCCGCCGAGCATGATCCCGTAGAACGCGATCGAGCCGAAGGCAAAGAGGTAGAGCGGGCCGATCGAGGCGTCGATGCCGTAGAGCCCCGTCTTGGTCCCGAAGATGTCCTGGACGTCGCCGAAGGGGACGATCGCCAGCGCGGCGACCGCGGTCACGATCGAGATCAGCGGCGCGATCGCAAAGAGCCAGCCGATCGACGTCTTGGGCCGGAACTGCTGCTTGAACAGCAGCTTGCCGATGTCGGCGATCGGCGTCAGCGCGCCGAACGGCCCGACCCGGTTGGGGCCGTAGCGGTTCTGCATCCGGCCCATGACCTTGCGGTCGGCCATCAGCGCGATCGGGACGATCTGCAGGCCCACGATGAAGATGACGATCGCCTTGGCGATCTGCATCCACCAGGGCTCGTAATAGATGACGTTCGCGAGGATCAAGTGGGTCTTCTCAGCTCAGGGCGACGGGTTCGGGGTCGACTGGCTCGGTGGCCGGCCGCTTGCGGACGTCGACAAGGGGACCCGCGACGCCGTTGCCCTCGAGGAAGGCGCTGCCCACCGGGATCGCCGCGCGGACGCTGGCGGTCGCGTCGGACCACCCCGCCCCTGCCGTCGCCGACCGTGACCTTGTCACCGTCGAAGAGGCCGAGGCGCTGCGCGTCGTGCGGCGACAGCTCGACACGCGTGCGCGCGCGCAGGAACTGCAGCGCGGGGGAGGCCGCGACCTCGGGACCGGCCCAGATCGAGCGGTAGGTGCCCAGGCGCAGGCGGCCGTCCTCGACCTCTGTGGCGGGTGCCGGGACCTCGGGAGCGAACGGGGTCGCGCTCGTCGCCGGCCAGGCCGCCGCGGCGGTTGCCTCGGCCGGCCAGCGCAGGCCCTTGCCGCCGATCGCGTCGAGGCTCAGGCCGGCGTAGAACGGCACCGCGGCGAAGAGCTGCGTCGAGGCCATCGGGCCGGTCAGCACGCGCAGGTCGACGTCCAGGCGCTTGGCCAGCTCGGAAAGGATCCACCAGCCGGCGCGGACCTCGCCCGGGCGGGCGATCGCCTGGCGCAGGCGCTGCACGCGGCCGTCGGGGTGCACGATCGTGCCCTCGTGCTCGGCGTGCGACTCGGTGGGGAAGACGATCGTCGCGTGCTCCAGCACACCGGCGGTGAGGTAGCCGGCGTGGGCGATGACCGTCGAGGCGCGCTCCAGGCCCGCGTCCCAGGTCGACCGCTCGGGGTGGGTCTCCAGCGGGTCGGTGTCGACCAGCCACAGCGCGGCCAGATCACCCGCGGCGGCGGCGGCCGCGATCTCCGGCGTGCTACGGCCGGGGCGGTCGACGGGCGTCAGGCCCGGACCGGCGAAGGGCAGGACGCCGGCCTCGCGGAGGCCGCGCGCGTTGGCGCTCGACGGCACGCCGAGCAGGCCCGCGCCGTCGCGGCCACGGAGCTTCAGCGCATCGGCCAAGGCGACGAGCGCGGCGGCGCCCGCAGGATCAGCGAGGACCCGCTCGCCGTAGAGGATCACGACGTCCTCGCCGCCGTCGCGCAGCTGCGCGACCAGGTCGGCAAGTTGTTCGGGAACGTTCGTGCTCGCGTCGCCGAGCGCGCCCGCGATCAGCGCCGCGGCCCGCGCCTCGTCGCCCGGCGCGAAGCGCACGACCTGCTTGGCGTTGGCGTCCAGCGACGACGGCCGCGCGGTCGCGATCGCGAGGTTGACGCGGTGGCGGCGCACGCCCTTGCGGATCCGCAGGTCGAGGATCGGCATGTCGTCGACCGGCTCGACCCCCAGCACCAGGACGGTGTGGGCGAACTCCAAATCGGCGACCGTCGCCTGCAGTGCAGGATCGTGCAGCGCCAGCGTGGCGTCACGATCGCCGCTGTCGTGCACGCGCGAGTCGAGGTCGTTGGTGCCCAGGCCCTCGCGGACGATCTTCTGCAGGAGGAAGCCCTCCTCGTTGCTCGTCCCGCCGCCGGCCAGCACGCCGACCTTGCCGCCCGCGCGCCGTAGGGCGGCCGCGGCGTCGTCCAGCGCGCGATCCCAGGAGACGGGGCGCAGCTCGCCGCCGTCGCGGATCATCGGCTGGGTGATGCGCTCGTCGACGTGAATCGCCTGGTAGCCGAAGCGGCCGCGATCGCAGAGCCAGCCGTCGTCGACCTCGGCGTTGTCGCGGCCCAGCACGCGCAGGACGCGCTCGTCGCGGACCGTGAAGGTGACGTTGCACTGGCCCGGGCAGAGGGTGCAGACGCCGCCTGCGCCCTTCGATGTCCCAGGGCCGCGCACGGAAGCGGTAGGGCTGCGAGGTCAGCGCGCCGACGGGGCAGAGCTCGATGATGTTGCCGCTGAACGGCGCGACGTAGGGGTGGCCGTCGAAGGTGCCGACGAACGTGTGCGCGCCGCGCTCCTGGAAGACCAACTGGTAGTCCTCGCTGATCTCCTGGCTGAAGCGCACGCAGCGGTAACAGAGGATGCAGCGCTCGCGGTCGATGGCGACCAGCGGGGAGAGCTCCAGCGGCTTCTCGAAGTGGCGCTTGGGCTCGATGAAGCGCGAGCGGCCGCCGCCCCAGCCGAAGGAGATGTCCTGCAGCGGGCACTCGCCGCCCTTGTCGCAGACCGGGCAGTCGAGCGGGTGGTTGATCAGCAGGAACTCGACGACGGCCTGCTGGGCTTCCTTGACGCGATCGGTCTGGGTGTGGACGACCATGCCGTCCTTGACCGGCGTGGAGCAGCCGGTCTGCAGCTTCGGGATGCCCTCGATCTCCACCAGGCACATGCGGCACGCGCCGACGGGCTGGCCGAGCTTGGGCTCGTAACAGAAGACGGGGATCTCGACGTCGCCGTACTTGGCGCCATCGACCAACATGATGTTCTCGGGTGCAGTGACCTCTCGACCATCGATCGAGAAGGTGACCATGCGCTGTTCAGGGCGAGGCACTTAGACGACGGCTCCCTGCAGAAGGGCGAGCTCAGGCGCCGGCTCGTCGCCGGGCACCAACTCGTTGGCCGCGCGCGCGGCCTCGATGTGGGCCTCGAACTCGTCGCGGAACTTCGCGACCATCGAGCCGACCGGCATCGCCATCGCGTCGCCCAGGACGCAGAGGCAGTTGCCGATGATCTGCTCCTGGACCGAGGCCATGATGTCGAGGTCCATCGGCGTGGCGAGGCCGGACTGGATGCGCTCGAGCATCTTCACCGTCCAGTTGGTGCCCTCGCGACACGGCGTGCACTTGCCGCAGGACTCGTGGCGGTAGAACTCGGCGAGCCAGAGGCAGACGTCGACGACCGAGTTGGTGTCGTCGACGACGATGATCGCGCCGGAGCCGAGCATCGACCCCGCCTTGGCCAGCGTGTTGAAGTCGTAGGGGAGGTCGAGGTCGTCCTTGGTCAGGACCGGTGACGACGAGCCGCCCGGGAACCACAGCTTGATCTCGCGGCCCTCGCCGGGGCCGCCGGCCAGGCCGTAGATGATGTCGCGCGACGACATCCCCAGCTCGATCTCGTAGTTGCCCGGGCGCTGGACGTTGCCCGAGATCGAGATCAGCTTGGTGCCCGTCGAGCCCTCGGCGCCGATCTTGGCGTACTCGGCGCCGCCCATCTCGACGATCAGCGGCACGGTTGCCAGCGTCTCGACGTTGTTGATGAGCGTCGGGCCTTGATACAGGCCTTGGTTGGCCGGGAACGGCGGCTTGAGGCGCGGGTTGCCGCGCTTGCCCTCCAGCGAGTCGAGCAGGCCCGTCTCCTCGCCGCAGATGTAGGCGCCGGCGCCGCGGTGGACGGCGAGCGACAGACCGAAGCTGGTGCCGAGGATGTTCTCGCCGAGCAGGCCGGCGTCGTAGGCCTCGGCGACGGCGGCGTCGAGGATGTCGGCCTGCTGGACGTACTCGCCGCGGATGAAGATGAAGGCCCGGTTCGCGCCCGCCGCGTAGGCGGCGATGATCATGCCCTCGATCAGCAGGTGCGGGATCTTCTGCATGAGCTCGCGGTCCTTGAAGGTCCCGGGCTCGGACTCGTCCGCGTTGCAGACCAAGTACTTGTCCATGGCCCCCTTGGGCATGAAGGAGGCCTTCATGCCCATGGAGAAGCCGGCGCCGCCGCGGCCGCGCAGGCCGGAGGCCTTGAGCTCTTCGACCAGCGCCTCGGGCGGCATCGTCAGCGCCTTGCGCAGGCGCTCGCCGTAGCCGCCGCGGCGCTTGTACACGTCGATCGTGTTGAGGCCGGGCTCGTCGATCTCGCTGAAGATGAGGGGCTGCTGGGTGCTCACTCGGTGCCCTCCTGCGGGGCGCGGGCGTTGGCGTGCGGGTCGGCCGAGGGGCGCTTGAGCAACTGCTTGGCCGGGAGCGGGTCGGCGCCGTCGCGCACCTGCTGGGCCAGCTCGGCGACCTCGCCGTCCTCGATCGGGCCGACGAAGACGCCGTCGATCGAGGCCATCGGGGCGATGTCGCAGGCGCCGAGGCACTCGAAGCCGCGCACCTGAACGTCGGGGTCGTCGCCGATCGCCTCGGTCAGGTCGGCGAGCAGCTTGCGCCCGCCGCGCAGCGAGCACGAGATGTTGGTGCACACGTAGACGCGCTTGTGGCCCACCGGCTGCGTGTCCAACATGTCGTAGAACGACGCGACGGCGATCAGGTAGGCCGGCGTCAGCCGCATCACGCACGCGACCTGGATGAACGCCTCGGGCGAGCACCAGCCGTGCAGCTCCTGGGCGGCGGCGAGCGCCGGGATCGCCGCGCTGCGGCGGTCCGGATACTTGGCGATGTGCGCCTCGATGGTGGCGCGCAGCTCGGCGGGCACCGGCGTGGTCGCCGGGTCCGGGACCTCCTGCGGGTCCTTGGAGAGGTCGACCGCGTCGTCCCAGCCGGGGACGCGGGAGCCGTGCGAGAAGCGCTTGACGTCGGGCATCGACATGGGGTTAGCGGTCCACCCCGCCCAGCACCGGGTCCATCATCGCCAGCGTGGTGATGAGGTCGGCGATGTAGGAGTCCTTGACCATCGGCAGCGTGGCCTGAAGGTTCACGAAGGAGGGGTCGCGCATGTGCACGCGCGCGGGCTTGCTCGATCCGTCGGAGCGGATGAACATGCCGTACTCGCCGCGCGGGCCCTCGATCGGGTAGTAGACCTCGCCCGGCGGGACGCGGAAGCCCTCGGTCACCAGCTTGAAGTGATGGATCAACGCCTCCATCGACGTCGCCAGCTCGTGGCGCGGCGGCAGCGCGACCTTGCGGTCCTCGGTGATGTACGGGCCCTCGGGCAGGCCGTCGAGCGCCTGCTCGATGATCTTCACCGACTCGAGCATCTCCTGCATGCGGACGGCGAAGCGGTCGTAGTTGTCGCCGCGGGTGCCGACCGGGATCTTGAAGTCGAAGTCCTCATAGGAGGAGTAGGGCATGGCCTTGCGCAGGTCCCACGGGTTGCCCGAGGCGCGCAGCAGCGGGCCGGTCACGCCGAGGTCCAGCAGCGTCTGCTCGTCCAGCGGGCAGGTGTTGCGCAGGCGGCGCAGGGCGATCTCGTTGCGGTTGAGCAGGTCGAGGTACTGCTCGACCGCCCACGGCATCTTCTTCAGGAACTTGCGGAGGTTGGTCTCCCAGCCCGCCGGGATGTCCTCCATGACGCCGCCGACCTGGAAGTAGCGCGTGTGCATGCGCTGGCCGGAGCTGTACTCGAAGAGGTCGAGGATCTGCTCGCGCTCGCGGAAGCAGTACCACCAGACCGACACGGCGCCGAGGTCCAGCATCGAGGTGCCCAGCCACACGAGGTGGCTCATGATGCGGTTGAGCTCCATGTGGATCACGCGCAGGTACTGGGCGCGCTTGGGGACCTCGACGTCGAGCAGCGTCTCGGTCGCGCCGCAGAAGGCCATGGCGTTGAAGTAGTAGGCCAGGTAGTCCATCCGCTCGACGACGGGGATGGCCTTCCAATAGGACTTGTCCTCGGCCGTCTTCTCGATGCCGGTGTGGACGTAGCCGATGATCGGCTTGAGGTCGCGGACGATCTCGGCCTCGAGCGTGACGAGCAGGCGCAGCACCCCGTGCGTGGCGGGGTGGTGCGGACCCATGTTGAGGGTCAGCAGCTCCTGGTCGGGCGCGGGACTCGGCAGGCGTCTGGACGCGCTGGAAGACGTCGACGCGATCCTCGGTGGCGCGGTAGTCGGTGACGTCGGTCATGCGGGGTTCCCGCCCGTTCCCTTGGTGTAGTCCTTGCCCTGGGCCTCGTCGTGGGTGAACAGCACGGGCTCGCCGCCGAGCGGGAAGTCGCGGCGCTGAGGGAAGCCCTCGTAGTCCTCGGGCATGAGGATGCGGCGCAGGTCCGGGTGGCCGTCGAAGACGACGCCGAACATGTCGTAGACCTCGCGCTCCTGGTGGTTGGCGGTCGGCCAACTGGTCGGTCACCGACGGCACGTTGGGGGCGTCGAGCGAGACGCGGAGCTTGACCGTGAGCCGGTCTAGCGCGTCGCGGTCCAGCAGCTCGTACTGCACGCCGAGCCGCGGCTCCTCGGGGAAGTAGTCGACCCCGTGGACGCTCATCAGGTGCTGGAAGCCCTTGGCGCGCAAGAGCTCCAGGACCTCGCCGATCGCCTCGGGAGCGACGATGATCGCGCCCTTGTCGCGGAAGAACTCGGTGCTGAGGACGGCGTCGGCGTGCGCCTCGCGCAGCTCCTGGGCCAGCAGCTCTGTGCCGGGTGCGTCAGGCACCGGCGGTGTCTCCGGCCGGGACGTTGACGGCGTTGGACGGTGCTGGTGATCTCGGCTGATCGCGGCCTTGCGCCTCGGCCGCCTCGCGGGCCAGCAGCTCGTCGCCCTCGTCGGGCAGGACCTCGACCGTGCGCTCGGCGCCGTAGCGCTCACGCCAGCCCATCGCCGGGTCGCTGTGGACCATCGAGCGGAGCTTGAGGATGCCGTGCATCAGCGCCTCCGGGCCGCGGCGGGCAGCCGGGCACGTGGACGTCGACCGGCAGGAACTTGTCGGCCGGGACGATGGCGTAGTTGTTGAAGACGCCCATCGAGCTGCTGCACGCGCCCATGGCGATGGCGTACTTCGGGTCGAGCATCTGGTCGTAGATGCGCCGGACGATCGGCGCCATCTTGATCGAGACGCGGCCCGAGAGGATCAGCAGGTCGGCCTGGCGCGGCGAGGCGCGGAAGGCCTCGAAGCCGAAGCGGGCGATGTCCAGGCGCGCGCCGACCACCGACATCATCTCGATGGCGCAGCAGGCCAGGCCGAAGGTCGCGGGGAACAGCGAGTTGCCGCGCGCCCAGTTGGCGGCGCGGTCCAGCGTCGTCGTGATGACGCGCTCCTGCACGTACTGCTCGAGGTCGTCGCCCTCGAGGTCGCCGCGCAGCATGTCGCGCGCCTGCAGCTGGCGGATGCGGAAGTCATCCGCCTCGCCTGCCTTCTCTCGCTTGATGATCTCCATGAGGTTCTTACCGTCCTTAGCGCCACTCGAGGGCGCCGCGTCGCCAGACGTAGACGAACGCGACCATGAGCAGTCCGATGAAGACCGCCGTCTCGATCAGCGCGAAGGTCCCGAACTCCCGCAGCTGGACGGCGATCGGGTAGAGGAAGATCACCTCGATGTCGAACAAGATGAACAACATCGCGATCAGGTAGAAGCTGATCCCGAAGCGGAAGCCTTGGTGGACCTCCGAGGGCATGCCGCTCTCGTAAGGGTCCGCTTGATAGGTCGTGGGGGTCTTCGGCTTCGGACCGAGGAAGCTGCCGGCGGTCACGAACAACGCGCCGACGAGGCCTCCGAGTCCGAGGAAGACGATGGCTGGAAGGTACGTCCGGAGCACTCGACCTCTCGTTGTATCACCAACTTGTAACTTGCTGCCACAAAGTGGCTCTCCGCACTTGCGAACAACCGCCGTGACCGACATCGCACAAGTCCTCGCCCTCCTGGTGGCGATCTCAAACGGGATCGCCGGGATCGTGTGCGCCTGGCTGTGGTGGCGCGTCGAGCCCCATTCCTTTGCATGGCTGCTCATTCGCGCCGGCCAGGCGGTGGCGATGGCGCAGGCGGCTGGCGCCGGGGTCCTGGCCGCTCGCGGGCTTCGAGCCGACCGACGGCCTCTACTGGTTGTACGCCTTGCTGCCGGTCGCCGTGGGCTTCGTGGCCGAGCAGCTGCGGCTGGTCTCGGCGCAGATGGTCCTCGACGTGCGAGACCTGGAAGACGCCCAGGCGGTGGGACGACTGCCGGCTGACGACCAACGCTCGATCGTCCTGCAGATCGTCCGTCGCGAGATGGGCGTCATGGCCGCGGCGGCGCTGGTGATCACGTTCCTGGCGCTGCGGGCGCTGGGAACGGTCTAGGCGTCAGGGTTCTGACGCGCGGACCGCGAGCCGCGCGAAGCCGCCGCGGAAAAACAGCAGCGGCTCGTGGGCCCCGGGGCTGTCGTCGGCGCTCAGGTGCGTGACGCGGCCGATGCCGATCGAATGATCGCCGGCTTGCGGTGAGCGACTCGAGATCGCAGGCGATCCAGGCGAGCGCGTCGTCGAGCACCGGGACGCCGTGGGCGACGGTGTGGGTCGCGGCGTCGAACTTCTCCTCGGCGATGCGCTTGGAGGCGAAGACGCGAGCGAGATCCTGCTGGCCGGCGTGCAAGACGTTGACGGCGAAGCGCCCGGCCTGCTCGACGATCGGCAGCGTCCGCGACGCGTTGTCGAAGCAGACCAGCAGCAGCAGCGGGTCGAGGCTCAGGCTCGTGACGGCGTTGGTCGTCAGCCCGGCCGGCCCATCGTCGCTCTGCGCGGTGACGATCGCGACCCCGGTCGCGAAAGCTCCCGATGACCTCGCGGTAGCGGGCCGGATCGACTGCGGGCGTCGCCATGGCCGCGGAGGTTAGTCAGGACGCGGGCGCCGACCAGGTTGCCGCCGTATCGAGAGCGATCGCGTGAACGTCGTTATGAAGCGATCGAATCGAGGTCGGCGCCCGCGTCGGGGTTCAGTTCGCGGCAGACCGCACGATCCCTG
>CAWHID010000029.1:0-170014 GCA_963829185.1 uncultured Conexibacteraceae bacterium
GCCGTCGCGCCGCCGTCCTGGGACCTGCCCGTGCGCGCTGCCTGCGCCGCGGCGATGGTCCTCGCGATCACCGCTGCCTCCGCCGGCCTCGGCCCGCGCCTCAGCGGCCTGTTGGCGCCGTCGCCGATCATCACCACCGTGTTGGCGGCCTTCACCCACGCGCAACTGGGATCGGACGCGACGCTGCGGCTCCTGCGCGGGATGCTGACCGGCTTCTTCGCCTTCGCGCTTTTCTGCTGGACGGTCGCGACAGCCCTGCCGCACAGCTCGACCGCGGTCGTCTTCGTGCTGGCGGCGGCGGTCGCCGCGCTGACACAGGCGGCGATCCTGGGGGGCGAAGTCGTCGGGTCGCGACCCTAGTCTGCGTGACCCCCATGGCCCGCCCGTCCACGATCCACGTCTGCTCTGCCTGCGGCCACGCTGAAGCTCGCTGGCACGGCCAGTGCCCCGGCTGTGGGGAGTGGAACACGCTGGTCGAGGAGCGGGCGCCTGCGCGCAGCTCCGGAGGCGGCTCGAGTCCCAACGGCGCCGCGCGGCGTGCCGCCGGTGCGCCCACGCCCGTCGCGCTGCGCGACGTCCAGGCCGTGACGCACTCGCGGCTGTCGACCGGGATCGGGGAGCTTGACCGCGTGCTGGGCGGCGGCCTGGTGCCGGGCTCGCTCGTGCTGCTCGGCGGCTCGCCGGGCATCGGCAAGTCGACGCTCACCGGCATGGCCATGGGCAACCTCGCGGGCGCTCAGCGTAAGACGCTCTATGTCTCGGGCGAGGAGTCTGCGGCGCAGATCCGGCTGCGAGCCGAGCGGCTGGAGCATGGCGCCTGCCAGGCGCTCGACGTCCCCGTCTTGGCCGAGACCGACCTGGACGCCGTGCTGGCGGCCATCGACGCCCACCGTCCCGAGGTCTGCGTCATCGACTCGGTGCAAACCCTCCACGCACCCGAGCTGACCGGCGCACCGGGCTCGGTCGGCCAGGTCCGTGAGGTCGCCGCGCGGCTGATGCGCACCGCGAAGTCCGTCGGCACGACCGTGATCCTGGTCGGCCACGTCACAAAAGACGGCGCGATCGCGGGCCCGCGCGTGCTGGAGCACCTCGTCGACTGCGTGCTGCAGTTCGAAGGTGAGCGCGAGCGCACCTACCGCACCTTGCGCGCGCTGAAGAATCGCTTCGGGTCGACCTCGGAGACCGGCGTCTTTGAGATGAAGCAGGGCGGCCTGGTCGAGGTGCTCGATCCCTCGGCGCGGTTCGTGGGGGAGGCCACCGGCAAGCCGGGCTCGGTCGTGCTCGCAGCGATGGAGGGCAGCCGGCCGCTGCTGGTCGAGGTCCAGGCGCTGGTTTCCCCGAGTGAGATCGTGCCGCCGCGGCGCGTCGTCACCGGCATCGATCGCAACCGGCTCGCGCTCGTGCTGGCGGTCCTGGGCCGCCATGCCAACATCGGGACGGGCTCTGCAGACGTCTTCGTCAACGTCGTCGGCGGCGTTCGCGTCGATGAGCCGGGCGCTGATCTGGCGGTAGCGCTGGCGGTTGCCTCGGCCCAGCGCGGCATCGCCCTGGGCACCGAAGACCGCCCGCTGGCCTGCTTCGGCGAGCTCGGCCTGACCGGCGAGCTGCGGACGGTCGGCCATCCCGAGCGCCGTGTCGAGGAAGCCGAGAAGTTCGGCCTTGGCGACCCCGTCCACCCGGGCACCTCACGGACCCTGCGCCACGCCCTTCGGGCGGCCTTTGCTGCCGCGGAGCCCGTCGCGGCCTGACCGCTCGTCCAGGCTTGCCGAACACCGTCCATGCGGTAAGGCCGATCTAAAGGAGCCCTGGTAGAATTGCCTTGATGGCGCAGCGATCCGGCGACGATCTGAACGAGCTGGAGAGCCGTCAGGAGCCTCGCCTGGTCAAGGCGCTGGAGATGGTGGCGCCCGGCACCGCATTGCGCGAGGGACTCGACAACATCCTTCACGCGCACACGGGCGGCCTGCTCGTGATCGGCGACCACGACGAGCTCAGCTTCCTGTTCTCCGGGGGCTTTCAGCTCGACGTCGACTACACGCCGGCGCTGCTCTACCAAGTCGCCAAGATGGACGGCGGCATCGTCCTGAACGCCAACGCGACCAAGATCGCGATGGCCAACGTCCAGCTGACGCCGGACCCGACCGTCCTGACGCTGGAGACCGGCACGCGCCACCGCACCGCCGAGCGCGTCTCCAAGCAGACCGACGCGGTCGTCATCGCGATCTCCCAGCGGCGCGAGGTCGTGTCGCTCTACGTCGACGGCGCGAAGTACATCCTCGAGGACATCCCCGTCGTGCTGGCCAAGGCCAACCAGGCGCTGGCGACGCTCGACAAGTACCGCACCCGCCTCGACCAGGTCTCCACGCGCCTGACCGCGCTGGAGTTCGAGGGTGGCGCGACGCTGCACGACGTCCTGACGGTCCTCCAGCGCTCCGAGCTCGTGACGCGCATGGCCGTCGAGATCGAGCGCTACATCGTCGAGCTCGGCACCGAGGGCCGGCTCATCGAGATGCAGCTTGAGGAGGTCATGGTTGGCGTCGCCGCCGACAAGGCCGCCCTCATCCACGACTACTTGGCGGCGGACTCCGACGAGACGTTCGCCGCGGCGCTCGACCAGCTCGGACGCATGCCCCATCAGGACCTGCTCGACTTCGGCCGCCTCGCCGAGCTGATGGGCTATGACCGCAAGCTGAACACCCTCGACTACCCGGTCTCGCCGCGCGGCTTCCGGATCCTGGGGCGCGTGCCCCGGCTCCCGAAGCTCGTCGTCGCCCAGATCGTGAAGGAGTTCGGGGGCCTCGACGAGCTGCTCGCCGCTACAGACGCGGAGCTCGAGACCGTCGAGGGCGTCGGAGAGATTCGTGCGAAGGACATCCGTGAGGGCCTTCGCCGGTTGCAGGAGATCAACCTCGTCGATCGATACCTGCAGACCTGATCGTGGTCTCGGACGAGACCCGGCTGGAAACGTGGCCGCCATCTCCCAGGTGAGCGACCCAACCAAGGAGGACCATCATTCCCGGTAGCACCGAAGAGCAGATTCTGGAAGACCTCGACATCCCCGAGATCGTCAACATCGATTTCGAGATCGGCGACGACGTCGTATATCCGCATCACGGGGCCGGGCAGGTCCTCAAGAAGGAAGTCAAGAAGATGTTCGGTGAGGAGCGCGAGTACCTCACCATCAAGATCTTGCACAACGACATGACGGTCATGGTCCCCTGCGAGAACGCGGGCATCGCGGGCCTTCGTCGCGTCATCGACGAGGAGAGCGTGCTGAAGGTCCTCGCCGTGCTGCAGGACGAGCTCTCCGAGATGCCCAAGAACTGGAACCGCCGGTTCAAGCACAACCGCGACAAGATCAAGACCGGCGACATCTACGAGCTGGCCGAGGTCGTGCGCAACCTGGCGATCCGTGAGCACGACAAGGGCCTCTCGACCGGCGAGAAGCAGATGTTCACCCGTGCCAAGAAGATCCTCGCCTCCGAGCTGATGTACGCGCTGGAGAAGAGCGAGGACGAGGCCGAGGAGTACCTCGACGACTTGCTCAAGACGTCGGCCGAGCGCCTGGCCGCCGCAGCGAAGGTGTAGGACATCATCTGATGTCAGCGGTCGCGCTCGTCGTGGCCGCCGGACGTGGCGAACGCCTTGGGTCCTCCGGTCCCAAGGCGTTCGTCATGTGTGGGGGCCGTTCCATGCTGGAGTGGTCCATCGACGCGCTGAAGGCGGTGCCCGAGATCGGGCACATCGTCGTCGCGACGCCCCCGGGCATCGAGGCGCCCGCCGGCACCTCCGGCGTCTTCGGCGGCGACGAGCGCTCGCACTCCGTGCGCGCCGCGCTGCATCACACGCTCGCCGGCGACCCCGTCCTCGTTCATGATGCGGCCCGGCCGCTCGTAACCCCGGAGATCATCCGGGCCGTGCTCGCCGGCCTTGACGCCGATGCCGACGCAGCGATCGCCGCGGCCCGCGTGACCGACACGATCAAAGCGCAGGGCGACGACGCTCCACCCACCGTCGCCCGCACGCTGGACCGCAGCGGACTGTGGGCGATCCAGACGCCGCAGGTCTTTCGCCGCGACGTCCTGCAACGCGCGCTGGCCCAACCGCACGAGATCCTCGCCGCCGCGACCGACGATGCCTCGCTGGTCGAGACCATGGGCGGCACCGTCCGCCTCGTAGAGTCCCCGCGCGAGAACCTCAAAGTCACGACCCCCGACGATCTGCGCTTGGCCGACCTGCTGCTGCGCAACCGTCCCTGAACAGACCCCTTCCCCATTATCTTGCTGACCGATTACCACGTCCACCTCCGCCCCGACGCCGAGAACACCACCGCCGCCGAGTACTTCACTGAGGCCAACGCCGAGCGCTACCGCGAGACGGCCACCGAGCGTGGCATCGCCGAGCTCGGGGTCGCCGAGCACGTCTACCGCTTCACCGCCGCGCTCGATGTCTGGCAGCACCCGCTGTGGGTGGAGAACGCCCGCGACGACATCGACCGCTACTCCGAGTTCGTCCGCGGCTCTACCGACCTCAAGCTCGGCATCGAGGCCGACTTCATCCCGGGCCGCGAGGAGCAGATGCGCGCGCTGCTGGAGCGCCAGGACTGGGACTACGTGGTCGGCTCGATCCACTTCCTCGCCGATGGCGCGCTGGATTACGATCGCTTCGACGTGTGGAACTCCGCGCGCAGCGCCGACCACGTGTGGAAGACCTACTTTCAGTGGCTGGGCGAGCTGGCGGCCAGCGGGATGTTCGACATCCTTGCCCACCCGGATCTCGTCAAGCATTGGGGCAAGCAGCGCCCCTGGCCCGAGAAGGACCTGCGCTTCTACTATGACCTCGCGATGGAGCAGATCGCCGAGTCGGGCATCGCGATCGAGCTGTCGACCGCGGGGCTGCGCAAGCCGGTTGGCGAGATCTACCCCGACCGCGCCTTCTTGGAGATGGTCGTCGACGCGGGCAACCCCATTGCCTTGTCCAGCGATGCGCACACGCCCGAGCAGCTGGGCTTTGAGTACGACCAGGCGCTGGAGTTGCTCAGCGACGTCGGCGTCACCGAGATCGCCGTCTTCGAGCACCGTAACGTGACGCTGGCGCCGATCGGGGCGACATGAGCACCGTTCGCACCGGCATCGGCTGGGACTCGCACAAGCTCGTCGCAGACCGCAAGCTGATCCTCGGCGGGGTGGAGCTCGAGCACAGCCACGGCCTGCTCGGCCACTCCGATGCCGACGTGCTGACCCACGCGATCATCGACGCGCTGCTGGGCGCCGCCGGCCTGGATGACATCGGCGCGCTCTTCCCCGACACCGACGCGGCCTACAAGGACGCCGACTCGCTCGTGTTGCTGGCCGACGTCGTGCAGCGGATCGCGGGCGCGGGGTTCCGGATCGATCACGTCGACGCAACGGTGATCATGGAGCGCCCGAAGCTCTCGCCTCACCGCGGCGCGATCCGCGCCACGCTGGCCGCGGCGCTCGGCCTCGACGGCTCCCAGGTCAACGTGAAGGCGTCGACCGGCGAGGGCCTTGGCTTCGTCGGCCGGGGCGAAGGGGTCGCCGCGCTGGCGGTCGCCACGCTCAGCTCGCGCTAGGCCCGCGCGCGCCCACCTCCGGCCGCCCTTCTACCCTTCCGCACGCATGCACGGCGAACTGGTGGTCCTCGCGGTCCTCGTTGGGGCCGGCGCCTTCCTCCTGCTCGCCGAGCGGACGCAGATCCCGTACCCGATCCCGCTGACGGTCGGCGGGACCGCGCTGGCCTTCGTCCCGGGCGTCGAGGAGTTCGTCCTCGATCCCGACATCATCCTCGTCGCGTTCCTGCCGCCGCTGCTCTACGGCGCCGCGTTCTTTACCTCGATCCAGGATCTGCGCGCCAACTACAAGCCGATCGGGCTGCTCGCGGTCGGCTTGGTCACCGCGACGACGGTCACGGTCGCCGTCGTCGCCCACGCGGTTGTCGGCCTGCCATGGGCTGCGGCATTTGTGCTCGGCGCGATCGTCTCGCCGACCGATCCGGTCGCCGCCGCCGAGATCGCCGTCCGCTCACACGCGCCGCGCCGGTTGGTGACGATCGTCGAGGGCGAGTCGCTGATCAACGACTCGACCGGCCTCATCGCCTACAAGTTCGCGATCGCCGCCGTGCTGTCGGGCACGTTCTCGCTGTCGTCGGCGCTCGGCGAGTTCGTCCTCAGCGCGGGCGCGGGCGTCGCGCTTGGGCTGGCGATCGCCTGGGCGGTCGCGGCGTTGCGCAAGCGCCTCGATGACGCGCCGACCGAAACGGCCATCTCGCTGCTGACGCCCTACATGGCCTATCTGCCGGCCGAGGCGCTGGGCATCTCGGCCGTGCTGGCCGCCGTGAGCGCCGGTCTGTACCTCGGCTGGCGCTCGCCCGAGCTAGTGACGCCGTCAACGCGGATCCAGATCACGGGCTTCTGGGAGATCCTGACCTTCGCGCTCAACGCCGTGCTCTTCGTGCTCATCGGCCTCCAGCTGCGCACCGTGATCGAGGGCCTGGGCGAGTACTCGACGAGTGAGCTGGCCGGCTATGCGGCGGTGATCGCCGCGACCGTGATGGTCACCCGCATGGCGTTCTTGTTCCCCTTCAACTTCCTTTCCCGGCTGCTCGTCAAGAAGCTGCCGCGACGTACGGGGGAGCCGCCACCGGACTTCCGGCTGACCGCGCTGCTGGGCTGGTCGGGCATGCGCGGGTCCGTGTCGCTGGCCGTCGCGCTGGCGATCCCGCTGCAGACCGACGCCGGTGAGCCGTTCCCCGGTCGCGACCTGATCATCTTCCTCGCCTATGCGGTGATCCTCGTCACCGTGATCGGCCAAGGGCTGACGCTCGGCAAGTTGATCGACCTGGCCGGTGTCTATGACGACGAGGAGACCGTCGCCGAGCAGGAGGCGCGTGCGCGGATCGCCGCGTCAGAGGCCGCGATCGCCCGCATCGGCGAGCTCGAGCACCTCGAGTGGGTGCGCGATGCCTCAGCGCAGCGTATGCGCCAGGGCTATGAGTACCGCATCCGCCGCTTCGCGTCGCGCCTAGACGAGGACGACGACGGTGACATCGAGGAGGGCTCGCAGGCCTACCAGCGGCTGCGGCGCAAGGTGCTGGAGGCCGAGCGGGCGGAGATCATCCGGCAGCGCAACCGCGGTGACATCACCGACGAGATCATGCGGCGCATCGAGCGCGACATCGACCTTGAGGACGCGCGCCTGGAGATCTAGCCGAACCTCGCCCAGCGGGGCGCGGGCGGCGCCGGCCTTGTCGGCCGGCGCCGCACTACCCGCTAGCTGCTGCGCAGCGCGACTGACGCGACGCAGAGCCGACCGACCGGGACCGACTCGCCGACGCGGCCGCGCGGGCCGAGCTTGAGCGTGACCGTCTTGACAACCTTGGCCTGGCCGTCGCCACAGGTGGTCAGGCCGATGGCGAGCTTCCCGCGCTTGGGGCCGGTGGCCGTCAGCGCGGTGCTGGTGTCGGTCGCAGACGCGGCGACCCGCATCGTCTTGGTGCTCGAGGTGCGGGCTCCGCTGACGCGCTCGACCGAGGTGCCCACCGAGGCGGTCAGGCCCTGGTCGTCGACGGCTCGGGCAACCAGCGTATGGGCGCCCACCGGGACCTTGCCGGTGTTCAGCGTCGCGATGTACGGGGCGCTGACGTCATAGGCGAACCGCTTGCTGTCGAGCCAGAACTCGACGTGGTGGACGCCGCTGTCATCGGTCGCCTCGGCGACCGCCCGCAGCCACGAGCGGAACTGCGCGCCGCTCGTGGGCCTCACCAGCGTCACCGTCGGCGGGACGAGCGGCTCCTCGATGACGGGTGGCTCTTGCACCGGCGGCTCCGGCGTGGTGGTGGGCGGGGTGGGCGTTGACGGCTCCTCGGGGGGCGTCGGCGCGGCGATCGTCCAGGTCGTCGAGGCCGGGGCGGAGATGTTGCCCGCCGCGTCGCTCGCCGTCACCGTAAACGTGTGGGATCCGGGACTGAGATCCTGGACCGTGGTGGGCGAGGTGCAGTCCTTGGCGTCGTCAGCGTCCAGCGTGCACTGGAACGTCAGGTCGTCGGCGGCGGTCATGTTGTCGCTGCCGACGAACGCGAAGGCCGCTTGCGATGACAGCGACGGTGAGACCACTGACGGACCGGAGGTGATCTTCACCGTCGGTGCCGTCGTGTCGGCCGGCGGGGGCGGCGGTGGCACCGCAGCGATCGTCCACGTGGCGGTGGCCGGCGTGGCGTCGGTGTTGGTTGCGGTGTCGGTGGCGCGGATGCTGATGGTGTGTGGGCCGACGGCGAGGTTGTTGTAGCTCTTGGGTGAGGTGCAGGTGCTGTAGGCGCCGGTGTCGAGCTTGCACTCGAAGGTGCTGCCCGCTTCGCTGGAGTTGAAGGCGATCGAGGCGCTCGTCGACGTGCCGTCAGCTGGGGTGGAGGTGATCGTCGTCTGCGGTGCCGTCGTGTCGGCCGGCGGTGGGACCGCAGAGATGGTCCACGTGGCGGTGGCCGGCGTGGCGTCGGTGTTGGTTGCGGTGTCGGTGGCGCGGATGCTGATGGTGTGTGGGCCGACGGCGAGGTTGTTGTAGCTCTTGGGTGAGGTGCAGGTGCTGTAGGCGCCGGTGTCGAGCTTGCACTCGAAGGTGCTGCCCGCTTCGCTGGAGTTGAAGGCGATCGAGGCGCTCGTCGACGTGCCGTCAGCTGGGGTTGAGGTGATCGTCGTCTGCGGTGCCGTCGTGTCGACTGGCGGCGGCGGTGGCGGTGAGCCGACCGAGCCGCTCTCGATGGCGCCGGCGTCCGGGGCCAGGCCGCTGAAGCGCGCGTTGTTGTTGAAGTCGTTGGCGGGGTAGTTGGTCGGGTCCCCGGCATCGATCAGCGGGCTGCCCGACTGCGGGCTACCGTCGCTGTTGAGCTTCAACGAGGAGACCTGCTTGTCCTGTGCGCCGCACTTCTGACCGGTCCAGACGTTGTCAACCATGGTCGCGCCGCTGGCGCCACCGCTGCCGCAACCGGCGGAGAAGCCGTTGCCCGCGTTGCCGATCCACGTCTGGTGGATGCCGCTGACCGTCGGCGTCTGCTGGACTGACTGGCTGCCGGTGAAGGTGTTGTAGCGCGCCATCACGTTGGCGTAGCCGACGTCGATGGCGTAGTAGCCACAGCCCGAGATGCCCTGGACGCTGTCGCCGAACTGGTTGTTCTCCAGCGTCAGCTCGTCACCGGGGTTGGACCGGATGTTGATGCACTCGTTGTCATAGAACTTGGTGCGCAGGATCTTGATCCCCGTGTGTGACTGACCACGGTTGTAGGTCTGGATCGCGTCCGGGTGGGCCGTCGTGGACGGAGAGCGAAGCCCGTGCAGGACGCTGTCCTGGATCGTGATGTCATGACTGGCAGCGTCGTTGCGATCCGGGTAGATGTCGACCATGTCGCCGTTGCCCCACGACGTCGAGGAGCTCTCGGGCTCCCAGATGATGTGATCCAACAGGAACCCGGTCGTTCCCTCGATGTAGGTCTGATTGTTGACCGTCGCTCGCTTAACCGCCACGTTGCGGCTGGCCTTGGACTCGAGTCCGCCCAACCGCACGTCGGTCACGGTCGGTCCGTTCGCACCGCTGAAGCCCAGGTACTGGACGCGCGTCGAGAGCCCCGCCCCCTGGATCGTCACCGCCTTGGTGCACTTGATGCTCTGCGACGAGTAAGACCCGGCGGGCACGGTGATGGTGTCACCCGCCGACGCTGCGCTGCATGCTGCGTCAAATGTACGACCATTCAGTGGAACCACCGCGCCGGACGCGGTAGACGCGAAGACCGTGACGAAGACCGTCGCCAGGCTCAGGATGGCAGCAGGCAGGGGCCTGCCGCTAAAGCGAAGGAGCTGAAGCATGGGATGGGTGGCGCGTAGAGAGGGCGGTCAGGAGCCCTGCCAGGACCTCCGACCGGAACACTGAGAACGTCGGCTTTGGTACCCCGTGACCCGAGGCAACTCTCTAATCGGTGGACGTTTGTCCGGAGGGGGACGACCGGACAGCGCCGTTTTCCGACCGCTGGGAGTTGTTATTGCGGTCGGCGACGCGACGCAACCCTCACACGGCTGGGTGAGCGCGTGGAGTGACCGTGTGTCAATGCACGACCTAGGCGCCCGATAACGCCTGCAACGCGCCGCTTAACGCGTGGTCCGGCGGCTCAGCTGCTGTGTGGCAAGGGGCGCAGGTTGGTGCCGGCGGGGCCGGCATCCATCTCGGCGCGCAGGTCTTCAATGATCGCCTTCTGGCGATCGGCAAGCGCGAGCGAGCGTTGGGGAGCCGAGAGCGACGCACCGGAACGCTGTGTGCGGAGCGGCAGCTCGACGGTGAAGAGCGCACCGCCCTCAGGGGCGTCGCCGATGGCAACCGAGCCGCCGTGCAACTGCGCGATCTCGCTGACGATGGCCAGGCCGAGCCCGGTGCCGCCGGCGCCTGGGTCGCGGCGATAGCGCTCGAAGATGACCTGGCGCTGCGCAGGGGCGACGCCGGGGCCGTTGTCGGCGACTTGGAGGATCAAGCGCCCGGGCGCGGTGCTCAGCGAGCAGCGCACGACACCGCCACTTGGCGCGTGACGGATGGCGTTGGCCAGCAAGTTGCTGACGACCGAGACGATCTTCTCCTCGTCGGCGACTGCCGGCAGCCGGGCGGGCACGCCGATGCGCAGGTCGAGATCGCGCTGGGCCGCGATGCTGCCAAAGCCCTCGGCGCAGGAGCGCACGATTGCCGCGACATCGATCACGGCCGCCTCGAGCTGGAGTTCGACGTTCTCCAGGCGCGAGACGAGCATCAGGTCCTGCACCCGGCGCAACATCGTGTACGCGTTGGCGCGGATGCGCGCGACGTCGCTGGCATCCTCGGGCGCGAGTCGCCCCGCCTCTTCAAGGCGGGTGCAGAGGGCGAGCATGATCGATAGCGGCGACTTCAGCTCATGGCCGAGGTCGGCGAGCTGCTGGCGGCGCTCGTCGTCGGTGGGGGAGGAGGTCGTCTCGACGATCGCGTCATCGGCCGCGCTCTGCGCGCGGCTGCGCCACCAGCGCGACGACGTGCGCCGTCGGCGCTCGTCGTCCTGCGCATCGTGGCCGTCCGACTCCACGTCAGCTTCGATCCTCACGTTGCTCAATCCCCGTTCCGTACGACGTCGTGTCCTCCGGAAACTTGCTCAACTCATTGAATCGGCAGTCCTGGAGGAGGACTGGGGGAACTTCCTGCCCCACATGCCACCGACGACCTCCCTCGCCGGGGCGGATGCAAGTCACCCTCACGGCGCTCGGCGCCACCGTAGGTTTCGCTACGCACGGTCCGCCGGCAGGAGAGCCCTAGATCGTGCAACGCCGCGTGGGCTGGGAACGCACCGGACGGTCCGTGCTCAGCGGCGCGTGGCCGCGTGGCGGTTCCCTTCAATCCCCAGGGAACCGCCTGCGCGGCCACAACGCTCAAGAACCGCCCTGATTGTCCGAATTCCTGCCTGGGGGTCAAAAAATACCCCACGCTGCAACCGGCTTTGCTCTTTTCTATGTCGCTCTATAGCGAGAGGCACCGGTTGTGGACGAGACCGGGAAGGGCTCATGGGGATGGAATTCAAGGTAGATGGGGACGCGCCGCTGCGCGTCATCGTGGCAGACGATGATCCGCTGGCTCGGCGCATGTTGCGTGACGTGCTGCAGCTGGCTGGGATCACGGTGATCGCGGAGGCGGGCAGCGGAAGAGAAGCAGTCGAGCTGACGGCGTACTACACGCCTGACGTCGTCGTGATGGACCTAATCATGCCCGGGATGGACGGGCTGGCAGCCATGAGCGAGATTCGGCGCACCGCGCCGGAGGTGCGCGTGGTGATCCTCACCTCCAGCGACGACGACGAAGTCGGCTTGATGACGCTGCGCGCGGGCGCCTCCGGGTTCCTGTGCAAGAACGTGGGGATCGACGCCCTGCCGCGGGCGCTGCACTGCGCCAAGAACGGCGAAGCCGTGATCACCCGCCGTCTGACGATGCGGCTGATCGAGGATCTGCGCCTGGTGCGCACCGACAGCGCGGGCCTGCGGCCGATCCGCAGCCAGCTGACGTCGCGCGAATGGGAGGTCCTCGACCTCTTGTGTCAGGACCTGTCGACCGACGAGATCGCCGATCGCCTTGTGGTGTCGGTCGAGACCGTCCGCTCGCACGTCAAGAACGTCCTGCGCAAGCTCGAGGTGCGCTCCCGTCGCGATGCGGTCGCGGCCGCGTCGCGCCTTCGCGCCGGCATGCTCGAGGACGGGCTCCCGGCGCAGGAATGACGCCCGAGGCGCCCGTGCCTGCGCCGCAGGACGGCCTCGAGGCGTTTGCCGCCCTGGCGGCGCATCAGCTCGGCGAGGCGATCGCGCTCATGCGCGGGGCCGCGGCCGTGCTGGAGTCCCAGCACGGCACGCTAGGCAGCGGCGGGCAGGATGCGCTGCGGGCGCTGAACGCCGGCGGCGAGCGGGCCCAGCGCTATGTCGACGACCTGCTCGATGTCGCGCGCGTGGCCCCCGATCCCGATGGCCCGGCGCCCTTGGCGCAGCTTGACTCGGCCTTCGACGGCGCCGCCGCCGAGCTCGACAGCTTCCTGAGCCGCGTGCCGGTGCACGTGCAGCGTGAGCCGCTGCCGCGCGCGGCGCTCGAGCCGCGCGAGGCTGAGCGCCTCTTCGCCCACCTGCTGCGCAGCGCGCTGGCGGCGGGCGCCACGCGCCTCGGCGTCACCGGTCATGAGACCGAGGGCGGGGTCGTCGTCGAGGTCTTTGACAACGGCACGCCGACCGAGGAGAGCGCACGCCCCTTCGAGCCCTTCGCTCAGCCGCGCGGGCGGGGCGTGCTCGTCGGCGCCGGCGTGAGCCTGTCGGTCTGTCGCAGGATCGTCGAGCGCCGTGGCGGTCACATCGCCATGCAGGTCCGCGCCGACGGCGCGACGATCGTCACCGTCGAGCTGCGGGCGGGCGGGGAGTGATCTCGTGAGCGCACCTCTGCGCATCCTGCTGGCCGACGACGCCGCCGAGATGCGCGCGTTGCTGCGCTGGGCGCTGCTGCGCCGGCCCGAGGCGGCGATCGAGGAGGTCGAAGTCGTCGGCGAGGCTGCCGACGGACATGAGGCATTGGCGATGGTCGCCGAGCTCACCCCCGACGTCGTCGTGCTTGACCTCCAGATGCCGGGCCCACCGCCCGGGGAGTTGCTGACCGCAATGGCGGCTGTCGCGGCGGGCATCCCGATCGTCACCTTCTCGGGCTTCGAGCCCGACCTGATCGCACCCGTCGAGTCGCGGTTGGTGGCGCTGCACATCCCCAAGACGACCGACCTCGCGCTCGTGCGCGCGGCGATCGTTGACGTCGCCCGCGGCGCGGGCGACGCGTGACGGCGCTGACAGCGCCCTCACCCATCCACCCGCCATACTGGAGCCATCGTGGCGCGTGGCGCACAGGATGCAAACCAGCCCGCGCGCGTCGTCGTGGTCGACGATGACGAGCGGTTGCGCAGCGAACTGCGCGCCGCCCTGCAGGACGCCGGCCTGACCGTCATCGCCGAGGCCGACAACGGCCGCGACGCGATCGACCTGGCGGCGCACTTCCGGCCTGACGTGATGATCATGGACATCGTCATGGCCAACATCGACGGGCTGTCGGCGACGCGGGAGATCGTCGCGCGTGCGCCGAGCGTCCGGATCCTGCTGCTGACGGCCTCTGACGACGTCGAGCTCGGGATGGTCGGGTTGCGCGCCGGCGCCGCCGGCCATCAGGTCAAGGGCGTTCCGGTCGCCCAGATTGTCTCCGCGGTCGCGCGGATGGCAGCGGGGGAGCCTGTCGCCGGCCCCGAGCTGACCTGGCGGCTGATCGAGAGCCTGCGGGCGCTGCCGGTCGGCGGCCAGGGCGTGCGGCCGGTTCGCAGCAAGCTCACCCCGCGCGAATGGGAGGTCCTCGACCTGCTCTGCGCGGGCCTCACGGTCGATCAGATCGCCGATGAGCTCGTACTCGCGCGCGACACCGTCCGGACCCATGTCAAGCGCCTGTTGCGCAAGCTCGGCGCCCACTCGCAGGCCGAGGCGATCTCGATCGCCAACGGCATCAGGGCGACCTTCGCCGCCTCCCAGGGCGACGCGCCGGACGAGCTGTAGGCGCGCCCGCGCCGCCCGTCGGGCGGCCGTGCCAGCACTGGGCTCCCTAGCGCATTGGCCAGTGGGCGTGGGGGAGTGATCTCACCCGCGGTGGTGGCGGTCCTGCCCCGCACGATCGGGGGAACATCACCGTCGGGTTACCCCAGATATCCCCTGCCATCGACCACTCCCGAGCCGCAAGATCCTGGTCGTAGGGCGAGCGTCGCCAGATCGCAGGAAGCAGGATGGCGACGAGCGTTGGCCCGAGAGCAACGTGGGGTGGAATCGAATGAGCGTTGGGATTGTTGGACTCGGCTATGTGGGGCTCCCACTGGCCGTCAGCTTCGCCGAGGCTGGTGAGCAGGTTGTCGGCATCGAGGTAAACGCACGACGCGTGGCACAGCTGCGCTGCGGCGAGTCATACATCGAGGACGTGCCGTCCGAGCAGCTTCAGGCGGTCGCCGACCGCTTCGAGCCGACGACGCGGATCGCCGCACTGGCCAAGGTCGACGCGATCATCGTGTGCGTCCCGACGCCGCTGACGCCGAACCGCGAGCCGGATCTGACGCCGCTGGTCGACGCGTGCCAGTCGATCGCGACCGTCCTGCAGGCAGGGCAGCTCGTGGTCCTGGAGTCCACGACCTACCCGGGCACAACCCGCGAGCGGGCGTTGCCGATCCTTGAGGAGTCCGGCCTGCGCGCCGGGGTGGACTTCCACCTGGCCTTCTCGCCCGAGCGCGTCGATCCGGGCCGCACGGACTGGACGCTGAAGACGACGCCCAAGATCGTCGCCGGCCTCACCGAGACCTGCGGCAACGCGGCCGAGGCGCTCTACGCGCTCGTCTGCGACCAACTGGTGCGCACCTCCGAGCTGGAGAGCGCCGAGATGGCCAAGCTGCTGGAGAACATCTTCCGCTCGGTCAACATCGCGTTGATCAACGAGATGGCCGAGCTCGCCGACCGGATGGGCATCGACATCTGGGAGGTCATCGACGCGGCCTCGACCAAGCCCTATGGCTTCATGCGCTTCGAGCCGGGCCCCGGCATGGGCGGCCACTGCCTCCCCGTCGACCCGTTCTACCTCTCCTGGAAGGCGCGCGAGCACGACTTCGCCACCGAGTTCATCGAGCTCGCCGGCAAGGTCAACCAGCACGCGCCCTACCTCGCGGTCGAGAAGGTCGAGCTCAAGCTCAACGACATGGGCATGCCCGTCAAGGGCACGCGCATCGGCATCCTCGGCGTCTCCTACAAGGGCGGCGTCGGCGACATCCGCGAGAGCCCGGCGCTGAAGATCATCAAGCGCCTCGGCGAGCTGGGCGCGGAGATCGCCTACCACGACGAGTACGTGCCCGAGCTGACGCAGTTCGACCTCAAGAACTCCACGCTTGACGAGGTCGCCGAGTTCGCCGACCTGCTCGTGATCGTCACCGCCCATCCGGGCATCGATCACGTTGGCGTCGCCGACAAGCACGAGCTCGTCGACCTCCGCGGGGTCACCCGCCGCAAGAACGTGCAGGCACGTCCGCCGCAGCGCGTGTCCCTGAAGTCCGTCCAGGCGGCCTGAGGTCACATCATGAAGCGTCTTCTCATCGTCGCCGACCACTCGCTCGTGGTCCACGCCATCCGCCTGGCCCTGCGCCAGACCGCCGGCTTCCAGGTCGTCGGGTTCGTCGACGGCCGCCAGAGCATCCGCGCGCATCTGAGCGACAAGACCCCGGACATCGTCCTCGTCGACGACATGCACGTCCGCCAGCACGCGCTGGATCGTCTCGCCGAGGTCGGCGAGTTCTCGCCGCAGGCCCGGAGCATCCTGCTCACGGGCTCGATGGAGGACGAGGCGGTCGACGAGGTCTTCGCGGCCGGTGCCAGCACGGTGCTGTCCAAGGCGGTGCACCCGGTGGCGCTCGGCACGTTGCTGCGCGAGGTCGTGCAGGGGCATGTCATCCACAGCCCGCGCCGCACCCGCGTCAGCACGGCGGTCGAGGACTGCCCGCTGACGACGCGTGAGCTGGAGATCCTGCGCCTCGCCGCCCAAGGCCACACCAACGGGCGGATCGCTCGTGAGCTGTGGGTCACCGAGCAGACGGTCAAGTTCCACCTGTCCAACACCTACCGCAAGCTCGGCGTCGCCAACCGCACCGAGGCCAGCCGCTACGCGCACCTGCACGATCTGGTGGTGCCGCATGAGCAGCTCGCGTCCTGAGGGCGCCGCGGTCGCTCTCGCGCCCGACCGGGCGCGCACGGCTCGCTCCGAGCAGCAGCAGCCCCCGTGGGAGAACGGGCGGACCGCGCTGCTCGCGATCACCGATGCCGTTGCGCTCTTCGTCGCGGGGGTTGCGACCTTCACCCTGGCCAACCAGGTCGCCGGTCCGGCGCTCGTCTCGCCTCAGTGGGCGACCGCGCTGCTGGCCCTCGGCGCGCTGATCGGCTGGATCGTCCTCTTCACCATTTACGGCTTGTACGAGCGTCAGAGCTCGACGATCGTCGCGTCGACGTTTGACGAGACGGCGACGATGCTCAACGCGCTGCTGGCGGGCTCGCTGATCATGCTTCTCACGGGGCAGGGTCTGGAGAAGGTCGCCGGCATCAAGGTCTACTCGCCGTCGGAAGCCGTGTTGTTCTTGGCCTTCGCGCTGGCGCTCGTCCCGGCCGCGCGCTGGACGCTGCGCAACCGCTTCCTGCACGGCGTCGTGCGGCCACGCCGCACGCTGATCGTCGGCGCCGGCGCCACCGGCCGCCTGATCGAGTCAAAGATCGCCGCGCACCCCGACTACAACTTGCAGGTCGTCGGCTTCCTCGCCGACGCGACGGCCACCGGTGACGATGACGTCCTGGGCTCCGCCGCGGATCTGACGCGCGTCATCGACGAGCACGAGATCGACTGGGTCGTCCTCGCGGGCGCCGACAGCGCGCACCACTACGAGGAGACGCTGGAGATGGTGCGGCGCGTCCGCCGTCCGGACGTTCACCTCTCGATCGTCCCCACCTACTTCGAGCTCTTCGCCTCCAACGCGACGATCGAGGATCTCCAGGGCATCCCGGTGGTCAGCCTGCCGCCGATGCGCCTGTCGCGCAGCGCGCGGATCCTCAAGCGCTCCTTCGACCTGTCGGCCTCGCTGCTCGGCCTGCTGGCCGTCAGCCCGCTGCTGTTCGTCGCGGCGATCGCGATCAAGCTCGACAGCCGCGGCCCCGTCTTCTTCCGCCAGGTCCGCAACGGTCGCGGCGGCAAGGCCTTCAAGATCATCAAGTTCCGCTCGATGGTCGACGGCGCGGAGGGTCAGCGCTTCGAGCTAGCCCATTTGAACCAGATGGACGGCCCGCTCTTCAAGATCCAGGCGGACCCGCGCATCACGCGCACCGGCGCGTTCTTGCGCAAGTGGCGCATCGACGAGCTGCCGCAGCTCATCAACGTCGTGCGCGGCGAGATGAGCTTGGTCGGTCCACGCCCGTTCGTAGTGCACGAGGCCGACAAGATCACTGGCTGGGCTGGACGCCGGCTGGAGTCGCTGCCCGGGATCACCGGCCTCTGGCAGGTGCTGGGCGGCAACGACCTCTCCTTCGAGGAGATGGTCAAGCTCGATTACGTGTACACGACCAACTGGTCGCTCTGGTGGGACATCAAGATCCTGTTCCAGACGCTGCCGGTGGTCCTTGGCCGACGGGGTGCTTACTGATGCAGGTTTTTGTGATCCCGGCGTTCAACGAGGAGGAGAACCTCCCGCGCCTGCTGCACGACCTCGAAGAGCGCCCGATGCTCTGGTCGGGCGGGCACGTGATCCTCGTCGACGACGGCTCCAGCGACGGCACCGTTGCCGTGGCCCAGGCCTACGACGGCCCCGTGCCGCTGATCCTCGTCCGCCAGATCCGCAACCAGGGTGCCGGCCGTGCGTTTGACCGCGGCTTCCGCTTCGCGCTGGAGCTGTGCGACGACGACGACCAGATCGTCACGCTCGAGTCCGACACGACCAGCGATCTCGACGCGCTCGAGGCGATGCTGGCCGAAGCCCGCGGTGGGGCGGACGTCGTCCTGGCCTCCGTGCACGCCGCCGGCGGCGAGATGGTCGGCGCGGGCAAGTTCCGCGAGTCGCTCTCGCGCGCCGCATCGTCGGCGGTCCGCGTGACCGCTGGCATCGACGCCAGCACCGTCTCTTCGTTCTTTCGGGTCTACCGCGCAGGGATGCTGCGCGACGCCTACACGCGTCACGGCGATGCCTTCATCCGCGAGGGCGGCTTCGCTTGCAAGGCGGAGATCCTTGGCAAGTTGTCGCGGATGGACGCGACCATCGTGGAGGTCCCCGTGGACCTTGACGCCTCGCGGCGCATCGGTGAGTCCAAGTTGAAGGTCTTGCCGACGATGGCGGGCTACACGCGCTTGATGGCGCGCCAGGTCGCGACACGGATGCGGGCGAACGCATGACGCGCCCCAGCGTCGGCATCATCGGCGGCGGCCTGCTCGGCCTCAGCACCGCCTATCGCCTGGCTCAGGCCGGCATCGCCGTCTCGGTCTACGAGCGCGATGGCCAGCTCGGTGGTCTTGCCGGTACCGCCGACCTGGGCGGGATCCCGGTCGATCGCTACTACCACGTGGTCCTGCCCACCGACGACCGCGTGCGGTCGCTGGCGGCCGAGGTCGGCATCGGCGAGGACCAGTTTCGCTTCCGCACGACGCGCGTCGGCTTCTACCAGCAGGGCCAGCTCACGTCGATGTCCTCGGCGCGCGAGCTGCTGACCTTCCCGGGCCTGAGCCCAATCGACCGCGTGCGCCTCGGTGCCTTCGCGGCGCGCTGCCAGCTCAAGAGCGACAACTCCGACCTCGAGTCGCTGTCGCTCGAGACGTGGCTGCGCAAGATCTGCGGCGACCGCCTGTGGGAGCGCCTCTGGCGCCCGCTGCTGGACTCCAAGTTCGACGGCCAGTACGACGATCTTCCCGCGACCTACCTGTGGGCGCGCACGCGCCGCATGTCGGCCACGCGCGACAAGGCCGCCCGCGAGGTCATGGGGACCATCGACGGCGGCTACCAGGTGCTCGTCGACGCGCTGGCGCGTGAGATCCGCGCGCTCGGCGGCGAGGTCTCGCTCAACACCGACGTGCACTCGGTGCCGGCCGCCAACGGCCGCGCGCTCGGCGTGGTCATCGACGGCACGCTGCGTCCGCACGACTACGTCGTCACCACGCAGCTGCGCCCCGGCCTGAAGGGGCTGCTGGCCCCGGAGCTCGAGCGCACGCTCGGTGCCGACCCCAACCGCTACCTCGGCGTCGTCTGCGTCGTCGCGCGGTTGAGCAAGTCGATCAGCCCTTACTACGCGCTGAACATCACCGACCGCCGGATCCCGCTGACGACCGTCGTCGAGACGACGCACGTCATCGACCCCGAGCGCGCCGGCGGCACGCTGCTCTACGTCCCGAAGTACGTCACGCCCGACAACCCGGACCTCGACCGCCCCGCGGCCGACGTCAAGCGCGAGTACCTCGACCACGTGCGCACGATGTTCCCGGCGCTGCGGCCCTCCGACATCCTCGCCTCGCAGCTCGCGCGCGCCCGCGTCGCCGAGCCGATCCACACGGTCGGCGCCGTGCGGCCGACCGCTGAGAGCCTCTTCCCGGCGCCCGGCCTGGCCGCCGCGTCCTCGGCGCACATCTACCCCGAGCTGGTCAACGGCCAGGCGGTCCTCGGCGTGACCGAGAGCCTGGTCGCGGGCCTGTTGGACCGCGTCGCCGATCAAGGACAGGGCTACCGCGCGGCATGAGCGCTCACGCGAACATCCGCGTGCAGCAGCGTCCGGCGCCAGCCCTCGCGCGTTCGCGCGTGCTGTCACTGACCGGTGACCACGCGGCCGTGCTGGCCTTGGTCGGGCTCTCGGTCGTGCTGACCCTGGTCACCTGGAACCGCTGGGGCGACCTTTACCTGGACACGGGCTATGACCTCGTGGCGGCGGCCAAGGTGTCGCACGCCAACGCGCCCTATCTCGACTACGACTACTGGTACGGCCCGCTGGGCGTGCTGCTGCTCGGCGGCGTCTTCGAGCTCTTTGGCATCGGGATCGGCCCCGCGATCGGCCTCGGCCTGGTCATCGCGTTCGTCGCGATCGGAGCGACCTACGCCGTCGCACGGATGCTCGTCGGCCCGGCCGCCGCCGCAGCCGTCGGCCTGCTGGTCGCCGTGCCGGCGCTCTCGAGCACCAACGTGTCCTACGTCCAGCCGCACACGGTCTCCGCGCCGCTGGGTGTGCTGCTCTGCCTCGCGGCGATCGCGGTGGTGGCGCGCATGGCCCAGGCGCCCGCGCGCGGCCGCTGGCTGGTGGCGCTCGGCGCGATCGTCGGCCTCAGCGCGCTGACCCGCCACGAGTGCTTCGGCGCACTGGCCTTCTCGGTCGGCACCTGGCTGCTGGTCGGCGTGGCACGCTCGACCGACCGCCGCGCCGCGCTGCGTGAGCTGGCGGCGGTCGTCGGCGTCAGCGTCGCCGTCGCTGCCGCCGGCTACGGGACCTTCCTGGTCGTCGGCCTCTTCCACAACGGCCTCTCGGTCGGCCGGCTCATCGGCGACAACCTCTTCCCGGCCGCCCTGCTGCACGAGTCGGTGTCGACCATCGTCAGCGACATGGCGCCGCGCACGCCGGCGAGCTTCGCCGCGCTGGCCGCGGTGCTGGTGGCCTACACCGCGGGCGGCGCGGCGATGATCGTCCTGGCCCGCTCGATCGACCGCGGTGGGCGCCATCGCATCGTCGCGCTGGCCCTGATCGCGCTCGTCGGGCTGGCGACGCTGCTCGTGCTCGCCGTCCGCCCCGAGACGGTGCGGTTCTACCTCAAGCCGGCCTTCGGTTGGCTTCCTGCGGGTGCCCTCATCGCCTCGGCGCTGTCGATCCGCGCCGCGCGCCGCGCGCGCGGCGGACCGTGGACGGCGGTCGCCCAGGTCGAGCTGCTCACCGGCCTGATGCTGCTGGCTGTCACCTACAGCGCCTACGCCAAGTACTGGCCGTTTCCGAACGCGCGCTTCCCGCAGGAGACGGCGTACGCGATGCCGATCGTCGCGCTGTTCTTCGCGATCGTCCATGTCCGCGCGATCCCGCGCACCGGCCTGGCCGAGCCGCGCACCCTGCGGGCGCTGGGAACGGCGTGGGTCGCCCTGCTCGCCGTCGTCTGCGCTGGGCTGCTGGTCAACGACGCGCGCAACGAGACGGTGATGGTGCGCGGCACCCACGGGACGATCGCCGCCGCCCCCGCCGACGGCGTCGTCTACCAAAAGGCCGTCGACGTCATCGAGCGCGAGACCAAGCCAGCGGAGCGGATCCTGCTCGCGCCGCAGATGACCGCGCTCTACGTCATGACCGGTCGCCAGGACCCACTTGCGCAGCTCTCGCTGCTGCCCGGCGCGCTGCCCGATGAACGGGCCCAGCGCGAGGCCATCAAGGTGATGGACAACGAAGGCTTGCGGTTTGCGATCACCGATCGCACGCCGCTCACGCGCTATCGCCGCGGGCCCTTCGGCATCGGCTACGACCGCGTGATCGGCGCGTGGCTGCGAACCAACTTCTCTCACTTCACGACCCTGCGCGGACCGTCCGCCGGGACCGAAGACCCTCGAATCCTCGACGTCTGGCTTAGGAGGACGCTATGACCAATCCCGCCAAGGTGGGCATTACCGGAGTGGCCGGCTTCATCGGCTCTCATCTCGCTGAACGACTGCTCCAAGAAGGCCGCACGGTCGTCGGCATCGACGACTTCTCGCACGGCGCGCCGAGCAACATGGACACGTTCCGCGACCACCCGAACTTCACGTTCGTCGAGCTCGACTGCCGCGACGCGTTGCGGGTCCGCCGGACGTTTGCCGGCTGCGACGCGCTCGTGCACCTCGCGGCCGAGAAGATCCCCAGGTACGGCGGCGCGCTCAAGACGCTGCAGGCCAACGTGGCTGGCGCCGAGTCGCTCTACGAGGCCGCGCTGGCGCTTGACTGCCCGGTGCTCGTCGCGTCGACCTCCGATGTCTACGGCAACGCGACCCCGCCGTTCAGCGAGGACGACAACCTGACGCTGGGCCCGCCGACGACGCGCCGCTGGGCGTACGCGACCTCCAAGCTCTACGACGAGCACGTCGCCCTCGCGATGGCCGCCGAGCAGGGCCTGCGCGTCAAGATCATGCGCTTCTTCGGCTCCTACGGCCCGCGCAACAACCCGTCGTGGTGGGGTGGGCCGCAGGCCGCCTTCTTCGAGGTGCTGCTCGACGGCAAGTTGATGGACATCCATGGCGACGGGCGCCAGATCCGCACGTTCACCTACATCAGCGACACGGTCGACGGCGTCGTCCGCACGCTGGACTGCGATGAGGCCGAAGGCGAGATTCTGAACATCGGCGGCGAGGAGCCGACGACGATCCACCGGTTGGCCCACGAGTGCCAGGCGGCGCTCGGCCTCACCGGCCCGCTTCGGGCGACGATGGTCCCCTACGAGGACATTGGCGGCAAGTACCAGGACGTTCGCTGCCGCATCCCGGACACCAACAAGGCCGCGCGCATGCTCGGCTTCCGGGCCACGGTGGGTCTCGCCGAGGGGCTCGCCAACACCGCCGAGTGGCACCGCGCGCGACGCGCGGCGATCGAGGCCGACGGCCTCGAGGTCGCGTCCGTCGCATGATGCCGCAGCCCCCCGCAGTGAACCTTTCGAACGGACGGAACAAGATGAACCGCCTAGTAGTCCTCGTCGTCGTGCTGGCCTGTGCCGCGTTGTTGGCACCCACCGTGGCCAGAACGGCGCCCACCGCTCCAACGGGTGTCACCGGCATTGCCCTCAACGGCAAGGTCGGCGTGTCCTGGAAGAGCGTCTCAGGGGCGACGTCCTACAAGGTTTACCGGGGGGCTTCCGCCGCAACGGCGACGTCACTCATCGGCACGACCTCGACCACGTCCTACACGGACGCGACCGCGGTCAACGGCACGACGTACTACTACGCCGTGCGTGCGAGCGCGAGCTCGGGCGACTCAGGCGCGTCGTTGGCCATCTCGGCCAAGCCGCTAGCGAGCACCTGCTCGACGGGCAACACGATCGTCGTCGAGAACTGCACGCCGGGCACCGCGGCCTGGCGTGCGAACTCGGCCGGTCCCGTCAACTCGTCCTCCACGAACATCGAGGGCTTCGCGACGGCGACGTCGATCAACGCGGGCGGCTCGGTCGACATCAAGGTCAACACCGCCGACAACGCGCCGTACCGCATCGACATCTACCGGATGGGCTACTACGGCGGCACGCACGGCCGTCTCGTCTCGACCATCCCAGGCCTGTCGGGCGTCCGCCAGAACGACTGCCAAGACGGCAGCGGCAACACCGGTCTCGTCGACTGCTCCAACTGGTCGGTCTCCGCGACGATCGCCACGAGCGCGAACTGGCCCACGGGCGTCTACATGCTGCGGCTCGTCCGCGGCGACAACGGCAACGACAACAACGTCATGTTCGTCGTGCGCGCCGACGGCTCGCAGTCCGATCTGCTGTTCGGCGTCTCGACGGCGACCTACCAGGCCTACAACAACTACGGCGGCCGCAGCCTCTACGACTTCAGCTCGACCGGGTCCAACACGGTCGCCGGCACGCCGCGTGCCGTGAAGGTGTCCTACGACCGTCCGTACGCGCAGACCTACACGTCTGACCACAACTGGATCGGCCAGCACGACGTCGCCGGCATCGGCTTCATCGAGCGCAACGGCTACGACACGAGCTACGTCGCCAGCGAAGACCTCCACGCCAACCCGGCGCAGGTCGCCAACCACAAGTCGTTCGTCTCGCCGACCCACGACGAGTATTGGTCCTTGGAGATGCGCAACGGCGTCACGGCCGCGCGCAACGCCGGCACGGGCCTGTTCTGGATCGGCTCCAACCAGGTCTACTGGAAGACGCGCCTCGAGAGCAGCCCGTTCTCGGGCTCCAGCAGCCGCGTCGTGGTCTGTTACAAGACGACCGCCAGCGGCGCCACCGACCCCGTGAGCCCCACCGGCACCTGGCGTGATCCTGCCGGCGCCAACGCGCCCGAGAACGGGCTGCTCGGGCAGATGTACATCGGCGACAACGACCAGGAGGTCTTCCGCCTCGGGGTCTCCGCCGCCGAAGGCAAGAACCGGGTCTGGCGTCACACCGACCTCGCCAGCATGGCGCCGGGCTCCTCCACGACGCTGGGGCTCAAGCTGATCGGCTGGGAGTGGAACGACCGCGTCGCCAACGGCGCGGAGCCGGCCGGGGTGCAGACCTTCACCAGCACGGCGGTCACGGGTGAGCTCGTCCAGCACAACGGACGCGACTATCAGGCCAACTCCGCCGCGACCGCGACCGGCACGATCTACCGGGCAGCCAGCGGCGCCTACGTCGCCTCGACCGGCACCAACTACTGGGCACGCGGGCTCGACACCGACGGCGAGGGCTACGGCGAGATCAACTCGATCATCCAGCAGGCGACCGTCAACATCCTGTCGGACATGAACACGCGGCCGACGACGCCGATCTCCGGCATGGTCGTCGACACCTCCGGCGCTCCCACCGTGTCGGATCGCACGCCGTCTGCCGACGCCACGGGCGTCCCGACCGACGCTGACCTCTCGGCGACCTTCACCACCTCGCTCGACGCGAGCACGGTCACCACCTCGACGTTCACGCTGACCACCGGTGCCGGCGCCGCCGTCCCGGCCACGGTCAGCTACAACGAGGCGACCAAGACCGTCACGCTGAACCCGACCAACCCGCTGGGCGCCAACGCCTCCTACACCGCCAAGCTCAAGGGCGGGGCGGCCGGGATCGCCGGCTGGGGCGGCGCGCTGGCCGCCGATGTGACGTGGAACTTCACGACCGGCGCCGGCACGCCGCCGGTGGTGCTCAGCACCAACCCGGCCTCCGGCGACGGCGGTGTCCCGATCGGCACCGCGGTCACAGCCACGTTTGACCGTGACATGACCGCGTCGACGCTGACGTCGACGAGCTTTACGCTCACGCCGCAGCTCGGCAACGCGATTCCCGCGACCGTCACCTACACGGCGTCTACCGACACCGCGACGCTGACCCCGTCCGCGCCGCTGGACCCGTCGCGTCAGTACACCGCGACGCTGACCACCGCGGTCAAGGGCGCCGACGGCACCGCGATGGCGGCGACCAAGTCCTGGACCTTCACCACGGCTGACGCGCTGACCATCACGACGCAGGTGCCGGCTCCCTTGGCCACCGGCGTCTCGCCCGGTGCGATCGCCCGAGCGGTCTTCTCCCGCGCGGTCGACGCATCCACGCTGACCACCTCGACGTTTACCCTGACCCCCGCTGGTGGCACCAAGATCACCGCGAGCGTCAGCTACGACGCGGCGACCCGCACGGCCAACCTCACGCCGAGCGCGGCGCTGCAGCTCAACAAGGTCTACACCGTCTCGGTGGCCGGGACCGTCAAGGCCTCGGACGGCTCGACGCTCGGCGCCGACGTCAACTGGACGTTCACCACGGCGTCCAGCACGCCGGCCGCGCCGACGGTCGTCGCCCAGTCGCCGGTTGCCAGCGCGACCGCGGTCGCCACCGACTCGGCGATCACCGCGACGTTTGACCGGGCGATGGACCCGACGTCGATCACCGCCTCGAGCTTCACGGTCAAGAACCCCAGCAACGTCACGGTGGCCGGCACGGTCTCCTATGACGCTTCGTCGCAGACGGCGCGACTGGTCCCGACCGCGGCGCTTGCGTCCGGCACGGTCTACACCGCCACGCTGACGACGGCGATCAGGTCCTCGGTCGGCACGCCGATGGCCGCCACGAAGACGTGGACGTTCACCACGGCCGACTGCCCGTGCTCGATGATGGGCACGGCGCTGACGCCGCTCTCGGTCGGCCTGGACGTGGTCGACGGCCGCAGCGGCACGGGCCCGTGGACCTACGAGCTCGGCACCAAGTTCACGGTCACCAAGACCATGAAGCTGACGGCGGTGCGGTTCCACAAGGCTCCCGGTGAGACCGGCACGCACGTCGGCCGGGTCTGGAACAGCGCTGGGACGCAGGTCGCCTCGGTCACCTTCGTGGGCGAGACGGCTTCGGGCTGGCAGAAGGGCGTCCTGAACGCACCGCTCACGCTGGCCGCCAACACCACCTACACCGTCTCGGTGGGCTTCAACACCCGGTTCAGCATGACCGAGGGCGGGCTGGCCGCCTCGCTGGTCAACGGGCCGCTGGCCAGCGTGGCCGACGGCGCCAACGGCGTCATCGGCAGCTCGGCCGGCACCTTCCCGACCCAGAGCTGGCACACGTCGAACTACTTCGTCGACGCGATCGTCGCTAACCCGGGCACGTCCAACGTCCCGGCGTTGACCTCTCGGACGCCGGTCTCCGGCGCGACGGGGATCGACCCGGGCACGGCGGTCACCGCCACGTTTGCGAGCAGCCTCGATCCAGCCTCGGTCACCGCGACGACGTTCTCGCTCGCCACGGCGGGCGGCACGGCCGTCCCGGCGAGCGTGAGCTATGACGACGCCACCAAGACGGCGACGTTGACCCCGACGAGCCCGCTGGCCAACTCCACGAGCTACACGGCCAAGCTGACGACCGGAATCCGCTCCGACGACGGCACGCCGCTTGCGGCGCAGACGACGTGGGGCTTCTCGACCGCGGCACCGTCGGTGGTCCCGGCGGTGACCGGCACGTCGCCGGCCGCGGCCGCGACCGGCGTGAGCGTCACGCTGCCGATCCAGGCCACGTTCTCCACCTCGCTGACGGCGAGCACGGTCAACGCCTCGACGTTCTCGCTGGCGACCGCGGCTGGCGCTGCCGTCCCGGCGACCGTCGGCTACGACGACGTGACCAAGACCGCCACGCTGACCCCGACCGCGGCGCTGACGGCTGCGACGACGTACACCGCGACCATCACCACCGGCGTCCAGGGCGCCGACGGCACCCCGATGGCTGTGACCAAGACGTGGTCCTTTACGACCTCGCCGTGCCCGTGCACGACGATGGACGGCCTGACGCCGCAGTACACCAACCTCGACGTCCGTGATGGGCGCGGCGGCTCGGGCCCGTGGACCTACGAGATGGGCACCAAGTTCACGGTGAGCTCGGCGGCCTCGCTGTCGGCGATCCGCTTCTACAAGGACGCCGCGGAGACCGGGACGCACGTCGGCACGGTGTGGGACGCCTCGGGGGCGATCATCGCGCAGACCACGTTTACCGGTGAGTCTGGCTCGGGCTGGCAGCAGCAGGCGCTGTCGACCCCGGTTGCGCTGACGTCGGGCACGGTCTACACGGTCTCGGTCGGCTTCAACGCCAGGTTCGTGATGACGAGCTACGGCTTGCGCGACGCGCGGATCAGCGGCCCGCTTTCAACCGTGGCCGATGGGCAGAACGGCGTGTACGGGCTGTCGGCCGGGACGTTCCCGACCGGATCGTGGGCGTCGAGCAACTACTTCGTGGATCCCGTGGTGCAGTGAGCTCTGCGACCGTCATCTCCATGAAGGCGGCCGTCGCGGAGGAGATCCCGGCCGTCGCCGAGGTCGATGCTGCGGCGGAGCGCCGGGTGCCCGGCGCGCTGCTGATGTCGGCCGGCACGATCGGCTCCGGACTGCTCGCCTACGCGTTCAACGCGGTGGCGGCCCGGGCCCTCGGGCCGGAGGCCTATGGGCCGATCGCGGTGCTGTGGGCCGCGATGTTCCTGGTCGCGGTCGTGCTCTTCCGGCCGGTCGAGCAGACGCTGTCGCGGGCCATCGCCGAGCGGACCGCGACCGGTGAGGACGTGCGATCGGTCGTGCGGCCAGTCGCCGCGCTGGCGATCGCGATTACGCTGGTGGCTGCCGCGGCATGCGCGATCGCGTGGGGGTCGATCACCGATCGCCTCTTTGACGGGCAGAGCATGCTCACCGCGATGCTGATCGTCGGCATCGCGGGCTATGGCGCCTCCTACTTCGTGCGGGGGATCGTCGGCGGCCGGCGCTGGTATGCCGGCTACGGCACGTTGCTGCTGGCCGACGGCGGCGCGCGTCTCGCGCTCGTCCTGCCGCTCTACATCTGGGCCTCGTCCTCGCTGGCGGCTGCGGCCTTGGCGGCCGCCGCGTTCGCAGGTGCGGTGGCGCCGCTGCTGATCAGGGGACGCGGGGCGATCACCGACCAGTCGGGCGACCGGCCCGGCCGCCCGTTCGCGCTGCGCGGCGCTGCAGGGTTCGCGGGCTCCACCGCCGTGTGCGCCGCCGGCGATCAGATCCTGCTCAGCGGCGGCCCGGTGCTCGTGATGCTTCACGGCGGAGACCATGCCGCCACGGCGGCGGGCCTCGTCTTCGCCGCCACGATGCTCGTCCGCGCGCCGGCCTACCTCTTCCAGGGCGTGGCCGCCGCGCTGCTGCCCAACCTGACCACGATGCTCGTCCTCGACGACGAGCGCGGCTTCCGCCGGGCGGTCTCACGGACGGTCGGGATCATCGCCGCGTTCTCCGGGCTGATGGTGCTCGGGGCCTTCGCCGTTGGCCCGACGATCATGGGCGTGCTCTACGGCGACGGCTTTGACGCCGGTCGCACCGAGCTGGCCCTGCTGTCGGCCGGCGCCGGCGGCTACCTCGTCGCCGCGACGCTCTCGCAGGCCGCGCTGGCGCGGTCAGAGGCGGTCAGTGCCGCGGTGATCTGGGCGTCGAGCGCCGCGCTCTTCGTCAGCCTCGAGCTCGCGCTGTCGGGCGAGCCGCTGATGCGCGTGTCGCTGGCCTTCTGCACGGCGACGCTTGCCACCGCCGCGGCGTTCTGGGCGCTGGCGCTCATGCGCCGGGCCGGCGCGCGTAGCGACTCCGTCCTGCGGCTCGCGCCCGCCGACATCGACCGATAACCGCAACCGAGGCTCAGCGAACCATGCTCGTCTCCGTGATCATCCCCACCATGAACGGGGCCCATCGCCTCCCCGATCTGTTCGCCGCGCTCGCGGCACAGACGCTCGATCGCGACGCGTTCGAGGTGCTCGTCGTCGACGACGGCTCGACCGATGACACGGCCGAGGTCGTGCGCGCCAGCGGTATTGCGCGCCTGATCCAGCCGCCGCACAACGTCGGCCAAGGGGCTGCCACGAACCTCGGGATCGCGGAGGCGCGCGCTCCGCGGATCGCGTTCACCGACGACGACACGATGCCGGCGCCCGACTGGTTGGAGCGCGGTATCGCCGCGCTCGACGCGTCGCCGTCGGGTCTCGTCGCCGGGCACGTGGAACTGATCCTTGAGGACGCCCCGAGCGTCGCGGCGCTCATGGACTTCGGCCGCGGCTATCTCGACCAGCGCGTCAACGCCGACGAGGGCTTTGGTGCGACCGCGAACTTTTGGGCCCGCGCCGACGTCGTGGCGATGCTCGGCGGGTTCAGCGAGCAGGCCGAGTTCCAGACCCACGATCGTGACTTCGGAGAGCGCGCGGCACAGGCTGGCCTGACCTACGTCTACGGCGAGGACGTGGTCGTCCGCCATCCCACGCGCGACAGCGCACGGGCGCTGGCGCGCATCACCTACCGTCAGGGTCTGGGTGCCGGTTGGCTGCGCGGCGCCGGCATCGTCGGCGGGCGCTCGGAGTGGCAGCGTGTGCGCTACTGGATCCCGTGGCGGTCGATCTGGGGCTTGGACCGGCTGCAGCGCCGCGGCCACGGTTTGACGTTCGCGGAGCGTTCAAAGCTTCGTATCGTGCAGTACTGCTGTCTGCAGATGCCGCTCGTGGCGGGCAGCATGCGGGCATCGATGGCCGCCGCGCGCGTTCCGCGGCGCTGAGACGACCCTCGACCTTCGGTCAGGTTGGGCCTGGCCGTGCGCAGGGCGCGCGGGGGGCCGGGCACCGACATCCTGTGCCCAATGAGCGAGCCTTCTCTGAAGCCCGTCCGCGTCGCGGCCCTCGGCCTGGGGTACTGGGGCCCGAACCTGGCACGGGCGTGGGCCGGCCTGGAGGAGACCGAGCTCGCCTGGGTCTGCGACATGGACGAGGCCAAGCTCGCCCGGTTCTCGCGCAGCTACCCGGATGCTCAGGCGACGACCGACTACGAGACCGTCCTGGCCGACCCGACCGTCGAGGCCGTGGCGATCGCCACGAGCGCGCCGACCCACGCCGCGCTGTCGATCCGCGCGCTGGAGGCTGGCAAGCACGTCTTCGTCGAGAAGCCGCTGGCGATGACCAGCGAGGAAGCGCTGGCGATGTCGATCGCCGCCGACAAGGCCGACCGGCTGCTGGTGGTCGGCCATCTGCTGGTCCATCACCCCGCCGTCTCGGCGCTCAAGGACCTCATTGACTCCGGCGAGCTGGGCCGCACGCACTACCTGTACACCAACCGCGTCAACCTCGGCCAGGTCCGCGCCGACGAGAACGCCCTCTGGTCGCTCGGCGCACATGACATCTCGGTGCTGCTGCACCTCGTCGGTGAGCTGCCCGAGTCGGTGTCGGCCCAAGGCCAGTGCTTCATCCACGAGGGCGTCGAGGACATCGTCTTCGGGATTCTGCGCTTCCCCAGCGGCGTGATCGCGCACTTGCACCTGTCCTGGATGGACCCGTGCAAGACGCGCAAGATCACGATCGTCGGCTCCGAGAAGATGGCGGTGTTCGACGACATGAACCCCGACGAGAAGGTCAAGATCTACGACAAGGGCGTCTCGCACTCGGGCAACGAGAGCGCGGCGACCTGGCAGCCCGCCTCCTACGGCGAGTACGTCCAGCTGCGCCACGGCGGCACGTACGTCCCGCGGATCTCCAGCGAGGAGCCGCTGCGCGTGCAGTGCCGTCACTTCGCTCGCTGCGTGCGCGGCGTCGAGGTGCCGCGCAGCTCGGCACGCGAAGGCATGGCCGTCGTGCGCGTGCTCGAGGCGCTGCAGACGTCGCTGGAGCGAGGCGGCTCGGTCGTCTCGTTCGACGCATCGCTCGCCGCTGCCTAGCCAGCAGGTCGACGGCACCGTGTCCGACGTCTCTTCGCCCATCGTCGACGCGGTCATCGTCAGCTACAACAGCCGCGACACCCTGCGCGGTTGCGTGCTGCCGCTGGTCGCCGCGCAGGGCGTCACGGTCACGGTGGTCGACAACGACTCGCCCGAGCCGGCGCTCGACGTGGTCGCCGACCTCGACGCGCGGCTGATCGCATCAGGACGCAACGGCGGGTTCTCGTTTGGCTGCAACCTTGGCGCTGCCCAAGGCGACGCGCCGTACGTGCTGTTCGTCAACCCTGACGCGGTCCTCCCGGCCGCCGACCTTGCGCGCCTGGTCGCTGTGCTCGACGCCGAGCCGGCGGTCGGCCTCGTCGGCCCGCGCCTGGTCGACGACGACGGATCGCTGATGCCGAGCATCCGGCGCTTCCCGCGCGTGCGCTCGACGTGGGCGACGGCGCTGTACCTGCACCGCGTCTTCCCGCGCGCGCGCTGGAGCGACGAGATCAACCGCCGCTACGAGGAGTACGAGCGCGTTGGCTACCCCGAATGGGTCTCGGGCGCGTGCATGCTGGTCCGCCGCTCGGTCCTGGAGGGCGTCGGCGGGCTCGACGAGGGCTTCTTTCTCTACTGCGAGGACACCGATCTCTGCGCGCGGATCCGCGCGGCGGGGCACGAGATCCGCTACGAGCCCGAGGCCTGCGCTCGCCATCAGGGCGGCGCGTCGGCGCCGCGGGCCGGGCTGATGCCGGTGCTGGCCGTCAGTAGAGCCCGCTACGCGCGCTTGCACGATCGTCGCACCCTCGCGCTGGCCCAGCGGCTGGGCATCGCGGTGGGCCACCTCACGCACGCCCTGGTCAGCCTGCCCCGTCCGGCCAAGCGGCGCGGGCACGTACGCGCTATCCGGGCCGTGTTGGCGCGGCGTTAGGCGCTCGCGCCGGACCCCACCGACGGTGGGGGAGGGACCCTGGTCAGACGGCTAGTCCGCGGGGTGGCGCGAGATCTGCCGCGTACGATCGGAGGTGCGTCGAGGACCGGCGCGACCTCTCTCAGACCCGAACGGAAGACCCATGGATCTCAGGCATCACATCCGAGTGTGGTTCAGGTGGAAGCTCATCCTGATCGTGGGCTTCGTGCTCGCCGTCGTGCTCGGCATTTTTGCCACGTTCCAGCCGTCGACGTCGGGCAAGCTCAAGTGGCGCTCGGAGGCCGTGTACACGACCAAGTCGCGCATCTTGATCACCCAGACCGGCTTCCCGTGGGGCCGCGCGACGCTGCCCGGCTCGGCCGTGGCGCCCGATCCCAAGGCCGATGGCGCGGTGGCGCAGTTCGCCGACCCGTCGCGCTTCTCCAACCTGGCGATCATCTACGCCTACATCGGCCAGAGCGACCAGGTGCGCGCTCTCATCCGGCCGCTGCCCAAGCCCGACCAGATCTCAGTCGTGTGGCAGGCCACGGGCTCGGGCGACGCGCTGCCGCTGATCGAGATCACCGCCAAGGGCACCACCGCCAGCGGCGCGCAGGGGCTCAACTTCAAGGCGATTGACGCGCTGCGCGGCTACCTCCGTGAGCAGATGGACGCCAACGAGGTCCCCCGCAAGCAGCGGGTCGTCATGCAGGTGCTCAACCCGCCGCTGGAGGGCAAGCTCGAAAGCGGTCGCACGCCCACGCTGAGCCTTGTGGCCTTCGTGCTGATCATGGTCGCGACGCTCTTGTTGGTCTACATCCTGGAAAACATCTTCCCGATGGCGGTCCCCGCGAAGGTGCGCTCCCCGTTGGATGGCGTCGACGTCGACGACCGCCAGTGGGACGAGGCACCGCCACGTCTGGACGACCTCAAGCCGCACCCGTTCATCGCCGGCGAGCAGCCGGCCGAGAAGGTCCGTCCCGGCGCCTGACCGCGCCACCGCCGTGGCCGCCACCGTCCTTGAGCCAGTCGTCGTCACGCGCCCTCGGGCCGTGCCGGCGCTGCTGGCGCCCGCCGTCATTGCGGGCGCGCTGCTGTTGATCGCCCTCGCGGTGGTCGGCGGAGCGCGCGGGGCGATCGCCGGCGGCGTCCTGCTGAACCTCGGCCTGGTCGCCTTCGCGACCCATCGCTTTCTGCTGCGCTGGCACGTGCTCGCCATCACGGTGGTGCTCTGCCTGCTGCTGATTCCGATCGGACGCTACGACTTCCCGATCAACCTCCCCTTCAACATGGAGCCCTACCGGGCCATGGTGATGGTGGTGGCCTCGCTGTGGCTTGCGTCGCTGCTCGGCCAGCCCGGGACCACGTGGCGCCGCACAGGGATGTTCCTGCCGTTGTTCTTGGTCTCGGTGACGATCATCATCTCGATCGGCGTCAACATCCCGCGGCTCGCGCTGCCCGGCGTCGAGGAAGCCGTGGTCAAGCAGGTCAGCATGTTCGCCAGCTTCATCTTCGTGTTGTTGTTCATGAGCGCGGTGATCCAGACGCGCGAGCAACTGGACGCGGTGATCAAGGCCCTGGTGGCCGGCGGCGCAATCGTCAGCTTCTTCGCGCTGGTCCAGTACCACACCGGCTTTAACCTGTTCGATCACCTCGACAAGGTCCTGCCGATCCTGCATCTCGTGCCCGGCGGGATCCCCTCCAACATCGAGGCTCGCGGCGGCGGGGCCCGGATCTACGGATCGGCCTCCCATCCGATCGCGCTCTCGGCGGCGCTCGTGATGCTCTTGCCGTTGGGGATCTATCTCGCACGGGCGTTCCGGGGCCGCATCTGGATCAGCGCGACCGCGCTGATCGGGATCGCGTCGATGGCGACCGTGGCCCGCACCGGCTCGGTGATGCTGGCGGTGACGCTCCTGACCTACCTCGTGCTGCGCACGCGGCCGGTCCTGCGCCTGTGGCCGTGGGTGCTGCCGTTTTTGGTCGTCACCCACTTCGCGGCGCCGGAGGCGATCGGCGGGCTCAAGAGCGCGTTCTTCCCGTCGGGCGGCCTGGTCGCCGAGCAGCAGACCCAAGGCGGCATCACCTCCAGCAACCGGCTGGCCGACATCGGCCCGACGCTGACCGAGTGGTCGCGCAAGCCGGCCTTTGGTCAGGGCTTTGGAACGCGCATCACCGCTCCGGCCGATCCGAACACCAACGCCGCGATCCTCGACGACCAATGGCTTGCGACGCTGCTGGAGGTCGGCCTGTTCGGCTTCCTGAGCGTGTTGTGGCTGACCCTCACATCGATTCGGCGAACAGGTTCGGCGGCGCGCGGGGACCCGACGGACTTCGGCTGGCTGCTGGTGGGTCTCACCGCCACGATGGCCAGCTTCGCGGTCGGAGCGGTCACCTTCGATGCGTTCTCCTTCTTTCAGTGCACGTTCCTGTTCTTCGCGGTGATGGGCATCGCGATTCCGGCGCGCCGGCTCGCCACGCGGGTGCCCGCAGGTGGGCCCGTCGGCGCGGCCTGTTAGTGTGGCCCCGAATATGAGATAGGACGCGGTTTCGCAGCGTCCTTGTCGACTCGCGTCCCATGGATGGGATGTGTTCCACGTGTCGCCCTTCCAGGGAACCGGTCCGGCACGAAGGCGACTCAGCGAGATTCGGAGATTGCACCTTGTCGTTCGCGCCGCGCGTTTGGACGTTCCGTACGGTCGTGCTCTTTGCGGGGGCAGCGCTTGCCGCGCTGCTGCTGTGGCACACGGCTTCCGCCAGGACCTCGACCATCCGGGCCGACCTCGACGCCGACCGGTCGGCCGAGACCGTGCGCGTCGTCCGCCAAGGCCCGGCGTGGGTCCGACTGCGCCTTCAGGATCGGGCGCAGACGCGCTGGCTGTCGCCGAAGGCGCGGCGCATCACCGGCCTACGGGTTGCCGATCTCACGGGCGACCATCGCCGCGACGTGTGGTTCATCGCCCGCACCACCGCTCGCGCCCCGACGCAAGCTGTGGCGATCATGAGCTCCTGGAACGGCAAGCGGGTGCGCACGGCCTTCCGCTATGACTCGCGCAAGTCGCGCCTGGGCACGTCATGGGCCGGGGTGCACGTGGACCTGGCCGAGGTTGACGGCGGGACGGCGGCCGCGAAGGAGATCCGCGTCATCGAGCGATCCCGCAAGGGCCAGGAGGCGCCGACGCAGGTCGTGCGCTACTACCGGCTGCGCGGGCGCGTCTACGTCGAGTTCCGGCCCGTGTCGGGTGCGCGCGTCGACCCGGTCAACGGGCCGAGCACGGTGGTCGGGGCGTCGGTGTCGTTGACCGGCAAGCCGATCGGGTCCCCGAGCCCGCCGGTGCCGCCGCCGACCGGTGGCCCCACCGGACCTCCCGGTCCGACCGGTCCCACCGGGCCTCCGTCACCCAACGTGCCGGGCAGCGGCGTGCCCGCCGGGCTCATCGCTCCGCCCGAGCCTGCGGCCGCGAGCCCGTCGGTCTTCGTTACCCCGTCGGGCAACGACGGCGGTGGCTGCACCGCGGCCGCGCCGTGCGCGACCTTCGACCGCGCCTACAAGGTCGCCAAGCCCGGCCAGGTCGTCCAGGTCGCCGGCGGCAGCTACCCGACCCAGACGCTGACGGCCGACTCGAGCAAGTCGGCAACGGGCGCCGTTGTGGCGTTCCGCCCGGCACCTGGCGCAGCGGTCACCACCGGTGAGATCCGCTGTGGGCGCAACCCTGCCGACCTTGGTGCCAACCAGATCGAGCTCGCCGACATGACGACGAGCCATGTAGTGACCCAGCGGTGCAGCGGCTTCACGCTGCGCCGGGTCCACGTTGCGGGCGGGGTGTTCGTCGACGGCTCGACGCGCTTCTCGATGGTCGGTGGCGAGCTGGGGCCGGGGCACAACCTGCATCCCGACGTGCAGACGGTCAACGGCTACGTCCCGCGCGACGTGCTGTTTGAGGGCGTGAACTTCCACGACTGGTCCCATGACGACCCGGAGGTGCACATGGAGTGCCTGCAGGTCTCCGACGTGGTCGGGTTCACCCTGCGCAACTCGACCTTCACCAACTGCGACACCTTCGACATCCATGTGAAGGGCACCAACGTCGGGGTCCAGGACATCGTGATCGAGAACAACTGGTTCCGCCCGACGACCGATGGCAGCGGCGTCACGCCGAGCTACTACTCCATGTCGGTCCGTGACGGCAAGAACGTGCTGATCCGCAACAACGCTTCTGACCAGGCGTTCGCGCTGCCGTCGGAGAGCGACTCGGTGTCCAACTGGACCGTGGCCAACAACATCGCTCCCTTGGCGTCCAACCAGTGCGACAACCGCATCGTGTGGAGCCACAACCTGTGGTCGAGCACCAAGTGCGGGTCGACGGACCTGAGCGGCAGCCTCGGGTTCGTCAACCCGGCGGCGGGCGACTACCGACCAACAGCCTCGTCGAAGGCGCGCGACAACGGCGATCCCAAACTCGCCACCGAGTACGACCTCCGCGGGTTCGCGCGTGGCACAAAGCCCGACATCGGCCCGTACGAGGGCTCGTGATGCGGCGCCGCCAGATGGTCATCGCCGTGGGCGGCCTGCTCGCGCTCGCCGGAGGGTCGCCGGCGGTCGCGCAGACCGTCGCCCAGACGCCCTCGTCGGCGACGGCGTCGGCAGCTCCGATCAAGACCCCGTCGGGCAGGGCACGGGCGATCGCGCTGAAGGCGGCGGCGACCGCGTCGGTGTCAAAGCTGCAGGTGTTCGTCGCGCCCGGGGCCAGGGCGAGCGCGTTGCGGATTGGCATCTACGGCTCTGACCACGGCCATCCCCGGCGGCTTCTGGCCTCCGGGCGGGCTACGCGGGCGGCGGTCGGCTGGACGACCGTGGACCTGCGCGCCACGCGCCTGGTCAAGGGCAAGCGCTACTGGATCGCCGTGCTCGCACGCGGAGGAGCGCTGCGCACGTCGACAACAAAGGGCCGCTGCCTGAGCGAGCTCAGCGCGCAGCGCGCGCTGCTAACGCTGCCTCGGACCTGGCGGCGGGGCGTGAGCTCGTCGCGCTGCGCTCTGACCGCTGCCGCGCTGTCGAGCCCCGAGGCGGCGGGCACGGGCGGGACGCTGATCCTCGCGTCGCCGGGCGCAGCGAGCGCCGGCGCCGGTACCGCCGCGGCGGGCCAGCCGGGCGGCGGTGCCAAACCCGGTCCCGGCACGGTCGTGCCGCCGGCCGGTGGTGGCACGACCGTGCCGCCCGCCGGCCCAGGCCCCACCCTGGACCCGGCTGCGCTAGGCAAGCCGGCGGCCTCGGTCGTGGCGGCGGCCAAGTCGGCCCCGTTCCTGCGCTTTGGCCGCGGCTACCCCGGCGGCGCCTACGTCAACGACGGCTGGGGCGGTGGCGCCAGCATGGTGCTGGCGATGGCCTCGTACTCGGGCGACACGTCGGCCGATGCTCGGCTCCTGGCCCAGATCCGCGACACGATCGCGGGCGGCAACGAGCCGGCGGCCAACGGCGGCTACCCAGCCCAGCACGAGCGTTGGGTCACCGCGATGTTCGTCCTCGCGCGGCGGACGCCGCGCATCTGGGGAGCGCTCAGCGATGCTGAGCGCGGCAAGATCGACCTGGTAATGACCGCGGCCCTGGTGGCCTCGGCGTTCACCACGTCGGACAACAACCCCTATGTGAAGGCCCACACGGGCCAGGTCACGCTGGACGGCGACACCGACGTCGACCGCGACTGGAACCCGAACTACCGCGAGGGCATGGTCGGCATGATGCTGGTCGGTGCTGCCTACTTCGGGGGCGGCGCGGCGGCGCAGGCCGTCATCGACGGCTACAACGCCGCACCGTTCCTGAGCGCCTTGCAGGCCAACGGCTTGACCAATGAGGCTGCGACGTTCTCCTGGAAGGCCGGCCATTCGTCATCGCCCGCGCCAACGGCGGCGACGGTGCAGTCGGCGGTCAAGTCCTACCGCTACAAGGGGCTGGCGCTGAGCCAGACGATGGCCATCGCGCGCGCGCTGACCGTCAATACCTACGTCGCGCAGGTGGCGTGCGGGCTCAACAACGGCGCCGGGATCAGCACGCCGAGCGGCGCGGCGGGCGTCATCGTCAGCGGCTGCTCGGGCCTCGCCAACCTCGGCAAGGCGGGGATGCTGCAGGAGTTCAACGGCGTCGACGCCGGCGGGTCGCGCAGCTCTGCCCATTACTCCTACGACGGCTTCCGGGTCAACCAGAACAACCTGATCGCGCTGCGCGCGTCGGGTCTGTGGACGGCGGGCGCCGACGCGGATGCGATCATCGCGCGTCTGGGCGTCGGGGTGCCCGACCTCTGGTACAAGCTCAGCAAGGGCTACCGCGGCTATGCGAGTGGCTCACTGCAGTACATCGAGGACGCGCCGTCGCCGGGCGTGCTGCGCGACGACAACGCCAACTTCGGCTTCCCGTACGCGCGGACGCTGTGGCAGGACGTCCTGCGCCCTGGCGTGGGGCTGTAGCACCCGCGCCCGCGGCCGGGAGAAGCTCGGCTAGACCGGCACGCGGTTGCGCAGCACTTCGCGCAACCGCTGCTGGTCGCGCACGCGATCGACGACCGAGGGATGCGTGCAGCGCGGGTCGCCTCCCGCCGCTGCCGCGGCGTAGCCGTAGAGCATCGCCATCGAGGCCGGGTTGGTGCGCGCGCGGTAGGCGGCGCGAAGCATGAGGTAGCTCGGGCGGTAGCCCATGTACCACGCCTGGCGGCCGAGAGCCGAGCCCGCGCGCAGCCGGCCTTCGCGCTCGCCGACCCGGCGGTGGTGGCGGAAGCCGATGTCGACCATGCCCTTGGTGTGGTAGCCGCGCAGCTCGGCCAGCACCTCGTCCACGCCGTCCCATCCGAGCGTCGGTTCGAGCGCCATCACGTCCTCGAGCAACTCCCAGCGATACGCCCGCGAGGCGCCGCGCGGATGGGCCGCGTTGACCTTGACGCGCTCCCAGACGCCGTTCTCGAGCTCATAGCACGTGCCACCGGCGATCCCGAGCATCGGCGCCTCGGCGAAGCGGCCCATCAGCGTCGCGAAGTAGTCGGCGTCAAAGGAGGTGTCGGCGTCGACCTTGACAAAGACGCCGACCGGCGCCGGAAGGCGGTTGACGCCGAGGCGGAAGGCGAGCAGGTCGCGACCCTGGCGGCGCCCCTCTTCGAGCCGGTCGCTGCCCTCGCCGGTGCGCTCCAGCCGGATGAACGGGTGCTCATCGGCGAGGCGCTGGGCGACCTGGTCCATGCCGTCGTCGGAGCCGTCGTCGACGATGATCCACCACTGCGGGCGCAGGGTCTGGGCGAGCACCGAGGCGGCCAGGCGCTCGAGGTTGTCGCGCTCGTTGCGCGCGGGCGTCACGATGGCGTAGCTGGGCCCAGCGTTCATGACGGTGAGGCTAGGCGCCCGCTGCGGGCCTGGGCCTGGCTGGAGGACCAGGATGGCGGACGGCCGGTCGGCGGGGCTAACCGGAAGGCTAGGAAGCGGGCTCGGGCGCTGGCCGGGGGCGAGGTACCGTGGCCCTCGGATGACGAGCACGGACGCAACAACGCCTCGGTCGCCGCTGGCGGCGCGGGTCGTCCGCGGTCTGGCGTGGAGCGTGGGGTCCCAGGCGACGATGCAGGTCTCGCGCCTGATCGTCGCGCTCGTGCTCGCGCGGCTGCTCGCCCCCGAGGACTTCGGCCTGGCGGCGATGGTGCTCGTCTTCTCCAGCCTTGTGCTGGTGTTCTCTGACCTCGGTCTCGGCGCGGCGCTCGTCCAGACGCGTGAGCTGACCGAGGACGATCGCTGCACCGCCTTCTGGGTGACGGTCGGCTCCGGGTTCGTTTTCACGGCCGTCGCCGCGGCGCTGGCGCCGGTGATCGCCGCGTTCTACGGTGAGCCGGAGGTCGCCTCGCTCTGCGCGGTCTTCTCGCTGGTCTTCATCATCACCTCGCTCGGCGCCACGCAGGAGGCGCTGCTCGTGCGCGACATGCGGTTCCGGGGGCTGGAGACGCGCCACATGGTCGCCAGCATCGCGGGCGCCGCCATCGGCATCACGGTGGCGCTCAACGACGGCGGCCCGTGGGCGATCATCGCCCAGCAGCTCGCCGAGGCGAGCTGTGGCGCGGTGGTGCTGTGGTTCGCCTCGCCGTGGCGCCCGCGCCTGCGCGGCTCACGCGAGAGCCTGCGACGCCTGTGGGCCTTCAGCGGCTGGCTGGTCGGCCATCGCCTCCTCTACTACGTGCATCGCAACGCCGACAACATCCTGATCGGCCGCTTCGTCGGCGCCTCCGCGCTAGGCGCCTACACCATCGCCTACAACGTGATGCTCGTCCCGTTCAGCAGGATCGCGGGGCCGATTCAGCGCGTGCTGTGGCCGGCCTTCGCCGAGATGCAGGACGATCCCCAGCGCATCGTCGCCGGGTGGATCCGCGTGACGCGCATCCTCGGCGCGATCGCGATCCCCGCGCTCGCGGGGCTCGTCATCGTTGCGCCCGACTTCATCGACGTGGTGCTGGGCGAGCGGTGGCACGAGGCGGCGCCGTTGGTGCAGGCGCTGGCCTGGGTCGGGGTGCTCCAGGCCGTTCAGGTCCTCAACGTCGACATCCTCCAGGCGCGTGGGCGCACGTCGCTGCTCTTCCGGTTCATGCTTGGTTTCACGATCGTGCACGTCATCGCGTTCGTGATCGGCTTGCAGTGGGGCGTGCTCGGCGTGGCGATCGCCTACGCGGTGTCGAGCACGTTCGTCGAGCCGGTGCTGACCTACCTGACCGCGCGCGAGCTGCGCGTCTCGCCGTGGCTCGTCCCGCGCGCGCTGCTCGGCGTCGCCCAGGCCACGGCGCTGATGGCCGCCGTGGTGGTCGGCGTCCGTCTCCTGCTCCTCGACGCGGGGACGGGGCAGCTGGCGCGCCTTGCGATCTGCGTGGTGGCCGGCGCCCTGACCTACGCGCTGACCGCGTGGTGGCGGGTGCCGGAGCTGCGCACGGAGGCGCGCGCCGTCCTGGGTCACCTGCGGCCCGCTGCCCCCGTGGTCCCCAAGGCGGCCGTGTGATGGCGCTGCGCCGGGTGTTGATCCTCAACTACTTCTTTCCGCCGATCGGCGGGGCGGCTGCGCTGCGCGGCGTCACGCTGCTGCGGCGGTTGCCGTCGCTAGGCTACGAGCCCGTCGTCGTGACCGGCCCCGGTGACTCGTTCGGTCGCTGGAACCCCGAGGACCCGACGCTGCAGCGCGCGATCGGCGACGTCGAGGTGCACCGGATCGCTGGCCCCGAGGCGCCACGTCCCAGCGGTCGGCGCGACCGCATCGACCGCTGGCTCGCCCAGCCGGGCGCCTGGCAGCGCTGGCTCGGCCAGGGGATGGTCGACGTCGGGCGCACGGTCGGGCCGGTCGACCTCGTCTACGCCGATCTCGGGCCCGACGTGACCGCGCATGCCGGAGCGCGGCTGGCGCGGGAGCTGGACGTTCCGCTCGTTGTTGACCTCGGGGATCCGTGGGCGCTGGATGAGATGCGCGTCTACCCGAGCCTGGCCCACCGCGTCATCGACCACGCCGCCATGCGCCGCGCGCTGACCGCCGCCGACGCCGTGGTGATGAACACCGCTGAGGCGGCCACGGCCGTGCAGGAGGCGCTCAAGCCGCTGCGCGACCGCCCGGTCCTCGCCCTGCCGGTCGGCTACGACGCGGCCGACTTCCAGCGTCCCGAGCCGGTCCGCGACGACGGCGCGTTGCGGATCGTTCACACCGGTAGCCTGCACACCGCGCTCGGTCTCGCTCACCGCTGCTCCGAGCGCATGCGCCGTCTGCTCGGCGGAGGGCCGGACCGGCCGGTCGACGTGTTGACGCGCTCGCCGCTCTATCTGCGCCGCGCCATCGACCTCGTCCGCGAGCGCAACCCGCAGGCCGGGGCCCGCATCGAGCTGCACCTGGCCGGACCGATCACCGATGCCGACCGTGAGGTTCTCGACGGCCTGGACGGCGTCCACCTGCTCGGCTACTGCGACCACGAGCAGACCATCGACCTTGTGCGGTCGGCCGACCTGCTCTTCCTGCCGATGCAGGACCTGCCCGGCGGCCATCGCGCGCGGATGGTGCCGTGCAAGGGCTATGAGTACCTCGCCTCCGGCCGCCCGATCCTCGCGGCGATGCCGGCCGGCGATGGCCGTGAGATCTTCTCCCGTGCCGAGAACTCCACGGTCGTGGAGCCCTCAGATGTCGCGGCGATGGCCGACGTCATCGAGCGGGAGGCCACGCAGACGGTCCGCAGGCCCTCGGTGGTGCAGGAGCGCGCTTGGCTGCTTGCCGGCCTGGAGCGCGGCCACCTCAACCGCGAGCTCGCGGCGACCTTCGACACCGTGCTCAGCGCACGGGCCACCACCACGACTGCCACGGCCGCCGAGACGGCCCTGGCCGGGAGCACCCAGTGACCTCGACATCCGAGACCCTCGTCGGTCGCAACGCGTCCGCGGATGCCATCAGCGACCTCGTCGCGTTCGCGCTCGCATCGCTGCCCCACTACCTGCGGCCCGAAGAGCCCGGCGTGTTCTGCTTCGAGCGCTTCGCCGCTGACGGCCGGCCGATCGGCCGCTCGCTGCGCTACACGCTGATGGCGCTGCTCGGCCTGCAGAAGGCACGCGACGCGGGCCTGACGCCGTCGGTCGACCTCGCGCTGATCGGCGACGCCCTGCACGCGCGGCGCGAAGACGCCGAGCTCGACCCGGGCGACTACGGCCTGTACCTGTGGACCGACGCCCGCGCCGGCGGCGAGCACGGGAGCGAGTACGTCGAGCTGCTGGAGGCCGCGCTGGGCTCCGGCGGCGGGTTCCCCGCGCGCCTGGGGATGGAGATGGGGTGGATCGTCACCGGCCTCGCGCTCCACGTCGCCGCCGGCGGCGACGGTCGCGCCCAGCGCCTGCTCGCCCGGGCACTCGACGCGTTGCTCGACGTCAACCGCGCGCCGAGCGCGCTGTTTCGCCATCACGGTGGCCCAGGGCTGCGCCGCCGCTTCCCGAACTTCGCGACCCAGATCTACGCGGTGCAGGCGCTGGCCGCCGTCGCCCGCCACGAGCTCGACCCACGCGCGCTCGGCGCGGCGCGCGCAACCGCCGACCGGCTGCTGGAGTTGCAACTGCCCGACGGCGGCTGGCCCTGGCTCTTTGACGCCGAGCGCGGCACGGTCGTCGAGCGCTACGAGATCTACTGCGTCCATCAGCACGCGATGGCGCCAATGGCGCTGCTCGACCTCTCCGAGGTCAGCGGCGATCGGCGCTACGCCGCCGCTGCCGGCCGTGGGCTGCCGTGGATCTGGGGCGCCAACGAGCTTGGGCGCGACATGGTCCTGCCCGCCGAGCACATCGTGATGCGCTCGATCCGCCGCCGTCGCGGTCCCGACCGCCTGGCGCTGGCCACCAAGACGCTCGCCTCCACGGTGGGCCTTCCGACGCCGGGCTCGACCGCGCGCCTGACCGAGCTCAACCCCACCGACCGGCCGTACAGCATGGGCTGGATCCTTGAGGCGTGGGCGGGGCGGGAGCACGCGCTGGAGCCCGACGCGGCCTCAGCGTAACTGCGCCGTGGGCCGGCCGGTTGGCCCGCAGCCGGCCCCAGTCCAGCGGTTGTGCCGGTAGGCGATGCGCTTGTCGCATTGCCACGAGCGCATCGGGGCGGAGTTGTGCGCCACGGTCCAGTCCTTGACCGTCGCGTCGGCGGCTGGCAGCGCCCAGCCCTGTGTCGAGCGGTTGCGCGCGATGCGCACGCCGATGCCGTCGCGGACCGACAGCGAGTAGTACGCGGGGATCGAGTTCGAGTGGTCGCTGGTCGTGCCGAACTCGTTGTCCTCGATCACCACGTCCTTGACCGGGCCGGCCTCGGTGCCTTGGATGTGCAGGTCGAAGGTGTCGCAGCGCTCAAAGCGCGAGCGCCGGATCACGAGCCCGTCGACATCTGAGACCTGCAGGCACTCGATGTGCTCGCCCGGCGTCTCGACGCGCCAGTCGTGGAAGCGCACGCCGTCAAACAGGATGCGTCGCGGAACGATCGGCGGATTGGAGCGATAGACGGCCTTGATGTCGGGGTGGAAGTCCGTCCCCGGCCCGATCGAGCCCCCGAGCATCGAGAAGCGCGTCGAGCCCTCCAAGTAGAGGCCGCCATGGATCTCGACGCCATGCATGCTCAGCCGATCACAGCGGTTGATCAAGACGTTGTCAAAGCGCATGCCGACGATGCGCAGGGCGTGGGGCCCGCGGTCGCCCGCCGTCGCTCCGCAGCGCACACCGGCGAAGATGACCTTGGCGCCTTGGGCCGCCTCCAGGGTGACGGCCGCGCTCTCGGCGGGCCGCTTGTCGGCCGTGAGGATCTGCTCCGGGTAGCGGCCGGCGGCGATCTGGACGACGGCGCCCGGGCGGGCCTGTCGCAGCGCCTGCTGAAGGCTGCCGCAGGGATCTGTGCGGCTGCAAACCCCGTCGTGCCCGCGGGCGACGAACTGGGTCGGTGCCACGGCGGCGGCGGTGGTCGGCCGCTTGACCGTGTGGGAGGGGAGGACGAGGAAGAACACCGCCAAGATGACGCTCAGGGCGGCCACGCCAACGGCGGCGCCATGCAGCGCACGGGGGGACGGTCCGACCATCACAAAGACGCTACGGCCTGCAGGACGTTCTGTCTGCTGGCCGCTCGGTCAGTCTGAGCGTCGCCGCGCCGTGGCCGCGCGGCCGAGGAGCAACAAGAAGCGCACGTTGGTCACGGCGTAGCGCCGGAACATCCGGCGGGGCTCCTGCAGGAGTCGATAGAGCCACTCGATCCCGAGCCGCTGCCAGAGCCGCGGCGCGCGCTTGGTGATCCCCGCCATGACGTCGATCGAGCCGCCGACGCCCATCACAAACGGCACTTCAAGGCTCGGCCCGTGCTCGCCGAGAAACAGCTCCTTGCGCGGCGAGCTGATCGCCACGAACAGGATGTGGGCGCCCGAGCTGCGGATCTGCTCGCAGACTTCGGCCTCCTCGGCGTCGCTGAAGTACCCGTCGCGGGCACCGGCGATGGTGATCTGCGGATGGCGCTCGCGGATGCGGCGGACGGCCTCGTCGAGCACGTCCGCGCGCGCCCCGAGGATGAAGACCCCGTAGCCCCGCCGCTCGGCCTCGGCGAGCAGCCGGTCCATGAGATCGACGCCGGCCACGCGCTCGGGCAGCGGCGCGCCGAGCAGGCGCGAGGCCCAGACGACGCTCTGGCCGTCGGCGCTGATGACGTCGCAGCCGACGACGATGTCGCGCAGTTGCGGGTCGTCGTGCATGGCGACGAGCTTGGCGGCGTTGATGGCGACGTGTTGGTGAAAGCCACCGGCCTCGATCAGCTCTGAGCAGCGGGCGACCGTGGCGTCCATGTCGAGCGCGTCGACCGGGCAATCCAGGACGTCGACCCGTGGGGAAGTCAGGGTCGAAGCGCTCACCGCACGCTGCCGGTGGCGGGCGCCGCGCAGAGCGCGTAGTTCATCACGAGGATGTCGGCGAGCCGCTCGCCGGCGTGCCCATCCCAGAGCGGGATCGCGCAGGGCGTCGGCTCCCACGCCGGGATCTCGACGGTCGCGAGATCGTCGGGATCGTCGCCCAGCAGCGTGTTGGTGCCGTGCGTGATCGTGATCGGGCGCTCGGTCGAGGTCCGGAACGTAAAGCAGGGGATGCCCAGCGCCGAGGTCTCTTCCTGCACGCCCCCGGAGTCGGTCACAACAGCCCCGGCGTCGGCCTGCAGCGAGAGGAAGTCGAGGTAGCCGACCGGATCGATGCAGTGCACGCCGGCGGCCTGCAGGCGGTTCAGGCTGCCGTCCTCGATCAGCCGCGCGCGGGTGCGCGGATGGATGGGGAAGACGACCGGCGACCGCTCGGCGAGCTCGACGAGGGCGCTGACGATGCCGGCCAGGCGCAGCGGGTAGTCGACGTTGGACGGCCGGTGCAGCGTGACGAGCAGGTAGGAGCCCGCGTCGAGACCCATCGACGCCGCGACCCCACGCGCCCGCGCCCGGCGCTCGCAGCGCCGCAGCGAGTCAATCATCGTGTTGCCCACGACGTGGATGCGGCTGGCCTCGATGCCTTCGCCGACGAGGTTCTCGATGGCCTCAGGGCTGTGGGCGAACAGCAGGTCTGAGAGGCGATCGGTCACGACGCGGTTGATCTCCTCGGGCATCGTCCAGTCAAACGAGCGCAGACCCGATTCGACGTGGGCGATCGGGATGCCGAGCTTGGAGGCGGCCAAGGCGCAGGCCAGCGTCGAGTTGACGTCGCCGGCGACGACGATGAGCGTCGGCTCGACGTCGATCAAGACGCGCTCGAACTGCTCGAGGACCTTGGCGGTCTGCTCGCCGTGGCTTCCGGATCCGACGCCCAGCAGGTAGTCGGGCTCGGGGAAGTCCAGGTCGGCCAGGACCTCGTCGGACATGCGCTTGTCGTAGTGCTGGCCGGTGTGGACGAGGATCTGGCGAAAGACGCCGCGCTTCTGCAGTGCCGCCACGACGGGCGCCATCTTCACGAAGTTCGGGCGGGTCCCGACGACGTGGACGACGGTGGACTGGGCGCCGTCGCCGTAGGGCTCCTCGAGCGTGTCGTTGCGCACGAGGCTGAGCTGCGGAGCAGTGGGCGCGTTGTCGTTTGACATGGAAAGGCGAGCCTAGGTCTCGGGTCCCGCAGGGGCGAGCGCTGAGCCCGGAATCCCGAACCTTCGGTTAGGCACGTCCCGACCCCCGGCCAGCTGCCCGTCGGCTGGGCCGTGCCGGCATCGTCTCCATTGGGCTTCGTTAAGGCACACGGGAGATCGTCCCCGGTCGGGCATACCCTCCTCAGCGCCGTGCTGGTCGAGGAACGCTCCGCTGCCATCGAGGTCCCGCAGGCGCCGTCCGCTACGGCGCTGGCTGGTGCGCGGGCGCATGGGGGCTTGCTGCTGGTGGCCGTGTGCGTCGCGCTTGCCGCGCTGACGCTGCTGCTGCCCAGCGCCCCGACCTATGACCCGTGGTCGTGGATCATCTGGGGTCGCGAGATCGCCCACTTCGATCTCGTCACCACCGGGGGACCGTCGTGGAAGCCGCTGCCGGTCCTCTTCACCACCGTCTTCTCGCTCTTTGGCTCGTGGGCGCCGGACCTCTGGCTCGTCGTTGCCCGCGCCGGCGCGATCGCCGCGATCGTGCTCGCCTTCCGCGTCTCGCGGCGGCTGGGCGGCGGGATCGTCGGCGGGGTCGCCGCGGCAGCCGCCCTGGCGATCGCGCCGTGGTGGATCCGCAACGCGGCGCTCGGCAACTCCGAAGGGCTGATCGTTGCGTTCCTGCTGGCGACGATCGACCGTCACCTGGCCGGCGATCGCCGGGCGGCGTTCCTGCTCGCGGTCTGCGCGGGGCTGTTGCGCCCCGAGGCGTGGCCGTTCCTAGGCCTCTACGGGCTGTGGCTGCTGTGGCGGCGCGAGCTGCCGGCGCGCTTGATCATCGGCGCCGGCGCCGGCGTCGTCGCGCTGTGGCTGCTGCCGGAGTGGTGGGGCTCGGGCGACCTGCTGCGCGCCGCCCACCGCGCCAAGGACGTCAACCCGGGCGCGCCGACCTACGCCGACAGCCCGGTCCGCGCCGTGCTTGAAGACGCGAGCGAGATGTTGACCGCCCCGCTGGTGGCCGGCCTCATCGCGGCCGTGGCGATGGTGATCGCGCGCCGCGACCGCGCGGTCGCGTTCCTCGCCGGCCTTGCGATCTGCTGGCTGGGCCTCGTCGCCTACATGACCTCGGACGGCTTCTCGGGCAACCAGCGCTACCTGATCGCGCCGGTCGCGCTGCTGATCGTTCTCGGGGGCGCGGGCGCGGGGTGGGGGCTAGAGCGCATCATCGGTTTCGCGGGCCGGGCCGTCCCTGCGCTGGCGCGCAAGCACCAGGCGCGTGCGCTCGTGATCGTGGTGGCCGCGCTGATCGGGCTGGGCTTCGCCTTCCCGAGCTTTCAGAACTTCGCGCCGACGATGCGCAGCCTGGAGTACCAGGCCGAGCTGACCGACGAGCTGCCCGGCCTCGTGCGCGAGGCAGGCGGCGAGGACCGGCTGAAGGCCTGCGGCAAGCCGTTCACCGGTCCGTTCCTCGTGCCCGTCGTCGCCTGGAACCTGCACTTGCACACCCAGGACGTCTCGCTGACGCCCGTGCGCCCGGCCGTGGTCTTCCGCGTCAAGACGACGGGCCGTAGCCGGCCCGTGCCGTCGCTGCGCGGCCTCGGCGCCGAGCGGACGGTCGCGACCGGGCCGAAGTGGCGGATCGTGACCGCATGCGGGAGCCCGGCGGCGTGAGCGCGGTGATGCGGGAGCGCGCCGGCGCGCCCGCGTCCGGCGTCGCGCTGTGGCGCCATCCCACGGTGCTGCGCGTCGCCGGCGTCCTGGCGATCATGGCGCTGTCGGTCTCGCTACGCACGCACGCGATCACCGCGAAGTTCTGGATCGACGAGGGGTTGTCGGTCGGCATCGCGCACCACCCGCTCTTCGACATCCCGGGCGTGCTGCGCAAGGACGGCTCCCCGCCGTTGTACTACATGCTGCTCCACGTCTGGATGAGCGTGGTCGGCGGCGACGGCGAGTCGCGCACGCACGCGCTCTCGGTGCTCTGCGCGACGCTGACGATCCCGGCCGGGTGGCTGGCGGCCCGGCAGCTGTTCGGCGAGCGCGCCGCCTGGGCGACCGCGGCGCTCTGCGCGACGCTGCCGTTTCTGACCTACTACGCGCAAGAGACCAGGATGTACGCCTTGGTCGCGCTCCTGGGACTGGTCAGCAGCGCGGCGTTCGCGATGGCCTACGCGGTGCGCGACCGGCGCTGGCTGGTCCCGTTCAGCGTCTTGACGGCATTGACGGTCTATGCGCACAACTGGGGATTGTTCCTCGGGGTGGGCATGGGCGTCGCGTTCTTGGTGCTGTGGCGGACGGCCCCGGGGGGCGAGCGCGCGCCGCTGTTTCGTGACGGGCTGATCGGCTTCGGGTTGTTGGTGGTCTTGTACCTGCCGTGGGTGCCGACGCTGCTCTTCCAAGCCGAGCACACCGGCGCGCCATGGTCGGCCAAGCCGCCGTTGGACGGGCTGATCAGCGGGATGCAGAACCTTGTTGGTGGGGTCGAGACGGCGCTGCTTTTGACTGTCGTGGCCGCTGCCGGCCTGACGACGCTGCGCGGTGGGGCGGAGGGCCGCGAGCGCTCGCGCAGCGTCGTCGCGCTGGCCGTGATGCTCGGCGTCGCTGTGGCGCTGGCGTGGCTGGCCTCGCAGGCCTCGCCGGCCTGGGCGACGCGGTACTTTTCGGTCTTCGTCGGGCCGGCGCTGCTGCTGATCGGTGCGGGCATCGTGCGCTTCGGCAAGGTTGGCCTGGTCGCGCTGGCGATCGTGCTGGTGCTCTGGTTTGACTCCCACGAGCGGTCGATACGGGGCAAGAGTGACGCCTACCGCGTCGCGCGCACGCTGCAGGAAAACGGGCTGATCGCACCGCGCGACCTCGTCGTCGCGATCCACCCCGAGTACGGCCCGGCGATGCGCTACTACCTCGGCGACGGCTACCGCTGGGCTGACGCGATGGGTCCCGTCAGCGACGAGCGCGTCTTCGACTGGCGCGACGCGCTGGACCGGCTGAAGGCCGCGGGCCCCAAGCGCACGCTGGACAAGCTGGCGCCCGAGGTCAAGCCCGGCCAGCACCTGATTTTGATCCAGCCGATCATCCGCACCGGCCGCTGGGGCGCACCGTGGACCGCGCAGATCCGCCATCGCGCGCCGCAGTGGGAGCGCGCGCTCAACCACGATCCGCGCTTCCAGCGCATCGCGCCCGTGCCGAAGTTCGACCGCAAGGGCCTGCCCAAGGGCGTGCGGGCCGTGGTCTATCTGCGCCGGTAGCGCCGGGGCCGCGTGGCCGGGCCTGCGGCGACACTGAACCCGCGTATAGCGCTGGGCGGTTCAGTCGTTGCATCCGTAGCGGTGTTGTTGCGGATCGACCACACCAACAACTCGGGAGCGTTGGTACGGCGCGGGTAGCGGACCGCCCAAGACTGACGTCGTGGGGCGCTGGTCGCGGGGCGGACCTGGTCTGTTGCGAGCGCTTGGGTCGCGCGACTTGTTAGTGGCGTTCCGCTCAGACGGTGGTCGTCGTGCCAGCGTGGTCTGTCGGCACCGAGGGGAGTGAGCGGGGTCGGTTGTGCTTGGCGTTGGCGTGTCGTCCGCTGGCCCTTGGCCGGCGATTCGCATTGTCGGGTCGGCCTCGGGAGGGTGGGCCTGTTTGCGGCCGATATACGTCCGCGCACGGGCCCACCTCGGTCGGTCAGGGCACGCCGTGCTCGGGTGGGCCTGTATGCGGCCGGTACGCGTCTGTGCACGGGCCCACCCCCGCTGAGGCCCGCGACGACGAGGATGCGGGTCGGTCCGAACGTCATGCCGACGTCGAAAACGCCCCGGACCGCTCGGCCCTCGTGCTCCGGGGCGTCTGGCCCCTCATATGCGAGGGGTCGGCGACCCGGGCCGCGCAACGCACGCCCGCGGCGCGAGTGCGTGGGGAGGGCGGTGATCCGTGATGTCGACATCCGCGCGGCGCTCGTTCGATGCCCATATAAATGCGCGCCGAACCACAGCGCAGCTACGCACCACACGCCTCAGGCCGCAGGAGCGCGGTGGCGATCGTCACGGAGCGCCGACCATCCAGCCACGCCTCGCGCACCCCGGTTACCCGCCAATCTGCCGATTCCGCATCGCGCAAGTCCGCGGCGCACGGCGCAAACGGGATGCGCGTGAAAAGCTTTCCCTGGAGTAGCGACAAGGAAAGCTTAGAGCGGATCCTTTCCTATGGGTCTCCGGCGGGATAGGATCATCGTTAGGAAAGGAACGAGGATTATCCTTTCCTAACCATCGAATCGAGGAAAGGATCGCGGTGTGCGAGGCCAGTACGTCCATCAGATCTGGCAGGCGGACCCAGCTGTCTACGCGCCTCCGCGCTACCGGCGTGCTTGCGAGTACGACGCCTTTCTCCCAGAGGCGATCGCCGGTGTCGATGTCGTACTGCCGGGCGATGTCGCCGGCGTGGTCTCCGACGCGGAAAAGGCGATCTCTGATCTGAACCGCGCGGCTGGGCCCGAGTTGATGCCACTCGCGCGGCTCCTGCTGCGAACCGAGTCGATCGCTTCCTCGAAGGTCGAGGGCATGCAGGTAGATGCCCGCAGTCTTGCTCGTGCCGAGGCCAACCAGGAGACCGGCCGCAGGGTCCGCTCGGGATCTGCTGAGATTCTCGCAAACATCGACGCCATGCAGCTCTCGATCGAGCGAGCTGCAGAGCTTGAGGGGGTGCGCTCCGCGGACTTCCTCGACATCCATCGGGTGCTGCTCGAACGCGCCCCGAACTCGCAGATAGCCGGACGGTTCCGCGCCACGCAGAATTGGATCGGCGGCAACGACTACAACCCGTGCGGCGCGGCCTTCGTTCCTCCGCCGCCGGCAGAGGTCGACCGCCTGCTCGATGACCTGTGCACGTTCGTCAACGATGACGCGCTTCCGCCGCTCGTACAGGCCGCGATCGCGCACGCCCAGTTCGAGACGATCCATCCGTTTGAGGATGGCAACGGGCGAACCGGCCGCGCCCTTGTGCAGGTCGTTCTCCGCCGGCGCGGATTGACGCCGGCGTTCGTTCCCCCGGTCAGCGTCGTGCTCGCCCGCGACAAAGACCGATACCTGAAAGGTCTGAAGCTGTTCCGTGAGGGCCGGCTCGCCGACTGGATCGAGCTCTTCGCCGTCGCCACCGCTGAGGCCGCGACGCTCGCCGCTCACTACACGATTCGTGTGAGCCAGTTGCAGGACGAGTGGCGCAAACGGCTGCGAGAACACTGCAATCCTCGTGCTGATGCAGCCGCATGGGTTCTGACCGCCGTTCTTCCGGCCCATCCGATCATCACGGTGCCAGTCGGCGTTGCCGCGACGCAACGAACGAAGCCGGCGGTAGCGAACGCGATCGACCAAATGGAAGCTGCCGGAATCCTCACGCGTCTCACCGAGTCGGCGCGCAACCGTGCATGGGAGGCCGAAGGTCTTCTTGATCTGATCGTCGGGCTTGAGGCCGGTGTCTCTTCGGCCAGCCGTGCGTGATAGCCAGACGGCTGCCGCCATGCTGTACCCGCCAACCTCGACCGAGGAGGCCGAAATCGGTCCCTCCCAACGGGTGGATCGTTCGGTTAGGAAGTGTTACGAGCCGTTAGCAAGCGACCGGATTCGCGCGCGCAACGGGCAAGGTGCATTGCATGACGCTTGTCGACGCACCGCCGACACCGCCCACCCACGACGAAGACGATCACGGCGACTCCCGCCCCTACGTCGTCATCGGCGGTGGGCCTGCGGGCCTGTCTGCCGGATACCTGCTGGCCAAGGCCGGCCGCAAGGTCATCGTGTTGGAGGCCGAGGACCAGGTCGGTGGCCTGGCCAAGACGGTCGTCGATCCTGATGGCTACCGCTTCGATCTCGGCGGCCACCGGTTCTTCACCAAGAACAAGGAGGTCAACGACCTCTGGCTTGAGATCATGGGCGACGAGTTTTTGATGCGCCCACGGATGTCGCGGATCTTCTGGCGCGGCAAGTACCTCGACTACCCGCTCAAGGGCACCGACGTCATCAAGAAGCTCGGGCCGGTCGAGCTCGTGCGCTGCGGCTTCTCCTACCTGTGGGCCGCGGTCAAGCCCAAGGGCAAGGAGGAGACCTTCGAGGACTGGGTCTCCAACCGCTTCGGCAAGCGCCTGTTCACCCACTTCTTCAAGTCCTACACCGAGAAGGTCTGGGGCGTCTCCACCAAGGAGCTGCGCGCCGACTGGGCCGCTCAGCGGATCAAGAACCTCAACTTCTTCTCCGCCGCCAAGGCCGCGTTCTTTGGCAACAAGGACGACATCACGTCCTTGATCGACAAGTTCCAGTACCCCCGCTATGGCCCGGGCCAGATGTGGGAGATGATGACCAGCCGCATCGAGGAGATGGGCGGCGAGGTGCGACTGGAGTCGCCCGCGCAGCAGATCGACGTCGAGGACGGCCGCGTCGTGCGTATCCACACGCCTCAGGGCATCATCGAGCCGCGCGGCACCGTGTCGTCGCTGCCGTTGCGCCACATGGTCGGCCTCACGAGCCCCGATGCCCCCGCCGAGGTCAAGGAAGCCGCTCAGGGGCTGCGCTACCGCGACTTCATGACCGTCGCCCTGGTGCTCGACGGCAAGGACCTCTTCCCCGACAACTGGATCTACATCCACGAGGAGGCTGTCCGCGTCGGCCGCATCCAGAACTACCGCTCCTGGTCGCCCTGGATGGTGCCCGACCCCGATACTGCCTGCGTCGGCCTGGAGTACTTCGCCTTCAAGGGCGACGACCTCTGGATGATGGACGACGACAAGCTCATCGACCTGGCGGTGCGCGAGCTCGACCAGCTCGGCCTCGCCAAGCCCGAGCAAGTGCGTCGCGGCTATGTCGTGCGCGTCCCGCTCGCCTACCCGATGTACGACGAGACCTACGCCGAGCGCGTCGAGGCGATCCGCGGCTGGCTCGACCCGCTCAAGGACTTCGTCCAGGTCGGCCGTAACGGCCTGCACCGCTACAACAACTCCGATCACTCGATGCTGTCGGCGATGCGGGCGGTCGACAACATCCTGCACAACGAGGGCCACGACATCTGGGCAGTCAACGTCGAGTCCGTCTATCACGAGACGCAGACCGACGCTGACACCGAGCAGCCCTACGCCAAGCTGCCGACGACGGTCTATGAGACCGAGCCGTTGGTGTCCAACTCCTAGCTCGGGTTCTCCAGCCGACCCACGACGGGCCGCCCGAGAGGGCGGCCCGTGGTCGTTAAGCCCTTCTGCCTAGCCGACTGACCCGTAGGCCGAGAGCGGGCAGTCGGAGTATTTGATCCCGGTCGACCACGTCGCCGGCAGGGCGGTCAGCGAGCCCGAGGCGCTCGTCTCGCTGCGGCATCCGCCGCTGACGTCGCGGAACCGGATCGTCCCGCTCCCGGTGCCCAGCAGCGCGATCCAGTACTTGGTCCCCGATGTCAGCGTCGCGGACGGGACCGTGATCTTGTTCCAGGCGCCGGGGGTGAGCGTGGTGCTCGATCCCTGCGTCAGCAGCGTGCCCGGCTTGGTGGCGCCCGTGTCGGTGTAGATGCCGAGCGTGGCCTTTGCGACGTTGGAGGTCGCGTCGAGGTAGATCGACAGCGACGTCACCGCGCCGCTCGCGGTGGCTGTGGCCTGGAACGCCTCGGCGCTGCCCGAGGTGTTCTGGTCATGCTGGTTCTCGACGGCGGTGTCGCCGATCAGCACGCTCGGTGGCGGCGGGGGCGGCGTCGAGCCGGGCTTGAACGCCTTGATGGTGCCGGTGTTGGTGGCGGAGAAGCCGTTCCAGATGCCCTGGTAGACCATGCCGTTGGCGACAATCGGCGCCGCGAAGGCCGCGCCGCCGGCTGACGAGCTCCACAGCGGCTCACCGGTCTTGGCGTTGTAGGCGGCGAGCTTGCCGGTGGTGCCCTCGCCCACGTAGACGACGCCGTTGGCGACCGTCGGCGTGGAGTCGGGGTTCGGGTCGATGCCCAGCGTCTTGCTCCACGCGACCGACAGCGTGCAGTCGGCGTTGACCTTCAGCCCGACCACGCCGCCGGCCGTGCCGTTCCACCCGGGGCCGACGTCGGAGACGAACAGCATCTGGTCGGTCGGATCCCACGCGGGGACGCCGCCGACGCCGCCGCTGCCCAGCCAGTCGTTGGCTGGGTTGAGCTGGATCGCCTGCTCGGCCTGTCCGGAGGCCGCGAGCGTCGTGGCCCGCGTGACGTAGAGCACGCCGTTCTTGTTGCCGGCCGACACCATCGTCGGGCAGCCGATCGGCGTGAAGACCACCGGCGTCGCGCCGAAGTCGACATCGCACGGATCGCCCGAGCACGGGTAGCTGGTGGGGTGGAACGGCTCGTAGGAGCCGAGCAGGTTCAGATCGCTGCTGAGCGCGACGAGCCGGTCGGCATAGAGCGTGTAGGCCTCGATCGAGTCCGCGCCGGTGGCGGCGTAGACGCGGCCGGTGGTGGTGTCGACCGACACACCGCCATAGCCCCAGATCCCGCCGCCGCCCGATGGTGCGGAGATGCCCGGGACCACGTCCCACTGCTTGGTCAACGATGGCGCCGCGCCGGAGACGTCGACTTTCACGATGCGCCCGCGCCATGGCGGCGAATCACAGCCGTCGCTGGCGGTCGACACGTACAACGTCGACGAGCCGATCAGCGTTGGACCTCCCCAGACCCGGTTGGTCTGCGGATTGGTGATGATCGCTACGCCGGCCGCCGCGTCGGTTCCGTCCGCCATTGCCAACGTGCGCAGGACACCGTCCTCGCTGACGGCGTAGATGCGGTTGCGGGACTTGTCGATGGCCGGCGGGGCGACGAAGCCGTAGCCGCCGGGGATCGCGCAGTTGGAGGGCGGGGTGCCGAAGTTGCGCCGCCAGAGGATCGCGCCGGTGTCGGCGTCCAGCGCGTAGATAGAGGCGCCGGAGGTGGCGGCGATCACGACGTTACGGCTCTGGCCGCCGACCGTGACGCTGCCGACATAGAGCGGTTGGGCGGTCACTTTGCCGTCCACCGTGGTGGCCCACGCCTGGCCGAGCGTGCGCGCCTCAGCTGGGCCGAGCGTGGTCTCGCCGCTGGCGAAGCCGGTGCGCTCGGCGTCATGGTCGACCTGCAGCCAGTCGGCGCTGCTCGGCGGAGGCGGCGGCACGGGGTCGCTGACGGTGAGATGGACGGCGACGGTCTTCGGCGATCCCGTTGCGCCGGCGGCGGTCACGGTGACCGTGCCGTCGTAGCCGCCTGCGGCCAAGCCGCTGACATGCGGCGAGACGGTGATGGTGGCGGGCGCGGAGCCGGAGGCGGGTGTTGCAGCCAGCCAGTCGGCGGTGCCGGTCGACGTCGTAAACGTGAGGCTGCCCGAGCCGGTGTTGGTCACGGCGGCCGTCTTGCTCGCCGGGTCGGCGCCACCCGTGGTTGCCGTGAACGACAGTGACGTCGGCGTGAGTCCGAGGGCTGGCGGGGGCGGAGGCGGCGGGTCGGTGACCGTCAGGTGGACGGCGATCGTTTGCGGGGAGCCTGTCGCGCCGGCGGCGGTCACGGTGATCGTGCCGTCGTAGTTGCCGGCGCTCAGGCCGCTGATGTGCGGCGAGACGGTGATCGTGGCGGGCGCGCTGCCGGAAGCGGGCGTTGCGGTCAGCCACGCCGAGGCGCCCGGCGAGGTCGTGAACGTGAGGCTGCCGCCGCCCGTGTTGGTCAGCGCGGCGGTCTTGCTCGCCGGGTCTGCGCCGCCGGTCGTCGCCGTAAATGACAGCGAGGTCGGCGTCACGTTGAGCACCGGCGGTACGGGCTGGCCGCCAGAGGACGAGCCGTAGGCCGACAGCAGGCCGTCGTTGTAGGTGATGCCGGTCTGCCATGAGGCGGGCAGCGTCGTCTGGTTGGGGATCGCGTAGGTCTCGGACTTCCCGCCACCGAGCTGGTCGCGGAAGGTCAACTGCCCACCGGTGCCCATGATCGCGATCCAGTACTGCGTACCGCTGGTCACCGTCGCGCCGGAGACCGGGATGTCGTTGGTGGCACCTGCGATCGGAGCGGACTTCGAGCCTTGGGTCAGCAGCATGCCCGGATGGCCGTTGGCGTCGGAGTAGAGACCGACATAGAGCTTGGTGGCACGCGAGGTCGAGTTGACGTAGACGCTCATGCTGTCGACGGTGCCCGAGGCGGTCGCGGGTGTCCGGAACGCTTCCGCGCCGCCCGCGGCGTTCTGGTCGACAGACGGCCGGATCCCGCTCGTGCCGACGATGATGGCTGCCGAGGCGCCGGCAGCCTCCAGGGCCAGAAGGGCGACAACGGCGAGGACGAGGAACACGAGCTTGCGCATCCCCTAAGCATCTGTGTGTTCGCTGAGCACTGCTACTGGCAGAAGGACTAGAACTGCCGCCCATTTCTGGGTAGTCAGTCAGAGCGATAGGGGTCGCTCTTCGGTGTGGCTCGGGGCGTTGGGGGCGCGCAGTGCGGGGCGTGGCTTGTGGCGCGCCGCGTGGTGTGTCGTCACCGAGGAGCGCGAGCGGAGTGGGGCTTCGCGGCGTTGGCCTGTCGTCCGCGAGAGCGCGGGGCGCGTCCATCGTGACCTATGCACCGTATGGGTGCTTTGCTCGAGATCGAGTGTGTCGAGCAAAGGTTCTCATGGACCCTTTGCTCGCCGCAGACGCCCGCGCCGCCCCGCGCCCGCCCAACCCTCACTCCACTCGCGGCATCGACGGCGCCTCGGCCGGCGCATCCCCCGCGGCGTCCTCGTCACCCGCGTCGCCTTCGCCTTCTGAGCCCCGTGGCATCTCGATCGGCAGCGTCAGCGCAAAGCGCGCCCCGCTGTCCGTCGTCTGCGTCACCAACGCCAGCTCGCCGTCCAGCCGCCGCGCCAGCTCACGCCCGATCGCCAGCCCGAGTCCGAAGCCGCCCTCGCCACCCGTCCTCGTTCCCCGCTGGAAGCGCTCGAAGATCAGGTCGCGCTCGTTCTGCGGCACGCCTGGCCCGTGGTCTGCGACTTCGAGCGTCGCGCGGTCGCCGTGGTAGGCGGCGGTGATGCGGATCGACTCGCCGGCGGGGGAGAAGCGCAGCGCGTTGTCGATCAAGATCCGGGCGACGCGCGCGACGGCGCCGGGATCGCCGGAGGCCCAGACCGGTCCGGTCGGCGGGACGACGTCGAGGTCGACCGCGCGGTCGCGGGCGCGCAGCGCGAACTCGGCAGCGACCGCGCGGCAAAGCTCGCCGACCTCGACCGGCTCGCGGCGCAGCTCGACGCCGGCGTCCAGGCGTGAGAGGTCCAGCAGCTCGGAGGCGAGGTTCGAGAGCCGGCGTAGCTGCTGCTGGCCACCGCGCAGGACGGTGCTCGCCTCCTCCACATCAAGATGGCCGGAGTCCAAGTCCTCCAACAACAGCTCCAGGTTGCCCTGCAGCGAGGTGAGCGGCGTGCGCAGCTCGTGGCTCGCCGTCGCGACGAAGGCCCGCCGCGCCTCCTCCTGGCGGACCAGCGCCTGCTGCATCGACGCCAGCGCGCGGGCAAGGTCACCAACCTCGTCGGCGCCGTCATCGCGCGGCGGTGGCGGCGCGTTGACACCGTCGCGCGCGAGCGCCAGCGCGGTTCGGCGCAACCGGCCCAGGCGCCGCGACAGCCCGGTCGACAGCGCGATCCCCAGCAGCAGCGCAACACCCAACCCGATGACCGCGGCCGTCAGGAACGCGCTGCGCACGACATCGACCGCGCTGCCGCCCGGGTCGGACTTCACCACCATCAGCACGAAGAACTGCTGTCCGACCGGGATCTCCTTCTCGACGTTGACGCCCTTGGCGTGCGGCGCGATCGCCACCGCGACGCCGCTGCCGTCCTTCGAGGAGCTGTCGCGCGTCTTGCCCGACACGACGACCTTGCGGATGTCGTCGGTGTTGGGGTCGGTGATCCCGCTGAACGGATAGACGTTCTCGTTGTCGGCGATGAACAGCCCCACCCGAGCGTCGGTCCGCTGTGAGAGGGTGTCGAGGATGTCGTTGACGTCGGTGCTGACGGTGCCACGGCTGCGCGCCAGCGCGGTCTCCAGTTCGGGGCGCGTTGCTAGCGCGGCGGCCTTCACCCCGGCGCGGCTCTGCTTGTCCAAGCGATCCTGCAACGGCGACAGCACCGCCAGTGCCGCGACGCCGAGCGTCACCGCGCTCGTCGCCAGCAGGGCCAGCAGCAAGCGGGTGCGGAGCGACATTCTCAGCGATCCCGGAATCGATAGCCCGCGCCACGCACGGTGAGGATCAACTTGGGGTCCTGTGGCTGCTCCTCGAGCTTCTCGCGCAGATGGCGGATGTGCACGTCGATCGCGCGCGGATCGCGATAGGCGCTGTCGCCCCAGATCGCGCGCAGCAGCTCCTGGCGATTCTGCAGCCGGCCCGGCTTGGCCATCAGGCACTGCAGCAGCTCGAACTCGGCGAAGGTCAGTCGCACCGGCTTGTCGTCGACCGACACCTCGCGCTGGCGCTGGTCGAGCACGACGTTGCCGATCTCCAGCAGGCCGTCGTCGAGCAGATGCCCGTGGGCGCGGCGCAGGACCGCGCGGATGCGCGACCGCAACTCGGCCAGCCCGAATGGCTTGGTGACGTAGTCGTCGGCGCCGGCCTCCAGGCCCTGAACGGCATCGGCCTCGGAGTCCAGCGCGGTGAGCATGATCACCGGCGTCACGTTGCGGCGCGCGCGCAGCGCCCGCGCCACGTCATAGCCGGTCGGCCCCGGGCCGAGCGCGACGTCGAGCAAGATCACGTCGAACTGCCCGCGGCCCGCCTCCTCCAGCGCGCCGTGGCCGTCGGCGACGGCCGTGATGCGATGGCCCTCGCGCTCGAAGGAGCGCGTGAGCATGTTGCGCAACGCGTCGTCGTCATCGACGACCAATATGTCCAGCGCGGACCCGGGCGGCATCGGCTGGTTGCAGGTTAGGCGACGCGGGCCGCGCGGCGAGCTGCTGCGGCGGTGCGCAACTGCTCGTGCTCGACCTGTCGCTTGAGCTGCTGCAGCGAGCGCTGCAGGTGGCCGCGGACGGTCGGGGCGGCGACATGGTCGGCCAGCCAGCCGAAGATGCCCGAGCCCGCAACGCCGTAGGAGAGCCGCAGCTCGACCTCCGTGCTGGGCGGCGTGCCGGGGGTGGATGGGTCCGATTTCTTCTCCCGCAGCCGCCAGCGCCCGCGCTGGTCGATGCCGACGACCGACACCCACGCCATGTCGCGTCCCGGGTCGTGCTCGACGACCTCGACCACGCCCCCGACCTCGGCCGAGCCGACGTGCATGAGCATCCGGTAGCGAGCACCCTTGCCCGAGGCCTGCTCGCCGATGACCTCCCAGCGCGTGATCCCCGACATGAAGTGCAGGTAGCGCGACGGGTCGTCGATGAAGTCCCAGATCGCCTCGGCCGGCGCGCTGACGTCAACGGCGGCGCGGATGCGCATCAGCCGATCACCGGGAAGCGCCGCTCGGAGGTCAGGGCGTCGAGCGTGTCCTGCATCAGGGCCGTCACGTGCGCGTGGACCTCGTCGAGGTCGGGATCGTCGCCGAACTCCTCGCGTAGCCGGATCGGCGGCAGGACCTCCACCACGATCTTTGACGGCAGCGGGATGTGCCCCAACATGTCCCCGACGTTCAGACCCCACGGTGGCCCAAGTGAGATCGGCAAGACCTTCAACTTGAAGAGCTTGTCCAAGAACAAGAGCTTGGCCAGCCACTCGCCCTGGGAGACAAAGAGCGCCGTCTCCTGGCCGCCGATCGCGACGACGGGCACGAGCGGGACATCCTCCTCCAGCGCGAGCCGGAGATAGTCCGTGCTGGCGCCGAAGTCGACGCGTCCGCTCTCCCACGAAGGCCGATGGACCTCGCGGTCGCCGCCCGGGTAGACCAGGACAGCCGCACCGCTGCGCAGCGCCTTGCGCGCGTTCTCCGGGGATGCGGCGACCGTCCCGTACTTGCGCAGGAAGCCGAGGCCCGGCATCGACAGCACCAAGTTATGGGCCAATTGGTGAAACGGACGCTCGACGCCGAAGTAGGTGTGGAAGGCCAACGAGAAGACGGTGGTGTCGGGCGTCACGTTGCCGCCCGAGTGGTTGCCCGCCAGCAGGACCGGTCCCTCGTCGGGAATGTTGCCTAGGCCGCGAACCTCGCCACGGAAGTAGAGGCTCGCCAGCAGCCACATCCGCGGCAGCGTCTCGCGGATGTAGTCGGGGTCGCGCGCGTCGAGGTCGGCGGGCGCGACGCGCGGCTGGAGCTGGGCGGTGAGACCGCGTAGCTGGGCGACTCCGACCATGCTGGCAGCGTACTCCCGGGCTCGGCTTCGCTCAGGCTGCGCGGGCAAAGCGGCGCGTGCCCAGCGCCTCGGTCTGTGCGAACAGCCGGCGCAGCATGCCCACCGTCTGCTCCGGGCGCTCGACTTGGGGCACATGGCCGCAGCCGTCAAGGACGACCTGCTCGGCGCCCGGCAGCGCCTCGGCCACGTGGCGGCGAAAGCCAGCCGGGATCAGCTTGTCGTGAGTGCCCCAGACGAAGAGCGCCGGCGGCTGGAGCTCAGTCAGTCGCGGATAGAAGCCGCCGTCGCCGAACGGGCGGTCCAGGTAGATATTGCGCGCCGAGGCGTAGAAAGCGACGCGGGCGCCGGCGCTGGCGTAGTGGCGCTGGAACTCGTCAACGACGACGTCGGCGACGCTCGGGTCCAGCGCGTCGGGGTCGCAGAACATCGACCAGAGCTGGCGCTCGACGATCCCGCGGCGCAGCTTGTGAGGCAGCAGTCCGAACTCGGGGCGCAGAAGCCGCACGAGCGGGTGGAAGTCGCGCTTGACGAACGCGACGGCGGGACAGAGCGCGGCGACCGAGCGCACGCGTTCGGGCCAGCGCAAGCCCATCTCCAGCGCCACGCGGCCGCCCATCGAGTTGCCAACGAGGTGAGCGGACTCGATCTCTAGCGCGTCCATCACACCACGGACCGCCTCGGCGAACCACGTTGCGGTGTACGGCGCCCTTGAAGGCTTGGATGAGCCGCCGAAGCCTGGAAGGTCGAGTGCGTGAACGCGGTAGCCCGCGTCGGCCAGCAGCGCCGCGCAGTCAAAGAACGAGGACTTGGCCGCGCCGAGGCCGTGGATCAGCAGGACGTCGGGACCCTCACCGAGCGACATCGTCGAGACGTGCAGGCCGCTGCGGGCCAGCGGCACGTCACGGACCAGCATCAGCGGGTCGCGCCCGTCGGCGAGCCGGAAGAGGCTCTCGAAGCGCACGGCGTTGTCGAGCTCCCCACGCGCGTAGAGCGAGCGGTCGCGGAAGGCCTCGACCGCGCTCAGCTCACCGGCGCGCAGGCGCAGCCACGTCCGGGAGTCGGTGCCGATGACGACATCGGCCGGCCGGGCGCTGATGCCCTTGCGCACCCGCGCGCCATGCTCGGTGCAGCGGACCTCGAAGGTGTGGCCTAGGTCGCCGAGGCGCACGTGGTAGGTGACATCGAAGCCCTTGGGCGCGCCCAGATAGCGCTCGGGCAGGGTGTGGAACCCCGCTTCAACGAGGGCCAGGGAGCGTTCTTTGAGGGAAGGTGCAGACATCGCGGGGGTCAGCACGTTATGGCGTGCCCAGGACTGAAATGGATCAAGCACGTGTGTGTTGGGCTGGTCCTCGCATCCTCGACCTGGACCTGACCCCTGCGCGGATAGGCTGCGAGCGTGCCTCAGATCCTGCTCCACGACACCCGCAGCGGCGAAAACCGGCCGCTCGTCGCGCGCGAGCCCGGCAGCAAGGTCGGCATCTATGCGTGTGGCCCGACGGTCTACAACCGCATCCACGTCGGCAACGCGCGCCCCTACGTCGTCTTCTCGTGGCTGAAGCGCTTCCTGGCCCACGAGGGCTATGACGTGACGTTCGTGGCCAACGTGACCGATGTCAACGACAAGATCTACGATGCCGCGCAGGCCCGTGGCATCGGTTCTGAGGATCTCGCGCGCGAGATGACCGCGCACTACGTCGCCGACACCGATGCGCTCGGCCTCCCGCGGCCCGACCACGAGCCGCTGGCCTCCGAGACGATCGACGGCATCGTGTCGCTCATTGCCGCGCTGATCGAACGCGACGCCGCCTACGCGGTCGACGGCGATGTCTATTTCCGCGTGCGCTCAGACGCCGAGTACGGCGCGCTCTCGCACCGCCAGCTCGACGACCTCGATCAGGGGGAGGGGATCGAAGGGGCGGATCGCAAGGAAGATCCGCTGGACTTCGCGCTCTGGAAGGCCCAGAAGGAGGGCGAGGACACCGCCTGGGACGCGCCCTGGGGCCGCGGGCGCCCGGGCTGGCACATCGAGTGCTCGGCGATGGCCGAGGAGCTGCTGGGCGTGGGCTTTGAGATCCACGGCGGTGGCTCAGACCTCGTCTTCCCCCACCACGAGAACGAGGCTGCGCAGACCCGGATGGGCCGCGGCGCCGAGCTCGCGCAGATCTGGATGCACAACGGCATGCTCGAGATGCGCGGCGAGAAGATGGCCAAGTCGGTGGGCAACATCTCGCTGCTGCCCGAGGTGATCGAGCGCTGGGGGCGCGAGACGGTTCTGCTCTTCTTCGCCACCGGCCACTACCGCCAGCCGATCGTCTTCGCCGACGACACGCTGGAGGCGGCTTCCGGGCGGTTGGCCCGGATCCGCGAGGCCGCGCGGCGACTGGTCGATGGGCCGTCGCCGGTCGACATGCGCGAGCACCGCGACGCCTTCTTCGCCGCGTTGGCCGATGACTTCAACACCTCGCGCGCGCTGGCGCCGCTGGCCGCGTGGGTCAGCGAGGCCAACAAGCGCTCGGATGTCGGGCGCGACGACCTCGTCGAGATGCTCGACGTCTTCGGGCTTGCCGACCTCGCGCGCGGGGGCAGCGACGGGGATGGCCCGGATGCGGAGGCGCTGGCGCTGCTGGCCGCGCGCAACGCCGCGCGCGACGCCAAGGACTGGGCGGAGGCCGACCGCCTCCGCGATGCGTTGCGCGACGCGGGCTGGACGGTCCGCGACGGTCCCGCCGGCGCCGAGCTGGTGCCGGCATGAGTCCGCGTGGCGGTGCTCGTGGGCCGCGCGGCGGTCGCAGCAAGGGCCGCGACGACGACGAGGCCCCGCGCAAGCCCAAGCCGCCGCGTGACCGCGACCGGCCCAAGCCCCGCACGCCGGGGCGCGGCAAGCCGGTCCCGCGTGGGGCAGAGGCGACATCGGGCGCGAGCGCACCGCCGGTGCACGAGCCGCGCCGCCAGGAGCGCGAGCGCGAGCACGTCGAGTACCTCTACGGGCGCAACCCGATCTTCGAGGCGCTGCGTGCTGGGCGGCGGGAGATCAAGCGCATCTGGGCGACCGCGGGCGCGGCCAAGGAGCCGTGGCTGGACGGCATCCTGCTCGAACCGGCCGACGGCGACTGGCTGACCCAGCGCTGCGGCAGCGATGCCCACCAGGGCCTGGTGGCCGACGTCGGCCCCTACTCCTACGCCGATCCCGCGTCGCTGCTGCACGGCTCGGCGCCGCTGATCGTCGCGCTTGACGAGATCCAGGACCCGCAGAACCTCGGCGCGATCGCCCGTTCGGCCGAGGCCGCGGGCGCCAGCGGGATCGTCATCCCGCAGCGGCGCAGTGCCGAGGTCACCGCCGCGGCGGCCAAGGCGTCGGCCGGCGCGGTCGAGCACCTCAAGATCGCCCAGGTCCGCAACCTGGCCGATTACCTCGGCGAGGCAAAGGGCGCCGGCTGTTGGGTCTATGGGGCGGCGGCCAAGGGCCGCCCGTACCGCGAGCCCGACTACACCGGCGGGGTCGTGCTGGTCATGGGCGCGGAGGGAACAGGCTTGCGTCCGCGCGTCCGCGCGATGTGCGACGACGTCGTCTCGCTGCCGATGCGCGGCCGGGTCGACTCGCTCAACGTCTCGGCGGCTGCCGCGGTGCTGCTCTATGGCGTCCTGGACGCCCGCGCCGCGGCTCGCTGAGTCGGCGTCGTCGCAAGAATCCCTGCATCGGCTTGACGAAGCTCCATAACTGTGGGAGGGTCCCGCCCACATAACGGTCGACTAGAGGTTGAGGAACCTCAGGTCGAGAATTTCAGATGGCGCCAGGGGAGGAGTGCGCCACTGAGCAATTTCCCCTGCATTCGTTGCAGGAAAGGATCGCTCGTGGCTCGTCTCTCCTTCAACCCTCAAGGGCAGGTTCAGGTCGATGATGGTTACCTGATCGCCCTCGCAAAGCAGGGCGATGCAATCGCCTACGACCGCATCGTTCGCCGCTACTACGGCTTCGTCCGTCTCAAGGCGTCCTCGTACTTCCTGGCCGGCGGTGACTCCGACGACCTGATCCAGGAAGGGCTCGTCGGTCTCTACAAGGCCGTGCGCGACTATCGGACCGACCGTGAGTCGAGCTTTCGCAACTTCGCCGAGCTCTGCATCACGCGCCAGATCATCACCGCGGTCAAGACGGCCACGCGCAACAAGCACACGCCGCTGAACCAGTACGTCTCCTTCTCGGCGACGCCCGCGTCGGCCCAGGACGGCGAGCCGACGCTCGACGAGATCATCCCGGGCTCGCCGGTGCACGACCCGGTCAACCAGGTCATCAGCTCCGAAGAGCTGCAGTCGCTGGTCGCCTGCCTCTCGACCGCGCTGTCGGAGCTGGAGTCCCGCGTGCTCTCGCTGTATCTCGACGGCTACAGCTACGAGCAGGTCGGCGAGAAGCTCGGCTGCGACACCAAGACGGTCGACAACGCCCTGCAGCGTGTCAAGCGCAAGGTGGGCGTGCACCTCACCTCCAGGAACGTGATGCTCTGATCCCGAGCCCTCGGTTAGGCTCACCTACGTGATCACCGCCAGCATCTCCGTCGTAGAGATCGTCGTCATCGTCGGGCTCGTCGTCATCGCGCTGCTCTTTGCTGGCGGGATGCTCGCTGTCAGCCGCCGGCGCGACGAGTTGTCTGAGAGCTTGCTGGCGCGGATCGAGGCCGCCGACGCCGCGCTTGCTGACGCCCGCGCACAAGACCGCGGCTGGGAGCGCGCGACGATCGAGGCGGCCGCCCGCGCCGCAGTCGCTCCTCAAGAGGTGCAGGAGCTTCACCTTGTGCAGGTCGTCGACAAGCCCGGCACCGACGCCGACCAGGCCGTCTTCCGGGTGCTTGGTGCCGACGGCACCGAGCACACCGTGACCCTCGGGCGCCGGGATGGCGCCTGGGTCGCGGTTTAGCGCGCGCGGTTGCGCTTCGCGGCGTCCCGGGGCTCGCGGCGCTGGTGGCTCGCAGCGCTGGTGGCGCTCAGTGCGAAGCGTGGTCGGAGCTGCGCGGCGTGGTCTGTCGGCACCGAGGAGAGCGAGCGGGAGTGGGGTTCGCCGCGCCCGGGTCGTCCGCCGGCGCCTGCGGGGCGGGGTGGGCCTGTTGAGCGCGACCGCATCGCGCCGCACAGGCCCAGGCCGACACCCGTCGCGGGGTGGGCCTGTTGAGCGCGACCACATCGCGCCGGACAGGCCCACCTGCTCGTGCGCCGGCGATTCGAGGCCGGGATCAAGCGCGTGGAGCCCGCGCATCGCGGCTTCCACGCGTTTGATTGACGACGAGCGCCCGATCCGGCCCGCCCCGCGCCGCCCCGACGGCCCAGCCACACCAGCCGCGGTTGCGCCGCCCAAGCGCCGCTCGCCCTCGGTGCCAACACACCCCCGCTGCGCAGCACCAGCCACGCCTCGCGCCGGGCGCCATCGACGCCCGAACCAGCCCTACCGCCGCCCCACCAACCCCACCAACAACCTCCGCACCACCGCACGCAGCTCCGCGCCTCTCAGCGGCTCATGCCCCGACGCCAGCAGCCGCAGCCGCAGGCCATCGATCGCGCAGATCAGCAGGATCGCCGATGTCTCGACGTCCGCGGCCCCGAGTCCTCGCATGGCCGTCTGGGCGAGATCGTCGGTGCCGTCCTTCCAGGCGGCGAGGATGGCGCGCGCTTCGGGACGGCGGGCCGCCTCCAGCTGCAACTGGTACTGGGCGAGCATCGCGGCGCGGCCCGCTGGAGTGAGCTGCTCCTCGATCCAGGTGCTCAGCGCTGTGGCCAGCGTCTCGAGGTCGGCGGCGCCGGCGCCGAGGGCGTCGCGGCGCTCGCGCAGGCGCTCGATCTCGCGGGTGGCGAGCGTGCGCAGCGCCTCGTCGATGAGCGCGTCCTTGGAGCGGAAGTAGTAGCTCGTCGACGCGGCTGGGACGCCGGCCGCCGCGGCGACCGCGCGGTGGGTGACGCCGTCGAGGCCGTGGGCGCCGATGAGATGGATCGCGGCCTCCAGCAGCTCGGCGCGGCGGAGCTCGCCGCGGGGGTCACGCCGTCCGCGCGTGGGCACGGGGGTCGCAGGGGGCGGGCCGGCCATGGCGCCACCGTACCGAAGAGTGGTTCATATGTCTTGGACAAATGTCCAAGTCGTGTGTAGGATCGCGGCCGCTGCCGGAGGAGAGCCCACGCTCACCTGTCCCGTCCTCCGGCACCCTGAACGTCCAATGACGCCGGACCCGCTCGACTCGCTGAACCCCATGCTCGGCCGCCGCCGCTTTCTCCAGGTTGGAGCGGCGGGGGCGTTCTTGTGCACGATCGGCGGTGAGAAGATCTCAGTCGCCAGGCGCGGCGACGCCGCCAAGGCCGACGCGGCCGCGGCGAAGATCACCCGCCCCAAGACCAACGAGGCGACCGAGCGGCAGACCTACACGACGCCGTCCCCGCAGCCGGGCGGTCGCGTCGTCGAGCACTGGATCCAGGCGACGACCACCCGCTGGACGATCGTGCCGACCAAGCGCGACGACTGGCACGACGTGGCCATCCCCGGCAAGAGCACGTTCACCGCGACCGTCTACCAGGAGATGACCGAGGGCTTCGCCGCGCCGCTCGGCCCGGCCGCGATCCCCGGCCCAACGCTGCACGCCGAGGTCGGCGACACGCTCGTCGTGCACTTCCGCAACGGGCTCACCGGCAAGCTCGCCCAGCCGGTGACGATGCACCCACACGGCGTGAAGTACACCCCGGAGTACGACGGGGTCTACCTCGGCCGCTACACCCGCGCGGGCGGCTTCGTCGCTCCTGGGGAGGAGTTCAAGTACACGTGGGAGTGCGTCCCCGAGAGCGTTGGCGCCTGGCCGTACCACGACCACGGGCCCAACCACACGCTCAACACCTTCCGCGGGATGTTCGGCTCGATCGTCATCCGCGAGAAGGGCGCGACGCTCCCGCCCGTCGTGGAGTCGCTCTTCCTCCATCAACTGCAGCCGCCCGTCACCGGCCTGAGCCGCTCGTTTCAGTGCATCAACGGGCGCGCCTACGCGGGCAACACCCCCATCCTGCGGGCGAAGGTCGGCCAAGAGGTCGCCGTCCACGTCTTCGGGATGGACAACAACTTCCATGACTTCCACATCCATGGCCACCGCTGGAAGGACAGCGCCGGGGCCTTCGTCGACACACCGTCGGTCGGTCCGAACGAGACCACGTCGGTGCGCTTTGTCGAAGACAACCCCGGCCGGTGGCTTTACCACTGTCATGTCTTCTCCCACCAAGATGGGGGCATGACGGGCTGGTACCTCGTCGAGTAGTAGGAGGAGTCCCCACGTGTCCCATCGCAGGTCCATCACCATCGCCGCTGCCGTCATCGCCTCGCTGGTCGCCGTCCCGGCCGCCGGCGCCGTCGACTACCCGCCGCCGGCCTATCCCAAGGGCGGCACGGCCAAGCCCAAGGGGCCGTTCAAGACCCTGAAGGTCTGCAAGGCCAAGAAGTCGTGTTTCCCGACGATCCAGTCGGCCATCAACAAGGCCAAGCCCGGTGACACGGTCAAGGTCGCGCACGGCACCTACCGCGAGGGCGTCAAGATCTCCGGCGCCTCCAAGCGCTACATCAAGCTGATCGGCGACCCCAAGGCGCCGGGCAAGGTCGTGCTCGAAGGCAAGGGCATCAAGAAGGCCAACGGCGTGCAGATCAACGGGGCGGTCAACGTCACCGTCAACGGCTTCACCGCTCAGCACTACACCGCCAACGGCTTCTTCGCCGTCAACACCAAGAACTACACCTTCACCAACCTGAAGGCGTTCCTCGTCGGCGTGTACGGCATCTATGCCTTCAACTCGGTCGGCGGCACGATGACCGACTCCGAGGCCGCATGGAACAGTGACTCGGGGTTCTACATCGGCCAGACGCCGCCGCAGGCCAAGCCGGTCCGCTCGATCGTCCGCAACATCAAGTCCTACGGCAACGTCCTGGGCTGGTCGGGCACGAACATGCGCTACGTGACGATCACCAAGTCGAAGTTCTACAACAACGGCACGGGTGTCGTCCCCAACACGCTGAGCTCGGAGAAGTACCCGCCGGAAGAGGACAACGTCATCAGCGACAACGACATCTTCTGGAACAACTTCAACTACTACGCAGGCGCGCCGTTCAAGGTCAAGCCCCCTGCCGCTGACTCGACGCCGTACCCCGTTGGCGTCGGCGTGCTGCTCTTCGGCGGTCGCCGCAACCTGGTCGACAACAACCGCATCTACGGCAACTGGCTGGCCGGCGCGGGCATGATCCAGCAGATCATCCTGGCGCCCAAGATGCCCGAGGTTTCCAACCTCGTCGGCAACCAGATCACCAACAACCAGTTCGGTCTCAACGGGACCGATCTCAACGGCCGCGACATCACCTACGACGGCAACGGCAGCGACAACTGCATCGGCGGGAACACGGGCGTCGCCGTCACCGTGCCGGCCAACGCGTCGACGTTCCAGGCCTGCCCGTTCACGGGTGCCAACACGTTCGACGGCTCCGCGCAGGCCGAGCTCATCAACTGGGCGATTGACGGGACCCACGAGGCGTTCCTCGTCAAGCACGACCACGCCGCGCAGGCCGGCATCACGCCGCTGGAGCACTACGTGGCGGGCACCGTCAAGTGACAGGTCGCAAGACGACCCTCGCGCTCATCGGCGCCGCGGCTTTTGCCGCGGCGCCCGCCGCGCTGGCGGTTGGCGCGACGACGTCGAAGGGCAAGACCCGCAAGGTCACGGTCAACGACAACTACTACGGCCCGAGCAAGCTCACGGTCCACGTCGGCGATAGCGTCGACTGGGTCTGGACCGACGCGGTCACCGATGTCCATGACGTCAAGCTCAACTCGGCGCCCAAGGGCGTCAAGAAGTTCGCGTCAGATCCCTTGGCCTCCGGTGACGACTTCAAGCGCAAGCTGACCAAGACCGGGACCTACAAGATCATCTGCACCTTCCACGAGGAGGAGATGAAGATGACGATCACGGTGAAGAAGAAGCCATAGGCTGCGGCGCGATGGCCGACGCCGACGGACTGCGCTGCTTTGGCGCCGACGACCCGCTCTACCGCGCTTACCACGACGACGAGTGGGGGCGCCCCGTCCGCGACGAGCGTGGGCTGTATGAGCGGATCTCGCTGGAGGCGTTTCAGTCCGGGTTGGCCTGGATCACGATCTTGCGCAAGCGCGACAACTTCCGCGCCGCGTTCGCGGACTTCGAGCCCGAGGCGGTCGCGGCGTTCGGCGACGAGGACGTGGCGCGGCTGATGGCCGACACCGGCATCGTGCGCAACCGGCTCAAGGTCGACGCGACCATCAACAACGCCCGTGCGGTCCTCGGGCTGCGCGACGCAGGCACGTCGCTGCCCGAGCTCGTGTGGGCCCACCGGCCAGATCCCGGCCGTCCGGCGCCGGCGGGGTGGGGCGACGTCCCGGCGCTCACGCAGGAGTCGACGGCGCTGGCCAAGGCGCTCAAGCGCGAGGGCTTCCGGTTCGTCGGCCCGACCACGGCGTATGCGGCGATGCAGGCCTGCGGGCTGGTCAACGACCACCTCGCGGGCTGCGTCGCGCGGGCGGCGACCGAGGCCGCTCAAGCGGTCACCTGACCGGCGTGCGGGTGTCCCATGACACGCGGCTGTTGGATCGTGGCGCCGGTGTCGATACGGTGCAGGTCGAACGTTGCCGTCGGGACTGGCTCACACACAGGCGGCGGCACGTTCGATGAGGAGCACATGAAGCACATGCACCACACCCCTTCCCTTCCTTTCGGGCCTGAGCCCGGACCGCCGATGCCCGGCCGGGCGCGGCACTTCGGACCGTCGGGCGCGTTCGCCCGGCGGATGCACTAGGGGGCCAGGCGCATATGGCCCCCGTGCAGATCGCGGGGGCCCCACGTAGGGGCAAGACCCCGCAGTGGACTCCCGAGTCCGTCATCACCGAGATCCAGCACTTCGTGCAGGCACATGGCGAGGTCCCTCGGCTTGCCGATCTCAACCCCGGTCAGGCGAAGATCACCGGCCAGGTCTGGCGGATCGACCGCTACCGCGCCGGCTGCCCGGTCTGCGGCTCGGCCTACCCGTCGGCCAACGCCGCTCGGCGCTGCTTCGACGGCTCGCTGGAGCTCGCGATCCGCGCCGCCGGCTTCGAGCCCGCCAAGCGCGGGCCGCGCCGCCGGACTGAGGTCGACCTCTCCGAGCGTGCCACGGCCCGGCTTGAGCACGACGCGCGCGTGGCGGTCGACGCCGCGCTGGCGCGCGCCGCCGACGCCGAGACGCGCGCCCAGCGGCTGCAGACGCAGCTCGATCGCGCCCGTGTTCGTGCAGCTGCCACGCCGAAGGTCAAGACGAAGATCGTCCGCGAGCGCGTCACCGACGCCGCCGCGCTCGCCCGCCTGCAGCGGGCGCGCGAGGCCGCCGAGGCGCGCGCGGCGACGCTGAAGGCCGAGCTGGCCGAAGCCCGGATGGACGCCGCCGAGGCGCGCCGCACGGCGGTCAAGCTCGCGTCGCGCCTGGAGCGCGCCGAGGCCACGGTGACCGAGGCCCGCGCGCAGAAGCGCGGGGTCGGCGCCGAGCTCCTCGACGCGCAGGACGCGGTGCAGCATGCGCAGGCGCGTGCGGCTGACGCCGAGCGCCGGCTGGCCGAGCTGCAGGGGACGGCGGTCCGCGTCGAGCGCGTGGTCGCGGCATCGCCCGAGCAGACGGTCGTCGACGAGGCGCTGGCCCGGGCGGCCGCGGCCGAAGGTGCCGCCCTGCGCGCCGAGGCCCGCGCGGCACGTGCCGAGCGCGACTACGCCGAGGTCGCTGTCGCCGCGACGGGCGCGTCACGCAAGTTGACCTCTGCAGAGCTCGATGCGCTGCGTTCCGAGGGTCCGGCCGGCCCCGCCCTGCTCGCCGACGCGCTCAAGTCGCTCGCCGTCGCACGCCGCACCGACAACCGCTTGAAGCTGGAAGAGGCCCTGGCCTCCGTCGCCTCCGCGGCCGTCACCTGGCGCGATCGCCTGTAAGCGCCGCGCGGCTCGCTCAGGCCGCGAGAAGCGCCGCCAGCGTCGCGGCGACCCCGGCTGGGTCGTCGACGATCTGCCGGTGCGTGAAGCGTAGGGTGCGATAGCCGGCGACGGCTAGGGCCTGGTCGCGGGCGCGATCCTCCTCGAACGCCGCGCGCGTTCGGTGGCTGCCCCAGCCATCGGTCTCGACGACCAGCCGCGCGTCGGCCCACAGGAAGTCCACGCGGAACCCGAGCGGCCGCGCGTTGACGGCGGGGTGGGGCAGACCGTGCGCGTCGCAGAGGGCACGGAAGTGGATCTCCAGCTCGCTGAGCGTCAGCGTCAGGCCCCGGCGCGCCGCCTCGCCGAGCAGGGCGGCGAGCGGCCTGCGTCCCGGGTGTCGCGGATGCGCCGTGATGACCGCGCGCAGCGCGCCGAGATCGATGAGCTCGAGAATCTCGGCCTGCTTCATCGCCGCCTCGACGTGGTGCGGCGCGAGGATGCCGGCGAGATCGAGGAGCGTCCGCGCGGGTGTGGTGATCGGGACGCGGTCGGTCGTCGTCACCTCCAATGCACGCGTCGTCAGATGCAGCCGCGTGCCTGCACGCTGACGCCCCGACGATGCCGGCACGGTCACGTCGAGCCTGCCGCTCCCGCCGCCGCGCAGGCCCCAAGCGGCAGCCGCCGAGCGGTGGCTGAGCGCTGCCTTCGAGCCGTAGGCCCAGACCGCACTTAGGCGCCTGCCGGTCGGGCTGAGGCGGTCGTGACCCACCGCGTACACCATGCGGTGCAGGCCAATCAGCCGGCCGGCGGCCTTGCGACGCTCGATCGCCCGTCGCGTCAGGCCCAGCTCACGCAGCTGCGCATAACGGACCACGCCCTCCTGTTGGGCCGCGAGCGCCGCGACCTGTCGATCGATCTCGAGAAAAGCACCCATACGGTGCTTAGGTCACGACCGACCCGAACTCGCCCCCCGGGGCGGCCCGCGGCGCCCGCGCGGGCGCCGCGCGCCGCCCACCAATGCCGAGGACGGGATTCGAACCCGCGACACCTGCTTTACAAGAGCAGTGCTCTAGCCCCTGAGCTACCCCGGCCGGCTTGCCAGAACGGCAAGTCTAGGCGGCGCCCGTGATGGCGTGCTCGATGTTGCCGTGGCCGTTGGTGGACACGACGTGCTCGTAGCTCGGGAGCTCTTCGTCGGGCTCGTCGTTCAACCGCCGCTCGAGCTCGCCAAGGACGATCCCAAACAGCAGGTGGCGCCAGGTCGCCTGGGCAAACGCGCGGGCGCTCGTCCCGAGCGTCGGCAGCTCGTCGCGGGCGGGGTGGATGCGGTCGGCCACGAGCACGAGCGGCCAGCTCAGCACGTGCTCGCCCAGCCCCGCGGCGGGCCCGCGCGACCACGACGGCAGCGGCACGCGACGCACGACGCTGGCGTAGACGGCCCCGAACACGGCGCCGTTGGCCAGATGCATCGCCAGCCCGACCGCCGGCCACGCGCGGCCGCGTGTGATGGCCTTGCCCAACAGCTCGGTGTCGTCGTACTTGACCCCGAAGAGCTTCTGGTCCAGCGGCTGCTGCGCTGCCCAGACTCCGGCGGCGACGGCTCCAGCAAGGGCTCCGCGGGCGGTGCGGGCACGATCGATGGCCATGTACGCACTGTAACCCGCGCACCCGAAGAGGTGTACGCCAGATCGATGGAGAGCAACCGCCACCTCGCCCGCGCACGCAACAAGGGCGTCAACCCGTTCGTCTACTGGATCGTCCGGGCGCTCTTTCAGCCGTTCTTCCATATCTACTTTCGGATGTCGCGGATCGGGCGAGAGCACATCCCGGTCGACGGGCCGGTCATCTTCGCGGCCAACCACCGCTCGTTCCTGGATCCGTTCGTCATCGCGTGCATGTCGCGGCGGCCGCTGTACTACGTGGCCAAGAAGGAGCTCTTCCGTCACCCCCTGATCGCGTGGTTTCTCAACAGCCTCGGCGCCTTCCCGATCGACCGCGGCAACGCCGACCAGGACGCGATGAGCACCGCCCGCGAGATCCTGCAGCGTGGCGACTCCGTCCTGATCTTCCCCGAGGGCACGCGCACCCGCCCCGGCACGCTCGGCGCCCCCAAGCGCGGCGTCGGCCGGCTGGCGCTGGAGAGCGGCGCACCGGTCATCCCGATTGCGGTCATCGGCACCGAGACCGTCCGCCGCGGCTGGCGCATCCGCCCGCACAAGGTGTCGATTCGCGCCGGCGCACCGCTGCGCTTCCCGACGGTTGCCGAGCCGTCGCCGCAGCTGGCCCAGGCCGTGACCGAGCGGATCTGGCCGTGCGTGATGTTGCAGTGGGAGTGGCTGGGCGGCCTGCCGCCGATACGCCGCGCCGCTGTCATCGGCGCCGGCTCGTGGGGCACCGGCCTCGCGGTCGCGCTGGCCCGCGCCGGCGTCGAGGTCGACCTCGGCACGCGCACCGCCGCCCAGGCCGACCTGCTCAGCGCGACCCGCCTCAACGACCGCTACCTCCCCGGCGAGGTCCTGCCGGAGACCGTCAGCATCGTGCAGGCCGGCGACCTCGAGCTCGGCCGCCACGACCTCGTCGTTCTCGCCGTCCCCGCCCGCGCGCTGCCCGAGGTGATCGCCGCCCATGGCGATGCGATCACCGCCCGGGCAGGCTTGCTCGTTGCCTCCAAGGGCCTCGTGCCGCCGCTCGGCGCGCTGCCGAGCGTCTATGTCGCCGAGCGCTCCGACGTCCGCGCGATCGCCGGCCTCGGCGGCCCCGCGCATGCCGCCGACGCGCTCGACCACGGCGCCGCGCTGGTCGTCGCGAGCGCCGACCGCGGCTTCGGCCGCCAGCTCGCCGATCTGCTGGGCAAGGCAGACCTCTACGCCGAGACTTCGACCGACACGATCGGCGTCGAGCTCGCCGGCGCCGCCAAGAACGCCGCCGCGCTGGCCGCCGCGACCGCCGGACCCGCCGGCGTCAACGCTGTCGGCGCCGCCGCTGGCCGCGTCTTCGCCGAGGTCGACGCCTACGCCCGCACCCGCGGCGCGCATGCCGAGACGTTCGCCGGCCTGGCCGGCACCGGCGACCTCATCGCCACCGTTCTGGCGACCGGCTCACGCAATCGCCGCGCCGGTGAGCTGCTGGCCGCCGGCACCGCGCCGCAGGACATCGAGGGCGCCCTCGGCCAGGCGGCCGAGTCGCTGGACGCCTTGCCGCTGCTGGCCCTCGCGCTCCGCGAGGGCGGCGTCGACGCCCCGGCCGTCTCCGGGCTGGCCGACGTCGTCGAGGGTCGCGTCGACGCCGGCGACTGGGCCTCGGCGATCACCGCTCCGCCACGGCGCACCAAGAGGTTCGTCCGGGCCGCTTAGGCGGCGGATAGGCTGCTGTGCGTGGGGGACTCCGACAAGGCCAAGCTGGACGCGGACTTCTCGGAGCTCTACCGAGCGCATCTGAAGGATGTGTACTCCTACGCCTACTACCGGGTGGGCAACCATCACGATGCGGAGGACCTGACGGAGCAGACGTTCCTGCAGGCCTACCGGCACTACGAGCGGGCGGTGGCCGAATCCGACGGGCGTCCGCTGCGGCCGTGGCTGATCCGGATCGCGCACAACCTCGCAGCCAACCTCTACCGGGACCGCTCGCGCAAGCCGCAGACGCCGATCGAGGACACCGACACGCTGCGCACGACCCACACCACCGAGGATCTCGTAGAGGGTCGGGACGAGCTGGCGCGAATCTTGGAGGGTGTCAAGGAGCTGCCCGACGACCGCCGCGAGGCGCTGATCATGCGCTTTGCGCTCGGCATGGACAACCGCGAGATCGCGCGGGCCATGGGCAAGACCGACGGTGCGACCAAGGTGCTGCTGCACCGCGCGATCAAGCAGCTGGAAGAGATCGTCGCCACGAGGCAGAGCGGGTGAGCGCGCGATGAACGAGACCTTCGGGGACTTCGAAGGCCTGCTGCGGCGGGCGTTGGCGCCGGTCGAGCCGCCCGAGCAGCTCAGCCTGCGGCTGGAGTCGACGCTGACCGAGCTGACCGAGCTCGCTCAAGACGAGCTGGAGAGCTGGGAGCTCTCGACGATGCGCGACCCGCGCAACTGGGTGCGCCCGGTCGCGGCGGCGGCGATCGGCACGACGGCGGGCGCAGCGCTCGTGGTGCTGCGCGTGCGCCAGCAGCACCGGCGGCGCGCGTCTAAGGCCTCGGGGCCGCTCGACCTCGCCGAGCGCACATTGCACGCGGTTGCCGACGAGACCCGCAAGATCCTCGATCGCTGAACGCACTCCTGGCGCACGGACGATGATCCAGTGTGCGGGGTGACGCGTAAGTACAGGCCGTGGCCGCCGACGATCCCAACCGCACGCGCTTGACGCTTGCCGACGAGGACCTGATGCAGCTGATGCGTCAAGGTGACGCGCAGGCCTTCGAGATCATCTACGAACGCCATGCCAACGCCGCCTTCTCCCTCGCCTACCGGATGACCGGTCGCCGCGGCGCCGCCGAGGATGTCGTGCAGGAGGCGTTCCTCTCGCTCTGGCGCTCGGGCGCCCGCTATGACCGCACACGCGGCAGCGTGCGCACCTGGGTGCTCGGGATCGTGCACAACCGCGGGATCGACTCGCTGCGGCGCAACTTACGCCATGACACGCGCCGCGCCAGCGACGAGGGCATCGAGGAGCGCTTCGAGGCCAAGGAGCGCACCGACCTGCAGGCCGCCCACAGCGAGGAGGCCGCCGAGGTGCGCTCCGCGCTCAAGACGCTGCCCGAGGAGCAGAGCAAGGCGATCGAGCTCGCATACTTCGGGGGTTTCTCCCATTCGGAGATCGCCACCATGTTGGAGATGCCGATCGGGACCGTGAAGGGCCGGATCCGCCTCGGGCTTGAGAAGCTCCGCGATCAGCTCGGCCAGTTCATGGAGGTGCCGGCATGACCGACGACTGCCGCCATCGCGACGACGCTGGGCCGTGGGTGCTCGGCGCGCTCGATGAGGAGGATGCACGGGCCTTCGCCGCGCACTTGGAGTCCTGCCCGATCTGCCGCCTGGAGGTCGCCGAGCTGCAGGTCGTCGCCGATGTGCTGCCGATGGCCGCGCCGCAGCTCGTGCCGCCGCCGGCGCTCAAGAGCCGGATCATGGGCGTCGTGGAGTCCGAGGCCCAGCTGCTGCGCGCCGCGGGGCCTGAGGCTGACCGGCCGGCCGCCGCCGCGGGCGACCGTGAGCGCCGTCGTCTTTTGGGGTGGCTGCGTCCGCTGCCCGCCGCCGTGCTGGCCACGGCGCTGCTGGCGCTCGGCGTGGTCGCCGGCGTTCTCCTGTCCGGTAGCGAGGACACCACCTCGCACCCGGGCTTCGGCCCCAAGGGTGCGCAGGTCGCATTGCGCGTCACCGGTGAGCACGGCGTGCTGGACCTGCGCGGCATGCCGGCCGCGCCGTCAGGCCGCGTCTACCAAGTGTGGCTCGTCCACGGCAAGGACAAGCCCCGGCCGACGCACACGCTCTTCACCGTGCCTTCCGACGGCCGCGCGCGCGTCGAGATCCTGGAGTCGCTGAAGGGCACCGATCAGGTCCTTGTGACCACCGAGCCGCCGGGTGGCAGCGAGCAGCCGACGAGCGCGCCGTTGATGGGGGCGAAGCTGGCCTGATCTGGTGTTGATCGCCCGCTGGTAGCGTGCGGCGCCCACATGGCCACCTGCTACCGCCATTCCAACCGCGAGACGGGCGTCTCCTGCTCGAACTGCGGGCGTCCGATCTGTCCTGACTGCATGACCGCGACCTCGGTCGGCATGCGTTGCCCGGTGTGCTCCAAGGAGCGCACCAAGGTCCGCACCGCGGCGACGATGAACGCCGAGCCGCGCGTGACGGTGGCGATCATCATCACCTGCGTCATCTTCTTCTTGAGCTCGGGTGGCGGCATCGGCCTGAGCAGCACCGGCACGGGATGGATCTACCAGCACTTCGCGCTCTACGGCCCGCTCGTGGACGCCGGCGACTACTGGCGCCTGGTCACCAGCGGCTTCCTGCACAGCGGGATCTTCCACATCGGGTTCAATATGTACCTGCTGTGGATCCTCGGCCAGCAGCTCGAACGGCTGCTGGGCTCGGTGCGGTTCGGCACGTTGTACTTCACCGCGCTGCTCTGGGGCTCGTTCGGTGCGCTCGTGCAGACGACCGAGTCGGTCGTCGTCGGCGCGTCGGGCGCGGTCTTCGGCTTGATGGGTGTGCTCGCGGTCGAGCAGTGGCGGCGCGGCTACGAGGCGTTCGGCGGCGGCCTCGGCGGGCTGATCCTCATCAACCTGGTCATCAGCTTCATCCCGGGGTTCAACATCGCCTTCGGCGGCCACATCGGCGGTCTGATCGGTGGCCTGTTGGCGGGGTTGGCCTTCCACGCCGCCGATCGCGTGCGTCAGCCGTTGCTGGGCTACGCGGCGTGCGCCGCGCTGTCGGTCGTCGCGGTGATCGGCGCGGTCGCCGTCTCGGGCAACCTGCATAACATCAGCGTGTAACCCGATCCCGGCGAGCGAGACCTACAACATCACACGGTGAACACGCCCGGGCGCTTCCGTGACCCGGTCGGGATGCAGTGCGTGGGCCAGGGTCTCCAGGCCGTCGACCAATCGCGGGCCGGGGCGGCTGAAGTAGGCGGCCGCGTCGAGCGCGACGACCTCCTTGGCGCCCAACGCGCGCAGGCGGTCGCCGAACTGCTCGGCCTCGGCCAACGCGCGCGGGCCGTCGTAGCCGCACGGGATGCAGACCACGACCTCGGGCTTGGCGGCCTCCAGCAGCTCCCACTCCAACTGCTCGGAGTGCTCGCCGGCGAAGCCGAGCAGGTCGGTCCCGCCGGCCATGTCGATCAGCTGTGGCGTCCAGTGGCCGGCGATGAAGACGGGGTCAAACCACTCGATCGCAATCACGCGACGCCGGCGCGCGCCCTTGAGCGCGATCCGCACGCGGTCGACGCGGGCGCGCTGGCGGGCGACGAGGTCCAGCGCCGCGTCGCGCACACCGGTCGCCTGGGCCAGCGTCCGGATGTCGCCCATCGTCTCGCCGAACGTCTTGGGGTCCAGCGCGATGACGGTGGGGCAGGGGTCGAGCTTCTTGGCGACGTCGCGGACCTCCTCATAGGAGACCGCGCAAACCGGGCACAGCTCTTGGGTGACGATGAGGTCGGGTTCCAGCTCGGCGAGCTTCTCCTCATCGAGGAGGTAGATCGCCTCGCCCTTCTCGGTGCGCTCGCGCACGGCCGCGTCGATCTCCGCGGCGCTGAGGCCAGTTGGCAGCACGTCGCGCGTGATCCGCGGGAGTGTCGCGGTCTCCGGCGGGTAGTCGCACTCGTGGGTGACCCCGACAACGCTGTCACCAAGGCCGAGCGCGTACAGCAACTCGGTAGCGTGGGGTACCAGGCTCACAATCCGCATCGGAGGCGAGGATATGGCAGAGCTGTTGGCAGCTCAGGAGATCGACGAGCGCCTTGGCGCGCTGGAGGACTGGCATCGCGATGGCGATGCGATTGTCCGCGACGTGGAGTGCGAGGACTTCGCGGCCGCAATCGCGCTGGTCAACGCCGTGGCGAGCGCCGCTGAGGAGGCCAATCACCACCCCGACATCCTTGTGCACGGCTGGAACAAGCTGCGCTTGAGCGTCACGAACCACAGCGCCGGCGGGCTCACCCAGGCCGACTTCGACCTGGCCGCCACGATCGACCGTTTGCCGGGCATCCAGCCGCGCTGATACGGTGCACGCAGTCGCTCTATGAACGACGACCCCTCTCGAAGTAGCGCCGGGCACGGACCCGGCCCCCACGCGTGACCGCACTGCTGCTCCTAGCCGTCGTGGTCCTGATCCTCGTAAACGGCTTCTTTGTGGCCGCCGAGTTCGGGCTCGTGCGCTCTCGCCGCTCAGCGCTGCAGGAGATGGCCGAGGACGGCCATGCCGGCGCGCGTCGAGCGCTGGAGCTCCACGACGACCTCAACCAGTACCTCTCGGCGTGCCAGTTCGGCATCACGCTCGCCTCGCTGGGCATCGGCTTCCTGGGCGAGCCGGCGGTGGCCCAGCTGTTCGAGCCGTGGCTAGGCGACTACCTGTCCCACGGCGCCTCGGTGGCGATCGCGGTGGCAATCGCCTACATCCTGGTCACCGCCTCGCATGTGACCATCGGCGAGCAGGTCCCGAAGATCTACTCGATCATCCACCCGGATCGCATCGCGATCGTCGTGGCGCGCCCGCTCAAGGCCTTCAACACCGGCATGAACCCGTTCATCTCGGTGCTCAACGCGGTGTCCAACGGGATCTTGCGGTTGCTGCGGGTCGATCCGCAGGCGGCGTCCGAAGAGGGCGCGACGCCCGAGGAGCTGCGCATCCTGATCGGCCAGGCGCGCGCGGGCGGCAAGCTCGACCCCGGTGAGGCCGGCATGCTCAGCGGCGTCTTTCACCTGCATGAGCAGGAGGCGCGCCAGGTGATGACGCCAATTCCGGCGGTCGTCACGGTCGACCTGTCCGAGGATGTCGAGACGGCGCTGCGGCGCTGCATCTCCTCCGGCCACACGCGGCTGGTCGTCACCGAGGACGACAACCGCGACCGCGTGCGCGGCATCGTGCACTCCAATCGCTTGGCCCAGGCGCTGATGACCGAGGGGCCGCAGGCGTCGCTGGAGCCGCTGGTGCGTCAGGCCGTGATCGTCCCCGAGACCAAGCCGCTAGACGACCTGCTCGCCGATCTGCAGCGCCAGCGCTCGTCGATGGCGGTCGTCGTTGACGAGTACGGCCGCGTCGTCGGGATCGTCACCGTCGAGGACATCATCGAAGAGGTCGTCGGCGAGATCGACGACGAGACCGACCCGGCCGGCGGCCAGATCCGGCGGCTAGCCAACGGCGACTGGTTCGTCCGCGGCCACGTCGCCATCACCGACCTGCTCGACCATGGCGTGGATCTGCCGGTCGACACCGACGCCTACAACTCGGTTGGCGGCTTCGTCTTCGCCGAGCTGGGCCGGCTGCCCAAGCGCGGCGACCAGATCACCGCCGACGGCTACTCGATCCGCGTCGAGTCGGTGCGCGAGAACCGCATCGAGGCCGTTCGCATCCGCGAGCGCCGCGCCCAGCAGGGCGCGGTCTCCGGTAGCGAGCAGCACGACGGCTAAAACGCACCGTCGCGCAAGGCGCAAGTTCTGCGCGTGGCCTGCGTTTGAGGCTTGTGGAACGGGTCTCGGAACGTGGACGGACTGACCGGGGCTCCGCCGTCTCTCGCTCGTGGGACAGCGATGCGGCGACTGAGAGAAGCGGATGGGCCCGGGGTGGGCCCGTCCGCTTCAACTACCTGCCAGAAATCGAACCGGCCCGCCTTGAGGAGGGCTCATCAGGCGATGAGGCGTCTTCTTGCTCAGAAATCGAACCGGCCCGCCTGAGGAGCGGGCCGGATCGTGCTTCTGGGAGGAGGTGCACGTGCGAGTACGTTCGCGAGAGCGATTCTCTGCCCGCTACCTCAAGACGCCTTAAAAGTTCGGAGGCAGCGGCAACTCGGCCATGCGATCGATCCACGCGGCCAGCCGTGGGGTCGGCTCGAGATGCTCGATCAGGACGCCGTGAAAGAGATCGTCGTCGTCAGGATCGGCAGAGGTGGCGAAGCGCAGGAAGGGATAGGCACAGATGTCTGCGGCGCCGGGCGTGTCGCCGAAGAGGTAGTCGCGGCCGTGCAGAAGGCCGTCGAAGCCGTGCTGCCAGCCGCGCATCTGCGCGATCCAGCCGGCGATGCGCTGCGCGTCAGCCGCGGGCCCGTGGCGCTGCTGCTCGCCGTCGATCGCGTTGGGGGCGACCTTCCAGACGTGGTTGAAGAAGGTGATGAAGCCCTCGACCTCGCGGCGGGCGGCCGGGTCGGTGGGGTAGAGCGGCGGGGCCGGCCACATCTGGTCGATCGACGCCACGATCGGCATCGAGTCGACGAGCACCTGCCCGTCGTCGGTCTCAAGCACGGGGACGAGATCCTGGCCGGAGACCGCGCGCACGGCGGTGCGGTCCTGCGGCGTGTGCTGGACCCACTCGTCGACCGCGACGCCCTTGAGCCCGAGGGCGAGTGCGACGCGATGGACGTTGGTGGAGTGGGGGATGGCGTGGATCCGCATGGCGCGGGAGCCTGCCGGATGCGGGACCCGAGCGCGACTCGCGTTCCTGATGGTGGCCGTAAGCCGCGCTTCACGCTCGCGCGCCGTCGGCGCGACGGAGTTCAGTCGTAGGCGTAGAAGCCGCGGCCGCTCTTGCGACCCAGGGCGCCCTCGCCGACGAGGGCCGTCAGCGAAGCGGGGACGGCGGCGCCGATCGCCTCGCCGATCGCTTGGGCGACATCGAGGCCGACGAAGTCCAGCAGCGCGAGCGGGCCCATCGGATGGCCGGCGCCCAGCTGCATGCAGGTGTCGATCGCCTCTGCCGCCAGGCCAGTCTCCTCCTGCAGCGAGACCGCGGAGAAGAGATAGGGGAAGAGCAGGCGGTTGACGACGAACCCCGGGATGTCTGGGACGATCACTGCGGTCTTCCCGAGGCCTTCGCAGAGCGCCATCGCCCGTGCGCGGGTCTGCGCGCTGGCCTCCTCTGGGAAGGCGAGCTCGACGAGCTTCATCTTCGGGACCGGGTTGAAGACGTGCAGGCCGACGAAGCGCTCGGGCGCCCCGCTGGCGCCGGCCAGCTCGGCAACCGACAGCGACGAGGTGGTCGACCCCAGCAGCGCTTGATCGTCGGTGATCTGTGCGAGCTCCCGCCAGAGCGCCGCCTTGGCGCCGACGTCTTCGACGACGGCCTCGACGATCGCGGTCGCCTCGCTCAGCGCGCCCAGGTCCTGGACGATCCTGACGTGCTCGGCGTTGACCTCGCCGCTCAGCCGGCCGCAGTTCTTGTCCACCGTGGCGCGCGCCCGCTGCGCCGAGTCGTCTGAGCGCGCCCAGAGAACGACCTCGCCATGGCGAGCGGCAGCGGCTGCCAGCCCACAGGCGATCGCTCCGCTACCGACTATTCCGAGGCGCTCGTGCATAGGGCGGGAGTTGTATCGGCTGGGGTGTTGGCGGGGCTGCGTGCTGTGCGGGTCGTCTGGGTGCTGGGTGTGAGCGTCGGTGGCGTTGGCGTTGGCGTCCCGTGCGGGGCGTGGCCGATGCTCCGGGCGCGTCGAGGGGCGATGGGGCGGGGCGGGCGCCGGTGGCGTCCAGTGCAGGCGTTGGTCTGGGCGCGTGGCGTGATGTGTCGGCACCGAGGGCGAGAAGCGCCGGGGCGGCGCGACCGGGGCTGGTGTGGCTAGGCCGTCGGGGCGGCGCGGGTGGGCGATTCGTCGCCGCGTCGCGGCCTCATGAGCGGGTGGGCCTGTCTGGGGACGCTCTTCGTCCGCACAAAGGCCCACGTCGTCTCCGATGGCGCTCGGACGGGCGGGTGGGCCTGTTTGGCGCGATCCGGCCGCGTCCAACAGGCCCACCCGCCCCGCGGGCGCCCGCGGACGACCGTGGGCGCCACGAACTGCCACTCCCGCTCGCTCTCCTCGGTGCCGACAGTCCACGCGTCGCGGCGCCAGCCACGCCTCGCACTGGACGCCACCGACGCCCGCGCCACCCACCCCGCGGACGCCGATGCCCGCGACACCCGCGACGCCCGCGCCACCCCGCGGACCCGCGTCCCCGAAACCCCTACCCCCAGCGAAACCCCGTCGCGCTCGCCGTTACCGGCAGCGGGCTCTCCGCCAACCCCGCCGGCGGTTCGACGTCGTTGTAACCCCCGGGCGCCACATCGTTCGGGCCATCCGGGTGGAAGATCGCAGCGAGGTATTGAATCTGCCCACGCCCGACGCCGAGCTCGAACTGGCCGCCGCCGTACATGGCGATGCCGCGGTCCTCGCAATACTCATAGGCCTTGAACAACGGACGTAGCCCACCCAAACGCGAGGGCTTGACGTTGACCATGTGCGGTGGGAACGGCAGCGAGACGATGTCCTCGACGCTGTGGATGTTGCCGTCCCAGGTGATGCGGTCCTGGTAGGGCTCCAGCACGGGCCAGGTCTCGTCGGTGATCGCCGGGTCCTCGATCCACGCGTCGGGGAAGCCCTCGGCGACGAGGCGATAGAGCGCCGGGTCTGCCGGGTTGTCAACGACCGACCCCTTGTACAACCCCTTCAAGTCCACCGTGTCGACCGCGCCGGTCTGCACGAGCTCGGCGACCAGCGCGCTGTCCCACGATGCCGTGGGGTCCAGCTTGAAGCGCAGACCTGGATAGCGATCCAGGCGCGCGCGCAGCGGCGCCGTCGTCGCGGGCTCGCCGAGGCGCAGCGAGACGACGAAGCTCAGCGGCCGCGCCTCGCGGCCGAGCGCCTCCTGCAGCGACAAACCAGCCTGGCGCAGCGCGAGGTCCAGCGCGGCCGACTCATAGGCCCACACGCGGTAGAGCACCGACGCATCGTGGCGGGCCGGCTCGGGCCAGAGGTCGAGCGTCGCGAGGTGGTCGCAGAAGGACTCCAGCGTCCACGTGCCCGCCAACGGTTGCGTGGCGCCCGCGGCCTGCAGCGCATCCTGGTCTTCGGCCTCATAGCTGACGTCCTCGCCGAGGCCCTCGTGGCCGTCGCCGCGGAAGCGCAGGACGGTCGACACGCGGGTGAAATCGCTGGAGACGTCGCGCTGCAGGCGCTCCAAGGCATAGTCCTCGATCTCCAGCGGCAGGTCGGCGACCTTCTCCCAGAGGCCGCTCATGCGGTCGCCGACGCATCGCCGGACGGCCGCTGCTCCAGGCGCGCGACGAGCTCGTCGAGGCGCAGCTCTTCCAGCCCGCGGCCGACCGCGTCCAGCTCGCCGGCACAGAACTCGACAAGCCCGCGGCCCTCCTGACAGAGGTCGAGCGTCTCGCGCAGGCCGGCCTCACCGGAGTCCAACCGCTTGATGATCTCCTCCAACCGCCCCGTGGCGGCCTCGTAGCTCTGCGTGGTGCTCATCACGCGCCCTCCTCAGGGTTGTCAATGTCCTTGTCAATGTGCGCGTTCACGTTGCCGTCGCCGAAGAACAGCCGGACGTCGCCGAGCGCCCGGGCCTGCTGGGCGCTGGTGACGATCCCGCCCGCGCCGTCGTCGACGATCGCGTAGCCGCGCGCGACCGTGCGCTCGGGGTCGTGCGCGGCCAGCGCGGCGGCGAGGCTGTCGAGCGAGGTGCGCCGCGCGCGGCCTTCGGGGCCGGCCGCGGCGCCCACCTTGCGGGAGAGGACGAGCGCGCGCCGCGCGACGCGCTCGCGATCCTCGACCACTCGCCGGCGCGATGCCGCGCGCAGCTCGCGCAGCCGCTGGTGCAGCCCGGCGCGGTGGCGCTCGATCGCCTGGGCGGGTGCGCGCGACAGCGCGGCGAGGTGGCGCGCACGGCCGACGACGGCGCGGCGCCCGTGGGCCTCCAACCCCGCGGCGCGGCGCGCCAGCGCCTGGCGGGCTTCCAGCGGATGGGTCGGGACCGCCGACTCGGCGGCGTGCGTCGGCGTCGAGCAGCTGACGGCCGCGACGTCGTCGATGAGCGTGCGGTCGGTGTGGTGGCCGACCGACGCGATCACCGGCACGCGCAGCAGCGCAACCGTCCGGCAGAGCGTCTCGTCGCAGAAGGCAAACAGGTCGGCCAGCGAGCCGCCGCCGCGGGCGACGATCACGACCTCGACCTCCTCGATCGCCGCGAGATCCTGCAGCGCGCGGGTGATGCTCGGCGCGGCGTGGCGATCCTGGACCGGGGCGAACGCCCAGACCAGGCGGCCGGCCCAGCCACGACGGTGCAGCCCGGCCAGGACGTCGTCGCGCGCCTTGCCGCCCTCGCCGGTGACGACGCCGATGCAGCGCGGCAGCGCCGGGCGCGCCAGCGCCTTCTGGGGCTCGAACAGGCCGGCGGCGCTGAGCGCGCGGCGCAGCGCCTCCATCTGGGCCAGGAGGTCACCCTCGCCGGCGATCCGCAGCCCGGTGACGTCGAAGGAGAACGACGGCGACGAGGTCCGTGAGCCGGGGTAGTAGTCCGGGCCGCCAGCGACGACGACCTGGCAGCCGTCGACGAAGACGCCCGGTCCGAACCCGAGCCGCTCGAAGTCATTGCGCCACATCGCGCACGGGACCGCGCCGTCGCCGTCACGCAGCTCGAAGTAGACCTTGGCCTTGGACAGGCGGAAGTTCCAGACCTCGCCGAAGAGCTGCACCCGCGCACGCTTGCGCAGCTCCTCGCGCAGTTTCTCGGCGTACGCGCCGACGGGGAACGGTCCGGCGAGCGAGGAGCCCGCGATGCCGTCGGGGCGAGGAGATGATGAGGAAGGCTGCGTGGTCATCTGGTAATCGTTGCCGCCGCCAGCGCGCGCAGCACGCCGGGCTTGTCGTCGCCGCACGGCACCGCCACCAGCGTGGTGACGCCCGCGCGCTCGTAGATCGCCAGCCGCTCATCGAGCCCGGCCGGCGTCGTCGCGATCGCGCCCGCGTCGACCAACCCGTCGGTCACCGCCGCGACGGCGCCGAGGCGGTCGCCGGCCAGCGCCTTTTCCTGGACCTCGCGCGCGGCGGCACCGTGGCCCTGGCGCTCGGCCAGCTCGACGTAGAAGTTCTTGCTCTTGGCGCCCATCGACCCGAGGTAGAAGGCCAGCCAGGGGCGCACGGCATCGCGCGCGGCGTCGAGGTTCTCGTCGATCGCCAGCGGGACGACCGGCGCGATGTCGATGTCGGCCAGCGAGCGTCCCGCGGACTCGGCGCCCTCGCGCAACGGGCCGAGCAGCAGCTCGGGATCGGTCGGGTCGAGCATGAACGGCAGCCAGCCGTCGGCGATCGCGCCCGTCTGGCGGACCGCCTTCGGGCCGATCGAGCCGAGGTAGATCGGCAGCCGCTCCTGCACCGGCCGCGCCAGCAGCTTGAGCGGCTTGCCGAGCCCTAGGCCGGGATCGCCGCCCTCCATGTCCAACAACATCTTCTCGCGCGCCAGCGTCCGGCGCACCACGTCGACGTACTCGCGCGTGCGCCGCAAGTTGTTGGTGAACGGCACGCCGTACCAGCCCTCGCTGACCTGCGGTCCGCTGAGTCCGAGTCCGAGCCGGAAGCGGCCCTCGCTGATCACGTCCAGCGAGACGGCGGCCATCGCGGTCGCCGTCGCCCGCCGGGCCGGGATCTGCATCAGGCCGGAGCCCAGGCCGATTCGGTCGGTCTTGCCCGCCAGCAGCCCGAGCACCGAGACCGCGTCCTGGCCCCACGCCTCGGCGACCCAGGCGGAGTCCAGCCCGAGGCTGTCGGCGAGCACGGCAAGCTCGACCTGCTCGGCAGGCGTGAACCACGGCCAATAGGCGAGGAAGACTCCAGCGCGCATCAGCTCTGAGGGTATCGACGGCTCAGGCGGCTCAGGCGGCCAAGCGACCGCCGACGAACTGCGTGAACCCGGCGATGCGCTGGCCGATGTCGGCGTAGCCGCGGTCCTTGAGCCCATCGACGATCTCGTCGGGTTCGAAGACCCGCACGCCGCTGCGCGCGCCGACGAGGTCGTTGAACGTCCGTCCCGGTGCCGACTGCAACCGGCAGCTGGTGAGGATCGCGATCCGGCCGCCGGGCGTCAGCACGCGCGTCATGTGGTCCAGGGCCGCGTCGGGGTCGGCGAAGAGGTTGAGCGCTGCGAAGCAGCAGACCGCGTCGAAGCTCGCGTCGCGAAACGGGAGCGCCTCGGCGTTGCCGCGGACGTAGGCGACTTGGGTTGGGTGGGACTGGGGCGTGTCGGCGACGGCGCGTCCCAGCATCGTGGCCGAGGCGTCGATCCCGACGGCCAGCCCACTCGGCCCGACGATCTGGGCGAACTCGCGCGTGAAGTTGCCCGGCCCGCACGCCACGTCGAGGACGCCGTCGCCAGGCGTGAGGCCCAGCAGCAGCCGGGCGATGCGGTGCTCGTCGCGCATCCCGCCGCCCAGCGCGCCCTTCAGGACTCGGCCCCAGGCGGGCCGCCACCAGCGCTCGTAGACGAGCGGCAGCGCGCGCGAGCGCATCAACCGCTGGGCGGGGCCTGCGGCGTCGGGCAGTTCGTCGTCACGGCCGCCGAGCAAGTCCAGGTAGCCGTTGCGCAGGTCCGGAAAGCCTGGTATCTCACGCAGCTGTGGCTCAAGCAGCGGCAGCGCGCGGGCCACCGCGTCGGGCAGGGCGGGCTGTTCGCGCTGCGCCCGCACCGCGGTCAGCCGGCGGTGGTGTGGGGCTCCGGCGGTGATGACCCCGGCCCGCCCACCCCACCCAGCACACGATCGTCGCTGACCGAGCGCAGCGTGCGCATGCCGGCCTCGGCGTGGTGGCCGCGCGTCTCGCCGTCGAAGCCGAGCGCGGTGAGGCGCGCGATCTCCTGCTCGCCGAGGACCCGCGCGGGATGGTCGGCGGCCAGCGGGTCGATCAGGCGCGCGATGCGGTTGCGCAGTTGCAGTGCGAAGTGCGGCGTGGAGGCGCCCATGAGCTGGCGGACGTCGTCGACGGTGACGTCGCGGTTGAGGCGATCGGGGCTTTCGGCCTGGCTCATGGTGTCGGGGCTGCGCTTCCGCGTTCGTTGACGGGGACGATCTCCAGGAGAGCGTCGATCTGCGATTGGACGGCGACCGAGAACGCGTTCTCGTCGCCGATGATCCAGCCGTGATTGTAGACGCCGCGCACCGGATCCCTGGTGTAGCCGGGCTGCACGTCGAGCAGGTAGCTCTGCAGTGCGGTCGGCAGCTTGTCCGGGTCGTCGGTCACCAGCAGCGGCCCGTAGGTGCCGCTGGCCGACAGCGGGGCGGCGGCGCCGGCGTCGGCCGGGCGGCGAGTGTCGGCAAAGACGAAGCCGTGGCCGGGATCGACGACGCCCCAACCGAAGGCGCCGTCGACAAAGCGCGCGAAGGCGACCGACGACGCGGCGGGCGTGGCGCCCGAGATGCGCGTGACGCTGCCGAGCTTCTTGAGCTGCTTCAGGGTCTTGTCGGAGACGGCGCTCGTCGGGCCGAGCACGTAGATCTTGGGCTGTTGGTGGGCGGCGATCGCGGCACGCGTGTCCTCGGGAACGCTGTCGCGACGCGTGAAGAGGATGGGATCGCCGGCCTTGGCCGCCCACGCCGCGGCGGGCATCGCGTACTCGGGCGCGTCGGCGCCGACGACGATGACGCGATCGCTGGTGGTCCCGCGCGCGGCGGCATGGAAGGCGTCGATGGCGCGGGCGAGCGCGAAGGCGCCTTCGCCACGCAGATCGGTCGTCTTGGTGTCCTTGAGCTCGGGCACGTTGCCGACCCGGATGACCTGGGCGCCGCCGGCCTCCTTGGAGCCCTTCGGCGCCAGCGCGGTCAGCGCGTTCTGGGTCGCGGGCGGGAGCTTGTCGGCGCCGTGGGCGTAGAGCAGCGGCGCGCGCAGCGGCGCGCTCATCAGCACCGAGGCGGCGAGGCCGACGCGCCAGTCGCTGTCATCGGCGAGCACGACGGCCTGCGGGCGGGTGATCCGCGAGGTGCCCGTGTAGACCGCTCGGGCGGCGGCCGCGGCGTCGGCGATCGCGTCGGCGCCGCCGATCCGCGTCGTGTTCTTGGTGGCGAACGTCGGGAAGCCGAGATCCTGGGCCGCCGTCGTCTCGGTGCCCTTGGCGCCGGTGGTCGGCGTGGTGCGGCGCTGGTCGGGTGTGTCGGAGTCCCGGCCGCAGCCGGCCGCGACCGACGCGACGACGAGCACCGCGGCGGCGATTCGCGCAAGACGCATGGCCCGGCAGGCTACGTCTTCGGTCCGTCGTCACGCGTCGATCCGGCCCCGCCGCCCATGGTCGGGATCACAAACACGCTCATGGATCATTCGTCCGGAGGCGAACCTCCGAGGTGCGGAACGCCCCGCGTGACGCCGAACCACGGGATGCAACCTGCATTGCGGGGCGTGGATGTGCATCTTTCCGCCCCGTCGTGTAGGTTTCCGACCACGCCGAACCGCTGGTGAGGAGCCAGTGGGCGGGGGACCCAGGTTGTTTGGGGCGAATCACACGGTTATCCGTGAGAAGCGCAGGCTCTTTCCGCGCTAGCCCGTCAGCTAACCCCGCAGGCCGACGAAAGAGGATTCGACTTGCGGGCATATGCCCTTGTGCTGACGATCGCTGCATCGCTGGTAGCCGCTCCTGCGGCCCTGGCGCAGACGGTGACCGGCGGTACAGATCCATCGAGCAGCATCCCGGCCCCGACGACGCCTGTTGTCCCGGTTGACACCGGCGGCGCCACTTACGGCCAGCCCAACCCGGCCACGACGCAGCTCACCCCCGAGCAGACCGCGACCATCCTGGAGACCGGCTACGCCGCCGCGCCGGTCTCGGCGCCGCAGGAGGTCAAGGACGCGATCGCTGCTGCCAACGAGATCATCGGCAAGCCCTACGTCTACGGCGGCGGGCACAACGCCAAGTTCCTCTCGCGCGGCTACGACTGCTCCGGCACCGTCTCCTACGCGCTGCACGGCGCTGACCTGCTGCCGCGGCCGCTGGACTCCTCCTCCTTCATGAAGTGGGGCGCCAAGGGCGCCGGCACCTGGTTCACGATCTACACGAACCCGGGCCACGCCTTCGCCGTCATCGCCGGTCTGCGTCTCGACACGAGCGCCGCGGGCGATCCCGCCGGTGGCAAGGGCCCGCGCTGGCGCCCGGTGCTGCGCAGCACCAAGGGCTTCACCGCGCGCCATCCCGTCGGCTTCTAGCGGACCTTTACGGGCCAGGGGCTAGGCTTAGGCCGAACCCCTTTCCCACGATCTGTACGGAGGCCCGATGGCGGGCGTAAGTGGCCGTTTCTCGACGGTCGTGAAGGCAAAGATCTCGAAGCTCCTCGACCGCGCCGAGGACCCGGCGGAGACGCTGGACTACAGCTACCAGAAGCAGCTGGAGTCGCTGCAGAACGTCAAGAAGGGCATTGCTGACGTCGTTACAGCGAAGAAGCGGCTGCAGATGCAGTCCTCCAAGCTCGAGCAGTCAGTTGTCAAGCTCGACACGCAGGCGCGCCAGGCGCTGTCGCAGGGCAACGAGGAGCTCGCCCGCGTCGCGCTGGAGCGCAAGAACGTCGCGCAGACCGAGCTGCAGGGGCTCGACTCGCAGGTCGGCGAGCTGGAGGCCCAGCAGCAGAAGCTGATCGACTCCCAGCAGAAGCTGACCACCAAGATCGAGGCCTTCCGCACCAAGAAGGAAGTCATCAAGGCGCAGTACTCGGCCGCTGAGGCGCAGGTGCGGATCTCCGAGGCGGCGACCGGTGTCGGCGAGGAGATGGCCGACGTCGGCCTGGCGATGCAGCGCGCGGTCGACAAGACCGAGCAGATGAAGGCGCGCGCCGACGCGGTCGGCGAGCTGGAGGCCTCGGGCGCGTTCGAGGACCTCACCCAGCTCGGCGAGGGTGGCGACGACGACATCGACCGCCAGCTCAAGGAGTTGTCGAGCGGTGCGGTGGTCGACGACGAGTTGGCCAAGATGAAGGCGGAGCTCGGATCGGGCTCAACGCCCACCGACTCCAAGCAGCTGGAAGAGGGCCAGGCGTGATCGTCCGCATCTCCGAGGAGGGTCAGTACGAGCTCGCCGACGAGCTCCACGACCAGCTCAACCAGCTCGACGACGCCGCGGTCGCGGCCGTCGACCGCGATGACGAGGCCGGCTGGCGCGCCGCCTTCGACGAGCTCTTGGCCTTCGTGCGCGACAACGGCACGCGGACCGGCGAGGACGATCTGCGGCCGTCGGAGATCATCCTGCCGCCCGCGGATCTGAGCTATGCCGAGGCGGGTGCGGACTTCACCGGCGAGGGCCTCGTGCCCGACCCGGCGTAGTTGCCGCACCGGCGCGCCGAGGAGGCCGAGAAGCGCCTCAAGCGGCTGGAGGCGGTGGTGCTCGCGGGCTTCACCGCCACCAGCCTCGACGTCGCGCTGCACCGCCTGCTCGGCCTCGCCCGCGATGCGCTGGACGCCGAGCGGGCGGCGGTGCTGCTGATCGAAGACGACGACCACCGCGCGCTGCGGGTGCGGGCGACGTTGAACATGGACATCGTCGGCGATGTCACGCCGATCGGCACGGGCGTCTCGGGCGCGATCGCCGGCGGTGGGCGGGGATTGATCTTCGACGACATCGCCGCCGTCGACGGCCTCGCGGTCGAGCACCGCCGCTTCCGCGGCTCACTGGCCGGGGTGCCGTTGCGCCTGGATGGCGAGGTCATCGGCGTCTTGCATGTGTCGACGAGCGAGATCGGGCGCTTTGGCCCCGACGACCTGCGGCTGCTGGAGGCCGTCGGCGCGCGCGCCGCGCTGGCGATCGGCCACGCCCAGTTGCGCGAGCGCGAGCGCAACCTGGCCGAGACGCTGCAGCGCTCGCTGCTGCCGCGGATGCTGCCGTCGGCCGCGGGCCTGCGGCTGACCGCGCGCTACCTGCCGCGTGGCGCCGGCGGGCCGGTCGGCGGGGACTTCTATGACGCGGTCGTCCTGCCGGGCGAGCGCGTCGGGCTGGCGATCGGCGATGTCGCCGGCAAGGGGCTGGCCGCCGCGGCGGCAATGGGCCAGGTCCGCGCCGCGCTGCACGCCTACGCGCTGGAGGACGACGCGCCAGGCAGCGTGCTCGCGCGGCTGGATCGCTTCGTCGTGGCGATGGACGTCACCGCAACGGCGATGTTCATCATCATCGACGCCGACGGCGAGATGGCGATCGCTAGCGCCGGCCATCCGCCGGCGATCTTGGTCGACGCGGGCGGGGCGCAACTGATCACCGGTGCGCTGGGACCGCCGCTGGGCTCCGGCGTCGCGCAGCGGGGAGCCGAGCAGCATCACCTGCCAGCCGGCGCGCGGCTCCTGCTCTACACCGATGGGCTCGTGGAGCGGCGCGACGAGCGTCTCGACGTCAGCCTTGAGGCGCTGCGCCAGGTCGCGGCCTCAGCCGGACCGAGCATCGAGGCCATGTGCGATCGCGTCCTTGAGGCGCTCGCGCCGCCCGACGAGGACGACTGGACCGACGACGTGGCGCTGCTCGCGATCCTGCGCGACTAAATGGGGATGCCCCACAAGGGGAACCAGCGTTCGAGCTCCTGCTCGACCGGCAGCTCGCTGCCCACCTGGGCCTTGATCTGTAGCTCGCGCTCGGTGCTGCGCTGCTGGTCGCCGCCCGCCGGCACGAACGGGTACCACGTGCCGCGCTTGTAGTTGTAGATGAAGTAGACGGGGTGGCCGTCGCCCTGCTCGAAGGCGAAGACCGCGCAGAGCACGCGGTTGCCGTAGCCGCCGATCGCGAGCGCGTCGCTCACGGCGTTGATGCCGACCGCGAGATCCTCGATGTCGTCGTCGTGCAGGATCATCCAGCGGTAGCCGAAGGTGTCGTCGCTGGTCGTCAGCGTGGTCCCGGTCTCCTCGCCGGTGCCGCGCACGACCTCCTCCATCTCCTTGACGATCTGGGCGAAGTCGCCGGTCGCCAGCGGCTGGAAGACGATCGCGGCCGAGCCGCGGGTCTTGATCCCGGGCCCGGTCTCCAGCGCGATCGCGGCGGTCGTGATCGCAAAGAGGCGGTCGGGCGCAGGGCCCTTGACCTTGCTGCGGCCCAGCAGCGCGTCGAACAGGCCCATGGACTAGGAGGCCAGCGCGGCGTCGCTGATCCGGCCGCCGCTCTGCAGCTGGGTCTCCAGCCGCGACAGCGCCTCGATGCGCTTCTCCATCGCCGGGTGCGTGGAGAACAGGTTGTAGAGCGAGCCCTTGACCCTGGCCGGCACGATGTAGAACGCGTTCATCTCGGCGTGGGCGCGCAGGTCAGACTGCGGGATGCGGTCGTTGACGCCGCTGAGCTTCATCAGCGCCGACGAGAGCGCCGAGGGGCGGCCGGTGATGACCGCGGCGCCGCGGTCGGCGGCGAACTCGCGGTAGCGCGAGAGCATCCGCATCAAGAAGAAGCTGACGACCCAGACGATCGCGGAGACCAAGATGATGGCCATGAAGCTTGGGCCGTCCTCGTCGTCGCTGTAGCCGCCGTGGCCGCCACCGCCGAAGAGGAAGCCGAACTGGACGATCATCGACGCGATCGAGGCGAAGAAGCCCGCGAGCGTCATGATCATCACGTCGCGGTTGACGATGTGGGTGATCTCGTGGGCCATCACGGCCTCGAGCTCGGCGGGGGAGAGCAGGTCCATGACCCCCGTGGTGGCACAGACCGTCGCGGTCTTCTGCGAGCGGCCCAGCGCGAAGGCGTTGGGCACCGGCGAGGCGACGACGGCGATCTTCGGCTTGGGGATGTCGGCCTGGACGCAGAGGCGCTCGATCATCGCGTGCAGCTCGGGGGCCTCCTGCGGCGAGACCTCCTGGGCGCCCATCGAGCGCAGCGCGAGCTTGTCGGAGCCGAAGAACTGGAAGGCGAGGAACGCCCCGCAGCCGATTAGCGCGATCGCCCCGCCCGCGCTGGCGAACAGCACGGCGAAGAAGACGATGTAGACCAGGCCGAGCAGAAGCATCGTGGTGAGCATCCGCACCTGCAGGCCCGTGTCCCGGCCGAACGACGTGTTCATGGGTCTAAGGGTAGTCCGCTCGCATTAGGGAATGCTGAAGGCGTGCTGGGAAGCCCCTGCCCGCACGGTGACTTGCAGGCTGGCGGGCCACGCCGCCTACCATGCGCGCCGCATGCGCCTGCGCCATTTGTTGGCCGGTGCCGTCCTGCCGCTGGTCCTCTGCGCCTTGCTGTGGCTCGTCCTGCCGCTGGGCTCGCAGGCCACCACGCCCCAGGGCCGCGCCGCCTCCCTGCAGAAGAAGATCGAGACGACCCGGGGCAAGATCGGCCGCCGCAAGGGCACCGAGCACGTCCTGACGTCCGACATCCAGCGCTGGTCGAGCAAGATCAAGCGGCTGCAGGGGTCGATCAGCAAGCTGCAGACCCGCGAGGGCCGCATCCAGGACGATCTGGACGCGCGCCGCGCCGAGCTGGTGCAGACCCAGAAGGAGCTGCGCAGCGAGCGGGCTCGCCTTGCCCGGCTGCGCGTGCGCCTGGCCGAGGGGCGCAAGATCCTGTCGCGGCGCCTGGCCGAGCTCTACACGGCCGACAAGCCCGACCTGATGACCGTCGTCCTCAACTCCGACGGCTTCGCCGACCTGCTGGAGCGCGGCGAGTTCCTCGGGCGCATCCAAGACCAGGACAACACCGTCATCAAGCTCGTCCGCGACGCGAAGGCCGACGCGACGAGCACCGCCGCGCGCCTGGACAAGCTGGAGGCCCGTCAGCAGCGCCTGACCGCGATCGTCCTCAAGCGCCGCGACGAGGTCGCCGCGGTCAAGAACGAGCTGATCGGCACGCGGGTGGGCTACGCGCAGACGCGGGCCGGCAAGGCCACCGCGTTGCGCAAGGTCCGCACCGAGCGCAAGTCGCTGGAGAACCACCTGAGCGAGCTCCAGAAGGAGTCCGCCAAGGTTCAGGCGCAGCTGCAGGGTGGCGCGGGCCTGCCCGCCGGGCCGATCAAGGGCGGCAGCGGCCGCTTTATCTGGCCGGTCAACGGCACGCTCACCTCGCCCTTCTGCGAGTCGCGCTCCTGGGAGTCCTGCCACCCGGGCATCGACATCGCCGTGCCGACCGGCACCCCGATCCGCGCCGCCGACGGCGGCCGCGTCGCGATCGCCGGCTGGGTCGGCGGGTACGGCAACTACATCTGCCTGCAGCACACCGCGTCGCTGTCGTCGTGCTACGGGCACCAGTCGGTGCTCAAGGTGCGCGTCGGCCAGCAGGTCTCCCAGGGCCAGGTCATCGGCCTGTCGGGCTCGACCGGGTTCTCGACCGGGCCGCATCTGCACTTCGAGGTGCGGATCAACGGCGCGGTGCAGAACCCGATGGCGTACTTGTAGGCCGGGGCGCAGCGCGTCCATCTCGACCTATGCACCGTATGGGTGCTTTGCGCAAGATGGAGTGAACTCCGTGGACCCTTGCTCGACACGGACCCCGGCCCGGGCGTCAGCGGACGACCCCGGGCGCCTCGAGCTGCCAACCCGGCTCACTCTCCTCGGTGCCGACAGACCCCGCCACGCGCCAAGACCAACGCCTCGCACTGCTCACCACAAGCCCCCGCGCCGCCCCACGCCGCGCACCCAGCGCCCCTCACACCCGCATCGCCCGCGCCAGCCACCGCACCGCGACACCCTGCAGTTCCACGTCGTGCTGGACCGAGCGATGATGCCCACCCGGCACCACGACCAGCTTGGACGCCGGCGCCGCCGCGTGCAGCGCGCGCGAGTGCTCGACGGGCACGACCTCGTCGCCCTCGGCATGCAGCAGCAGCAACGGCACGTCCAGGGCGCGCGCCGCGTCCGTCTCATCGTGGGCGCCCAGCAGCGCCACGACCTCATCCCGATCGACCGCGAAGTCGAACCGCTGCGCGCGAACGCCGACCGCGAGCCCGGCCGCCGACGCTGGGCAGATCGCGACGACCGCGGCCGCGCGGGCCTCCGCGGCGGCGACCAGGGCGAGGTAGCCGCCCATCGACGAGCCGCGCAACCCGACCGCATCCACACCGGCCCGCTCGCGCAGCAGGTCGGCCATCCGAGCGACGTCGTCGATCGCCCGGCCATCCAGCGGGCCGGGGCTCGCGCCGTGCCCGCGCGCGTCAAAAGCGAGCACCGCCAACCCGCCGCCAGCACACGCGCGGGCGAAGTCGAAATGGCTCTCCTTGTGCGAGTCCGCGCCATGCAGCAGGACGACGCCGGAGGTCGCCTCACGGTCTGCCGGAGCGAACCGCGCCCATGCCAGGCCGTCAAGTTCTCCGGTCTCGACGGGTGGCTCAGCCCGAACGGTGCGCATGGCGTGGCATCATGCCGCCCCGCCGATGGCGACCACGCAAACCTCTATCTCTCATGTCTGGCCTTTGGGCACGACCCTCGACGCCAACGGCGTCCTGCAGCTCGGCGGCTGCGACGCCAACGCGCTCGCTCGCGAGTTCGGCACGCCCGCCTACATCGTGGTCGAGGAGGACCTCCGGACCCGCGCACGGCGCTTCCTGGCGGCGTTCGCGGCGCGCACCGACGACTTCGAGGTCCACTTCGCCTCCAAGTCGTTTCCGGCCACGGCGGTCCTGCGGCTGTTCGCCGAGGAAGGCCTGGCCTGCGATGTCGCTTCGGGCGGCGAGCTGCACCTCGCGCTCAACGCCGGCTTTGACCCCAAGAAGATCCACCTGCACGGCAACGCCAAGAGCGAGGCCGAGCTGCAGATGGCGCTGGATGCCGGCATCGGGGACATCGTCGTCGACAACCTCGTCGAGCTGGAGCGCCTGGAGCGGCTGATCCCGACCGGCGCGCGCCAACGGATTCTGTTGCGCGTCGCGCCCGGCGTCAGCCCCGACACGCATCCCAAGATCTCCACCGGCGGGCCGAACACCAAGTTCGGGTTCAACCCGGCCGACGCCGCGATCGCGATCGAGCGCGCGCAACGCTCCGACAAGCTCGACCTCGACGGCCTGCACTTCCACATCGGCTCGCAGATCCTCGACCTCGCGCCGTTTCGGGCTGCGCTCGAAGCAGTCGCGCAGCTCGGTGATTTCAGGACCTACAACATGGGCGGCGGCCTCGGCGTCGCCTACAGCCACGAGCAGTCTGCGCCGGAGATCGAGGACTACGTCGAGCGCAAGGTGTCGCTCATGCGCGAGATCCTTGGCGAGGGTAAGCGGATCGCCGATGAACCGGGTCGTGCGCTCGTGGCCCAGTCGACCGTCACGCTCTACACGGTGGAGTCGGTCAAGCGCAACGTGGTGGACTACGTCGCCGTCGACGGCGGCATGTCAGACAACTTGCGTCCGATGCTCTACGACGCCCGCTACGAGGCGATGGTGATCGGCCGGCCGCACACCGACCCCATGCACCCGACGCCCGTCCACCTCGCTGGCAAGCACTGCGAGTCCAGCGACATCATCATCGCCGACGTCGACCTGCCCGCCCCCCAGCCGGGCGACCTCATCGCCGTGCCCGTCACCGGCGCCTACGGCCACGCGATGGCCAACAACTACAACGGCTTGCCCCGGCCGCCGATCGTCTTCGTCGGCGATGGCAAGGCGCGCGCGGTCGTGCGCCGCGAGAGCTACGAGGACCTGACTCGGAGGGACGTCTGAATGTCCGACCCGTTCCGCATCGGCCTGCTCGGCCGCGGCACCGTCGGCGGCGCGTTCGCCGACCTCGTCGCGCAGCGTGCTGACCACGTCGCCAACATCACCGGCCTGCGCCCCGAGGTCACCGGCGTCCTGCGTCGCAGCGAGGGCGACTTCGACGACATCCTCAACAACTCCGACTTGGTGGTGGAGTTGATGGGCGGCCTGGAGCCGGCGCGCGAGTACGTGGTGCGCGCGATGGCCGCCGGCAAGCACGTGGTCACCGCCAACAAGCAGCTGCTGGCCGAGCACGGCGAGGAGCTGTGGACGGTTGCGCGCGAGCACGGCGTGCAGCTGCGCTTCGAGGCCGCGGTCGGCGGCGTCGTCCCCGTTGTGAGGGTCCTGCAGGAGTCGCTGGCCGGCGCTCACGTCGAGCGCCTGCACGGGATCGTCAACGGCACCACGAACTTCATCTTGAGCCGGATGGCCGAGACCGGCGCCGAGTACGCCGACGCGCTGGCCGAGGCTCAGGAGCTCGGCTACGCCGAGGCCGACCCGACCGACGACGTCACCGGCAAGGACGCCGCCGCCAAGATGGCGATCCTGGCGCGGCTGGCGTTCGACACGCCGGTGAGCCTCGCCGAGATCCCCTACGAGGGCATCGAGCACCTCACCGCCGACGACCTCGAGTACGCCCGCGAGCTGGGCCTCGGGCTCAAGCTGATCGGCACGGCCGAGCGCGTCGATGGCGGCCTCAGCGTCCGCGTCCACCCGGCGTTCCTCTACGGCGCGCATCCGCTGGCGTCGATCAACGGGCCCTTCAACGCGGTGACGATCGAGTCGCCGGCCATCACCGAGATCACGCTCAGCGGCCCGGGTGCCGGCGGCCCGCAGACGGCCTCCGCGGTCCTCGGCGACGTCATCAGCGCGATGATCCCGCCCGCGTCGACGCCGGAGCCTTCGACGCGGCTGAAGATCGTCGCCGACGTCACCAGCGCCTTCTACCTGCACGTCGAGGTCGCCGACGAGCCCGGCGTCCTGGCCCAGCTCGCCCAGATCCTGGGGCTGCAGGACATCAGCGTGAAGTCCTTCGTGCAGAAGGGGCTGGGGTCCAACGCTCGGTTGGTGATGGTGTTGCACCCGGTGCTGGAGTCCAAGCTGTTCGCGGCGGTCGAGCTGATCGCCGGCCTGGAGTTCGTGCGCTCGCGCCCGCGCGCTATTCGCGTCATCGATGAGGAGTTCTGAGAAGCCTGTGCCCGGTCTGATCGAGCGGTACCGCGACCGCCTGCCCTTCGCGCCTGACGACCCCGTCGTCTCGCTGCAGGAGGGCTCGACGCCGCTGGTCCCGGCGCCGCGGCTGGGCGACCGCGTCGGCGCCGAGGTCTTCCTCAAGATCGAGGGCGCCAACCCGACGGGCTCCTTCAAGGACCGCGGGATGACCTGCGCGGTGAGCGACGCTGTGCGCAACGGTTCCGAAGCCGTGCTGTGCGCCTCGACGGGCAACACCGCTGCGTCGCTGTCGGCCTATGCGGCGCGCGCGGGCATCCGCGGCGCGGTGATCGTCCCCGAGGGCAAGATCGCTACCGGCAAGCTCGCCCAGGCGCTCATGCATGGCGCGAGAGTGATCGCGCTGCGGGGCAATTTCGACGTGGCGCTCAAGCTCGTGCGCGAGGTCTGCGACCGCCAGCCGATCGCGCTCGTCAACAGCGTCAACCCCTTCAGGATCGAGGGGCAGAAGACGGCGGCGTTTGAGATCCACGAGGAGATCGGCTCGATCGACGCGCTCTGCATCCCGGTCGGCAACGCGGGCAACGTCACCGCCTACTGGAAGGGTTTCCAGGAGATCGATCCCACCCACTCGCCGCGGATGCTCGGCTTCCAGGCCGCGGGCGCCGCGCCGCTGGTGGAAGGGCGCGTGGTCGAGAACCCGGAGACGATCGCCAGCGCGATCCGCATCGGCAACCCGGCGCGGTGGGAGGAGGCGATGGCGGCGATGACCGCCTCGCGCGGCATGGTGCGCGCGGTCAGCGACGAGGAGATCCTCGACGCTTACCGCTTCCTAGCCTCTGGCGAGGGCGTCTTCTGCGAGCCGGCCAGCGCTGCGGGCGTCGCCGGACTGTTGAAGTACGGCGCGCCCGAAGGCGTCACGCGGATCGTCTGCGTCCTCACCGGCCACGGCCTCAAGGATCCGCAGACGGCGCTGATGCAGGCGGGCTCGGTGGTGCCGTGCGAGCCAGAGTTGAACGCCGTAGAGCACGCCGTCCTGGGCTGACACACCGGTTTCTAAGCTCTGACTTTCGGGAACATGCACGAAGTTCGCGCGTGATTCTGCCCGCGCCTGCGTTTCAGGGAGGGAGGCCCGTCATGAGCTATCCCCCTTCAGAGTTCTCCGTCACCGTCGGTCACCACCGCGACACCGTGTCGCTCGCGCCCGCTGGCGCCATCGACCTCGCGACCGCGCCGCTGGTCGCCGACCACCTGGAGGCGCTGGCCGCGGGCGGTGGTATCGCCCACGTCCTCATCGACCTCCGGGACGTCACCTTCTTTGACTCCACCGGCGTCGCGCTGCTGCTCGGCAGCTGGCGCCGCGCCGAGCGCGAGGGTTGGGAGCTGACGATCGTCAACACCCCGCCTGACGCCCGCGGGGTGCTGGAGCTCTGCGGACTGCTGGAGCAGTTGCCGCTCAGCTGACGGCGGCGCGTCGTCCGATTCGTTCAAGACGGCCGCCGACAGAGGCGGCAGGATGGTGGGCATGACCACGCTCCCCACCCTCCATGGCCGTCTCGTCTCCCCGGGCGACGACGGCTACGACGACGCCCGCCTGGGCTGGAACTTGGCGGTCGACCAGCGGCCGGCCGCAGTCGCCGAGGCGGCGTCGGCCGCTGACGTCCAGGCGATCGTGCGCCACGCGCTGGCCACCGACGTGCGCGTCGCGCCGCAGGCGACGGGCCACGGCGCCGAGGCGCTAGGGCTCGACGCGCTGCGCGGCGCGATCTTGCTGAAGACCGCGGGCCTGGACGCGATCGCCGTCGACCCGGCGGCGCGGACCGCGACGATCGGTGCGGGCGTGACGGCCGGTGCGCTGGCGGCAGCGGCCGCCGAGCACGGTCTCGCGCCGGTGCTCGGGCTCGCGCCTAGCGTTGGCGTTGCCGGCCTGATGCTCGGCGGTGGCCTCGGCTGGCTGAGCCGGACCCACGGGACCGCTGCGGCGGGGCTGCTCGGCGCGGAGGTCGTGACGGCCTCGGGCGAGCTGGTGCAGGCCGACGACGACCTGCTCTTTGCCCTGCGCGGCGGTGGTGGCCGCGGTACCGTGGTGACGTCGCTGACCGTCGCCTTGCACCCAGTCGACAACATCTGCGCCGGGATGATCGCCTGGCCGGCCGAGCGTGCGGGTGAGGTCCTGGAGCAGGCGCGCCGCGTAGCGCTGAGCGCGCCGGACGCGCTGAGCCTCGTCTTCCGCGTGCTGTCGCTGCCGCCGCTGGACGTGATCCCGGAGTCGATCCGCGGTCGGCGCATCGCGGTCGTCATCGCCGCCCACCTTGGGCCGCACGCCGACGGCGAGCGCCTGTTAGCGCCGCTGCGCGGTGGCGACAGCGTCCTGCTCGATGACGTCGGGCCCGTTGCGCCCGGCGATCTCGTCCGCGTCGCGGGCGACCCTGAGGCGCCGGGTGCCGCGCGCGGAGCTGGCTTCCTGCTGGCCGGGCTGACGCCCGCCGCGGTCGCGGCCGTCGCGGGGCTGGTGCAGGACGAGGCGCTGCAGGCGCTGACGGTGATGGAGGTCCGCCAGCTCGGCGGCGCGCTGCGGCGCGCGCCCGCGCGCGACGCCGCCGTCGGCGGCATCGACGCCGGCTGGGCCTTCTTTGCCGCTGGCAGGGCGGAGGACGCGCAGGCGGCCGCCGCGGTCACCACGGCGCTGGCGATTGTCCGCGAGCGCCTGGCGCCCTTCGCGGCACGCCGCACGCTGCTGTCCTCCGCCGCCCTCGGCACCGACCCCGCGACCGGCTACCCGCCCGGTGTCTGGGATCGCCTCACCGCGCTGCGCGACGCCCGCGACCCCGAGCGCCTGTTCCTCCATCACCACGATGGGTAGCCTCGAAGCCGCGATGAGCGACGGGAATGGCAACTCCTACGTCGAGTTCCGCCCGGCGCCCGCGCTGCGCCGGTTCGTGGAACGGCTGTGGGTGAGCCGCATCGAGGGACCGCCACCGCCCGAGGGGCGTCGGCTGCTGCCTGACGGGCGCGTGCACTTCGTCTGGATCGCGGGCCTCGGGACGCGCATCGCCGGGCCGTCGCGCCAGGCGCTGCGGCCGCCGCCGCTGGGGCGCATGGTCGCCTTCGGCGCCACGTTTCACCCGGGCGCAGCGCCGTACCTGCTGCGCACCCCGGCGTCGGAGATGGTCGACCGTCACGTCGACCTCGACGCGATTGACCCGCGCTTCGCCGCCCGTCTGGACGGTGCGCTGAGCGCCGCGCCGGACGCACGCGCGAGCGTCGCCGCGCTGGCCCATCAGCTGGCGCGGCGCATCGACGGCACCGATGAGCTGCCCGACCCCGCGGTGCGCGAGGCGGTTGCGGTGCTCGACCGCGCGGCGGTCACCGTCGCCGACGCGGCGGCCAAGGCCTACATCAGCGAGCGCGAGCTCCAGCGCCGCTTCGTTCACGACGTCGGCTACGCGCCCAAGACGCTGCAGCGCGTTCTGCGCTTCCAGCGCTTTATGGACGAGCTGGCGCTTCCGTGCGTCGAGTTGGCGGGCGCCGCGGCGCGCGCGGGCTACGCCGACCAATCGCACCTCTCGCGCGAGGCGCGCCGCCTGAGCGGCCTGAGCCCGCGCCAGCTGGTCGGATATCAGCACTGAGTCCCGCCGGCCGTTAGGGTCGGGCGCCGAATGGAGCGCCGTCGCCTTGTCCGCGTCCCCGCGTCCTCGGCCAACCTCGGGCCGGGCTTCGACGCGTTCGCTGCGGCGCTCGCGATCCACACCGAGATCGAGGTCGTCGAGACCGGACGCTTTGCGGTCGTCACCGACCTCGCGATCGCCACCGACCGGCGCAACCTCGCGGTCCGCGGCTTCGAGCGGCTGCACCCGCCGGACCGGTTCGAGTTTCGGATCCGCTCCGACATTCCGCTCTCGGGTGGGTTGGGGACGAGCGCGGCCGCCTACGTCGGAGGGCTGCTGGCTGCCGACCACCTCTTCGAGCTCGACGCCGATGTCCTCGCGCTGGCCTGCGAGCTGGAGGGCCATCCCGACAACGTCGCGGCAGCGCTCTATGGCGGCTTCGTGATCTGCGCCGACGGCGCGCCGACCCGCTTTGACGCCCCCGCTGGCCTCGAGGCGATCCTGGTCGTCCCGCACCAGGCGGTCCGCACCAAGGAGGCGCGCGCCGCGCTGCCCGCGACGGTCCCGATGGCCGACGCGGTCGCCAACATCGCCCACGCCTCGCTGCTGACGCTCGGCCTGGCCCGCGGCGACTGGGACCTCGTTGGCCGCGGCCTCGCCGACCGTCTCCACCAGCCCCACCGCGCCCACCTCTTCCCTCGCTCGATGGAGATCGTTGAGCGCGCGACCTCCTTCGGCGCCCTCGGCGCCACGATCTCCGGCGCCGGCCCGACCGTCCTGGTCTGGTGCCACTACGAGCAGACCGGCGCGGTCATGGAGACGCTGCGCGGCGAGGCGGGGGAGTGGGCGCAGGTGCTGCGGGCGCCGTTTGAGCCGCATGGGGCGGACGTGCGCGAGTTGTAGGGGTTGGTGGTCGGGCGGGGCGGGGCGCTTGTGGTGAGCAGTGCGGGGCGCTGGTCGTGGTGCGCAGCGTGGACTGTCGGCACCGAGGAGAGTGAGCGCAGCGGAGCCTCGCGGCGCCGGTCCGTCGTCCGTTGGCGCCGGGGCGGGCGGTCCGTGTCGAGCAAAGGTTCTCTGCGACCCTTTGCTCGACACGGACGCCACTCGGTCTCGAGAAAAGCACCCATACGGTGCATAGGTCGAGACCGACCCTCTCGCGCTCCCGCGGACGACAGGCCAACGCCCCGAAGCCCCGCTCCGCTCGCTCTCCTCGGTGCCGACGAACCACGCCGCGCAGCACCGACCCGCGCCTCGCACTGCTCACCCTCAACGCCCGCGCCACACCCGCGAGCCCACCCCTACAACTACCCGCGGATCCTCACCGGCGTCCCGAGTCGCACCTGCGCCATCAGGCGACGCAGCGCCGCGTTGCTCGCCCGGACGCAGCCGTGGCTGACCTTGTGACCGAGCGCCCAGGTGTGGGGGGTTGCGTGGATCGCGACGCGGTCGCCGCCGCCCCAGCCCTGGGCGATCTTGGGCTGGTGGACGTTCAACGCGAGGATGCAGCAGCCGTAGTCCGACTTGGGGTCGCCGGTCCGCAGGCGGTCGGTCACGGCGAACTTCCCGCGCGGCGTCGGCGTCGCGTCGGTTCCGATCGCCACCTTGTAGCGGTCGGTCTGCTTACCGCGGTGAAAGACCGTCAGGGTCCGGCGCGAGAGGTCGATGACGAGCGAACGCGGCTGGGTAAAGAGCGCGCCGGAGCTCAGCGGCAGCCAGCCCACGTGGTGGCGCTTCAGCGAGGTGCGGACCCGGACCCAGCCGGGCTTGCGCGCCGCGACGGCGAGGATCGTCGGGGACTTGAACTCCGTCTTGGTCCGGATCCGCGCGACCATCTTGCCGCCGGGGCGCGTGCGCAGCATCGCGCGGTGGCGCACGTGGAAGGCCAGCGGCGGGCGCAGCTTGGATGCGCGTGCGGCCGACGATGGCTTCTGCGGCGCGGGAGCCGTCGGCGTCGTGGTGAGCGTCGGGGTCGTAGCGGTCATGGTCGCGCCGTCCTGGGACGGCTCGACGTCAGCGCCGCAGCCTGCGACGGCGAGCGCCAGGAGCGCCGCCGCGGCGCCTCCCAACACGGCACGGCGATGGCTCATCGGGGCGCGGCGCCGTTTCCGGAGGCGTCGACGAGCGGCTTGAGCTGCTTGCGGGCATCGTCGAGCGCCAGGCGGCCGAGCAGCTCGTCGGCCAGCGCGAGGTAGTCGGCGCCGAGATCGGGACGGTGGTCGAGGATCGAGACGGCGCGCTCGGCGGACTCGGCGTAGGCGATCGACTGGCGCACGGCGGTGGTGAGCAGCTTGTCGCCGTAGTGCTCCTTGAGGCCTGCTTGAGCCTCGCGGGAGTGCACGGTGCGCAGGTCGGCGATGGTCAGCACGACGCCGAGCCAGTCCAAGTCCGGGTTGAGCCCGTCGCGCGCGAGCTCGATGACCTCCAGCGCTTGCTCGACGCCCTGCAGGGCGAAGTACTGCGCTTCAGCGCTGAGCAGTGCGTGGTCGGCGGCGACCAGCGCGTTGACGGTCAGCAGCCCGAGGTTCGGCGGGCAGTCCAGGAAGATGACGTCGAAGTCGCCGTCGATCGGCTTCAGCGCACGGCGCAGCGTCAGCTCGCGGCCCATCTTGCCGGCCAGCGCGACTTCGGCCTCGGCGAGCAGCAGGTTGGACGGGATGACGCTGACGCCGTCGGGCGCGACGTGCAGGGCGGCCTTGGCCTTGACGGCGCCGACGAGCACATCGCGGATCGTCGGCTCGGCGTCGGCGGCGACGTCGAAGTAGTCCGACAGGTTGCCCTGCGGATCGAGGTCGACCGCAGCGACGCGCAGGCCGGCACGCCGAAAGGTGTCGGCGAGATGCCGGACGGCGGTCGTCTTGCCGGTGCCGCCCTTTTGGCTCAGTACGGCAATTTTCAGCGCCATTGGCGCTGCAGTCTAAGAGGCGGTCGCTGTCTTGACCGCAACCACGTGAAGGAACTGCAGGCGGTAGCGCCCGACGACGATCTCGTCGCCGTCGGTCAACGCCCGCCACTCGACGCGCTCGCCGTTGACGAAGACCCCGTTGAGCGACCGGTCGTCGAGCACCCGCACGCCATCGGGCTGGCGCACGATCAGCGCGTGGCGACGCGACACCGTCGGGTCGTCGAAGCGGATGTCGGCGGCGAGGCTGCGCCCGATCCGAGTCCACTCCTTCTCCAGCGGCGCGACCCGCAGGCGGCCCTGGTCCTCGTAGGCGAGGTAGTCGCCCGGTGTATCGATCAAGGCGCGTGCAGCAACGACCAACTCGGCGCGCTGCTCAGCGCTCGGCGCCTCACCGGGCCGCCGGTGGAAGCGCCCGCCGGCAAACAGCGAGGCGCGGACAAAGCTCGCGCCGCTGCAGCCGGGGCAGGCCGGCAGCTCATCGGCGGCGGCCAACGTCACCACATACCCACACCGCTCACAGCGAAAGGACCCTGTTCCCGCAAGGGTTCCTGACGTCACGGACTCCATATCGACCAACTCCCTCGTCGTCGGCTGGCGACCCGAGGACCGACTCTACTGCCAGAACGGCAAGCAAGAAAGCCCAGACGTCAATCCTTTGACAGGTCGCCGTATCCATCATCGCCAACGCTCACCATCCCCGCCCGAAACGGCCTGCAAACGCCTTGAGCATGCCAGCGTGCCCAGGGTTGCGGCACGGTCGGCTGCAGTGGAAGGAGCGCCGTGGCACGCGACGAACCCAGGCCCATGGCCCGCACCCTCAAGACCCTTTCGGAGCCCGATCTCGAGCTTGCCCTGCTGCGCAAGTCGGTCGGATCCTTGACCGCGGGTCGCCACATCTGCGCCGACTGTGGACGCACGCCGCTGGTCGGCGAGCGCATGTACCGCTTCGGCCGCGCGTCAACTGTCTGTGCGCTATGCACGCCGCTGCGCCGCACCGAGCCCGACGCCGTTGAGCTCGTGCGCCACTTCGAACGCGGCCACACGGTCCGCCGCATCACCGACGCGGCCTGAGCCGCCGGCGGCCGCGCCCGCGGATAGACTCTCGCTGCGTGGATCCCATCAGCGTCGAAGTGGTCATCGCGCGGCCTCGCGAAGCGGTCTTTGCGTACCTCGCAGACATCGCCAACCACGCCGAGTTCACCGATCACTACCTGGTCGACTGGCGGCTGACGCGCGAGGACAGCTACGGCGTCGGCGCGGGCGCCCGCTACAAGGTCCGGGCGCGCGGCAAGCGCTACACGTGGGCGGATTCGACGATCACCGAGCTCGCCGCCCCGCGGCTCATCGTCGAGCGCGGCCGCACCGGCAAGTTCAACCGCAACTTGACCCGTGGCGTCTATGAGCTCGACGAGGGCTCCGGCGGCACAACGCGCGTGACCTTCACGCTGGAGACCAAGCCGAAGCTGCTGTCGGATCGCCTCATGGAGATCGGCTCACGCGGCTGGCTGAAGCGCAAGAACAAGAAGGCGCTGCGCCGCCTGCGCTCCATCCTGGAAGAGGGTTTGGACCGGGGCGTGCGGCCCTCCGTGGCAGGCGGCGCCCGCAAACCCGCTTCGGCCTTCCGGTTCCAATCCGGCGTCAATCGCTAGAGTCCGCGCCCGCCATGCAGCTCCGCCGTCTCGCCGCCATCACCGCCGTCGCGCTCGCCGCCGCGACCTCACTTACCGCCTGTGGATCCGGCGGCAAGGAGCCCACCGTCGGCGAGACCGAGGGGATCTACGTCAACACGGGCGACCTGAAGTACCAGGTCCAGATTTCGCGTCAGCTCAACGCCGCAGATTTTGAGGATCGCGACTACCTCACGGGCATCCCCGTGGCCGACAGGACGCTGAAGCCTGGCCAGGAGTGGTTCGCGGTCTTCATCCGGGTCTTCAACACGACCAAGGAAGCGCATCCGTCGGCGGCGGACTTCGAGATCCGCGACACGACGGGTGAGGTCTTCAAGCCGATCCCGATCAACACCAACATCAACCGCGTGGCCTATCGGCCGGCCGAGGTCGGCGCTGGCGACCAGATCCCGGTGCCGGGCTCGTTGGCTCGCGAGAACCTCACGCAGGGCGGCTTGATCCTCTTCAAGGTCCCCAACACGGCCTACGACAACCGCCCGCTAGAGCTCATCATCGCCTCGCCCGAGGGCGACGGCGAGGCCACGGTCGACTTGGACGTTTAGCCCTTAAGACCCGCCAGGAGCACCTGGCGGGCGGCGGGCGCGGCGGTGTCGCCGCCGGCGCCGGCGCCGACGAGCAGGACGCCGACCGCGATGCGCGGGCGGCCGCTGCCGGCGGGCGCGTAGGACGAGAACCAGGCGTCGGTGTCGGTCGTGTCCGACGCCTGTTGATCCAAGCAGGACTCCGGATTATCCGGCTCCGGCTCGCAGGTCTGCGTCGACTTCAGCTCGGCCGTGCCGGTCTTGCCCGCGACCTTGACGTCGGGGATCGCGGCGACCTTGCCCGTGCCGAAGCGCACCACGCCGAGCATCAGCTTCTCGACCTGCCGTGCGACCTTGGTGCTCGTGGCGGTATAGGTCGGCGCGACCTTCCAGCGCTCGGGGTCCAACGTGACGTCGGGCCGGCGGCCGCGCAGGCCGATCGTCGCGGCGACGATCGCCATCTGCAACGCCGTCGCCTGCACACGGCCCTGGCCGATCGCGCTGGAGCCGACCGCGAGGTCGTCGCCGATCTCGTTGGCCGGCGGGATCGACGCGGTCGCCGCGCCGGTGATCCCGGTCGGCGTGTTGAAGCCGAAGCGCTCGGCGGTCGCCACGAGCTTGGCCGCGCCGACTTTGGCGCCGAGCGGCCCGAAGACCGAGTTGCACGACAGCGCGAAAGAAACCGCCAGCGTCCCGCCGCACGACTCGCGGTTGGCGTTCTGCAGCTCGACGCCCTCTAGCGTCGCCGCGGTCTGGACCGGGAACGTGTCGGTCGGCTTGGCGACGCCGTTCTCCAAGGCGCTGGTCGCCGTGATGATCTTGAAGGTCGAGCCTGGGGGCTGCAGGCCGCTGAAGCCGATCCCGGCGGCGGCGAGGATCTCGCCGGTCTTGGGCCGGATCGCCACGACGCCGCCGAGGCGCCCGGCCAGCGCGGTGACCGCCGCCTCCTGGATCTTGGGCGCGATCGTCGTGCGGACCGCCGCCGCCTTGCGCGGCGCGCGCTGTGCGAGCAGCCGGACGCCGGCGCGCAGCTCGCCGCCTGGCGTGCCGGCCAGGCGCTCGTCGAACGCCCGCTCTAGGCCGCTGATGCCGACCTGTGCGCCCTCGGGGTAGCCGAGCGCCGCATCGAGTGCCTTGTGGTCGGCGGGAATCGGGCCCAGCGCGCCGACGATCGCCTGCGCGGTGGCACCGAGCGGCGAGCTGCGGTCGGGGCCTTGGGCCAGCGGCGTGCCGTCGCGCGCGAGGAGGTCGGCGCGCTCGGGCATCTGCGTGGTCCGCCGCAGCTGCTCACCGGCGCCGAGGCCGGGGAAGACGAGCTGCGGCGTCCAGGCGATGCGCGGCACGTCGCCGTCCTTGACGACATCGAGGGCGACGTTGTCGCGGAAGGTCCCGAACGCGCGGGTCCGGAGGACGACCGGCACGTGCCAGCGACCGTCGTCGGTCTCGCGCGGCCGGCCGGTCTTCAGCGAGGAGATTGTCGCGGTGGCCGCCGCGTCGGTGTAGTGCCGGGCGAAGGTGCCGGGCTGGTAGCGGTTCTGTGCGTCGGAGGTGACCTCCCGGCGCATCGCCACCCAGTCGCGGCGGTCCCAGGCGTGGGCGAAGCGCTGCACGGCGTCGCGCTCGCTCGGCCCGCCGGTGCTCGCGCACACGATGCCGATGCCCAAGGCCGCGACTGCGACGGCGCCGATCGCCACGGCACGACGCACGCGCGCCTGGGTGCGCGAGGGACGGTGCGGCTCTGGCATCGCCGTGGAAGGTACTGACGCGCGCCGCAGTTGAGATGGCCGATGGGGGATCGACCATCTACGCTCCCTCCGGTTGACGCGCATCGATTGGCTGATCGTCGCCTTCACGATCGTGATGGCCACCATCGGGTGGAGGCAGGGGTTCGTCGCGGGCGCGTTCGCGCTCGCGGGCTTCGCCGGTGGTGCGTTCCTCGGAAGCCGAGTGGGCCCGGCGCTTTTGTCGGACGGCTCGTCGTCGCCGTACGCGCCGCTGGTGTCGTTGGTTGGGGCGGTCGCCGGCGGATCGATCTTCGCCGGGCTGTTCGAGAGCGCCGGGTTCCTGCTGCGCCGCAGCGTCCCGATACCGGGTGTGCGGACGCTTGACGGCTTCCTCGGCGCCCTGCTCAGCGCGGCGATTGCCCTCGGCCTGGCGTGGATCGTCGGCGCCGTGGCGCTGCAGACGCCGGGCGTACGGCAGCTGCGGCGCGACATCCAGCGGTCAGAGATCCTGCAGCGTCTCAACGCCGTGCTGCCGCCATCGGGGTCGGTCCTCAACGCGCTGGCGCGCATCGACCCCTTCCCGCACATCGACGGGCCGGAGGCCGACGTGCCGGCGCCGAGCGCGGCGATTGCTCGGGATCCCGACGTGGCCGCGGTGGCCGGCAGCGTCGTGCGGATTCTGGGCACGGCCTGCGGGCTGGGCGTCGAGGGCTCGGGCTGGGTGGTGGGCAAAGGGCTCGTGGTGACCAACGCGCACGTCGTCGCCGGCGAGGAGGACACGGTGGTCCAGGTGCGTGGGGTTGGGGCGCGGCTCGACGCGACCGCGGTGGCCTTCGACGCCACCAACGACATCGCGGTGCTGCGCGTGGCGGGGTTGAACGCGCCGGCCCTGACGCTTGTCAGCGACCCGCCGGTGGGCGCGGAGGCCGCGATCCTCGGCTTTCCGCAGAACGGCCCCTACAGCGTCCGCGCGGGCCGTCTAGGTCAGACGCGCGCGGTGGTCTCCACCGACGCCTATGGCAACGGCCCGGTCACGCGGCAGATGACGACCTTCCGCGGCGTTGTGCGGCCGGGCAATTCCGGCGGTCCGCTGGTCGACACGGCGGGTCGCGTGCTGACGACGGTCTTCGCGCAATCGACCGGAACCACGCGCCATGGGGGCTACGGCGTGCCCAACGCGATCGTCGCGCGGGTCCTAGGCGGCGCGGCGCCAGCGGGGCGGTCGGTCTCGACCGGCCCATGCGCCGGCTGAGAAACCTGTGCCAACATCGCAACAGGCCGGGCGGCTCGCGGGTCCGGTCGCTACGCTCCCGCGTCACATGGGAAAGATCCTCGTCATCGCCGAGAAGCCGTCCGTCGGACGTGACCTCGCACGGATCCTGCCCGGGCCCTTCGAGAAGAAGTCCGGCGCAGGGGAGAAGACCGAGCGCTGGCTCGAGGGCCCCGAGCACATCATCAGCTGGGCCGTCGGCCACCTCGTGCAGCTCGCCGAGCCCGACGAGTACGACGACAAGTTCAAGAAGTGGCGCATGGCCGATCTGCCGATCGTGCCGGCCAAGTTCAAGCTGGTCGTGCGCGACGAGCGCTCCCAGAAGCAGATGACGGTGGTCAAGACGCTGCTGCGCCGCGACGACGTCGACCTGGTCATCAACGCCTGCGACGCCGGCCGCGAGGGCGAGCTGATCTTCGCCTACCTGTACGAGAAGGCCGGCGCCAAGAAGCCCGTGCAGCGCCTGTGGCTGAACTCGATGACCAACGACGCGATGCGCGAGGGCTTCAACAACCTGCGCGACGGCGAGGAGCTCTCCAAGCTTCAGGACGCCGCCCGCTCACGGTCAGAGGCCGACTGGATCGTCGGGATGAACGCCACGCGCGCGGCGACGATCCGCCTGCGCTCGTCGTTTGACGGCGCTGTCTCGCTGGGCCGCGTGCAGACGCCGACGCTGGCGATTCTCACGCGCCGCGAGGAAGAGATCCGGGCCTTCGTCCCCGAGCCCTACTGGCTGGTGGACGCGCAGTTCGACGCCGAGGGCAACCGCGCCTACGAGGGCCGCTTCCACGCTGGCGCCCAGCCGCGTATCGCCACCGCGCAAGAGGCCGAGGCGGTCGCCGCCGCGGCCCGCGGCCAGCGCGGAGAGATCACCAAACTTGAGAAGACCAAGCGCACCGAGAAGGCGCCGCTGCTCTACGACCTCACGTCGCTACAGCGGGAGGCCAACACGCGCTACGGCTTCAGCGCGCGCCGCACGCTCGGCGCCGCGCAGCGCTGCTACGAGGAGCACAAGGCGCTCACGTATCCGCGAACGAGCTCTCGCTACCTGACGAGCGACATGGTGCCCGAGCTCAAGGAGGTCGCCGGGCACGTCGGCGAGCATTCCGAGTACAGCAAGGGCGCCCAGTACGTCACGGGGCTGGACCTGCTGCCGCTCGGCCGCGTCGTCGACGACGCCAAGGTCGGCGACCACCACGCGATCATCCCGACCAACTCCTCGCACAAGCTCGAGAAGATGGGCGACGACGATCGCCGCATCTACGACATGGTCGCCCGCCGCTTCCTGGCGGCCTTCCATCCCGAGGCGATCTTCGAGAACACCCGCGTCGAGACGACGGTCGCCGAGCACATCTTCCGCACGCGCGGCAAGGTCCTCGTCGTCCCGGGTTGGCGCGGCGTCTACGGCGAGCTCGCCGACGACGGCAGCGCGCGCGACGAGGAGGACGAGGGCCGCGACCAGTCGCTGCCCAAGCTCGAGAAGGGCGAGTCGGTCGCCACGCGCGCCATCGAGGTCCTGGCCAAGGAGACCAAGCCGCCGCGGCGCTACTCCGACGCGTCGCTGCTGGGCGCGATGGAGACCGCGGGCAAGCTCGTCGACGACGACGAGCTGCGTGAGGTTATGAAGGAGTCGGGCATCGGCACGCCGGCGACGCGCGCGGCGATCATCGAGCGCCTGATCGACGTCGGCTACGTCGAGCGTGACGGCCGCTCGCTGGTCCCGACCGAGAAGGGGATGAACGTCATCCGTCTGCTCGGCGACCACCCGCTGACCTCGCCGTCGCTGACCGGCGACTGGGAGCAGCGCCTGGCCGCGATCGAGGCAGGCGAGCAGCAGCGCTCGGCGTTCATGGCCGACATCGCGAAGTTCGCGGGCTTCACGGTCGGCGACCTCGACGCCAAGCTCAAGGACGTGCGGATCCCGCGCGCCAACCTCGGGCCATGCCCGATCTGCGGCCGCGACATCATGGAGAACCGCAAGGGCTACTCCTGCTGGGGCCGCGAGGATCCGGGCTGCGGCTTCGTCATCTGGAAGTCCAAGGCGGGCAAAAACCTGCCGCCGGCCGTCGCCAAGGAGCTGATTGCGCGCGGCAAGACCGAAAAGCCGGTCACCGGCTTCAAGGGCCGCAGCGGCCGCTCGTTCCGCGCTCGCCTGGCGCTCGTGCAGAACGAGGAGGGCCGGATGCGCGTCGAGTTCGACGAGCCGTGGGCCAAGGAGGGCTTCAAGGAGGCCCAGGCCGATGAGATGGAGGCCGCAGCCGCCGCGCTGGCCGCCGGTGGCGAGGCACCCGCCGCGAGCGGGGAAAGCGCTGCGGCGTAGGCCGACACGCGACCTGCGATGCGCGTGAGCGTTGGTCGCGCGCCGGGGAGACTGAGCGCCATGACGAGCATGCGCATGATCTCCACAGCGATTGCGGCGGCCTTGGCCATCGCGGCGCTCACCGCGGCACCGGCTACGGCCAAGTCCTCGGCGGGCTTGACGAGCTTCCACGGAACCGTCACCTCGGTCTCCAAGACCGCGAAGACGTTTCGCGTCAAGCGCGCCAACGGTACGTCGCTGACCTTCCGCGTCACCTCGGCAACCGTCTTCGAGCGCATCTCCGGAGGCTTCTCCGGCCTGACCAAGGGCCGGGCCGTCGAGGTCAAGGCCAAGAAGGTCGACGGACGCTGGAGCGCCCGCAAAGTCGAGCGCGAGACGGCCGAGGATGAGGACCATGACGCCGGTGACGACCACGGCGGCGGCGGGCACGGCAGCGACGACTGAATGTCGCGAGCCGGCCTCGCGGCCGGCTCGCGCGCACGCCGGGGATGAGAGCGTGCGACCTGAACGGTCCTCAGACATAGGGCCGTCTTCTAGGTGACCTACCTCTCCGGCTGCCGCGCCAAACGCCATAAGGAGCGACCCCGCGCCCACGCGACCGCGGCGCTGACACGCTGAGGCCACGGGGCGCTCGCCATCCCGTCGGGCGCCACTGCCACCCTGTCGGACCCGTCATGCCGTTGCAGCTCATCACCGGCCCCGCCAACGCGGCGAAGGCCCGCACCATCCTGGAGGCTGCGCGCGCCCGCGCGGCCGCCTCGCCGCTGCTTGTCGTGCCGACGACGGCCGATGTGGAGATCTACCGCCGCGAGCTGGCCCAGGACGGCGCCGTGCTTGGCGTGCGCGTCGAGCGCTTCGACGGGCTGCTGCGCGAGCTGGCCTTCCGTGGCGGTGTCGCCGGCCGCACGCTGACCGACCTGCAGCGCGAACGGGTCGCCGCAGCCGCGATCACCGCCACGCCCCTGGAGCGGCTGGCCGCTGCCGCGCGGACGCCCGGCTTCGCGCCCGCGCTCGTCGCGTTCGCCCAAGAGCTGGGGGAGGCCCGCGTCGAGCCGCCGCGTTTGGTCCGCGCGCTGCGCGATTGGGCGGCCGGCGAGCCGTCGCGCGCTGATTTCGCCGAGGAGCTGGGCGCGCTGATCCTCGCCTATCGCCGCGTCCAGGAGCGCACGGGGCGCCGCGACCGTCCGCAGCACGTCACCGCCGCGCTCGACGCGCTGCGCGAAGACCCACGCCGCTGGGGCGCGACGCCGGTCTTCCTGTACGGGTTCGACGACCTCTCGCCGCTGCAGCGCGACGTCGTCGACACGTTGGCCAACGCCGTCGGCGCCGAGGTCATGCTGTCGCTGACCTTCGAGGCCGGCCGGACGGCGTTCGCCGCGCGCGCGACGCTGCACCAGGAGCTGCTCGCGCTCGGCGCGACGGAGGAGATCCAGCCGGCCGTCGCTGACTACTACGCGCCTGCCGCGCGGACCGTGCTGCACCACGTCGAGCGCGCGCTCTATGAGCCCGAGGCGCCGCGGGTCGATCCGGAGCGCGCGGTCGTCGCGCTCGAAGGGGGAGGTGAACGCGCCGAGGTCGAGCTGGTCGCCGCCGAGGTCGCGCGGCTGATCCGCGAGGAGGGGATGGCGCCCGAGGAGATCGCGGTCGTCCATCGCGGCCTCGACGCGGTCGCGCCGCTGATCGACCTCGTCTTTCGCACCTACGACATCCCGGCCGCGGTCCGTCGCACGATCAAGGTCGGCCACACCGCGCTGGGTCGCGGCCTGGTCGCCATGGTCCGCTGCGCGCTGCTGGACGCCAGCGCCGACGAGCTGCTGACCTGGCTGCGCACGCCCGGCGTCCTGCGGACGCCCGCGTTCGCCGACCGCCTGGAGTCCCGCGCGCGTCGCGAGGGGGCGCGCACCGCCGCCGAGGCGCGCGTGCTCTGGGAGCAGGAGCGCTGGTCGCTGGAGGCGCTGGACCACATGGCGCAGGCCTACGAACGCGGTGGGGTCAAGGCGCTGGCCGAGCGCGTCGACGCCGAGGCCGCCACGCTGCTGGCCGCGCCGTGGCGCCGGACCGCGCCGGTCTTCGACGCCGAGGGCGAGCTCGACGCGCGCGTCGCCGCCCAGGTCCGTCGCGCGCTGCGCGAGCTGGCTCAGCTGCCGACCGAGCTGCAGCCCGAGCCCACTGCGCTGGTCGCCACGCTCGACGGCCTGGAGGTCTACGTCGGCTCGCAGTCGGGCGTCGGGCGCGTCACGGTCACCAAGCCACAGTCGCTCCGTGCTCGGCGCGTCCGCGCGCTCTTCTGCCTCGGCCTACAGGAGGGCGTCTTCCCCGCGCCGTCCAAGCCCGAGCCGTTTCTCGGCGACGAGGAGCGCCGCGCGATCAACGCCGTCTCAGGCCTGCGGCTGCGCCTGCACGAGGACGCGCTGCACGTCGAGCGCCTGTTCTTCTACGCGGCGGTCTCGCGGCCGACCGAGCTGCTGGCGCTCAGCTGGCATGCGGCGGGCGATGACGGTGCGCCCTCGGTCCGCTCGCTGCTGGTCGATGACGTCGCCGACCTGCTGATCGAGGGCTGGGCCGAGCAACCGCGCCGGCGCGAGCTCGGCGCCGCCGGCTGGGCGGGCGGGGCGGGGTTCACCGCGCCGACCGAGCGTGAGGCCGCGCGCTTCTCGGCGGCCGCCGCGCCGCCCGCCCAGCCGGCGCACATCGGCCACCTTCAGGCTCCCGCCGCGCTGGGTCCGTTGCGCGAGCGCCACACGTGGTCGGCCTCGCAGCTGGAGGTCTGGGCCTCCTGTCCGGTGAAGTGGTTCGTCGAGCGCCACCTGCGCCCGGAGGCGCTCGTGCCCGACCCCGAGCCGATGATCCGCGGTGAGCTAGCCCACCGCGTCTTGGAGCACGCGCTGTCGTCGCTGGCTGAAGATGGTGGACTTTCTCCGGCGCGGTTGCCGGAGGCCCGCGCGCTCGTGCGCGCCGCGCTCGACGAGCACCGCGACGACTTCAAGATCTCCCCGAACCCGGAGCGGTTGCGCAGCGCGCTACGCCGCCTGGAGGTTGACCTCGTCCGCTACATCGAGTTCGCCGCACACGCCGGCAGCGCCTTCGCGCCCTCGCGCTTTGAGGTCAAGTTCGGCCAGGCCGAGGATCCGTTTCCACCGCTGGAGCTCGACGGTGGCGCGCTGCGCCTGGCCGGCCGCATCGACCGCATCGATGTCGACGCGAGCGGTCGCGACGCGATCGTCTATGACTACAAGGGCAAGACCGCGACCGCGCAGGCCAAGTGGCTGGAGGAGGGCAAGCTCCAGATCGCGCTGTACCTGCTGACCGTGCGCCATGTTCTAGGACTTGAGCCGGTCGGCGGTCTCTATCAGCCGCTCGGCGGGACCGAGGCGCGCCCGCGTGGGGCGGTCCTGAAGGACGCCGACCAGGGGCTGCAGGCGTTCGGCACCGACCGGGTGGACGAGGAGCGCCTCGAAGAGCTGCTGAGCGCGTGTGCCGACGCGGCGCGAACCGCGGTCGCCGAGATCCGCGCCGGTGCGCTGGAGCCCGCCCCCGAGCGCTGCGCCTACACCGGCGGCTGCGCGCACCCCACGATCTGTCGCTGCGTGAGCGCGTGACCGGCATGTTGTATGACAACGGCCGGATGGTCGGGCGTGGTGGCCTGCCGTTCACCGCCGAGCAGGCCGACGCGATCGCCCGCCGCCAGGGGCCGCTACTGCTGTCGGCCAACGCCGGCTCGGGCAAGACATCGGTGTTGAGCGAGCGCTTCGTGCGCTCGGTCCTGGAGGACGAGGTCGAGCCGGGCCGGATCCTGGCGATCACGTTCACCGACAAGGCTGCGGGGGAGCTGCGCACGCGGGTCCGCGGGCGCTTCGTGGAGCTGGGGCGCCGCGATCGCGCACGCGACCTCGACGCGGCGTGGATCTCCACCTTCCACGGCCTCTGTGCGCGAATCCTCCGCGGCCACGCGGTTCGCGCGGGGCTCGACCCCGCCTTCACGGTTCTGGAGGAGGCCGAGACGCGCGACATCCGTGGCGCCGCGTTCGAGCGCGCGCTCGCCGACTTCCTGGCCGACGATCGCGCCGAGACGCTCGATCTCGTCGCGGCCTACGGCGTCGACGCGCTGGCGCTGCGCAGCATGACGGCCCACGACCAGCTGCGCAGCTCCGGGCAGACGCGCCCGCGGCTGCCGTCCGTGACGGTCGCCGAGGCCGACCCCGCGGCGCTGGCGGCCGCGCTGGAGCGCGCTGACGCCGAGCTCGCGCCCGACGACGAGCGCCGTAGCGTGGTCGGTGCCCGCACGGCGCTGTCGCGCTGCCGTGAGTTGTTGTCGCAGTTGGTCGACGGTGAGCCCCCCGCGCTGTCGGCGCTCGACGGCGCCACGTTCAAGCCGGGCAACACCAAGGCCTTGCAAGGGGACGGCTGCACGGCGTACCTGGAAGCGCTGGACACCTTCGCCGGCACGTGGCGCGATGCGCTCGCCGCGGCCGCCGTCGTGCTCCTCGACGAGTTGTTGGTGCGCTACGCCGACGCCTACGCGGAGGGCAAGCGGGCGCGCGCGGCGCTGGACTTCGACGACCTCGAGCTGCTCGCCCGCGACCTGTTGCGCGACACGCCGGCGATCCGCGCGAGCTACGCCGAGCGCTTCGAGCGCGTGATGGTCGATGAGTTCCAGGACACCAACGCCACGCAGTTGAGCTTGTTGGAGTTGTTGGGCACCGACCGCTTCGTCGTCGGCGACGAGCTGCAGTCGATCTACAGCTTCCGGCACGCCGATGTGCGGATCTTCCGGGCCCAGCGAGCGGCGCTGGCCGAGGCCGGCGCGGCCGCCGAGCTGGCCGCCAACTTCCGCAGCCGCCCGGACATCCTCGGCGTCCTCGACGCCGCGATGGGCCCGCTGCATGGCGCCGCGCACGTGCCGTTCGTCGCCGCCCGCGACGCCGATGGCCAACCTGACGCGCCAATCGTCGAGCTGGCGCTGCTCGACGCCGAGGCGGTTGAGGCCTGGCCGCCGGAGCTGCTGGCGTCACTGCCCCAGGCCGCCGCCAAGCGCCGCGCCGAGGCGCGCGTGGTCGCCGCCCGGATCGCCGAGCTGGTGCGCAACGAGGGCGTGCCGGCCTCTGACATCGTGGTCTTGCTGCGTGCGGCGACCGACATGGCCGTCTTCGAGCGGGCGATCGAGGAGCAGGGGCTATCGACGCTCGCCGCCGGAGGTCGCGGCTATTGGGGCCGCCAGCAGGTCCTGGACCTCTGCGCCTACCTTGGCGCGCTGGCCAACCCGCGCGACGAGCTGGCGTTGTTGGGGTTGTTGGCGTCGCCGCTGGTCGGGCTGAGCGCCGACGGCCTGGCGATCCTCGCGCGCACGGCGCGGCCAGGCGCGCGCTGGGACGCGCTGGCGGCGGCGTTCCCTCGGCCGGGCGGGGGAGAGGATGACGACTGGCACCTAGACGTTGCATCACAACGTCTAGGTGCCATCGACGGAGAGGGATCGCTGCGTGACCTGCTGCCCGACGCCGACCGCGACGCGCTGGCCAACTTCTGCCCGTGGTTTGCGGGCGAGCGCGAGCAGGCTCCGCGCCGCGGGCTCGACGTCCTGCTGCAACGCATCGTCGACAAGCAGGGCTACGACCTCCACGTGCTCGGCCTGCCCGGCGGGCGGCGTCGTTGGGCCAATGTGCTCAAGCTCCAGCGGCTCGCGGCGGGCTTCGAGAGCCGTCGCGGTCGCGACGTGCGCGGGCTGATCGATCTCGCGACCGCCGAGCTGGAGGCCGAGGCGCGTGAGACCGACGCGCCCGTCGAGCTCGGCGACGCGACCGCGATCAGGTTGATGACCATGCACGCGGCCAAGGGCCTGGAGTTCCCGGTCGTCGTGATCGCCGACCTCGGCCGCTCCGGGCGCAACGACACCGACGACCTGCTCGTGCGCGAGGGCCGCATCGGCCTGCGGCTGCGCACGATCGACGGCGCGTCGGCCAAGACGCTGGACTGGGAGGCGCTGCGCGAAGAGCAGCAGACCGCCGACCTGGAGGAGGAGCGCCGCATCTTGCACGTGGCGATGACGCGCGCCGAGGAGCGCTTGATCCTCAGCGGCACGTTTGACCCGGACAAGTGGCTCGGCGCGCCTCAGCCCGCCGTCGCGCCGCTGCGCTGGCTGGCGCCGCGGCTGGTCGCCGGGCTCGCGAGCATCGTCGAGGAGGCGCCCGAGGCGACCCCGACCCTCGGCGACCCCGACCCGGCCGCGCCGCGCGAGCGTGTCGCCGTCCGCGTGCACCGCGAGCCGCCGCCCGCGCTGCTGGCCACCCCGGCGCCGATCGCGGCAGAGGCCGCGGGCCCGGGCGTGCCCGAGCCGCCGACGGAGGCTCCCGGCGGTCAGCTCGCCCTCGACCTCTTCGCCACGCCGGAGCCGCCACCCCGGCGCGTCTACGCGGAGCCCACGCCACCGCCGGGTGGGCCTGTTGACGGACGCCCACGGTCCGCAGACGGGCCCACCCTCCCCGGGGCCGAGTCACCGCTTGCGGGTGGGCCTGTTGACGGACGCCGGCCGTCCGCAGACAGGCCCACCCCCGCTGTCCCGGCCGTCCGCGCTCCGATCGCCACGCCGCCGCGCCCGCTGCCCGCCACGTTGTCCTACACCTCGCTGGCGGCTTATGACCGTTGCGCCTACCGCTGGTACCTGGAGCGCATCCTGCGGCTGCCCCGCGACGACAGCGGCGGACCCGCGCTGGCCCGCGCCGAGCGGCCCGTCGGCCCGATCCCCGACGGCCTCGACGCCCTCACCCGCGGATCGCTTGCCCACATCCTCCTCGAGGAGCTGGACTTCGCCGCGCCCACGGCGCCGACCGAAGACGCCGTCCGCGAGGCCGCGCGGCTGATGGAGGCCGAGCTGACCGACGCCGACGTCACCGACCTCCAGGCGCTCGTCGCCGCGTTTGCCGACGGCCCGCTTGCGGCGCGCCTCGCCGGCGCCGCCGACGTCCGCCGCGAGCACGGCTTCGTCGTCGGGCTCGGCGACGACAGTGCGCCGCTGCTCAACGGCGTCATCGACGTTCTCGCCTTCGAGGACGGGGGCGGCGCGCTTGTCGTCGACTACAAGTCTGACGTCATCGCGCCCGACGCCGACCTCGAGGCGCTCGTGGAGGCCGACTACGGCGCCCAGCGGCGCATCTATGCGCTTGCCGCGCTGGGCGCGGGCGCCGCCGACGTCGAGGTCGCGCACCTGTTCCTGGCTCGCCCGGCTGAGCCGGCCACCGTCGTCTATGACCGCAACGACCTGCCGCGGCTGCGCGAGGAGCTCGACGCGCTCGTCGCCGGGATTGCTGCCGGACGGTTTACGCCGACGACCAGGCCGCATCGTGCACTCTGTCTCACCTGCCCGGGGCGTCGCGCGCTGTGTCACCACCCGGAGGAGTTGACGCTGCGCGAGGAGCCGGCGCCGGTGATGTAGGGGGCGGCGACGTGGCGGGGCGTGGCGTGGTCGTCCGCGACGGGGCTTGCGTGGCGCGCCCATGGCGCTCAGCGCGGTTTGTGTTGGTGGTGCGCAGCGTGGTTCGGGGGCACCGAGGGGAGGAAGCCATCGTGGCTCGGGGCGTCATCGGCCTTCCGCGTGACGATTCGCAGGACGGCCGGGGTTCGGGCGTTGGCGGTGAGGTCCGGGTCGCCTGATGGTGAATATGTCACCACGAACGGCCTGGACCGGCGCTTCGGCCCCGAAGCATCGGTCCGGGTCGCCTGGGGTCCCTATATGGGGTCCAGATCGACCCGGATCTCGCTTCGGCTCCGAACCACCGCGCCCCGGCGCCAGCGGACGACCAACCCACGCCCCGAGCCGCCAGCAACTGCTCACTCCCCTCGGTGCCCCCGAACCACGCCGCGCACCCAGCAAGACAAACGCGCTGAGCGCCCCGGGGTGCGCCACGCAAGCCAGCACCCACGGACGACCCCGAGCAACGCGCGCCCTACCCCGGCGGCGCCATCACCGCCGGCGGCCCGCCGACAGCCATCCGCTCCGCCCGTTCCAGCTCCGCGTTGACCTCCGCCCCAAAAAGAAAGGCGCACGACGACAGCCACAACCACAACAACAACACGATGACCGCACCCGCTGCGCCGTAGGCCGCGCCGTAGCTGCTGAAGTTCTTGATGTAGATCCCGAAGCCGATCGACGCCACGATCCAGATCACGACGCCGCCCGCGGCGCCGGGCGTGATCCAGCGCAGCCGTCGCGGCTCGATGTCCGGCGCGTAGGAGTAGATCAACGCGTAGGCCACCAACATGGCAAGCAGCGCGAGCGGCCAGCGCACGATCGACCATGCTGCCGCCGCGGTCGAGCCCAGCCCGATCGACCCGAGCAAGTCCTTGGCAAAGCCGCCGCCGAGGAAGAGCGCAGCCATCACAACGAGCAGCAGCACCACGATCATCAGCGTGATGCCAACATCGGTCAGTTTGCGGCCGACGAAGCCCCGGTCCTCCTCGACGCCATAGATGCGATTCAGTGCGCGGCCAGCGGCGCCAAACGCGCCCGAGGCGCCGTTGAGCGCCACGACGATCGAGATCGCCAACGCAAAGGAGACCGCGCCGCCCGAGGCCGACACGATCTTGTCCATCACCTTGCGAATAGCCTCCTGGGTCGCCTCGTCAGCGCCCTGGCGGGCGAAGTAGTCGACGGCGTTGGAGACGGTCTGCTGGTCGCCGATGAGCGCGAACAGCGAGGTCGCGAGGAGGATCGCCGGGAAGAGCGACAACATCGCGTAGTAGGTCAGTGCCGCCGCCACGTCGGTCATCTCGTGGCGGCGGAACTGAGAGAAAGCGCGCTTCGCTACACCGGCGAAGGACGCGAGCGGCGTTGGCGCCGCGACGTCACTCCTCGCGGCGTTAGACGCGATTACGGCCTCCGAAGGCGCCGAAGCCTCCGCCTGCGCCTACGCCACCGAGCAGCACGAGGATCGCGGCGACGATGCCGACGATCGCGGGCAGCCCGAGCGCGAGGCACAGCCAATAGACGAGCGCTGCAACGAGGATGGCGATAAGGATTCCGATCATGGCCAAAGAGTTCCCAGCCAAGGCCATCATCATTCGCCCGGTTGCCTGATCACGAGCTGTCGCTGTCGCCGCCAGAGCTCAGCAGCGCGTGGCCGTCGGTCACCGACGCTGCGACGTCCACAACGGTCCGGTTGTTGGAGCGTGCATGGTTACGCAGCCGGTCAAAGGCAAGCCGGTCGCTGAGCCCATGGCGCTCCATCAGGATGCCCTTGGCGCGCTCGATCAGCGCGCGGCGCTCCAGCGCCGACTCCAGCCGGTCGACTTGCTCGGTTAGTCGGCGCGTGTCGGCGTGGCGGCGCAGCGCGATCTCGATCGCGCTCTGCAGCGCCTCGGGGTCACCGTCGCGGACCGATGCGTAAATGCCACGCTCGGCGGCGCGGCGGATGAATTCGGCGTCCTCGTCGGCTAGCAGCGCGATGATCGGGCCCGCGGCAAAGGCGGTGATCTCCTCGACGAGGTCGAGCGCGTGCTCGTCGTCGTTGTGCACCAACACGACCGACAGCTCGGGATCCTCGCGGGCAATCGCCTCGGTGACCTGGGCGAGATCGACGGCTGTGGCCGTCACGTCATGCCCGAGCCGCTGGAGGATCTGCGACGTGCGCTCCAAGGCGCCCTGATCCTCGTCGGCGGCAAGGATCCGGAGGCCGTCCGCTGGCGTGTCCACACCATCTATACTAGGCCTTGGACCGAGCGCCGTCGCCCCGCGCTCGCATCCTTTCTCGCGCCCCAGCCCCCGGCGCCGTGCTTTACCTCGCACGACGCCTATGCAGCATGACGCCAACCGCGCCAGGGAGGAACGCCTCCTCTTCACCCGCCTCGCTGAAGGTCGGGATCCCGCGCTGCGCGCGCAGCTGGTCGAGCGCTACCTGCCGCTCGCGCGCCAGCTTGCACGCCGCTACCAGCGCCCGGAAGAGCCGCTCGATGACCTGATGCAGGTCGCCTCGCTTGGCCTCGTCAAGGCGATCGACCGCTTCGACGCCTCTCGCTCGGTCGCGTTCTCCTCCTACGCGGTCCCGACGATTCTCGGCGAGATCAAGCGCCACTTCCGTGACCGCACATGGTCCGTGCGCGTTCCGCGCGATCTGCAGGAGATGGCGCTGAAGGTCGAGCGCGCCGTCAACGAGCTGACGCGGGACCTGCACCGCCAGCCGACGGTGCCCGAGCTCGGTCTGCACCTTGGCATCAGCGAGGAGGCCGCGCTGGAGGCGTTGCAGGCCGCCGGCGCCTACCACGCGACATCGCTCGACACGCCGCGCGGGACCGAGAGCGAGCCGGGGGACACGTTGGCCGACACGCTGGGCGGCGACGAGGACGGCTACGACAAGGCCGAGGACCGCGCGACGATCGACCGCCTGATGCGCGCGATCACGCCGCGCGAACGCGAGGTGCTGCGGCTGCGCTTCGAGCAGGACCTGACGCAGGCCGAGATCGGCGAGATCATCGGCGTCTCGCAGATGCAGGTCTCGCGACTCATCCGCCAGGCGGTCACGCGGTTGCGGCTCGCCGCCGGAAGCGCTCCTGGGGCGCCGGCTCCCGAGCAGCACTGACGCTCGCCGCGACCTCGCGGACCAGGCGATCGCGCAGCAGCGCGAAGCCCACCGACGCCGAGATCGCGGCCAGCAGCCGGCGGTTATCGGTGTCGAGCGGCTCGACCTCGTCGAAGATCAGCACCAGCATGCCGAGCACCTCGCCGGCGACCGCGACCGGCACGCCGACCGCATGCAGCCCCTCGGGGACACCGAGCGAGCGCGCCGCCGGCTCCTGGAGCCACGCGCCATCGATGTCGCGCAGCGCGCGGCCGATCTGCGGGTAAGCCGCGACGGTCAGTGCGGTCGCTCCCAGCACTCCGCGGCGCGTGCCGTGCAGCGCGAGTCGCCCGCTGACGTGGGAGGCGAGCCCGACGTCGACGGCGCCGGTCTGGCGGATCAGGATGTCGAGACCCGAGGCGACGACGTCGGGTCCGGGCTCGTGCTGGAACTCAGCGGCCAGCTCGCCGAGCGCGTCGAGCCAGCGGTCGTGGCGCTCGGCGCTGCGACGCAGGTGCGCCAGCTCGGCCTGGGCGGCCGCAAGCGCCGTGCGCGCCTCGTGCTCGCCGCGCGTCTCGACGCCGACGATCGCGATCAGCGGCGTCTGTCCCGGCTCGGTCGCAAGGCGGTAGACGATCGAGCGCGCGGTAATGGCAGCGCTGCCCGGGCCGGCCACACTTCCGCCCCACGGTGGGTGCTCGACCTCGACGCGGGGCAGCGCGCTCGCGAAGTGCTCGCGGATGATCGCGCCGGTGCGGTGCCCGGCGATGGACGGGAGGATCTCGCCGGGTGCGGGCGCCCCTTCGATGGCACGCAGCGCGGCGTTGGTCCAGACCAGGCGCAGCGGCTCTGGGCCCGAGATCAGCGCGACCGGCACGGGCGCGCCTTCCACCGTCGCGCGGAACGCGGCCTCGGGCGGGGCGTCGGGCACGATGGCGGCGCGCGTGGCGGCGATCGCCTCCTGCAGCGGGGCGCCTGCCGCGGCCGCGTGGCGGATCGCCACGACTCGCGCCACGTCGACGATCGCATAGCGGCGCGGTCCGGACCCGATCCGCACCGGCTCGGGGAAGCCATGGCGCCGCTCCCAGGTACGCAGCCGCTCGCGCGAGACACCCGTCAGCTCCGCGAAGCGCGTCGCGCTGATCGTTTGCCCATGCGTGTCCACCACGCTCATGTCTGCCGGTGTTGCCCATCTGGCGGCTGCCCAACCGTGTCCACCTTGCGCGACGTCCTCCAAAGACGAGGATGGGTCTATCCCCAAAACTGGGGATGCGGGCAGGGGACATCCACTGGAGGGAACATGCAGCCCACGACGGCGAGCGGCGAAGACGTGCGCGCCCTGCTGCACCGATGGCACTTCGAGGGCGATCGCGCGGCGCGCGACGAGGTAGCGGCGCGCATGCTTCCACTGGCGCGCAGCCTCGCCCGGCGCTACGCCAACAAAGGCGAGCCGCTGGACGACCTCGAGCAGGTCGCATGCCTCGGCCTGATCAAGGCCATCGACCGCTTCGACCTCAGCCGCGACGTGCGCTTTGCGACCTACGCGGTCCCGACGATCGCCGGCGAACTCAAGCGCCATTTCCGTGACCGCGGCTGGATGATGCGCGTTCCGCGCGAGATCCAGGAGCTCAGCGGCAAGATCGGGATTGCCCGCGAGCGGCTCGTCGGCGACCTGTCGCGCTCGCCGACCGTCGGCGAGCTGGCGCGGGCCACCGGCGCCGACGAGGATCGCGTGCTGGAGGCGCTGGCCGCCGCGCAGGCCTACCGCACGCTCTCGCTCGACCAGCCGTTTGAGGACGGCACCGGCCCGCTAGAGGCGATCGGCGGCGACGACCTAGGCTTCGAGCGCGCCGAGGCGCGAGCGATGCTCGCCGGCGGCCTCCACGATCTCGCCCCGCGCGAGCGCGAGATTGTCCGGCTGCGCTATTTCGAGGGCCTGACCCAGCGCGAGATCGCCGAGCACATCGGGATCTCGCAGATGCACGTCTCGCGCCTGATCAAGCGCACGGTCAAGGAGCTGCGCGAGCGCATCGCGATGCCGGCCGCCGCTTAGGACGGCGCGTTAACGGAGAGGACCTGGCGTCAGAGATGGCGTCCGGGACCTCACAGCACAGCGCGCGCTCCGACGAAGATGAGGCCGAGCGGCTCGACCGCGAGCTGATCGAGCTGCTCAACGAGCTGCGGGTCGTCATGCCCGGCGTGCAGGTGCTCTTCGGCTTCCTGCTGACGGTGCCGTTCCAGCAGCGCTTCGAGACGATCGATGACTTCCAGCGGGACGTCTACTTCGTGACGCTGCTGCTCGTCGCCGCGTCGTCGGCGTTCCTGATGGGACCGTCGGCGTTTCATCGCCTGACGTTCCGCGAGGGGCAGAAGCCCTACCTGGTCCGGCTGGGCACGCGGCAGACAATCGTGGGCATGGCGCTGCTGGCGCTGGCGATCAACGGCGTCGTGCTGCTGCTCGCCGACCTCCTGTTTCACACCACCACCGTCGCGATCGTCGTGACGGCGATGGCTGCGCTGTTCGGTTGGCTGTGGTTTGGCCTCGCGCTGTGGCGGCGGATGGCAGGCAGGGCCGAGTGGTGACCGCTCGCAAGGCGCCGCTCGCGGCGATCCTCGACATCGACGGGACGCTGGTCGACACCAACTACCACCACGCGGTCGCCTGGTTCCGCGCGTTTCGCCAGCACGGCCACGTCGTGCCGATCTGGCGCATCCATCGCCACATCGGGATGGGCGGCGACAAGCTGATCGCCGCGCTGCTCAGCGACGAGGTCGAGGAGCGCGAGGGCGCCGACATCCGGGCGGCCGAGTCGGCGCTCTACCTCACGTTTATCGAGGAGGTCGAGCCGCTGCGCGGGGCGCGGGCGTTGATGGAGGACTTGCGCGACCGCGGCCGTCAGGTCGTGCTGGCCTCGTCGGCCAAGGCCGACGAGGTCGACCACTACCTCGACCTGCTCGACGCGCGCTCGCTGGCAGATTCGTGGACGACCGCCGCCGACGTCGAGCAGACCAAGCCCGCGCCCGACCTCATCCTCGCCGCGCTGGAGAAGCTCGACGGCGCACCGGGGATCATGATCGGCGACTCGACCTGGGACTGCGAGGCTGCCAAGGCGGCGGGCATCGAGTCGCTGGCGGTGCTGACCGGCGGGTTCTCCGAGGAGGAGCTGCTGGAGGCGGGCGCCTCGGCGGTCTTTGACTCGATCGATGCGCTGCGCGTAGGCCTGGACGAGACGCCGCTGGGGTAGGCCTGCGGGCATGAGCCTCACCGCGCCCGTTCTGGAAGTCCCGCAGCCCGTCGAGCCGCCGACGCCGGTCGCGCCGCCCGAGCCGTCACCCGTCCCCACCGATCCAGAACCGCCGGTCCAGCCCGACACGCCCGGCCATCCGGTCGGCCCCGACGTGCCCGAGCCCGACACGCCGCGCGAAGATCCGATCGACCCACCCGCGCCTGCGGAGTAGCTTCCGAGCCATGGGCTTTGACCAGTACCACGAGCCGCCGGAGGAGCTCCCAGCGGAGACCCGCACGTTTGCGCGCCTCTGTGCGTCGCTGACCGAGGAGGCCGAGGCGATCGGCTGGTATGAGCAGCGCCTGGCGATCGAGCAGGACCCGGAGGCCCATGCCGTCATGTCCGACGCGGTGGGCGAGGAGTACAAGCACTTCGCGATGGACCTTGAGTTCCTGTTGCGGCGCAAGCCGAAGTGGCGGGCGATTGCCCAGGGCGTGCTGTTTCAGGAGGGCGACATCGTCGACCATGGGGAGGCGGCCGAGGCGGCGGCGGGGGAGGAGGGCGACTCCTCCTCCCCGGAGGCCGACGGGCTTTCTGCGAGCCCGGCCGCTGACGCGTCGCTGGGGATCGGCAGCTTGCGAGCGGTGATGGCATGAGCGGCCATCTGCTGCGCCGCCACGCCCCGATCTCCGACGCGAGCTGGAAGCTGATCGACGACGAGGCGCGCGACCGGCTGACGCCCGGGCTGGCCGCCCGGCGGTTGGTCGACTTCGATGGCCCGAAGGGCTGGGCGCACTCGGCGACCAACCTCGGCCGTGTGGGCGAGGACGAGGTCTCGCCGCTGGAGCACGTCGAGGGACGGGTCCGCCGTGTTCTGCCGCTGGTCGAGTTGCGTGCCCGCTTCACGGTCGCGCGCGCCGAGCTGGCCGCCGGCGACCGCGGTGCTGACGACGTCGACTTCGACGATCTCGACGCGGCCGCCCAGCGGGTCGTCGTCGCTGAGAACGCGGCGGTCTTCCATGGCTGGTCGGAGGCCGGGATCGATGGCATCGCGCGGGTCTCCCCGCACGACCCGATCCCGTGCGGCGACGTGATCGATCGCTGGCCGTCACATGTGGCGCGAGCGGTAGAGCTGCTGCTGCGCAGCGGGGTGAGCGGGCCGTACGGGCTGGCGCTGGGCCGCGAGGAGTACACCCGCGTGACCGAGACCGCCGAGCACGGCGGCCACTTGCTCTTCGATCATCTCCGCAAGCTGCTCGGCGGGCCGATCGTGTGGGCCCCGGGCGTTGATGGCGGTGTGGTGCTGTCGCTGCGTGGCGGGGACTTCCTGTTCGAGTCCGGTCAGGACATCTCCGTGGGCTACGAGTCGCACGACGCCGACGTGGTGACGTTGTACTTGGAGGAGACGTTCTCGTTCCGCGTGGCGTCGCCGGAGGCGGCGGTGGCAATCGTGCGCTGAGTGCGCCCTGACGGGGTGGGCCTGCGAGAGCGGTCGCGCTGAGCGCCCAGAGTCGGTGTGCGGAGTTGTTGAGGTCGTCGATCGCCAAGAACCCTGTAACCGTTTGCGACAAGTCTGCGTCGCTGATCAATACCGTCTGAGCGAATGCGGCGGTCGTTCAGGCGGTGTGCGCGATGCGCCCGCCGGGAACGCACTCGGCGACGGTATTGCCGTCGTCATCGAACGCGACGAGGAGAAGTCGGTCGCTCGCGTCGTCTTGAGCAAGACGCGCGAACGCCTCGTATGCGGCATCTTCGCGATCGAAGGACACGACCAGGTTCCCGGTGTCGAAGATCGAGTACGTCATGACGATCTCATCGTATCCGAGGGCCCGAACCGCCCGTCAGGACACCTTTCTGACGTGGGTCACAAACGCCTGCAGCTGAGTCGGCACGCCCCACACCGACCAGTGCCCGGGCCCGCTCGTGTCCGCCACACAGACGCCGTACCCGGGTTGCAGGGCGAGGCTCATGACGTGGGTGCCGATGCGCGCGGGATGGCGGCGGGCAAGGCGCTCGATGGTGTCGGTCTTCTCGAACATCGACACGGCCATGTGCAATATCGTGGCGTGCAGATCGGCGGGGTGGGGCCGGTCGCGCCGGTTTTCGTAGTTGGACCGGAGCCCACCGAGGACGGAAAATGGATCAGCGCCGAAGCAGGCGCGGTAAAGCGTGATCCTCTCCCGGAGGACACGGACCTCGTACGTATTTGGGTAACGCGCCATGCGGCGCGAAACCTTCCACCCCGTGCCGCGGGGTGGACCCTTATCCGTGAGTGTTGGAACCGCTGCCTACCAGCCCCGACACACAACGGAACTCTTCCGGCGCAATCCCTCCTACGCCAGCCCCTCCACCTCGTACTCCCGCAGATACCCCTCGAACAGGCGCCGGTGCCCTTCCTCGTCGCGCAGGATCGCGATGACCATGTCGTTGGTCACCGGATCGACGCCCTCGGTCGCCTCGATGATCGCGTTGTAGTGCTCGATCGCGCCGGTCTCGGCTTCGATGACGCCCTTGATGACGTGGACGACGTCGGTCTGGTGCTCGGGGGGTTGGAGGTAGCTCTGCTCGGCGGTGAAGGCCATCGAGCCGGGGACGACCCCGTAGAGCTCCTTAATGCGTGCGGCGAACTGCTGCGCGTGGCCGAGCTCCTCCTGGATGTCGGCGTTCAAGGACTCGATGATCTCCTGAGCGCGGACGCCATCCGGGTTGACCGAGTTCGAGATGTAGGACATGACCGTCTCGATCTCCATCCAGTACGCCTTCTCGAGCATCTCAAGGATCTCCTCGCGCTCGCTGCGTTTGTCGTCGGCCAGGATTCCCTGACTCGCGTTTCGCGTGGTGCTCATGTGGTGAGCCCTACCCGCAGCTGCCCGAACACGAATCCCAAGGAGGTATCGCGGCATGGCCGACACCCTGAACGGCAAGAAGGTGGCGATCTTGGTCGCCAACGAGGGCATCGAGCAGGTCGAGCTGACCGAGCCGCGCAAGGCGCTCGAAGGCGCCGGCGCCACCGTCGAGCTGCTCGCTCCGGAGTCTGGGGAAGCTCAGGCATTCAACCATCTCGACAAGGGCGACAGCTTTCCGGTCGACCGCGCCGTCGGCGACGCGAGCGCCGAGGACTACGACGCGCTGATGCTCCCCGGCGGCGTCGCCAATCCCGACAATCTGCGCACGCATCCCGAGGCCGTCGCCTTCGTCCGTGCGTTCTTCGACGCCGGCAAGCCGGTCGCGGCGATCTGCCATGCGCCGTGGACGCTCATTGAGGCCGACGTCGTCCGTGGGCGGACGCTCACCTCGTGGCCATCGCTGCAGACCGACCTGCGCAACGCCGGCGCTACCTGGGTTGACAAGGAGGTCGTCGTCGACGAAGGCTTCGTGACCTCCCGCAAGCCCGATGACCTGAAGGCCTTCAACGCCAAGATGGTCGAGGAGTTCGCCGAGGGCCGGCACGACGCCAACAAGCCCGCCGAGCGCTTCGAGAAGGGCGCCACCAGGGCCTGAGAGGCCGAGGCTCGGCACGCAAGTTCGATCGACCTGACGCATTCAACGTCAAGATGATCGGGGCGTTTGCTTAGTCCCCGCAGCCAGACGGCACGCAAGAAGTCCTGCGCGAGGTGTGCAAAGCGCCTCGCGTCGGGCACACTTGCAGATTCATGCCCCGTTCGATTTGGACCGGCGCCATCAGCTTTGGGCTCGTCACCGTGCCCGTCAAGCTGTACAGCGCGGTCAACCGCAAGACGGTCCGTTTCAACCAGCTCAACGGCAAGACGGGCTCGCGGATCGCGCAGAAGCGCGTCGATGCCTCCACCGGGGAGGAGGTCGCCTACGAGGATCTGGTCAAGGGCTATGAGATCTCGTCAGACCGGTATGTGGTGATTGATCCGGCCGAGCTCGACTCCGTCCAGCCGGCCAAGACGAAGACCATCGACATCGAGGACTTCGTCGACCTAGAGGAGATCGACCCGATCTTCTATGACCACCCGTATTACCTGGCGCCCGGTGCCGGCGGTGCCAAGCCCTACCGGCTGTTGCTGGAGGCGATGCGCGACACCAACCGCGTCGCGATCGCCAAAGTCGTCATCCGCCAGAAGGAGAGCCTCGTCGCGATCCGGCCGCTGGCCGACCACGACGTGCTCGAGATGGCCACGATGCTCTTCGCCGACGAGGTCGTCGACCCCGCCCGTCTCGATGACATCCCCGCCGCCGAGGACGTCAAGACCAACAAGCGCGAGATCGACATCGCCAAGCAGCTGATCGAGTCGCTGGCCGGGGAGTTCGAGCCGACCAAGTACAAGGACACCTACCGCGAGGCCGTCCTCGAGATGATCGAGAAGAAGGCCGCCGGCGAGGAGATCGTCATCCAGCCCGAGGACGAGGAGACCGCGCCGGTCCCCGACCTCATGAGCGCGCTGAAGGCGAGCCTCGACGCGGTGCGCGAGCGCACCGACGACGACGGGGCCAGCGACGACGCCAAGCCCAAGCGCAAGCGGGCGAGCACGTCGAAGTCCGGCGCTAAGAAGGCCAAGAGCGCGGCCAAGTAGAACAGGCCGTTAAGGCGCGGTTTCGGTGGGTACGTCGCCGACGTGCCGCAACAAAGCCAGCCCCGTCTCCGGAAGGTCGACTGCAGCGGCCCCGGCCTGCGCCGGGTCAAGCGCGGGCGTGGCTTCTCGATCCTCGATCCCGACGGGGAGCGCGTCGAGGATCCCGAGATCCTGACCCGCGTCAACGAGCTGGTGATCCCGCCCGCGTGGCAGGACGTGTGGATCTGCCCGTATCCCGGCGGCCACATCCAGGCCACCGGGATCGACCAGCGCGGTCGCAAGCAGTACCTCTACCACCCGCGCTGGCGCGCCCGTCGCGACCAGGCCAAGTTCGAGGACATGGTCGTCTTCGCCCGGGCGCTGCCAAAGCTTCGCGCCCGCGTTGAGGATGACCTGGCGCGCGGCGACTTCTCGGCCGACCATGTCCTTGCCATCGCCGTGCGCCTTCTGGACCGCGGCTTCTTTCGGATCGGCACCGAGGACTACGCGGTGACCAACGCGACCTACGGCTTGGCGACGATGAAGCAGCGCCACGTGCAGGTGCGCGACGGCGTCCTGTACTTCGACTACCCCGCCAAGCACGGCAAGCGTCGTATCCAAGCGGTGGTCGATCCCGATCTCGGCGAGGACCTCTGCCACCTCAAGCGCCGGCGTGGCGGCGGTGACGAGCTGCTGGCCTACAAGCGCGGTCGCCGCTGGGTCGACGTGAAGTCTTCCGACATCAACGCGTGGCTGAAGGACGCGACCGGCGAGGACGTCTCGGCCAAGGATTTCCGCACCTGGGGCGCGACCGTGCTCGCGGCCGTCGGCCTGGCGGTGAGCCCGATCCCGCCGACCAAGACCGCGCGCAAGCGGGCGATGGCCCGGGTCGTCAAGGAGGTGGCCCACCACCTCGGCAACACGCCCGCGGTCGCGCGCGCGTCCTACATCGACCCGCGCACCTTCGACCGCTACCTCGACGGCGTCACGATCGCCGGCACGCTGCCCGGCCTCGCCGAGGCCGGCGACGGCACGGCCATTCAGGGCGCGGTCGAGGTCGCCGTGCTCGAACTGCTGACCGGCGAGGACTCACCGGCGATGGCGCCACCCGGGGGCGAGGAGATCGCCGCCGAGCTGGCACAGGCTGCTTAGGTCTGAGCTTCCTCTTCGTCGAGGGCCGCCACGGCCTCGTCGCGCGAGCCCCGGATCGTGAAGATCTGATCCAGGCCCGTGATCTCGAAGGTCTTGGCGATGTTCTGGTCGACGTTGACGATCGTCAGGCGGCCGTCACGGGCGCGCAGGCGCTTGACGGTGCCGATCAGGACGCCGAGCGCCGTGGAGTCCAGGAAGGTGGTCTCGCCGAGGTCCACGACGATCCGTGACTTACCGCCCTCGATCGCCTCGCCGAGCGCGGTCTTCAGCTCGGGTGCGGTGAACAGGTCGATCTCGCCGCGGACGGCGACGACCTGCGTCGAGGGGTCGACGGCGTCCTGGGTCAGTGCGAATTCCGGTGGCATCGTTGGTCTCTTAGTGTGACGAGTCTGCGCGCGCGCTGATCATTCGCGAAACGCGAGTCGGAGCAGGAGCTCGGAGCCTTCTGCGGAGATGTTCGAGGCCACGTGCTCGAACACATTCCCGACGCCAGGCAGCGACGCGGCGGCCACGAGCGCGGTGGCGCCCTCGGCAGCCAGCGGACCGATGCGCAGCGATAGTCCGGCGGGCTCGGCATGGACATGGACGGTGACGTGGCCGTTAGCCGAGTGGCTGGGCGCGTGGGCGGCGACCGCGTCGGTCAGGAGCAGTGCGTCGTCGAGGCGGTCGATCGGGCATTGCGCGCGTGCGGCGAGCATCCCCACGACGCGGCCGAGGACCGGGCCGAGCAACTCGGCGCGGCTGACGGTCAGCGTCGCCTCGTTGATGGTGGACAGCTCGGGGCTCATGCCGACGCTTCTCGGACGCCGTCGAGCTCGAAGACCATGCGGACCTCGGTCTGATCTTGATCGTTGGTGCCCAGCTCCAGCGAGGACGCGAGCGTGGCGATGAGCGGTAGGCCGAGCCCAAGTCCCGGGCTGTCGGGGCGCGGCAGGATGCCGCGGCCCTCGTCGCTGACGACAACCGTCAGCGCGCCGTCGACGAGTCCGGCGCGCACGTTCATCGGACCGTCGCCGTCCGGGTAAGCGTGCACGACGACGTTGGTGCACGCCTCGGTGACCGCCAGCTTGACGTCGGCCAGCGCGTGGTCGGGCACGTCAAGGGCGTCGCCAAGCCCGCCAAAGGCATGCCGAACGACGGCCACGTTCTCGGCGCGGGCCGGCAGAATCAGCTCGAAGTCGGGCGTCAGAAGGCTCCTGGTGGCGGTCGTGCCGGGGCGTCCCAGCCCCGGGTGTGTCATCGGCTGGATATGCCCACCCGGTCGTCGTCTTATTCGCGACTCACCGCAGACGGGCGCCAAGCGCCCATGAGCATATCGGGCGCCGCCCCAGAATCCGGCGTCCAACGCTTCGCTTGAAACACATCGAGCTGCCACGGGGGGACGGCTCGACGCGGTGTGGGGGAGGTCACGTATCGCGCCGCACGCAGACGATCTGCCTGCTTGCACCGTGTGTCTGGGAGGGTCCACAGTGGCTGTATGCGATTGCGTACGGCTGTCCAATTCGGAGTCCTCTTGCTACGCTGCCGGGCTCCTTCTCACGCTCGAGAACCTGCGCCGAGGGCGCCGGACGACCGAGCCTCCGTGCCCCCGGGCCGCCACGGGACACCACATGACGATCTCTCGCTTTCCTCAGGCCGACGGCCTGTACGACCCCCGCTACGAGCACGATGCGTGTGGCGTCGCCATGGTCGCGCGGCTGGACAACCAGCCCGACCACGGCGTCATCCACCGCGCCCTCACGGCTCTGGACAACCTGGAGCACCGAGGCGCTGAGGGGGCCGACATCCGCACCGGCGATGGCGCGGGCATCCTGGTCCAGATCCCGGATGCGTTCTTCCGCGAGGTCGTCGACTTCGAGCTGCCGCCCCGGGGCGCCTACGGCGTGGCCGTCTGTTTCCTGCCGCGCGATCCGCAGCAGCGGCGCAAGCTGGAAGAGCTGATTGAGCTCAACGTCCGCATCGAGGGCCAGCAGCTGCTGGGCTGGCGCGACGTCCCGGTCGACCTCGACCATGTCGGCGACACCGCCAACGCTTCGCGCCCGCATGTCAAGCAGCTGTTCATCGGCGCCGGCGCCGACTTCACCGATGACCAGGACCGCTTCGAGCGCAAGCTCTATGTCATCCGGCGAATCGTCGAGCTGGCCGCCGGCCCCGACTTCTACGCCCCGAGCTTCTCCTCGCGCACGTGCGTGTACAAGGGGATGTTGATCTCCCATCAGCTGCGCAACTTCTATCCGGACCTCAAGGACGAGCGCTTCGGCTCGGCCCTGGCCCTAGTCCACAGCCGCTTCTCCACCAACACGTTCCCGAGCTGGGACCTCGCGCACCCGTTCCGCGTCATCGCTCACAACGGCGAAATCAACACGCTGATGGGCAACGCGAACTGGATGCGCGCGCGCGAATCGCAGCTGGCCTCGGAGCTGTTCGGCCTCGACCTTCAGAAGGTCATGCCGATCGTCCGCCCCGGTGGCTCGGACTCCGCGACGTTCGACAACGTCCTCGAGCTGCTGATGCTCGCCGGCCGTTCGCTGCCGCATGCGGCGATGATGATGATCCCCGAGGCCTACGCCGACCGCGATGACCTCCCGGATCACCTCAAGGGCTTCTACGCCTTCCACTCCTGCCTGATGGAGCCGTGGGACGGGCCGGCGTCGGTCTGCTTCACCGACGGCACCGTCGTCGGCGCGACGCTGGACCGCAACGGGCTGCGTCCCGGCCGCTGGGTCGAGACCACCGACGGCTACGTCATGCTTGGCTCCGAGACGGGCATGCTGCCGGTCGCGCCCGGCGACGTCGTCCGCCTCGGCCGGCTCGCCCCGGGCAAGCTGTTCTTGGTCGACCTGGAGGCGGGTCGCATCGTCGACGACGCCGAGGTCAAGGAGCAGGTCGCCACGGCCGAGCCCTACGGCCGCTGGTTCGAGGAGAACGTCGTCCGCTTCGACGACCTCGCGCCGAAGGAGGGCCTGACGCTGGCCCAGCCGCTGCGCGATCTGCAGCTCGCCTTCGGCTACAGCCAGGAGGACCTTCGCGTCCTGATGGCGCCGATGGCCAAGAACGGCGAAGAGCCGCTGGGCTCGATGGGCAACGACAACGCCCTGGCCGTGCTGTCAGACCAGCGCCCGGCGCTGTTCTCCTACTTCAAGCAGCTCTTCGCGCAGGTGACCAACCCGCCGATCGACCCGATCCGCGAGTCGATCGTCATGTCGCTGGGCACCGGCGTCGGCGCCGAGGGCAACCTCCTGGAGGCCGCTCCCGAGCATGCGCGTCAGCTGGTTATGGACCAGCCGATCCTACGCAACGGCGAGCTTGAAACGCTGCGCTCGCTGGAGCACCCGTGGTTCAAGTCGCACACGATCGACATCACGTGGCCGGTGCAGGACGGGCCCGAGGGCCTGCTTGCCCGCCTGGCTGAGATCTGCGACGAGGCCCATGACGTCATCGCCACCGGCGTCAACATCCTGATCCTCAGCGATCGTGGCATCGGCAAGCGCCGCGCGCCGATCCCCTCGCTGCTGGCCGTCGCTGCTGTGCATCACCACCTGGTGCGCGAGGGCACGCGCCTGCAGACCGGCCTGGTTCTGGAGTCTGGTGAGCCGCGCGAGGTGCATCACTTTGCGACGCTGATCGGTTACGGCGCTAGCGCCATCAACCCCTATGTCGCGTTCGAGACCGTCGATGCGATGGTCGCCGAGGGCCGCATCGCCGGCGTTGCGTCGGCCGACGAGGCCGAGCGGCTGACCGTCAAGGCGATCGGCAAGGGCCTGCTCAAGACGATCTCCAAGATGGGGATCTCGACGATCCAGTCCTACTGCGGCGCGCAGATCTTCGAGGCCGTCGGCCTGGAGAAGCCGCTGATCGACCGCCACTTCTGCGGGACCGCGTCGCGCATCGGCGGCGTCGGCCTCGAGGTGCTGGCCCAGGAGGCGTTGGACCGCCACGAGCGCGGCTACGGCCTGCCGACGGCCGAGGAGCTGCTTCCTGTTGGCGGCGTCTACGCCTGGCGCCGCGACGGCGAGCACCACATGTGGAACCCGGAGACGATCGCGGCGCTGCAGCACGCGGTCCGGGAGACCAACGGCTCGGCACAAGACAAGTACGACGAGTACGCGCGGATGGTCAACGAGAGCGCCACGCGCAAAGCGACGCTGCGTGGCCTGCTGAAGTTCCGCGACGGCACCGAGCCGATCTCGCTTGACGAGGTCGAGCCCGCCAAGGAGATCGTCAAGCGCTTCGCCACGGGCGCGATGTCGCTGGGCTCGATCTCCACCGAGGCCCACGAGAACCTCGCGATCGCCATGAACCGCCTCGGCGGGCGCTCCAACACAGGCGAGGGCGGCGAGGATCCGCGCCGCTTCCAGCGCGACGAGAACGGCGATCTGCGCCGCTCGGCGATCAAGCAGGTGGCGTCGGGGCGCTTCGGTGTGACCATCCACTACCTGGTCAACGCCGACCAGCTGCAGATCAAGATGGCCCAGGGCGCCAAGCCCGGTGAGGGCGGGCAGCTGCCCGGCCACAAGGTCGACAAGTACATCGGGTCGGTCCGGCACACGACGCCGGGCGTCGGCCTGATCTCGCCACCGCCGCACCACGACATCTACTCGATCGAGGACCTCAAGCAGCTCATCTACGACCTGCGCTGCGCGAATCCCAAGGCGCAGGTCAGCGTGAAGCTGGTTTCCGAGGTCGGCGTCGGCACGGTCGCCGCGGGTGTCGCCAAGGCCAACGCCGACCACGTGGTCATCGCTGGCCATGACGGCGGCACGGGCGCTTCGCCGCTCTCCTCGATCGTCGCCGCCGGCGCGCCGTGGGAGATCGGCCTGGCCGAGACCCAGCAGACGCTGCTCAAAAACGACCTGCGCTCGCGCATCGTCGTCCAGACCGACGGCCAGCTCAAGACGGGTCGCGACGTCGCCATCGCTGCGATGCTCGGCGCCGACGAGATGGGCTTCTCGACCGCGCCGTTGATCGCGACGGGCTGCATCATGATGCGCGCCTGCCACCTCAACACCTGCCCGGTCGGCATCGCCACGCAGGACCCGGAGCTGCGCAAGCGCTTCCAGGGCACGCCCGAGCACGTCGTCAACTTCTTCTTCTTCGTCGCCGAGGAGCTGCGCGCGATCATGGCGTCGCTCGGCATCGCCAAGATGGAGGACTTGATCGGCCGCGTCGACCTGCTGGAGGCCGACGAGGCGATCGACCATTGGAAGGCGCGTGGGATCGACCTCACGCACCTGCTCACCTTCCCGCGCGACGTGGACGCGTCCAAGCCGCGCTACCGCACCCAGCCGCCACCGCCGGTCCTCGACGACGCGCTGGACCACGTGCTCTTGGAGCGCGCGCGCCCGGTGATCGAGGGTGGCGACGCGCACGTCGACATCGACGTGACGGTGCGCAACGTCAACCGCTGCGTCGGGGGCATGCTGTCCTCGCGGATCGCCGAGCTCCACGGCCGCGATGGCCTGCCGGCCGGCTCGATCGACGTGACCTTCACCGGCTCGGCCGGGCAATCGTTTGGCGGCTGGCTCGCGCCGGGCGTCACGTTCACGTTGCACGGCGACGCCAACGACTACACGGGCAAGGGCCTGTCGGGCGGCACGGTCGTCGTCACCCCGCCCGACGGCGTCACCTTCGACGCTCAGGACAACGTCATCGTCGGCAACACGGTGCTCTACGGCGCGACGTCGGGCAAGGCGTTCCTGCGCGGCCTGGCGGGCGAGCGCTTCGCGGTCCGCAACTCCGGCGCCAACGCGGTCGTCGAAGGCGTCGGCGATCACGGCTGCGAGTACATGACGGGCGGTCGCGTGGTCGTCCTCGGCCGCACCGGTCGCAACTTCGCGGCCGGCATGAGCGGCGGCTTCGCCTACGTCCTCGACGTCGACGGCGGCTTTCGCTCGCGCGTGAACCCGACGATGCTCGACCAGCTCGAAGAGCTGTCAGACGACGACGCCGCCGAGGTGCGCGGTCTGGTGCAGGAGCACTTCGACCGCACGGGCTCGACCGTCGCGTCCGGGCTGCTGGAGGACTGGGACGGCGCCCGCGGGCGCTTCGTCAAGGTCTTCCCGGCCGACTACAAGCGCGTGCTGGCCGAGCAGGCCGCCGCGGCGACCGCGACGACCACAGAAGAGGTCGCCGCATGACCTCCACACTTGATGCCATCACCTTGCTCATCGATGTCAAGCGGGGCGCCTAGCCATGGGTGAGCTCGGAGGCTTCCTCAAGATCGACCGCTCCAACGTCTCCTACCGAGACGCGCAGGAGCGCGTGGGCGACTTCCAGGAGTTCCTGGTTCCGCGTCCCGACGCGGAGCTGGCCGCCCAGGGCGCGCGCTGCATGGACTGCGGCGTGCCGTTCTGCCACAACGGCTGCCCGCTGGGCAACCTGATCCCAGACTGGAACGACCTCGTCTACCGCGAGCGTTGGCCCGACGCGATCAAGCAGCTACACGCCACCAACAACTTCCCGGAGTTCACGGGCCGTCTGTGTCCCGCGCCATGCGAGGCGGCATGCGTGCTCGAGATCCGCGAGGGCGACGCGGTCACGATCAAGCAGATCGAGAACGCGATCATCAACCGCGCGTTTGACGAGGGCTGGGTCGTCCCGCAGCCGCCGGCGATCGAGACCGGCCGCAGCGTCGCGGTCGTCGGTGCCGGTCCGGCCGGCATGGCGGCCGCCCAGCAGCTGCGCCGCGCCGGCCACACCGTCGTGCTCTTCGAGCGCGACGAGGCGGGCGGCGGCCTGGTGCGCTTCGGCGTGCCGGACTTCAAGATCGAGAAGTGGATCGTCGAGCGTCGGCTGGATCAGCTGCGCGCCGAGGGCGTCGACGTCCGCTGCGGCGTCGACGTGGGCCGCGATGTCACGGCCGACCAGCTGCGTGCGGAGTTCGACGCGGTCGTGCTGACGATCGGCTCACGCGTCCCGCGCGACCTGCCGGTCCCCGGCCGCGAGCTCGATGGCATCCATCCGGCGATGGACTACCTCTACGTCCGCAACCGCGTGATCGCTCAGGAGCTGGGACCTGAGCCGTCCACGGCCCCGCCCGCGCCGCGCGAGATCACTGCGGCCGGCAAGCACGTCATCGTCATCGGCGGCGGCGACACGGGCGCCGACTGCGTCGGGCACTCGATCCGCGAGGGCGCATTGAGCGTCACCCAGCTTGAGCTGCTGCCCGAGCCGCCGGCCCACCGCCCCGACGACCGCACCCCATGGCCGTTGTGGCCGCAGAAGTTCCGGTTGTCCTATGCCATGGAGGAGGCGACGGCGATCGGCAAGGGCGAGCAGGACTTCTCGATCGTCACGACGCGCTTTGACGGCGAGGGCGGCCACGTCGGCACGCTGCACTACGCCCAGGCCGCCGATGCGCCGCCGTTCGGGCCCGTGGAGGGCACCGACGGCGAGATGCAGGCCGACCTCGTCCTGCTGGCGATGGGCTTCCTGCACCCCGAGCACGAGGGCGTCGTGGAGCAGCTCGGCGTCGACCTCGACCCGCGCGGCAACGTCAAGGCGCCGACGTATGAGACCTCAGTGCGTGGCGTCTTCGCCGCCGGCGACGCCCGTCGCGGCCAGTCGCTGATCGTCTGGGCGATCAACGAGGGGCGCCAGGCCGCCCGCATGGCCGATCGCTTCCTCCTTGAGCTCAACGCCGCCGAGCGCGAGCCCGTGCTCGCCGGCAACGTCCACGATGCCGACGAGGGGCCCGAGGGGCCGCCGAAGCACGCGGACGGCGGGCTGACGGCCGAAGAGGCCTGACGCGTTTGCGCCCGGCACGTAGTTGAACACGCCTCGCACCAAAACTTGACGCCCCCGTCATCTTCTGGGAACCTGCCGCGCATGTCCACGGCACCGCTTCCCTCCGTCTGCCTCATCGGCGCGGGCTCCTCCGGCATCGCGGTTGCCAAGGCCCTGCATGAGCACGGTGTGCCGTTTGACTGCATCGAGGCGTCCGACCGCGTCGGCGGCAACTGGGTCTTTAACAACAGCAACGGCACGTCGGCCGCCTACCGCGACCTCCACATCAACACCTCGCGCGACCGCATGGCCTACTCGGACTTCCCGATGCCGGCCGACTACCCCGACTACCCGCACCACGCGCAGATCGCCGCCTACTTCGACACCTACGTCGACCACTTCGGCTTCCGCGATCACATCCTCTTCAACACGCGCGTGGAGACGGTGTCACGCGGCGCTGATGGCATCTACACGGTCACGACCGACGACGGCGAGGTGCGCGAGTACGACGTCGTCCTCGTCGCCAACGGCCACCACTGGGATGCGCGCTGGCCCGAGCCGGCCTTCCCGGGCTCAGAGAGCTTCAACGGCAAGCAGCTCCACGCCCACGAGTACATCGAGCCCTCGATCTTCGAGGACAAGAACGTCGTCGTGCTCGGCATGGGCAACTCGGCGATGGACATCGCGGTGGAGTCCTCCTATGTCGCCGGCAACACGTTCCTGGCGGCACGTCGCGGCGCGTGGATCATCCCCAAGTACCTCTTCGGCCGGCCGACCGACCACTTCAAGAACGACCCGCGGATCCCGTTCAAGATCCGCCAGAAGGCCGTCCAGCGGCTCGTCAAGCTCCACACCGGCGACCTCACCAAGTACGGCTTGCCCAAGCCCGACCACCAGTTCGGCGAGGCGCATCCGACGATCTCGGGCCGGATCCTCGACCGCATCCAGCACGGCCGCGTCACGCCCAAGCCCAACATCAAGGCCTTGGATGGCGACCACGTCGAGTTCGTCGACGGCACGCGCGAGCCGGTCGACGTGGTGGTCTACTGCACCGGCTACAAGATCACGTTCCCGTTCTTTGACGAGGACTTCGTCTCGGCGCCCGACAACCACATCGAGCTCTTTCGCCGCGTCTTTTACCCGGGGTACGCCGACATGGCGTTCATCGGGCTGCTGCAGCCGCTCGGCTCGGTCATGCCGCTCGCCGAGGCCCAGGGGGCGTGGCTCGTCGACTACCTGCGCGGCCGGTACGCGCTGCCGGCGCAGGGCGAGCTGGTCGCCGACATCCGCTCCGACCAGCAGGCGATGCACAAGCGCTACCTGGCCAGCAAGCGTCACACGATCCAGGTCGACTTCGAGGATTACCTGTGGCGGCTGGACAAGGAGCGCAAGCTGGGTGCCGAGCGCGCGGCTGCCCGCGGCTTCGCGTTGCCGGTGCCTCATCGCGCCAAGGATCTCCCGCGCACCGCGAGCGCGGCGGTCGCCGCGTGACCGCCGTCGACGCCGACCCGACAGCTGCGGCCGTCGCGGGTAAGCGCGAGCGCACCAAGCAGGCCAACCGCGCCGCGATCCTGGACGCCGCGCGCCTCGTCTTCGCCGACATCGGCTACGGGGCGGCATCGGTGCGCGACATCGTCCGCGGCACCGACCTGGCCACGGGCACGTTCTACAACTACTTCCCCGACAAGGAGTCGGTGCTCACCGCGCTGCTGGACGAGACGGCGGGAGAGGCGCGGCTGCGCGTGCGCGCGGCGCGGCGCGGTGGCACGACGCTGGACGCCTTCGTTCGCGATGGCTTTCGCGCCTACTTCGACTTCCTGATCGAGGACCGCGCGACCTCGGAGCTGCTGAGCCGCAACGCGGGCACGATTCGGGCGCTCTTTGACGAGCCGTCGCTGGTCGCCGGCGTCGAGGAGCTCGCCGAGGACCTGCGGGCGGGCGTAGAAGCTGGTCTGATCCCTGACCATGATGTCGAGTACATGGCCGCGTCGATGGTCGGCGCCGCCTTTGAGGTCGGGACGCGGATGCTCGCCAGCGCCCAGCCAGATCCCGCGCGGGCCACGGAGTTCATCTCCGGGCTCTTCATCGCGGGGCTCAGCGCCCGCGCCTGAGGGTCTGTGCGCAACGTCTGTTGCGCGGACGGGCACCGCAACTTCGATGGTGGCTACGCTGTCTTGGTTCTCAGCGCGCCGAGGTCACCGCGCGCCGACCCAACTCCCCGTCCTTCGACGCCGACAAAGGAGCAGCCGCATTCCGATGCGACGTCTCGTTGCCACTGTCCTGCCCATCGCCGCTCTTGCTGCTGCCGCCCTCGTGCCAGCCAGCGCCTCCGCGGTCACCGTAGGCATCTCCGACCAGCAGGCCGGCACCTTCACCAACCCGCTCTACGCGCCGTTGAAGCTGAAGGTTGCCCGCTACATCGCCCCGTATGACGTCCTCAGCGAGCCGGCTGAGAAGCGCAAGCTGGATTCCTGGATCCACAACGCCAAGCTCGCCAAGCAGACGATGCTGATCTCGTTCGAGCACTCGCGCACGTCGACGAAGTACAACAAGGCGCCGTCTGTGGCGACCTACACCAAGGCGCTGAAGGCCTTCAAGAAGAAGTACGGCTCGAAGTTCGACATCTCGCCCTGGAACGAGGTCAACGTCTGCCAGGCCCCGGGCCGGATGGAGGGTCAGCCGGCGAAGATCTGCAAGTCCGCCACCGGACCCAAGCTCGTGGCCCAGTACTACTCGGCCGCCAAGTCGGTCTTCAAGGGCCGCAAGATCGTCGCGATCGACATCCTCGACGGCTTCAACGTTGGCGGCGCGGTCAGCTACCTGCGCAAGTTCAAGAAGTACGTCAAGGGCACGCCCAAGTACTGGGGCATCCATAACTACAGCGACACGAACCGCGGCTCGACCTCGCGCACCTCGCGGTTGATCAAGGAGATCAACAACAGGAAGGCCGAGATCTGGCTGACCGAGACCGGTGGTCAGCTCAAGCTGCGCGGCGTCGTGGCTGGTGAGACCAAGGCCGCCAACGCGCTGAAGTGCATGTTCTCGATGCCCAAGAAGTTCAAGCAGATCACGCGCTTGTACATCTACCAGTTCAACGGCGCGGACGCGTCCAATGACTTCGACGCTGGCCTGATCAGCCCGGACAACACGACCCGGACCGGCTACAACGTCGTCAAGAAGCGCACGTCGGCTACCTGCCGCGCCTAGGCGCAGCGGAGTTTCCAGCAGTTCCCACGACGGGCGCCGATGGGCGCCCGTCGTGCGTTCCGGGCTACGGCGGGTGGGACCGTAGACTGAGGGCGTGCCCACCTTCTGCCGTCACAACCGGCTCGTCGAGAACTGCCCGATCTGCTCCAAGAAGGAACAGGTCTCCAGCCCGACGCGCTCGGTCGCACGGCGGCCCTCGCGCCCTGCCGGCTCGTCTGCCGTGCGCGCGCCGCGCAAGTCCGTCTCGTCCGGGATGACCGTGCGCCGCGTGCAGCGCGCGCCCGACGACGGCTATGAGCACGACCTGATTCCGGGCCTGCGGTCGAGCGTCGACGCGGGCCGGCTGGCCGATGAGCTGGCGTTCAGCGCCGCGCGCCTGCGCGAGCTGTCCGATGCGCCTCCCGCCCTGTACGCGGAGGTCGCCGGGATGGCCGACCGCGAGGAGGCCGCGTGGCTGACCTTCCTGATCGCGTTCTTCTCGCCGCTAGACAGCGGTGACCCGTGGGCGGGCATCACCGCGGCGCGCACGACCTGGGCCTCGGGCGAGCTACCTGACCTCGAGGTCGTGCAGACGGGGCCGCGCACGGCGTTTGACCCCAAGCGCGGCGCGGCGGCGCTGGTCGCCTACCGGGCGTGGGCGGAGCGACTCGGCGGGCAGATCCCGGCGCTCGCGGGCGAGGAGACCTGGACGCTGCAGCACCGCTACGACCGCGCCTTCGAGCGCCTCGGCCTGCCGGGCTTCGGCCGGCCGCAGCGCATGGAGTTCCTGATCCTGGCCCACCGGCTCGGGTTGGTCGAGCTCGACCCGTGGACGATGCACCTTGCCGCCGCGACGCCGACCGACCCGGTCGCGCTCTCGGCTAAGCGCCTGCTGGGGATCGGCGATCCGGTGCTGTTGCAGCGCCGCCAGCGCGAGCTGGCCCAAGGCGTCGACGTGCCGGTCGAGGCGCTGGACCTGGCCTTGTTCAACTGGGCGGCGCCGGCGGAGGCCGAGCGCTACACGGCTGGCGCGACGGTGGGGGTCGACGCCGGCGAGCGCGAGCGGATCGCGCGGGCGCTGGGGCTGTAAGTGGGGCGCGCTGGGCTCACGCGCGCCGCGGCCTGCGGGCTCGCGGTGCTGTCGATCGCGGGCTGTGGGAAGGAATCCAAGAGCCCCGTCAAGGCGGCCGGTGCGCCGACCGTGTCGCTGTGGGTCAGCGCGACGGCGAGCGACTACCGCCAGGTGGCAGGAGGCGTGAAGCTGGCGCTGGCCGAGCGTGGCGGCCGCGCGGGTGTGTTTCGCGTCAACTACGCGGGCAAGCAGGTCTCCGATGACGCTGCGCGAGCGACGGTCGATGCGGTGACCAACGCGCGAACCTCGTTGCAGGACACGCAGGCGGGCGCGGTGATCACCAACGTGGCGACGGCGCAGGCTGAGCCGGCGATCACGCTGCTCAACGGGGCCGGGATCTCGACGGTGGCGCTGGGGGATGCGGCCTTGAAGCGCGCGGCCTGCTCGTCGCGTAGCGACATCTACCCCAACGGGCACGAGACGGCGATCGTGGTCACCGACGAGGCGCCGATGCCGCTGGAGTTCCGTGCGCGCTTCCTTGCGCGGCTCGGCTTCGCGCCCACCGACGACGCGTGGGCGGCCTACCAGGGTGCGTCTGCCGTGTTGTCGTCACTGGGGTCTGCGAGCGTCAAGACGGATGACTCGCCGCCGCGGCTGGACCGCGACGCGCTCGCGGCAGAGCTCGTGCGGTCGCACGGCAACTGCGCTTAGGCGCAGACCTTCAGCGCTAAAGGCTATCCAATACGGTGGGTCAGGCGCGCGCTTTGGCGATACCTTTTGGCGACGCTCACTGATGGGCGGGCGTCGTCACTCGGACCCCTGAACGATCGTAGGGGGTGAGATCCGTGGCGGCGGCCCTAAGAGCATTGACGCCGCAATCGCACCCCCAAGGACCGGGACATGGACAACCACGCCCCGCCCGAGCCCAGTGCTCGGGCAAGGCTCACTCACGATCAAGCGCAGGAGTTGGTTCTGCGCATCGTTTCGACACAAGCCGAGTCGCTGCTGCGCACGGCCTATCGCAACAGCTTGTGCGACGACGACGCGCACGACGCCTATCAGCGCTCGATGGAGATCTTCCTGCGGCGGGTGCGGACGCTCGACCCGCGGTCGGCGCACAAGTGGATCCACGTCGTCGTCAAGCGCGAGGCCCAGGAGTTGCGTCGGGCGCGCTCCGGCTCGGTGCCCTACGAGGCGATCGACTTTGACCTGCACGTGGCCTCGGAGGTCTCGACGCCCGAGGAGCGCGCACTGGCCAAGGACCGGGCGCGGAGCGCTGGCGAAGCACTGCGGCGGCTTAAGCCGCAGGAGCGGCGCGCTATGGGGCTCAAGGCCTTCGGCCACTCCTACGCCGAGATCGCCGCGGCCACCGGATTCTCGTCGACGAAGGTTAATCGCTGTCTCACCGAGGGTCGCAAGAGCTTCCTGGAGCGCTTTGAGGGCATCGAGGCCGGCGCGGAGTGCCAGCGCTGGCGGCCCGTCCTGTCGGCGATGGTCAACGGTGAGGCGACCGCGGCGCAGATCACCGAAGCGCGGCCGCATCTGCGCAACTGCCCGGCTTGCCGCGCGACGTTGCGCGGCCTGCACCAGTCACAGCGGCCGCTGAGGGCCGTGCTGCCAGTGGGGCTGGTGAGCCTTGGCGCGAAGCTTTCGGGGCTGCTGGAGCGGGTGCTTCCCGGTGTCGGGAGCGGCGACGCGGCCGGTGCGGCCGCGGGTGGGGCGGGCCTACTGGGGGTCGGTGGCGCGAAGTTGGCGGGACTGGTCGCAGCGGGCGCGGTGGCGACGGGCGGCGGGCTGGTGGTGGCGCAGGACGCTCATCACGGCACCGGTCAGCGGGGGTCGCCGGTGCGGACGGTGCGCGGCGCGCCAGCGCGGACCGCAACAAGCGTCGCATCGCCTCCACGGGTCGCGGCGGCGCCGGCTCGCCGGTCGCCGGCAAAGGTCGTGGCGCGGCGGGCCGGGCGGCCCGAGCGCACCGATGTCCGCGGGGCTGCGAGCCGGCGCCGCCTCGAGTTCGCCCCGCGGGGCGGCGATCTCGCGCCCACGGCTGTCCCCCGTCGTGTCCCGAAAGCGGTCCGTGCGACCGCGCCGCGGCCGGCCCCTGTCGGTGCCGACGGCACGCGCGGGGAGTTCGCGCCGCAGCCCTGAGCACGCCCAGAACTTGCACATGAGAAAGGAATCCACGTTGTATCCCCTCACCCACAGCGGCCGCCTGAGGCGCGGTTGGTGCGTCATCTTGCTCGGCGCTCTGGCGCTGGTCTTCGGCCACGCCACGCCGTCGCACGCCGCTGGCACCTACATCCACAGGAGCTGTGTGACGGGCAGCGATCTCGCTGACGCCTATGGCGGCTGGCAGCCCGGTGGGTACGTCATGGCCGGCAACGTCAACGGCAACTACTGCGGGTTCGGCGGACTGCACTCCGAGATGTATCCGCAGGGCCCTATCCCGCTCGGCGCCGCTCTCGGCTGGACGTACTCGGCACCGCCGCACACGACCATCTCCCGCTTCACCAGCGAGTACGCGGGATGGACCAAGCTCTATGACAACGTCAACCGGGGCCTCGTCCGGGTCTTCGACGGTGCTGGGCACGTCGGGTTGAACTACACCGATGGCCAAGCGACCATCACCAACAAGAAGACGCTCGACTGGGGTGGGCTTGCCACGAATGCGATCACCGCGCAGGTGCTCTGCGATGGTCCAGACGGCCACGCCGGCTGCATGGCCTCGGTGGGGTGGATGTCGATCTACGAACCACGGCTCTATCTCGCTGACGATCTGCCGCCCGTGGCGGGCGTGACGTCGGGCAGCGTGACGACCGATACGACGCTCAAGGGTGTCGAAGGCCTCAGCTACTCGGCCTCTGACCTCGGCGGCGGCATCGCGCGTCTGCGGCTCTACGTCGACGGCCAGGCGACGGCGGTCGATCACGTCATCGACACCAACAACGGGCACTGCGAGCCCGCCGGTTCCGAGGGTGGGGTTTGGATCTACTCCTGGCCCAAGCCGTGCCTGGGGTCGGTCAACACGCAGGAGACGATCGACACCACGGCGATCGCGGATGGTCGGCACACGCTCACCTTCAAGGTCGTGGACGCGGCGCAGCGGGAGGCGACGCTGTGGACGGGGTCGCGGCTGGTGGCGAACCATCCGCCGGTGAATGTGCAGCTGCCGGCGTTCCGTGACGACGCCACGCTTGCCAATCCGCTGATCGGCACGCCCATCGTCGCGCTGAGCGACGGCACCTGGACTGGACCGAATCTGAACATCTCGCGCTCGTGGGTGCAGTGCGACGGCCACGGGACGCTGCCGTCCTGCGCCGCCATCCCAGGAGCCACCGGGCTGAGCTACACGCCGACGGCTGACGACATCGGCCACCGCCTGCGTCTACTTGTCACCGCGACGAACGCGGCCGACTCGGTGACGATCTCCTCGCAGCCGACGGGCATCGTCACGGCGCCGAGCAGCGCAGGGCCGATCACGCCCAAGCCGGATCCCGGCGCAGCCGGCAGCGATGGCGAAGACGGAAGCGATGGCGACAACGGGACGAGCCTGCCGGCACCGGGCTGGCCGGCGCTGCCGGGCGTTTCAGTCACCGCGGCCAGCGAGCACACGTTCCGCGGGCGCATCGTCGGCGAGCCGGACGGCGCGAGCTGCCCGCAGGACCGCGCGACGCTGAAGTTCGAGCATGTCCGCGGCGGCCAGGTGAAGCTGGGCTTCGGGAAGCCCTCGACCGCCCAGGTCCAGCTCACCTGCACCGTTACGGGCAAGGCGATCGCGGCAGCGCAGCTCGATGTCGCGACCCGAGTCGGCGTCAAGCCGGCCATCGCGGCAGACGTGTCGACCGACGGCGCCGGACACGCGACGCTGCGCCTTGCAAAGGGCGCCGGCCGCGCGGTCACCGTGGGCTATCGCATGTATGGCGACGATCCGATCGCTCGCGCGACCGCGACGCTCAAGGTGTCGGTCAAGGGCAAGGTGGCGCTGAAGGCTAACCGCGCGCGCTTGCGTAACGGCCAAGCTGTCACCTTGCGCGGTTCGCTGCGCGGCGGTGAGGTGCCGGCGCGCGGCGTGACGCTGGCAGTCCAGTGGAAGGACAGGTACCGCTGGCGACCGTTCGCGCAGATCAAGACCAACCGCAAGGGCACGTTTCAGTACGCCTATAGGTTCACACGGACGAGCGGCAGCATCACCTACGCGTTGCGCGTGCAGGTGACCAAGGGCCAGGTCGACTACCCGTACCTGGCGACGGCGTCCAAGCCGGTGAAGGTCACCGTTGCTCGCTAGCGGCGACACCCGCGAGGTACTCGCGCCTCGAGGCCACCGTGTCCGGCGGCTTGTGGTGTTGGCCTCGGCCTTGTTCAGCCTCGTCTCCGCCTCCTCGGCATCCGCCGAGGAGGTCTTTACCAGCCAGGCCGCAGCGGCCAACGCGACCGACTCCACCTGGATTCCCGCACCGGCTCAGCGTGCCGCCGTCTGCATTGTGGACACCGGCAACGACCCCAACCCCGACACCTCCAACGTCGTCGCCCGCCTCTCTGTCGACGGCGAACCCGGCACCGACCGCAGCCCCGACCACCACGGCACCCTCATGTCCATGATCGCCGCCGCGGCCTACAACGGCTTCGGCATGGTGGGGGCGGCACCGTCGATCAACGTGGTGTCGGTACGGGCGTCGCGGGATGGGGTGACGTTTGGGGCGACGGATCTCGCGGCGGGGATCCAACAATGCCTCACGTATCGCAATACCTACAACATCAATGTGATCTCGCTCTCGCTTGGCGGGATGGCCGTGTCAGGGCTGGACGCCGGTTTGATGGCCCTGGCCGAAGACATGGTGAAGAACGCCCGGCGCGCTGGGATGAATGTCTTGGCCGCTGCAGGAAATCACGAAGGCGCGGTCGATTGGCCGGCGGCATTCGGCCCGGTGATGGCAGTGGGAGCGGCGACGCAGGATGGACGTCGCTGCGCGTTCGCGGCGTCAGGCCGCGAGGTTGACCTTTGGGCCTCGGGGTGTCCTGTCGACGCCGCGTTTCCCGATGGCACCCCTGCCTGGGCCTCGGGATCGAGCGAGTCGACCGCGTTTGTGGCGGGAGTCTTGACGCAACTCCGTGCGACGAGCCCCGGTCTGACGGCCGATCAAGCGGAACGAGCGTTGACGAGCAGTGCTCAGCCTGGCTCGGTGGGGCCTCGTCTCGACGTCGGCGCTGCCTTTGCGATGGCTGGAATCGCGGACCAACTGTTCGTCGGCCATGAGATGGTGCCGCAATTGACTCCGAGCGGTGACGTGTCGGTGTCTGAGCCGCGCGCACCAACTAGTTCTTCGGTCGGGCGGGATATGGCCGTACCGGCGAGCGGGAGTGACACAACGAGTCACGAGGGGATTTCACGCTCCCCGAGTGGGCATCCGGGACGTCGGCTTGCCAGGCCATCTGTGGGCTCCGTCCGACTGCTGCAGCGTGTGCTCTCGATGAGCTTCAAGAACAAACCTCGAGGAGCAGAGGCGCAAGTGCGGATCTACACCCGAACAAGACAGCGAGCGTTTCCAGCCTTGAGTCGCTGCTTGAGCGTCGTCAGCGACCGATTCCGGACAAAAGTCTCGGGAACGGTGACACAGGTGTCAATCGCATATCGTGATCCTCATCGGATCAAAGCTTCTTCAGTGGTGTTGGTTCTTCATCCAGCGAGCTAGGACGGGGGATCTGGTCCGCACCATCGTCATGTCTGCACGAGGCCTTCGCATGGTGGTCACGGTCAGGGTTGCCGTTATGGCAGCGGCGATAAGTCCGGTAACGGCCAGCGCTCAGGATCGTCCCCTTCCGGCTGCTGTCGGTCCGTTGGCCGGCGGTGGAGCATTCGTGATGCAGAGCTGCGGTGAAACCGGCACCTCGTTCGGGTGGGCCACGACGCTGAACACAAATGACGCTGCGCTGGCGACTGGTGTGGACTGTCCGCCGTCGAATCGCCCGCCCGGATACCCGACGAGCTTTCAGCAAGCCGGTCTCTGGGTGAGCGACCGGCTGGGTGACGCGGGCGGCGCCCTTGAGGCCAATGCCGGAGATCGCGTTGAGTCGAGGTTCACGCCTATCCCGGGCACCACCATCACGCGCCTTCGCTACTGGCGAGCGATCCACAAGCTGGCTGATCCGGGAGATCGCTGGCAGCCATACATCTCGCTCAACACCCGCAGCAACATCATCGACACCTGCGTTATCGGCGGTCAGTCGACCTGCACGACAGGTGCGGACGACTGGTATCCGAACGACGCGACGACGACGTATCGAGGCTCATACCGGGACCTCCCAGACATCTCAGCAAGCTCGATCATCGTCGGGCTCGTTTGCGGCGACAGCGATGTCCACACGTGTGGCAACGGTGCGATGCTCACGCGTGTCGATGCCGAGATCTTCAGCGCCTTCTTGACGATCTCTGATTCGACGCCGCCGATAGTCGGGACGCCTGTGGGTGCCGGTTGGACCGCGGACACCTGGTCGCAGGGCACGCTGGCGCTTGCGCTCGCGTCGTCGGATACCACCGGCATCCTGGCGACGCGGGTGTATGCCGATGGCTCGCTCATCGCCTCGCTGCAGCGCAGCTGCAGCTATGACCGGCCGCGCCCGTGCAGCGATGAGCCGACCGGTGCGGTCGGGCTGCCGACGGCGGGGTTGGCAGATGGCGCGCATCAGATCGCGGTCAGCGGTGTCGACGCCGCTGGGAACGAGACGCGGGTGCAGCGAGCGACCCCGCTCCTGGTGGACAACCACGCACCGTCGGCGCCTGTCGGACTCATGTCACCGGCGCCATCGTCGACCGAGAATCGCTTCGAGGCGCACTGGTCGCTGCCTCCTGACAGCGGCTCGCCGATCGTCGCTGCGCGCTATCAGCTGTGTCAGGCAGCCGTGTGTGGCGCGGTGCAGACCGCGTCGTCACTCACTGCGATCGAGGGACTCGCGCTGCCCGCTGAGGGCGACGCGATCCTGAGGATCTGGCTTGTTGATGGCCTTGGACACGAGGCCCCGGCGGCGGCGGCGACCTTGGGGCTGCGCTATGCGCCATCGACGCTTGGTCCCGGTTCAACGCCGCTGCCCACGCCCACGCCGACGCCCGCGCCCCCGGCACAGCAACCGAGCCCCACGCCGCGCCGCGCCCCCAAGGCCTCTCCGGCACTCAAAATCACCTCGCTGCGCCACGCCAGCGGGCGCATCACCCTCCGCGGCACGATCTCCGCACGCGCGTCCGGACGCGTGACCGTGCGCTTTCGGATCCGCGCCAACCGCCGCACCCGGACCCTCACGCTCCATCCCGCGATCCACCGCCGCGCCTTTCGCGCGACGTTCACGCTGCCACGTTCCCTCGCGCGGGCGCGCGCGGGAACGGCGGTCGTCACCTACGCTGGCGACGCCGACACCCGCCCCGCGACCCGCCAGGCCACCATTCGCTGGCACGCCTAACTCGACCTATGAACTTCCTGGGTTCCTCGACCCGGCGAAAGCCCCCGCGGGGCTACGCCGGCCCGGCTTGCGATCCGCCGTTCCGCGCAATTGCCGCAACGTGCAGGTGCTTCCGAAACGCCCGCGAACAACGGGCGTTTGCCGTCCGACCGGGGTCGTACCGTCACGTCGTCCAGTCCTCGAGCTCCGGGAGCTTCCATGCCCCTCTGCTTCATCGAACCTCACGACGCGATTCGCGTCATTGCAGAGTCTGTCGGCCGTGAGGCGCGCCGGCAGCTGCTCGGCGAGCTCGTACGCGCATGGGTGGATGAGATCCCCGAGCGCGAGCTGGTCACGCACTACGCCAAGGCCGTCGCCGACCTCGATGAGCACGACCTGTCGATGCTTGCCGCATGGCACGCGTCGCTGGAAGTCGGGCAGCCGATCGCCAACCGCGACTTCCTGATGAACGTCTTCCCGACGCTCGGCGAGAACCGTCGCGAGGCGCTGAAGATCGCCGCGGGCTTCCGCGGCGAAGAGGCGTTTGAGGCCGGCGTCGCCGAAGAGCAGGCGCTGGAAACCGTCCTGCCGCGCCTCTCGCGCGAGCGGTCTCTGGAGCTCGCGCAAGAGTGCATCGAGCTCTACCTGTGGGACCGGCTCGGTTCCGACAACTAGGTCGGCGCCGCCTCAGTCCACGCGCCGCAGCACGTCGTAGCGGCCAACGCCCGACCTGCCTTCCATGCGCCACGTGAAGAACGCGCAGTCCAGCCGCAGCCGGCCGAGATCCAGCGTCGTGCCGCACGACACCTCACCAGCCGCGCGCCGCGCATAGGGCGCCTCGTCGGTCTCATACAGCTCCAGCCCCGCATGGCGCTGGCGGCCCTCGCTGTCATAGGTCGTCGACATGCGCGGATCGGCGACCACGAGCGACAGCTGCTCGTCGGTCTCGCCGTCACGACCCAGCAGCACCGCGTGGATCGCCTCGTCGGCGTGCGACGCCGCCTTGGCGGGCCGCACCGCGGTCAGCGTGACGCCCGCGTCGCCCTCCAGCCAGACGCCCACCGTCCGGGCCATCGTCAGCTTGTCCCAGTCCGGCGCGCCCCAGGAATGGCCGCGTTGGCCGCGACCGGCGAAGCTCCGCTCGACACCGTCGATCGTGACCTTGCCGGTGACCTTTACGAGCTGGTCGTAGCCCTGCATCCCGCCGAGCTTGCCGGCGGGAACGTCGGCGTCCAGCTCGGCTGGCACCGACACCGCCTCCAAGTCCAACAGGAACGCGTGCCGCCCGTCCTCGTCATCGAAGTGCACGCGCCAGGCGCGCAGCGGGTCAACGACCTCAGTCCAGACGCCGGCGGCCTCCGCCCGGCCCCAACCGACGCCCTCCCCGGCCGGCACGCCACCCTCGGCCCGGACCGCCACCGGCCGCCCGCCGGCAAACAGCACGGCCATGCCGCTGGTGACGACCTCGCCGCCGGTCATCGCGCGACCGATCCGGGCGACGCCGCAGACATCGGCCTCCGGATCGCTGAACGCGATCGTCACCGCGTCGCTGAGCCCCTCGGCCAGCTCGCGCGGTGTCTCGTGGTCGGCGCTGATGGTCAAGGAAGCCTCCTGGGATCGATCTCGGTCGCGGTGCCCTCGACGTCAAAGCCGTCGGCGTTCTCCGGAGCACCCGCTCCCGGCCCGGGTTCACGCCGGCGCACCCGCGGGCTCGGCACGTCGCCGATCAGCCCGAGCGTAAACCGCCGCGCCACGATGCCGCGGATTACCGCGCGCGTCGGCGGCAACAGCAGCAGCGCACCGACGATGTCGCTGCAGAACCCCGGCGTCAGCAGGAACGCTCCGCCGAAGATCACCAACACGCCGTCAAGCACCTCGCGCGCGGGCGTCCGGCCTTCGGCCAGCGCCGCCTGGAAGCGCCGCCACGCCGCGCGGCCCTGCGACTTCATCAACAAGCTGCCAAGGATCGAGTCGGCGATCAGCAAGGCGATCGTCCACAGCGCGCCGATCGCCTGGCCGACCTGGATGATCACGTAGATCTCCAGGATCGGGACGATCACAAAGAGGGCGAGCAGGAGCAGGAAGGGCATCCGGGCCCGAAGGCTACGCGGTCCACCCGCGGGGCGGGCGGGGCTGGGTCGCGCGCTACGCCGGCGCGGGCGCCGGATCCAGGGTCACGTTCGGCAGCCGGTGCAACCCGACCCGCTCGATGAGTCGCTGGATCTGGGGCTGGGCCCCGCGCAGGCGCAGGTGACCGCCGGCCTGGCGCAGGCGCTGCGCCACCATGGCGAGGTCGACCATCAACGAGGGGTCGGCGAAGACCAGCTCGTGGAGGTCGACGAAGACCGTGTCATCCGCATGCAGAGCCCGGGACATCGCAGGACGTCGCAGGCTCTGAGTGGACCGGTCTTCGTCTCCCGCACAGCAGATCACCGGGGGGTGTTCGCTGTAGGAGACGATGGCGGCCTCAACCTATCCTGAACGTCGGGCTAGACTCAAGGGTCATGCCCTCCCCCGAGGATGTCGAAGCCGCTCTCACCAACGTTATCGACCCCGAACTGGGTCTAGACTTCGTCGAGTTGGGCCTGATCTACGGGATCGAGGTCTCCGCCGGCGACGTGCACGTCACGTTCTCGCTGACCTCGCCTGGCTGCCCGATCGGCCCGCAGGTCTCCGAGCAGATCGAGGAGTTCGTGTCCGAGCTTGACGGAGTGACCTCCGTCGAGTCCACCATGACGTTCAGCCCGCCCTGGACGCCGGACCGGATGTCCGAAGACGCGAAGTTCGCGCTGGGCTACTAGCCCGGCACTTCTTCGGAACCGCTGATGCGGTCGGCGCTCGTTGCAGCGGCGATCGGGGCTTCGCTTCTCGCGTTGCCCGGGCTGGCCCACGCCCGCACCACCGCCAAGGGCGACGTGACGACCGGCCGCCTCCTCGTCACGCTGAAGCGCACCACGACGGCGCACGCTTCGGCCGTGCACGCCGTCGTGACACGTGCCGGCGCCAGCAGCACCGACGTCGAGGTCCCGCAGCTGCGGCTCGCCGCCGTGAGACCCCGCGCCGGCACGTCGCTCGCCGCCCTCACCAGCCGCCTGCGTGCCGACCCCCGCGTCGCCGACGTCCGCCCCGAGCGCCGCTTCAGCCTGCGCTACGTCCCCAACGACCCCGGCTTCACGACCGGCGAGCGCGGCGAGAACGGCACCGTCACCGAATGGTGGGCCGCGCGCGAGAACCTCCCGGCGGCGTGGGACATCGCGCGCGGGGATGGTGCCCGCGTGGCGATCATCGACACCGGCGTCGATGGCGCGCACCCAGAGCTGACCAACAAGATCGTCGCCACCGCCGACTTCGACGACAACTTGGGCGACGGCCCACCGACAGTAGACGAGGACGGCCACGGCACGCACGTCGCGTCGCTGGCCTGCGCCCAGTCCGACAACGGCATCGGGATCGCCGGCGCGGGCCTCGGCTGCGACCTGCTGATCGCCAAGAGCGATCTCACCGAGAGCAGCGTTGCCAAGGCGCTCGTCTGGGCGGCCGACAACGGCGCCCAGGCCATCAACATGAGCTTCGGCACCGACGGCCGCTTCGCCGCTGCGCCCGGGATCGTCTCCGCGCTCAACTACGCCAACTCCAAGGGCGCGGTGCTGGTCGCCGCGGCCGCCGACGATCCGGTCCTCGAGCAGGGCGATCCCGCCAACGTCCTGCAGCCGACCGACAGCGGTTCGGACATCAACCGGAACCTTGGTCTCTCGGTGACCGCCGCCAATGCCGCCGACGCCCGCGCGGCGTTCGCTGGGCGCGGCACGCAGATCTCGATGGCCGCCTACGGCACCTACGGCCCCGGCGGCGCCGGCGGGCTTCTCGCTGCGTTCCCGTCGCAGACCACCAACTTGGAGCGCGGCGACCCCGCGCGCAAGATCGCGCCGTGCCACTGCCGCACCGCGATGGGCGACGACACGCGCTACGCCTACTTACCGGGGACGTCGATGAGCGCGCCGCAGGTGACGGGCGTCGCGGCGCTGATGCGCCACCTCAACCCGGATCTCCCGCCCGCCGACATCGTCCGGATCCTCAAGCAGACGGCCAAGCGACCTGCGAACGTCGCGTGGACGCCCGAGCTGGGCTGGGGCATCCTCGACGCCGGCTCGGCACTGGCGGCCGCGCGCTCGGTCGACGCCCACGCCCCGTCCTCGCAGCTGCAGCGCCCGAAGGTCACCGGCCGTTCGATCCTTCTGCGCTGGCGCGGAGAGGACGACGCGGTCGCAGGCGTCGTCGCCTCCGGCGTTGCCCGCTATGAGCTCTGGCGCTCGACGCCGGGTCGCAAGGCCCGCAAGATCCTGACGACGCGAGCCCACTCCAAGCGGTTGCGCGGCAAGCGCGGCTCGCTGTATCGCTTCTTCACGATCGCCGTCGACAACGCCGGCAACCGCGAGCTGCCGCCGGCCAAGGCCGACGCGAGCGTTCGCGTCGCCCGGCGATAACGCCGGGGGGAACCACCTGCGCGGCTAGACCGGCGTGCCGACCCGCGACGCGCCGTTGCTGGTGCCCGCCGTCGCGGCCGGCGCCTGGCGCCGGCGCGCCAGCGCCAGCAGCTCGGCCAGCGACGCCTCGATGCCGTCGCCGATGCGGTCAAGGTCGGGCAGCGCGTCATAGTCGCCGAGCAGCCCGAAGTTCATCTGCCCGTTGTAGGACATGATCGCGATCGCCAGCGAGTGGCCCTTGGGCAAGAAAGCGACGGGGAAGACGTCGTGCATCTCGCGGCCCCGCACATACAACGGCAGCTGCGGCCCCGGCACGTTGGTAACGATTAGGTTGAACAGCCTGGTCGAGAAGTTCAGCCGCGAGGCCTGCGCGAGGATCGTCGGCGGCGCGAAGCTCTGCACACCGGTCAGCACTTCGGCGCCGACCGCCTGCTTGGACTCCTTCAGCCCGTCCATCGACGCCTTGACGGCGCGCAGTCGCGCGATCGGGTCCCCGATGTAGACCGGCAGCGGCCCGCGCATCACGGTGATGCGGTTGCCGAGATGGCCCTGCTCGTCCTGGGCGCGCGTGGAGACCGGCACGAGCGCGCGCAGCTCCAGCCCCTCGGTGCGCACGCCACGTGAGTGCAGCCAGTCGCGCAGCGCGCCGCTGACAACGGTCAAGACCACGTCGTTGACGGTGCCGCCGAACGCGTTCTTGACCTCCTTGAAGTCCTCAAGCCGGTTACGTACGACGCGGTAGCGGCGGTGGGGGCCGATCTCGACGTTCAAGGGCGTCGCTGGCGCCGGGTTCAGCCCCGCCCAGGCGACCTCGCCGAGGCCCTCGGCCGCTTCGCCGAGCGCGCGCAGCGTCGCCTGCGGGTTGCGCACGATGCCCAACGCGGTGGCCGCGGCGCCTGCCGCGGCCCGGGCCAACCCGATTGCGCCGCCGGCGACCAGCTCGGCGCCCGTCGGCTCGTGCTGGGGCTGCCAGGGCTCGTCGGAGTGCGGGACCTCCGGCGGCACCGGCGTGAGGTCGAACATCACGGTCGCCAGGTCGACGCCGCTGATGCCGTCGATGAGCGCGTGGTGGGTCTTGCTGATCAGCGCGAAGCCCCCATCGTCGAGCCCCTCGATGATCCACATTTCCCACAGCGGCTTGGAGCGATCCAACTGCTGGGACATGATCCGTGCGACGAGGCGCATCAGCTGGTCCTCGGAGCCCGGCGCCGGGAGCGCGGTCTGGCGAACGTGGTACTCCAGGTTGAACGTGGGATCGTCGACCCACAGCGGGCGCCCGGTCTCCAGCGGCGGCTGCGCGAGCCGCTGGCGGTAGCGCGGCACGAGGTGCAGACGCGTCCGGATGTGGTCGAGCATCTCCTCGTAGCCCGGCGCCGGACCCTCGCAGATGACCAGGCCGCCGATGTGCATGTGCGACGCAGGACCCTCCTGCGCGAGGAACGACGCGTCGACCGCTGTTAGCCGATCTAGATGCTGCTGTGCCATTCCAGACTCCCCCAACTGTTCACGTCGTTGACTCTCAGCTTACTCCGGGAACGCCAGCGGTGTGCAGGGCATTTCCCTCCGTCGGCTGGCGCTCTGCGCCCGGTCGGGCCGGTACCGTCTTGCGGGTGACCGCCGACGTGCCCGACGCCGCTGAAGCGCCCAACGGGCCTGTCCATCCCCGCGCGGATGACGACGATGGCGGTGGCCGGCTCTCGGTCAAGCTGCTGGTCGTCGCGCTGGTCGGTCAGTTGGTGCTTTTCGGTGGGCTGATCGCGCTGACCCTCCATGGCTTCCCATTCTTCAGCGGACCCAACCACGACGACCAGCCACTAGCCACCAGCCAGCGGGCAGGCACCGTGCCCAATGCCAACGTCAACCGCTTCGACGGCGTGCGCGCGATGGCGACGGCCAAGATGCAGGTCGATGCCGGGCCGCGGCCGGCGGGCTCTCCGGCGCTGCGCCGCGTCGCCGCCACGCTGCGCGCCGAGCTGCCCAACGGGCGCTTTGAGAACGTCCTCGCAAAGCCCGGCCTGCGCAACATCGTCGGCGACCTGCCGGGCCCCGGCCCGGTGATCGTCATCGGCGCCCATTACGACACCATCAGCCGCCCCAAGGGCTTCGTCGGCGCCAACGACTCCGCCGCTGCGGTCGGCGCGGTGATCGAGCTGGCGCGCGCGCTCAAGAAGATCCAGCGCAGCGCGGTCTCGCCCGGCATCCGCTTCGTCCTCTTCGACGGTGAGGAGGAGCCGGCGCCGACCGACGACTTCTACGCCGACGCGCTGCGTGGCTCGAAGTCCTACGTCCAGCTCCACGCCGAGGAGGTCCGGGCGATGGTGCTCTTGGACTACATCGGCAACAAGGGCGTCCGGCTCCCGCGTGAGGGCAGCTCGACCGCCTCGCTGTGGGATGACGTTCGGGCGGCGGCCAAGCGTGTCGGCGTCCAGGCGATCTTTCCCGACAAGACGCAGTCGAGCATCCTCGACGACCACACGCCGTTCCTGCGGGCTGGGATCCCGGCCGTCGACCTCATCGACTGGTCTTATCCCCACACCCACAAGTTGAGCGACAGCTACGACAAGCTCTCGGAGCGCAGCGTCGACGCGGTGGGGGAGACGATCGTCGAGCTGATCCGCTCCTGGCAGCCCTAGGGGAACACTGGCCCAGGGGGCCAGGTTCCCTTGCGGGTATTCGCCCAGGGGGCGAAACCCGCGGCCCGGTGGGTCCCACGCTCCCAGGCCTTCTACAATCGGCGCAATGGCCGCGACCGTCGAGAAGCTCCTCCTTGCGGCCCCGCGCGGGTATTGCGCCGGGGTCGACCGCGCCGTGCAGACCGTCGAGCGCGCGCTGGAGCTCTACGGGGCGCCGGTCTACGTCCGCAAGGAGATCGTCCACAACAAGCATGTGGTCGAGCAGCTGCGCGAGCGCGGCGCGATCTTCGTCGACGAGCTCAACGACACCGTGCCGGAGGGTGCGACTACGGTCTTCTCCGCCCACGGCGTCTCGCCGGCGGTCCACGAGGACGCGCAGCGGCGCGGGCTGCAGACGATCGACGCGACCTGCCCGCTGGTCACCAAGGTTCACCGCGAGGCGGTCAAGTTCGCCTCCGAGGGCTACACGATCGTCCTCATCGGCCACGCTGGCCACGAGGAGGTCGAGGGCACGATGGGCGAGGCTCCTGAGCACATCGTCCTGGTGGAGACCGAGGCCGACGTCGACGCGCTCGAGGTCGACGACCCCGAGAAGATCGCCTACATCTCACAGACCACGCTGTCGGTGGACGAGACGCTCTCGATCATCAACCGGCTGCGCGAGAAGTTCCCGGCGATCACCGGTCCGCGCACCGACGACATCTGCTACGCCACGACCAACCGCCAGGCGGCCGTCAAGCAGATGGCCGCGCATTGCGATCTGCTGCTGGTGATCGGCTCCAAGAACTCGTCGAACTCCAACCGGCTCGTGCAGGTCACGCGCGAGCTAGGCACCGACGCGTATCTGATCGACGACGTCTCAGAGATCGACGAGGCGTGGCTCGAGGGCCGGCGCACCGTCGGCATCTCCTCGGGCGCCAGCGCGCCCGAGGAGCTCGTGCAACGCCTGGTGGACTTCTTCCGCGCTCGGGGCACCGAGCAGATCGAGGAGTTCCAGGTCGTTCAGGAAGACGTGCGCTTCATGCTGCCCAAGGCGATCCGCCAGGCGATGGTCGCCGCGGGGCAGACGCCCGCCCCCGCGGGCGCGTGAACCTTCGCTGAAAGCAGGGCGCTTCGCCTCAAGCGGACGGTCCGTCGTCCGACCACTGGGTGCGGAATGTCCCTCCGCACTCCCACCCTAGGCGTGGTCTGCCAGACCACCCTCGCGCTCGCTGGCCTGGTGGCCGGCGCCGTGCTCGTCGACTGGCCACTGGCCACCGCGTGCTTTGCCGCCTGCGCCGCGACCGCCGTCATCCGTGCCCGCGAGGCCGAGCGCTCCGCCGGCAAGTGGCAGCGCCGCTCAGAATGCGACCCGCTGACGGGCGTCGGCAACTACCGCAAGCTGCATGAGCGGCTCCACGCCGCGACCGCTGTGGACCCGCAGCGGTTCGCGCTGCTGACGCTCGATGTCGACTCCTTCAAGGAGATCAACGACGCTCATGGCCACCTGGAGGGCGACCGCCTGCTCCAGGAGGTTGGCCGCGTGCTGGTCGAGAACGTCCGCGGCACCGATGTCGTGGCCCGCCAGGGCGGCGACGAGTTCTCGGTGCTGCTGCCTGAGTCCGACGAGGCGGGCGCTGCGTTGCTGGCCCGTCGCATCGAGGACGCGCTGGCCACGATCGCCGCCGCTGACGCCGCGCCGGTACGCGCGTCGATCGGCGTCGCGGTCTTCCCGCAGGACGGCGCCACTGCCGGCGACCTGCTGGAGAAGGCCGACCTGGACTTGCGCGCCACCAAGGAGCGCCGCCGCGCGGCGCTCGCTGGCACGCCTAAAGCTGCTGCTTGAGCTTCTCCAGCCGCGTGTCCCACTGGGCGCCCGCGGCAACCATCCACGCCATCGCTCCGGCCAGCGGCTCGGGCGTTAGCCGGTAGCGGGTCTCGCGGCCGGCGTGCTCGGCGCGGGCCAGCCCGGCGTCGCGGAGCTGGGCCAGGTGCTTGGCGATCGCCTGGCGGCTGACGGGGAGCTCGCCGGCCAGGGCCGAGGCGGTCAAGCCGGGCTGTGCGGCAAGCAGCCGCACGACCTCGCGGCGTGTGGGATCGGCGAGGGCGGCGAAGACGGGTCCGGGATCGCGATCCATCACGTTCCGGCGGGTGGCGCTCACGCTGCGAGGGCCATCTGCGGCCCGTGCTCGGAAGCCGAGGCGTGCAGCGTCCGGATCGCCGCTACGCGCAGCGCCACGAGCGGCACCTCGACGATCACCATGCGCGTGCGCTGATCGCCGTCGTCATCGAGCGTCAGCTCCACGAGCGACGGCTCGCCGCCGGGGGCGCACCACGACAGCGCGACGCGCCGGCCCTCCTGGACTTCCTCGATCGTGACGTGGCGCGGCTGGCCGTCCTCGGTCACGGTGCCCGACGCGCCGGGGGCGACCTCGTCGAGGTCGACGTCGTCGGCCAGCCACGTCGCGAGGCCCTCAGGCTCGGCCACGAGCTCCCACACCGCGTCGCGCGGAGCGTCGAGAACGGTCTCGCGGCGAATGGCGCCCAGCTCTTCGTGCAACTCCATGGTTGCGCATGCTACCGTCTCCGACAATGTGCAACCAAATGGTTGCGTGACCGTATCCGGATAGGAGCCCGCTCCATGCCCCTCGTGCCCATGGTCGTCGAGCAGTCGCCGCGCGGCGAGCGCTCGTTCGACATCTACTCCCGCCTGCTCAACGACCGCGTGGTCTTCCTCGGCAGCGTGATCGACGCCGAGATCGCCAACCTCGTTGTCGCCCAGCTGCTGCACCTCGAGGCCGACGACCCCGACAAGGACATCAACCTGTATGTCAACTCGCCCGGCGGTGACGCCTACGCGGCGCTGGCGATGTACGACGCGATGCAGTTCGTCGCCTGCGACGTGGCGACGATCTGCTGCGGCATCGCGATGTCGGGTGGCTCGCTGGTCCTGGCCGGCGGCGCGGCCGGTAAGCGCTCCGCGCTGCCCAACGCCCGGATCCTGATCCACCAGCCCCACGGCTCCTACCAGGGGCAGTCCAGCGACATGGAGATCCACGCCCGTGAGGCGATCGCCCTGCGCCACCGCTACGAGGAGATCTACGCCCACCACACCGCCCAGGACCAGGCGCGGATCAAGGCCGACATCGAGCGCGACCACTACTTCACCTCCGAGGAGGCGGTCGGCTACGGCCTCATCGACCGCGTGATCGCCAGCCGCAACGAGGCGCAGGCCGTCCGCAAGGCGGCCGGGCTGGGGTAGACCTGGGTGGGGCGTGCGTCGGCTGCGCGGGTGGGGTGGATACCCTCGCGGGCCGATGCGCACGCTTGTCGTCTCCGATCTGCATCTCGGTGGTCGTACCGGCGTCGACGTCCTGCGCGATCCCGTGGCGCGCGCGCCGCTGCTGGCGGAGCTGGCACGTACCTCGCGGCTCGTGCTGCTCGGCGACACGTTGGAGCTGCGCCATGGTCCGGCGCGCGAGACGCTGGCGCGCGCCCGCCCCGCGTTGGAGGCGATCGGCGCGGCGCTGCCTGCCGGCGCCGAGGTTGTCCTCGTGCCCGGCAACCACGACCACGCGCTCGCGGCGCCGTGGCTGGACGCTCGCGCTCAGCGGCCGCTGGGCCACGAGACGCGCGTCAAGCCGGGGACGGCGTCGGCGCTCGCGCGCCAGGTCGCGGGCTGGCTGGGCGGTGGTGGTGATCGCAACGTCGGCATCGAGGTCGCCTACCCGGGCGTTTGGCTGCGTCCCGACGTCTATGCGATGCATGGTCATTACCTTGACCCGCATGGCACCGTGCCGACCTTCGAGCGCCTCGCGGCCGGGGCGATGAGCCGGATGGTCGGCGGGGTGCCCGGTGCAGAGGCGGGTGCGGTTGCGACCGCCGAGGACTACGAGCGCGTGCTTGCCCCGCTGTACGCGTGGATCACGAGCGCCGCACAGCGCGCCGGGCAGGAGGGCTTGGGCGCCGGCGCGGGGCGCGCGGGCAAGGCCTATGAGTTGCTCCAGGGCGACGGCCACCAGCCGGTGCGCGCGCGGCTGGTGACCGCGATCTTCCCGCTCGGCATCCGGGGGCTGAACCTGCTCGGGATCGGCCCCGTGAGCTCCGACCTCTCTGGCGACGCGCTGCGCCGCAACGCGCTCGACGCGCTCGGCGAGGTCGTCGGCCGCCTCGGCATCGAGGCCGAACACGTCATCTTCGGCCACAGCCACCGCGCCGGCCCGCTCCCTGAAGACGACGTCACCGAGTGGCGCACGCCGACCGGCGCCTGGCTGCACAACAGCGGCAGCTGGGTCCACGAGCCGGTCTTCACCCAAGCCGCCGGAACCGAGAGCCCCTACTGGCCCGGCGGCGCGATCCTCGTCGAGGACACCGGCGCGCCCCAGCTCCTACGGCTGCTGGCCGACGACGACCTCGTGCGGGCCGAGGCGGACGCAGACGCCGACGCCGACGCGGCCTAGCGCCCTACGTCGTCATGCCGGTCGGCGGCACTGGGGGTTCGGAGATGCGCCGCGGGCGACCCACCGGCCGGGCGCCGGGTGGTGCGGCGCGCCCGTTGTCCCCTTTGCGGAACAGGCAAAGCACATGGTGCTCCGGCCGCGCTGCGCTCGGCGCGAGCAGCCCCGGCCAGTCCTCCGCTGCCAGCTGTTCGCCGACCGCCTGGAAGGCTGGCCAGCTACGCCGCCCCGGCCGCGGAGGGTGCAGCCCGACGCGCGCCAACCGCTCGTCGGTAGAGAGATCGGCAACCGTAGCTTCCACTGACCATCTCCAGAGTGACCGCGGTAGTGCTTGCGCCGGCGGGATGCCGGCCTCGGCCAGATGGCGGTACCACTCTGCCCACGCAGTGTTCTCCTCATCGGCGAGGTACAGCGCTTGCACGACCTCGCCCCGTTGCCAGCGGTTATGGGGCGGTGAGACGTGGACGGGCAGTGCTGCCGTGCCGACGGGCGCGTGGCGGAGCCAGCGGCCGGCGATGGCGACCGCGTCGACGTCCAAGGGCACCGGGATCAGGTGGCGCCGGGGTCTTCGAGCGATGCGATGAGCTTTGCCACCCGTCGGTACTCGCCGGCGGCGATGAGGTCGATCGGCTTGTCGTCGTCGAGCGCCTCGATGGGCTTGGTCAGCCACAACGGGATGTAGCTCATGTCCATGATGCGCGGGAGCCGGTCGACGATCGCGGCAAGCTCGCCGATGCGCTCGGCGCGAATGCCGGTGGGGGAGCTGCGATGGGCGAACCAGTCGCGAACCGTGCTGCGCGCCGCGCCGGTGGCCCGTGCCATCAGCTCGTCGTTGAGGCCCGACTCGTCGTGGAGCCGGGTGGCCTCTTGGACATGGGCGGTGGCTGGCATAATGGTCACGGTAGCTTGCCGTCGGAATTCCGTCAAGATTCCGCGTGAGCGTCGGGCGCCAGGCCCGGCGTGAAGCAGACGGCGTGGCAGCTCACGCCGTCGCCGAGCTCCAGGTCGAGCACGGCGGCCTCGTGGCCGTCGTGCTCTACGAGCAGGTGCGCACCAGTGTGGTTGACCGAGCGCTCTTCGCCGTTGACCGTGATCGTGCCGCGGCCCTCGAGCACGGCCCAGACCGCGCCCGCCTCGTAGGGCCCGGAGTAGGGGCCTTCGACGTCGGGTGTCGGCACCACGATGCGCGCATCGGGGTCGTCCTCGGGATGCAGGTAGGCGATGGGGTCGGCCTCGATGCCGAGGAGCTCCTGGATCGCCGCCTCGGTCTCGTGGTAGCCGCCCTCACCGAAGTGGACCTCGAAGAGCCGCAGCTCCTGGTTGAACAGGTAGCGCGATGGCCAGCCCTGGTTCTCGTAGATCTGCCAGAGCTGAAGGTCGGTGTCGAGCAACACGGGGTGCTCGATGCCCAGGCGCTCCACCGCCGCGGCGACCGCCTCGGGGTCGCGGCCGGGGGCAAAGCCGGGGGCATGGACGGAGATCACACGCAGGCCAGCATCGGCGTAGCGCGCGTGCCAGGCCTGCAGGTAGGGCAGCGTTCGCAACGAGGCGGGCTGGCAGAAGTCCCAGAACTCCAACAGCACGGGACGGCCGCGCTGCTTGTCCATCCGCAGCGACGCGACGTTGAGCCACTTCAGGCTCGCGGGGAACATCGGGGCAGCGATGGTGTCGGTGGGAACGCGCACGGCGCGCGACGCTAGCAGCGCGCCAGTTCCGTCCGTCGCCTGCACAGATGAACGCGCCAGGATTTGAAGGCGCCGCAACTCTTGTGCCGCTCAGGGTCTTGAGTAAGCTGCGCACCGTCCCGCGAATCTCTTGGAGGAGAAGCTTTGCGCAAGGTCTCTCTCGTCGTGGCGCTCGTCACGACGATGCTCTGTCTCACCGCTGTCGCCGTTGCTGCGACCAACACCTACACGGTCAAGGGCAGCATCGCCAGCGGGGGCTCGAAGTCCAAGCCCAAGCCGGTTGCCGTCAACTTCGACTACTCGATTGGGACGGACGACGGCACCCTGTCGAACCCGGTCAAGACGTACAAGATCCATTTTGCCGGCCTGAAGTTCAGCCCGAAGTCCGTGGCCGCTGGCAAGTACTGCACCGCCGCCTCGATCAACGCGGCGAGCTCCGATTCCAAGTGCTCGGCTAAGACGAAGGTCGGCACCGGCGAGGTCAACGCCAACGTCGGCTCGGCCGGCAAGCCGGTCGACCCGAACCTCGTGTGCAACCTGGCCCTCGACATCTACGCTGGCGGGCCGAAGAGCCTCGCGCTGTACCTGCACGGTGATCAGTCGAGCACCCCGCGGTGCATCGCGCCGATCAGCCAGGCCATCGACGCCAAGCTGACGACGGACTCGAAGGGCAGCGCGCTGACCTTCACGGTCCCGCCGGTGCTGCTGCACCCGGTCGCCGGCCTGGACTCGGGCATCACCCGCGTCACCTCGAAGATCAAGAAGATCGGCTCCGGCAAGAAGGCGCTCTTCTACTCCGTGGGTTGCAAGGGCACCCGCAAGATCGGCGTGACGTTCACGGCCGAGAACGGCGCGAAGGAGACGGTGGAGGCCAGCGGCGGCAAGTGCTGATCGTCTGAGGCGCGCCAGCGTCTGAGGCGAAGCGGTCTCTCAGAGGGGCGGGCCATCTGGCCCGCCCCTCTGTCGTTGCGCGAGGGCTGCGACGGTCTGCTGCGCCGTTGCATAGGTTGTGCCCCATGTCCTCTCGCGCCCGTATCGGGATCGTCGTGGCGGCCGTGGTCGCGCTGGTGGTGGGGTTCATCGTCGCCAGCGGCTCCGGCGACGACGACAAGAACCCCACGACGACCGCGACCGCGACGGCTGTCGCGCCTGCACCGGCAGACACGACGGCGACGGGCGCCGCGACCACCACGCAGCCGACCACGACGACGGCGCCCGCCACGCCCGCCGTCCCGACCGTCAGGGTCGTCAACGCCAAGCCGCAGGGCGGCGTCAAGCGCATCACCTTCACCAAGGGCGACATCATCAAGTTCCGGGTGCGGTCCGACACCGCCGACGAGATCCACTTCCACGGCTACGACATCGCCAAGGACGTCAAGGCCGGCGGGAGCGTCACGTTCTCGGTGCCGGCCACGATCGAGGGCCGCTTCATCGTCGAGCTCGAGCACCACGAGACCGAGATCGCCGAAGTCGAGGTCCAGCCCTCGTGAGCAAGCGAGCCCGGCGCGCGGCGTTGCTCGCCGCTGCGCTGACGACTGCGCTGGCGCTGCCGGCCAGCGCTTCCGCCCATGGTCTCGTCGGCAAGCAGGACCTGCCGATCCCGCGCTGGCTCTTCGCGTGGGCGGCCGCGGTCGTGCTCGTCGCCTCGTTCGTCGGCCTCGCCGTGCTCTGGGCGACGCCGCGGCTGCAGGCCGTCGTGGAGCGGCGGCGCTTCGGCGTCGCGCGGGCGCTGGAGATCCTCTTCGGGGTCCTGGGCGTCGCGCTCTTCGGCTTCGTCGTCTACGCCGGCTTCGCGGGCACGCAGGCCGCGACGGCCAACATCCTGCCGACGGTCGTCTACGTCCTCTTCTGGGTCGGCATCCCGATGCTCAGCGTGATCTTCGGCGACGTCTTCCGCGCGATCAACCCGTGGCTGGCGATCGGCAAGGCCGCGGGCTGGGTGATGAAGCGCACGGGCGCGGTGGAGGGTGTCGAGCCATTGCCATACCCGGCGTGGCTGGGGCGCTGGCCGGCCGTGGCGGGCGTGTTGATCTTCGCCTGGGTCGAGTTGGTGTACGCCAACAAGGACGATCCGTCGCAGCTGGCGACCATGGCCTTGGTCTACGCCGCGGTGCAGCTGGTCGGCATGAGCCTCTACGGCGCCGAGATGTGGTCGCGGCGCGGCGACGCGTTCGGCGTGTACTTCGAGATGTTCGCGCGGATCTCGCCGCTGCACTGGCGTGACCGCGCGCTGTTCACGCGTCCCGTGCTGGGTGGCGCGCCGCCGCTGACGCCGGTCGCGGGTACCGTCGCGTTGCTCTGCGTGATGATCGGGACGACGAGCTTCGACGGCGCCTCCCAGGGCAGGACGTGGAACTCGATCGTGCCGCACTTGCAGGACTTCTTCGGCAGCCTGGGCTTCAACGCCGAGCATGCGCTGGAGTGGGCGGGGACCGTCGGGCTCCTCGTCATGTGCTGCCTGGTTGGGCTGCTCTACCGGCTCGGCGTGCTGGGGATGCACACGGTCGGGCGGCGGCTGTCAACCCGTGACCTGTCCGGCGCGTTCGTCCACACGCTGATCCCAATCGCGTTCGCCTACGTGCTGGCCCACTACTTCTCGCTGGTCGCCTACCAGGGTCAGGCGATCGCGGCCTTGGCATCCGATCCGCTCGGCGACGGCTCCGACCTGCTTGGCACGGCGTCCGACACCATCAACTACACGTGGATCAGCGCGACGGGCATCTGGTACGTCCAGGTCGGGGCGCTCGTCGTCGGCCACGTCGCCGGGCTGACGCTCGCCCATGATCGGGCGCTCGCCCTGTTCACCAAGGCGCGCGACGCGACACGGTCGCAGTATTGGATGCTTGCGGTCATGGTCGCGTTCACGAGCCTCGGCCTGTGGCTTCTCTCGGCGGCGGCGCAGTCGTGATCGCCGCCGGGCTCATCCTCGCTCACGCCGGCCACTGGCTGGCGGGCTTGCTCTACCTCGCGCCGGTGGTGATCGTCGTGGGGGCGCTGGGCTATCAGAGCTGGAAGGACAGGCGCCGGGGCGACGATGACGACGCTGATGTCGAGCAGACGCCGGATCCGCACCTCAGCTGACGGCGCGATCGTCGTTGGCGCCCAGCACGGGCGTTGGTCGGCGTGCGCGGGCGTGGTGTGGGGGCGGCGAGGAGCGCGAGCGGAGTCGAGGGTGCGCGGCGCCGGGGTCGTCCGCCGGCGCCCGGGTGTGGGGGTGGGCCTGTTTGCGGACGTCTGCCGTCCGCGTACGGGCCCACCGCGGGTCGCGACGGTGGGTGGGCCTGTTTGCGGCCGCATGGTGTCCGCGCGCGGGCCCACCGCGGGTCACTGCGGGTGGAGACGGTGGGGTGGGCCTGTTTGCGGACGTCTGCCGTCCGCGTACAGGCCCACCCTGCTCAGGCCGCCCTGCTCCGGGCCCAGCCCGGACAGCACGCGTACGCCTGCGCCCCGGCGCCCTCAGGCGCCAAGCAACCGCAGGTCGTGCGCCAGCCCTTCGGGCGTCACCTTGTCCACCGGCCAACCGACGCGCTGGACGCCCTTGGCGTCCACGAGCACGACGTAGGCGGAATGCTCGAAGGCCTTGCCTTGGGGCTGGATGCCGTAGGCGTCCCAGATCGGCTGTAGCTGAGCGCGATCGCCGAGCAGGAAGCGCAGGCGCTTGGTCAGGCCCTGGCGGTTGACGAAGCGGCGTGCGTTGAGCTTGGTGTCGTTGGCCGGATCGACGGAGATTGCCAGCGTCGGGACGTCCTTGCCGACCTGGTCCAGCGCGCCCTTGATCTGCTGGGCCAGCAGCGGGCAGGTGTCGCGGCAGGTCGAGTACATGAAGGTCAGCATCACCGGCTGGCCGCGGTACTCGTCCAGCGTGGCGACCTTGCCGTCCTGGTCGTTGAGCGCGAAGTCGATCGGCGGGATGCCGGGCGGGCGCAGCGCGCCGTCGAAGCCCGCGCCGCCCGCATGGTCGCTGCCGCCCGTGAAGAGGACGATGCTCAGCGCGGCGACGAGGATAAACGTCGCCGCGAGCATCATCGCAAGGCGGGCACGGACGGGCATCGGCCCGCCGGTCAGGCGACGGCGTCGTCGCCGTCGTCGGGCTGGGGCGCCGAGCCGGTCTCGGGCGCCTCGCCGTCGGCGGGCGCCGCGGGCGCTTCCGACGCACTCTCACCCTCGACCTGAGCTTCAGGCTCCGCCGAACTGTCTCCAGCGTCGGCCGCCGCGGGCTCGGGCGCGACCGTCGTGGTCGCGGGCGTGACCGGCGCCTCTGGCTCTGCAGCGGGGATCACGACCTCGTCGACGGTCTCGGGCGCGGCCTCCTCGACCGGCGCCTCGGAGGACGGGAACAGCGCGGCAAGCTCGTCGAGGCCCTTGATCTTGGCCCCGGAGAACTCGCCGAACGAGGTCTGCTGGCGGCTGGAGCGGGCGTCCTCGCGCTTGGCGCGGCGCTGCTCGTCGCGGCGCTTGTCTTCCTCGTCGCGCTGGCGGCGTTGGGCCTGGCGGTTCTCGCGCTCGAGCAGATCGCGCTTGGGCAGGATCACCTGAGCGGCCTTCTCGGGCTCCAGCGACGCAATCATCTCGGCGGCCATCGCTTGGCCGAGCGCCTGGGCGACCTCGCCGGACGGGTGCGAGCTCTTCTTCATCCGGCGCGCGGTGTGCGCGGCCCGGGCCAGTTGCTTGGCGGCGTGCTGGGAGACGGGGCGCCTGGCGCCCTTCTGGAAGCCGCGGACGTTCTCGGTGACCTCTTCGCGCAGCTTCTCCGGGAAGCCGCGGAAGAGCTCCTTGAGCTCGGCGATCTCCAGCTGGTCGCGCGTGGCGGCGACGGCGGCGCGCAGCTCGGGCCACGGCAGCGGCTCGCGCTTGGGCTTCTCCTGCAGCCGCTTCTTGACGACCGGCAGCTTCTGCTCCTTGGCGACGCCGACGATCTTGGGGCCGACGGCGTCCGGAGAGACGGGGGTGGTGCGCTCGCGCGCCTCCGGCTCCGTGGGCGCGGGCGCCTCCGGCTCCGCAGGCGGTGTCTCGGCCTCGACCGGCGGGTCCGGGCTCGGC
>CAWHID010000030.1:0-169447 GCA_963829185.1 uncultured Conexibacteraceae bacterium
CCAAGCCGCTCACCGTCCACGCGCACAAGTTCAGCGCGTCGGCCAAGGCGGCCATCGAGGCCGCCGGCGGCACCGCCGTCATCGTCGACTCCTAGCCTTTCTGGCAACACCACACGTCGACTTCGAGGGCCCCGGGCGACCGGGGCCCTCGGTCGTCGGTTACCCTCTGGCCTTCATGCTCTCGACCATCCTGAGTGCGTTCACCGTCCCGGAGATCCGCAAGAAGCTCGCCTTCACGGCGCTGATCCTTGCGCTCTACCGCGTCGGCTCCCACGTCCCGGTTCCCGGCGTCGACGTCCAGGCGGTCAAAGACGCGCAGGAGTCGTTCGGTGGGGGAGGCATCCTCAACCTGCTGAACACGTTCTCGGGCGGCGGGTTGAGCCGCATCGCGCTCTTCGCGCTCGGGATCATGCCCTACATCACGGCGAGCATCATCTTGCAGCTGCTGACGGTGGTCGTCCCCTCGCTGGAGAAGCTCCAGAAGGAGGGCGAGGTCGGCCAAGCGCGCATCACGCAGTACACGCGCTACCTGACGGTCGGCCTGGCCTTCGGGCAGTCGATCGGCTACGTCTTTCTCTTCAAGTCGCTCGGGCCGTCGACGGGCCAGTCGATCATCTCGAAGTTCGACACGCCCCACGTCTTCCTGATCGTCATCTCGCTGACGGCGGGCACGGTGTTGTTGATGTGGATGGGCGAGTTGATCACCCAGCGCGGCATCGGCAACGGCATCTCGTTGATGATCTTCGCGTCGATCGTCGCCGGTCTGCCCAGCGGCCTCGCGTCCTGGTGGAACAACCCCGACCAGGTCTTCGTCGTGATGATGCCGTTCATCGCGCTCGCCGTCGTCTGCTCGATCGTCTTCATCCAGGAGGGCCAGCGTCGCATCCCGGTCCAATACGCCAAGCGCGTGATCGGGCGGCGCATGAGCGGCGGCGGTCAGACCTACCTCCCGCTGCGGGTCAACATGGCCGGCGTCATCCCGGTCATCTTCGCCGCGTCGATCATGGCCTTCCCGCCCACGGTCGGTCAGCTCATCAACACGCCCGCCGCGGTCGACTTCGCCAACTTCCTGAGTCCCGGGAAGGCGCCGTACGTCATCGGCGAGGCGATCTTCATCATCTTGTTCACGTACTTCTACACCGCGGTGACGTTCAACCCGGTGGACCAGGCCGAGAACCTGAAGAAGTACGGCGGGTTCATCCCGGGGGTGAGGCCAGGCCGCCCGACGGCCGAGTTCCTCGATCGCATCCTCGCGCGCCTCACCTTCCCCGGCGCGCTGTACCTGGCCGCCGTCGCCGCCTTCCCGACGATTCTCATCGCGATGACGGGGGCGACGAACTCGTTCCAGTTCGGCGGGACGTCGCTGCTGATTGTCGTCGGCGTGGCTCTCGACACGATGAAGCAGCTCGAGGCCCAGCTGATGATGCGCAACTACGAAGGCTTCCTCAAGTAGGATGCCCGACCTTCCCGGGACCGGTGCCTCCGTGGCCCCGGTCCGCAAGGAGCATGCGATCGCCGTCGTGTCTGAACTGAACCTCATCCTCGTGGGTCCACCCGGCGCCGGCAAGGGCACCCAGGCCGAGCGCCTGACCGAGGACTTCGGGCTGCCCTATTACGCCACGGGCAACATCCTGCGCGACGCGGTCTCCAAGGGCACTGAGCTCGGCAAGCAGGCCAAGGAGCACATGGACGCCGGCGGCCTAGTGCCCGACGACGTCATCATCGGCGTGATCCTCGAGGCGATTGCCTCAGACGAGGCCGCCAACGGCTTCCTGCTCGACGGCTTCCCGCGCACCGTGCCGCAGGCAGATGCCCTCGGCGCGGCGCTGCAGAAGGCCGGGCGCAAGATCAGCGCGGTCCTGCTGATCGACGTTCCCGACGAGGAGGTCGTGCGTCGCCTCTCGGGTCGCCGCGTGAGCAAGTCGGGCCGCGTCTACCACGTCGATTTCGACCCGCCCAAGCATCCCGATCGCTGCGACATCGACGGCTCCGCGCTGATCCAGCGCGACGACGACAAGCCCGAGACGATCCGCAAGCGGCTGGCTGTCTACCACGAGCAGACCGAGCCGCTCGTCGACTACTACGAGAGCCGCGACCTCCTGCGCCGCTTCGACGGCACGCGCACGCCCACCGAGGTGCACGACCACGTGCGCGCGACGGTGGCGACGCTGCGTCTCGAAGACGAGCTGTAGGGCCCGGTCGGGCCGCAGAGACCAGTTCCGTGATCATCAAGAAGTCGCCCGCCGAGATCGAGAAGATGGCCGCCGCCGGCGCCATCCACGCGGCGACGATGAAGCTCGTCGCCGGCAAGATCCGCGAAGGCGTCAGCACCGCCGAGCTCGACCAGGCCGCCGAGAAGTACATCCGCTCCCAGGGCGCGGTCCCGTCGTTCAAGGGCTACCGCGGCTTCACTGGCTCGATCTGCGCCTCGCCCAACGCGATGGTCGTCCACGGCATCCCCGGCCCCTACCGGCTCGGCAAGGGCGACGTGATCTCGATCGACATCGGCGTCACCTACGATGGCTGGGTCGCCGACGGCGCCGTGACGTTCGGCGTGGGGGAGATCACTCCGGTCGCCGACAAGCTGCTGGAAGTCACGCGGCGCTCGCTCTTCGATGCTGTCGAGCAGTGCCGGCCCGGCAACCGCCTCGGCGACGTGTCGCACGCGGTCCAGGCGACGGTCGAGGCCGAGGGCCTGTCGGTCGTCCGCTCGCTGGTCGGGCATGGCATCGGGCGTGACATGCACGAGGAGCCGCAGATCCCGAATTACGGCGATCCCGGCAAGGGCCCGCTGCTGGAGGCCGGGATGGTGCTGGCCGTCGAGCCGATGACGACCGCCGGCCGCCACATGGTGCGCATGGGCGATGACGGCTGGGCGATCTACGCCCAAGACGGCTCGCTGGCCGCGCACTTCGAGTTCACGATCGCCATCACCGCCGAAGGGCCGCGGATCTTGACGCCCTGGCACGAGGGCAACGGCGCTCTCTAAAAGCCCCAAGGGGCGAACTTCCGCCCCGCACGGCGCAGGCGGGTGGCGCGGAAGTTCGCCCCTTTGCTATCTTCAATTGTCCGCGCGTGCGCAATGCCCCTGCGTGCGCGCCATCCGTGATGTCGCAGCGGCTGCTCCCGCGGCAGCCAGAGCGCATCAACGGGCCAAACTCTTGGAAAGGGACCATGAAGGTACGACCGTCGGTGAAGCCGATGTGCGAGAAGTGCAAGATCATTCGCCGCCACGGCGCGGTGCTTGTGATCTGTCAGAACCCCCGGCACAAGCAGCGCCAGGGCTAGGTTTCTGATGGCACGAATCGCCGGGATCAACGTCCCCCTGAACAAGCGCGTCGAGGTCGGCCTGACCTACATCTATGGCATTGGCCGCCCGACGTCGAACAAGTTGCTGAGCGCTGCCGGGATCAACCCCGACACGTACGTCCGCGACCTGACCGAGCAAGAAGTCAGCAAGCTGCGCGACGCCGTGGACAACCTCATCGTCGAGGGTGACCTGCGCCGTGAGCGCTCGCAGAACATCAAGCGCCTGATGGAGATCGGGTGCTACCGGGGCCTGCGCCATCGTCGCGGCCTCCCGGTCCGGGGGCAGAACACCAAGAACAACGCCCGCACGCGCAAGGGTCCCAAGCGCATGTCGGTCGCTGGTAAGAAGAAGGTTGGGAAGAAGTAGTGCCCGCACCTAAGCGCCCGGCCCGCGGCCGCCGCAAGCCGAAGAAGAACATCCCCGTCGGCCAGGCCCACATCAAGACCTCGTTTAACAACACGATCGTCTCCCTCACCGACCGCGAGGGCAACGTCATCGCGTGGGAGTCCGCCGGTGGCGCCGGCTTTAAGGGCTCCCGCAAGTCGACGCCGTTCGCCGCACAGGTCACGGCCGATGCCGCTGCCCGCAAGGGCATCGAGCAGGGCCTTCAGAAGGTCGAGGTCTTCGTGAAGGGTCCCGGCTCCGGCCGGGAGACCGCGATCCGCTCCCTCCAGGCCGCCGGCCTTGAGGTGACGGGCGTCAAAGACGTGACCCCGCAGGCCCACAACGGCTGCCGCCCTCGCAAGCGGCGCCGCGTCTAGGAATCCCGTATGGCTCGTGACACAGGCCCCCAGTGCAAGCAGTGCCGCCGCGAAGGGCAGAAGCTCTTCCTGAAGGGTGAGCGCTGCCTCACCGACAAGTGCGGCGTCGAGCGCCGCGCGTACCCGCCGGGCGACCACGGTCGTGGCCGCCAGAAGCAGTCGGAGTACCGCGTGCAGCTGCGTGAGAAGCAGAAGGCCCGCCGCTACTACGGCGTGCTCGAAGGCCAGTTCCGCCGCTATTACGACAAGGCGTCGCGCCAGGAGGGCATCACGGGTGAGAACCTGCTCATGCTCCTGGAGTCCCGTCTCGACAACGTCGTCGTGCGGCTCGGCTTTGCTGCTTCGCGCCGCCAGGCTCGCCAGATGATCCGCCACGGTCACTGGACGATCAACGGCCGGCGCGTCGACATCCCCAGCTATCAGGTACGTGAAGGCGACGTGCTGGCCGTCAAGGTCGGTACCGGCGCTGAGGCCATCATCCGCGACGCGACGGAGCTCACCGCTCAGGTCCCGGCGTGGCTGCAGGCCGACCACGATGGCCTGACGGCGAAGGTGCTGCGCAAGCCCGAGCGTCGTGAGATCACGACGCCCGTGCAAGAGCAGCTCATCGTCGAGCTGTACTCCAAGTAGGACTGTTTGACCGCGCGCCCTCCCATCCGTTAACGGCGGGAGGGCCGCGCGAGAGGCCCGGCGACTCCCCGCTCTGCTGCGCCGGGCACCACGACGAAGAACCAGGACCTCCCAGTGCTCGACTTCCAGATCCCTCGCATCACCAGCGAATCCGTCGAGGAGCATCGCGGCTCGTTCGTGATCGAGCCCCTCGATCGCGGCTTCGGTTACACGTTCGGCAACTCGCTGCGTCGCGTGCTGCTGTCCTCGCTGGCCGGTGCGGCTGTCACCAGCGTGCGGATCGAGGGCGTCGCCCATGAGTTCTCGACGATCAAGGGCGTCACCGAAGACGTCACCGACATCGTCTTGAACCTCAAGGGCATCGTCTGCCGCATGCACTCCGACGCGACCGAGATCGAGGCCCCGCTGGTTGTCACCGGCCCGGGCGAGATCACGGCCAAGGACATCGACCTGCCCGCGGGCGTCGAGATCCTCAACCCCGACGTGCACATCGCGACGCTTGAGAAGAAGACCAAGCTTGAGATGTACATGACGATCGGCCGCGGCCGTGGCTACCGCCCCGCCGAGGAAAACAAGTCTCCCGACCAGCCGATCGGCGTCATTCCGATCGACTCGATCTTCTCGCCGGTCCGCCGCGTTGCCTACGCGGTGGAGCAGGCCCGCGTCGGCCAGCGCACCGACTACGACAAGCTCACGCTCGACATCGAGACCGATTCCTCGATCGATCCGCAGGCCGCGCTGCGCGAGGCCGCCGAGATCCTGATCTCCCAACTGGCGATCTTCACCGACGCCGACCGCATCGAGGAGCTTCGCGCGGGTCCCGGCGGCGCGCTGGACGCCGGTCAGGTGCCCGGCACCAACGGCGCCGGCGCCACGAGCCAGGGCCCGATGCACGACATCCTCATCGAGGAGCTCGAGCTCGGCGTCCGCTCCTACAACTGCCTCAAGCGCGCCGGCATCCAGACGGTGGGCGACCTGATCTCGAAGTCTGAGGGTGAGCTTGCCGCGATCCCGAACTTCGGCAAGAAGTCGATCGACGAGGTCATCGAGACGCTGCACGCGCGGGGCCTGGCTCTGCGCGACGACTGAGAAGGACTGAAGCCCCATGCGCCATCAGAAGACCCGTCACAAGCTCAGCCGCGACAGCGCGCACCGCAAGGCCCTGCTGGCCAACCTCTGCAAGGAGATCATCCAGCACGAGCGGATCAAGACGTCCGAGGCCAAGGCCAAGGCCGTCAAGCCCGAGGTCGAGCAGCTGATCACGCTCGCCCGCAAGGGTGACCTGCACGCCCGCCGTCAGGCCCTGTCGATCCTGGGCCAGGACAAGTTCACCGTGCACAAGCTGTTCGAGGAAGTCGCTCCGCGCTACGTGGACCGGCCGGGTGGCTACACCCGCATCCTCAAGCTGGGCCCGCGTCGGTCGGACTCGACCGAGATGGTGTACATCGAACTGGTCTAGCTCGGACGGTCGCGGCTTCGCACGAAGGGCGCCCCACAGGGGCGCCCTTCGTCGTTTCTGCGACGATCCTTGGCGTGAGCATCGTCAAGATCAACGCCATCACCGTCCCGCGCGAGCGGTTCGACGACTTCGCCCAGCGCTTCGCCACGCGGGCGGGGAAGGTCTCATCGGCCGAGGGCTTTGAGTCCTTCCAGCTGCTGCGGCCCAATGACGAGCGCGAGGTCTGCCTGGTCATCACCCAGTGGCGCTCCGAGGGAGACTTCGTCGCGTGGATGAAGGGCCCGGACTTCGCCGCCGGTCATGCCCAGCACCGCACCGGCGGGCCGGTCGGGACGGGCTCTGAGGTGTGGTCCTTTGACGTGTTGGAGACCGAGGCGCCGGCGGCGAGCTAGAGGCTGGTCGCGGCGCGGGGCCCCAGGGTGGGGCGCCGCGCCGCCGACTTCACAGTCGGGTCAGCCACTCCAGCGGGAACGGGGGTGCGGCCAGGGGCCGGACCGCCAACCGCATCAACATCAACGGGTTGTCATCGCCGGCGATGCGGTTGAGGTGGACCGAGCGACAGCCGCCGCAGCGGTGCACGAGCGCCCACTCGCCGTCGGAGCGGACGCAGATCGAGACAGGCTCCATCGACGCGCCGCACTCGGCGGCCGCGGCCCGGTCGCCCGGCGCGTCGTCGACATGCCGGCTCCATAGGCAGTTCGGGCAGTGGTTACGGTGGGCGGTGCCCGGGGCGTCCATCGGGACGTCGAGCCCGCAGTTGCGACATCGGAACGCGTCGGCGCCGTTGCGGCGCCGGGCGTGGGTACGGGTGCGCTGTTCGCGCGACAAGGGGTGCCTCCAAGAGGATGAGTGGGTCGAACGGAAACGGGGTCGCGCGAGGGGCCTGGCTAGGCCAGGCGGCGCGACATGACGGTTTCCGTGACGACACTCATCAACTTCACCGCGGGCGATGGTAGCGGCCCGACGGCGCGGGCTCAAGCGTCGCGGCGCCGCGAGAGGCTGCCTCAGCCGTTGTTGTAGGGGTTCTTCGGCGCGCGGTCGGTGGAGAGTGACTCGCGCGAGCGCTCGGTCATCGCCTCGATCGCGTCGGCGAGGTGGACCGGCGCGATGTTGTAGTCCTCGCGCGCGATCCGCAGCTTGTGCGCTTCGAGCAGGACCTCGGCGTGGGTGAAACCGTGCGGCGGCTCGAAGCGGTAGGACGCGAGCTCGATCAGCAGGCCGAGCGGGTCGGTGAAGTAGATCGAGTCCATGAAGCCGCGGTCCTTGACGCCGCTGTGGCGGATCCCGCGCTCGTCGAGGCGCTCGGCGGCCTGGCGGAAGGTCGCGTTGGAGACCGCGAAGGCGAGGTGGTGGACGCAGCCCGGATCGGTCGGCGTGCGCGCCGGGTCGGCGGTGCGCTCCTCGTTGGTGAAGATCGTGATGAGACGGCCGTCGCCCGGGTCGAAGTACAGATGGCTCTCGGCGGCGTTGTCGAGGTTGGGTTGGTCGAAGACGAACGGCATCCCGAGCACGCCCTCCCAGAAGTCGATCGACGTCTGACGGTCGGCGCCCGTGATCGTGATGTGGTGGACGCCCTGGCTCTGAAGCTTGCGCACGTCGCAGATGATGTCCGGTTTGCGGGCCGTCTGCCAGAAGGTAGCCTGCCGCCTATGAGCGATCTCTCCGGCAGCTACGCCGGCGCGCGCGCCCCGGCACGTGCCAGCACCATGACCCTCTTCGGCCAGACCATGTTCCTGGTCGGCTTGTCGATCGGCTTCCTGGCCCTTGGCTCTCTCATCGGTCGCGACATGGCGATCGGCACCGCGCGCCTCCTGAGCTTTGTCGCGCTCGGCATGATCCTTGCGCAGTCGTTCGTCGCCCCGCTGCGGCTCGGCGCGCTGGGCATCACGTGGCTGTTCGCCTTTGCCCTGATCCTGGGGCTCAGCCTCGGGCCGGTGCTGAGCTTCTACATCAACAGCGATCCGGTGGCCGTCACCCAAGCCGCCGGCGGCACCGCGATCACGACCATCGGCATGGGCGCCTACGGGCTGGCGACGTCGAAGGACCTCGCGCGGTGGATCCGCCCGCTGAGCTACGCGATGCTCGGGCTGCTGGCGATCTCGCTCGTGCTCCTGCTGTTCGGCTCGGGCGGCAGTCCGCTGATCAGCCTGGCCGTGCTGGCGGTCTCAGCCGCGCTGCTGATCGTCGACTTCAACTACCTGCGCCGCCACGCGACCGAGGACGACGTGGTGTGGCTGGCGACCGGGATCTTCGTCTCGATCGTCAACATCTTCCTGTCGCTGCTGAACCTGTTCGGCCGAAACTAGCGGTCCTCTGAGCGCGCGGCTCACCGTCGAGTACGACGGCACCGGCTTTGCGGGCTGGGCACGCCAGCCCGGCCTGCGGACGGTGCAGCAGACGATCGAGGACGCCATCGCGACGCTGCGCGGCGGGCGTGGCGTCGAGCTGACGTGCGCCGGGCGCACCGATCGTGGCGTGCACGCGTGGGGGCAGATCGTCTCGCACGCGGGCGAGCCCGCCTCACTGGAGGGACTCAACGCGCTGCTGCCCGCTGACGTCGCGGTGCTGGCCTCCGAACCGGCGCCCGACGGCTTCGACGCGCGCCGCGACGCGCGGTCGCGCACCTACTGCTTTCGCCTCCACATCCGGCCGATAGCTTCGCCGTTCGAGGTCGGCCGGGCACTGCACTGGCCATATGAGCTCGATCGCGACGCGCTCGCCGCGTGCGCGGCGGCGCTGGTCGGCCGGCACGACTTCACGGCGTTCACGCCGACCGAGACCGAGCACGTGCGCTTTGACCGCGTGATCCTGAGCGCGGAGTGGCATCGTCGCGGCGACACGCTGGAGTTCTGGATCACCGCCGACGCGTTCATGCGCCACATGAACCGCGTGCTGGTCGGGACGATGCTGCAGGTCGCCGCCGGACGGCGCTCGCTGGACTCGTTCGTCGAGCTGCTCGAGGGCCGGCCGCGCGAAGAGGCGGGGCCGACGGCCCCGCCTCACGGGCTCTACTTCGCGTCTGTCGCGTTCGGCTAGACCGCGGCGCCGCGACGCCCGCTGAAGAACAGGACGAGTGCGACGATCGCCAGCGCGAAGAGAATCGGATGGACGATGGCGCCACCAGCGATCGCGATGATCAGCAGGACGATGGCCAAGATGAGCAGCATGAAGGTCTCCCGCAAGTAGGACGGATGATGGTGGTGGGACTCCTCAACCCCGTCTCACAGCGTGCCCAGTCGCTCATGGTCACCAAACACGAGCGTCAGCCGCGGCGGCTGTCCACGGCCCTGGCGCCGACCCGTGCGGGCCGTAAGCTGACTGCGTGCGCGTGTTGCTGACCAACGACGACGGGATCGACGCCGAAGGGCTGCAGCGGCTGCGGCGTGAGCTGCTGGCGACGCCGGGCGTCGAGCTCGAAGTCGTTGCGCCTGACGGCAACCGCTCAGCGATCGGGCGCGGTATCACGACCCGCCGCGCGCTGGCCGTCGAGCGCATCGCGTTCGGCGACGGCACGTTCGGCTACGCGACCGACGGCACGCCGGTGGACTGCGTGCGCCTCGCCAGCCTCGGCCTCATCGAGGGCTGGACGCCCGAGCTGGTCGTGTCCGGCATCAACCACGGCGCCAACCTCGGCGACGACGTCACCTACTCCGGCACCGTCGCCGCCGCGATGGAGGGGCTGCTGCTCGGGCTTCCGGCGATCGCCGTCTCCCAGCAGTCCGAGAGCCGCGAGATGGACTTCCGCCTCGGTGCCGACTTCGACTTCGCGGTCGCCGCGCGCTTCACCGCGCGCGTGGTCGAGGAGGTGGAGGACGTCCCGCTGCCGCCAAGCACGTTGTTGAACATCAACGTGCCGGCCGGAACGCCGCATGGTGTCGAGGTCGCGCGGCTGGGCAAGCGGATCTACCGCGACCGGCTGCAGGAGCAAGAGGGCGACGGGGGCGACCGCGCGCGACGCACGTACTTCATCTATGGCGCTGATCCAGGCTATGAGGACGAGCCGGGGACCGATCTGGTCGCCGTCGCCTCGGGGCACATCGCGGTGACGCCCGTGCACCTGGACCTGACCCACCACGACGGCATCGGTCCGCTCTCGACGGCCGACCTGCAGCGCCTGCTCGCGCCCGCAGCCCAAGAGGTCGAGTAGCGGTCGTTACTCCAGGCGCGCAATCGGGCGAATGCCTCGCAGGTCCGGCCCGGCTCTCACTCCAAGCGGGCAATCGCGGAGACCATCCGGTCCTCGACCTTCTTGGCGCAGGAGTTGCAGACCTTGTTCTCGATGAACGAGAACGCGATGCGCGCGCCGCCGGTGCTCGTGCAGTAGCCCGACAGCGCGCTGACGCCGATCAGCGTGCCGGTCTTGGCGGCGCAGCGTCCGGCGGCGGCGGTCCCGCGCATGCGGTGGCGCAGCGTGCCGGACCGGCCGGCGACGGGCAGCGACGCCGTCCACGTCGCGGCGTTGTCCTGGCCAGCCATGCGCTCCAGCAGACGGACGACCTGGCGCGCCGTCGTGGTGTTGGTCCGCGAGAGGCCGGAGCCGTCGGCCAACCTGGGGTGGATGCCGAACGCGGCCAGCTGCTCGCGGGTGACGGCGAGGCCTGCCGTGGTGGTGCCACCGGAGCCGAAGCGCGCGCCGAGAGCCTTGACCAACATCTCAGCGTAGAAGTTCTCTGACGGGATGTTGGTCTGGGCGATCAGGGTGGCGATCGTCGGCGAGGTGAGCGTGGCGAGGGGCTCGGCGTCGGTGGCGGCCACGCCACCCCCGCTCAGCGCGCTGAGCTTCCCTGCGCGTGGCTTGCGCTCGTAGGTGACCTCGCGCGCTTTGAGCAGCGCGGCGAACTTGCTCGCCGCGCCCTTCGCGGGACCGGCGGCCCCAGCGCGGCCGTGGCGCCAGGAGAGCGCGGTGAGCCAGCCGCCGAGGTCGCCGTCGGGGCGGTAGGCGGAGTCCGGGCCGCCGCGCAGCGTGTCGAAGAGCGACTCGTCGCCGATCACGCCGCCGTCGATGCGCTCGACGCCGCGGGCGACAAGCTGGTCGGCCAGCGTCTGGAGGCCGGCGTCGCCGAGCGTCGGGTCGCCGCCGCCGACGAGGTAGACGTCGCCGCGCAGGACGCCGTCGGCGTCGATCTCGGTGCCGGGCGCGGCTTGCAGCGTCGTCGTCAACGTGCCCGAGGCGCCGAAGCGCAGCAGCGCGGCTGCGGTCGTGAAGAGCTTCTCGTTGGAGGCGGGCGCCAGCGCGAGGCTGTCGCGGTGGCTGAAGAGGACCTCTCCGGTGGCGAGGTCGACGACATAGGCACCGGCGGCCGGGCCGAGGCGGTTGTGCAGCGTCGTCAGCGTCGAGCGCAGGCCCGCGCGGTCGACGGCGCGAGCGGTGGGGACGAGGGCGACGAGCGCAAGCAGCGCGACGAACGCGAGCAGGGAGAGACGGCGGCGCACGGCATGAGACGGTAGCGAGGCGCGCGGTCACGGCGGCGCACACGGGGTGCGGTCGGTGTCTGGCCGGTCGGGTGGCTCATGCCGTTAGGGGCGCCGGTACAATTCATCGATGGGCAAGGTCGTCAAGCTCGAGTCTGCCGCGGCGCCGAAGGGCACGCCGCGGCGCCGGCGTCCGCGCCGGTCCAAGACCGCGCTTGTGCTCGGCGGCGGCGGCTTCACCGGCGGGGTCTACGAGATCGGCGCGCTGCGGGCGCTCGACCTGCTCTCCGTCAACCGCACCGTCAACCAGTTCGACGTCTACGTCGGCACGAGCGCCGGCTCCTTCGTCGCCGCGCTGGCCGCTAACGGCGTGACGCCCGAGGAGATGATGCGGGTCGTCAACCAACAGGTGCCGACGCCGTTTCGCGACATCGACCTCGGCCAGCTGCTGCGACCCAACTTGGTGGAGTACGCGCGCAAGGGCATGGCCTTGCCGTGGAAGGCCGTGTCGGTCCTGCGCGAGCTCGCGCCACAGATCGGCCAGGTGTCGGTCATGGACTTCGCCCTTGGCCTGGCCGAGGGCCTGCCGTCGGGCGTCTACTCCGGCTCCGGGCTGGAGTCCTACATGCGGACCGTGCTGTCGGACCCCGACCGCAGCGACGACTTCCGGCTGCTGGACCCCGAGCTCTACCTCGCGGCGACCGATCTGGACACCTGCGAGCGCATCGTCTTCGGCGCCAATGATTGGGACGACGTCCCGATCTCCACTGCGGTCAGGGCGTCGACGGCGCTGCCGATGGTCTACAAGCCGGTCAGGGTGCGCGATCGCGAGCTGATCGACGGCGGCATCGTTTCGACGACGAACGTCGACATCGCCGTCGAGGCCGGGGCGAAGTTCATCGTGGTGGTCAACCCGCTCGTCCCCTACGTCAACGACTTCACGGAGCGGGTGAGCGGCCTGTTCGGCTCCCGCCCGCGGCATGTGAGCGACATGGGCCTGCCGCAGATCGGCTACCAGGCGTTCAAGTTGATGGCCTACCAGCGGCTGCACGAGATGGCCAAGCAGTGGGAAGACCGCTATCCGGGCGTCGACATCGTGCTGATCGAGCCCGACCCCAACGACGAGCTGATGTTCCAGACGTCGATCATGAACTTCACCAAGCGCGTCGACATCGCCCGCCACGGCTTTCAGTCGGTGACGATCAAGCTCGCCAAGGACTACGAGAAGTTCCAGACCATCTGCGAGCGCCACGGCATCGAGATCTCCGCGACGCGCGTGCGCAAGGTCGTCAAGCACTTCGCCGACGAGCAGGAGAAGACTCGGGCGTGGCGCAAGATCTTGGAGCAGACAACAGGTTCGTTGTTGCGCCAGTCTGGCTCGCAGTCCTAGCGCAACTTCATCACCCCTGAGGTTTTCTGAGGGCGAGATGCCAAGGATCGTCGCCTTCCTGATCACCGCCGCGCTGCTCGTGCTCGCCGCCCCGGCGCTTGCTGCCGACCCGCCGTTGGCCGAGACCGGCGCGGCCAAGGACGTGGGGCAGACCCAAGCGACGCTGACCGCGAAGGTCACGCCGCGCGGCGCGGCCACCAGCGTGCGCTTCGACCTCGGCACGGGCACGTCCTACGGCCTGCAGTCCTCCAGCAAGGACATCGGATCCGGTGTCGATCCAGTCACGGTGGAGATCCCGGTCCAGGGGCTCACGGCCAACACGACCTATCACTTCCGCGTCGTGGCGACCAGTGAGGGCGGGACGGTCCAAGGTGCCGACGCGACGCTGAAGACCGAAGCGGTTCCCACCGCGCCGACGCGCCCCGCGGCGACGACCGGCGGCGTACGCGACGTCGCGACGGCGGCTGCGACGCTGACCGCTGCGGTCAACCCGCACGGCGCGAACACGTCCTACAAGTTCGAGTGGGGGACCAGCTCGTCGCTTGGGGCGAGCACGCCGACGGCGGGCGCCGGCAGCGGCACGCGCAGCCTGAGCGTGTCGGCGCGGATCGCCGGCCTGGGTGCGGGCAAGCGCTATTACTACCGCGTCGTCGCCTCCAACTCGCTGGGCACGACGCGCGGCAGCACGCGGTCGTTCGTCACGGCGTCGACGCCGACGTCGGCAGGGCTGAGCGCCGACCGTGACCCGGTCCCTTACGGCACGCCGGTGAAGCTGAGCGGCAAGCTCGGCGGCTCGAAGCTCGGCAACGTGCGCGTGCGGCTGCAGACCACGCCGTTTCCCTTCAGCGCGCCGTTCGCCGACACCGGCAACGCGGTGCGCTCGTCCAGCAGCGGCGCCTACAGCTTCTCGCTGCCGGCGGTGACGACGACGCTGCGCGCGCTCGTCGTGGTCGATGGGCTGCCGTCGTTCTTCTCCAAGCCGATCGTGGTCCGCAGCGCGGCGCGCGCGGGGATCACGTCGGTGACGCGGCGCGCCGACGGGCGCGTGACCGTCCGCGGGCGCGTGATCCCGGCGACGGCTCGCGGGGTTGCCGCGCTGCAGCGCCAGAGCGCGGCGGGCAGGTGGCTGCCCCTGCGCCGCGCGCATGTCGGCTCCGACGGGCGCTACTCGGTGACGCTGCGCGCCCGCAAGCGCGCGATGCTGATCCGCACGGTCGGGCTGGCGCACGATGGTGGGGCCCACGTGAGCGGCACGTCGCGCACCGTGAAGATCGGCGCGCGGCGGCGGTAGGGGCGCTCGTCTCGGTCTCGCCAGCCCGACGTGAGGGTGGGCCTGTCTGCAGACGTATGCCGTCCGCAAAGAGGCCCACTTGCTCGCGGAGTGCTTCGAGCGACTGACGTGGGCCTGGACACGGACGCATACCGACCGCCAACGGGCCCACCCGCCCCGAGCGCCGGCGGACGACCGACTCCGCAGCGAAGCACCGATCTCGCTCGCTCCTCGGTGCCGACAGACCACGCGGCGGAGCGCCGACCCAAGCCTGAGCTGGGCGCCATCGACGCCGGCACCCGCCCGCCCGAGCCCGCTACAGCGGCAGCTTGCCGCGCCCGCGCCGGCCGCCCTCGGCTGAGCGGTTGATGGCCTTCTGCGAAGACCGGAACGGCTTGGCGAACCACTTGCCGAGCTTCCCCGGCGCCTTCGAAGCGCCCTGGCCGCCCTTCCCAAACACCGCCGAGGCGCCGCGCTGTGGGTGCCGTGATAGCCGCGGCGCGACGAACGCGAGCACGGCCAAGATGATGCAGAGGGCGATGACGCCAGCAATGAGCATGGCTGGGGCCTACCCAGATACGGCGTCGAGCGAGCGCAGAAAACGATCGACGTCCTCGGGCCGATGCGGCACGGTCAGCCGCACGCGGTCCGGGGCGCCGACGCCGTTGCCGGTTTGCACGACGATGCCGGAGCGGTCGAGCCGTGCCGCGAGGTCCGAGGCGCCGTGTGGTCCAGGTGCCGGCAGCCACAGCACGTTGGCCTGTGAAGCGTTGACGTCCAGCCCGCGCTCGCGCAGCTCGGCGGTCAGTCGGTCGCGATGCGCGGCGATCGTCGCGCGGCGGCGCTCGATGACGCTGCCGACGGTGCGCACCGCCTCCAGCGCGCCGGCCTGGGCCAGCTCGTTGACGCCGAGCTCGGGCGCGAGCTGTTCGAGCAGCGGCTCGGCGCCCGGGCCGCCCAGCGCGTAGCCGCAGCGCAATCCGGCCAGGCCCCATGCCTTGGAGAACGTCCGGAAGATGAGCAGGCGCGGAAAGCGCTCCAGCAGCGCCAGCGTCGCGTCCAGCGGCTCGGCGTCGGCGAAGTCGCGCAGCGCCTCATCGAGCAGGACGACCGTGCGCTCGGGAAGTGCCCCGAGCAGTCGAGCCAGCTCGTCGACGCCGAGCAGCTCGCCCGTCGGGTCGTTCGGGTTGCAGAGCGCGACTAGCCGCGTGCGGTCGTTGACCGCCTCGAGGATTCCGTCCACCGAGAAGCCCGCGACCGGTACCGCGACCCCGCGCGCGTGGCGGGCGACCACCGGATACAACGCGTAGGACGGCCACGGCGTGATCAGCTCGTCGTCGGGCTCCAGCAGCGCGGCCGCCGCCTCGGAGATCAGCTGCGCGACGCCGTCGCCGACGACGAGCCGGCCCTCGTCCACACCGTGGCGATGGGCGAGCTCGGAGCGCAGCTCGGCGCTGGAGCGATCCAGGTAGCGATGCAGCCCGCGTCGGGCGGCGAAGGTGATGGCGTTGACGATCGCCGGGTGTGGGTAGTCGGGCCACGTCGTCCGCGACAGGTCCAGCGGCTCCACGCGCGACAGCGCCTTGGCGCGGCGCTCGGCGGCCTGCTCACGCAGATCGGCGTTGATCTCGTCCTCCGAGAGCCCCTCGAACTGCTTGTAGTAGCCGAGAAGCCCCTTGCGCTCGCCTGCCATCTACCCGCCCTGACCCGAGAAGCTCGATGAGCCGGGGCCGTTGATGATCAAGAACCAGAACATGAAGATCGCGGCGCAGATGATCGCGGTGGTCGCGAAGACGCGGCCCATGACGCCTGAGCGCTGGTCGATGCCCGCGGCGCGGCGCACGAGGATCCACGCGCGGTCGACGCGCTTGAGGACCATCAGGCCGCCCATCAGCACCGCAATCATCACGGCGAAAGCGACGAGGATCGCGAAGCCGACGCTGTCGGTCCAATACTGGACGCGCCCGGCGATCCACAGCGCGCCGGCAGGGATCGGGCCCCAGAACAGCAGCGAGATGAAGACCTCGGTCGCCAGCAGCAGATGCGCGAACCCACGATCGATGCGCTGGCGTGCCGCTGTTCCCCGTTCGGGCAGGGCGCGGTACTTCGTCGGCGCCGTTCCTGGGCGGCGGCCGAGGAACAGCCCGCCGTTGTCGGTGGGATCGGTGCGCACGCCTACAGAGTACGACCTCGTTCAGCAATGGTCGCCGGATGGCCCCGCTTCAGGGTTGGGGTCAGACGTCATCGGCCCGGCGGCAGGCGCGAGGCGAAGACGTCGGCGATGCGTCGCTGGCCCTCGCTATTGGGGTGAAACGACGCCGGCAAGCGGTTGATGCTCAGGCTCAGGCGGTTGAGGTAGCTCCGTACGTGGCAGCCGAGCGGGCGCCCGTCGAACGCGTCGGCGACATCCACGAACTCGACGCTCGCCTCGGCGGCCGCGTCGGAGATCGCCACGTCTAGCGATGTGATGCGGTCGTTGAGGTAGTCCATCTCGTCGCTGGTGATCTGACGCAGCACGGCGCAGTCGGGAGCCGGACGGGCCAGCTTGACGGTCGGAAACAACCGCGGATACCCCACGACGATCACCCGGGCTCGCGGCGCGTGGGCCGCGACCGCGCGGTAGACGCCCGGGAGCTTGGCCCGCAGGCGGGCGATGCGGTCCTCCAGGACGTCGCCGCCGTCGGGCTTGGTGAAGGCCTTGATGCAGTTGCGCTCGATGCACGTCTGCAGGACCTCGGCAAAGCGCACGTCGTTGCGACCGATCGACAGCGTGATCATGTCCGGGTTGCCGGTGATGCGATCGACCTGGCTCGCGAGTCGCTCGTCCTCGGCGTCGTCGGGCGGCCGGTCATCGACGATGTCGACCGTCGTCGCTGCGCCGCAGGCCAACAAGGGCAGCGTTCGGAGGCCGAGCCGGCCGGCGAACTGCCGTGGCCAGGCAGTTGCCGAGCGCAAGCAGGTGTCGCCGTCGGTGCCATCCTCATAGTCGCCACCGCCTTGGCCCGAGGAGTACGAGTCGCCAAGGACCAGCAGCTGCTCGCCGCGCGTGATCTCGTCGGCGGTTGCCTTTGGTGGCGAGCACGCGCCGCCCTCGGCGATGGAGCGCATGCCGTCGTGGTCATAGCACCACGGCCGCTTGTAGCGATCCTGGGCTCCGGGCGATCCGGGCGGCTGCTCGGCGGCGCAGATTAGGTCCGGCGCGCAGTGGGAGCTGCCCCAGCGTCCTTCGAACGCGTTCCACCGCGCAGGTCGACGGCCTGGGTCGCGCGTGGGCAGCGCCGCCAGGCAGATGTTCTTGCAGCCGTCATCGAGGTTGCCCGACCATGCTCGTCCCGTGCCGTCGTGGCGGCTTTCCCACAACGGGGAGGAGGCGTGGGTTCCGGGGGCGACGAAGACCAACGGGCGGATGGTGGTGTCGATGCCCTTGGCCAGCTGCCGGATGGCCGGATCGGTCCAGAGCCGTTGGGCCGCCCGCCATGTGTAGCGCGCCACACCCTGGTGTTCGCCGTAGGAGACGGCGATCGGCGGCCCGGCCGGATCGTCGCCGTCGAGCACAACGGTGATGCCCTCCCAGTCGGACTGGTGGGTGTCTGACAGATACCACCAGTAGTCGAGATAGATCGTGTTGGGGACGTCGTTGCCCGACCGCGAGACGTGGACGTAGATCGTGCTGTCGGCGTCGACGCCAGCGATCTCCTCGGGATCGAAGGCGAGGTTCGTCGCGTCGTTGTGGAGGTCATCGGACCCGTGCACCTCAGCGCACTGCGCCGAGAGCGCCTGACCAGGGCGGCAGACGCGGAGCTTGCCGCTCCTGAGCAGTTGGCTGATGTCGCGTGGCGACACATCAGGCTCGTCGCGGTCAAAGAACAGCGCGGGCTTGTGCTGGGCGGCGAGCGCGAGGTCAGAGGTGTTGCGGGGATCCATCACGCCGAGCTGCAGGGCCTGGTCGGTCGTGTCCCGGGCCACGGTGGTGGGATCGAGCTTCCGTGCGCCGCCGTGGCGGGACTCTGCGCTGCGGACCTGCGACAGCGCGGCGCGCCAGCGCAGCAGTCGCGCATGGTCGCCGCGGTGCAGAAGCGCGTAGGTCGGCGTGGACTTCGGCGCGACGCCGTCGGCGATCTTCATCCAGCGAGCGACCTCGTCGCCGGCGTCGGACGGGATCGCTGGAGCCTTGCCTTTGGCAGCGTTGCGGCCACCGTCGGGGTAGATGAGCAGCACGCGGTCGGCGTGCAAGCTGGAGAGCGCCGGTGGCGCTCCGGCCTGGCCCCAGACGACGCGCGGGCGACCGCGTTTGCCGTCGCCGTCGATCACGACTCGGCCGCTGTAGGTGGTGACGTTCCAGCCCAGCCGCTGCGACGGGCCGGGGCTCGGGACGCCCGGGCCGCCGCGCAGGACGATCACGTCCAGCAAGGAGACCGCGTCGGTCTTGCCACCAAGGCCGTCGGTCGGTCGGTGGGCCCAGCTGGAGATCCCGACTCCGATCGACGGGGCGAAGACCAGGAGCGCGAGCACTCCGATCGCGAGCGCGGCGATCGCGAGGCCGACGAAGTGCCGGGTCGTCCTCGTGGCGTTGCCCATCGCGCAACGCTAACGATTGGTCACCCGTCAGGTGATGAGATTCGCCGCTGGGGCAGGGGCTTAGCTGCCGTACAGACCGTCGAACAGTGGGGCGTATTTCTCGTTGACGACGTTGCGCTTGACCTTCAGCGTCGGCGTCAGCTCGCCGGTCTCCTGCGACAGGTCATGGTCCAGAATCACGAACTTCTTGACCTGCTCGACCGGCGCGTACTTCGCGTTGGCGGCGTCGAGCTCGGCCTGGATCAGCGCGCGCACCTGCTCGTTGGCGGCGAGCGCGGGGATCGAGCGATCCTCAATACCTTGGCCCTCGGCCCAAGGCACGATCTCCTCCTCGTCGAGCGTGACGAGCATCACCGGGTAGGGCCGGCGGTCGCCGTGCATCACGGCCTGGGAGACCCAGCGGGTCTGCTTGAGATCGTTCTCCAGGTTGGCCGGCGTCAGGTTCTTGCCGCCCGCCGTGATGATGATGTCCTTCTTACGACCGGTGATCGAGACGAAACCGTCGGCGTCGACCGAGCCGAGGTCGCCGGTGTGCAGCCAGCCCTCCTCGACGGCGCCGAACGACGCGTCGTCGTTGCGGTAGTAGCCCTGGAAGATGTTCGCGCCGCGAAGCAGCAGCTCGCCGTCGTCGGCGATCTTGACCTCGACGCCGGGCAGCGGCTTGCCGACCGTGCCGAACTTGTGGTCCTCGGGCCGCGAGGCCGTGGCGACGGTCGACGTCTCGGTCATCCCGTAGCCCTCCATCACAGGGATGCCGCAGCCCCAGAAGAACTCGAGGATCTCCTGGGCAATCGGCGCTGCGCCGGTGACGGCCTCGCGGATCCGGCCGCCGAAGAGGCCCTTGACGAACTCGGCCTTCGGCGCCACCTCGGCGAACTGCTCGCGCAACGCGTCGGGGACGGCCGCGCCACGGATCTCGAGGTCCTGGATCTGCCCGCCGACGGTCCTGACCGTCTCCAGCTCCTCGGCGCTCAGCTGCTGCTGGGCCAAGGTGTAGAGCTTCTCAAAGATCCGCGGGACCGACGGCAGGTAGGTCGGCTTGACCTCCATCAGCTCGCCGATGATCGCCTTGACATCGCCGCCGTAGTAGGCGATTGCGGTGCCGCGGTCGACCGCGCCGAGCTGGACCAGCAGCGCAAAGGCGTGCGCGAGCGGCAGGAACAGGTAGACGAGATCGTCGCCGCCCTCGAAAAGGCCGCGCTCGGCGACCATGTCGAGCACCGCGCGGTAGTTGCCATGGGTCAGGACGCAGCCCTTGGGCGGACCCGTGGTGCCCGAGGTGTAGATGAAGGTGAATGGGTCGTCGGGGCCGACGGCCGCGGTGCGGTCGGCGAGCAGGCGGGCGTCGGTGCCGTTCGCTCTGGCGCGGAGGTCGTCGAGCGAGATCGCGTCTGCGACGTCGCCTGCGGGGTCGATGACGATGATCGTGCGCAGCGCGGGCAGGCGCTCGCGCACCGCGACGATCTTGGCGACCTGCTCGGCGTCCTCGCAGACGACGAAGACCGCCTCCGAGTTGCCCGCGACCCACTCGCACTCGCCGGCCGAGTTGGTGGGGTAGATCGGGACGACGACGCCGCCCGCGGAGGAGATCGCGAAGTCGGCGTAGGCCCACTCCGGACGGGTGTTGCAGAGGATGGCGACGCGCTCGCCGGGCTCCAGCCCCAGCGCGATGAGCCCAAGGCCGATCTCAGTGACGATCGCACCGACCTGCGCGAAGGTGACATCTCGCCACTCGCCGTCGACCTTGTGCTTGATCGCGACCTGGTCGGCGAACTGCTCGGCTGCTCGGGCGCAAAGGTCAGCGATCGTCGCCGAACCGGTCCCTTGAGCGGGCGTGGTGCCAGCCTCCATGATGATGCTCCTCCTGCTGCGTTGACACCGTGTCAGCAGAGGAGTCTAAGGTCCGCGCGCCGTGCGCGCGAGTGGCATGTCGGCGCCGCGCTACGCGGTGGCCTCGGCTCTCGTGCCGTCGACCCCGGCAAGGTCCTCGAGCGAGGCGATAAACAGGGTCTTGTCGATCCGGCCTTGGAAGATCGGAACGCCCATCTCCATGCACTTGGCGATGACGTCACGCCGTTCGAAGCCGGTCTCGCGAGCCAGCTCGGTCGGCGTCAGGTGAATGGCCATCGGCATGCCTCCTATTGGGGGAGTTGGTGACGAATGGAACGTAGCGCGCGACACGGACGGGCTCAACTTCTTGGCCCGAACGCACAGATTCCGGTCTGTAAGGCGACGGCAGGTGCACCTGCGAAAGTCCTGACGATGACGTCCACCGAGCGCCTCGGTCTCGACCTGCTGGTCAGCGTCGATCGCGACGGCGATCGCTCGCTGCGTGTCCAACTGGAGGACCAGCTGCGCGACGGCATCCGCCGCGGCGCCCTGCACGCCGACACGCCGCTGCCCTCGACGCGCGCGCTCGCCGCCGAGCTCGGGATCTCGCGCGGGGTCGTCGTCGAGGCCTACGCGCAGCTCGTCGCCGAGGGCTTCCTGGTGGCGCGGGCGGGCGCGGCGACGCGGGTGGCCAGCGTCGCCCACCACGATCCCATCGAGCCGCCCGAGGAGCGGATTGCGCCGCCGGTGCGCTTTGACTTCCGGACCGAAGCCGCCGACCTCGCGGCGTTCCCGCGGCGGGCGTGGCTGGCCGCGCTGCGCGAGACGCTGCGCGATATCCCTGACGTCAGCCTCGGCTACGGCGACCGGTCGGGCGCTCCTGCGCTGCGCGCGGTGCTCGCGGCCTACCTCGGCCGCGCCCGTGGCGTGGCGGCCGACCCGTCGAGCGTCGTGGTCTGCACGGGCATCACGCAGGCGATCACGCTGCTGGCCCGCGCGTTGCGCCGCGCCGGCGTCACGCGCGTGGCGGTCGAGGACCCGGGCTTCCCGGTGCACCGCATGGTCTTCGCGCGCGAAGGGCTGCGAGTCGTCCCGATCCCGGTCGACGCCGACGGCATGGTGGTCGATGCGCTGGACCACGCCGACGTCGGCGCGGTGCTCGTCACCCCCTCGCACCAGTTCCCGCTCGGGATGGCGCTGGCGCCCGAGCGCCGCGCGGCGCTGGTCGACTGGGCCGCGGCGCGCGAGGCGTGGATCCTCGAGGACGACTACGACGGTGAGTACCGCTTCGATCGTGACCCGGTCGGCGCGCTGCAGGCGCTCGCGCCTGCCCGGGTGACCTATCTCGGCTCGGCGTCCAAGACGCTGGCGCCGGCGCTGCGAATGGGGTGGATGGTCGTCGCGCCCGACCTCCTGGAGGCCGTTTGCGACGCGAAGATGCTCGCGGACTCCGGCAGCCCGCAGCTCGACCAACTCGCGCTCGCGCGCTTCATCGAGCACGGCGAGCTGGACCGCCACCTGCGCCGGATGCGCGTGAGCTTCCGCCGTCGTCGCGACTTGATGATCGCCACAGTGGCCGACGAGCTGCCCGAGGTCGCGATCGAGGGCATCCCGGCGGGGCTGCACGTCTGCGGCCGGTTACCGGCGGAGGTCGCGCTCGGTCCGCTGCTGGCAGCGGCATGGCAGCGCAGCATCGGTCTCTTTGGCTTCCAGCACGGCGACGTCGCGCGGATCCTGCTCGGCTACGCCAACCTGCCCGAGCCGTCGGTGCAGCAGGCGGTGCGCGAGCTGGCCGAGATCGTCCGGGGCGCTGGCTAGCGTCGTGATTCGGAAATTCGCGGGCAGCATGCGAGCGCTCGCCGACGTCTGACGAGCACCGCTGACCTCGATGAACGGCTGTTCACCTGCGGCCATCGGCGCCCGTCAGCCGTGCCGAGCATCTCGCATCCTGCGCCCGAATTTCCGAATCACGACACTAGATCGGGTTGGGGATATCGATGAACTGGTGGCGGATGCCGAACTCGCGTGCCAGGAGTTCGCCCAGGCGCCGCACGCCGAAGGTCTCGGTTGCGTGGTGGCCGCCGGCGAGGAAGTGGATCCCGGCGTCGGTGGCGATGCTGAACGCCCGCTCGGCCGGCTCGCCGGTAACAAAGGCGTCGAGGCCGAGCGCGACGGCGTCGAGCATGTTGTCGCTCGCGGCGCCGGTGACGATGCCGAGCGTCCGGATCCGCTCCGGGCCGGCGTCGATCACCAACGGCTCACGATCATCGAGCGCTGTGCGCAATCGCGCGGTCAGCTCGCCGATCGTCAAGCCGTCGCCCGCGAAGCGCACGCGGACGCCGACCTCGGCGAAGGGCTCGCGGTCGATGCCGCCGAGCGCCTGGGCCAGCAGCGCGTTGTTGCCGTGCTCGGGGTGGGCGTCTAACGGCAGGTGGTAGGCGGCGAGCGCGATGTCGTGGGCAAAGAGCGGTTGCAACCGGCGATGCAGGATCGGCGTGATCTGTTGGGGATCGCCGCGCCAGAAGAGACCGTGGTGAACCAGGACCAGATCGGCGCCCGCAGCGACCGCGGCATCCAACAGTCGTCCATTCGCCGAGACGCCCGTGACGATCGTCTGAACAGGCTTTTGGCCGGGTACTTGAAGCCCGTTGGGGCCATAGTCACGAAAGTTGTCGACCGCGAGCAGCTGATCGAGGTAGGCGATGATTTGTGTGATTTGTGGCATACCGGTAAGGGAAACGCTACATTCCTGCGAGGGCGCGGCCACATGGGGAGCTGCGCACGAGGGGGAAGACAGGGAACGGGATCTTGGCAACGCTCGCCGCACCGGGCATCTCCGCCACCGCGCGGAGTCGCCCCGACGTCACCGATCACGATCTGGTGCAGGCCGTCCGGGCTGGGGACGACCACGCCTTCGAGCGGCTGTATCAGCGTTACCACCGGCGCATCAGCGCCTACATCTTCGGGATGGTCCACGATCACGGCCGCGCGGAAGATCTCACGCAGGAGGTCTTCGTCTCGGCGCTGCGCCGCATGCGCCAGACCGACCGGCCGATCGTCTTCAAGCCGTGGGTCTACGAGATCGCCAAGAACGCGTGCATCGACGCGTTCCGGCGCTCCAAGCGCGCCGAGGAGGTCAGCATCGACGCCGACGACGGTCTAGCACCGGCCGACCACGGCAAGCTGGCGTCCAACAGCCCGTCGCCCGACGCAGCGGTTGAAGGCAAGCAGCAACTTGATGACCTTTGCGGCGCGTTCGGCGGTCTGTCGGACGCCCACCACCAGATCCTGGTGATGCGCGAGCTGGAGGGGCTCTCCTATCGCGAGATCGGCGAGCGGCTCGACATGAGCCGGCCGTCGGTGGAGTCAACGCTCTTTCGCGCCCGGCGCCGGCTGACCGAGGAGTACGAGGATCTGCGCACCGGTGCGCGATGCCTGCGCATCCAGGAGATCATTGAGCACGCCGGCGCGACCGCGACCGCCCTTGGCACGCGCGATCAGCGGCGCGTGGGCAGCCACATCTCGCATTGCCAGCCGTGCCGCAAGCACGCGGTGATGGCGGGGATGGATGCCGCAGCCCTCGGGCGGCGCACGGTGCGGGGCAAGCTCGCCGCGTTCCTGCCGCTGCCCGCGATCCTGCGCAAGCGGTGGTTCGGCGGCGACGGTGCCGGGGATGCCGCTACCGCGCATGCGGTCCATCACGGCCCCGCGCTGGCGCAGGTGTCGATGGCCGCCGCGCAGTACGGCGAGTCGTCGATGGCCGGGTGGATGAAGGCAACCGCCGTCGTGACGGCGGTGGCGATCGCGGGCCTCGGCGCGGGCGCGGCCGACCACGCGGTCAAGGGAGAGACGTCCAACGACGCCCCGGCCGTGCACGCGGCGCCGGCGCGCGCGGCGAAGGCGCCGGCGGTGACCGGCTCGGCGCCGGGCGGTGCGCGACCGACGATCGCGCGGTCGACCGGCACGACGGGCGCAGGTCACGGGTCCAGCGGGTCACGCCGGAGCGGGACGGGAGGCTCCTCGGGCGCAGCAGGCTTCAGTGGCGGTGGCGGTGGCGGCGCGGCCGGCACGAACAGCGCCGGGAGCGGGAGCGGCGCTGGAGCGCCGTCGACCTCCAACGGCGGCGGGGGCGGCAAGGGCGAGAGCGCGTCTACGGCCTCGGCGGGCGGGGGCGGCACGACGTCGACCGCGAGCAAGCCGGCTGGCGGCGGTGTGGCAAGCGGTGCAGTCCAGCAGGCTGCCGGTGCCGTCAGCGGCGCGGCGGGCGCCGTGACCGACACGGCAGCGGGCGCGACCGGCGGCGGCTCCACGGCGCCGCTTGTCGATCCCAACCTCGGCGCGCTGACGCAGCCGTCGGGCAACCCGCCGCCCGAGACCGCCGGCCAGGTCGTCTCCGGCGCCACCGACGTCGTCGGCAACACGGTCGGCGGCCAGACGGGCGAGGTGGTCAAGCAGACCGGCGCCGCGGTCGGCAGCACCGTTGACAACGTGACCCAGGGAGTCACCGGCGCAGTCGGCGGCCTGCTCGGAGGCAAGTGACCGGCGGGCCGGCGAAGCGCCAGCCCACCGACGCCGACCTCCTCGGCTCGCTCACCGACACCGGCCTGTACGCAATCGGCGCGTTCTTCGCCGACCGTCACCCTGAGTTGTGCGATGACGTGATCGCCGAGGCCCAGGCCATCGAGGACGAGGGCCTCAGCCGCTGGGCTGAGCGCGAGGCCACGACCCTCGATGCGGCCTTGCAGACGCTGGTCACCGGTCTGGCGGTCCGCTACTACAAGGCCGTTGCCGGAACGTCTGAGTAAGACTGGACCGGCCGTCGTCGTCGCTGCGCAAGCTCTTGCAGCCGCGTCCGGCTAGACTGGCCCGGTACCTCGGGGCGTGGCGCAGCCTGGTAGCGCGCTCCGTTCGGGTCGGAGAGGTCCCCGGTTCGAATCCGGGCGCCCCGATACACGCAGCACGAAGGGCCGCATACCCGATGCGGCCCTTCCTCGTTGTGCGGACGCTCAGCGTGCGTGTGCGTGCGCGGCGTTCACGCCGTTGCTCGCCGCGATCGCGCAGGCGCGGCCCTCCGAGAAGCCGCCGGCGCCGATGCCCAGCGCGGCGTTCGTGCGCGCCCGGGCGTTCTCCCAGGCGATGAGGTGGGTGAGCTCCAGGACGCCGCGGTCGCCGTAGCGCTCGCGCAGCGCGGCGACGAGCTGGTCATCGACCTCGGTCGGCGTGACGGACATCGCTCGCGCGTAGTTGATGATCAACAGTTCCTCGGTGTCGAAGAGTCCCGAGGCCTCGGCGTCGTGGAGCGCTAGGAGCTGCGGGTCGCTCAGCCCGCTGCGGCGCGCGTACTCCGAGCCGATGTCCATGCAGAACTCGCACTCGACGACGGTTGCGGCCTTCAGCGCGGCGAGGTCGCGCAGGCGTCCGGGCACGCGGTCCTCCTTCTCGACCGCGCGGTTGAAGAGCGCGAACCAGTTCATCAGCCGCGGGTTCTGGGCATAGACGCCGACCGACTCGACGATCTCTGCGCCGTACTGGCGCTGGGCGAAGAAGGTGGCGATCCGGGCCTGCATCCCGGTGGCGACGGCGACGCGCGGGGTCATGAACCGCAAGGTACTGCGGTGGTCCGGTCCCGCACAGGACCAGTTGCACGGCCTGTGGTCGGACCGGCTCCGACGTCAGCGGTCAGCCGCGGTGAAACCAGGGGTCCGTGTTGAGCGCGGCGGCGAGCATGGCGGCGCCGTCGTGGAGGATCGGCGGGCCGTGGGTGGTGAGGATGCGTTGGGCGGGGAGGTCGCGCAGCGGGTCGAGCGTCGGGGCGAAGCGGCTGCGGTAGAACGCGATCTGCTGGGCATCCCGCGGCTTTTGCGCCCACATGCGCAGCTTGCCGTCGGGGTTGGTGACGAGCGCGTCGCCGAAGGCGAGCGCCTTGTGCGAGGGCAGCCAGAGCGGGAGCTCGGTTCGGCGCGGGCTGCCGATGGCATAGGCGACCGTGCCGGCGGGGCCGGGGACACCGGGCTTCAGGATGGTGAAGGAGTTGGTGTCGGCGAGCCGGCCGGCGACGTTCTTCGGGCCGTAGATGTGGGCCGTGTAGCGGTCGCGCAGCGGCTCGGCCGAGCGGACGTGGTAGCCGATGGTGATGAGGATGTGCGTGCTCGTGGCCGCGGCGGCGAGGGCGTCGAGGCGCTCTAGGACGGCGCTGGCGCCCGCGTCGCCGTCGTTGCTGTCGCCGTCGCTCAGCAGCGGGTCGACCAGGAGCAGCTCGTCGCCCGCGACGAGCGCGTAGCTCGCGACCTCGGCGCCGAAGTCGTCGGCGGGATGCCAGTCGGGATGGCGCGCGGTCCACCGCCACAGACCTGGCGCGAGCTCGGCGGCGCTCATGCCATCGCCTCCGGGATCCGCACGGCCTGGCCGGTGACATGGATGCCCCCGTCGCCCGCGTCGACATCGATGAGCAACAGGCTGGGACGGCCCATGTCGTCACCCTGATGGACGGTCACCCGCACCGGCGGCGTCACGAGATCCAGCGCGCGAAGGTAGGCGCCGAACGCGGCTGCCGCGGCGCCGGTCGCCGGGTCCTCGACGACGCCCCCGACCGGGAACGGGTTGCGGGCGTGGAAGGTCGTGGGGTCTTCGCGGAAGACGAGGTCGACCGTGACCAGGTCGCGTTCCAACATGTAGCTCTTGAGTGCGTCGAAGTCATAGTCCAAGTCGGCGAGGCGCTCGCGCGTGCGCGCGGGGAGGATGAGGTGGCGTGCGCCGGCGTAGGCGATGCGGGGTGGGAGATCTGGGTCGAGATCGGCCGCCGCCCAGCGCAAGGCGGCCAGCGCGGGGGCGAGCTCGTGATTGGTCAAGGGCGGCGCGAGGTGCGGCGCGACGCTGGTGAGCGTCGCGGTGATGGCCTCGCCATTGGCCTGTGTCCGCACCGCGACCGGCCCGGCCTTGGTGGTGAAGACGAGGTCACCGGCGCCGTCGCGCTGGGCGATCGCGACGGCGGTCGCGATCGTCGCGTGGCCGCAGAACGGCACTTCGGCGGCGGGACTGAAGTAGCGCACGTCGTAGCTGCGGTCGGCGCCTGCGCGGGTGAGAAACGCGGTCTCCGAGTAGCCGACGTCGGCCGCGATCGCCTGCATCGCCGCGCCGTCCAGCGCCGTCGCGTCGAGCACGACGCCTGCCGGGTTGCCGCCTTCCGGAGTGTCGGTAAAGGCGGCGAGGCGGAGGATCTCGGTCATGTGCTGTTGAGCCTAGGTCGCGTTTGAAGAGCTTGTGCGCGACATGTACGCGCATCGTGCTCCGAGAGCGTGACGCGTTGGATGTCACGAGATCGTGTCGGTCTGTGCCAGGTGTACCCAAGAGCTGATCCAGGATCGTGCGGTTCGGGCTGGTCGGCCGCGCCGTCCCCTACCGTCGACAGCCACATGAGCACCGCCATCGACACCCGCGCCGAGCAGCACCTCCAGGCGCTCGCCGGCCCGCAGGCGCAGTTCCGCGAGCACCAGCTCGACGCGGTGCGTGATCTCGTCGACGATCGCGCGCGTGTCCTCTGCGTGCAGCGGACCGGCTGGGGCAAGTCGGCCGTCTACTTCGTCGCGACCGCGCTTCTGCGGGAAAGCGGCGCCGGGCCCACGTTGATCGTCTCACCGCTGCTGGCACTGATGCGCAACCAGATCGACGCGGCGCGCAAGCTCGGCCTGCGGGCGCACACCATCAACTCGACCAACCGCGACGCCTGGAGCGAGGTCTCGGCGCTGTTGGAGGCCGATGCCGTCGATCTGCTGCTGATCAGCCCTGAGCGGCTCAACAACCCGCAGTTTCGCGAGCAGATGCTGCCGGTCTTCGCGGCCCGCGTCGGCCTGCTCGTGGTCGACGAGGCGCACTGCATCTCGGACTGGGGCCACGACTTCCGCCCGGACTACCGCCGCATCGGCGACATGCTTGAACGGCTGCCTGATGGCGTGGGTGTCCTGTGCACGACCGCGACGGCCAACGACCGCGTGGTGGCCGATGTCGCCGAGCAGCTCAGCGCCGGGCGCGATGCCGGAGAGCTGCGGACCTATCGCGGCGCGCTGGGTCGGTCGAGCCTGCGCTTCGAGGTCGTCGACCTTCCGTCGCAGGCCGATCGCCTGGCGTGGCTGGCCGAGCATCTGCCCGAGCTGCCCGGGTCGGGCATCGTCTACACGTTGACCAAGCGCGACGCCGAGCTCGTCGCGACGTGGCTCTCGGGGCGGGGGATCGCGGCAGAGGCCTACAGCGGTGAGGTCGACACCGATCGCCGCGTCGACGTTGAAGATCGGCTGCTGCGCAATGAACTCAAGGCCGTCGTGGCGACCAGCGCCCTTGGCATGGGCTATGACAAGCCCGACCTTGGCTTCGTCGTGCACTACCAGGCGCCCGGCTCGGTCATCTCCTACTACCAGCAGGTCGGCCGCGCGGGGCGCGGCATCGATCGCGCCGAGGTCGTGCTGCTGCGTGGCGCTGAGGACAAGCGGATCCAGGACTTCTTCATCGAGCAGGCGTTCCCGCGTCGCGAGATCGTCGACCGCGTGCTCGAGCACCTCGAGTCCGTCGGCGGCGACGGCGCCGCGACCCAGGAGCTGATGGCGCAGGTCAACCTCGGCAAGAGCCGGATCGAGGGGTTGCTGAAGGTGTTGGACGTCGAGGGCGCCGTCGGGCGGGTCGGCGCACGCTGGGTCGCGCAGCCGGGCGCGAGCTGGAGCTACGACGCTGAGCGCTACGGGCGCATCACCGAGCTGCGTCGGCACGAGCAGGCGGCGATGGCGGCCTTTGGCTCGGACGGGCGCTGCCTGATGCGCGCGCTCCAGGAAGAGCTCGACGACCCGGACCCTGAGAACTGCGGCCGCTGCTCGGTGTGCGCCGGGCCGGCGTTCGACGGGCCGCTGGACCCGGTCCTCGTGCGTGACGGCGCGCTGCACCTGCGGTCGCGGCCGGTGATCCTCGACGTCAAGAAGATGGCGCCTGATGGCGACGGCCGGATGAAGAAGGTCGCCGAGGGCGTGCGCGCCGAGGAGGGGCGTGCGCTGGCGCGGCTGGGCGACGGTGGCTGGGATCCGCTCGTGCAGCGTGGGCGGGCCGGCGGCCGCTTTGACGACGACCTGGTGGCGGCCGCCGCTGAGTCCGTGCGGACCTGGGGCGCGCCGGTGCGCTGGGTCACGGCGGTGCCGTCGCTGCGCTCTGGCCCGCTCGTGCCGGAGTTCGCGCAGCGGTTGGCGGTGGCGCTCGGGCTGCCGTTCGCGCCGGTTCTGGAGCGCGTGGGCGACGGGCCGCCACAGCGCGAGATGGCCAACGCGCCGCAGCAGGTTGCCAACGTGCGCGGGGCGTTCGCGGTCGCCGGGGCCGTGCAGGCCGAGCCGGTGTTGCTAGTCGACGACATCCGCTTCAGCGGCTGGACGCTGGCGATGGTCGCCGGTCAGCTCCGGCAGAAGGGTGCCGGTCCGGTCTTCCCGTTCGCGCTGGCGACGGCGTTCTAGCCGATCCCGCGCTCCGGGCGGTGGCCGCAAGCGTGCTCAGATGCCCCAGCGCGCCCATCCATGTTCGCGCCAGGGCACCGAAGTTCAGCTGCGGCCACGGCCCGACAAGGGGGTACCGGAACCGTGGCCGCAGCGCGATGGTCAGGGAAAAGGAGCCTTTGGTCACTACCGCAACGGTGGGAACCGACTGATCAATGTCCGCAGACGGGCGTCCGGCGCCGGAACTGGCCGATCGGCGAGGGCGGTCACGGGCTCAAGCCCGCGCAGCGCGCCAGTGGTCAGAAGGGCGTCGGCAGCACCGAGCTCGGCGAAGTCGAGCGGGCGCTCGACGACCGCGATCCCCAGTTCACCCGCCGCCGCGAGGGCGCGCGCCCGCGTCACGCCGGGCAGGATGCGACCGTCCAACGGCGGCGTGACAAGGGTGCCGTCGATACAGGCCAGGACGTTGGCCCGCGTCGTCTCCAGGACGCCGCCGTCGAGATCGACGAGCAGCGGCACGGCGCCGCCTTCTGCGGCACGATCGTCAAGCGCGTCGATCAGCTGCCGGTCGCGCCACTTGCGGTCGCCGAGACCGCCTGGCACGACGAGCGCGAGCAATCGCTGCGTCCCGTCGCCCGCCGCCGGCAGCGGCGCGACCTGGAGCGCGATTTCGCCACCGGGATCGAGCAGCACCCGCAAGCGGCACGGGCCGCCCTGCTCAAGCGCCGTGTGCCGGACCAGCGCGGGGAGCGCGGCGGGCAGGACGACGCCATAGAGCGCCGCGGCGGCGTCGGCCAGCCGCGCGAGGTGCGCGTCCATCGCAATCGCAACGCCGTCGCGCACCAGGATCGTCTCCAGGACGCCGGCGACCGGGTCGGGACGGGCGACGGGATGGGCGCCGAGGCGGGGCGGGACGAGCGGGTGGCGGGCCACGTCGGCGGGCGCCCCGGTGGTGCCGCGGGCCTCGACGCTGCTGCGCGCTGGCGGTCCGCTGTCTGCCTCCTCCAGCACACCCCCGATCGCCGCCAGCAGCGGGCCGGCCTTCGCGAGCGCCTCGGCGGCCTCAGCAGCGGGGTCGGAATCGGCGACGACGCCGCCGCCGACGTCGAGCCAGGCGTGGCCGTCGACGCACTCGAAGGTCCTGATCGCCACGCTCAGCTCCAGGCCTGCGGCCGGGCTCGCGAACCCGATCGCGCCGCAGAAAGCCTGGCGCGCGGTGCTCTCCAGTGCGCTGATGACGTCCATCGCCGCGAGCTTCGGCGCGCCAGTGACCGAGCCCGGGGGAAAGAGCGCGGCGACCAAGGCACCATCACCTACATCTTGGCGGCGACGTCCGCGGATCTCGCTGACCAGATGCCACACGCCGGCATGCGGCCGGACCTCCGCGAGCGCCGTCACCACGATCGATCCGGGCTCGCTGACGCGCCCGAGGTCGTTGCGCATTAGGTCGACGATCATGACGTTCTCGGCGCGGTCCTTCGCCGCGCCGGCCAGCTCGGCGCGCTGCGCCTCGGCGGCAACCGCGTCCGCCGGGCGCGGTCGCGTGCCCTTGATCGGTGCCGTGCGCACGATCTCGCCCGTGCGAGCAACGAACAGCTCCGGCGACAGGCTCGCCACCGCGCCCCATGGCCCGGAGAGCCACGCTCCGCGATCCGGGCCCAGCGCCTCGACGCCGCGGGTGAAGAGGTCGACGGCATCGCCCTCGACGCTGGCGTGCAGCCGCAGCGACAGGTTCGCCTGAAAGAGGTCGCCTGCCGCGATGCGCTCGCGGCAGGCCTCCACCGCGCGAGCGTGCGCCGCCGGCGACGGGCTCGCCCGCCACGGCCCGGACACCACCCGCCGCGGACCGTCGACGCCCGCGGCAACCCGCGCCGACAGCTCCGCCAAACGCAGCTCCAACACGACGGCGCGGGCGTCGCTCCACAGCGCCTCGAACCACCACTGCCCGTCGGCGTCGCACCGCAGCAGGTGGTCATAGAACGCGAGCATCGCCGTCGGCAAGCGCTCGCCAGCGGGCGCGGGCGGCGGTGGCCCAAGTGTCTCCAGTCGGCGGCCGAGGCCGTAGCCCAGCGCGCCAAACCACCCGCCGCCGACGAAACCCGCCGGCAGCTCACCGCGCAGCGGCGCCAGCTCGTCCAGCAGCGCGAACGGATCCTCCCGCTCGGCGTCGGCGACCCGCAGCGGCTCGCCACCAGCCAGTGCCGCGGCATCCGCCCAGCGGCCGACCAGCGCGAACGGCCGGCGGTCCTCGCGCACCAGCAGCCCTGCGTGCGCGGCGGGCACGTCGCCGTCCAGCGCCACGCGCACCGCGCGGACCTCACCCCGTCGCACTTCCGTTGCGGGGCCTGGCCGTGAGGAGGCGCGGGCGACGGCTACGGGGGTGGACGTCGGCTGCATCCCCACCATTGTCGCGCGCCGCGAGCCAAGTGGCCGAATGCCATAGGCGAGCCACCCCCGTGGGGTCTAGAGTCGCCGCATGGCCACGGATGCCACGCCGGCGCGCGGGCGGCCCAGGAGCGCAGTGGCCGATCAGGCCATCTTCGCCGCGACGCGCCGGCTGCTCGACGAGGCGGGCTACCACGGGCTCACGGTCGAGGGTGTCGCGGGGGAGGCCGGCGTGGCCAAGACCACCATCTACCGGCGCTACGCCAACAAGGCGCTGCTCGTCCTCGACGCGATGGGCCAGTCGGCGCGTGATGCACCGGTCGCCCTCCCCGACACCGGAACGTTTCGCGGCGACCTGCTCGCGGTCGCCCTGCTCGTGCGCGAGGAGATCGCGCCGAGCTCCCCGTCGTCGGTCGGCGCCGCGCTGCTCGGCGAGGCGAGCCAGGACGTCGTCGTCGCCGAGCGGCTGCGCGACTTCGCCGACTTCCGCTTCGACCAGGGCCGGCCGGTGTACGAGCGCGCGAAGGCACGCGACGAGCTGCGCGCCGACGCCGATTGGCGCGTCGTCGCCGAGCTGCTCGTCGGCTGGATCTTCCATGCCTCGATCGTCAGCCGCCGCCCGCCCGACGATGAGGTGCTCGCGCACGCCGTCGAGCTCGTCATCTCCGGCTTGCAGCCGCGCTGACCGCTGACCGGCGGGTCGGTCGTCGCCGTTTGGCATCCTCGGGCGATGTCGCCCCGCGCTTTGCTGCTGGCCGCCGTCGTCGCGGCCGTGACCCTCGTCGCCTGCGGCAGCGATGGTGAGGGAGCGGGCGCCACCACGCCGCCGGCCGGCGGCGACAAGGCCACCACCGCGACGACCACCGCGACGACCGCGGCGAGCCGCGGCGTCAGGCTCGTCAAAGTCGGCAGCTTCGACCAGCCGCTCTACGTCACCGCGCCGCCGGCCGATCGGCGGCGGATCTTCGTCGTCGGACAGGCGGGGCAGATCGACGTCGTCCGCGGCGGACGTAAGCTCCCGACGCCGTTCCTGGACATCCGCAGCCGCGTCACAGCGGGTGGTGAGCAGGGGTTGCTCGGCCTCGCCTTCGCCCCCGACTACGCGCGCTCGGGCTTGTTGTACGTCTACTACACGGGCAAGGATTCCAAGGAGCACCTCGTCGAGCTCCATCGCAAGAGCGACGACCTCGCCGACCCCGCCAGCGCCCGCACCGTCTTCGTCCACGACGATCCCGAGGCCAACCACAACGGCGGCCAGCTGGCCTTCGGTCCCGACGGGTTCCTCTACGTCGGCACCGGCGACGGCGGTGGCGGCAACGACCAGCACGGCGCGCGCGGCAACGCGCAGAACCTCGGCTCGCCGCTGGGCAAGATCCTGCGCATCGATCCGCGCGCCAAGAACGGCAAACCGTTCACCGCGCCGGCCAACAACCCGTTCGTGGGCCGCGCCGGCGCGCTGCCCGAGATCTACGCTTACGGCCTGCGCAACCCCTGGCGCTTCTCGTTTGACCGCTCCACCGGCGACCTCGCCATCGGCGACGTCGGCCAGGAAGCCGTCGAGGAGATCGACTTCGCCCGTCAGGGGACCGCACGCGGCGCCAACTTCGGCTGGCGCCCGCTCGAAGGCCGCAAGCGCCTCTTCGACGAGCCCGCGCCCGGCGCGAAGGCCCCGGTCATCACCAAGAGCCATGACGACGGCTGGTGCTCGATCACGGGCGGCTACGTCGTGCGCGACCGTGCCGTGCGCGGCCTCTACGGCCGCTACGTCTACGGCGACTACTGCAAGGGTGAGTTGCGCAGCGCCCGGCTCTCGGGCGGCAAGGCCAGCGGCGACCAGGCGATCCCCGGGCTGAAGACGATCAGCGGCCTGGCCTCCTTCGGCGAGGACGCCGCCGGTCGCGTCTACGTCGTCGCCCAAGGCGACGGCACGGTCTACCGGTTCGCCGCGCGCTGACCGCCGCTCTCGCACAAACGTCCAGCCTGGCCAACCCAGGCCTCAAGATTGTTCGGGTCGTGCCGTTTAAAAGGCGAGAGGCGCCCCCTAGGGGACGCCTCGAACAAAGCAAATTCGCCGTGTAGGAACTTAGTTCTTGTAACCCACGGTGCACCCCCAAAAGACGTTCGCGCTGCGCACCACCGCAGCGACTTGCGGACGGACGGATTGTCAGAACGTTACGGCGCCCCGCCTGCCAGCAGCGGCGCCGTTTCGTCGTTGACAACAAGCAGTTTCTACTCCATGCGTCCATCGCACCATCCCCAAACTTGGGGATCGGACATGTCTATGGACGGATGTCCTATCCGCTTGGGTTTATGTGCCCCTGGCGTCCAGGCCACATATGCAGGGCTTTCAGCCTGTCTGGGCGCGGGTTTTCGGCGCCGGTGAGCGCACCACGCACCCGTAATCGAGTCGCCGAGTCCTAGGCGGCCTGGGGGAGGGCGTAGCCCCGGACACGGGCATCGAAGTCGAGCTCGCGCTCGAAATCGGCGTCCGTGGTGTGCTGGAACTGCAGCCCGCTGCGCTCGACGATGCGGATGAACGCCTCGACCAGGTCGCCGTCGAGTTGGGCGCCGGAGACGCGGCGCAACTCGGCGATCGCCTCCGCCTGAGAGACCGGATCGCGGTAGGAGTCGCGGGCGGTCATCACGTCGTAGGTGTCGGCGATCGAGATCATCTTCGACAGCAGAGGGATCTTGTCGCCAGGAAGGCCGCGGGGGTAGCCGCGGCCGTCGATGCGCTCGTGATGGGCGAGGATGATCTCCGCCACCGGCCCGTAGCCGTTGATCCGGCGCACGAGGCGCGCGCCTTGGTAGGGGTGGGTGCGGACGATCTTCCAGTCGTCGTCGTCGAGCTTGCGGTTGGCGAGCAGGATCCGGTCGGGGAAGGCGAACTTCCCGATGTCGTGCAGCAGGCCGGCGGTGTGGACGAGCTCCTGCTCGGCGGTCGAGCAGCCAACGTCCTCGGCGATCGCACGGGCATAGCGCGCGACGGCGGCGCTATGGCGGGCTGTCATGCGATCGCGCAGCGACAGCGTCTGGACCAGCGCGGCAAGGACGCCGACCTGCAGCGAGGCGAGCTGTGTCGAGCGTGCCTCAAGCTGCTCGGCGCGCTCCTGGGAGAGCAGCAGCTCACGCGTCAGGATCTGGAACAGGAAAAGGGCGATGAGGACCGCGACGAGCGCCGGAAGGCCGACGGTCTGGTAGGTCGCCGCGCTGATGACCGTCAGCGCGCCGGCGAGCGCTTCAGAAGGCAACAGCGGGACGAGGATCGTCCGCAGCGAACGGCCGAGCGGCACGCCGTCGGTCCAGATGTGCGGGACGGCGATCAGCAGGAAGTTCAGAAGGTTGACGCCGGCGAAGACCGCCGCGACGCCGAGCGCCTGGTTGACGCCCTCGCCGCCATCGACATGCAGGGCGCGAGCGGCAAGGCCGCCGGCCAGCGGGAAGACCGCGAACGTGCTGGCGTTGGAGAGGAGCGCCGCCGGCTTGTCGCGCAGACGGCGCGCGTCGGTGGCGACGGTCAGCAGGCCGATTGCCACGGCGGGGGCCGGCCCGAGGACGACCATCGCCAGGACGAGCGCCATGAACGACCCGGTGAGGCGCATGCTGGCGGTCTCGATCGCCATCGCGTCGGAGGCGATCGCGAGCGCCGCGAGGAGGACGACGAGGCCGATCGGATCCCAATCCGAGGCACGGGACGTCAACACGACACCGGCAAGCGATGCCGCGAGCAGCAGTCCATGCGACACGACGAGGGTCCTACGGCCCATTACGCCCTGCTTATCGGCGCAGAAGGCCAAATCCTTAGGAACAGGCGCACTGCGTCACGGCCGGTTCGGCCTCTACATTGAGGCGCGTGTCGCCAGTGAGGAGATCGCTTCGCGTGCGCGGATTCCCCGCGTTGGCGACGTCGTATGCGATCAACGAGCTGGGCGACAACCTCGGCATGATCGCCCTGGCGATCCTGGTCCTTGATCGGACCAACTCGGCGCTTGCGGTGACCGCGCTGTTTGTGGCCGGCAAGTTCGTGCCGGCGTTCGTCGCCCCGGCGCTGACCGCCGGCCTGGACCATGCGCCGGTCAGCCGTGTCCTGCCGGCCCTGTATTTCCTAGAAGCGGGCGCGTTCGTCGGGCTTGCGGCGATCGCGGATGCGTTCTGGCTTCCAGCCATCCTGGCCTTCGCGTTCGCTGATGGGCTGATGGCGCTCACCGCGCGCGGGCTCTCGCGGGGCGCGATCGCGGCGGTGTTGACCCCGGCCGGGGTGCTGCGCGAGGGCAACGCGCTGATCAACGTCGCCTTCGCGGTTATGAGCGCCGCCGGCCCGGTGCTCGCCGGCCTGATCGTGCACGAGTGGAGCGTGGCGACCGCGCTGTGGCTCGACGCGGCGTCGTTCCTTGCCGTGGCCCTCCTGCTGGTGGCCAGCGCGCGCAGCCTGCCCGAACCTGAGCCGGGCCCGCGTGAGCGCTGGCGTGCGCGTGTGCGGGACGGCCTGGAGTATGTGCGCGGCCATCCGACGGTCGGGCGGCTGATCGTCGGTCAGTCGGTCGCGATCCTGTTCTTCACCCTGATCATCCCGATCGAGGTCGTCTACGCGAAGGAGACGCTGAACTCCACGAGCCTCGGCTTCGGCCTCCTGATCGCGTCCTGGGGCGCCGGGATCGTGCTCGGCTCGGCGCTCTTCGCCCGGTCGCGCGGCCGGTCGATGAGGACGCTCGTGCTCGTCTCGACCGCGGCGATCGGCGCCGGCTACGCGGTCATGGCCGGCGCGCCGACGCTGCTGGTCGCGTGCTTGGGCTCGGTGCTCGGCGGCACCGGCAACGGCGTGCAGTGGGTCGCGGTGATGACGGCGCTCCAGGAGGCCGTCGAGGATCGCTACCAGGCGCGCGCCGCCGGGCTGTTGGAATCGGCCGCGGCGGCGGTGCCCGGGGTCGGCTACATCGTTGGAGGCCTGTTGACGGCGGCGGTGTCGCCGCGGCTTGCCTACGCGGTGTCGGCGGTCGGCGTGGCGGTGGTCGTCGTCGTGTGGGCACGGCGGCCGATCGTCTCCGATCGCGTCCCAGTCTGAGCGCTGCGGGCCGCGTAGGCTGCGCCCATGGCCGACCCGCTCGCCGAGCATGACGTGGAGCTGGTGCGGGCCGCCAACCCGTCGCCGTTGACGCTGTCGGGGACCAACACCTGGCTGGTCGGGCGCGATCCGTGCTGGGTGGTCGATCCGGGGCCGGATCTTGCCGAGCACGTGGCGGCGATTTTGGCGGCGGCCGCGTCGCGCGGTGGCATCGGCGGGATCGCGGTGACCCACGATCACGCCGACCACGTGGGCGCGGTGCCGGGCCTGGTCGCGGGTGCCGGCGGGGACGTCGCCGTCTATGCCGCGCGGCTGCCGGGCGCGGTGGCGACCGGTGACGGCGATGCCGTAGGACCGCTGCTGCGCGCGATCGCCATCGGAGGCCACGCGCCGGATCTCCTCTGCTTCGCGCTCGGCCGCGCCGTCTGCTTCACCGGCGACGCGGTCCTCGGCGACGGCAGCGTCTTCATCGCCCCCGACCCGGGCGCCCTGGCCGGCTACCTGGTCGGTCTGGAGCGGCTGCGCGCGCAGGGCTTCGCGGTGCTCGCGCCCGGCCACGGGCCCGTCGTGCTCGACGCCGACGCCAAGCTCGCCGGCTACCTCGAGCATCGTCGAGACCGCGAGCGCCGGCTGGTTGCGGCGCTCGCTGGCGGCGCACGCACGCTCGACGCGCTGCTGGACGCCGCCTGGGACGACGTGCCCGACGCGCTGCGCCTGCCGGCGACCGTGACGCTCGTCGCCCATCTCGACAAGCTCGCCGAGGAGGGCCGGCTGCCCGAAGGCGTCGAGGGCCGGCCGGCGTGGTTTGCGCAGATCGGCCGCCACGCGCACTGAGCCGCTCGGGTCTACCCTTGACCGTCGATGCTCGAGAACGCCTACGCCATCTTCATTTGCGTCCTTGGCGTCGTGGGGATCGGCTGGATCTTCTGGGTAATGCGCCACGGCGACACGGATCGGATCGAGGAGGACCGTGCGCGGCTCTTCTTCGACGAGCACGGCCACTGGCCCGACGAGACGCCCGAGGCGGCCGCGGCCGAGCGCGCCTCGATCGCCGCGACGGCCGGCGCGCCGCTGCCGCCGGTCAGCCAGGCGTCGCCTGACGGCCTGGTCTAGCTCGCCAGCGTCCGGGAGGGTGGGCCTGTTTGCGGACGCTTACCGGCCGCCAACGGGCCCACCCGCCCCGAAGTGCCGCGATCCATTGACGTGGGCCTGTTGACGGACGCACACCGTCCGGCAACAGGCCCACCCGCCCCGGGCGCTGGCGGACGACGGGCCACGCCGCGAGGTGTCGACCCCGCTTGCTCTCCTCGGTGCCGACAGTCCACGCCGCGCACGACGACCAACGCCACGCGCTGGGCGCCACCGAGGTTCGCCGTCCCCGCCCCATCAACCCTCCCGCAAGTTCTTCCTAGCCAGCGCCATCGCCGCGGTGAGCGGCGTCGTGCCGGCCGCGTCGGCGTCGTCGTAGATGCGGCGCAGCGTGTCGCCGATGCCGGCCACGCGGGCGGTTGCGCGGCCGGGGTCATAGCCCTTGGGGTCGAGCTCGACCGCGATGTTGACGATGCCGCCCGCGTTGGCGACGAAGTCCGGTGCCCACAAGACACCGCGCTCGCGCAGCAGATCGGCGACGTCGGAGGCGGCCAGCTGGTTGTTGGCGGCGCCCGCGATCGCCGGCGTCTGGAGCTGGGGGACGCTCTCGTGGTCCAAGACACCACCCAGCGCGCATGGCACCAGGACGTCGACGGCGGCGCTCATCGCCTTGGCCGGCGTCGTCCAGCTTGCGCCCAGGCGCGCGGCGTCGTCGCGCTTGGTCGGGTCGATGTCGGCGACGACGAGTCGCGCGCCAGCCTTGGCCAGCAGCTTGGCGACGCGCAGGCCGACGTGGCCGAGGCCGACGACAGCGATCGTGCGGCCACGCAGCGACGCTGAGTCGAAGGCGCGCTCGACGGTCGCCTCGATCGCGTGGAGCACGCCAAGGGCCGTGTAGGGGCTCGGGTCGCCGGAGCCGCCCGCACGCCGTGAGAGGCCGCTGACGTGCCCTGTCGCCTTGGCGATGACGGTCATGTCGCGCGTCGAGGTGCCGACGTCCTCGGCGGTGACGTAGCTGCCGGCAAGACGCTCGACGGTCTCGCCGAAGTCCACGAGCGCCGCGCGCCGCCGCTTGGCGTCCAGCGGCTTGCCGGGCTGAAGGACGATGACGCCCTTGCCGCCGCCCAGCGGCAGGCCGGCGACCGCCGACTTGTAGGTCATGCCCTCCGACAGCCGCAGCGCGTCGCGGATCGCCGCGCGGTTGTCGTCGTAGGTCCACATCCGGCAGCCGCCCAGGGAGGGGCCACGGACCGTCGAGTGGACGGCCACGATGCAGAACAGCCCCGTGCGCGGGCCGCGCCGCACGTAGAGCTCCTCGTGGTCGAGTGTCGCGAGGTAGCGCTCGATGGAGGCGACCTTAGCGGGGCTGATGCGCTGTGGGCTCAGCCCGCGGGCGGCGCGGACGCGCCCTGTGCGATGGGGTCTGAGACCGTGGCGGGCGGGCTCGCCGGCGCGCTCGTACCGCCGGAACCGGTGGCGGGCGCCGCGCCGGAACCCGAAGTGGTCGTCGTCGCGGCGGGCGTGTCGGTGCCGGTCGCGGTCGCCGGCTCGCTGCCGGCGCCCGTCGTGGTGCCCGTGCCAGTCGTCGCCGTGCCGCCCGCCGTCGCGGTGCCCGTCGATGCCGTCGTGCTGCCCGCGCCGGTCGTCGCGCTCTTCGGGCCGTCACCGGCCATCGTCGCGTCCTCGCTGGGTGCCTGCAGCGCGCCGGTCGTCGCCTCGAGCTTGGGGACCTCGACGCCCGCCGAGGAGACGGGCGCGTCGCCGGCCGTGCGCACGTGGACGGTGTGCGGCGCGACTGCGGCGCGGTGGGAGAGCTTGACCTTGGCGGGCGCAGCGGCGGTGTGCGGCCCAGGGTCGATGTGGCGCTGCGTGACGGTCGGCACGGCCGCCGCGTGCCCCGCGGCGACGTGGGCCGCGGGCGTACGGTGATGCTCTGCCTTGCGCTCGACCGTCGCCGCCCCGCCGCCGACGACCGCGGCGGCCGCCACCACGGCCGCGACCTTGCTTGCCGTCGCGGCCACCGCGCCGCCGCCGATCGTTGCGGCGACGGTGGTCCCACCAGCCGCCGCGCCCGCGCCCGCGCCACCGCTGAGCACCGCCACGCCGCCGCCCGCCGCCGCGCCCGAGGAGGCGCCGCCGATGCCCAAGATCTTGGCGATGGCCGCCAGCGGGCCGGAGGCCGGCGCGAGGCCGTTGAGCTGCTTCTCGACGCCGCGCAGCGCGGTTCGGTAATCGCGGCAGCCGGCGCACTCGCGCAGGTGCTTGCGCGACCGCCCGCTGGCGCGCACGCCGCGATCGAAGGCCGCGGCGAGGTCGGTCCGGATCTCCACGCACGCGGTGTCGCGGGCCTCGATGGCCTCCACGAGGCCGATCCGCGCCCGCACGAGCAGGGACTTGATCGCCGGAACGGTGACGCCCAGCGCCTCGGCCAGGTCGGCGTAGGACAGGCCCTCCATCTCGCGCATCAGCAGCGCCGAGCGTTGCTGCTCGGGCAGGGCGCGGACGTCGACGATCAGCCGCCGCAGGTCCTCGCGCCGGTCCGCCTCGGCCATCGGGTCTGACGGCACGCCGCGGTTGAGCTCGTAGATGTCCTCGGGCGCAGGCGCCGGGCGCCGGATCTGGTCGATGCAGCGGTTGTGGGCGACCCGGTAGAGCCACGCCCGCAGCGCGATCGGCCGCCGGTCGGCGCGCAGCGCGTCGTAGGCGCGCAGGAAGACGTCCTGCAGCACGTCCTCGGCGTCGGAGCGCGACCCGCTGAGCATCTGGCGCGCGTAGGCGAACAGCCGCTGGCGGTAGCGGTCGTGGATGACCCCGAACGCCTCGTCGTGGCCGGCGCGAAAGAGCGCCACAAGCTGGTCGTCGGTCCGCAGGCGCAGCAGCGGCCCGGCGAGCGAGACGCGGTTGAGACTGACGGGATGGGATAGCGCTGAAGCTTCCACAGTAGTCCTCCGCCGACTCTAACGGAGCGAAGGACGGAAGGTTCCGTGTTTCTCAGAAATTCTTCACGCGCTGCCCAGCTTGACCATGACGTGCTTGACCTCGGTGTAGTCCTCCAGTGAGTACATCGAGAGGTCCTTGCCGTAGCCCGAGTGCTTGAAACCGCCGTGCGGCATCTCGGACGCCAGCAGGCCGTGGTTGTTGACCCACACGCAGCCAAAGCGCAGGGCGTTGGAGACGCGCATCGCACGGCTGATGTCGTTGGTCCAGACCGAGGAGGCCAGCCCGTAGGGCGTGCCGTTGGCCCAGGCGATCGCCTCCTCCTCATCGCTGAAGCGCTGCACGGTCAGGACGGGCCCGAAGATCTCGTTCTGGACCATCTCGTCGTCCTGGCGCATGTTGGCGACGACGGTCGGCTCCAGGTAGAAGCCGGGCAGGTTGGGCTCGGTGCCGCCGGTGACGACCTCGGCGTGCGACGGCTTACGCTCCAGGAAGCCCTCGACCCGATCGCGCTGGCCCTCTGAGTTGAGCGGGCCGAGCGTGGTGTCGGGCGACTGCGTGTCGCCCAGGACGTAGCCCTTGGCCTGGTCGGCCAGCCCGGCGACGAGGTCGTCGTAGCGCTTGGGCGCGACCAGCACGCGCGTCGCGGCGGTGCAGTCCTGGCCGGCGTTGTAATAGGCGAAGCCGGCGATCTCCTCGGCGACCGATGCGATGTCGACGTCGTCAAAGACCACGACCGGCGCCTTGCCGCCCAGCTCCAGGTGCACGCGCTTGAGCGAGTCAGCGGCGGACTTCGCCACGGCCTTGCCCGCGGCGACCGAGCCGGTGATGGAGACCATGTCGACGCCGTCGTGGGTCACGATTGCCTTGCCGACGTCATCGCCGCCGAGCACGACGTTGAGCACGCCCTTGGGCAGGATCTCGGCGGCCAGCTCGGCAACACGGATGATCGAGACCGGCGTCGACGGCGCGGGCTTGAGAACGACGGTGTTGCCGGTCGCCAGCGCGGGCCCGATCTTCCACACCACCATCATCAGCGGGTAGTTCCACGGGGCGATCTGGCCGACCACGCCGACGGGCTCGCGGCGGATGATCGAGGTGTAGCCCTCGAGGTACTCGCCGGCGGGCTTGCCCTCCATCGTGCGCGCGGCGCCCGCGAAGAAGCGCAGGTTGTCGACCCAGACCGGCAGCTCGTCCTCCTTGACGGCCTCGATCGGCTTGCCGGCGTTCAAGGACTCCAACTCGGCGATCTCGTCGCCGTGGGCCTCGATGGCGTCGGCGAGCTGCAGGAGCGCGAGCGCGCGGTCGCCTGGCGTGGTCGCGGCCCAGCCCGGAAAGGCGCGGCGGGCGGCGGCGACGGCGCGGTCGACGTCGACCGCGCCCGAGGAGGCGGCCTGCCAGCTCTCCTGACCGGTCGCGGGGTTCAGGACAGGGCTCGTGGCGCCTTCGGCGGCCTCGACGAACTCCCCGTCGATGAAGTTGCGCAATGCCTGCGTGACGGTGGTGCTCATGCGTTCGAACGTATCACCGCCTAGTCTTCCCGCCCGGACAACAGGGTTATGAGAGGAACGCCAGCTTGACCAACGTCGTCATCACCTCCGCCGCGCGTACCGCGATCGGCTCCTATGGCAAGTCGCTTGCGGGCGTCGCACCAACCGATCTGGGCGCGACGGCCGCGAAGGCCGCGATCGAGCGCGCGGGGATCACGCCAGAGCAGATCGAGCACGTCGTGTTCGGCAACGTCATCCACACCGAGACGGCCGACGCCTACATGGCGCGCGTCGTGGGCATGAAGGCGGGCATCCCGAAGGAGACACCGGCCTTCACCGTCAACCGCTTGTGCGGCACGGGCGTCCAGGCGCTCGTCAGCGCCTGCCAGGCGATCCAGACCGGCGAGGCCGACGTCACGCTCGCCGGCGGTGCCGAGTCGATGAGCCGCGCGCCGATGTGGCTCTCCCAAGGCCGCTGGGGCTCCAAGATGGGCCCGGCGCCGGTGATCGATCCCGTTCAGGGCGCGCTCACCGATCCGTTCTACGACATCAAGATGGGCGTCACCGCCGAGAACCTGGCCGAGCGCATGGGCATCTCGCGCGAGGAGCAGGATGCGTTTGCGGTGGAGTCGCACCTGCGCGCGTCTCAGGCACAGAACGAGGGCCGCTTTGATGACGAGGTCGTCCCGGTCTCGGTGAAGGTCAAGCGCGAGGTCGTGGACTTCCTCAAGGACGAGCACATCCGCCACGGCGTCGACGCGGCCGGCATGGCCAAGCTGCCGACGATCTTCAAGAAGGACGGCGGGACGGTCACGGCGGGCAACGCGTCGGGCATGAACGACGCGGGCGCCGCGCTGGTGCTGATGAGTGCTGACAAGGCCGCGGAGCTCGGCGCGCCCGTGCGTGCGCGCGTGCTCGGCTACGCATCGTGCGGCGTGGACCCCGAGATCATGGGCATCGGGCCGGTCCCGGCGGTGCGCAAGGTGCTCGACCGCGCTGGCGTCGCGCTTGATGACATCGGCGTCATCGAGCTCAACGAGGCCTTCGCCGCCCAGGCGCTGGCGGTCATGAAGGACCTTGACCTCGACCCGGCGCGCGTGAACCCCAACGGCGGCGCGATCGCCCTCGGCCATCCGATCGCGGCCACCGGCGCGGCGATCACCACCAAGTGCCTGGCGGAGATGGACCGCGGCGAGCACCAGTACGGCCTCGTGACGCTCTGCATCGGTGGCGGCCAGGGCATCGCTCTGCTGCTGGGCAGGGAGTAGCACCGCTCGCGGCGCCACCCGGGGCGCGTCGAGGGACGATTCGATCTCGTACAACGAGATTCAGTCGTCCCTCGATGTGTTCGGGGTGCCTCGAGGGCGATGGTGCCGGTACCCTCCGCGGTCCATGGCGCACTTCGAGTCCGACGCCGAGGTCTACGACCAGCTCGGCGGCATCCTGAACAACCTGGTGTACAACAGCGCTCGTCGTGAGCAGCTGCGCCAGGCCGATGCGGTGGTGCAGTTCGCCTTCCGCCAGCCGGATGCGACGGTCACGATCGACGCACGCGTCCGCAAGCCGGCGCGCATCGATCTGGGCGAGACCAAGCTGCGCGCCGATGTGGTGCTAGCGATGGACGCCGACACCGGCCGTGCGCTGCTGACCGGCGAGCTGAGCCCGACGCTCGCGCTCGCCCGCGGCGACGTGCGCACCAAGGGGCCGGTCGGCAAGGTGTTGCGCATCGTGCCGGCGACGGTGGACGCGCATGAGGTCGAGGCGGACTTGGAGCCGGAGCCCGAGGCGCCGGAGGCGCCGGAGGCGCCCGCGGAGGTTGAGGCGCCGCCCGCGGAGGCTGAGGCGCCTGCGGAGAACGAGGCCGAGAAGGCTGCTGCCGAGGTTGAGGCCCAAGCCGTGGAGGTCGAGTCGGCCGCGGGCGACGTCGAGACCGAGGCTGAGCCTGAGTCCGCGCCCGAGGCCGCTGCGGAGCCCGAGGCCGCCACCGAGCCCGACGCTCCCGCCGCCGACGACGCCGAGGCCGCCGCCCCGGTCGATCCGCCGGCCGAGGCCGAGGCGCCCGCCGAGTCCTGAGCCGGCCCGCCGCGCGCATGTCCTGCGCGGTCATTGGGAACCTGCAGGGGCATGAAGCTGCTCGTGCTGGCTACCGATCCCGTCGACGCCGACGACTTGCGCGGCGCGCTGAACGGCGAGGAGCTCGACGGCGCTGAGGTGCTCGTTGTCTCGCCGGCGGTCAACGCGTCGCCGGTCGCCTTCTGGGTCTCTGACAGCGATGAGGCGATCGCCGAGGCTGAGTCCACCGCGCGCCAGACCGCCGAGGCGCTGGCGGCCGAGGGCGCGCGGACCCGCGCGCAGACCGGCGAGAGCGAGCCGCTGCTCGCGCTCCAGGACGCCCTGACGACCTTCCCCGCCGACCACGTCGTCGTCTTCACCCGCGGCGACGAGGAGGCACAGCGCTACCGCGAGGACGACGTCGTCGGCGAGGCCCAGCGCCGCTTTGGCGTCCGCGTGACCGACGCTACGCGCTGAGGTCGGGGCGCGCCGCCGCCACGGTGGCGCGCAGCGTGTGTGCCGCGTCGTGCTGCGGACGCCAGTGCAGCAGCCGTTGCGCGCGGGCGGTGTCCATCAGCGTCGGTCGGCGCACCGCCTCGATCCACGACACCTCGTCGGGCATCAGCGGCAGGCGCGAGACGACCTCGGCGGTCGCGTCAACGGCGAGGTCGGGCACCGGGACCGAGTAGTACCCCAACTCGCGTGCGAGGTCTGACATCGTGATCGTCCCGTCGCCGGCCAAGTTGTAGGCCCCGGGCTCGCCGCGGCCCAGCACGCCGGCGCGCAGCGCGGTCGCGACGTCATCGTGGTGGACGAGCTGGAACGGCACGCCCGGATCGGGCAGCACAGGCTTGAGGATCGGCACGACGTCGAAGAGCGCGCGGACCGCGCCCGGCAGCTTCTCGCCCCAGCGCACGTACGGGATCTGGTTGACGAGGATCGGCGCCTGCGGCCCGGCGACGATGCATGGCCTGAAGATGTAGGCGTCGATCTCGGCGTCCTCGAGCACCTCGCTGAGTAGCGCCTCGACCTGGGCCTTGTGATGGGAGTACGGCATGCTCGCGTTGCCGGCCGCGGGATCGTCCTCGACGATCGGGCGATCCAGCGCCGGGAAGCCGTAGGCGGCCACCGACGAGGCGTACACCAACCGCTGGGCGCCCGCTGCAACCGCCGACTCGAAGACGTTGCGCGACCCCTCCAGGTTGATGTGCTCGCTCTCGTGCGAGCCGGCGACGATGATGAACGCGAGGTGCACGACGACGTCGGCGCCGGTGCACAGCTCCTCCACCGATGCACGATCCAGGACGTCGCCCTGGCGGTAGCGCACCTTGCGCCAGCCGTGCGCGACCGGATCGAACGGCCGCCGCGCCATCCCGACGATCTGCTCGACCTCGCGTGCGCGATCCAGCGCGGTGACGAAGGGCTTGCCGATCTCGCCGGTCGGCCCCGTCACCGCGACGGTGAGGCCCACCTCAGGCGTCCAGCACGGCGTGCGGGATGAGGCTCCAGCCGTCAGGACCCGTCACGAGATCGCCGTGCACGCGCGGGCCGTAGGTCGTCGCGTGCAGGCACGCCGGGCCGGGCTCGACGGGCATGCCGACCGGCAGTCGGGGCAGCCGCAGGACACCGCCGCGCGGATCGGGCGTGACGCCCAGCCGGGCAGCGAACGGGAAGCCGTCGGGGCCGACGCAGGCCAGCAGCGCGGAGTCCAGATCATCGAGGCGCTCGTCCCACAAGGCGGCGCCACCCTCGGGCCCGGCGTGGCCGACCTCGGGCTCCTCGTTGTGACCGGAGCGCACCTCCTCCAGGTGCGCGTCAAACAGCCGCGGCTCGGCATCCGGATCGTCTGACGCCCACGCGTAGACGCGCTCGGGCCGGACGTGCAGCACGTCCTCCAACTGCGCGGTGCCCTGCACGAGCACCATCGGACTGTCGTCGGCAAACAGCAGAGCGACGTGCGGATCCTCGACCGCCGGCGGCTCCCCGGCGACGTCGATGCACGGCCCGCCGGGACGGTAGGCCGGCACCACGGAGTGCGCGACCGGCCGGCCGCGTCCGTCGATCGTGACCAGCTCGGCGATAGTGCAGCGCGCGAAGACCTCGCGCAGGTCAGACGGCAGCGTGGCGGTCATGCAATCGACCCTACGCCTGCCGCGCCCGCGGCGCCACGTCTGCGGTCAGGAGGCGGCGGGTGCCGTGTCGTAGCCCGCTTCGCCGGGCAGCAGGATGCGCGCCTGCTCGCCGGCCATGACGACCCGCGGCGTGACCGCGACGACCTCGCGCCCCGTGGCGAACGCCAGCAGCTCGTCGGCCGACGCGAAGCTCGACAGCTGCTCGAAGTGCTTGATGGTGGGGAAGACGAGCAGCAGCTTGCCCTCGGCATAGGCGGAGAGCGCGTCCTGCGGCGTAAACCAGCCGAGGTCGACGCACTCGTCGCCATCGATCCGCGGCTCGGCGCCCTCCGGCAACGGCGCGAGAAAGAAGTGCGTGTCGAACCGGATCGTGACCTCGGGCGGCGTGATCCACTGCGAGAAGCGCACGAGCTGCGCCGGATCGACGCCCTCGATCGCGGCCTCCTCGGCCAGCTCGCGGACGGCCGCGGCGCGATGGGCGCTGTCGCCCTCGCCCTCGTGCGCGTCAACAGCGCCACCCGGAAAGACCCAGGCCCCACCCATGAACCGCTGCGCCGGGTTGCGCTGCACCAGCAGCACCTCGAGCGTCTGCGAACCGCCGCGCAGGACGATCACCGTCGCCGCCTGGCGCGGCACCGTGACCTCGCCGTCGTTGAGCTCTTCTCCCGGACCGGGGCGATCGACGTCCACGACCGCGGAGCCTACTGGCCGCCTGGCCAGTACCGTTGCAGCCAACATGAGCGAGAGCACCACCGTGCAGAAGTGGATCTGCGAATCCTGCGGGTTCATCTACGACCCCGCAGACGGCGATCCCGACGGCGGCATCCCGCCCGGGACCGCCTTCGAGGACATCCCGGACACGTGGTTCTGTCCGGTGTGCGGTGCGCGCAAGCGCGACTTCGTCGCTTACGAGGACTGAGCCCCAGCAAGTCCGCGGGAACGGCCCCCTGGGCCGTTTCCCGCAAGGTCAATCGCCCCCTGGGCGATTGACCCGGTTGCGACGGCAATCGCCTCGGCGGTGATCGCGACCAGGCGGCGCAGCTCGTCCTCGCTGATTGAGAGCGGCGGCATCAACACGATGGTGTCGCCCAGCGGCCGGACGATCGCGCCGCGCGCCCGTGCCGCCAGCGTCACCTGGTGACCCATGCGCGCTGTCAGCGGGAAGTCGGTCAGCTCGATGCCGACCATCGTCCCGCGGCGGCGGATCTCGGCGACGCCCGACAGCGGCGCGATGTGCTCGTCGAGCAGCTCGCCGAGCAGCTCGATCTTGGGCGCCAGCGCGTCGAGCGTCCCTTCGTCCTCGAAGACCTGCAGCGTGGCGATCGCCGCCGCGCAGGCCAGCGGGTTGCCCGTGTAGGTGTGGCCGTGAAAGAACGTGCGGAACTCCTCGAACTTGCCGAGGAAGCCCTCGTAGATCCGCTCGGTCGCCAGCGTCGCGGCCAGCGGCATGTACCCGCCCGTCAGCCCCTTGGCCACGTTCATCAGGTCGGGCACGACGCCCTCCTGCTCGCAGGCGAACATCGTGCCGGTGCGCCCGAAGCCGGTCGCGACCTCGTCGCAGATCATGATGATGTCGTACTTGTCGCACAGCTCCCGTACCGCACGCAGATAGCCGTCGGGGTGCAAGACGATGCCGGCGGCGCCCTGGACGAGCGGCTCCATGATCAGCGCGGCGACCTCGTGGCCGCGCTCGGCGAGGATCTGCTCCAGCCCCGCGATGTCTCCAGGCGCCGTGCGGATCCCGTCAAACAGCAACGGCCGGAAGAGCGTGTGGAAGAGGTCGATGCCGCCGACCGAGACCGAGCCGATCGTGTCGCCGTGGTAGCTCATGTCCAAGTACACGAACTTGGTGCGCTGCTCGTCGCCGCGGATCTTGTGGAACTGAAACGCCATCTTTAGGGCGATCTCGTTGGCCGTCGATCCGTTGTCGGAGTAGAAGACGCGGGTGAGCTCGCGGTCTCCTTGGGGCGCGACGGCGAGCAGCTTCTGGGCCAGCTCGATCGCCGGCGGATGCGAGAGCCCGAGCATCGTGCTGTGCGCGATGCGATCCAGCTGTGCGCGGACCGCCGCGTCGATCGCCGGATGGCGGTGGCCATGGACCGTGCACCACAGCGACGAGACGCCGTCGATGTAGGCATTGCCGTCGGTGTCGTAGAGCATGCAGCCCTCGCCGCGCTCGATGATCGGCGCGTCCTCGGCGCTCCAGCCCTGCTGCTGGGTGAACGGATGCCAGAGGACCTCACGGTCGGCGGCGCGGAGCTCAGAGGTCGTCATGGCCCGAACGGTATGGGCCGCGACGGACGCCACCACGTACCCTGATGGCGTGAAGCATCGTCGTGCCGTCGCCCTCGTCGCCGCTGTCGTGGGCGCTTCCTCGCTGGGAGCGGAGATCGCTGCCGCGCGCCTGCTGGCGCCGTGGTTCGGCGCGTCGACGATCGTGTGGGCCAACACGATCGCGACCGTGCTGGTCGCGCTGAGCGGCGGCTATTGGGTCGGCGGCCGGCTCGCCGACCGCGACCCGACGTTCGCCGGTCTCTGTCGCCTCGTGCTCGTCGCCGCGGCGCTGCTGGCGGCCGTGCCGTTCGTCGCCGGGCCGTTCTTGAAGGTGTCGGTCGACGCGCTCGACAGCGTCGAGGCCGGCGCCTTCGTCGGCTCGCTGCTCGCGGTCCTCGTGCTGATCGCCGCGCCGGTGGTCGTCCTGGGCTGCGTCGCGCCCTACGCGGTCCGCCTGAGCGTGGGCAAGCTCGACGAGGCGGGGACCGTTGCGGGCAGGTTGTACGCCATCTCGACGCTGGGCTCCCTGGCCGGGGTCTTCCTCAGCGCGCTCGTGCTGATCCCGTTTGTCGGCACGCGCCGCACGTTCCTGGTCTTCGCGCTGGCGCTCGGGGTCGTCGCGCTGCTCGGCCTGCGCCGGCGAGCGGCGGTGCTCGCGCCCGCGCTGGTCGCGGTCCTGATCGCGCTGCCGACGGGCGCCGTGAAGGCCACGACCGACGGCCGGGTGATCTGGGAGGGGGAGACCGGCTACCAGTACGCCCGCGTCGTCGAGCGCCACGACGGCGAGCGCCGGCTGGAGCTCAACGAGGGCCAGGCGGTGCACTCGGTCTACACACCCGGGCGATGGTTGACCGACAACTACTGGGACGAGCCGCTGGTGCTGCCGTTCGCTGCCCGCACGACGCCGCCGCGCTCGATCGCGATGCTCGGCAGCGCGGCGGGCACGGTCGCGCGCACCTACGGGCACTTCTTCCCGGCGACGCGGATCGACGCGGTCGAGATCGACCCCAAGATCACCGAGGTCGGTCGCGAGCTCTTTGACCTGCGCGCCCCCAACCTCCACACCCACGCCGCCGACGCGCGGCCATGGCTGCGGGCCACGCAGCGGCGCTTCGACGTCATCTACGTCGACGCCTACCGCCAGCCCTACATCCCGTTTTACCTGGCCACCAAGGAGTTCTTCCGGCTGGCCAAGCAGCGGCTGAATCCCGGTGGCATGGTGATCGTCAACGTCGGCCATCCGGAGCAGTCACAGCGCCTGGAGCAGGTGCTGACGGCGACCATGCGCTCGGTCTTCGGGCACGTCGCGCGTGACCCGAGCGAGGACGTCAACACGCAGGTGGTCGCGGCTGATGTCGAGCTGAGCGGCCGCAACCTGACGGCCGCGCGGGCCGGCGGGGCGCTCCCGCCGGGCCTCGACGCCGTTGCGCAGGAGACGGCGGCGCGCATCGCTCCGGGCCTGCGTGGCGGGCGCGTCTACACCGACGACGTCGCGCCGGTGGAGTGGCTGATCGACGCGTCGATCGTGCAGGTCGCGGCCGAGGGCGAGCGGTGAGCGCTTATGGGTGGCCGAGCCAGTCGTCGATCGGCAGCAGCTCCCCGGCCGCGGCGAGCGTCGGCACCGAGAAGTCGGCAAGCTGCGGCAGGCCCGCGACGGGGACGTCGCCGAGGACCTCGATGGTCGCGCGGTTGGAGCGCTCCATCGTGTTGGGCTCCTGCGGCCACGGCGTCATGACGACGCCGCGCACGTGCACGCCGCGCTCGCGCGCCACCTGCAGGGTCAACAGCGTGTGGTTGATCGTCCCCAGCCCCGGGCGCGCGACGACCACCAGCGGGAGGCCGAGCTCGACCACCAGGTCGAGGACGAGGAACCCGCTCACGGTCAAGGGCACCAACAAGCCGCCGACGCCCTCGGCGATGAGCGTCCGCTGACCGCCGTCGCGCCGCGCGACCTCGGCCAACATGGAGGGGTCGATCGAGACGCCGGCCATCTCGGCGGCCAGATGCGGCGAGACGGCCGGCCCGAAGCGGTACGGCGCGACCTCGGCTGGCGCCATCTCGGCGCAGCGCGCGAGCAGCTCGTGATCGTGAGGCTTGCCGGGCTCGGGTGCGTCGTCAAGGCCCGTGACGACCGGCTTGAACGTGCCAACAGGCGTGCCCCGTGCCGCGAGCGCCGCGACCAGCGCCGCAGCCACGACGCTCTTGCCGACCTCCGTGTCGGTTGCGGTGACGAAGAGCCCGCGCATCGTGCTCAGAGCCTCGTTGCGAACCGGGTCCGGGTCGAGTTGCCGTGGAATATCCCGGTCAACTCGACCAGGAACGATCGTTGGCCTCCGAGTGCCGGGCGCATCAGGCCGCCGCCGCGTCCTCGCCGGCCACGGCCAGCGGCGCGGACAGGCGCTCGTCGGGATGGCCGGCGGGTGCTGCGGCCGCCACGGGCACGCCCGTGCCCGGCCGGAAGCCGGCCTGCAGCGCGGCGCGGCCGAGCGTCCGGGCCGCGGCGCGGAGCTCCTCGCGCGTGTGGGTGGCCATCAGCGCCAGGCGCAGCCGCGAAGTGCCAGCGGGAACGGTCGGCGGCCGGATCGCCTGGGCAAAGACGCCGGCCTCGATCCCCTGCTCGCAGACCTGCATCGCCAGCTCGGCGTCGCCGACCACCAGCGGGATGATTTGCGTGGAAGAGCCCGCGACCTCGAAGCCCTCGCGCGCCAGTTCGTCGCGCATCGCGTCCGCGTTGGCCTGCAGCCGGTCGACCATCTCAGGATGCTCCTGCAGCACCTCCAGCGCGGCAAGGGCGGCGGCGACCGCGGGCGGCGGCAGCGCGGTTGAGAAGATCAGCGAGCGCGCGGTGTTGGTCAGCAGGTCGCGCATGGCGGCGCTGCAGGCGGCAAACGCGCCGTAGGCGCCGAGCGCCTTGCCGAGCGTCCCGACGACGACGTCGATCTCGCCCTCCAGCCCGGCCTCGGCGACCGCCCCGCGCCCGCCCGGGCCCAGGCAGCCCGTGCCGTGGGCCTCGTCGACGACGGTCCGCGCGCCGTAGCGGTGGGCGAGCTCGGCGATCTCGGTCAGCGGCGCGATGTCGCCGTCCATCGAGAAGACCGAGTCGGTGACGATCAGGCTCGCGCGGTCGCGGTGCTGGCGCAGCCCCCACGCGAGGTGCTCGACGTCGCAGTGGTCATAGACGAAGGTCTCGGCGCGCGCCAGGCGGCAGCCGTCGATGAGCGACGCGTGGTTGAGCTCGTCGGAGAAGACGACGGGTGGTGGCGCGCCCGCGCCGGCGCTGTCAATGGCCAACCGTGCCAAAGCGCCGATGACGCCGAGGTTGGCCAAGTACCCCGAGCCGAAGAGCACCGAGGACTCGGTGCCCTTGAACGCCGCCAGCGCCTCCTCCAGCCGCCGGTGGACGGTCATCGTCCCCGAGACCAGGCGTGACGCGCCCGCGCCCGCGCCCCAGCGCATCGCGGCATCGGCCGCCGCCTCGCGCACCCGCGGGTGGTCGGCGAGCCCGAGGTAGTTGTTGGAGCACAACAGCAGCACCGGCCGGCCGTCGAGGACGACGCGCGAGCCCTGCGGCCCGCTGACGTGACGCATGCGCCGGTAGAGCCCCGTTTCGCGGAGCCCCTCCAAGCGGGCTTCGATGTCGCTCACGGTCGGTGGCGGGTGTGGGGTGGGTGGGACCGGTTCAGTGACCGAACGGCATGCCGGACAACTGCGCGACCTCTTCGGGCTCCTCAGCCCCAGGCCAGCGGTTCGGCGCGCCATCGGGGCGCGGCGGGACCTTGTCCTTCTTGGCGTAGCGCAGCTGCGACGCCGGGTCCCACGTCGTGACCTTGATGCCGGCGCTCTCGGCCTCGGTGAGCGTGTCGAGGTAGTCCTCGACCACGTCGGAGGTCTCGCCCGCCAGCCAGCCCGAGCGGTTGTCGGGACGCGGGTTGGCGCCGTTGTCGCTCTGGCGGTTGATGTTCAACCCCAAGTCGGTGAACATCTTGCGATCCTGCGCCGGATCGGCGTTCAGCGTCGTCAGGAAGTTGCCCATCATGACGCCGTTGAGCCCTGCCTTGACCGCCAGCGGCTGCAGCTCGCCGAGGTTCTCGACGCGCCCGCCACATAGGCGGAACAGGGCGTTGGGCAGGATCAGGCGGAAGATCGCGATCCACTTCACGACCTCCCACGGGTCCATGTAGTCGCGGTCGCCGAACTTCGTCCCCGGGCGCGGGTTGAGCAGGTTGATCGGCACCGACGTCGGGTCGATCTTGGCCAGCTCGAACGCCATCTCGACGCGCTGGGCGCGCGTCTCGCCGAGGTTGAGGATGCCGCCGACGCACGTCTCCAGCCCGGCCTCCTCGACCGCCTGGATCGTCCGCAGCCGGCCCTCGTAGCGGACCGTCGAGGAGACCTCGGGGTAGTAGGACTCAGCCGTCTCGACGTTGTGGTGGACCCGCTGGATCCCGGCGTCCTTCAGGGCCTTGGCGCGGTCGACGCTCATGTGGCCGACCGAGGCGCAGCGCTTAAGGTTGGTGTGCTCGGCCACCATCCGCGCGCCTTCGAGGATCTTCTCGAAGTCGCGCTTGGAGAGGCCTTGGCCCTGGGTGACCATGCAGAAGCGGTGGGCGCCCGCCGCCTCGGCCGCCTTGGCGTGCTCAAGGATCTGGTCGGGCTCCATCATCGCGTGCATCGGCGTCTCAGCCTCCGCGAAGCGCGACTGGGCGCAGAAGCCGCAGTCCTCGGCGCAGCCGCCGGACTTCGCGTTGACCAGCGAGCACATGTCGGTGCTGTCGCCGAACTCCTCCTGCCGGGCCTCCCAGGCGCGGTCGACGAGCGCGAGGATCTCGTCGTGGTCCTCGATCTCGCCGAGGCGGACGGCTTCTTCGCGGGAGATGAGCGGCGGCATGTCCGGCACAGTAGGCACGGCGCCGGACGATTGCGCCCGCCCGCCCCCAAGGCTGGTGTGGGGCACGGATCTGCCCCCGAGATCTAGCCGAATGGATGGGTCGTTCGTGCGTCGATCATCAGAAGTGGGGATGGTCAAATGTCGCTCACCAACCGATGATGTGGAGTACGTGGCTGCCGCCCCTCCGATCCGTGTTCTGCTGTGCGATGACGCCGAGGGCTTCCGGGCTTTGCTGCGCTCGTCGCTGGCCGACGATCCGTCGATCGAGATCGTCGGCGAGGCCGCCGATGGCGTGGAGGGCGTAGAGGCGACCGCCGAGCTACAGCCCGACGTCGTCCTGCTCGACATGTCGATGCCGCGCATGGGCGGCCTGCAGGCGATCCCCAAGATGCGCCGCCGCGCCCCGGGCACGTCGATCATCGGCTTGTCGAGCTTGAGCGCGGCGCGCATGGCAGCGCCGTCGATCGAGATCGGCGCGCACACCTACCTGGAGAAGGGCACCGGCCTGGAGGACATCCGGGCCGCGATCTACGCGGCGGCGGACCGCTGAGCCTGCCGGCGCCTCGTCCTCCTCAAACCCCGCAGCACTTCTTGTACTTCTTGCCAGATCCGCACCAACATGGCTCGTTGCGCCCGGGCGGCCACGCGACGGCCCCGCCCTCCTGGGCCACCTCGTAGGCCGCTCGCGCTCGCGCCTCGGCGGCGTCCTCGTCGATCTCGGCCTCGACGGCCAGCGTGCGGACGCGTGCGACGGTGAGCGGGACGACGACCGGATGGCGCGGCGCGCTCGGGGCGACGGCGCGCATCCGGCGATCGAGCTCCAGCGCGTAGGCGGCGTGGCCGTCCTCGCGCCAGTCCTCCGCGAAGCCCGGCCACGCCGCGATCGCCAACGCGAACTCTGCGGGCGCGAAGAACGGCGTGGCGACCGGCGTGTCGGCGCCCTGGGCCGCGGCGCGGGCGAGCGCGAGGCGCGCTGCCTCGTCGATCGGCCCGGGCTCCAGGCCAGCGGCGGCCAGCGCCTCGGTGCGCGCGCCGACGATCTGGCGCAGCGTCTCGCCGTCGGCGCCGCTGTGGAGCGCCAGCTCGAGCGCGCGCCCAAGCCGCTCGGCGGCGACCTCTGGCTCGCCCGCCTCGGCGTGCGCGTTGCCGGCCATGAACGGCACCGTCGGGTCGCCTGGGTGCTCCTGCTCCAGTGCGGCCCAGAGCACATCGGCCTCGGCCCGCCGACCGGCCAGGACGTGCATCCAGGCGACATGCCAGCGTTGGTCCTGTCCGGTGACCTGCTGCAGCTCGCCGAGAACCGCGATCGCCTCGTCGTAGTCACCGGACTGCTCTAGCGCGTCAACACGCGCCTCCAGCGCCTGCACCGTCTTGGCGGGAGGCTTGGGTGGGCTCACTGTCCCTGCCAGCGCGCGGGGCGCTTCTCGCCGAACGCGCGGACGCCCTCGGCCAGGTCTTCGGACGCAAAGCATGCCTTGCGCAGGGCGATCAGCTCGGCCTCGATCTCCGGATGCAGCGACGCCTCGGCGGCCAGCAGCGCGCGCAGCACGCGCTTGTTGCCGCGGACCGACAGCGGCGCGTTGGCGGCCAGCTCGGCTGCCCAATCCAGCGCGAAGGCCTCGAGATCCTCGGCGCCGGCGAGCTCGTGGACCAGGCCCCAGCTCTGGGCCTCGCGCGCGCTGATGTTGCGTCCGAGCAAGAAGAGCTGACGCGTGCGCGGCTCGCCGATCGCGTGCAGGAAGCGGCGCAGGCCGGTGTGGGAGTAGACAAGGCCGAGCTTGGCCGGCGGCATCCCGAGCTGGATGCCGTCGCGGGCGACGCGCAGGTCGCAGGCCAAGGCCAGCTCCAGCCCGCCGCCGATCGTGTGGCCTGGCAGCGCGGCGATGGTGGGGATGTTGGTGGCGTCGAGCGCGTCGATCGCGCTCGTGAAGGGGTGGGCGACGAGCTTCTCGGCCTCGGCGGCGAAGACGTCGGGCGGGATGTCGCCGATGTCATAGCCGGAGGAGAACATCCCGTTGGCGCCGGTGAGGATCAGCGCGCGGACGCCGTCGGCGTCCGCCGCCCGCACGGCCTCGGCGATCCCGTCGAGGATCGCGTGGTCCAGCGCGTTGCGCTTGGCCGGATTGGAGATGGTCAGCCGCCGGACTCCGTCCAGCGGGGCATCGATCAGCAGTTCGCCCGCCATTGACGGCGGGAGGGTATTGGAGCGGCGCTATTGGAGGACGACGAGCGTGTCGCCCTCGTTCACGGCCTGGCCCTCCTCGCAGAGGATCTCCTTCACCGTGCCCTCGTCCTCGGCCTCGACCGGCATCTCCATCTTCATGGACTCGAGGATCACGACCGTGTCACCTTCGGCAACCTTGTCGCCGATCTTGCACTCGATCTTCCACACGGTGCCCGTGATGTGGGCTTCGATGTCGGGCATGGGCGGGAACATAGGCACGACACCGGACGTTGCAGGGACACTCGACCGGTGGGCGGAACTCACCCCACGATGTTCCGACCGTGTGGCGATGGAGCACACCTGCCGGCTCCCGCATGATGGTGGCAAGTGATCGGCCGGGGGACATCGCAACAGCGCCATACGTCTCCTCCTGCGACGACTCGCCGTTGTGCCGACCGATCGCCGCTCCGTGGTATGGCCTGACCCACCGTCCCGGAGCACGCCCGGGGACTCTGCGCCGCATAAAGGAGGGACAGCCTTTATGCGGCGCACCCCGGGCGGCACCCATCCCAGGCGCCTACGCCGTCGCCTTCGCGGGTAGCATCTCGACCGTGAGCGAGCAGGATGAGCTGGTCCAGATGAAGGAGCAGGTCTACACCGACCCGCGCCCTTCGAGCTACTTCGACCGCTTCCATGAACGCGCGCGTACCCGCGAGCCCGACTGGGTCTATGAGGCGACGCGCTCGCTGACGCTGCTGTACTCGTGGTCGTTCTTTCGCGCACGGGTGATCAGCACCGACAAGGTTCCGCCGACCGGCCCGGTCATCCTGGCGCCGAACCACTTCTCGTTCATGGATCACTTCTTCGTCGCGGCCTCGATCCGGCGCAAGGTCCAGTACATGGCCAAGTCGCAGCTCTTCAAGCCGCCGATGCAGTGGGTCTACACGCACGGGGGCGTCTTCCCGGTCCGCCGTGGCGCCCGTGACGAGGAGGCCTTCCTCACCGCCAACACGATCCTCGGCCGCGGTGGTTGCATGGCGATGTACTGCGAGGGCGGCCGGTCGCGCACCGGCAAGCTCGCCGACGAGGCCAAGCCCGGCATCGGTCGCCTGGCGTTGGAGACGGGCGCGACGGTCGTGCCGGTCGCGATCCACGGCTCCTCGAAGGTGCGTAACTGGAAGCGCCTGGAGTTCCCGAAGGTGACGATCCAGTACGGCGATCCGTTCCGCTATGAGATGGTCGCCCAGCCGACGCGCGAGCAGGCCAAGGCGACGGCCAACGAGATCTTCGACGCGATCAAGGTGCTCTACCACGGCCTGGAGGCGCACGGGCGCCGCGGGGCCGTCAAGCAGGTGCGGCGAGAGCGCCGGCTGGCGCGGCAAGCCGGCAAGAAGCACACCGCGGCCGCGTAGGCGCGGCGGGCGCGGGAGACGAGCCACGTGGAGCTCGGGTTTGGGGGACGGTGGCCGGCGCGCGTGGCGCTGCTAGCGCTGCTGGCGGTGGTGACGAGCGCGGCGTTGGGGGCGCCGTCAGCGGGGGCCGCGGTCTCGCTGCTGCAGGTCGGCAGCTTCGCCCAGCCCGTCTACGTCACGGCGCCGGCCGGCGACGCTTCGCGGATCTTCGTCGTGCAGAAGACGGGCAGGATCGTGGTCGTTCGCGACGGCGTGAGCTCGACCTTCCTGGACATCACGAGCCGGGTGCGGTCCTCAGGTGGTGAGCAGGGGCTGCTGTCGATGGCCTTCGCGCCGGACTACGCGACCAGCGGCACGTTCTACGTGTACTCCACGGCGCAGCCGCCGGGCGGCAGCGGCGCTCCCGGCTCGGATCTGACGGTCAGCGCCTTTCAGCGCACCGACGCCGACCATGCCGATCCCGGCAGCGAGCGGGTGGTCCTGCAGATTCCGCACCGCAAGTTCGACAACCACAACGGCGGCAACCTCCAATTTGGCCCTGACGGGATGCTTTGGGTCGGAACCGGCGACGGCGGCGGCGGTGACGACTCGCTCGGCAACGCCCAGCAGACCAGCCCGGGATTCAACGATGCCGCCGCGGGCCACGATGCGCGACTGGGCAAGTTGTTGCGGATCGATCCGAGGCCGGGACCCGGCTGCGACGGCCGCTGCACGATCCCGGCGGGCAACCCCGGCTTCGCGCAGCCCGAGATCTGGGCCAAGGGCCTGCGCAACCCGTGGCGCTTCTCGTTCGATCGTGTGACGGGCGATCTGGTGATCGGCGACGTCGGCCAGGACACATGGGAGGAAGTGGACTTTGCGCCTGCGCCCGGCCGTGGCGCTGGCGCCGACTACGGCTGGAACATCTATGAGGGGCTGCACCCTCGCGGGAGCACCGCGCCGGCGGGCGCGCCGGCCGGTGTCACGATGCCGGTGCTGGAGAAGGCCCAAGCGGCGCCGGACTCGTTTGCTTCGATCGCCGGCGGCTACGTCGTCCGCGACCCGGCACTGCCGGAATTGCTGGGCCGCTACGTCTACGCCGACACCTACCTGGGCGAAATTCGCGCCGCGACGCTGGCGGTCGGTGGCGCGACGGGCGACGCCGCCACCGGCTTGCACGTCTCCACGCTCGCCTCCTTCGGCGAGGACGCGTGCGGGCGCGTGTACGCCGTGTCGCTCGAAGGCCCGGTCTACCGCCTGGCTCAGAGTGGAGACTGCGTGTTGGCGCCGCCGTCAGTCGGCGGGCGGCCTGGGGCGACGCCGCCCGTGACGCCCGCCGCGCCCGGGGGCCGTACGGGGGCGGGCGGGCCAGGCGTGAAGCTCAGCGCTGCCGCGCGCCAGCGTCCGTGGACGACCGGCGTCGTCCGCCTTCGCGCCTCCTGCGAGCAGATCTGCGACATCACCGCCCGCGGCACGTTCCTGATCTCCAAGGCCAACAAGAACGCCGGGGCCGCCGCTGTCGTCAAGCGTTTGCGCACGGCCTCGGTCAAGACGACGCTTGCCGCGGGCGCAACCGTCTCGCTGAAGGCCAAGGTCTCGGCCACGACGCGCCGCTCGCTCCTGCGCGCGCTGCAGCGCGGCCGCCGCATCACGCTGCGCTTCGCCGTGACGGCGAGAGACCGCGCCGGGCGCACGAAGACCACGAGCGCCCGCTCCCGCGTCGTGGCTTAGCGCCTGACGTCCTCGCAATCCGCCGCGACCTCGTCGGTTGCGTCGGCGAAGATGATGTCGTTGCCAACTCCGCAGGAGACGCGGTCAAAGCCGCCGCCGACGACCTGGATGCGGTCGTCGCCCTCGTCGCCGGCGATGGTGTCGTCGTCGAGGTTGCCGAAGATGGTGTCGTTGCCCGGGCCGCCGTTGATGGTGTCGTTGCCGCGGTCGCCGGTGATCGAGTCGTTGCCCTCGTTGCCCAAGATGGTGTCGTTGTCGCCGCGGCCGTGCAGCGCGTCGTCGCCAAGGCCGCCGTGGAGCTCGTCGTCGCCGTTCTCGCCGTCGACGTAGTCGTTGCCACCGGCGCCGAAGAGGACGTCGGCGCCGTCGTTGCCGAACAGCGAGTCCGCGCCCTCGGTCCCGACGAGCGTGTCGTCGTAGACCGTGCCGAAGATGTTGTTGGAGGCCGGCGGCGCGTCGGTGGCGCCCTCGGCTGGCACGAGCTTGACGTTCTCACACGACTTCAGCGCGTCGCGCGTCGGCGCGTCCTGCTCGGTGTAGACCGTGTCGCGTCCCGGGCCGCAGTCGACGACATCAGCGTCGCCGTCGGCCACGCGGATGTCGTCGTTGCCGCGACCGCCGCTGACCGTGTCGGCGCCGGGGCCGGCGGTCAGCTCGTCGTTGCCGTCGCCGCCGGAGACCATCCGGTCGTCGCCGGAGCCGCCGTCGATCTGGTCGTCGCCCTCGGCGCCGTAGAGCAGGTCGCGGCCGGCGTCGCCGCGGATCGCGTCGTTGCCGGTCCTGCCGAAGATGCTGTCGCCGCCGGTGCCGCCGTCGATCGTGTCGTTGCCGTCGCCCGCATCGATGCGCTCGCTGCCCGAGCCGCCGAGGATCGTGTCGTCGCCCGCGCCACCGTCGATGATGTCGTCGCCGCGGTTGGCGTTGATGTAGTCGTTGCCCTCGCCGCCGTCGAGCAGCAGGTCGTTGCCCAGGCCAAGCTCGATCAGGCGATCGTTGCCGGGGCCGCCGCGGAGCACGTCGTCGCCATCGCCGCCGTCGAGGCTGTCGTCGCCGTCGGAGCCGTCGAGCTCGTCGTTGCCGGTCCCGCCGTTGGCATAGTCATTGGCTGGGCCGCCGTCGAGCGTGTCGTTGCCGGCCTGGGAGGAGAGATGGTCGTCGCCGTCCTCCCCGTAGATCTTGTCGTTGTCGGCGCCGCTGTCGAGCGTGTCGTTGCCCGCGCCGCCGTAGAGGAGATCTGAGCCGCGGCCGCCGAGCGCGACATCGTCGCCGCCGAGCGCGTTGATCTGGTCGCCCAGGCGCGTGCCGGTCAGCCGGTCGGGACCCTCGGTGCCGGTGATCAGGCCGACGCCGGGCTGGACAGCCAAGCCGCGCGGGTGGCCGCCGCCGGGCAGCTTGCGGATGGTCAGCCGCCGGAAGGAGAGCGCGCTGAGGACCGAGATCGTTCCGGAGCGCTCGTCGGCGATGTAGAGCCGGACGCCGTCGGGCGCGACCGCGGGACGGCCGGGGCCCGCGCCGGTCGCCACGCGCGTGGTGACGCGCCCGCGCTTGAGGTCGAAGACGGCCGTGACGCGCGAGCCGGCGCCCGGCCCGACGATCACGTGGTGGCCGTTACCGCTGACCGCGACGCCGCCGCCGGGGCCGGGCGCCGTGCGGATCCGATTGCCCAGGCGGCCACGGGCGGTGTCGACGGTGGTCAGCGTCGCGATCTTCTTGGTCGCTGTGGCGGCGAACGCGTTGCGGCCGGTCGGCGCGAAGACGATCCCGGTCACACCCGCGAGCTTCATGCGTCGCACGCCACCGCCGAGCAGGTCGACGATCGCGATCCGCTTGGCGTCGAGCGCGACGACGGCCTTGGCGCCGTCGGCCGAGATCGCCACGGCGGCCGGTTTGCGCGCTTTTGCACCGAGGTTCACCGAGCGGGTGACGGTCAGCGCGATCGGGTCGATGGCGTCCAGCGCGCCCTTGCGGACGGCGACCAGTCGGTGACCGCTCGCGCTAATTGCGATCGCTGTCGGCGTCCCGGTCAACTGGACGTCGCCGACGCGGGTGCGCGCGTTGAGGTCGATTGCGGCCACCCCGGCGCCGGCGGCGACGTAGCCGCGGCTGCCGTCGGGGGCCACCGCGACCGCGCGGGTGCCGCCCGCCACCGGCACGCGGGTGACCAGGGCGCCGGACTGGACATCCAGCAGCGTGGCGAACGCGTTGCCGGTCGCGACGACCATCACCCGCGCCTGGGCGGCGGGGGCGGCGGCGAGCAGGAACAGGGTCAGGGCGGGGAGGAGGAGGGTGCGACGCATCGCCTCCCTAACCCTTGCAGGGGGCCGGAGGTTCCGGTGCTGGCGTGTCTGAATCTCCTGGCCGCGTGGCGATCCGCGCTGCGGAGGCGGCGTAGGCGTCCTTGTTGCGCTGGCCCCGCGACGCGCCGTCGCAGTCTCGTAACAGGCCTGGGTACGTTGACCGGGAGATTCCCGGTCAACGTCCCTGGGGCCTTGGGGTTGGCTTGCTGGGCTAGTTGGTGATGGTGGTGCTGTAGGCGTCGAAGACCTTGTTGAGGGCTTCGACGCCGTGGCGGTTGGCGTAGATCTCGCTCATCACCACGGCATTGGCGTTGTTGTCGGCGCCGATGTCGGTGAGGAGGTCGAGGTTGGTGGCCAGGAGGTCGCAGCGGCGTTCGTGGAGGTGGTCGATGTGGCCGCGGGTGAGGGGGACCTCGATGCTGTCGTCGTGCGCGACCATCTCGGGGTCCCAGCCGAGTGCGTCGATGACGGCGGTGGCGTCGCGGTAGATGTTGGCGAGCGCGAGTTGCTTGGTGGGGACGTAGTCGAGGAAGTCCTCGAAGGGGTCGTGGTTGAACATCAGGACCTTCTTGGTCTCGATGCGCAGGACGTCGGCGGTCGACGGGTCGACCGAGATACGGCAGTCTGAATTACCCTGGTGGGCACTCATGGGAGATCGCTTCTCCTTGGGTCATGCCCCCGGGCCGTTAGAGCGGTCGCGGGGGCGAAATGTTAATTATGTCGCTGTGGGAGTTTAGCGGAGGGGGCGGCGGAACGGTGAGGCCGCCGTCTTCGACGCCGAGCGCGTTGTGCGTCGAAGCACGCTTGACTCTCCACTCGGTGGAGGCCTCAAAGTGACGGACATGACCATCGGCCAGCTCGCGTCCCGTACCGGACTTTCGGTGCGGACGCTCCGGTTCTACGCAGATGCCGGCGTGCTCCCCGAGGCCAGCCGCACCGAGGCGGGCTACCGGCTCTTCGGGCCGGACACCGTTCCCCGTGCGCGGCTTGTCCGGACCCTCAGGGAGCTCGGCGTCGGGCTGGACGATGTCAAGCGCGTGCTGGCCGCTGAGGCGTCGCTCGCCGACGTCGCCGCGGCGCACGTGCTCGCCATCGACGCCCAGGTCCGGACGCTGCGCTTGCAGCGTGCCGTGCTGCGCGCCGTCGCCCGATCAACCCACCCAGAGGAGCTAGAGCGTATGACCGACCTGACCACGATGACCGCCGACGAGCGCCGCCGCATCGTCGACGACTACCTCGACGTGGTCTTCGAAGACCACGACAACCCCGTGGCCGCCAAGCTGCGCATGGGCGCACCCGAGCTGCCCGAGGACCCGACCGCCGACCAGGTTGCCGCGTGGGTCGAGCTCGCCGAGCTGCTGCGAGACCCCGACTACGTCGCTACCAGCCGGCGGATGGCCGAGCGCGCCCTCGCGGAGGCACCCGAGCCCGACGTCGCGCAGTTCGAGGTCGGCAAGGCGGTCGGCGAGCATGCGGGCGCCGCCGTCCGCGCTGGGATCGCGCCCGACTCGCCCGAGGCGCTGGTCGTCGTCGAGCGCCTCGAAGCTCTGGCAGGCGGCTCGGCTCCGGGCCGGGCCGAGGCGGCCGAGCGCATCGAGGCCTTCACCGATCGCCGCGTCGCCCGCTACTGGACGCTCGTCGGCATCATCAACAACTGGCCGCAGGCCCAGACGCCCGCGCCCGACGACCTCATCGACAGCTGGGAGTGGTACGCCCGGGCGTTGCGCGCGCACGCATGAGGGTCGCCGTCTGTGGGCCGATGGCCGCGCCTGCCGGGGCGCCCTGCGCGCGGCACTCAGCTAGGAGAGCGAGCCGGCCGGCGCGAGCCACTCGCTTTCGAAGCGCAGGCTCGTGTGTTCGCGCAGGACGTCGTAGTCGCGGTCGTAGTGGAGGACGCCGGCACCGGACTCGTGCGCGCATGCGGCGATGATCACGTCAGCTGGGGCGAGGCGATGATGGCCAATGCGCGCTAGCTCAGCCTGCGCCTCGACTGCCAGCCGCTCAACGGCTGGCGTGATCGGGAAGGACGGAAGTAGGTTGAGGTCGGAGAGCATCGCGCGATGGTCGGCACTGGAGCGAGCTGAGTAGCCGGCTTCGAGGAGGAAGGGCAGACAGGTGCCAATGTGCCCGTCGCGCATCCAGTCAACGATCTGACCGCGTCGCTCGGCGTCCAGGTCGGCTCGGCCGAGCCGCGCCCACGCCGAGTTGTCGAGCAGCACCATGGAGCTAGTCGAAGTTCGCGACCAGCCCGAGGCGCTTGACCTCGTCGGCCGCTTCGACGTCGACCGGGATCTCGCCCGTGCGGATCATCTCCGCGAGCCGCTCGCGCGCATCGCGTGCAGCGTCGCTGTCGCGTTCGAGCTGGCGCAGCTTCTCCTGGGCGCCGAGCACCGTCAGCTCGGAGAAGTCGATCCGGTCGGATCCCTGTGCCGCACGCAGCGCGTCGAGCGCCTCCTTGACGGGCGGGGTCTCGGTGATCGAATGGCGCGGACGGGTGGTCGGCACAAGGTCGAGTGTAGCACCGTGCTGCACCTGGATCTGTTGTGTGTCACGCGTCCCGTCCGTCTCGACCGCGCGCAACGTGGAGGAGCCAACTCTGTGCCGTCGCACAATTGCCGGTAGCGACGGCGCCGCCGAACATGCTCGTGTGACAACTCCAGTTGTGGAACCGGCTCACCTCCCCGTCTCGGCCGTCGATGGCCGTGTGGCGATCGTTGGCGGGACAGGGCAACTTGGATATGGGTTGGCGACGCGGCTCGCGCGGGCGGGTGCCGATCTCGTGATCGGGTCGCGGTCGCCTGATGCGGCTGCGCGCGCGGCCGAGGACCTCCGTGCGGCAGTGCCCGAGGCGCGGGTTGTCGGGCGTGCCAATGCGGAGGCGGTCGAGACGGCGGCCTTCGTCGTGATCGCGGTGCCGTTCGCCCATCACGCTGAGACGCTCGGCGCCCTGCGCGAGCAGCTGCAGCCGGGGCAGATCGTGGTCGACGCCGTCGTTCCGCTCGCCACGTCGGTGGGTGGGAAGGCGACCCGGATGGTCGGCGTGTGGCAGGGCTCGGCGTCTGAACAGGCGCAAAGCCTGGTCCCCGACGGCGTCCCGGTGGTCAGCGCGCTGCACACGGTCTCCGGGACCGTCCTTGCGGACCTGTCGGTCGAGCTCGACGAGGACGTGCTCGTCTGCGGCGACGATCGCGTGGCGAAGGCCAAGGTCCTCGACCTGCTGGGCCGCATCGACGGTCTGCGAGGTGTCGACTGCGGGCGGCTCGAACAGGCGCGGATCGTGGAATCGCTGACCGCGCTGCTGATCGGGATCAATGTGCGATACCGAACGCACGCGGGGATTCGCGTCACCGGCCTGTCCGCCGCGTGAGCCGCCGCGTCACGTTCTCGCGCAACGTCACGCTGTCGTTGTCGCGGACGTGCGTCTCTCACTGCAAGTACTGCGCCTTTCAGACCCACCAGACCCACCTGCATGCGCCGGATGAGGTGCTAGCGCTGCTGGATCGGGCCGCCAAGCGCTCAGTCAAAGAGCTGCTGATCTTGACCGGGGACGATCCGGCACACCATGCGGGCGTCAAGGCGCGGTTGGCGGAGTTGGGCTTTGAGGACTTCGTCGGCTACGTGGTGTGGTGCTGTGAGCGGGCGTTGGAGCGCGGCCTGTTGCCGCACACCAACCTCGGCGCGGTGACGCGGGAGGAGTTGGCGCGGCTGCGCGAGGTGACCGCTTCGCAGGGGCTGATGTTGGAGTCGACGCGCGACGATCTCGTCGCGCACCAGGGCTCGCCGACCAAGGACCCTGCCTTGCGGCTGCAGACGATCCGCGCCGCCGGCGAGCTGCGCATCCCGTTCACGTCCGGGATCCTCGTCGGGATCGGCGAGCGCGCCGAGGACCGCGACGCGGCGCTGCGCATGCTTGCGGATGCCCGCAGCTCGTCGACGAGCGCCTGCTCGTGGAGATCGAGACAGTTGCCTACGTCGGCTCAGCACCAGACGCCGTCGCAGTCTCGTAACAGGCCTGGGTACGTTGACCGGGATATTCCCGGTCAACGTCCCTGGGGCCTTGGGTTGGCTCGCTGGGTTAGTTGGTGATGGTGGTGGTGTAGGCGTCAAAGACCTTGTTGAGGGCTTCGACGGCGTGGCGGTTGGCGTAGATGTCGCTCATGACCGCGGCGTTGGCGTCGTTGTCGGCGCCGATGTCGGTGAGGAGGTCGAGGTTGGTGGCCAGCAGGTCGCAGCGGCGTTCGTGGAGCTGGTCGATGTGGCCGCGGGTGAGGGGGACTTCGACGTCGTCGGTGTGGGGGGCCATCTCGGGGTCCCAGCCGAGTGCGTCGATCACCGCAGTTGCGTCGCGGTAGACGTTGGCCAGTGCGAGTTGCTTCGTGGGCACGTAGTCCATGAAGTCTTCGAAGGGGTCGTGGTTGAACATCAAGACCTTCTTGGTCTCGATGCGCAGCACGTCGGCGGTCGACGGGTCGACGCTGATACGGCAGCCTGAATTACCCTGGTGGGCACTCATGGGAGCTTGTCTCTCCTTGGGTCATGCCCCCGGGCCGTTCGTGCGGTCGCGGGGGCGAAATGTTAATTATGTCGCTGGGGGAGTTTAGCGGAGGGGGCGGCGGAACGGTGAGGCCGCCGGCTGGCAGAGCGGTCCTAGACTGTGCGCATGGCCGCGTCTGCGCCCAACCCACCGAGTCAACCGCGGCCCCAGCCCATCAAGCCGAGCCCGATGCAGGGCGAGACGCGCGGCTCCTGAGTACCTCGCGCATTCCGTCCGTGGCAGCAGGTCCGTGCTCCTTGGTGACCGAAGCCGCGTGCTCGCCTGATAGCCGGTTACGCGTCGGTGCGAGCGTTAATCCACACGACGATCTCGTCGTGAGCCGCGTCGCTGGCAGCGATGCGTTCGACCATCGAGGCATCAAGTTCGGTGTCCTGCGCGGCCCATGTGTGGCCGTTGGCGTCCAGGAATCTCGCGGTCAGCAGGAACGCTGCTCGCTTGTTGCCGTCGGGCAGAGGATGGTTCTGTGCGAGATGGGCGATGAGGACTGCGGCCTGGTCGAGCAGTTCTGGGTAGGCGTCTTGGCCTCCGAACGAGGCGAACGGAGCGTGGATCGCCGACTCGGCTGATCCGATGCGCGGCAGGTTGCGAATCGCCTCCGTCGTCGCGGCGAGCAGGAACCCCGCGACGTCGGTGTAATCCTCCAGCGTTGGCCGCCAGAGCGGGAGAGGCACGTCGGCGGTCCTACTGGCCGAGACGGTCGAACGTCTCGCGGTGCTCTGCGGTGAACTGCTGCGCGAAGGCGATGTTCTCGTCGTGCCGGTCAGCGTGATCCTGGTCGGCGAGGCGCGCACCGAGGAGCCGCACGTCTTCCTCGTCGAGGTCATAGCGAGTCCGCAGGTCCTCGCTCACCTGCTGCACAAGTTCCTCGGTGATGGGTCGCGCGCTCATCGAGATCAAAGTCTAGACCCGTCCATCGGACGGCTCGAATAACCGCTCCCAACCGGCCATGTGAGTCTCGCGCACGGATCACCGCCCGCTTCCGGGCGGCGGCGGCGCTAATGACACTGCATGAGGCCGACCACTCTGTCCCAGCGCCGCTCGCGCAAATCCTGTTCCAAGATGTACAAGTAGAAACTGCCGCCATCGCCGATGCCAATGTCGGCCTCGACGTCTTCGTTGATCTGGGCCAGCAGCGTCCAGCCCTTGCCGGCCAGCGCGTCGGACGAGAATCGGGCGCGGGTTTTGGCTGACGCCTGGTCGAGGCAGTACGCCACGTCGAGACGCGACGGGCCTTGCACGTCGTTAGACGCTCCGAGCAGCCAGTGCTCGGGCCACCAGTTCTCCAGCAGCTCGTTCATCACCTCGATCGTCCGCTCGCGATCGTCGGCAAACTCCAGCGCGTTGACCACCAACTCGCTCTCACCCGGAATCGGGACCGCGATGCCGCGTAGTGCCTTCTCGTTGATGGGGAAAACGAGTTCACCGGGAGGGGGTGGTTCGTGTAGCTCGTCGGACTCCGGCACGTAGAGCACTCGCGTGCCGGCGAGCGGATCGTGCTCGGCACTCCACGTCTCCGTCTCCTGGAAGATCAGCAGCGTGCCGTCGTGGGGCAGCGGCTCGAGAGTGGGCAGCTCGGCGAGTGCCAGCTCGGCGAGCAGTGGGAGGTACCACTCGCGTTCCTCGGAGAGCGCGGGCCACGGTGTGCCGATCGGCAGGCGCCCAGGGCCGCCGAGCCGCGAGCGGACGGGCGCGTCGGCTTCCACCAGGGCGATGCCGTCGCGGACGTGGTGCAGGACGATGGCGGAGGCGTACTCGCCGACACCACGCTGGTGCAGCGCGGTGCGCAGCGCACGGCGCTGATGGCGCAGCGATGCGCCCGAGACGGCGAGGTGATGCAGGTGGTCGGCGTCGATCGCCGCCGGCAGGTGCGGTGCGTCTGTGTCGACGGACGGGATGCGGTCATGGACAAACCAAGGCGGCGGCTCGGCAGCGAGGTCCAAGTGCAGGACGCCGAGGTCGTGGATGGTCCGCGCCGCGCGCCCCTCCACGTCGCGTCCGACCCAGAGACCGTCGACGGTTTCCCAGCGCAGCGGCGTTGCGTCGGCGTCGGCGAGCACCTCGACCGCCGCGTCGGCGCGTCCGTGGACGGGGTGGACGGCGACGACGGTGCGCGTTGGCAGGGGTTCTGCACCGAGGAGCGCTGCTACCGCCTCGGGCGTGTCGCGGAGGCCCTCCTCATGAACCTCGGTGACGATCCATGGCACATCACGGTCGGCCCACAGCGGGCGGTTGATGTCGACGGCCAGTGTGCCAGCGACCGCGGCGTCCACGAGGCCGCGGTCAAGGGCGATCTTCACGACCGTCTGCCGCGCACCCGCCGGCCCCGAAAGCTCCAGGAGCCATCGCGACGCCGTTAGCTCGTCGTCGCTCGTAGCGCCCCACCAGAACAGCCCGGCATCCTGCTCCGGGTCGCCTGTGCAATACCGCGAGAGGATGTCCGCGGCGCGGCCCACGTACCTTCGCGGGCTCTGCCCGGTGGTGAAGCGCGAGCACGCGTAGCGAGCCAGCGCGGGCGCGGCCTCGCGCGGGGGCGGGTCGTCGGGATCGACCATCGAGAAGGCGAGACGGTAGGCCGCGTCGGGCAGCTCGTCGCGATCGCTGAGGGCGTCGAGGCGCAGCGTCCAGTCCTCCGGCGTCCACGTTCGCGGTCGCCCGGAGACGATGCTGTAGTACGGGTCGCAGTCGAGCAGCAGGCTCATCCAGCGCGCGCCCTCGGCTCCGTGCAGTGTCCACATCGCGTCGACGAGAAAGCGCGTGCTACCAAACGTGCTGCTCGGCCACGGTGGTGAGAGGCTGTTGCTCTCCAGCTCGTACGACGAGCGCCGCAGTAGCTGCTCGACCACCTCGCCGTAGTGGTTGAGGATCAGCCGCAACGCGTCCTCCTTGAGCTTGTCGGGCTCGCCGGAGACCGCCTCGAAGACGCAGCAGCGCAGCAGTGCGCCGGCCAGTGCCGAAGCGTTGGCGCCCGGGAGAGCCGCGAGCGCCACCACTGCCTCCTGTGCCACGGGCCAGACGAACAAGCTGGCGTCGATCGAAGAAAGATGACTCGCCGCGCGCTCGACCAACTGCGTTGCCGCCGCGAGCGATACCGCGGCAGCGAGCTCGGGGTCGTCTGCGCAGGCCGTGACCACCAGCTGGCGATTGCCAGCGACGACCTCCTCGGCGAGGGCTTCTACATCGTTATCGATCACGAGTCACCGATGGTGTGAAAGAGGGCCTGACCCTTCCTGTTGCAGACATTCAGTCGCTAGGGACTCCGGCGATCTTCTGCCGGAGGTCGGTGGATACCGGTTCACGCAATTGCCATCCGCGTCCGACATCCCAGACCATGAGGTTGTCGTCGATGAGCTGGATCCAGAACGCGACCATGTCGCCGATGCTGTCGAACACGGGTCGCGTTGGTCGGGGGAACTCGTAGTCGTAGTGCCAGACGGCGACGGGGCCCGTCTCGCTGCTGGAGCAGTCGAAGACCACATAGGGCTTCTCGGTCATCACCTTGAGCCAGCCGGGGTTCCAATGCTCGTCTTCGTCCTGGAACTCCAGCGTCTGCTTCACATCGTCTGCCAGCCCCGTCATCGCACGGCGGATCGTGATGTCTTGACCCGACGATCCGTTGTGCCACCGGTACCACTGTCGTGCCTCGTCGGCGATCGGGAAGCCCAGCGGTGCGGCCAGACGATCGATCTGTTCGTCGTTGAGTCCAGAAACAAGGCTCCCTGACAGGGTGACGCCTTGCGATGCCCAGCGGCGTTCGAGCTGTTCGAGTAGTGAAGTGTCAAGGAGACGTGGCACGTGATGCTCCTACGAACCGTTATTACAGATGCCGAAGCTCGGCATCAACCGGATGGCAATCGGGATCCCAAGGAAGGTCGCGGCCGTTTGTTCCCTGTCGACAGGCGGCAGGCTAGGCCAGGAAGGCTCTTTGGGGATGTCGCAGCCTCGGAAGAGCATCTTTTTGCTGGGACCGCTTGTGCTGTAGAACTGCTGGAGAACGCGTCCTTGGCGCCCGTTCTCGGAGTATGGAACCCATGCGAGCTGAGGGATCTCCGACTGAAGGTCTCCGGTGAAGGCCTGCGACATGGCCCACATCGGATATTCGTCGCGCTCGAGACGCCGGGCCGCCCGGCACGTGCCGCCGGTCGATCGGCTCCGACCACCGTGTCGTAGCGGTCGGCCGTCGAGCTTGTCGACCGCGACGCCGCCATAGGGACGGCTACTGCGATGACGACCACCGCGACGAACAGCGGCATGACATGGCGAGGCTGCAGCAGGCGGCGCACGATGAACACCTCAGAGAGAGCGGGAAGAAGGAGGGAGTCGCCGGTCGAGCACGTTGAGCAAGCACTCGACAAGACCAGGCTGGCGGCAGACGCCACCATGCAGGCACTCAGCGGCACTCACAATACGACAAACGTCTAGTTGTCGGCCAGAACTGAGGAGTCGTAAGAACTACATATAGTCAGCGATTTTTACTTCGCCTCCGAAACCCCAGCAAACGCCACGAAGTGGCGTCGCGGCAGGGCGGAATCACCTATCGACCCGACGCTAGGCGTACACGGCGTCCAACCCGGCCCACGCCTCAGCGTCATGGCCCGGGATCACGGGCGCGCCGGGGTGCGCGGCGACCCACTCGCGCACCCAACCCAGCGACGTCTTGTACGCCTCGTCGTTCCAGGTCAGCAGCGGAACGAGGCTCTCCTCGATGGTCCTACGCGCGTATGCGGCGTCGCCGGTGAGCAGCAGCTCGCGGTCGCCGCTGAGGCGCAGGATCACCGAGCGGTGCCCGGCCGTGTGGCCCGGCGTGGAGACGAGGCGCACGAGGCCGTCGCCGAAGAGGTCGATTTCGGTGGCTGCGCCGGGCAGCGTGTGCCACTGCTGGCCGGGCGTGGCGAAGAGGTGGGGGAGGAAGCCCTTCAGCGGGCTGCGCGCGTCGGCCCACTCGCGCTCGTCGACGACCACCGTCGCGTCCGGGAACGCGCTGAGCCCGCTGGCGTGGTCGTAGTGCAGGTGCGTCATGACGATCAGCTCGATCGCGGCGGGGTCGATCCCGCGCTCGCGCAGCTGGTGGGGCACCGCCCACTCCGGCTGCATGTCGATGGTGAACGCGATCTTCGCCATGCGGCCCAGCGCGGCGCCGATGTCGGTGGCGACCTGCTCGTGCAGGCCGGCGTCGATCAGGAACGGCCCGGCGGTCGGATGCTCGACCAGAAACGCCGGGATCGGCAGCCAGACCCAGCGCGAGCGGGGGATGTGGAGGCCGAAGCCCTTGGCGATCGCCAGCGGCTTGGGGCCGCCGGGACGTTGCCAGAAGTCCGGCATCGCCTTCATTCGCGCGGTCTGCAGCGGGTGGACGCGGACGCCCTCCGTTGAGGCTCCGGGCGGCCGGCCGCCGGCCAGTGGAAGGTCGGCAGGGCTTGGCGATGGGAGCTTCATCGCGCAGACCTTAGTGTCGTGAGTAGGGTCCGCTCCGTGCTCGACGTGCTGCGTCCCGGTGTGTTGGAAGAGCTGACGCTCTGCGTCGTCGGCGACGGCGCGGCCGAGCGCGAGCGCGCCGCCGCCCTCGGCGCACGCGTCGTGACAGTGGACGGGGACCTCGCCGATGAGGATGCCGTCGCGGTCGCGGTCGGCGCGTTGGGCCACATCGATGTGCTGGTGGTCGATGCCGCTTCGGCGTTCGTTGCCGCTGGCGGCGGGATGGCGGGGCTGCGGCGCGCGGTCGACGATGGCTGGAACGTCGTGCGCGCGGTGGTCAACGCGTCGTGGGTCACCGAGGGTGAGCGCGAGGGCGGGGCTGCCGGCGGCGGCAAGGTCATCTTCCTCGCCCCGGCCGCGGATGCCGGCGAGCACGCCAACGCGGTCGGCGCGGCCCTGGAGAACGCAGCCAGGACGCTGTCGGTGGAGTGGGCGCGCTTCGGCATCCGGATCACCGCGGTGCGACCGCGCGAGGGCGCGTCAAATGACGAGCGCGCGGAGCTGGTGGCCTTCTTGGCCTCGCCGGCAGGGGACTACTTCACGGGGTGCTCCTTCTACCCCGGCGCCGCGCTATAATTGCGGGCGCAACTACTTCTAGTTTCCGTCACACGCCTCGCGGAGGTCTCCATGCAGCTCCAAGGCATCCACCACATCAGCGCGATCACGGGCGACGCCCGGCGCAACCTCGACTTCTACACGCGGGTCCTCGGCCTGCGGCTGGTCGCCAAGACGGTCAACCAGGACGATCCGTCGGTCTACCACCTGTTCTACGCCGACGAGCAGGGCCATCCCGGCTCGGAGATGACGTTCTTCGAGTACCCGCACGCGATCCCCGGCCGCCCTGGCGCCGGCATGGTGCACCGGATCGTCTGGCGCGTCGGCAGCCCGGCAGCGCTGGACTTCTGGTTCGAGCGCCTTGGCCTGTTCGACGTCGCGGTCACGCGCGACGAGGCGGCCGGCTCGGTCCGCTTCTCCGACCCCGAGGGCCTCGACCACGAGCTGGTGGTCAACACGACGGGCGACGCGCCGCTGGCCGCCGAGCATCCCGAGATCCCGCAGGCCCACGCGCTGCAGGGCTTCGACGGCGTTCGCGCCTACGCGACCGACCCGGCGGGCAGCGGCGCGCTGCTCGAGCAGATCCTTGGCGCTGAGAAGACCGGTGAGCACATCTGGACGCTGCGCGGCGATGCCCGCGGCGGCTGGATCGCCTACGACCCCGCGCCCGCCGAGCGCGGTCGCCAGTCGGGCGGCAGCGTCCACCACGTCGCCTGGGGCACCAACGTCGCCGAGCACCCGCGCTGGCAGGAGCGCTTCGAGGAGGCGGGTCTGCCGACGAGCGGGATCATCGACCGCACGTACTTCAAGTCCATCTACTTCCGCGAGCCCTCCGGCGTCCTCTTCGAGATCGCCGACGACGCGCCCGGCTTCACCATCGACTCACCCGTCGAGGAGCTCGGCCGCAAGATCATCTTGCCGCCGCAGTTTGAGTCGCGGCGCGAGCTGCTGGAAGCGCGGCTGACGCCACTGCCCGACCCGCGCGCGGGCTGGGCGACGCGCGCGTAGGGGCGGGCTCAGCCCTCGAAGTCCACGCGTGCCGCGGCGCAGGCCTGGCGCACCAGATCGCGCCCCGGTTCGCGATCCAGCCTGATGGCGTGCCGCGCGGCGGCGATGCCGCCGGGCTTGATGCGGCCCGCCCATAGGAGGTAGGCGCGGCCGGAGTCGTTCTGACGCGATGTCCACGCGATGCCATGTGGCCGCGAGCGCGAGCCCCAGATCGTCTGTGCCCAGCGTGCGGTGTACGGGTAGTCGGCCTCGTCGGTATCGATCACGTGCTCGCGCAGGAGGCCGAGCCGGGTCAAGCCGGCGCCATGGAGGCGAGCGACCCGGACCGGACGAGTGAGCCGGACCACGCAGAGATCGAGCGGGTCAACCTGAAGTGCGTAGAGTCGCGGGCGGCCAGGTCCGGGCTGCGTGCGCAACGCAGTCACGCCGCGCAGGACGGCTTCGGCCAGCGCCGTCTCGACGTCCGAGGCGACGTACGCGGAGGGGACGACGGCGCCCTGGCGGTCGTGGATTGGGCGAAAGCGCGCCGAGCTCGACGTCGGGTTGAAGTCCAGCGGTTCCCAGCGGCGGTCGTACACGCGGATGAGGTCGGTTCCCGCTGGGATCTCCTCCATCAGCGGGTCGAGCTTCCCGGGGCTGGGGACGTCAGGCGGTGCGCTCACAGTGGCGAGGGCTCGGCGAGCCGGGCCGCAGCCGCGGCCAGCGCTTCATCGTCCTCGTCCAGGAGGTCGACGGGCCGTCGGCCGTGCAACCAGCCGTTGCTCGCGGTCCACCACAGCGCGACCTCCCACGGCGACATGCGGTCGGTCGGCAGCCGTTGCAGGACGTCGGCGACGACCATCCTCAACTCGCCTTCGTCATCGAACTGGAACGCCGGGTAGACGGTCTGCCCCTCGTAGGGCACGCCGAAGAGCCGGCCTTCCTTGCGCCAGCGGGCGGCAAGGGCATGGCGATTGCGCGCCCGGGAGCGCTCGTCGGCGATCTGCTCGCCGGTCAGCGCACCGAACTCGCTGAGCAGCTCGGCACGGCGTTGCCCGTTGCGTTGGCTCAGCACCGCGGCCGCCTCGGACACGAGGTCGACGGGCGGCGTCATCTGCTCGATCAGGGTCTCAAGGCGGTCGTGGATTGCCTGACGATTGGCGCCGGAAGCATCGCGCGTGTCGACGACCAGCACGAGCTCGCGGTGCGTCTCCAGAGCCTTTTCGATGGCTTCGGCGAACCGTCCGGCCACGGCAATGGTTGGTGCTGCTGCGAGGAAGAGCTTGTGGAGCCGCCGCAGCTCGTCGGCATCCGCCGCGACGATCTCGTCGTCCATGAGTGAAGTGAGTTCGGCGATGCTGCTCATCTCACTCACAGTATCGTCTCTTGAAGCTCTGGCTTCAAGAGGGGCGTGCAGGCTCAGACCGTCTCGTGCCCCGCCCGCCGCAGCGCGCCGAGCGCGGTGTCGAGCTGCGCGCCGGGCACGAGGATCCAGTCGGTGTCGTGCGTGGCGATCGGGAAGATCGGGACGTTGGCGCGTGCTAGCGGTCCGGCGAGGGCGGCGAGCACGCCGGTGAGCGCGAGGTCGAGCGGGCCGATGACCTCCAGGATGCGCCAGCCGCCGGCGACGGTCGTGCCCTCGCCGGCCGCCGGTGCCAGATCCTCCAGGCAAACGAGCGAGCGCTCGTCGCCGACCTCGGTCAGCGACCAGAAGCCGGTCCCCCGCGGTGGCACGGCCGGGGCCTGCGCGGCGCTGGCCAGCCGGCAGACCGCGTACTCGCCGTCGAGGACGCGCAGCCTCATCGTGGGGCCCAGGGAACTTCGACGGCGTCTTCGGTCGGCGAGTTGCGTGCGACGACGTACTCGGCGTCTTGGGTCGCCGACGGGTTCTCCAGCACGTGCGTCTCGCGCGGGGGCACATAGAGCATGTCGCCGCGCTCAAGTGCGACAACATGCTCCAGCCGCTCGCCCCAGCGGATCAGCATCTGACCGCTGAGCATGTAGCACGCGCTCTCGCAGTCGGCATGGAAGTGCGGCCGCGACCGCGCGCCCGCGGGCAGCCGGAAGATCCCCATAAAGATGTTGGAGTCGGTGCCGGTCGTGGCGCGGGAGACCTCGTGGCCGCCGACGACGCCGCGGGGCTCCTGGTGCGGGGCGACCCCCGGGCGGATGACCTTCATGGGCTCAGGGGGAGGTCGTAGTCCAGCCACTCTGACCTCTGTCCGCCGACACGGTCATAGACCGCCTGGGCCCGGAGGTTGTCCTTGGCCGTCGTCCAACTCAGCTTCGGCGCGCCATGTGCCCGCGCGGCGTCGCCGCAGGCGGCGATCAGCGCTTCAGCGATCCCCGTGCCGCGCGCGTGCTCTGCGACGAAGAGGTCGTTCATCACCGCCGCGCGCGACGCGCTCAGCGTCTGCCAGGTCCAGAAGACGGTGGCGAAGGCGATCGCGCGGTGGCTGGGGCCGGGCTCCCGGGCAATGAGCTGGATCCCCTCAGACCCCGTCCCAGCCACCCCATCGGCGATCAGCGCCCGGCTCATCCCCAGCAGCGCCTCGTCGGTCGGGGCGACCTCGTAGAAGTCGCAGTAGGCCCGCATGAGCGGGAGGAGATCATCTAGATCCGCCTCCCGCACGATCGCTATCCGGGCCTGGGTGGTCACGACATCATGCCGGTGAACTGCCCGCCGGTGACGTTGAGCACCTGGCCGTGAACGAAATCACTCCACGGTGAGCAGAGGAAGAAGACGCCACCCGCGGCCTCCTCAGGCGTTCCGGGCCGGCCGAGCGGGATCAACATGGAGGCCATGCCCCGCATCTCCTCGGGGATGCCGAGCTGGACCTTCTCGCCGTCGATCTCCATCTGGTTCTCATCGACCTTGGAGGCCGTCAGCCGGGTCTCGATCCAACCGAACGCGACGGCGTTGACGTTGATCTTGAACTGGCCCCACTCCTTGGCCAGCGTCTTGGTCAGGCCGACCACGGCGCTCTTGCCGGCGCTGTAGTTGGCCTGGCCCGCGTTGCCCATCGTGCCCGAGACCGAGGAGATGTTGACGATCTTGCGGAAGACCTCGACGCCGTCGGCCTTCTCGGCCTTGGCCGGCTCGCGCAGGTGCGGCGCGGCGGCGCGCACGACCTTGAACGGCACCGTGACGTGGATGTCGAGCATCCGCTGCCACCAGTCGTCGCTCATCTTGTGGATGGGCGCGTCGAGGGTGTAGCCGGCGTTGTTGACGATGATGTCGAGCTTGCCCCAGCTGTCGATCGCCGTCTGGACGAGCTTGTCGGGCGCGTCGCCCTTGGTCAGGTCTCCGGCGAAGACGGCGGTCTCGCCACCGATCTCCGACGCGGTCTGGCGGGCGGCGTCACCGTCGAGGTCGTTGATCACGACCTTGGCGCCCTGGGAGCTCAAGAGCTCCGCGGTCGCCCGGCCGATGCCGCGGGCCGAGCCGGTGACGATTGCCACCTTGTCATCAAGAATTCCCATCTCCGGATCCTAATGCGGCTACGGTCAGCCCAGAGCCGCAGGAGGAGCTGGGTCGTGGAGTCGCAGGAGGCCAGAACAGCGGTCGTGGGCGTGCTGCGTCCCGCGATCGGCCGTTTGACCGACGAGGTGCTGACGAGCGTCGTAGAGGCCGTGCCGCCGTTTCAGGAATGGTGGGGCGGGAGCCTGGACGCCCGCGATGGCGTCGAGCAAGGGTTGCGAGGGTTCTTGGAGCGGTTGGAGTCGGGAACCGAGGAACGGTTGCCGGGGCACGACGTCTTCTTTGACTTCGGTCGCAGCGAGCTGCGCGCGGGCCGCTCGGTCGGCTCGGTCCTGGCTGCCTATCGCGTCGGTGCGCAGGCGGCATGGCGCGGCATGGCCGACACCGGCCACGAGGCGGGCATCGAGCCGCGCGCGCTCTACGCGCTGGCCGACGCGATCTTCACCTACATCGACCAGGTCTGCGCGGCAACGGTCGAGGGGTACGCCTATGAGCAGTCGATGGCCGCGGTGCAGCGCGTCGACGCGCGACGGCGGCTCGTCGAGCTCGCGGTGCGCTTGCCGCCGGCATCGGAGCCGGAGCTCGCCGGTGCGGGCGCCGATGCGGGCTGGCGGCTGCCGGCGCGGGTGGCCGTCGTCGCCTTTCGCGACGAGCGCGTGGCGCGCGTCGCGTCGCGGCTGGGGCCCGACGCCCTGGTCGCGCGCGTGGATGGCACGGGCTGGGCGATCGTGGGCGACCCCGACGGGCCCGGCCGGCACGCGACCCTGCAGCAGGGACTGAAGGGTGTCCGCGCCGGCGTCGGGCCCGCCGTCATGGCGACCGGGGCCGCGGAGTCCGCGCGGCTGGCCGTACGGGCGCTAGCGCTGGCGGTCGGGGCGCCCGGCCCGGTGTGGGCCGAGGACCGCCGAGTCGACCTCCTGCTGACCGGCGATCCCGTCGTCGCCCACGGGCTGGTCAAGGACGTCCTCGGTCCGCTGGCGACTGCGCCCGACGGGGCGCGCGAGCGCCTCGTCGAGACGCTGGGTGCGTGGTTGGAGCACCAGGGCGAGGTCCGGCCAACATCCCAACAACTGCACGTGCACACCCAGACCGTGCGCTACCGCGTGGCCCAGCTGCGTGAGCTGCTCGGCGAGCGCATGGTCAGCGCCGAGGGTCGACTGGAGCTCGAGCTCGCACTAAGGGCCAGGCGTCTCGCGACGCCTGGCCCTCCCTTCACATCTTCTTTCGGTCCTTGCTAACCGATGATGGCGCGAATGGCGGGTACGTCCCCGTTGGCGTAGCCGTTGCGCGTCGGGTGGTAGCTGTCGGCCGAGTTGAAGATCGTCAGGCCGTTGGTGAACTTGTTGCTGGCGCAGACGTGATGGCCGGCCCAGTACGGGTTGACGTCGGCGTACTCGAAGCCGTGGGCCAGCGCCCGCGTCCGGATCGTGTTGTTGAGGCTGTCGACGAGCGTCGTCAACGAGGTCATCTCAGAGGACGAGACGCCCGTAGCCGCCAGGCACGTCACCGGCGGGATGGCGAACGGCCGGCCGTAGCCGAGCACGACAACGCGCGCGGTGGCCGACTTGGCGCGGATCGCGTTGTAGGTCGCGTCGAGCTTGGCAGGCAGCTGCGTGTTGATCTGGTTCTGCGATGCGGCGATCTGCGATGCGCAGCCCAGCGTCGTGCAGGCGATGATCAGGTTCGTGAACCCGATGTCGTTGCCGCCGATCGTGATCGTCACGAGGTTCGTGTCGGACGTGACCGAGTTGACCTGATTGTTGATGACGTCGGGCGTCTGAGCGCCGGAGCACGCGACGAAGGTCAGCGCGTAGCCCTTCTGCTGGGCGAGCAGGTACGGGTAGGCGTAGGTGTTGCGGTTGCAGGCCGCGTTGAGATTGGTGCTGTTGGCGCCGTTGCCGGCTGAGTAGCTGTCGCCGAGGGCGACATACTTGTCGGCGGCGAGCGCGCTGCCCGTTAGGGACAGGACGAGCAGAAGCGCACCGAGGATCGGTGCGGCAATGCGACGAAAACGCTTCATTGGGAAGACACTCCTCGATTAGTTAGAACCCGGCGCGACCGTACCCCTGGGCTCCTGCCCGCGTCTCGTCTGAACACCATGTGTCCAAGGCGTGCGCTTGCGCTAATGCACAATCACTCAGCGCTGCTGTGAGGTTTCGTCCCGTACCGACTCGGAAACGGGACGGAGGAGGTGCTAGAGCGACAGCACCTTGGCCAGGATCTCGCGCATGATCTCGTCCGTGCCGCCGCCGATCGGGCCCAGGCGCGCGTCGCGGGCCATGCGCTCGATCTCGTACTCCTCCATGTAGCCCGCGCCGCCGTGGATCTGCAGGCAGGTGTCCATGACGTCAAAGCACGCGCGCTGGGTCGCGAGCTTGGCCATCGTGACCTCCTTGACCGCGTCGCCCTCGGTGCTGACAAAACGGCGCAGCGCGTCGTAGGTCACCACCCGCGAGACGTGGACGGTCGTCGCGATCTCGGCGAGCTTGTGGCGCAGGACCTGATGGCCGGTCAGCGCCTTGCCGAACGCGTGGCGCTCCTTGGCGAAGGCCACCGTCTTGTCGTAGGCGACCTGCATCGCGCCGACCGCGCCCAGCGCCATGACCAGCCGCTCCCACTGGAAGTTGGCCATGATCAGGTAGAAGCCCTCGTTCTCGCGGCCGAGGAGGTTCTCCTCGGGCACGAACGCGTCGTCAAACGACATCAGCGCCGTGTCGGACGCGTGCCAGCCCATCTTGTCGATCTTCGACGCGTTCACGCCGTCCTGGCGGTCGATGATCAAGAAGCTCAGCCCGTGGTGGCCGCCCTCGCCGGTCGTCTTGACCGCTGTGACCCAGAAGTGCGCGCGCACGCCGTTGGTGATGAACATCTTGGAGCCGTTGACGACCCAGCCGCCGTCGACGCGCTTGGCGTGGCTCTTGATGCCGGCGACGTCTGAGCCCGCATCGGGCTCGGTGATCGCGAGCGCGCCGATCTTCTCACCGGCGATCGCGGGGGTGAGGTAGCGCTCCTTCTGTTCCTCGGTGCCGAACTTGGCGATCGGCGGCGTGGCGATGTTGACGTGCGCGCCGACGCCGGCGGCCACGCCGCCCGACCCGCAGTGGGCCAGCTCCTCGGCCAGGACCGCCTCGTGGAGGTAGTCGCCGCCCTGGCCGCCGTAGCGCTGCTCGTACTTCAGTCCGAGGAGGCCGTGCTCGGCGAACGACGAGAAGACGGAGTCTGGGAACCAGCGCGCCTCCTCCCACGCGGTGGCGTGCGGACGCAGTTCGGCGAGCACGAACCGGCGGACCGACTCCCGCAGCGCCTCGTGCTCGTCGTTGAACGGCGGTTCAGCGATGGCCACCGGGACCTACAGGCCGTACGAGCGGCCGATGACCTCAAGCATGATCTCGTCGGTCCCCGCGCCGATCCGGTTGAGGCGCATGTCGCGCCAGACGCGCTCGACCCCGTACTCCTTCATGTACCCCGCACCACCGTGGATCTGGATGCACTCGTCGGCGACCTCGACCGCGATCCGCGCGGCGTGCAGCTTGGCCATCGAGATCTCGCGCACCGGGTACTCGCCGTTGTTGAAGCGCCAGGCCGTCATGTAGGTCAGCTGCCGCGCCGTCTCGATCTTGGTCGCCATCTCGGCGAACTTGTGGCGGATGACCTGGAACTTGCCGATCGAGCGGCCGAAGGCATGGCGCTCTTTGGCGAACTGCAGCGTCATGTCGAAGCAGTGCTGGGCGCCGGCGACGCAGCCGGCGGCGCCGATCAGCCGCTCGCCCTGGAGCTCCCAGCTGATGTGGTAGAAGCCCTTGCCCTTCTGGCCGAGGATCGCTGAGGCCGGCACGCGCACGTCCTGGAAGGCCAGCAGCGCCGTGTCGGAGGAGTGCATGCCGAGCTTGCTGAGGCGCTGCTCGCGGATGACGCCTGGGGCGTCCATCGGGACGAGGAAGAGCGTGATGCCGCCGTGGCCGGCATCCGGGTCGGTCTTGGTGACCAGGACGATCACGTCGGCGCGATGGCCGTTGGTGATGTAGGTCTTGGACCCGTTGATGATGTACTCGTCGGTCGCCGGGTCGTGGACCGCGCGGGTCTTGATGCCGGCGACGTCGGAGCCTGCGTCGGGCTCGGTGATGCCGAGGCAGAGGATCTTCTCGCCCTTGATCGCGGGGACGACCCACTCCTGCTTCTGCTCCTCGGTGCCGAACGCGAGGATCGGCGGCATCGCCATGTCGGTGTGGACGGCGACGCCCATGGCCAGGCCGCCGGAGCGGGCATGGGTGATCTCCTCGGCGAGCACGAGCGAGGTGTAGTAGTCGCCGCCCTGGCCGCCGTACTGCTCGGGCTTGTCGAGGCCGAGGAAGCCGAGCTCGCCCATGCGCGTAAAGACGGAGTCGGGGAAGGTCGTCTCCTCCCACTCCTCGGCGTGCGGCGCCAGCTCCTTCTGCGCAAAAGCGCGGATCGACTCGCGCAGCTGGTCGTGCTCGTCGGTGAAAATGAAGTGCTTGCGGCTTGCCCCGAAGTCGGGCTTCAGGACGTCGTTCTCAGCGGTGGCCATGGCGGGACCGTAACGGCCATGCCGCCAAAAGTAAACAGTGGCACGTCCTACTTTCAGCCGGAGGCGGGCCGCTGCGACGGGAGGGCGAAAGCCGATGCACAGGTCTCACCGACGTAGCGGCCTGCCTCCTCGACGGTCATGCGGCCCGCGTTGACCTCGACCATCGCCACGACGCCGAGGCCGCGGAGCGAGGTCAGGATCCACGACACGGGCAGGTCGTCGCGGAGGTCGCCGCGGCCCTGGGCAGCGGTGAGGTAGGCCTCGAGCGGGTTGGTGACCTCCTCCACGGGGTGCAGCGCCCGCTCGCGCAGATCGGGATGCGCGTCGATGAAGCGGTAGCGATCGCCGATGGCGATGAACCGCGGGCCGAGCTCGCAGAGCAGCTCGCGGGGTGAGCTGGTGGAGCGCAACGCGGCCGTGATCGTCTCTGCCGCCTCGCGGATGACCTCGGCGAACAAAGCGTCGATCAGATCTTGGCGGCGGGGGAAATGGCGGTAGACCGTCGTCCGGCCAAGCCCGGAGGCCTCAGCGACCTCCTGCATCGTCGCCTGCGGGCGCTGGGCCAGCAGCGCGACTGCCGCGTCGAGCACAGTGCGCCGGTTACGGCGTGCGTCGGACCGCAAGCGGGCGTCGGTGGTCTGTTCGGTCATGGGTGCCGCCTCCAATGGTGCCGTAATAGATCACGGCGTGGGACTGCACTCTTCCTTATTGGCTCAGCCTCATACTGTTCGGTAGCCGTGCAGGCATCGATGTGGCGCGTTGCCGCTCATCGCCGTAAAGGTCTCGGACGGGCTCCGGGGACGCTGCCGGGCGGCCTCCGTGCTTTGCTTCCGGGTCTCATGGCCTACGAGACCGTCCGCTACGACGTTGCCGACACGGGGGTCGCGACGATCGCCCTCGATCACCCCGAGACGCGCAACGCGCTGTCGGATCAGGTGCTTGACGACCTGCTGGCCGCGTTCACGGCCGCCCGCGACGACGAGCAGGTCCGCTGCGTGGTGCTCACCTCAACCCACGAGAAGGTGTTCAGCAGTGGCGGCAACCTCGCGGGCTTTGCCGAAGGCGTGCCGCTGATCCACAAGCACTTCGGCACCAACCGCTTCCCGGCGCTCTTCCAGTTGATCGGCGAGCTCGGCAAGCCGTCGATCTGTGCGGCCAACGGCCATGTGCTGGCCGGCGGCCTCGGCCTCGCGCTGGCCTGCGATCTGATCGTCGCCCGAGAGGGCGTGACGTTCGGGACGCCCGAGATCAACGTCGGCGTGTTCCCGTTCATGATCATGGCGTTGATCTACCGCAACGTCGGACGCAAGAAGACCAACGAGCTGCTGCTGCTCGGTGAACGCATCGACGCCCTGGAGGCCGAGCGGATCGGGATCGTCAACAAGGTCGTTGCGGCGGATGCGTTCGAGGCAGCTGTAGAGGAGTGGGCGGTCAAGCTCGCGAGCAAGTCACCGGTATTGATGCGCCTCGGTAAGGACGCGATGTACCGCCAGCAGGACCTCGCGTTCGTCGACGCGCTGGAGCTGCTGCACCACAACCTCACGCTGGCGTTCTCGACCGAGGACATCCAGGAGGGTGTGAAAGCGTTCTTCGAGAAGCGCGAGCCCGAGTGGAAGGGGCGGTGACCTGCGTTCCGCCGGGCGGTTCAAGAACATAGCTGGGTGCGAACCGCCATTGTCTTGAGCGCGAGATCCGGCACTGGCGATGGCTTCCAGGACGATCTGCCGCTCGACCCGGATGTCACGGGGTCGATCGTCCTCGACGCGAGCAAGCTCGGCATCTGTCACCCGATGTTCCTCATCCGGATGCGGTTGTTCCTCGATTGGCATCTCGCCCATGGCCATGATGTTTCCCTTCGACCTCCGGCGAATCCCGTGGTGGCGCAACGGCTCGCAGACATGGGTGTCGTCGCCGATCTGCCGCCAGAGGTCATCGGCGCGATGCCGACGCCTGGGGTGGACGCGGGAGCGCTGTTCCCGGTCCGGCGTCTGAAGACTGCCGATGACGTCGAAGATGCTTCGGCTGCCGCGACCGAGGTGCTCCACGAGCAGGCGCCCGCGCTGGCGGCGTGGGGCGACCCGGTGTACATGGCGGTCTCGGAGCTCTGCGGCAATGCGCTCCAGCACGGCCGCCACGAGCTTGGTGCCTATGTCGCCGCGGATCGCGTTGTCGGCGATCAGCGGGCCTTTCGCCTTGGCGTCGTCGACTTGGGCATCGGCATCCCGGAGCACATTCGGAACCGACATCCGGATTGGCACGATGACACGGCCGCAATCTCCAGCGCGCTTGTCCGCGGTGTGACCGGCACGAAGGACCCGCAGCGAGGCAATGGCTTCGCCGAAGTGTTCGACGAGGCGCTAGATCGCCTTTTGGTACGGACCCTGTCCGCGGTGACCGTCGACATCAGGTCGGGTGCTGGACGCGTGGTGGTCGATCTCGTCGACGGGAGAATGACCGGTGATCGGGGCACCGTCGGACGATCGCGCCGAGGCACATGGATCACCTATACGGTGACGACGATCTAGTCCATCCTGTACATCCGCGGTGCGGGCTACGGTGAAGATGTTCGGTGAGTTCCACGACGAGGAGGACGGCATGGTGACGCGGTTCAAGTTGAACGAGTTCAGTCAGACCTTCGCAACGAGGGAACGTGGCACGGAGCTTCGTGAGGAGCTTGCCCAGCGGCTGGGATCGGACAAGGCAATCGTGGTCGACTTCGAGGGCATAACGAACATCAGCTACTCGTTCGCCGACGAGTTCTTAGGCAAATTGTTCGCCGACAGTGAGATGCACGTAACGGTCGAGAACGCCAGGCCCAATGTGGCGCGTATCGCCGGTCGCGCGGTCGAGCGTCGGGCCGGTGCTGTCGTGTCCTGCTGATCGGGAGTGGAAGGGGCGGTGACCGCCCTTGACGGATCCCGAAGTGGGAAGTAGGACTTCCCACTTCTTATGACGGACACGAACGCCCCGACCTCCCTGCTGCGCCCGCTCGTCGATGACCTGCTGGAGCGGCGTGCTGCTGCCCTGCTGGGGGGTGGGGAGGAACGGATCGCGCGCCAGCATGCGGCCGACAAGCTGACCGCGCGGGAGCGGATCGCCCTGCTGGTCGACGAGGGGACGTTCTCCGAGCTGGGGTTGCACGGCGGGATTCACTTCTCGGTGCGCGGGCTGGAGGACAAGAACGCCCCCGCTGATGGCGTCATCACGGGCTACGGCAAGGTCGACGGCCGGTTGGTCGCGATCGCCGCCTATGACTTCACCGTCATGGCCGGCTCGATGGGCATGACCGGCGAGCTCAAGGTCGCGCGGCTGCGCGAGCTCGCGCTGTCTAAGCGCATGCCGATGGTCTGGCTGCTCGACAGCGCCGGCGCGCGCATCCAGGAGGCCGTCGGGTCGCTCTTCGCCGGCTCGGGCTACCTGTTCCGCGAGGAGGTGGTGGCGTCCGGCGTCATTCCGCAGGTCGCCGCGCTGATGGGGCCCTGTGCCGCGGGCACCGCCTACATCCCGGGGCTGGCCGACTTCGTCCCGATGGTCAAGGGCCGCGGCTCGATGGCGCTGGCCGGTCCGCACCTCGTGCGCGCCGCGGTGGGGGAGGACGTCACCCAGGAGGAGCTCGGCGGCTCGCGCGTGCACTGCCGCAAGTCGGGCGTCGGTGACCTGGAGGTCGCCGACGACCAGGAGTGCATCGCCAAGATCAAGGCATACCTGTCGTTCCTGCCCTCCCACAACGAGCAGGCGCCGCCGATCGCGCAGTGCGACGACCCGATCGACCGCAAGGACGAGGAGTTGCTCGACGTCCTGCCCGAGTCCAACCGCAAGCCGTATGACATGTACGAGCTGATCCGGCGGATCACCGACCACGGCGAGTTCTTCGACATGAAGCCCCAGTTCGCCAAGACCATCATCACGGGCTTCGCGCGCTTCGGCGGCCGGCCGGCGGGCATCGTCGCCAACCAGCCCAAGCAGCTCGGCGGCATCCTCGACAACGACTCCGCCGACAAGGCCGCCCGCTTCGTCAACCTCTGCAACGCCTTCGGCATCCCGCTCGTCTTCCTGATGGACGTGCCCGGCTTCATGGTCGGCTCCAAGGTCGAGGCCGGCGGCATCATCCGCCACGGCGCCAAGATGCTCTACGCGGTCGCGAACGCGACGGTGCCGAAGATCACCGTCGTCGTCCGCAAGGGCTACGGCGCCGGCTACTACGTGATGAACGGCCGCGCCTACGAGCCCGACCTGATCGTCGCCTGGCCAAGCGCCGAGATCAGCGTCATGGGCGCCGAGGGCGCGGTCGAGATCGTCTTCCGCAAGCAGGTCGAGGCCGCCGAGGACCCGGCGGCTAAGAAGCAGGAGCTGATCGACGCCTACAAGAAGATCATCGACCCCTACATCCCCGCACGCAACGCGATGATCGACGACGTCATCGACCCGCGCGAGACGCGCCCGGTCATCTGCCGCGGCCTGGAGATGGCCGAGGGCAAGCGGGTGGACCGGCCGTGGAAGCGCAACGGAGTAGTACCTGTCTAGACCGGGCGGTCGACGGCCGGCTAGCCGGCGGTGTGCTTGCGCCCGCTCGCGAAGTGCGAAAGAGTGGAAAGTGGCACGTCCCACTTTCCACCTTGGAGCGAGCGAGCCTTGAGCCTCGAGCACCCCGTCGTCATCACCTGCGCCATCTCCGGCGCGCTGGCCAACCGCGATCAGTGCCCGGCGATCCCGTACACGCCGCAAGAGTACGCCGCCGAGGCACGGCGGATCGTGGACGAGGGCGGGGTCCACATCCACATCCACGCCCGCAAGCCCGACGGGACGCCGAGCTATGAGATCGAGGACTTCACCGCGATCCACGACGCGATCCGCGCCGAGGTCGGCGACGCCGCGATCCTTAACTTCTCCACCGGCACGATCGGCGTCAGCGTCGAGAAGCGCATCGCCTACTTGAAGGCCTGCCCGCCCGAGGTTGCCGCGCTCAACATGGGGTCCATGAACTACGCGAAGTACTCGTCGCGGCGCAAGGACTTCGTCTTCTCCACGGTCTTCCCCAACCCGTTTGACGAGATCATCGAGTTGTTGAAGGCCATGAACGAGCTTGGCATCAAGCCCGAGCACGAGTGCTTTGACCTTGGCCATGTCGGCTCGCTGTGGCCGCTGCTCGACATGGGGGTGCTGCACGCGCCGCTGCACGCCGACTTCGTCATGGGCGTCACCGGCGGCATCCGCCCGACCGCGCGCAACCTCGCTGCGATGGCCGACAACTTGCCAGAAGGCCGGGTGGGGGGTGGGGATCAACATCACTGGGGCGTCATCGGCATCTCGCGCGTGCAGTGGACGATGCTCGCCGCGGCGCTGTCGCTGGGCGGCTCGATCCGCGTCGGGTTGGAGGACAACCTCTATCTGCCCGACGGCGCGATGGCACGCTCCAACGGCGAGTTGATCGCCAAAGCGCGGGAGATGACGATCGACGCGGGGCGGCGGCCGGCGACCGTCGAGGAGGCGCGGGCGCTGCTCGGGTTGAAGGCGCGGGCGGGGGCCGCGGCATGAGCGGCGCGCTGCCCTTCGAGGGCCTCAAGGTCCTGGACCTGAGCCGCCTGCTTCCCGGCGGCTTCTGCTCGCTGCTGCTCGCTGACTTCGGCGCCGACGTCATCAAGGTCGAGGACACCGGCATGGGCGACTACATCCGCTGGTCGCCGCCCGCGTTCGAGGGTGCCGAGGAGACGGCGAAGAGCGCGCTGTTCTTGTCGTTGAACCGCGGCAAGCGCTCGGTCCGGATCGACCTCAAGAGCGAGGCAGGGCGCGACGTCCTCCTCAAGCTGGTCCGCGACGCCGACGTCTTGTTGGAGTCCTTCCGCCCGGGCGTGCTCGACCGCCTCGGCGTCGGCTACGAGCGCCTGCGCGAGGAGAACCCGCGCCTGGTCTACTGCGCGATCACCGGCTACGGGTTGACCGGCCCCAACGTCCAGCGCTCTGGCCACGACATGAACTACTTGGGCCTTAACGGAGTCCTGGCGCTCAGCGGCGATGCCGATGGTCCGCCGACCCAAGCCGGCGCTCAGATCGCCGATCTGGGCGGCGGCGCGTTGATGGGCGCCTTCGGGATCCTTGCCGCGCTGCGCGAGCGCGACCGCAGCGGCGAGGGCCAGCTCGTCGACGTCTCGATGTTCGACGGCGCGCTCTCATGGCTGGCAATGGTCGCCGCGCGCGTCTTCGCGGCGGGCGAGCAGCCACGTCGCGGGGCGGAGATGCTCAGCGGCTCGCTGCTTTGCTACCGCCCTTACAAGTGCGCCGACGGCTGGGTCACCCTCGGTGCGCTGGAGCCGAAGTTCTTCGCGGCGTGGTGTCACGGAGTCGACCGCGAGGACTTGATTGCCCACCAGTTCGAGGCACCCGGCAGCCCCGCGCACGCCGAGGTCGAGACGATCTTCGCCGGGCGCACTCGCGCCGACTGGGCGGCCTTCGCCCAGCAGCACGACTGCTGTTTGGAGCCGGTGCTGGAGGTCGAGGAGGCGCTGGAGTCCGAGCTCGTCCGCGCTCGCGAGATGGTGATCGAGTTCGAGCAGCCCGGGGCCGGGATGGTCAAGGGGCTTGGGATGCCGGTCAAGCTCTCGCGCACGCCCGGCCAGGTCCGCAGCGGCGGTCCCGCGCTGGGCGAGCACACCGAGCAGGTCCTGGGCGAGGCGGGCTTCTCCGAGGGAGAGATCGCCCAGCTGCTGGCCGGCGGCGCCGTCGCGGGCGCCGCCGGGTCGAGCGCGACGGCGAGCCCGTTCCTGGCCTCATGAACGAGGCCGGCCTTCTCAAGATGAGCGAGCTGGCCCAGCGCAGCGGCGTGTCGGCCGGCACGATCAAGCACTACCTGCGCGAGGGGCTGCTCGACGGCGAGGGCGAGGGCGTGGTGCGCACGTCGCGCAACATGGCCTACTACCCGCCGGCCTACGTCGAGCGCATCACGCTCATCAAGCGGCTGCAGGAAGACCGCTTCATGCCCCTGAAGGTGATCAAGGGCATGCTCGACGAGGACCCCGACCGCGCGCTCGCGCTGGTCGAGTTGGAGGACAAGATCATCGAGCGCGCGCTGGAGCAGCGCGAGTCGGCGCGCGTCAGCTCGGCCGAGATCCGCAAGCGCTATGACTTGCCCAAAGTCGTCCTGGATCGCCTGGCCGAGATTGGCGTGCTGACGCCCAACGGCCGCGGCTACGACGCCGACGACGTCGCGATCATCGAGGCGATGGTGCGCTTCCGCGCCGGCGGCTACGACGAGACGCTGGGCTTCACGGTCTACGACACGCTGCGCTACCGCGAGGCCCTGCAGCCGCTGGTCGAGGAGGAGATCGCGACGATGCTCGGGCGCCTCGCCGGCGAGGTCGAGCCCGACCGCGCCGCCGACATCATCGCCTCGGGCACCGAGCCGCTGCGCGAGCTGCTGGGGGCGATGCACTCCAAGCTGCTGCTGGCCGAGCTGCGCCGGCAGGCGGGCGAGCGGTAGTCCGCGCGGTCGCGCTGACTCGAACACGCACGTTCCAGTGCCGCAACGTCTCTAACGTGTGTTGCGCTTTTCGTACGGGTCACGTCGGTCCCGTGCTCGTGAACGTGGTGGGGTTGCGTCCGAGGTCTCGGGCGATGTCGGTGACCTTGCGGTAGAGGCGTTGGTGTTCGGGGAGGCGGGTGAAGCCGTAGTGCTCGTAGAAGCTGGCGGCGTTGCGGTCGATGGCGTCGACGACGATCAGGCGCCCGCCGGCGAGCGTGACGGCATCCAAGGCGCGGTCGAGCGCGTCGACCAGCAACCGGCCGCCCTGCCCTTGGCCGTGCAGCGTGTGGGTCAGGGCGAGACGGGCGAGCAAGATCGCGGGAATGCTGTCGGGCGATCCGCGACCAATCTGCCCAGGCACCTCAACTCGGCGGACGACGTGCGGGGCCAGCGTGAAGTACCCCAACAATTCCTTTGGCGCGTCGTCGGTCACCCAGACGTCGGTCCGCCCGACGTGTTTGGCCGCCGTTGTCCGGGCGGAGCGCTTGAGCCACTCGTCAAGCTCCAGGACTCCGCACGAGAAATCGCCGATCGCGTGACTCTCCGCTAGCGGCTCGGGGTGTCGGTGGCCGGGGTCGCTCACCGACGGCCGGCGGCGCGCTGCAGCGCCGCGTTGGGCACGTACGGCGCGTCCAACGCATCGAGCACGCGATCGAAGTGCTCGTCGCGCAAGGCGGTGGTAGCCGAGCGATCGAGCACCTCCTCGGCCCGATCGGCCGCAGCATCGAGCATGAACGCTGACACGCTCTGGTGCGCAACCGCCGCCGCAGCAGCGATCCGCTCAGCCCGCTCCGGCTCCGCCCGCACATCCAACCGCGCCGACTTGCCCGAACGACGAGCCGCATCCGTTCTCGATCCCATACCGAGATGGTACGGGAGACTTCCGTACATCACAACTCCGCTCGGACCCACGCTGGCCCTAGTCCGCGCGCGGACCATCATCGCCCGCTCCCTGTCCTAGGCTGGCTCAGCGATGAAGAGCCTTCTTAAGAAGTTCGTCTCAGAACGGACGCGTCAGCGTGTGCGCCATCTTGGTCGGCTGCGGTGGATCCAGAAGTGGCAGGGCGTGCACGCCGGCGGGGCACGGGTGCGTGACAACCTGCCCTACGTTCTCTTCAGCCCGGAGGTCGACTCCTTCACCTACCCGATCGCCAACGAGGACGAGCTCGCCGCGCTGCTGGCCGAGCTGCTCGAAGAAGATGTCGCGACGGTGTCGGCCACGATCGCCGAGGCGCACGCCTGTCCGCTGCTGGCGCGCGCGCTGCGCCAGGGCTGGCCTCAGGTGCTGTGGCTGCGGCGCGACCCGCGGCCCGGTCTCCCGCAGCTGGCGAGCTGGACGATCCTGCGGCTGGCTCGGCCGGAGCTGGCGGTGGAGACCGGGATCCTTGATGGCATGGCCTCGACGGTGATGCTCGTGGCGCTGGAGCGCAACGCGCGCGACGGCCACGAGGGGCGGCTGGTCAGCATCGACCTGATGCCAGGCGCCGGCACGATGGTCCCCGAGTGGCTCAAGCACCGCTGGGAGCCCGTGGCCGGCGACTCCGCCACGGCGATCGGCCCGGCGGTCGGCAACCGCACGATCGGCTACTTCGCCTCGGACTCGCTCGTCGATGACGACCACGTCGACCAAGAGCTGGCCGCCGTGCTGGCGCGCCGTGCTCCGCGGCTGATCGCGATGACCGTCTCGGCGGCGCTCGGATCGCTGGACCGGGCGGGCGCTGAGGTGCGCCGGATCCAGGAGCGTCCGTCCGGGCACTTCTACGTCGGCCGCCACGTGGCGATCGGCCGCTTCACCTGATCTTGGCGCACTGGCGGTGGACGCCCGCGGCCCGCGGGACGACATCCCGAAAGCGCGTGTCACACTGATCGCGTGAACCTGCGCGCTCTCCTCGTCCTCGCGGCGTCCTCCGCTGCCGTGCTCCTCGCCCCTGCCGGCGTCGCGACGGCCAAGCCGCTCTACGGCGTCCAAGGCGTGCCGACGTACGCGGGTGCCTCACAGGCGGAGGTCGACACGGCGCTCGACGCCGCCAAGAAGGCCAATGCCAAGGTCGTCCGGGTCGAGGCGATCTGGTCCAAGCTGGAGCCCAAAGCTCCCGGCGTCCGCGACGCAGCCGAGCTGGCCGCGGTCGACCGCGTCGTCGCCGGCGCCGCAGCACGCGGGATGAAGACCGAGCTCATGATCGACTCGACGCCGTGCTGGGTGTCGACGTCCCCGCACCGCGGGTCGTGCTCCGGCGTCGACCCGAACACCAACAAGGTCACGCGCTACCCGCCGTCCGACGCCCAGCGCTACGTCGAGATCTCCACGTTCTTGGTCGCCCGCTACGCCGCGAACCTCGCCGCGTTCGAGGTCTGGAACGAGCCCGACCAGGCCAACGAGCTCTACTGGGCCGGCCCGAACAAGATCCGCGGCTACGTCGCGCTGGCCAAGGCCGTGTACCCGGCGCTCAAGCAGGTCGCCCCGGGCGTTCCGGTGCTCGCCGGCTCGTTCGTCGGTGGCAACGGCAAGTGGCTGCAGGCGCTCTACGACGCTGGCCTGAAGGGCAGCTACGACGGCCTCGCCGTCCACTTCTATGACCTGCCGCTGACGGCGCTGACGACCACGCGTGCGGTCCAGAAGCGCAACGGCGACCGCAAGCCGCTGTGGCTGAGCGAGTTTGGGTTCACCAGCTGCTACTCCAAGGGCGGCGCGGCCTTCAAGATCGACCACGCCTGCAACACGCGCAAGGGCCAGGCCCAGAACCTGGTTGACACGCTGCGCAAGGTCGCGAGCGTCAGCTGGATCAAGTCGGCGATCGTCTACATGATCAACGACCAGTCCGACGCCTACCAGTTCGGTCTGCTCACTGCCTCGGGACAGAGCAAGCCGGCGTTCGCCGCGGTCCGCGACGTCTTTGGCGGCAAGAGCGTCCGCGTGACCAAGCCGAAGATGTCGCTGCGCGCGCGTGGCGGCCGCGTCACGGTCAAGGGCACGGCGAGTCAGACCGAGACGTTCAAGCTGCGCGTCTGGCGCTCCGGCCAACTCGTCTTCCGCGCCTCGCTGCGCACCGACCGCTTCGGCGCCTATCGCCTCGTGCTGCCGGCGTCGATCGGCACCTCGCAACTGCGGGTCCGGCTGGCGGGCGCCTGGACCGGCAGCGTCACGCGCGCCCGCTAGCGCCCGCTCCGTCAGACGTCTGTCGCTCCTGAAGTCAGCGCGGGGCGGGCCGATAGGTGTGGCAGAGTGACAATGCCTGTGACCGGTCCCGTTCCCGTTCCCGCGCCGGGATCCGTTCCCGCGCCACGGCCGCTGTATCTGCACGCCCCCGCCGTCGGCGAGCCGGTCTTCGGCGTCTTGCACGAGACGGTCGATCCGCCCGAGACCGCGGTGCTGTTCCTGCCGCCTTTTGGCTACGACGACGTCTGCGCCTACCGCGGGCTGCGGATGTGGGCGCTGGCACTGTCGGCCCAAGGGGTCGCGTCGCTACGGATCGATCCGCCGGGCGCGGGCGACAGCGGCGGCGGACCACGCGATCGGGGCCGCGCGCGGTCGTGGCCCGAAGCGGTTGCCGCGGCGGCGGCGTGGCTGCGCGCCGAGACGGGCGCGCGCCGGATCGTCGCGCTCGGCCTCGGGCTCGGCGGGCTGGTCGCCGGCCAGGCCGTGGTGCAAGGTGCCGATGTCGACGACCTCGTGCTGTGGGGCGCGCCGTCGCGGGGCCGGACGCTTGTGCGCGAGCTGCGCGCCTTCGCGCGGCTGGGGATCACCGACGCCGAGACCTTTGCGTGGGACGAGACGATGCCCCCGCTGCCCGAGGGCGCGTTGGAGAGCGGGGGCTTCCTGCTCAGCCCCGAGACCGTCGCGTGGCTGCAGGAGCTGGACCTCGCCGCCGCACCATGGCCCGACGCGCAACGCCGCCACGTGCTGCTGCTCGGCCGTGAGGGCATCAGCGTCGACGCCAAGCTGCAGCGCGCGCTGACCGAGGCCGGCGCGGACGTGACCGTCGCCGACGGCCCGGGCTACACGGAGCTGATGGACGAGCCGCACCGCTCGCTGGCGCCGGAGCAGACCTTCGCGATCGTGTCGGACTGGCTGGCGGTCACCCACGACCCTGAGGCAGCGGGTGCCAAGCCCGCCGCGCCGGAGGTCGCCGCGACCCCGACGACCACGCTGACCGTCGACGGCACCGCCGTGCACGAGGCGCCGATCGCCATCGACGCGCCCGGCCACGGCGGCTCGCTGTTTGGCATCGTCGCCACGCCCGCCGCCCCGGCGGCCGACCCCGCGCCGCTGACCGTCGTCTTCCTCAACGTCGGCGCCGAGCGCCGCATCGGCGCCAACCGCATGTGGGTGGAGGCCGCGCGGCGCTGGGCCGCCCAGGGCGTGCCGTCGGCGCGGCTGGACCTGATCGGCATCGGCGAGGGCGGCGGGCCCGCCACGCCGTGGAACGGGGAGTACGCGCTCTACGACAACGCGCTCGTCGAGCAGGTGGCGATCGCGCTCGACGCGCTGCCCGGCTACGGGCTGGCGCCGCGGTTCCTGCTGGTCGGCATGTGCTCAGGCGCTTACTGGGCCTTCACCCGCGCCGTCCAGGATCCGCGGATCATCGCGCTGGAGCTGCTCAACACGCGGATGCTGCTCTTTGACGAGACGCGCGGCAGCGCCGCCGAGGTCCGCCATCTGCGCCGGCTCACCGGTCGCGAGGTGTGGCGCGACGTCCTCGCCGGCAAGCTCACGTGGACACGCGCGCGCCGGATGCTCAGCGCGGTCGCCGTCATGGCCGCGCGGGCGCCGCGGATGCTCGCCGGCCGGCTGCGCGCCAAGACCGGCGGTGGCGATCCGCTCGATCTCGCGCTCGACACGCTGCGCGACCGGGGCACGGCCGTCAGCCTGCGCTTCACCAATGGCGAGCCGCTGCAGGAGGAGCTGGAGCGCAGCGGCCACCTCGCGCGCCTGGCGCGCTGGCCCAACGTCGCCCTGCGCTCGCTCCCGGGCCCGGCCGACGCGCACACGCTGCAGGTCGTCCGCATGCAGGCCGGGGTCCATCGCGAGCTCGACGCCTTCCTCGCCCAGCAGCTCGCGCGCGCATGACCGACATGCCGGCCACCGAGCCGCTGGAGGCCGCGCCGCTCACGCCGCCGCCGTCGCGCGAGCGCGCGTTTCGCGACGTGCTCGTCCAAGTCCTGACGCGGGTGATGAACCTCGCGCTGGGGATCGTCGTCACCGCGCTGGTCGTCCGCACGCTTGGCGACACCGGCTACGGCCAGTGGATGACGATCCTCACGACCTTCCAGCTAGTCGGCTTCTTTACGAGCTGGGGGCTGGAGTCGGTCACGGTCCGCGAGGCGGCGGCCGACCCGGCTCACGCGGAGGACTGGGTCGGGGCACTGGTCGTCACGCGGCTGGCGCTGACGCTGCCGGTGATGGTCGTCGGCCTCGGCGCGCTGACGCTGATCTCCGAAGGCCACACGATGCTGATCGCGGGGATCATCCTGCTGATCGAGTTCCCGTTCGGCGTTGGATCGTCGCTGGCCGTGGTCCACCAGCTGCGCGTGCGCAACACGCTGCCGATGGTGATCCTGACGCTCAACAGCGTGCTGTGGGGCCTGTGCGTGCTGGTCATCTACCTCACCGGCGGCGGGTTGGTCGCGCTGGCGTTGTCGATGACGTTGGTCTCGACGGCGACCGCGATGATGCAGGCCTTCGCGGCCTTCAAGCTGCTGCGCTTCCGCCTGCGGCCGTCGCGCGCGGCGATCGTCCGGTTGGTGAAGGTCGGCGCCCCGCTCGGCGTCGCCGGGCTGCTGGTCAACGCTTATGCGCGCGTCGACCAGATCATCGTCTTTGAGCAGGCGGGCTCGCAGGCCGCCGGCTACTACGGCGCGGTCTACCGCGTGCTCGAGCAGGCGCACTTCATCCCGGTCTCGGTGCTGACGACGCTGGCGCCGATCATCACGATGCTCTACGTCTCAGATCGCGCACGGATGTTGCGCATCGTGACGTTGGCGGCGGAGTTCCTGGCCATCGGCGCGCTCGGCGCGCTGGCCTTCGCCTCGGTCGCGGCTGAGCCGCTGATGCGACTCTTCTTCGGCGAGGAGTTCGTCCCGGCCGCGCCGGCGCTGCCGGTCCTCGGCGGCGCCTTCGTTTTCATTTGCTATGGGTACCTCACCGGCAACCTGATGCTGGTGCTAGGCATCGCGCACCGCCAGATCATCGTCGGGCTCGTCGGGCTGGTCGTCAACGTGGCCGGCAACCTGCTGCTCGTGCCCAAGTACGGGTTCATGGCCGCGGCCTGGATGACGCTGGCGACCGAGATCGCCGTCGTCGGCACCAGCGGCTACTTCGTCGTCAGCAAGCTCGGCGGGCTGAGCGTGGTCTCGGTTGGCCGGCTGCCGCGCGTCATCGCCGCGGCCGCGATCCTGCTCGGCGTGTTGCTGGGGCTCAACGCGGTCGGCGGTGGGCTGGTGGTGCTGGCGGTGGTCTCCGGTCTGCTGTACCCGGCGCTGCTGCTGGCGCTGCGCGCCGTCGAGCCGCACGAGCTCAAAGTGCTGCTGCTCAAGCGCGACGAGCAGCCGGTCTGATCGTGCGGGCTGTTGTTGTCGTTGTCGCGGCACTGGTCGCGTTGGTGCTGGCCGCCGCGGGCTGTGGCGATTCGGGGCGCGCGAGCGAGAGGGCGGGGGCGCGCGATGCCAAGTCCGGCCTGCGTCTCGGCCTGGTTGGCAACACGCCGGGCTATGGCACCGCGATGGGCCGCGAGCAGGATCTGATCCGCCGCTCCGGCGCGCGCTGGCTGCGCGAGGAGATCCAATGGTCGTTGGTCGAGCCGCGGCGCGGCGCCCGCCGCTGGAAGGCGTATGACCGCCTCTTCGCCGCGGCCTCGGCGCGCCACCTGCGGGTGCTGCCGCTGCTGTCAGACACGCCATCGTGGGCGCAGACGCCCAACCGCCGGCTGCCGACGCGCACCGCCGCCTACGGCGCCTTCGTGCGCGACGCCGTGGCCCGCTACGGCCCGGGCGGCAGCTTCTGGCGCGCCCATCCGCAGTACGACGCCGGGCTCGCGCCCGTGTGGTTCGAGCTCTGGAACGAGCCCTATCTCGTCGGCCCCGTCGTCGACGAGCAGCTCTCGGCCGACCGCTACGCGGCGCTGGCGCGCGCCGGGGTCAAGGGCGGGCGTGGCGCGAGCGCCAAGGCGCGCTTTTTGGTCGCGCTGAACACCAGCGCCGCGGGCCATCCGGGCGTCGCCGAGCGCTGGCTGAGCCGGCTGCTGCAGGCCGACCCCAACATCCTTGAGCGCGCCGACGGGATCGCCGCGCACCCCTACAACATCGGCCTCGGCCTGGAGGAGAACGCGCTCGACGAGTTGGAGGTCGCCCTGCGGGCCCACGAGGCGCCGGAGCTGCCGATCTGGGTGACCGAGATCGGCTGGAGCACCTGCGACGTCGGCGGGTGCGTCACGCCCGAGCGCCAGGCACGCAACACCACCGCGTTTCTTGGGATGGTCCGCGCGCGCTACGCCGGCCGCGTGCAAGCCGTCTTCGTCTACCGCCTGCGCGATCTCAAGGTGACCGCCGAGTTCGCCCGCGAGGGCGCCTTCGGGCTGCTGGAGATCGACGGCCGCCCCAAGCCGGCATGGTCGGCGTTCCGGCGCTTTGCCTCCAGGCTCGCGGAGCGGTAGCCGACCACCGGGCTATGTTCAAGGACGCCGTGCAAAGGAGCCGCTCGCGCCAGGCCACAATCGCCCTGCTGGCCGTGCCGACCGTCGTCGCGGCGGTGCTGGTCTTGTGGGGCATCGGCCAGACGTCGCTGTGGCGCGACGAGGTGGCCAGCGTCACGATCACCGGCCGCTCATTCGGATCGATGTGGCACGTGATCGTGCACCACGAGGCCAACATGGCGCTGTTCGATCTGATCCTGCACCCATGGCAGTGGCTCGGCGATGGCGACGGCTTCCTGCGGTTGCCCAGCGCGGCGTTCGCGATCGCGACGGTCCCGGTGACGATGCTCGTCGCGCGGCGCCTCGGCGGCGACGTCGCGGCGGCGGTCGCCGGCATGGTCGTCGCACTCAACGGCTTCGTGACGCTGTTTGGCCAGCAGGTCCGCGGCTACTCACTGATGATGCTGCTGGCCGCGGTCGCGGCGCTCATGCTGCTGCGCGCGCTGGAGTCCGGCCGCCGCCGTGACTGGGCGCTGTGGGCGGTGACGATCGCCGCATTGCCCTACACGCATCTGCTCGGTGCGCTGATCGTCGTCGCGCAGGTCGCCTCGCTGGCGCTCTATCCGTGGCGGCGTCTGTCGGTTGCGCCGCTGGCCGCGAGCCTGGCCGCCGCGGGCGTTCTGTGGCTGCCGATCGCGATCTTCGTGAAGATCGGCGATCACGACCGCACGAGCTGGGTGCAGCCGCTGGGGCGCGCGCTGCTGCGCGAGTCGGTCGAGAAGCTGACGGGCAACATGACCATGTTCGTGGTGTTGGTCGTGGCGGCGCTTGTGGTCTTCGGTGCGCTCGTCGCGACGCTGCGCCGCGACCGCGCGCGCAGCGAGGAGGCCTGGCGCCTGGCGCTGCCGCTGTGCTGGGTCGTGATCCCGCCGGTCCTGCTCGGGATGATCTGCGCCGTGCAGGAGACCTGGGTTGATCGCTACCTGATCGGGATCGTCCCGGCCTTCGGCGTTGTCGCTGGCGTCGCGGTGGCGGTGCTGCGAGCGCGGGCCGGCATGGTCGCCGCCGTCGCGCTGGCGGCGATCCTGACGGTCGGCGCGCTGCGCGCCACCGCGGGCCAGTCGCACCCGGCGGTGATCGGCGACGACCTCCGTGGCGCGGCGACGTTCGTCGCGTCGCGCACGCAGCCCGGTGACCAGCTGATCTACGCGCCGGCGTTCGCGCGCGTTGGGCTGCAGTACTACCTCAACAAGGACGGCAGGCGCGCGCCGCACGACCTTGCGCTGGATCCGCGCCAGACCGCCGTCATCCGCGGTGACCTCTTCGCCCGCGAGCTGCCCGCGGGCGAGATCGCGGCACGGATGCGCGCCGCTCGGCGTCTGTGGGTGCTCGGCTACGGCTTTAGCTCGGGCTGGCACCCGACGCCGGAGACGACCACCGCGGTTGCGCCCGCGATCCTGCGCAGCGACTTCCGCCTGGTGCGCCGCGCGGTGTTCGGCGGCTTCGTCGTCAAGCTCTACGTGCGGGGCTGATTCGCGTGTCGATCGCCTACCTCATCCTTGCCCACGGCGCACCGGAGCAGGTCGCGCGGCTGGTCGCGCGGATCAGCGACCCGCAGGACACCGTCATCGTCCACGTCGACCGCAAGGCCGAGCTGGCGCCGTTCACCGAAGCCTTCGCGCGCCTGCCGATCGCACCGATCGTCACGCGCAAGCGCGTGCCGGTGCACTGGGGCGGCTGGGGGATCGTGCAGGCGACGATGATCGGGATGCGCGAGGCGCTCGCGTTGCCACGGCCGTGGTCGCATCTGGTCCTGCTCAGCGGCGCCGACTACCCGATCCGCTCGGTGACTGAGACCCAGGCCTTCTTCGCCGCGCACCCGGGCGAGTCGTTCTTGTCGTGGTCGGCCGGCGACGGCACCGGCTACTCCGACGCTGATCGCCGCGGCAACGCGACCTGGCGCTGGACGGGCGACCTGTCGCGGATGCTCACCTGGCAGGTGTCGATCCGCGGGCGCCGCTGGTACTTCCCCAGCGAGCGCGTGCCCTACGCGCTACCGCGCCGCCTGCCGCGCGCGCTGAGCACGCCCTACCAGGGCTCGGCCTGGTGGAACCTCACGCCCGAGGCCGTGGCTTACTGCGTGCGGTACCTGCGCCGCCATCCGAGCATCGCCGCGCACTTCCGCTTCGTCTTCGCGCCCGACGAGAACATCTTCCAGATGATGTTGTTGGACTCGCCGCTGCGCGACACGCTGGTCAACGAGGACCTGCGCTTCATGCACTGGGAGACCAACAGCCCGCCGACGATCGTGCTTGACGACGTGCCGGCGATGCGCGCGTCGCACAAGCTGTTTGCGCGCAAGTTCGACATGGTTGGGGCGCCGGAGGCGATGGATGCGCTGGACGGGCTGGCTGCCGGCGGCGGTTGAGCCTGGCGCGGGGGGCGGGGGTGGGGTGCGGGCGTCGATGGCGTTTGGTGGGTGGTGCGGGCGTCGATGGCGTGCAGTGCGCGGCGTGGTGGACGGTGCGGTGCGTGGTTCGTCGGCACCGAGGAGAGCGAGCGGTGCCGGGACTCGCGGCGCCCGCGGTCGTCCGCGGGCGCCGGGGCGGGCGATGCGAGCGTTGGGATGTCGCAGCCGGGGTGGGCCTGTCTGACGCGATCGCATCGCGCTGAACAGGCCCACGCGCCCCATGCCGTCGTTGAGGCACCGAGGTGGGCCTGTCTGGCGCGGCTGCCTCGCGCTGAACAGGCCCACCCTCGTCGCGAGTCGCCGACGCCGCTTGCGTGGGCCCGTAGGCGGTCGGCATGCGTCCGCGTACAGGCCCACCCCGCCACGAGCCGCCGCGGACGCCCCCGAGCGCCGCGAGCCTCGCTCCCGCTCGCTCTCCTCGCTGCGCCGAACCGCGCTGCGCAGCTCCACCGCGCTTCGCGCTGCGCGCCATCGGCGTGCCGCACCACGATGGTCCGAACGCCTGCGCCCGCCCCCGAGCGCCGCGCCCCACCCCCAAACGTCCGCGCCCCGCGCCCCGCCCCCCGCCCCCCCGGCGCAAGCCCCACCCCAACAGCCCCCGCTATGGTCCGCGCCGGTGCGGATCCTCGTGACCTCCACGCTCTACCCGCCGATCGCCCTGGGCGGCTATGAGCGCGAGTGCGCCATCGTCGTCGGTCGGCTGCAGGAAGACCACGACGTCCTCGTCCTCACCGCCGACCTGGACCGCGACCAGGTACCGCCCGGCGAAGCTGGCGTGCGCCGCGAGCTGCCGTTGCTTGCCCAAAGCGAGCGTGGCGCGCTACGGGCGCCGCGGGCGTCGGTCACCGCCGTCCACAGCGCCCGCCGGGCGCTCAAGGACTTCCAGCCCGACCTTGTCTACGCCTGGAACGGCACCTCCGTCCCGCAGGCCGCGCTGCGCGTGCTCGCCGACTCCGGCGTGCCGATGGCCTTCCGCGTCTGCGAGCACTGGTTCGGGCGGCTCTTCACCGTTGACCAGTTCCTGCGCGAGCTCGCGCCCGCGCAGCGCAGCCCGCCGCGCGCGGCATGGGCGCTGGGCTGCCGCGCCTTCAATCGTGCGGTGCCGTCGCTGCGTCTCGACCCGCTGCGCCGCTTCGACGCCGCGATCTCCTGGAACTCCGAGGCGATCCGCCGGATGGCCGGCGTCCCGGGCGTCGTCAATCCCGTCTTGGAGCGCATCGGCCACTCCGTGCCGCGCGCCGGCTCCCACTATGAGGCGGTCGTTCGCGCGCCGGCGCCCGAGCCCGAGATCGCCTTCATCGGCCGCGTGACCCCCTACAAGGGGCTGGACATCGCCATCGAGGCGCTTGCGCTGCTGCGTGATGAGCACGAGCTCCGCGTCCGGCTGACGGTCGTCGGCCCCGAGGACCAGCCGCACGGCGCCGAGATGCGCGCGCTGGCGCGTGACCGTGGCGTCGACGGCGCGATCACGTGGTTGGGCTCCGTCGACCCCGACGGCGTCGCGGCCGTCCTGGCCCGCACCCACGCGCTGATCCTGCCGTCGACCTGGGAGGAGCCGTTCCCGTTGGTGACGATCGAGGGCGCCTTCGCCCGCGTGCCGCTCGTGGCCTCCGACGTCGGCGGCATCGGCGAGGGGATGCACGACGAGGAGCACGCGCTGCTGTACCCGCCGCACAATCCGGCCGCGGCGGCCCGCGCGCTGGCCCGGACGCTGCGCGACACCGACCAGACGGCGGCGCGCGTGGAGCGCGCGCATCAGCGCGCCCAGGAGTTCCGCCTCGAGCCCTACCTGGAAGCCCAAGCGCAGTTCGTGCTCGACGCACACGAAGCCTTGCAGGCGGCGGGCGGCGCTCAGGCTCGCGCCCGCTCTGTCCGATAGCCCGGGGGAGACGATGTCTGCCGCGACCGCCCCTGCCTTGACCGACGTGTTCCCGCGCGCCGCCATCGCCCACGACTGGCTGACGATCCCCGGCGGCTCCGAGAAGGTCGTCCTGGAGCTGCTCGAGCTCCTGCCTCACGCGGAGATCTTCACGTCGGTCTATGACCCGGAGCCCTGGCGCGAGAAGCTCGCTGGCGTCACCGTGCATCCGTCGTTTCTGGATCGCATCCCCAAGGCGCGGGAGCAGTACCCCAAGTTGTTGCCGTTGATGAATCGCGCGTTCGAGTCCTTCGATCTGGCCGACTTCGACCTCGTCGTCTCCTCCAGCCACTCCTGTGCCAAGAACGTCCTGACGCCGCCACAGACGCGCCACGTCTGTTACTGCCATACGCCTATGCGCCACGCGTGGGAGCCGCGCTACCTCAAGGAGGAGGAGCTCGGCACGGTCTCGCGGCTCGCCGCCCGCGCGCTGATGCCGACCGTCCGGCGCAACGACCTGGCCGGCGCCTCGCGCCCCGACGTCTTCATTGCCAACTCGTCCTTCGTCGCCCAGCGGATCGCCAAGTACTACCGCCGCGAGTCGACCGTGATCCACCCGCCGGTCGAGGTCGCCGAGCACCTCGCGCGCCCGCGGCGCGAGGACGACTACTACCTGCTGCTCGGCCGCGTGATCCCCTACAAGCGCGTCGATCTCGCCATCGCCGCGTGCGCCAAGCTCGGCCGCAAGGTCAAGATCGCCGGGACCGGAAGGGCGCTGGAGGCCGCACGCGCCGCGGCCGCCGGGTCGCCGGACGTCGAGTTCCTCGGCTTCGTGCCCGACGCCGAGCTCGGCGACCTCGTCGCCGGCGCGCGGGCGCTGCTGTTCCCCGGCGCCGAGGACTTCGGCATCGTCCCGGTCGAGGCCCAGGCCGCCGGCGTGCCGGTCATCGCCTGGGGTGTGGCGGGTGTGCGTGACTCGGTGATCGACGGCGAGACCGGGATCTTCTTTGAGCACCAGACGGCCGACGCGTTGGCCGACGCGATCCTCGCGTTCGAGGCCATGGACTTCAACGAGGCGACGATCCGCGACAATGCCCGCCGCTTCGCGCCCGAGCGCTTCCGCGAGCAGGTCGCGGCGCTCCTGCGCGACGTCGCCCTACCATCCACCTGTGGAGAGAACCGATGACGCCGCGCACTGACGAGCTCGGCTTTGAAGATGGGGTCGACGACGATCGCGCGACCTCGCCGTTCGAACTGTTTCGCGTCATCTGGCGCCGGCGGCTGCTCGTCGTCCTTGTGGTGATCCTCTCCATGTTGGTCTCCGTGCTGCTCGTGGTGCGGACGCCGAAGGAGTACTCGTCCTCGGCGTCGCTGCTGTTCCGCGACCCGGGCTTCGCGCGCACGCTCTACGGCAACGACCTGTTCGACGCCGGCCAGGATCCCAAGCGGGCGACCCAGACCAACCTTGACGTCGTGCGCTCGACCAACGTTGCGGTGCAGGCCAAGAAGCTGCTGGGCACCGACGAGTCGGTCGGCTCGCTGGTGAACTCGATCACGGTCACGCCGGGCTCGGACTCCGACGTGGCGACCGTCGAGGCCAGGCGCTCGTCGCCGGCCGACGCCGCCGCGGTCGCCAACGCGTTTGCCAAGGCCTACATCTCCTATCGCCAGGCGACCGACCGCGCCGCCGTGCAGACCGCCCAGGACCTCATCCAAAAGTCACTGGAGACAGCTGCGCCCGACGAGCGCGCAGGATTGCTGACCAGTCTGCGGCAGCTTGAGGTCCTCAAGACCCTGCAGACCGGCAACGCCGAGGTCGTCGCCGAGGCCGAGCCCAACGACTCGCCGACCTCGCCCAAGCCCAAGCGCGACGCGATCCTCGGCCTCATCGTCGGCCTGCTCGCCGGCTGCGGCCTCGCGCTGCTGGTCGACTACCTCGACCGCCGCCTGCAGACCGAGGAGGACGTCGAGCGCGCCTACTCGGACTTCCCCGTCATCGCCACCGTGCCCGAGGATCGCCTCGGCAGCCTCCAGCTGGAGCCGTCGGGCCGCACCGGCGAGTCCTACAGGATGCTGCGCGAGGGCTTGCGCTTCCTGGATCCCGAGCGCAGGATGCGCTGCCTGGTCGTCACCAGCGCCGATGAGAGCGAGGGTAAGTCCACCGTGGCGCGCCATCTCGCCGTCACGCTGGCGGCCGTCGGCCAGGACGTCATCTTGCTGGAGGCCGACATGCGCCGGCCGACCGCTGGCGCCAAGCTCGGCGTCGACCCGGGCTCGCTCGGCCTCTCGGATGTCCTTGCCTCCGACGAGCCGGCCACGCGCCATCTCGTCACGCCGCTGGGCCACGGCTCGACGCTCGACGTCCTGCCGGGTGGCACCGTGCCACCCAACCCGGCCGACCTGCTGCGCACCGGCCGCGCCGGCGACGTCTTGGCCGAGCTACGCGATGCCGCCGACGTCGTGATCATCGACGCGCCGCCGCTGATCCCGGTCGCCGACACGCGCGTGCTGCTGCAGCTGCCCCAGGTCGATGGCGTCATCCTCGTCGGCCGCGTGGGAACGACCCGCCGCGACCGCGCCCGCGAGGCGCGCCGCGTGCTGGTACAGAGCCACCGCCGCGTCCTGGGCCTGGTCGTGACCGGCACGGCGGACTCGCTGACCAGCAGCTACTACAGCGACGGCCCGGTGAGCCGGAAGTCGCGCCGCGACCGGCTCGCCGGCCTCCTGCGCTGAGCCGCGCGGCGGCGCCGTGGGCGTGCCGCGTGGAAGGCGTAGTGGCGCACCGAGAGCGTGCCGCCCATCGCCGTGAGCAACATGATGATCTGCGCCCAGTAGAAGCTGTCGTAGAAGATCGTCACCAGGGCGATGCCGATGATCCCGAGCACCAGCGCGAGGTCCTCGGCCGGCGGCTCGTAGGCGAACCACAGCCAGCGCGCCAGCAGCGAGAGCGCGACGAGGATTGGGACCAGCACCGCCGCCAGGCCGAAGAAGCCGGTGTCGACGGTGATCGAGAGGTAGCCGTTGTCGATGGCGCCGATCGCGGTGAGGTCAGCCGCCTCGCTGGCCGAGAAGCCGGGCGCGCCGCCGCCGAAGAACGGCCGCTCGCGGATCTGCTCGACGGCGTAGCCGTAGCTCCAGGTGCGGTGGGTGACCGAGTCGGACTGCGCGACGCTCGCGTCGAGCTTGCGCTCGACGATGCCGTGCAGCGACCCGGTGGACATGATCGCGATACCCGCGATCAGCACCACCGCCGCCACCGCGCGCAGCGCGCGCCAGCGCCCCTGACGCAGCAGGTACACGATCAGCACGAGCAGCACGCCGATGGTCGCCACCCATGAGCTGCGCGACTCGCTGAAGATGAGCACGAGGCCCGCCAGGGCGCCCATCCCGAGCGCGAGCGCACGTGAGCGCTTGGCCGCGTGCACGAGCGCCGAGGGCGCCAGGCCGACGACCAGCGCGCCGAAGGTGATGGGGTAGCCGGTGAAGTAGCCGACGCGGTTGCCGGGCTCCTGGGCGTAGGCCAGCAGGCCCATGACGATCAGCACGGCGAGGCCGGTGAAGGCGGCCGGGCCCCAGGCCGAGGCGGTGCCGGCGAAGCGCCGGGCGCAGAGGAAGGTCACCCCGGCAAACAGCAGGCCGAAGGTGCCGGATTCGATCATCGGCTGGATGCTGCCGACCGACTCGTGGATCGAGATCGTCAGGCAGATGAAGACGAGCCCGTAGAGCAGCGCGCGGCGGCTGGGCCGGCGCACGGTGCCGCGCCGCTCCAACGTCACCGACCACAGCCATGGCAGCAGCGGGGCGGCGGCGATCGCCGCGCAGAGGACGCGCTGGGGGACGCGCGGCCCCGCTGCGATGTCGTTGATGAAGGGGTACCAGGGCGCGACGGCGACGAGCACGATCGCCCAGGCAAAGGCGCGGTCGCCGAGGACCATCAGCCCGATGAAGGCCGCCACGCCGATCGCCAGCAGGACGGCGTAGGACGGGTGGCGCGCGACCGCAAGGCCGCAGAACAGCCCGAGGCCGACGGTGCCGAGCAAGACGATCCAGCGGTTCTGGGCCAGGGCGGTCATGCGGCGTGGGCGGGGGTCGTCGTCGCCGGCGTGCCCGCCCCGCCACCGTCGCCGGCGCCGCCCGCGGTGCCGCCGCCGGGCGTCATCGCGGTCAGCAGGTCGACGAGCTCGCGGGTCTGACGGACGGCGTCGTAGCGCTGCTGCGCGCGGGCACGCGCGGCGGCGCCCAGCGCGGCGAGCCGCGGCGGGTCAGCGAGCAGGCTGCGCACCGCGGCGCCCAGCGCGCGGCGGTCGCCGTAGGGCACGAGCAGGCCGGCCTCGCCGTCGGTGCCGACCATGTCCGGGATGCCGCCGACGTCGGAGCCAAGGATCGGCGTCCCGCAGGCCATCGCCTCCAGCACCGCCCACGGCGCGGCGTCGGCGCCGCTGGGCAGCGCCAGCAGATCGGCCTGCTGACGCAAGTCCATCAACTCGGGGTCGCCCGGCCCGAGGCGGTGGACGCGCAGCCCCGGGCGGGGCTCCACGTCGGCGGGCGTGACGGCGTCCAGCTCGACGGTCGTCCCGAGGTCGTCGCCCAGCGCGGCCACGAGGTCGGCGCCGCCCTTGTCCTCCCAACGGCCACCGACAAACAGGATCCGCGGCAGCGCGCGCTCGCGGCGCTGCGGCGCCGGCGTGAACGTGGTGAGGTCCAGGCCCGGGTGATGTTCGACGACATGAGCGCGCGGCTCGGCGGCCTCCACGGCGCGGCGCGCCCAGCCGGTCCAGGCCAACACGAGCGCGGCGGTGCGGAAGGTCCGGCGCTCGGCGGCCCGGCTCGGGGCCAGCTCGGCGGCGGCCAGGCGGCCGGTCTTGCGCCAGGCGGGCATCGCCCACCAGTCGCCGACGGTCACGTCGACTGAAACCGTGGCAGGCACCCGGCGCATCAGCGCGCCCATGCCGAGCGCGATCGAATGGCTGTGGAGGTGCATCGCGTCGGGGCGATAGTCGGCGACCGCGGCGGCCAGCGCCCGGCGGCCACGCAGCGCCTGGACCAGATGCCAGCGCGCGGTGCGCGCGTCCAGCCCGCTGCGCGTGAGCAGCGGATGGCTCCAGGTTGCCGCCGCGTGGCTCCAGCGGCCCTGGGAGGCCAGCGTCACGAAGCGCGTGTCGAGCCCCTCCACGCCATCGGTCATCGCCCGCAGCGTCGCCTCGACCTGTGCCTGGCCGAGGACGTGGGAGCCGAGGTTGCCTTCGTTGAAGAAGAGGAGGCGCACGGGGTCAAATTGGACGGTAGACGACAAAGCGCCGCCGGGAGCCCCAGCGGCGCTTGCGTCCTTCGCGGTGTGGTGAGCGATTCCTACGCGCTGGCGCCCAACAGCGTGCGGACCTCGGAGGTGTAGGCGCCCTTGGGGCTCTTATCGCTCTCGAGCGCGCCGAAGTAGTGCTCGCGGTCGTCGGATGCACCGGTCGGCCGCAGGTCGCTGGTCGAGTAGAGGTAGAGCGCGGCCAGGCGGCTGCCGTAGCGGGCCCGCATGCCGGCGATCGCGTCATGCAGCGTCGTGGCGGCCGTGGCGTAGGTCATGCACTTGTCGAAGCCGAAGTTGTCGCTCAAGCAGCGGCCGTTGTCGGAGGAGATGCCCCACTCGGTGGCATAGAGCGGCTTGTCGACCGCGCCGCGGGAGCGCATTGCGGCGAGCATGTTGTCCATCGGGATCTGCCACTTGGGGCCGTAGGGGTGGACGGTCCAGCCGGCGACGTGATCGGCGAGGTCGGGGACCGCGTCGAACATCGCGTTGATCCAGGTGGTGTAGCCGCTGTACTGATCGCCGACGGCGAGGATGCCGACCTTCGGGTTGGCGGCCTTGACGGCGATCGCGGCGTTCTTGGCCTGGCGGGCGTACTCCTTGGCCAAGTTGAGGTAGTTGTCGTTGCGGTACCAGTCGTCGGCCAGCGTCCAGCCGTTGTACTGGTAGGGGTTGTTGGTCTCGTTGCCGAACTCGATGCGGGTGATGGCGGTCGAGGCCGCGACGTTCTTGCCCTTCCAGAACGTGCCGCCCGGCCCGAAGGCCGCGGCCCACGTCGCGAGGTTCTGGGCCTCGGCGGCGGTCGGGGTGCGGCCGTGGAAGCCGGCGAGCAGCAGCGGCTGGATGCCGGCCTGGGCGTACTCGAGCACGACCGGCGCGATCTCGGAAGCCGGCGTGGCGATGTCGAACTCCATGCGGACGTGCTTGGCGCCCAGCTGGGTGATGAAGCCGAGCTGCCAGGAGATGGCCGAGCCGCTGACGATGCCCATCTGGAAGTTGGCTGCGGTGCTCGGCGCAGCGGGTGCGGGTGCGGGGGAGGTGCTGGTGGCCGGCGGCGTGCTCGGGGCCGGGGCGCTGGTGCCGGTGCCCGGCTGCGTCGTCGTGCCCGTGGCCGAGTTGTTGTTGGTCGTCGTCGTCCCCGTCGCGCCGCCGCCGGCCGCGTAGCGGATCTGCACCTCGCGGGCCCAGGCGGAGCCGACGACCGCGGTGCGCAGGCCGTAGGTGACGGTCTTGCCCGGGATCGCCGCGGGGGTGGTCGACGTGCCGTTGACGGCCGAGTAGAGGTCGCTCTTGCCGCTGACCTTGCGGACCAGGACGTAGGCGGTGACGCCCGCGACCTTGTTCCAGCGCAGCGTGGCGCCGCTCACCGTGAGCTTGGGGGCCTGCTGGGTGGCGCGCAGCGTGGACTTCGTGGCGGCCGAGGTGCGGGCGATGCGGTGCGAGAGCGAGGAGAGCTTCAGGCCGGCCTTCTGGAGCGCGTTGCGGGAGGCGGCGCACGTCGTGCTGGCCGTGCCCGCCTTTGCCTGGCAGCGCGACAGGCTGTGCGCGGCGCTGACGACGGCCTTGTCGGTCTGGCGGTACTGGGCCTTGTAGGTGGTGGGTGCCGACGCGTTCGCGGCGACCGGACCCGCCGCGGAAGCGGCGATCGCGGCGGCGACCAGCGTGACGTGCAGGGTCAGGCGGCGTGCGCCCTGCGGGGAACGAAGCGACATTGGTGTCCTTTGGGGAGCTGGGCGATCTCGGAGAGACCCCTGGCTTTGCGGACCCACCTCGCGATGGGGGTGCCTTTTGCGGGGAACGAGGGCGCCGTGCCGGCTGCCCCTCTGATGCCTGTGTCGGGCCTCGGGCGGCGCCGCCCGACCGGAGACCCAGCAGACCGGACATCTGTTGGATGTCGTGTCCGAACGCGGTCATCGGCCGATAGGAGCGCCATCATGTGGCGCAGTGATCGACCTCCACTGCCATCTGCTGCCCGGCATCGACGACGGGCCCGCCACGATGGACGAGACGCTGGCGCTGGCCGACGCGCTCGCTGCCGCCGGCATCGAGCGGGTGGTCGCCACGCCGCACGTCTCACCGGAGTATCCCAACGGCGCTGAGCTCGTGGACAAGTTGACGACGCTCGTGACCACCGAGCTGGCGCGCCGCGGCCACCCGCTGCAGATGCAGGCGGGCGCCGAGCTCGACCTCGCCCATGTGGCGAGCCTGCCGGCTGGGGAGCTGGAGCTGCTGCGCCTCGGCACCAGCTCAGCGCTGCTGATCGAATGCCCGTTCACCCGGGTCATGCCGCACTTCGAGGGGCTCGTGCGTCAGCTGATGGCGCGCGGCAACCGGGTGCTGCTGGCCCATCCGGAGCGCTCGCCGCTGTTCCTGCGCGAGCCCGCGCTGCTGACGCGCCTGGTGGCCGACGGCGCGCTCGCGTCGCTGACGGGTGCGTCGTTCAACGGGCGCTTTGGGACCACGGCGCAGCGCTACGCCGAGTGGGCCGTCGACGAGGGCATGGCACACAACGTGGCAACCGATGCCCATAACACGGGCGGGCGCGGCCCGGTCCTGCGTGACGCGCTGCAGAACGCCGGCTACGGCTGGGCTGTGGACTGGCTGACCCACGAGGTGCCGGACGCCCTGCTGCGCGGAGCCCCGCTGCCGGCGAGTCCTGCGCGGCCGGCGCGGCTGCTGCCGTGGGCGCGCAAGAAGCGCGCGGCGCCTCGTTAGGACTGCTCGAGCGCCGCGATCGCCGCGGCGATCTGCGCGAGGCGCGTGTCCCAGGAGTGGGCGGCCGCGGCCTGCGATCGCGCGGCGCGCTCGGCGTCGGTGGTGTGGGCGAGCGCCGTGTCGAGCGCCGCGGCGAAGCTGGGCGCGTCGGGCGCGGTCGCGATCTCCTCGACACCCGCCAGCGCCGGCAGCTCGGTCGCGACGACCGGCAGCCCCGCCGCGAGATACTCATACACCTTCATCGGGAAGATGGAGGCGGTGAGTTGGTTCGACGCATAGGGGATGATCCCGGCGTCGGCACCGCGCAGGACGTCGGGCAGGGCGGTGTGATGGCGGCCGCCGAGCAGGTGGATGTTGGAGACGTTGCGCAGTGCGGAGACGTCGGTGCTCGGGTCGCCCATGCCGGTCGGCCCGACCAGGGCGAAGGACCAGTCGGGGCGCGCGCGGGCGACGCCGACGATCAGCTCCACGTCGAGCTTGGTCGCCACGACGGCGCCGGTGAAGACGATCCGCGGATGCGGGAGCGCGGCGATCGCGGGATCGACGGTGCCTGGCTCCAGCGCGGTGGCGAACGCGGCGGTGTCGGCGACGTTGGGTGCGTCGAGCACGTTGTCGTTCAACGTGCGCATGCGCGCCGCCAGCGCCGGTGCGCTGGCCAGGACCAGATCGGCGCGGGCCGCGAAGCGCGCCTCGGCGGCACGGAAGCTCTCGGCGTCGACGCCGGGCTGGGCGGCGATGTCGTCGACGCAGTGGTAGACGACGAGCGAGGGCTGCAGGGCTTGTAGGAGGGCTTCAGCCTGGGGGACGTAGGCCCAGAGGATCGGGTCGCGGAAGTTGAGGCGCTTGACCGAGCGCTGGACGAGGGCGGGGAGGAGGCGAGCGTTCAGCGCGCGGACCGCGGAGTTGGCATGGAGTGGGAGGACCAGCGGCGAGAGCACGTGGAGTCCCGGAGGCGCCGGACGCGCACGCGCCAGCCCACGCCGTAGCCGCTTGACGATGCGCTGGAGATCGCGGCCCGCCAGCTGCGGCCGGCGCAGCCCGAGCGACTCGATGAACAACACGCGGTTGTCGGCCGCCAGCCGCGACATCAAGTGATGTTGGTTGGTCGGCAGCTCGGTCTCCCAGTCGGCGAAGCCGACGCAGACGATGTCGCGGCCCTCCAACTGCGCGCCACCGCCCTCGCCACCGCCACCCTCGGGGCGTCGAGGGACGACTGGATCTCGCTCTACGGGATTCATTCGTCCCTCGATGGCTGGCGGCGGTGGGTGAGGATCGTGCGTAGCCGCTTGGTCGCTAGCCAGGCGTCGTTGCGCAGGCGCGTGGACGTCGCGCCCGCGATGTTGAAGCGCCTGAGCGCGCGGTCGGTCTCGCCGAGGTCGCGGCGCAGTGTGCCGGTGCGGTAGCGGATGAGCGCGGTGGCCGCGCGGCGAAACGACAGGCCCTTCTCGCTGGGGAGGTGCCACAGGGCGAGCGACGCGGGGTCCTCCGGATTGGCGGCCTGGTGGCGCGGGCCGGTCCAGATCCGGCCGGCGAGGTCGGAGCGGTCGGCGAAGCGCGCGCGGCCCAGCGCGCCGGCGGCGGTCAACAGTTGCTCCTCGGTGGGTAGGCGGATGCCGGCGGCGGCCAGCTCTCCGTCGAGGTGCTCGCAGGCGGCGACCAGCTCGCGCAGCGCGCCGGCGCGGCCGGCCAGCAGCTCGCCGCCGATCCACGGCGGCGTTGGCTCCGCGCTCCCGGGCAACGCGCCGATCGACGCTCGCGTGTGGCCCGAGACGTCCCAGTCGGGGGGATAGCCGATGGTCACGCAGGCCAGCGCGTCCTCGTCGGCATCCAGCGCGGCGAAGGCGCGCGCGGGGTCGCGCCAGACGCAGTCGACGTCGACCAGCCACAGCGGACGGTCGGGCTCATCGACCGGCGCCGTGGCGAGGATCGCGTCGAAGACGTAGCGCGAGGAGTAGAACATCGTCACGTCGGATCCGGGCGCGTGATCGTAGGGCGCGACCACCCGCCGGACACCAAGCTCGTCGATCACGCCCAGCAGCTCGGCGCCACGCTCGTCCAAGACGGCGCCAGGATCATCGAGGTTGAGCACGAGGACCAGCTCGCAGTCGATGCCGCTGAAGCGCAGCGAAGCCGCCTGCACGGCCACGCACTCCAGGTAGCGCGCGGCGAGCCGTCCCGCGTCGGCGCCCGCGCGCGCCGACGGGTAGGTGAAGTCGTCGCCCGGGGCGTGGAGGTAGAGGTATTGGACGACGATGGGCGGGGGCGCGGCGGTCACGCAATCACTGCCTTCTCCAGCGCCGCCAGCGAGTAGCGCTCGGCGACCAGCGCGCGGCCGCGGGCGGCGAGCGTGGGCGCATCGGGGTCGCCGCCCGTGAGCGCGAGGATCGCGTCGGCGAAGGACGCTCCGCCGTCGCCTTCGCGGTAGTGCTCGCCCGCGCGGACGGCCAGCCCAGCGGCGGCCCGTGGTGTCGCCACGACCGGTACACCGTGGGCCAAGGCCTCCAAGAACTTGAACGGCGTCCCGCCACCCTCCAGCAGCGGCACGACCGCACAGCTCGCGGCGGCGTACTCGGCGTTGAGATCCTCGACGAAGCCCGCGGCCTGCACCCGCGGCTCGCCGGGCGCCGGATCTGCGAGGCCCCGGCCGACGAGCCGCAGGACCGTGTCGGGGCGTGTGGCCCACACGCGCGGCATCACCTCGTCGAGCAGGAAGCGCAACCCATTGGCATTGGGTTCGTAGGTGTAGTCGGCGACCATCAGCACGCGGTTGGCCTCGGGCCGCGGCGCGACCGCCGCGATCGCATCGATGTCCACCACATTAGGAACGAGGCGCAGCTTCGCGTCGCGACAGAGCGCGCGTGCCCCGGCCAGGTCGGCCTCGCTGACCATCCACGACTCAGCGAACGTCGCCAGCAGCCGGCGCTCGGCGGAGCGCAGCAGCTTGGGCGAGCCGAGGTCGTCGGAGGCGAGCTCGTGGCGGTAGGCCGACTCCAAGTTATGGGCGTTGTAGATGACGGGGCGCCGGCGTGCCAGGCCCAGCAGCGCAGCCGCGGCGCCCGGACCGTCGGCGATCACCCGGCGCACGCCGGGCTCGCCGGCGCGCCGGCGCGCGGTGGCGACCAGCTCGGGCGAGATCGCCCGCGCCCAGCCGGCCGGGATACGCCGGGCGCGCGCCGAAGCGTAGGTCAACGCGCGCCGCGCGCCACGCGAGGGCTCGACGCCTTCGAAGCGCAGGCCGTCAACAGCCTGCAGCGCGGGCGCCGGCCCGTCGGCGCCGAAGCGCACGTAGAGAACGTGGACCCCGGGGCCGGTCGCGGCGAGCGCCCGCAGCAGCGTCGCGACGCGCAGCGCCTGCCCGGTGCCGAGCACCGGCGTCTGCACCGCGACGAACAGATCGTGGTCGGCCATTCGCGGGCATCATCCCAGCGTGCGGCCTGTACGCTCGCAGCCGTGGTTGCGAGCAACCGAGCGGGTGGCCCCGGACGGGTGCTGGTGATCGAGCAGGGCGGACGTGGCGGCGTGGCCGACTACACCGCCGCGCTGGTCGCTGCCCTCGCCGCGCAAGGCACGGCCGTCGACCTCGCCACGGCGCGCGATCACCGCTACCCCGACGCGCCCGGCGTCACCGTCCACCGCAGCTTCCGCTATCTGCGCGACGACTCGCGCGTCGGCCGCGCGCTGCGTCGCGCCCACCTCGGCCGTGTCGGCAACGGTCTGCTGTTCCTCGCGGCGATCCCGCGGCTGGTCGCGATTGCCCGCGGGGCTGACATCGTCCACACCGAGGGCTGGGAGGACCTGCGCCTCGGTGTCGTGGCGGTCGCCGCGCTGCGCGTCTCGGGTGCGACGGTCGTCCAGACCGAGCACAACACCTTCGAGCGCGCGGCGTCGCTGGAGCGCACGCGGCGCGCGCTCGCTCGGCTGACGGCCAGGACGATCGTCCACGCCCAAGCCGACGTCCCGCGCGCCTACGCCTCCGAGCGCGGGCACGCGGTCGTGATCCCGCACGGCGAGTACGGCGGCCTTGCGCGCACCGGCGGCGACGGCGACCGCGCGGGCGCCCGCGCCGCGCTCGGCATTCCTGACGGCGCGCCTGCGGTCCTGCTCTTCGGGCAACTGCGCGCCGACAAGGGCCTCGGCGACCTGCTGCGCGCCGCCCGCGCCGTGCCCGACCTGCACGTGATCATCGCCGGCGAGGATCTCGGCGCGCCGGCTGCCGAGGCCGCCCAGTTGGCGGTGCCCGAGCTGGCCGGCCGCGTCCACCTGCGCGCCGAGTTCGTCCCGATGGCCGACGCCGCCGACCTCTTTGCCGCCGCCGATGCCGTGGTCCTTCCATACCCGCGCGCAAGCCAGAGCGGCGTGTTGTTGTTGGCCTACGGCTTCTCGCGCGCGGTCGTCGCCTACCCGGTCGGCGGCCTGGCCGAGGCGGTGCAGGAGGGGGAGACCGGCTGGCTCTGCGCGCGGCCGGATCCCGAGGCGCTGGCCGATGCGCTGCGCGCCGTCGTCGCTGCGGGACCGCAGGAGTGCGCGCGGCGGGGTGTCGCGGGTCGCTGGCTGGCCGAGACGCGCTTTGCCTGGGATGCGATTGCGCAGCGCACGCGCGAGGTCTACGCCGAGGCGCTGGCCCCGGGCGACACCGACGCGCGGCAGACCGCGCGGATCGTCTTCGCCCGCGAGCTGGAGTCCGGCGCGGCAACCGTCGCGGAGATCACCACACCCGCGGTGCTGGACGCGTTGCAGACCGCGCCAGTCCCGCCCGCGCCGGTGCGTTTCGCCCAACTCGTTCGGCGCCGCCGGGGCGGCTTGGACTTCACCTCGGCGGTCGCGGAGCCGCTCGACGCGCTGCGTCACGCGGTGCTCGGCGACGACGCGCCCGGGCCGCCGCGCTTCCTCGTCCGCGTCGATGAGTTCCCGCACTACCAGGCGTGGGACGAGCCGGCGCGCTTCGGCACCGACGGCTTCGAGCGGTTCCACACCATCTTGACCGACGCCGGCGTGCCGTACTGCATTGCGGTGCCGCCCCGCGTGAGCCGCCGCCCGCTCGATCCTGCCGCAACCGAGTGGCGCGCGCTCGATGACCGCGAGCTCGCCGTGCTGCAGCGGATCGAGCGCGACGGCGTGACGCTCGCGCTGCATGGCCGCGACCACCGCACGCGCCACGCTTCGCCGCGGCGGCGCAGCGAGCTGACGGGCCTCAACGCGGCCGCGACCGCCGCGCTGCTCGACGGCGCACTGGCCGAGCTGGCTGACGCCGGCCTCGCGCGCCCCGAGGTCTTCGTCGCGCCCTACAACCGCTTCGCCGCCGACCAGTACAACCTGCTCGCCGAGCGCTTCGCCGTCGTCTGCTCCGGACCCGAGACGCTGGCGACGATGGGCTTCCAGCCCACCCCGCAGTGGCGCGACGGCGCGCTCTACCTCCCGTCCTACTGGCCGCTCTACGGCCACGCGCGGGAGGTGCTGCCCGCGGCGGCCGCGCTCATGAACACGAACAAGGCGATCTGGGCGCCGATCACCCTGCATTGGGGCTGGGAGTCCGATGACGGGTGGAGCGAGTTGGAGGCCTTGGTCACCCAGATCGCGCCGGCGGCGGCGCACTGGGAGCAGCTGCTGGCGGTCGTGCGGGCGGCGCGCGGGTAGCGCGCTCCGTCTCTATTCCGCGATACGTCGCGGCGCCATCGACCGATAGTCGTCGCCCAAGTCCCGGATCTTGTTCCGGTACTCAGCATCCGTGAACAACGACGCGTTCGCCTTGGCCATGCCGTTGATGAGCACAATCTGCGGCGCGTCGAAACCACGTTCCGCCAGCTCGTTGGGCGTCCCATTCTCCAGCAGGCAGAAGAGCCGGTAGTGGGTTCGCGATGGGCCGGTGACGCGGACCTCGTCGTAGCCACCCATGCGACCGTGCATGGCCTCCCACTTCCCGCCACCGCTGAATGCGGGCGGCGGAGCTAGGCGAACAGACTCGAGCACCGCGTCGAAGGTCGCTTGGACCTTCGTCGGGCATCCATCCAAGAACTCCTCGACCGGGATCGTCCCGTCCTTCTTCATGTACAAGACGATTCCCCAATTCACTAGACGGGGATCGTACGCCGTGCCGCGGACAACGGCTTAGTTGCTAGTCCGTTTCGGACAGCGCTTTTGACTGCTTGCGCGGGACCAGGACGACATCTGCCTCAAGGGCATCTGCCAACGCGACGATCGTGCCCAGCTCAGGATTCCCGGCCGCCGTCAGCAAACGCCGGACGCTCGCTGGGTTCTTGTTGATCATGCGCGCCAGCTCGGCCTTTGAGTAGTCGTGCTCGACGCGGAGCGCGTCCAGCTCATTGATGATGGCATCGATGGCTTGGGTCGCCCGCAGCTGTCGCTCGTACTCGGCCCGGTATTCGGGGTCGGCAGCAAGCCGCTCCTCGCGACGGCGTGCGTAACGATCCGTTCGAAGCTTCGTGATCTCAGTGGCGGCCATAGTCGTCTCCCTTGCCTTCGACCGTAGCACAGGTGTTACACCACAGCGAGCGTTCTGGTGAACTGGCCGGCCGAGGGCGATGCCGATGATTCCGCGCCTCCGGCATCGTCTTGACGACATGCCCGAGTCGCTCTGGAGCCGCGTCGCCGATCTTCCCCTGACCATCGCCGAGCACCGCTGGGAGGCCGTGGTGCCACCCGGCGAGCCCGAGCACGGTCGCTACATCCTGCACCTGAGCGACGACGGGACGACGACCGAGGGTCTCGGCGAGGAGGTCGGCGGGACCATGATGGACGAGAACGGGGCGTTCCTCGCGCTCGCGCCGTCGCTGCCGCTGGTGGGATCGTGGACGCTGGCGTCGTTCAGCGACCACGTCGCCGGCCTCGACGTCTGGCCCGAGCCGCCGGAGTGGGACATGGCACGCCGGCTGCGCCAATGGGCGTTCGAGGCGGCCGCGCTGGACCTGGGCCTTGCGCAGAACGGCCGCTCGCTCGCCGAGGCCCTCGGCCGCGCGGCCAGGCCGGTGCGTTTCGTCAACTCGCTTGGGCTCGGCGACCCGCCGTCCTTCGCCACGATCGGCCGCCGGCTGGAGCGCTACCCGGACCTGCGCTTCAAGCTCGACGCGCAGCCGTCGTGGCCGGCCTCGCTGATCGCGGAGGTCGCGGCGACGGGCGCAGTCGACGTCATCGACTTCAAGGGCCGCTACGGGATCGAGGTCGAAGACGAGGCGGCGCTGCTCACGATGTACCGCGAGGTCGTCGCGTGCTTCCCGGACGCGATCCTCGAGGACCCACACGATCTGCCGGAGGTGACCGAGCTGCTCGACCCGCATGCGGCCCGCGTCGCGTTCGACGCGCCGATCGCGTCCGCAGCGGACATCACGACGACGATCGTCAACGTCAAGCCGTCGCGGATCGGCAGCGTGCGCGCCTTGTTGGACATCTATGACCACTGCGAGCAGGCCGGCGTGCGCATGTACGGCGGCGGGATGGGTGAGCGCGACATCGCGCGCGGCCAGATCGAGCTGCTGGCCGCGCTCTTTCACCCCGACAGCACCAACGACGTAGCGCCGTCGCCCTACAACCAGCCCGACCTGGCGGCGGAGCTGCCGCAGAGCCCACTGGTCCCAGGCACCCCTGCGCCGGGGTTCCGCTGGAGCTAGGCGACTCTCTGCTCAGTCCTCGCGCCAGACGCGATTGACGGGCGACTGTGCCACGGAACATTTCCTCACCAGATCTTGCGTTACTGGTATGCATTTGTCGGGTCCGCTGGTGTGACGCCGAGCCGCGAGAGACGCTCGTTGAGATCGTCGCCGCGCCAAGCGTCGACGTACTCGGCGCCGCTGGCACGATGACCACGCCAAGAGCCGGCGCTGGTCTGCAACGCGCGGAGCTTGTCGGCTTTGTCCTGATCGCCGAACGTGGCGCGAACCGCGCGGCGGATCAGCTCGGACCGTGACGCGCCACTCTCCTTCGACGCGCGATCGAGGAGGGCCAGCTCCTCCGAACCGAGGTAGATCTGCGTCCTGCTCACGGTGTGGGCTTCTTCCATTCCCGTACGTCAGCTCAGCCTGAGGTAACGCTCGAAGAACGCCCCCAGCTTGTCCAGCGTGCTGTGCTTTTCGGTCGGGTGATCGTTGCTCTTGGAGAACCGAGACACGGGATCTGCAGCCTCACTGTTCCGCCGCCCCCTCCGCTAAGCTCCCGCAGCGACATACATCACATTTCGCCCCCGCGACCGCAGGAACGGCCCGGGGGCATGACCCAAGGAGCGTAAACCTCCCATGAGTGCCCACCAGGGTAATTCAGGCTGCCGTATCAGCGTCGACCCGTCCATGGCCGACGTGCTGCGCATCGAGGCCAAGAAGGTCTTGATGTTCAACCACGACCCCTTCGAGGACTTCCTCGACTACACCCCACGCCGTCAGCTCAAGCTGGCCGACGTCTACCGCGACGCGACGGCCGTCATCGACGCGCTGGGCTGGGATCCCGAGATGGTCCCGCACACCGACAGCGTCGAGGTCCCACTCACTCGCGGCCACATCGACCAGCTCCACGAACGCCGCTGCGACCTGCTGGCCACCAACCTCGACCTCCTGACCGACATCGGCCCCGACAACGACGCTAACGCCATCGTGATGTCCGAGATCCACGCCAACCGGCACGGGGTCGAGGCGCTGAACCGTGTCTTCGACGCGTACAGCGACAGGATCACCACGTAGCCCGTCGCACTTCTGTGGCGGGGGCAGACCCCGCCACAAGAGTGCCATTTCGACACAGTCCTGTCGCACTCGCTAGGAGCGCGTCAGCAGCGCCTCGATCCGCGCCGCGATCTTCGCCCCGTCATAGCGCTCCTCGGCCAGCGCGCGCCCTCGCGCGCCCTCGCGCGCGACGCGCTCGGGGTCGTCGCGATACCCCGCCAGCACGGCGGCTGTCGCGTCCACATCGTGCTCGGGCAGCGCGATCTCGCCCATGCCCGGCTCGATCATGTCGGCGACGCCCTCGGGGCCGGTCGAGACCACGGGCCGGCTGGCCTCCATCGCGTAGATGACCGCGCGTGGCGCGCCCTCGGTCGGGCTGGGGCAGAAGACCGAGACGTCGAGCGCCGACAGGACGTCGCCGATCGCCCGATGCGGCGTCGGTAGGAAGTGCGCGCGCTCGCCGAGCAGCGATGCGCCCAAGGCCTTCAACTCGCTCTCAGCCTCGCCGTCGCCGGCGATCAGCAGGTGGACGTCGCGGCCCAGCGCCGCGGTCGCGCGGATGAGTACGTCGATCGGCTTCTTAGGGTGCAGCCGCGACACGCAGCCGACGGTGAAGGCGTTTTCCGGGATGCCCAGCTCGCCACGCACGCGCGCGCGGGCAGCAGCGTCGAAGCGGACCGCGTCCAAGTCCATGACATTGGGAATGACCTCGATGATCGCGCTGTCGATTCCGGCCTCCACGAGCGAGTCCTTGGTCCCGGCCGAGACCGCCAGCACGGCGCCGACGTCGCGCGCCGCGCGACGAAACAGTGCGTTCGGCGCCCCGCTGCGCAACTGGCGCGGCACAGGACCCCACTCGGCCCAGGCCAGCGTCGGGCGCAGCCGCCGCGGCAGCCACGGCGCCAGCAACTGCTCCTTCTTGTAGTGGACGAGCAGCACGTCGTAGGGCGCCTCGCGCTCCAAGGCGCGGCGCAGTGCCCGCAGGACCAACGGCGCGCGCAGCGTCAACGAGACCGCACTCGACCGCGACAGCTTCGGCCCGAGGTCGATCGGCCGGACCGGCACGGACGTGCCGTCGGCGATCTCGGCCACGTTGCTGAGCATCACCACGTCGTGACCCCGGCGCCCGAGCGCGTCGAGGAGATCGACCGCGGCGTACTCTCCGCCCCCGCGCGCGGCGGTGGTCATGACGCTCACGATCTTCACGCCGGGGCACCATAGTGGGCGCCTGAGCCGTCTCACGTTCCGGCCGCGCCGCCCGTTGCGCCTCGACACGATGCACCTGCCCACCGCCCAGCCCTTCGACGGCGCCGCCGTCCTGGACTTCCTCGCCGCCCGCGCGATCACGGGCGCCGAAGAGGTACGCGACGGCACCTATCGCCGAACGCTGGCGCTGCCCGGCGGCCCCGCGATCCTGGAGCTGACGCCCGACGCGCACGGCGTCAGCGCGCGCTTCACGCTCAGCGACGACGCCGACGAGCCCGAGGCGATCCGCCGCACCCGTGCGCTCTTCGGCCTCGGGGCGGACCCGCTGGCGGTCGCGGCGCACTTCGACGACGATCCGCACCTCGGCCCGCTCATCCGCACCCGGCCCGGCCTGCGCGTACCGGGCGTCGTCGACGGCTGGGAGATCGCGGCCCGCGCGGTCCTGGGCCAGCAGATCACGGTCGCGGCGGCGCGCACGCTCGCGTCGCGGATCACGGCCGCGGTGGCGACGCCGCTCGCGGCCGCCGACGGCGCGCTGACCCATCTGTTCCCGACCCCGGGCCAGGTCGGTGCCGCGCCCGACGAGCTCTTCGCGATGCCGCGCTCTCGCATCCGAACGCTGCGCGGCCTAGCCGCCGCCGACCCGTCGCTCGTCGTGCCGCAAGACGCTGCGGCGCTCCAAGCGCTCTGGGGCATCGGCCCCTGGACCGCCGGCTACATCGCGATGCGCCTTGGCGACCCCGACGTCTTCCTCGACGGTGACGTCGCGGTCCAGCGGGCGATGCGCGAGCTCGGCGCGGACCCGGCCCCGCCATCGTCCTGGTCGCCGTACAGCAGCTACGCCGTCCTGCACCTCTGGGCCAGCCTCGCCAATCCCGCCACCGTCGCCTAAGCAGACGCGGGCCTCGGTGGCCGGGTCGATTTCACCCCAACTGTTGGGGCTGGATCGACCTCGATCCGGCCTCGTTCCGCGCCGCCGCTCGCGGCGCGGCCGCTGCCGCTGCCGCGCACAGGTCCTCCTGCGTCCAGACCTCCGCCAGCCGGACGATCACCGCGGCAGCCGCCGCCATGTCGTGCAGCGACGCCCACTCGCGCACGGAGTGGAACTCGTGGCCGCCGGTGAAGACGTTGGGCGTCGGTAGGCCCATGGCGCTCAGGCGCGAGCCGTCGGTGCCGCCGCGTATGACGGTGCGCCGCGCGTCCAGACCCTCGGCGGCGATTGCGCGCTCAGCGGCGCTCACCACCTCCGGGAACGGCTCAAGATGCGAGCGCATGTTGGGGTACTGGTGGTGGACGTCGACCTCCAGCCGCGCCCGCGGCTCCCGCGCCATGACCTCCTCGGCCGTCGTGCGGATCAAGTCGATGTGCTGCGCGAGCAAGTCATCGTCGAAGTCGCGAACGATCGCGGTGACCGTCGAGCGCTGCGCGTCGCCGGCGATGGCGTAGGGGTGGATGTAGCCCTCGCGCTCCTCGGTCGTCTCCGGCGTCAGGCGATCGGATGGCAGCGCGGCGACGATCTGCGCCGCCAGCCGCGTGGCGTTGACGAGGACATCCTTGGCGAAGCCGGGGTGGATGTCGACGCCGTGGATGGTCAGCCTCACCTCGGCGGCCGTAAACGTCTCGTCCTGCAGCTCGCCAATCTCGCTGCCGTCCATGGTGTAGGCGCAGAACGCGCCGAAGCGCTCAACGTCGAAGAGCGTCGCGCCCTCGCCGATCTCCTCGTCGGGCGTGAAGCAGATCCGCAGCGTGGGGCGGGGCAGCTCGGGGTGGGCGGCGAGGTAGGCGACCGCGGTGACGATCTCGGCGACGCCGGCCTTGTCGTCGGCGCCCAAGAGCGTGTCACCCGACGAGGTGACGATGTCGTGGCCGAGCTTCGCGCCCAAACCGTTAACCGTCGCCGGATCCAGGACGGTCCCGTCGCGTGGCAGCTCGATGATCGAGCCGTCGTAGTCGCGATGGACCAGGGGCTCGACGCCCGCACCGGGCGCGTCCGGGCTGGTGTCGACATGGGCGATCAGGCCGATGACCGGCGCGTCCTCGACGGTCGCCGGCAGCGTCGCCGTGACATAGCCGTTGCCGTCCAGCGCGGCATCCTCCAACCCCGCGGCACGCAGCTCGTCGACGAGCAGCCGCCCCATCTCCAACTGGCCTGGCGTACTCGGGCTCTGCGTCCGCGCACGCGCGGCGGTCGACTCGATCCGGACGTAGCGCTCGAAGCGCTCCAGCAGCCCGGGGGCAAGCTCCTGGGCGAGCTCAGAGGAGTAGGGGGACGGCATCGTTCGAGCCTAGTCGCCGGCTGCCGTTCACCAGCGGACGTGATGCGCTTCCATCACGCCCCAGCCGCGGGCAACCGCGACCCCGCCGGGCAGCGTGCCCGAGAACGTTCCGAACGGCTGGACGTAGTCGCTGGCAAAGAGCTTGAAGTCGTCGGCACGGGCGCGGCGTGCCTCCTCGGCGAAGGTCAACACCGAGGTGTCGTCAAACGTGACGGCGCGCAGGTCCTCGTCGAAGGTCGCGGGCGGCAGCTCACGCGCCACGCCGTCGACCCAGAGCGTGCGCTCGCTGCCGACCGCCGCGTCGTGGACGCCGACCACGATGTTGAAGGCCAAGGCATTGCCCTCGGGCGTCTCGCCGACGCCGGCGCACCAGCGCCAGTCGGTGCGCCGCGCGTGGTAGCCGGCGGAGTCGTCGATCAGGCCGCGCAGCGCCACCGGCCGGCCGTCGACCGTCCCGGTCGCGCGCACGGGCTGCTTGCGCGTCCAGATGTAGGAGTCGCCATGGCGCGAGGTGACCTCCATCGGCTCGCCGTCGGGCTCGAGGGCGAGCTCGGCCGGGCCGAACCGCGCGCGGTCGTCGTCCAGCACGACCCCGCCGGGCCGAAAGACCGTCTTCTCACGCAGCGCCGTCCGGTCCCAGGTCGCCCAGAACGCTTGGGGCAACACCCCAACGCGCACGTTGGCGGCGCAGAGCATGAGCTCCTCGCCGTAGAGACCGAGGTAGCGCCAGCGCTTCAGCGGACGGCGATCGCGCAGCAGGGCCATGCGGGCGGGCGGGACCGCGAGCCCAGATGGGTGATTGCGGAGCGGGAGATCGTCCAGGGTCGGCAAGTCCGGGGTATGCTCCCAGAGATCGGTTGACTGACCAGTCAATCGCTAATCGGGGAGCACCCGTGCGCGCCGCCGCAGTCCAACTCACCGCGACCGCCGACAAGGCTACAAACCTAGAGACCGCGGACCGTCTCGTGCGGGCCGCCGCTCGCGATGGCGCCTCGCTGGTCGTCCTGCCCGAGAAGTGGTCGGTCTACGGCGCGTCGGAGGATCAGCGCGGCGGGGCCGAGCCGCTTGACGGCCCGGCGCTGAGCTGGGCGCGCGCGATCGCGCGCGAGCTGGAGATCGACCTCGTCGCCGGTTCGATCGCCGAGCGGCCAACCGCGGACGCAGAGCGCGGTCATAACACCTCGGTCCACATCGGTCCCGACGGCAGCGACCGTGCGACGTACCGCAAGCTGCACATGTTCGACGTGCTCGTCGGCGGCCGCGAGTACCGCGAGTCCGACGGCGAGGCGCCGGGCGACGAGATTGTCCTCAGCACCCTCGCCGATGGTCTGCGACTCGGTCTGACCATCTGCTACGACCTGCGCTTCCCCGAGCTCTACCGCCGCCTCGCGGTCGAGGGGGCGCGCGTGGTGGCCGTCCCCGCGGCCTTCACCGAGCCCACGACCCGTGACCACTGGGAGATCCTGTTGCGCGCCCGCGCCATCGAGAACCAGGCCTTCGTCGTGGCCGCCAACCAGGTCGGGCGCCACGCGCCGGGCTTGAAGACCGGCGGCCGCTCGATGATCGTCGACCCCTGGGGGATCGTCCTCGCCCAGGCCGCCGACGTCGAATGTCACGTGATCGCAGAGCTCGACCTCGATCGTCAGGAACGCATCCGCGCCGATCTGCCGTCGCTGGCCAACCGGCGTCCGGAGATCTACGGCTGATGGCTCACCCTTCCGCAATTTCCGGGCGGGTTCGCTGATGGCGACCGCACGCTCAGCAGCGGCCGCGGCCGAGAAGCGCCGGCTGATCCTCGACGCGGCCGTCCGTGTCTTCGCCCGCCAGGGTTTTCACACCTGCCGCGTCAGCGACATCGCCGACGAGGCGGGCGTCGCCTACGGGTTGGTGTACCACTACTTCCGTTCCAAGGATGAGGTGCTCGACACCCTCTTCCTGGAGCGCTGGAACGTCATGCTCGACGCGATCCGCGAGGTCGACACCCAGGACATCCTCGCGCGCAAGAAGCTTGAGGCGATCGCCGGCTTCATCGTCGACTCCTATCGCCACGACCCGGACTTGATGAAGGTCATCATCGTCGAGGTCACGCGGGCGGCGAACTCGTTCGGGCAGACGCACCTGGCGAAGATCACCGAGGCCTACAACCTGATCGGCGCCGTCGTCGAGAAGGCCCAAGCCGCGGGCGAGTTTCGTTCCGACATCTCGCCACAGTTCGCCGCGATGGCGTTCTACGGCGCCATCGAGCAGGTGCTCACCGGCTGGATCTTCGACTCGCTGCCGCAATCGGCCGGCGGCTTCGACGAAGCCAAGCGCCTGATCGTCGAGACGATTTGTAGCGGGCTCGATCGCTAGCTCCGGCTTGCTGCGGGTAGAGTCCGGCCCGATGCAGCACAACGACATCACCAAGCGCCTCGCCTGGTCGGGGCTGCTCGCAGCCTTCGGAGCGATCGCCTCGATCGCCGCCTCACGCGTTGCGGCCGTCGCCTACCGCCGGATCTTCGACGAGGACCCGCCCGAGTGACCGACGCCGAAGATCTCCACAGCCCCACCGCGGCCGCGCCCGCTGCCGAACCGGCTCCGCCGGTGGAACCGACGCCGACCGTTGGCGCCGCTGAGGCGACCTTCGGCCAGCCCGCCGGCAGCGCACTGCTCGACGCCCAGCCGGTCGATCCGCACCCCGAGAAGCTCGTGGGCGCGGCGTTCGCCGGCGGCCTGGTGGCCGCCGTCTTCCTCAAGGGGATCGCCAAGCGGAGGCACCGATGAGGTCGAACGTGTTCAACGCTGATGGAGCGCCAACCTGGGGGAACGTTCGATGAGCAGCGACCAGCAGCCAACCAACCTCGTCACCGCGATCCAGGACGTCACCGAGAAGGCCTCGCTGCTCGTCCGCGAGGAGATCGAGCTGGCCAAGGCCGAGGTGACCGACAAGGTCACCAAGCTCGGCAAGGGCGCGGCCGTCGCGGCCGCCGCCGGGATCTTCGTCCTCGCCGCCTCGATCATGATCCTGTTCGGGCTGGCCGAGCTGGCCTACTGGGCGATCCCGTTCCCCGACGGGCAGCCGTTCTGGGGCTACTTCACCGTGGCCGCCGTCCTGCTCGTGCTCGCCACGCTCGCGGGCTACATCGCGTTCCGCGCGCTGAAGGCCGGCTCGTCGCCGGCACCGACGATGGCCATCGAAGAGGCCAAGCTCATCAAGGAGACCATGACGGCCGAGCACCCCGGAGGGACCGTCTGATGCCCCAGCGCTCCCCGGAGCAAATTCGCCAGTCAATCGAGACCAATCGCGCTGAGCTGGCCGTCTCGATGGAGCGGCTGCGTGGCGAGGTGGCCGAGGTCACCGACTGGCGCAAGCAGATCCGCGAGCACCAGCAGGAAGTGCTGATCGGCGCCGCCGTCGCGGGCTTCGTCATCGGTGGAGGGATCGCCGCCATCGGCGGGCTGCTGCGCCGCAAGAAGCGTCGCTGGTAGGCGAAGCCTCGCCCAGGGCTCGTTTCGCGGCGCGAGCTCGCCCAGGGCTCGCTCGCACTGTCCGCGCTCATCCATAGCGTTGACGCCGCATGCAGTCCCGCGCCCAAGAGCTTCCCGTTCGCACGATTGTGCGCGTGGTCGCGATCGTCGTCCTAGCGGCGGTCGCGCTGTACCTCGTCTACCTGCTGCGCAAGCCGATCGGCTGGGTCCTGACGGCGACGTTCATCGCGGTCGCGGTCTCCGGGCCGGTCAACCGGCTCGACCGCCACATGCGGCGCGGCTTTGCGATCACGCTCGTCTATCTCGGGCTGATCCTCGTGCCGATCGGGCTGACCGCGCTTGTCGTCCCGCCGCTGGTCACCCAGGGCACCAACCTCGTCGAGGACCTGCCCAGCTACGCCACCGACGTTCAGGACTACGTCAACAAGAACCAGCGGCTGCGCGAGCTCGACGCGAAGTATGACCTGACCGGCCAGCTGCAAAAGCAGGCCAACCAGCTGCCGGCCAAGATCGGCGATGCGGCCAAGGTGCTGAGCGACATCGGCCTCGGCCTCGTCAACTCGGTCTTCGCGCTGGTCAACATCCTCATCTTGAGCATCTTTATCGTGGCCGGGGGCCGCGGCTGGATCGACGCGGCGCTGCGGCTGCGGCCGGAGGGCGAGCGAGACCGGATACGCCGCATCTTCGATAGCACGGGCAATGCAGTCGCCGGCTACGTCCAGGGCGCGCTGACGATCGCGCTGATCGCGGGAATCCAGGCGTTCATCGTGCTGGAGCTCCTCGGCGTGCCGTTCGCGGCGCCGCTGGCGGTGCTCGCCGGGCTGGCATCGCTGATCCCGCTGGTGGGCGCGACGGTGGCGGCCATCGTCATCGGGTTGGTCACGTTGTTCAACGACTTCCCGACCGACACCATCATCTGGGCGATCTGGGCGATCATCTACCAGCAGCTGGAGAACAACCTCATCCAGCCGCAGGTCCAGCGCCGAACGGTGCAGGTGCAGCCGATCGTCGTGCTCATCGCCGTGCTGTTCGGCAGCACGCTGCTCGGCGTCCTCGGCGCGATCGTGGCAATCCCGCTGGCGGCCTCGATCCAGATCCTGATCCGCGAGTGGTGGGCGTGGCGCGCCGAGATCCGCCAGGCCGCGATCATCGACCCGGAGGGGCCACAGCCGCCCGCGCCGCCTGGGATGGGTGGCGGGAAGCCGCCGGGCTCTGACGACGAAGGTGGCGGCGGCCCTGGCGTCATCCTGCCGGCGACCTAGACGTCTAGCCCCGCAACCGGAGCGTCGAGGGACGACTGAACCGGTGATATGCCGGTTCAGTCGTCCCTCGACGGCTCGCTCAGACGCCGAGCTCGGCCAGCAGCGCCCGCGGCAGGCCGCCCGCGCCGAGCAAGCCGGGGCCGACATGGGTGCCGATGACGGGGCCGATCTCTGAGACGAAGACCGGTTCGGTGCCGTAGATCTCGCGGCCGCGCTCGACCAGCTTCGCCGCTTGCTCGTGAGCCTGGATGTGCTGGACGACCCAGCCGTCGGCGCCGTCCTCGTGGCGAGCCTTGAGGTAGTCGACCATGCGCTCGAAGGCCCGGCCGGAGGTGCGGACGCGCTCGACGGGTGTGATCTCGCGGTTGATCGTGAGGATCGGCTTGATCTTTAGCGCGCCGCCGAGCCACGCCTGCGCGGTGCCGATGCGGCCGCCGCGCTTGAGGAACTCGAGCGTGTCGACGGCGAACCAGATCTTCATGGCGTCGGCCGCACCGTTGACCCGCGCGGCGACGGCGTCGACGTCGGCCCCGGTGCTCGCGGCGGCCGCGCCAGCCAGCGCGCAGAGGCCGATGCCGCCGCAGGCGGTGCGCGAGTCGATGACCTCGACGCGGCGGGCCGGGTACTTGGTGGCGATCTCGGCCGCGGCCTGGCGCGCGCTCTCCACCGTGCCGGAGATCCCGCCGGCGATGTGGACCGAGACGATGTCGCGGCCCTCGGCGGCCAGTGGCTCGTAGACCTCGAGGAAGTCGCCGATCGACGGCTGCGAGGTCGTCGGCAGCTGGTCGAGCTGGCGCAGCTGGTTGTAGAACGCCGTGAAGTCCGGCATGTCGGCCTCGCGCTCGTGGCGGTCGCCGAGGTTGACGTACAGCGAGACCTCGCGGATGTCGTGGGCCTGCAGCAGCGCACGCGGGGCGTAGTGCGTGGTGTCGGTGACCACGGCGACCTGAGACATGGTCGGAGCCTACGTGGTCTTGCGGCGTGGGAGGATGGGCGCAGACATGGCCATCACGCTCGTCACCGGCGCCAACGGGCTCGTCGGCTCGCACGTCGCACGGGCGCTGCTGGCGCGCGGCGACACCGTGCGCGTGACGGTGCCCGAGCACGCGGCGCTAGACACGATCAATGATCTCGACGTCGAGGTCGTCGTCGCCGGCGCGACCGACCGGGGTGAGCTGCGCCGGGCGCTTCGCGGCGTGGATCGCTTCTTCCACGTGTCCGATGCAATGACGCTGCGCAGCGGCTGGCGCGATCTCTACCAGGCCAACGTGATCGGCACGCGGATCGCGCTGGAGGAGGCGCTGCGCGCCGGCGTCGAGCGCGTCGTACACACGAGCACGATCGCGGCGATCGGCCCGGCGGACGGCCGCTCGACCGCCGACGAGACGCAGGGCTTCAACGCCGCCCGGATCGGGTTGGCCTACGCCAACGCGAAGGCCGAGGCCGAGCGCGAGGCACTGCGGGCCTGCGCCCACGGCCTGCCGGTGGTGATCGTCAACCCCGCGCACGTGCTCGGCCGCGGCGACCTGCACCGCTCCTCGACCGAGCTGGTTCGCCGGTTCCTGCGGCGCGAGATCCCGCTGTACGTGGATGGCGCGCTGTGCATCGTCGGTGCCGAGGACGTCGCGCGTGGGCATCTGCTCGCCGAGGAGCGCGGCGGCGTTGGCGAGCGCTACATCTTGGGTGGGCGGAACTTCACCAACGATCGCTTGTTCGCGGACCTGGGGCGTCTGTCGGGGGTCGAGCCGCCGGCGGTCAAGCTGCCGCTGCACGCCGCGCTGGCGCTGGCGCGCGGCTTCGAGGCGCTGCCGGGCCGGCCGCCGATCACGGTCGAGGAGATTCGGGCGCTGTCGCTGCAGTGGGCCTACCGGTCGACGAAGGCCAAGCGCGAGTTGGGGTGGACGACGGGGCATCATGAGCAGCCGCTGATCGACACGATCGAGTGGTACCGGGAACGTGAGCCGGATGCTGTTGGTGGTGTTGGTGCCCGGCAGCCGCTGGCCCTGCGGATCGCGGGGTTTGGGGTGGGACGGGTGCTGGGGGCGGCGCGGCTGCTGGGGGATTGAGGGGCGCTTCGCCTTCGCTTCGTTCGCGGGGGCGGCTGAGCGCGACGCGTTCCTGGTGACGCGTTGGGCGTTCAGCTCCGCAGGCGCCCGCGGGGATCCGTGTCAGGCGATCCGGGTCGGCTCGTGGTGCATATGTCACCACGAGCCGACCCGGACCCGGCGTCGAAGGATCCGGGTCGTCTGGTGAGAGATGGCCTTGCCCGAAACACTCGTGACGCCCCAAACGGGCGCGCGGCGAGACACATCAGTGGTTCCTCGGAGCAGGGCGGGGGCCCGCGGGCCTTGCGGGCTATGGCCCAGGAGCTAGCCAAGTCATCGCCGCGGTGCAGCGTCTCCGGGAACGTCAACGGTGCTTCACAGAAAAGAAGTATGTCGTAAAATCTTGACTTCGGACATCCGCATGTTTACGGTGCCGATCGCATGACCGAGCGCTCGTCGGCGCGACCGACGGCTGCTGGCCGAGGCCTGGTGGGAAGGTCTCAGTTTGCCTAAACAGAAGTGGTTACTGAGGAGAGATGTTGTATGAGAGTACCCGTGCGTAGTCACGGTCGGCGCGGCGTGCTTGCCGTGGCTGCCGGTGCTGTCGCGGCGCTTGCGCTGGCGGCGCCTGCGGTCCAGGCGGCCGACGATTGTCCCAACGCTGCCGTGCGTGCGGCCCAAAACGGCGCGAAGCTTCCCGAGTGCCGTGCCTATGAGCAGGTCTCGGCGCAGTTCAAGAACGGCAACCTGATCGGGGGCCACCTCCCGGCGGTCTCGCCGGACGGCGGCGCGCTCCTGTATCAGAGCAACTCAACCTTCGGCGACGCGCTCAGCAACCTCGCAAGCCGCACCGTGGCGCGCCGCGGCGCCGACGGCTGGACCTCGACGTCGATGGTCCCGCCGTTCACCAGTCGCGTGCCGGTGGTGGCAGACATCCCGGACGTGAAGGCCGTCTCGCCGTCGTTTGACTCGGTGATCTACGCCACGAGGTATCCGCTCTCGCCTGACGACCGCGGCACGTCGTTGGCTGGCGGCGCGTTGACCAACCACGACATCTACCAGTACGACGCCGACGGCTCGCTGACCTGGCTGTCGAGAATGCCGGTCCTGCCGGACTCCTCGGAACTGAACGTCGCGTTCACGATGGCCTCAGCAGACACGAGTCGTGTCGTCGTCCGGACCGAGCGGGCGCTTGATCCCGCCTTCCCGGACCTGACGACACTGCAGCACTACCTGATCGTCGACAAGCAGCAGGCGCGGCTGCTCAGCGTGCTGCCCGACGGCACGCCGAGTGCCGGCGCCGATAGCGCCAATTACGTTACGACGTGGGGGGATGAGGACTTCTCGCGGATCGTGTTCAAGCCGGCCGGCGTCGAGACGCTCTACCTCCGTGACCATGCCGACGACCCGGCCGCGGCGCAGACCCGCGAGCTGACCTTCGGGCCCGCGGACGCGTCCTGCGCGGGTCCGGGCGTCAGCCGGTTGACGGCCGACGGACGGCGCCTGCTCGTCTCGTGCACGGGTGGCGCGTATCCCGACCCGGCCGCGGGCCAGCAGTCGCTCTACGTCGCCGATGTCGACACCGGCGAGGTGACGCGGCTGCCCGTGATGGGGGAGGTCGTGGCCGCCAGCGAGGACCTCTCACGCATCTACATCCAGTCGGAGGAGAAGGCGGCGCCCGGTGCAGGGGACACCAACCTCTACCTGGTTCGCAACGGCGAGCTGTCGCTGGTTGCGACCTACCCGGAGATCACCAACCCGAAGATGTTCTATCCGGCGGTGCTGTCGGCCGATGGCGACCAGATCGCCTTCGCGTCGGCCCTCCCGCTGGGCTTTCCCAGCGGCGGCCTCGGTCAGATCTACCGCTATGACGCCACCGCGGGAGCGGCGTCGCTGAGCTGCATCTCCTGCCGGCCTGACGGCGCCACCACGACCGAAAGCGGCTCCATCTCGCCGCTGAGCCTGACGGGCGAAGCCGTCGCCGGCACGATGAGCAGCGACGGGCGACGGGTCATCTTCACCACGAGAAGCCGTCTGGTGCCGGATGACACCAATGGCGTCCTGGACGCCTACCTCTGGCTTGACGGAGAGCTTCACCTCATCAGCTCTGGCCGCAGTCCGGCCAACTCGTACGCGTCCGGCGCCAGCGCCGATGGCGCTGAGGTCTACTTCACGACGGCGGAGAGCCTCGTCCCGCAAGACGTCGACAATGGCGTCGCCGACCTGTATGCCGCGACGGTCGGCGGTGGCTTTGCCGCCGGAGGGGACGAGGCGTCGTGCACGACCGATTGTCAGGGGCCGGCGAAGGGGCTTGAGGCGCTTCCGGCGCCTGGGACCTCGGTGTTCTCCGGGCCCGGCGATGTCGGGGACGTTGAGGATGGCTCGCAGTCGCCGGTCGTGAAGGTGTTCCGGGTCGAGGGCGTTGGCCCGAAGACCCGCGCCACCTGGGCTCGCGGAGGCCGCGCGGCGGTTCGGGTGCGGTTGTCGCATGCCGGGAGGGCGACGGCGGTGATGCGGGCGCGGATCGGCAAGCGGTCTGTTGTCATCGCGCGCGCTTCGCGGAGTGCGGCTGGTGGCGGGACGGTGTCGTTGCCGTTGCGCCTGAGCAAGACGGCACGTGCCGTGCTCGGCAGGGAGGGCGTGTTGCGCGCCACGGTGCGGGTGACGGTGCCGGGTGCGGGCGCGGCGCAGAGCGCCTCGTTGGTCCTGCGCACCGCGAAGGCAAAGGCAGGCCGGCGATGAGTGTCCGGCAGATCACGATCCAAGGAACCGCCCCGATGATGAGCACCATTCCCACGAGGAGAGGGCGTGGCCGGCGCATCGTGCGCGCGGCGGCCGGAGTCCTGGGCACGGTGGCCGCGGTGGTTGCCTTCGCGGCGCCCGCCCAGGCTGCCGGCGGCTTTGACTTCACGAACTTCGAGACGCAGTTCGTTGATGTCGACAGCGGCGGCAACGAGGTCGAGGCGACCCAGGCCGGGTCGCACCCCGACTACCTCAGCGTCCTGTTTCGTGTCACGACCGGCCTGAACCCCAGAGGCGGCGTGATCCCGTTGGAGGGGATGAAGGACATCGACGTCGAGTTGCCGCCGGGGGTCGTCGGCAATCCGGAGGCGACGCCGCGCTGCTCGATGGGCGACTTCGACAATGGGAGATGCCCCCGGCAGTCGGTTGTCGGCGTCCTCGACCTGGTGTACAACCTGGGGCGCGCCACGCCGGCCCCCTACACGATGGCGGTCTACAACGTCACGCCGCCTAAGGGGGTCGTAGCGCGCCTGGCCGTCCAGCTGGTCGTCGTCAGCACGGTGATGGACATTCGTGTCAACAGCGACGGGCGCTACACGATCGAGACCAACACCAAGAACATCTCGCAGATCGTCGCGCTCTACCAGATGCGCCTGCGGCTGTTCGGCGTGCCGGCCGACATGAACGGCGAGGGGCCGATCATTACCGACGTCCAGGGGACGCTCGGCGGTCGAGGAACCGGTGCGCGCATCCCGTATCTGACCCTTCCCTCCAAGTGCGGTCCGGCGGGTGCGGCGAAGATCCGCGGCCGCAGCTGGGCGACCCCGGGTACGTGGGCGGAGGCCAGTGATGAGCTGGCGCCGTTGACCGGATGCCTTGATGCTGGGTTTGACGCCGCGATGACGCTTGAGGCGCAGACGCCGCGGGCTGGTGTGCCGGCCGGGGCCGAGGTCACGTTGCGGGTGCCCCAGAACGAGAATCCCGATGGGGTTGCGACGCCGCCGGTCAAGCGTGTGACGACGACGCTGCCTGAGGGCATGGTGGTCTCGCCGTCGAATGCTGATGGCTTGGTGAGTTGCACCGACGAGCAGGCGGCGTTGCGGTCGCTGGCCGACCCGAGCTGTCCGGCTGCTTCGCGGATTGGGTCGGTGGAGATCCAGACGCCGGTGCTGCCGGGTCCGCTGACCGGGTCGATCTACCTCGGTCAGCCGAAGTCGATGAAGGCGGCCAGCGGCGAGATGCTGCGGCTGTTCTTGGTTGCCGAGGGTCACGGCGTGACGATCAAGCAGGAGGGACGGATCACGCCAGATCCGGTCACCGGTCAGCTCACGGCGGTCTTTGACAACGCGCCGGAGTTGCCGTTCTCAGAGATGAAGTTGGTGTTCAAGGGCGGGCCGAAGGCGCCGCTGACCAACCCGCGGGTGTGTGGGAATTACACAACGGCGACCGAGGTCACCTCCTCAGCTGGTCATGTGTCGAACTCGACCAGTCATTTCGACATCACCCAGAACGCCAACGGTGGTCCGTGTGGCCCGCTGGGCTTCGCACCGTCATTTGCCGCTGGTACGGCCAACGCTTCGGCGGGTGCCGCATCGGCGCTGATGGTCGGCTTCGGGCGCAGCGATAGCGAACAGGATCTCAGTGATCTCGCCGTCGACCTGCCGGCCGGCTTGATGGGCATGGTCTCCCAAGCTGAGCTGTGTGGGGAGGCGGCTGCGGCGGCGGGGACGTGTGGTGAGGCGTCGCGGATCGGTGGCGTCAGCATCGCCTCCGGACCGGGGACGAACCCCTTCCGACTGGCCGGTCGCGGCGTCTATCTGACCGGTCCGTACAAGGGCGCACCGTACGGCCTGACGATCGTCGTACCGGCACTCGCCGGCCCGTTTGATCTCGGGACGGTGGTGGTGCGGGCGGCGATCTTCGTCGACCGCAAGACCGCCGCGCTGCGCGTCGTCTCAGACCCGATGCCCACCATTTTGGAGGGCATCCCGTTGCGGGTCCGTCAGGTCACGGTCGCTATCGACAAGCCCGGCTTCACCGTCAACCCGACGTCGTGCTCGCCCAAGGCGATCACCGGGATGCTGCGATCGGCTGAGGGGGCGGCGGCGAACGTCTCGTCGCGCTTCCAAGTGGGCAACTGCGCCGCACTGGCGTTCGATCCGTCGCTGACGATGCGCATCGGCACCCCCAAGAGCGTCTTTGTTGGGGCCAAGGCGCCGGCGGAGATGGTCGATGGTGGCCACCCGGCGCTATCGGCGCGGGTGGCGATGAACGCGGGTACGGCGAACAACGTCAAGGCGGCCGTCACGCTGCCCAAGGCGCTGGCGCTGGACCCCGACAATGCCAACGGGCTCTGTGAACCGGTTGATGCCGCCAGGGACACGTGCCCCGCCGCCTCGATCGTCGGCAGTGTCAAGGCCGTGACGCCGGTGCTGCGAGGCACGGTCGATGGCCCGGTGTACTTCGTTCGTGGTGAGCGGATCGACCCGAAGTCGGGGCGGACGATCAGGACGCTGCCCAAGCTGTTTGTCCCGTTGACCTCCTCGGAGAATCCGGGGGTCAAGATCGACCTGCACGCCAGCTCGGAGGTTAAGAACGACCGGTTGGTCACCACGTTTGACAACCTCCCCGATGTTCCGATCAGCACCTTTGACCTGAACCTCAACGGTGGGAAGAACGGGATCTTGGTGGTGTCGAACACCAACGCGTGCGCGACGGCCCAGTACGCCGACAACGTGTTCACGGGTCACAACGCCAAGCGCTACATCACGAAGACGGGCCTGGCCACCACCTGCCCGCTCAGCGTCGTGAAGTCGAGTCACTCGGCGACCGCGCTGAACCTCACCATCGGCGGGCTGGAGCCCGGCAAGGTGACCGTGACCGGCAAGGGCCTGACCAAGAAGTCCAAGACGATCAAGCCCGCCACACCACAGACCGCCGGCCAAGGCCGGGCAAGCACCACGGCCACGGTCAGCGCCACGACACACACCAGCGTCGCGCTGCCGCTGAGCAAGGCGATCCGTCGCGCACTGGCTACCGGCCGCAGCGTCAAGATCAAGGTCACCGTCGCCTTCAAGGCCCAAAACGCCACCAAGACGATCAAGACCACCAAGACCATTACCGTCAAGAAGAAGTAACCAACCCCGGTGACATCCAGGTCGTCTCGTGGTGACTATGTCACCACGAGACGCCCCGGACCTTCGGCGCTTCAGGCCAGCAACGCCGCCACCGACGCCGCATCGACCGGCGACGCCACACCGCGCTCGGTGACCAACGCGGAGACCAACGACGCCGGCGTCACGTCAAACGCCGGGTTCATCACCGACACACCCTCCGGCGCGACCCGAAGACCCCCGAACGCCAGCACCTCGTCGGCACCACGCTCCTCGATCACGATTGCGTTGCCATCAGGCGTAGCTGCGTCGATCGTCGACGTGGGCCCCGCCACCACGAACGGCACCCCCGCCGCACGAGCCGCCAGCGCGTGAGCGTAGGTCCCCACCTTGTTCGCCACATCCCCATTGGCGGCCACCCGGTCGCACCCGACCACCACGCCATCCACCACACCGCGCGCCACCAGCCCCGCCGCTGCGCCGTCGACGATCAGCGAGAACGGGATCCCTAGCCGCCCTAGCTCCCACGCCGTGAGTCGCGCGCCCTGCAGCAGCGGTCGTGTCTCGCACACCACGACGCGCACGCCCTCGTGGCGCTCGGCCAGCTCGATGCAGACGCCAAGCGCCGAGCCGCGGCCGCCCGTCGCCAGCGCGCCGGTGTTGCAGTGCGTCAGCACTGTCCGGGACGAGGACATGAGATCAGCCCCGAATCCCGCCAGGGCCCCGCTCGCCGCGTCCTCAGATGCGTGGATCTTCTGCGCCTCGCCGCGCGCCGCGCTCGCGATCGTCGACGGCCCCGCACCCAATGCCGCGGCGCGCACCCGCTCCACCGCCCACGCCAAGTTCACCGCCGTCGGCCGCGACGCCACGAGCAGCTCGCACGCCTCCTCCAATGCGCCCAGCGACGGCCGCGCCGACAGCTCCATCGCTAGCCCGTAGGCCGCCGCGATCCCGATGTTCGGCGCGCCGCGCACCGCCAGCCGCGCGATCGCGTCCGCCGTGTCGGCCGCGCCGGTCAGCGCCAGCCACGTCTCGGCGCCCGGCAGCAGCGTCTGATCGAGGACCGACAGCCGCCGCCCGTCCCACCTCAGCGCTTGGATTCCAGCCACGCCACAGACCCTATTGCGCACCCTGGTGCGCAGGCTTCTCTACTGTTCGGGCGACCCGTGCTCAAAACGCGCCTTGCGGTGGGCCTCGCCGCGCTCCTGCCCTTGCTGATCCCGACCGCCGCACACGCGGGGGGTCCGATCATGCCGCTCGCCCAGGTCCAGAGCGGCATGCGCTGCACCGGTTACAGCGTGATCCGCGGCACGGAGATCACGTCCTTCACCGTCGATGTCATCGACGTGCTGGCCGGCCCTGACGCCCAGATCCTCGTGACCGTCAGCGGTCCCGCCGTCGACACCACGGGCATCGCTGAGGGCTTCTCGGGCTCACCTGTCCTGTGCGCCGACCCCACCGACGGCGTCGCCAAGACGATCGGCGCGATCGCCCAGGGTACGGGCGACTACGGCAACAAGCTCGTGCTCGTGACGCCGATCCAGACGATGCTCGGCGAGCAGGTCGACCCGCCCGCGAGCGCCAGGCCGATGCCGGCCGCGCTCAAGCGCAAGGCGCGCGCGCTGGCGACGCCGCTGAGCTTCTCCGGCGTCTCGGGACCCGTCGCCGCCGCGCTGCAGAAGGCCGGCAAGAAGCTCGATCGCGCGCTCTACGCCGCGCCCGCCGCGCCGCGCGCCGCCGCGTTCCCCGTCCAGACCCTGCAGCCGGGCAGCTCGGTCGCCGTCGGCCTGTCGGGTGGCGACATCGAGGCTGGCGCCGTAGGCACCGTCACCTACGTCGACGGCGACACGGTCTGGGCCTTCGGCCACCCGCTCGATGCTGCCGGCCGTCGCTCGCTGCTGCTGCAGGACGCCTACGTCTACACGGTGGTCAACAACCCGATCGACTCCGATCAGGTCACCAGCTACAAGCTCGCCGCTCCGGGCCACGACCTGGGGACGCTGACCAACGACGCGCCGTCGGCCGTCGTCGGCCGCCTCGGCGCGCTGCCGCAGCGCTTCCCGCTGCGCGTCACGGCGACCGACCTGGACTCCAAGCGCGTCGTCGGCAAGAACGTCGAGATCGCCGACGAGACCGTCGCCGGCCAGCCGACCGGCAGCTCTTCGCTGACGCAGGTCGGGCCGGTCGCCGTCGCCCAGACGGCCTACGACATCCTGCGCGGCTCGCCCGCCCGCCAGAGCGGCGAGATGTGCGTGCGGATCACGATCCGCGAGCGCAAGGCGCCGCTGCGGTTCTGCAACACCTACGTCGGCGGCTCGCCGAGCTCGCCGGCCGCGCCGCTGGTCGCCGACTTCGCCGCTGCCACCAGCCTTCTTGATGCCTATAACTTCGGCACGCTGCACGTCACGAGCGCCGCCGTCAACCTCAAGCTGCGGCGCGACCTGCGCCAGGCCTACCTGCTGGCCGCCGCGGCCCCGACCCGCGTGCGCCGCGGCAGCGACATCAAGGTCCGGATCCTTGCCCAGCGCGTCCGCGGCGCGCGCTTCACGAAGACCGTCAAGATCCACATCCCGCGCTCCCTCAAGAAGGGCACGCACATCCTCAGCCTCACCGGCACGGCCGCCGACGCGGTGGCCGGCCAGGGCGACGCCCAGGACCTCAGCTCGACGTTCACCATCACCTTGGGCGACGAGGGCGACTCCGACGAGGACGATCCCGGCCCGCGCGACCTCGACGAGCTGGCCCAGGCCTTCGCCAGCCTGGCCCGCGAGGACGGCGTGACCGCGAGCTTCCGCAGGCCGGGTGACGACTCGGCCACCAACGAGATCGAGGTCCTGCACGACCCGCAGCTGCGCATCAGCGGCAGCACACGGCTGCGGGTCGTGGTCCGGCCCTGAGGCCGGTCTAGCTCAGGCGGTTCTCGATGCCCAGCGGGGCGGGCCCGCTAGATGCCGGCCCGTTCGCCCCGGCGACGGCATCTGCGTCGCCGGACTGCTCGACGCCGAGCGTCTCGGCCAGCTCGCCGGACTCGAACATCTCCAGCACGATGTCGCAGCCGCCGACCAGCTCGCCGTTGAAGAAGAGCTGCGGGATCGTCGGCCAGTTGCTGATCGCCGACAGCTCCTGGCGGATCCGCGGATCCGGGAGGATGTCGACGGCGGCGAACGGCGCGTCCAGCGCCTGCAGCGCCGCGACCGTGCGGGCGCTGAAGCCACACGCCGGAGCCTCCGGCGTGCCCTTCATGAAGAGGATCGTCGGGTTGTCGCGGATCGCCTCGGCGATCGCGTTACGAATGGGGTTGGTGTCGCTCATGCCTGGTGCTCCGGGACTCGGGTGGTGAGGGACAGCGCGTGGATCGGGCCACCGATCTCCGCACCGAAGACGTCATAGACAAGCCGATGCTGCGCGATGCGGCTCAGACCGGCGAAGGCGGGGGAGACGACGGTGGCGCGGAGATGGTCTCCGGTGCCCGTCCAGTCCTCCACCTCGGCGGTGCTCTCCGGGATCGCCGCCTCGATGCGGCGCTTGATCTCGTCGGTCGTCGGCATTGGTCTTGAGGGTATCGCTATCCTTTGTATAGCGATGACCGGAACGACCGTCACATTCAACGCCAAGGGCGTCCTCTTCACCGAGAAGGGCGCCGAGAAGGTCCGCGAGTTCCTGGATTCCCAGGGCGCTGACGTCACCTCTGCCGGCCTGCGCGTCGGCGTGCGCGGCGGCGGCTGCTCGGGCTTTCAGTATCAGCTCGCGTTCGATGACCAGAAGGACGGTGACGTCGTCTTCGAAGACCACGGCCTCCGCATCCTCGTCGACACCCAGAGCCTCCCGTACGTCGACGGCTCCCACATCGACTACGTCGACTCGCTGCAAGGCGCCGGGTTCCAGGTCAACAACCCGAACGTCGTGGCGGCCTGCGGCTGCGGCTCCTCGTTCCGCGTCGAAGACGAAGAGCAGGTCTCGGCGGTCTGACGGTCGCCCTGCGCGCGGCGGCCCTCTGCGCCGTGCTGCTCCTCGCCGGTTGCGGCGAGGAGCGACCAGATCCCGCGCCGACGGCGACCGCGACCGCGCCGGCCGCCCCGCAGCGCGCGCCTGCGGCCAAGCCGACGGTCCTTGCCACCGGCCTGACCGAGTCCAACGCGCAGCTGCTCTGGCCGGCGGCTGACCATGCGGTGGCGCCCGGCTTCGACCTCTGGCGCGACCGCCTCCTCGCGCTAAAGCCGCGCTACCTGCGCGTGCCGGTCTACTGGCATCAACTACAGCCCGATCCCGCTCAGCCGGCCGATCTGCGCCACCCCGCCGACGGCTGCCTGCGCGGCCGGGCGCCGTGCGGCGCCTTCAGCGGGATCGCCGACGAGCTGGCCGCGATCGCGGCGCTGCAGCGCGCCGGCCTCGGCATCCCACAGGTGCAGATCGTCATCGCCGGCGTGCCCGACTGGGCCGCCAATCCGGCGTCGGGCTGCGAGCGCGATGACGCCGGTCCGCGCTCGCGGCCGCTCAACGCCGCCGGCATCGAGGCCTACAAGGCGCTGCTCACCCAACTCGTTGCGCTGGCCGCCGAGCAGGGTGCGGTGGTCCGCTGGTGGAGCCCCTGGAACGAGCCCAACCACCCGGCCTTCATCAGCCCGCAGCGCGCGACCTGCAGCCCGGACTCGCCGTCGCTGGCGGCGGCGGTCTACTCCCAGTTGGTGCTCGCCGCCAAGGCCGCGCTGGACGCCGCCCCCGGCGATCAGCGTCTTGTCCTCGGCGAGATGGCCGGCACGACCGTCGCCACGTCCCGGCGCTCCAGCGTGCAGGAGATGGTCGCGGCGCTGCCCGACGCCGTGGCGTGTGCGAGCCGGACGTGGTCCCAGCACGACTACGCGCAGGTCACGCCGGATCCGGACAAGCCCGACCCGGTCGTCGAGCTGGAGCGGGCGCTTGATGCGAGACCCTGCACAAAGGGGGCGCACATTTGGATCACCGAGACCGGCGTCGGCGGCGACGACCCCGGCGGCCTGCGGCCGAACGATGACGCATCGCTGCGCGCGCAGTGCCGGGCACAGCACCTCGCGCTGCTGCGCTGGGCCGACGATCCGCGCGTCGACGCGGCGTTCCAGTACACCTTCCGGGAGGACACGGCCTACCCCGTCGGTCTCGCCGACGCCGGCCTCACCCGCGTCTACCCGACCTACGACCTCTGGGCCGCCTGGGGCGCGCGCGGACCGACCGATCCGCCGCCGACGCTGCCCCAGGCCTGCGCGTGAGGACCCCTACAGCGCCGGGACGTGCAGCGCCTGGCCGTCGAGCGCGATCAAGGCGCGCTCGATCGACGTGTTGATGCACGTAAACGACGGCGTGTCGCGCTTGGTCCAGGCCGACGCCTCGGTGGTCCGCAACCGCTGCACGAGATCCAGGAACGCGCCTGCGTCGTTGGTGTCGAAGGCGACCACGAACTCCTGATCGTCTAACCCGAACGAGTAGGTGGTGTGGTTGTCGACCGTCGGGTACTCGCGGCCGACCGCGATGTGCTCCTGCATGATCCGCCAGCGCTCCGAAGCCTCCAGGCCATACCACTCGCGCGTCTTGACGAACGGGTAGACGAAGAGGTACTTGCCCTTGAACCGGCGCGGGATCTGGCGCTCCTCGTCGCTGTACTCCGAGGCCTTGCGCAGGCCCAGGAACGAGTGGGGCTGCGTTGCCCACCGCATCAGGCCCGACTGCGACAGGACGACGTGGAACTCGTGGATGCGATCGAGGTTCTCGGCCTCCATGACCAGCATCAGCTCTGCGTCCGCGCGCGTACCTACCAGCGAGAAGCCCTGCAGCAGGTGGTCGGTCCCGAAGTCCTCACAGGCGGCCAGGAACTCCTGCTTGTGCTGTGCGCGCTCGGACTCCGCGAGCCGCCGCCAGGCAGGATCGAGCTGCAGGAACGTGTACTTCACGAAGTGACGGTCGGCCATAGACAGCTCGAGTCTATTGTGAAGTGGGGTTATCCCCAGCGTGGTTCCGGGAGCGCGGCCGATACGATGGGCGCGATGCGCATCGCGCTCGTCAGCCCCTATTCGTGGACCTACCCAGGGGGCGTCACGCGGCATATCGAGGCACTGCGGGAGGAGCTCTCCTCGCTCGGTCACGATGTGCGAGTCCTGGCCCCCGTGGATCCGCCCGACCGCCGCTCGGTGCGGCGGCATCGTGGCGCGGTCCCGCAGGAGCGCGAGCTGCCGAGCTGGCTCGTCTCGCTCGGCCGGACGATGGGCTTCCCGGCAAACGGCGCCGTCTCCAACCTGACGATGCCGTATGGGCCGAATGTCCATGCCCTGCGCGAGGAACTCCGCACCGGCGGCTACGACGTGGTCCACCTCCACGAGCCGGTCGTCCCGTGCGTTGGCTGGGACACGCTGATGACCTGCGGCGTCCCGATGGTCGGCACCTTCCACTGCTATTCGGCCAACGCGCTGACCAACGGGATCGCGGTAGCGATCGGCGCCCGCCGGCGCCTCAACCGCCTGAAGATCCGGATCGCGGTCTCCGAGGCTGCCGCCTGGACGGGTGAGCGCTTCTACGGCGGTCGCTACCGGGTGATCCCCAACGGCGTCGCCGTGTCCGATGCCCTGGAGCTGACGCCGGCTCAGCGGGTCAGCCCCGAGCGCCCGCTGCAGATCGCGTTCGTCGGCCAGGCCGTCGAGCGCAAGGGCCTGCCGGTGCTGCTGCGCGCCTTCGAGGCGCTGCGCGAGCACGTGCCCGCCGAGCTGAAGATCGTCGGCGCCACGCCCGAGGAGGTCGAGCCGCTGCTGCTCGACGGCCGCGAGGGCGTCACCGTCCTGGGCAAGGTCGACGATGCGACCAAGGTCCAGATCCTGCGCGAGGCTGACGTCCTGGCCGCCCCGTCACTGGGCGGGGAGAGCTTCGGCATGGTCCTGACCGAGGCGTTCGCGGCCGGCACGCCGGTCGTCGCCTCCGACATCGCCGGCTACCGCGACGTCGTCAACGACGGCGCCGACGGCATTCTTGTCCCGCGCGGCGATGCCGCCGCGCTCGGCGAGGCGCTGCGGGCGCTGGCGCTCGATCCCGCCCGCCGCGACGCGCTGGCGTCCGCGGCGTTGGAGACCGCCCGGCAGTACGCCTGGCCGCGCGTCGCCGCGCAGGTCCTAGAGGCCTACGAGGACGCGATCGCGATCGGCGCGCCCGAGGGCGCCAGCCAGCGTCTCGCCGTCCGCGTCGGCGCGCTGCCCGCCGACTTGCGGCCGCGCCGTCCTGCCCGGCGCCTGCCGAGCATCGAGCCGCCGCCTCCGCCGCGCGAGCGCGCGCGGCGTCCGGTGCTCGCTTTCGCCCGCCGCGCGTTGCTGGCGATCGTCGCCGTCGCGATCCTCGCGGGTTCGTTCTTCGCGCTGCAGCGCATAGGCATCGACCGCATCGGCCACTCGCTGCTGCACGCCACGCCGCCGTGGGTGCTCGTCGCGCTCGGGCTGATGTGCGCGTCGATGGGCGTCCGCGCCATCGCCTGGACGGCGATTCTGCGGGCCGCGATGCCGACCGCGCCGCGCCCGCGGCTCGGCGACGCGATGCAGGGGACGATGATCGGCGTGTTGATGTCGGCGACGCTGCCCGCGCGCCTGGGCGAGCCTGCCCGGGCGATGATCGTCGCGCGCCGCGTCGGCGGCGGTGGGCGGGCCTCGTCGCGCCTGCCGGTCGTCCTCGGCACGATCGTCTCTCAGACGCTGCTCAACATCCTCGCGCTGGTGATCCTGGGCTGCGTGATGTTCGCCTCGGTGCCGGTCTTTCACAACCACCAGAGCGGGCTAGTTGCGTTCGCGACGCTGCCGCTGCTGATCCTCGCCGCCGTCCTCGGCGCGCCCGCGCTCCTGCGCAGCGGTGGCCGGTCGCGCTCGACGCGCGTGCGCACATGGGCCCGCCAGGCGCGTCGCGCGACCGCGCAGGTCCGGGCCGGCCTCGAGGTCTTCCGCCATCCGCGGCTGGGCAGCGTTGCCGTCACGGCGCAGCTGCTGGCGTGGACCATCCAGTGGCTGTCGTGCTACGTGCTGCTCGTGGCCTTCGGTCTCGACGACCGCGCGGGCATTGGCGCCGCTGCCGCCATCCTCTTTGCGGTCAACGTCTCAGCGGTGCTGCCGGCGACGCCCTCCAACCTCGGCGTCTTCCAGGCCGCGTGCGTGTTCGTCTTGCACAAGGGCTACGGGATCAGCGTTGAGGACGCGCTCGGCTACGGGATCATCCTGCAGGCCGTCGAGATCGCCACCGCCTTCGTCATGGGCGCGCCTGCGCTGCTCAAGGAGGGCGTCAGCTGGCGCGACGTCCGCATGCGCGCGATGCACGCCTCACCGGTCGAGCTGGCGCCGCTGCCGTCTCGTCGCGGCGACGCCGTCGAGGTCGACGCGTGACAGCACGCGCGGCGCCGACGGCACTGCTCGTGCTGTCGACCGTCGCGCTGGGAGCCTGTGGCGGCGGGAAGGTCGACCGCCAGGACCTCGAGAAGAAAATCGCCGGCGACGTACAGCGCCGGACCGGGACGACGGTCACCGTTCGCTGCCCCGACGGCGTCAAGCCCGACAAAGGCACCCGCGTGCGCTGCACGACGGTCCTCTCGGGCGCGGACGCCAACATCGACATCCTGTTCACGGCCGAGGGCAAGTTCCGCATTACGCAGACGCGGCTGCAGGATCCTTAGGGGCGGAGGGGCTTTGGTGGCGCGGGCGTCGGGGTGAGCAGTGCGGGGCGCTGGTCGTGGCGCGCAACGTGGTTCGTCGGCACCGAGGAGAGTGAGCCGGGTGGCGCCTCGCGGCGTCCCCGGTCGTCCGTTGACGCCCGGGCCGGGGTCCGTGTCGAGCAAAGGGTCCATGAGAACCTTTGCTCGACACGGATGCCACTCGATCTCGAGCAAAGCACCCATACGGTGCATAGGTCGAGACCGACGCCCCCGCGCTCCCTCGGACGACGAGCCAACGCCGCGAAGCTCCGCTCCGCTCGCTCTCCTCGGTGCCGACAGACCACGCGGCGCGCTACGACCAGCGCCCGCACTGCTTACCCACCACAAACGCTTGCGCCGCCGCGCCGCGCCCGCGCTACGGCAGCCGCCCAACACGCGGCAGCGACAGCAGCCCCGCGGCCAGCAGCAGGACGAGCCCGGCGCCGGCGAAGGCCGGGGTGATCTCGCGCTGCTGGTGCTTGGTCGCCAGCTGCGAGCCCAGCGAGGAGTAGATCGAGCGCAACTGATCGGCGTCGTCGCTCGTGAACGCCCGGCCGCCGGAGACGTCGGCGATCTCCTTGAGCGTCTCAGGGTCGGGCGGGACGGAGATCGGCGGGCTCTGTGGGCTGACGGGGTTCGGGATCGTCGCGTCTTCGGTGCCGAGCGCCACGGTGTAGATCGGGACGCGCAGGCGCTTGGCGATCCGCGCGACCTCCAGTGGCTCGCGGCCGGTGGTGGTCTTGCCGTCGGAGAGCAGGACGATCGCCGACGCGGGCCGTGCGGCCTTGCGCCCGTTGGGCGCGAGCGTCGTGAGCGCGACCTGCAGCGCGTCACCGGTGGCGGTGGCTCCGGCAGCGGTCTGGGCCTCGATCGTCGCGCGAACCCGGTCGCGGTCGGTCGTCGGTGCCAGCGTGCCGTCGGGCCCGTCGGAGTAGGCGACGATGCCGACGCGCGTCGCCTTGGGCAGCTTGTCCAGGAACGTCTCGGCGGCGGCTTGCGCGGCCGACAGGCGGTCGGGCTCAAGGTCGGTCGCGGCCATCGAGCCGGAGTGGTCGGTGACGAGGACGACCGACGCGCCCTCGACGGGCACGGCGACCGTGCGCTGTGGCTTGGCCAGCGCCAGCGCCAGCGCGGCGATCGCGGCCAGCGCCAGCACGGTCGGCACGTGGCGGCGCCAGGGGGAGGCGGCGCCGGCGGCGCGCGCCAGCGTCGCTGCCGCGGGGAAGCGGATCGCGTAGGTCGTCCGGCGCCGGCTTGCCGCGAACAACAGCAGCGCCGCGACCGGCACGCCCAGCAGGGCCAGCAACCCCAGCGGGGCGCCGAAGCTCAGCGCGAGTGGCGTCGCGCTCATCGCAGCCGCCGCCCCAGGTGCAAGAGCCAGTCCTCACCGGTGCTCAGCGGCGCGTGATCGACGCGCAGGCGGCGCAGCTCGGAGGCCAGCATCCTGCGGCGCTCGGCCTCCAGCGCGGCGAAGCGCTCGCGCACGCGCGGTCGTGACGTGTCGACCTCCAGCCGCCGTCCCGTCTCGGGGTCGACGACGGCGATCCGGCCGACGGGCGGAATCTCGGCCTCGCGCGGGTCGTGGACCTCGACGGCGAGCACGGCATGGCGGGCACGCAGGGAGCCGAGCGCGCGCGCCCAGTCGTGCTGCTCGCGGAAGTCAGAGATGACGACGACGAGTCCCGGCTGACGCGCGATGCGCCCGACGCGGCCCAGCGCGTCGGCCAGCGCATGCGGATCGTGGACGCCGTCGACCGCAACGCCATCGCTCAACGCCCGGCGCAGCGCGACCAACCCCGCCTTGGAGCCGCGCGGGGGTAGCAGGCGCGGCTCGCCCGCGCCGAAGGTGAGGATTCCTATGCGGCCCGCATGGCGCAGGGCCAGCCGGCCGAGCGCGAGCGCCACGCCCTCGGCGACGTCGGCCTTCAGCCGTTGTGCCGTGCCGAAGGCCATCGAGGAGGAGACGTCGAGCGCCAGCCACGTCGTCAGCGTCCGCTCGGGGACCTCGAGGCGCACGTGCGGCTCGCCGGTCCGCGCCGACGCCGCCGCGTCGATGCGGCGGACGTCGTCGCCGAACGTGTAGGGCCGGATCTGTGCGAGCTCGGTGCCCGCGCCGACGCCGGCGGCGCGCCGGTCGCCCGGCAGCGCGCCGGCGACGCGCTGGGTCACGGCGATCGCCAGCGCGTCCAGCAGCGCCGGCGGCATCGGGCCTGGACCCTGCCGGGCGGCGGGCGGAGCCAGCGGGATGCGGAGGCCGCCGTCGCTCATTACGCAGCGGCGCTCCGCGTGGTCCGGTGCAGGTAGCGGTCGTCGGGCTCGGGCACGGCATCGAGCACGCGGTCGAGGATCGCGTCGGCGGTGACGCCCTCGCTCAGCGCGTCGTAGGAGAGCACGAGCCGGTGGCGCAGGACGTCGGGCGCGAGGTCGCGCACGTCGGTCGCGTTGACGTACCCGCGACCGCGCAGCATCGCCAGCGCGCGGGCGGCGTGCACGAGGCCGATCGGCCCGCGCGGCGAGGCGCCGAACTCGACCATGCCGGCGAGGTCGCCGAGGCCATGGGCCTGCGGATGGCGCGTGGCGTCGGCCAGCGCGACGGCGTAGGCGATGATGTCGCGATCGACCATGATCGTGGCGGTCGAGGCCGCGTAGCGCTCCAGGTCGCCGAGCTCCAGGCGCTGGCGCACGATCGCCGGGGCGCCGAGCGAGCGGCCCACGACCGCGGCCTCTTCGCCCTCGGTCGGGTAGTCCACGAGCAGCTTCATCAAGAAGCGGTCGACCTGCGCCTCGGGCAGCGGGTAGGTGCCCTCGGACTCGATCGGGTTCTGCGTCGCGAGCACGAGGAACGGGCGCGGGACCGGGAAGGTCTGGCCGCCGATCGTCACCTGGTGCTCCTGCATGACCTCCAGCAGCGCCGACTGCACCTTGGCCGGCGCGCGGTTGATCTCGTCGGCGAGCAGGACGTTGCCAAAGACCGGGCCCAGCTCGATGTCGAAGCGTCCCGTGTCCGGGCGCCAGATGCGCGTGCCGACCAGATCGGCCGGGACGAGGTCGGGCGTGAACTGCACGCGCTTGAACGTGCCGCCGACGACGTCGGCCAGCGTCCTGACCGTCAGCGTCTTGGCCAGGCCGGGCACGCCCTCCAGCAGCACATGGCCGCCGGCGAGCAGGCTGACCAGCAGCCGCTCGAGCATCGCGTCCTGGCCGACGATGACGCGCTTGATCTCGTGCAGCGCCTCGCCCAGCGCGCGGCGCGGGTCGTCGTGGATGTCGTGCGGGATTTCGGTGGTCTCGTCCATCAGCGTTCTCCTAGAACAAGTTCTTTGGCGTGGGGTGAGGGGTCATCAGATGAGGCGGCCGAACCAGCGCAGCGACAGCGCCGCACCGAGGGCCAGGAGCATGAGGCCGGCGCCTGCGAAGCCGGCGGTGATCTGACGTGGCTCTTTCTTGGTGCCGAGCTGGGAGCCGAGCCGCTCGTAGACGGTCGAGAGGTCGTCGGCCGACTCGGCCGTAAACGACTTGCCGCCCGAGGCCTGCGCGATGGCGTGCAGCGACTCCTCGTCGGGCGGGACCGGCTTGGTGATCGTCCCGGCCGACGGATCGGACTCCGAGCGCGGGACCGTGATCGTGCCGGTGGCAGTGCCGAGCGTGACGGTGTAGACGGGGATCTTGACCTTGGCCGCGGCCTGGGCGGCAGCGACCGGGTCGACGCCCTTGGTCGAGGCGCCGTCAGAGAGCAGGACGATCGCCGACGGTGGCTTCTTGCCGTCCAGCGATGGGGCTTGGCGCAGCACGCGCGTGGCGGTCTGGATCGCCTCGCCGGTCGCCGTGCCGCCGCTGGAGCTCAACCGGCCGAGCGCCAGCGCGAGCGCGTTGCGGTCGGTCGTCGGGTTGGCCAGCACCTGCGGCGTCTGGTTGAAGGCCTCGATGCCGACGTTGACCTGCTTGGGCACGCGGTCGATGAAGCGCTTGGCCGCCCGTCGCGCGGCGACGAGCCGGTTGGGCTTGACGTCGGTCGCGAGCATCGAGCCCGACACGTCGGTCAGCAGCATGATCTGGGCGTGCTCGATCGGCACCGCGACCGTGCGCTGGGGCTTGGCCGCCGCGACGATCAGGACCGCGACCGCCGCCAGGAACGCCACCAGAGGGAGATGGCGACGCCAGCGCGGGCGGCGCGGCGCAACGGAGGCCGCCAGCGCGGGGGAGGTGAACGCCGCGGCGGCGCGGCCACGCTTGCGCTGCAGGCTGACGTAGCCGGCCGCGAGCACCGGGACGACGACCAGCGCGAGCAGGATGAGGGGGGCGCCGAAGGTCACGGTTGGCTCAAGGCACCTTCGCGGGTTGGTTGCCGAGCAGGACGTCGATCTTCTCGGCCTGGCCGTTGCGCTGGACGGTCACGGTGATCTTGTCGCCGGGCGCTCGACTGTTGACGTAGGTCGACAGCGCCGAGGGGGTGTCGATCCGCTGGCCGTCGATGTCGGTGACGATGTCGCGGGCCTGCAGGCCTGCGTCGTCGGCGGGGCCGCCGGTGGTCACCGAGCTGATCTCCGCGCCCGACGGCGTCAACGGGCTCGTGCTGTTCGGGGGCCCGATGCGGACGCCGAGCCACGCATGGCTGACGGCCTTGCCGAGCTTGAGGCCCGGCAGCACCTGGCGCACCGTGTTGGACGGGACGGCGAAGCCGATGCCGACGTTGCCGGCCGACAGGCCGTTGGTCGCGATCTGCGAGTTGACGCCGATCACCTTGCCGCCGTCGTCGATCAGCGGGCCGCCGGAGTTGCCGGGGTTGATCGCGGCGTCGGTCTGGATGACGCCGTCGATTTGGAAGCCGTTGGGCGCCGTGAGGGTGCGGCCGAGGCTGGAAACGATGCCCTCGGTCACCGTGCGATCGAGGCCGAAGGGGTTGCCGATTGCGATCGCGACGTCGCCGACCCTGACACCGGAGGAGTCGGCGAACTGCAGCGGCTTGACGCCCGCCGGGATCGTCGACGGGTCGATGTGCACGACGGCGAGGTCGCTGGAGGCGTCGACGCCCTTGACGTCGCCGCGGATCGTGCGGCCCTCGGTGCCGAACTTGACCTGCACGTTCGTGCTGGTGTCCACGACGTGGTCGTTGGTGACCACCGTGCCCTCCTTGTCGATGAGAAAGCCGGTGCCGCTGCCGCCGCTGGTCTTGATCGAGACGACGGCGGGGCTGTCTTGCTCGTAGATCGCGCCCGCGCGGGTCTGGCCGCGCGCCGGGGTGATCGGCTTGGAGGAGACGGCGGGCAGGGCGGCGGGGCGCGCGAGGCCCTTGGAGCCGTCGTCGTTGTCCAGCAGGGTGCCGGCGGCAAAGGCGCCTCCGCCGACTGCCAGGACGGTGACGGTCGCCAGCGCGGCGATGCGGCCGCGGCCGAACCCGGACCGCTCTTTCTCAGCAACGGTCGTCGGCGTGTGGACGGCCGTCGGCGCCGCGGCGCGTTCGGGATGGGCGAGGCGCTGCGCCTCGGCCTCGGCGCGTCGGCGGGCGTCCTCCTCGGACTCGGCTTCCCAGCCGCCGCTCCAAATGTGCTTGGGGGTCATGACGGTGACTCCTTGGACCGGCTCATGCGCATGTCGACAGAGTTAGACACATACCTGATGCTGGGCTGTTGGACGCATAAAGGCTGGGTAAGAGAGGATGACGCGATGGCAAGCGACGTCGTGACCTTGCGGGCCGGTGCGTGGACCTCACGATGGGTGCCGTCGGTGGGCATGGTCGGAGTGTCCCTCTTCGGCGCCGGTCGCGAACTGCTCGGTCAACTGGGCGGCCTCGACGCCTACGCGACGCGCGGATCGTCGTTCGGCATCCCCCTGCTGCACCCCTGGGCCAACCGGCTGGGCGGCTTCACCTACGCTGCCGCTGGGCGCGAGGTGACGCTGGACGCGGGCATGAGGCGGCTGCGCGTCGACGGCCACGGCCTGCCGATCCACGGGGTGCTGGCCGCCTACAAGGGCTGGGAGGTGCGCGAGGTGGGCGTACAGACGCTGGTCGCCGAGCTCGACTTCGGGGCCGACCCCGAGCTTCTTGGCGCGTTTCCGTTCCCTCACCGGCTGACGCTGGAGATCGAGCAGACCGCGCGCACCCTCTCAGTGGCCACGACGCTAACGCCAACCAGCGACCAGCCGGTGCCGGTGAGCTTCGGCTTTCATCCCTACCTGACCCTGCCCGGCGTGCCGCGCGAGCGGCTGGTCCTGCGCGCGCCGGCCATGACGCGGATCCTCACCGACGGTCGCGGCATCCCGACCGGGGAGCGCGAGCCGGTCGGTGCCCGCCACGGCACGATCGGCGACGCCGAGCTCGACGACCACTTCTGCGACCTCGGAGCCACCCCTGAATTCACGCTCGCCGGCGGCGGCCACGAGCTGACGATGCGCTTCGTCGAGGGCTACACCCACCTACAGCTCTTCACGACCCGGTCCCCGCCCACCCGTCCAGTCGTGGCGATCGAGCCCATGACCGCCCCGACCGACGCCCTGCGCTCCGGTGACGGCCTGCGGCTGGCGACCGCACCATTTCGCGCGGCCTTCGAGTTGAATCTGGTCGAAGCGTCCTAACCGCGTAGGCGCTACGCCTGCGCGGCGACCCGCGCGTCCTCTTCGGCGACGCCGCCGTCGAGCGGATCGGAGTCGAGCTCCTCGGCTTCGGCCTCGGCGAACAGCGAGGGGTCGCGCTTGGAGCCCTTGATGATGTCGTCGGGCGAGACGGCGTCCAGCGGCTTGAGCTTGCCCTGCTTCATCCCGAAGTAGAACGCCTGCGGGTGGTGGGCGACGAGCGCGAGCGTGGACTGCTCGGGGACCGGGGCGTAGCCGTCTGAGAGTTCCATCCCGATCTGGGAGAGGTCCAGCAGCGCGTCGACCTTTTCGTGCTCTGACTGGTCGGGCACGGCCGGGTAGCCCCAGGAGTAGCGGCGGCCTTGGACGTCCGGGATCCCAAGGTCCGAGCGGACCTTGGCGTGCAGCCACTCGGCCAAGCCCTCGGCGGTCTGGACGCCGAGGCCGTGCACGAAGAGCTGCTCGGCGAACTCGCCGTCGCGCTCCAGTTGGGCCATCAGCTCGGTGACCTCGTCGCCGACGGTCACCGTCTGGAGTGCGACGACATCCAGCTCGCCGCTCTCCTTGGGGCGGAAGAAATCTGAAAGGCAGACGTGGTCGTTGCCCGGCTGGCGCGGGTTGACGAAACGCTGCAGGATCGTCTCGCGATCGCTCGGGTCGAGCACCACGAGGTCATTGCCTTCGCTGTAGCAGGGGAAGTACCCCAACAACGCGCGCGGGTGCAGGTAGGTCTGGTCGCGCCACATGCGCTCCAGGCGCGGCCGGAAGCCTTCGTCCTCGTCGGTGCCCTCCAGCAGCTGCTTCCAGGCCTCGCCCTTGACGCCCTTGCCACCCCAGTGCAGCTTGAAGAGCACGTGGGTGTCGAGGTGCGGGTAGACCTCGTCGAGGTCGACCGGGATCTCGCGCACGCCCCAGAACGGGGGTTCGGGGACCGGGACGTCGGTCGAGGCGTCGGAGCGGTCGGTGCCCGTCGTGATGAGGACCTCGACCTCCTCGCCCTTCTCGCGGAAGGCGTCGGCGTCGGTCTTCAGCTTGGCCAGCAGCTCGGCGCGCGGCTCGTCCTCGACGATCTTGTCCATCACATGGAGGCCCTCGAAGGCGTCCTTGCAATAGAAGACGCCGGGGCCATACAAAGCGCTGTCGTCAAGGCCATTGACATGCAGCGCGCGGTAGCCGAAGGCGCGATTGATCGCGGCGCCGCCGATCAACACGGGGTACTCGAGGCCCTCACGCTCCAGCTCCTTGACCGCCAGCGGCATCTGCTTGGAGGTCGAGACGAGCAGCGCGCTGAGGCCGATCGCCGTCGCGTCGTGCTCCTTGGCCGCCTCGATGATCGTCGACACGGGGACCTGCTTGCCGAGGTCGACGACCGTGTAGCCGTTGTTGGTGAGGATGGTGTTGACCAAGGACTTGCCGATGTCGTGCACGTCGCCAAAGACGGTCGCGAGCACGACGGTGCCCTTGGTGTAGCCCTCAATGCGGTCCAGATAGTTCTCCAGCTGGGCGACCGCGCGCTTCATGACCTCGGCGCTCTGCAGCACGAAGGGCAGGATCAGCTCGCCGGCGCCGAACTTGTCGCCGACCTCCTTCATCGCGGGCAGCAGCACGTCGTTGAGCACGGGCACGGCGCCGAGCTTCTCCACGGCCGCGTCGATCTGGGCCTCGACGCCGTCCTTCTTGCGGCGCAGGATGTGCCAGTGCAGCGCCTCCTCGGGCTCCATACCCGCGGTGGGGTTGGCGACCTCGACCTCGGCCTCGCCACCAGCAGACTCGAAGTGCTCGATGAAGCGCTGCAGCGCGTCCTCGCGGCGGTTGTAGACCAGGTCGTCGGCGAGCTCGCGCTCAAGCTCTGAGATCTCTGAGTACGGCGTGATGTGATTGGGGTTGACCATCGCGAGGTCCAGGCCGGCCTCCACGCAGTGGTGCAGGAAGACGGAGTTCAGGACCGCGCGCGCGGGCTGCCCGACGCCGAAGGAGACGTTGGAGACGCCGAGCGACGTCTTGACACCGGGCAGCGCCGCCTTGACCTCGCGGATGCCGTTGATCGTCTCGATCGCCGACGGCTTCCACTCGTCGTCGCCGGTCGTCAGCGTGAAGGTCAGGACGTCGAAGATCAGCAGCTCGGGATCGAGGCCGTGCTCGTCGCAGGCGATCTCCTTGATGCGCTTGGCGATCTCGACCTTGCGCTCGGCCGTCTTGGCCATGCCGACCTCGTCGATCGTCAGCGCGATCAGCGCCGCGCCGTGCTGGATCGTGAGCGGGATGACCGTGTCGGCCTTCTCGCGGCCAGCCTCCAAGTTGATTGAGTTGACGATCGCGCGGCCGGGCGTCTGCTCCAGCGCGAGCTTGATGACGTCGGGCTCGGTCGAGTCGATCTGCAGCGGGGCGGGCTGGCTCAGCGAGACGCGCTTGGCGACCATCCGCATCTGCTCGTCCTCGTCGACGCGCTCGGTCAGCGCGACGCAGAGGTCGAGCACGTGGGCGCCGCCCTCGACCTGGTCCTCGGCGATCTGCACGAGGCCGTCGTAGTCGTCGGCCAGCAGCATCTCCTTGGCCTTGCGCGAGCCCTGGGAGTTGACGCGCTCGCCGACGAGCGTCGGGGCCGGCTCCTGGGCCAGCGGCGTCGCGGCGATCATCGAGGAGAGGTGCGCCTGGCGCGGGGCTGGCCGTGCGCCAGGCTTATGGCCCTTGACCCGCTCGGCGATCGCGGAGATGTGGTCGACGGTCGTGCCGCAGCAGCCGCCGACGATCGAGACGCCGTGCTGCTCGACGAACTCGCCCAGGACGGTCGCCAGCTCGTCGGGGCCCTCGGGGAAGATCGTCTCGCCGTTGCGGCCCTGCAGGGGCAGGCCGGCGTTCGGGATGCAGTGGATGGGCGTCGCGGAGAACTCGCCGAGAAAGCGGATCGCGTCGCGCATGTCGTTGGGGCCGGTGGAGCAGTTGAGCCCGATGACGTCGACCTTCAGCGCCTCCAGCGTGGCGAGCACGGCGGAGATGTCGGTCCCCAGCAGCATCTTGCCACCGTTGGGCAGCAGCGAGACCGAGGTCTGAATGGGGAGGACCCGGTTCTCAAGCTTGAACGCCTCGCGTGCGCCGAAGACCGCGGCCTTGACCTCCAGGATGTCCTGGGCGGTCTCGATGATGATGAGGTCGGCGCCGCCGCGGACGAGACCCTGGGCCTGCTGGGTGAAGATCTCGACGAGCTCGGCGAAGGTGATCGCGCCGAGCGTCGGGTCATCGGAGGCAGGCAGATGGCCGGTCGGGCCGATCGCACCGGCCACGAAGCGGTCCTCGCCCACGGCCTTGCGGGCGATCTCGGCGGCCTTCTGGTTGATCTCGGAGGTGTGCTCGCCCAGGCCCCACTCCTCGAGCTTGAGGCGCGAGGCCTGGAAGGTGTCGGTCTCGACGACCTCGGCGCCGGCGCGCACCATCGACTCGTGCAGTTCCTGGATGACATCGGGCCGGTGCAGGACGAGCGCCTCATGGCACTTGCCCTCCAGCCCGCCGTAGTCGGCCTGCGAGAGGTCGAACTCCTCCAGCGTCGCGCCCATCGAGCCGTCGAAGACGACGACGTGGTCACGGACGGCGGCCAGGAAATCGCGCATGCCCGGAAGGGTAGCGCAACCTTGACACAGTTGTGTCAGGGTAGGGCTGCCGCCGCGCTCAGTAGGTGAAGCGGATCAGGCGCGAGCCGCGCTTGCAGGTCACGCGCAGCGCCCGGCGCTTATTGACCTGGACGGCGGTGCAGCTGTAGCGGCGTTGCACGCAGGCCTTGCGGAACCCGAGATGGCCCTTGCGATCCAGCACCTTGATGCAGCCGGCGGGCGCGATCGCGCCAGCGTGATCGGCGACCTTGCGGGCGTTGGCACAGGTATCGCCCGAGACGGTCAGCTGCGAGGGGCTGCGCGACTCGGTGAAGCCCGCGACGCACTTCGACGGTGCGGCGCTGGCGGTGGACGCCCCAACCGCGATCCCCGCTAGCACGGCCACCAACACGACGATCCCCGAGATCCGCTGCATCACCTTCAGGCTCGCGCACCCGGCCGCATCGGTGCCTAGCCGGATGAGGGGGATCAGGCGATCACGCGGAAGGTCACGACCTTGCTGGCGCCGGTGCGGTACCGGATCGTCGCACTGACCGGCGGGAGCACGTAGACGTTGTGGTTGACCGACGCGACGTGGTGGAAGCCGCTGTCATCGGTCACGTCGATCTGGCGGACGCCGTCGGGCAGCAGGCCGTAGATGTTCTCGGTGTTGAAGACGCTGGCGCCGTACTTGAGCGCGACGGCCTGCGTCTCGCAGCCGATGTCCATCACGTCGTTGCCGATCGCCTGGACGCCGATGCAGAGGAAGCCGTTGCCGGGAACCAGCCAGACGCGCTGGTCGGTGACGGTGGCCATGACGCGCGCCTGGCGGGCGGAGAGGCCGAACTGCCGCGCGTGGGTCGCGCTCTTGCGGACGATCGCGTTGTCGCGGTCGACGGAGGTCGCCGGCCGGCGCAGGCGCGAGTAGGCGTCGGTGAGTGCACGCGGGACGATCGGCTGCGCTCCACGCGGGATGACGCGCCCGCCGCGGCCAACGCCGAGCGTCGGCAGCGGTGCCTCACGCGGCGGCGGCTCATCGGTCAGCTGCACGACGGTCGCCGTGACCGTGACCGGCACGGCGGCGACCAGCAACGCCAGGGCGAGCGTGCGGCGCATGCGCCGCCAGCGCGGAGCCCAGCGGCGCGCAGCTGGCGCATTGCACGCCTCGTCGGTGGCGGGCCGCGAGGTGGCCGCCGCGGCGATGATCAGGTTCTGCTTCTGCTTGGGCACGTAGGTCATGGCCGGCGCTCCACGGTGCTGCGCAGGGCGCGGAGCCCGCGGCTGACGGTCTTGCGCACGACGAGCTCTGAGCACTGCAACTGGTCGGCGATCTCGTCATAGGGACGCTCTTCGAGGATGCGCGCGTGGATGGCATCGCGCTGCCGGGTAGGGAGTTGCGCCAGCGCGGCCAGCAGCGCCGGGCCGTCGGACTCCAGCGCGGCGATGGCGTCAAGATCAACGTCGCTCAGGGCTACGGGCTCCCAGTAGGCCAGTCGCCTGCGTGCCTCTTCCTCGACCTGCCCGCGCCGGATGCTGGTCAGCAGGGTGTTGCGGGCGATCGTAAAGATCCACGCCGCCGCCGATCCGCGCGCGTCGCCGACGAAACGGTCAGCAGCGCCCAGCGCGGAGGCGAACACCTCGCCGCTGAGGTCGACAGCGACCTCAGGGTCGCGTGTGCGGCGCAGGAGATAGGCGAGGACCGGCCCCTCCCAGCGCTCGTAGAAGACGGCGAACGCCTCGGCGTCGTCCTTGGTCTGGCTCAGCAGCTCGGCGTCGGTGGCGTTGGCCCGTGGCCCCATTGTCCTTGCTGCAGTGTGACCGATCGGTGGCGCGCCCGGCGGAGTCTCCGCGCGCGCCACCTGCTCATCTCGGTCAGCCGCCAACCACGTCGAAGGACGTCATACCGCTTGAGCTCTCGACAGTGACCGTCACCGGCCCAGTGTTGAGCCGATAAATGCCGTCGCCAGGAACAAGGTCGACCGTCGTCGTCGCGTTGCTGTCGTCGGTGACGTCGACGGCAGTGACGCCGTCGGGCGCGAGCCCGTACACAGTGCTCCCGTCACCGACGGTGAGGCCGCGAGTGATGACGGCCTCGCTGGGCTCACAAGCAGCACCCAGCGAGCCATCGCCGGTGTCCTCGAGGGCCAGGCAGAGCGCGCCGTTGGCCGGAACGAGCCAGATCGGCCCGGCCCCGGTCGACCCGACGATGCGGGCATCCGCGGGGGCAAAGCCGCGCTGGGCCTCGTTGGCAAGGGCAGTGACCAGCTCGTTCTCAGTGTCGTCAGTGCTGGGCGCCCGGTCCAGGATCGCGAACGCAGTCTTCTGGTCGTGGGTCGCTAGAACGGGCATCGTGCTGGTGGGCGGCGCGGGCGGCGGGTCGTCGGCTTGGGCCAGGGTGAGCAACTGCGACGCGCCCAGCCCACCGACGGCGGCGATCGCGGCTGCTGCTGCGAGGTGCTTGGAGATCCTCATCGTGCTGCCCTCCCTAGTACGAGTAGTGGGTTGATGCATCGAAGATGATGTTGTTGCTGGTCGAGTTGTCGACCCAGCCGTGGTAGCAGCAGGCGCTGTTCTCGACGCGGGCAGCGAAGCCGCCGCTGGAGGAGCAGGTCCGCGACCCCGCCGTGGTCTTGGTCGCCGACGCGTAGCCGGTGGTCCCGGTGTCCTTGGCGACGCAGAACCCGTTGTGGTCGCCCGTCGCTTCGATGTAGCTGATCGAGTGGGCCGCTGTGCTGGCGAATCCGTAGCCCTGGACCAGCGTGCCGCTGAACCAGTGGTCGGAGCCCGCCAGCGCTGTCGCCGTTGCGCTCAGCAGCGCGACGGCGATGACCGCGCAGACCATCATCCCGCGTCGAACCCCCGTCCTCGGGGTGCGCGAGGTCAAGACAGGAACTTCCATGTTTGTCTCCCTTCCGGCCCATACGGCCGAAGGCGTTGTGAGATGTAGTTCGCGTTGAGCTTTATAAAAGCGCTCAGGAGTTAAGATCAATCCCAAGTGCCGCCTGGGACCGCGCGGGGCAATTTGTGGAGGTTCTCCGAGGTGAACCGCACGCATGCGCGCCGGCCGGTCGCGTTCGCTCGCCGTGGTGCTAGGCCCTGTTGGAGAACGACAGAGGCCCCGTGGCGCATACGCCACGGGGCCTCTGGTCCTGTACCTGCGCTGTGCGCTGGCCCGCTACTTGATGAACAACATCTCCGAGTACTTCGGCAGGGGCCACAGATCGTCGGCAACGATGCGCTCGAGCCGGTCGGCCACGGTGCGGACGGCGGTCATCGCGGGGATGACGGTGTCGCGCATGTACTTGGCGTGCTTGATGCCGCCGTCGGGACCCTCGTGGTCGTTGGCCTTTTCGAGGTCGAGGATGGCTGCGTACAGCTCCTCGACGAGCGGCTCGACCTCCTCGGCCAGGCCGGCCACGCCGCTGGCCTTGAGCTCGGTCAGGTGGCGCACGGCGGCGGGCAGGATCAGCGTCCGGGCCATCGAGGCCGCGGTCTCTGCCTCGATGTTGAGCTTGGTCGCGTACTGCTCGACGAAGACGTCGTAGCGCGACTCGAGCTCCCGCGCGGAGAGGACGTTGTAGCCCTCGAACGCCTTCACCGTCTGCTTGTTGACGATCCACGGCAGCGCGTCGGGCGTCGTCGGCAGGTTGTAGAGGCCGCGCTCCTTGGCCTCCGCATGCCACTCCTCTGAGTAGCCGTCGCCGTTGAAGATAATCGCGCTGTCGGACTCCCAGACGCCGCGCACGACCGCCGGGACGGCGACGCCGAGGTCGCCCTTGGCGGCCTTGAGCTCCTTCTCCAGCTGCTTGGTCAGCTCGTCGATCGCCTCGGCGACGATCGTGTTGAGGACCGTGTTGACGAAGCCCAGCGACATGCTGGAGCCCAGGGCGCGGAACTCGAACTTGTTGCCGGTGAAGGCAAACGGCGAGGTCCGGTTGCGATCGCCGCCGTCACGCGGCAGATGCGGCAGCACCTCGGCGCCCAGGCCCATGAGCCCCTTCTTGACGCGGCGGCCCTTGCCGGTCGCGATCATCGTGAACGCCTGTTCGAGCTCGGCGCCCAGGAAGATCGAGATGATCGCCGGCGGCGCCTCGTTGGCGCCGAGGCGGTGGTCCTGGCCGACGTTGGCGACCGACGCGCGCAGCAGCGCCTGGTGCTTGTTGACCGCCTTAATGACCGCGGCGCAAAAGAACAGGAACTGCGCGTTCTCGTCCGGCGTCTCGCCCGGGTTGAGCAGGTTGTGGCCGGTGTCGGTGGCCATCGACCAGTTGTTGTGCTTGCCCGAGCCGTTGACGCCTGCGAACGGCTTCTCGTGCAGGAGACAGACGAAGCCGTAGCGGCGCGCGACGTTCTGCATGACCTGCATCGTCAGCTGCTGATGATCGGAGCCAACGTTGGAGTTCTCGAAGATCGGCGCCAGCTCGTACTGCGCGGGGGCGACCTCGTTGTGGCGCGTCTTGACCGGCACGCCAAGCTTGCGCAGCTCCTCCTCGGACTCCATCATGAACGCCAGCACGCGCTCCGGGATCGAGCCGAAGTAGTGCTCGTCGAGCTCGTGGCCCTTGGGCGGCTTGGCGCCGAACAGCGTGCGGCCCGTCGTGTAGAGATCGGGGCGCTCGAAGTAGTACTGCTCGTCGATGAGGAAGTACTCCTGCTCGGGCCCGACCGTTGTGAAGATCCGCTGCGCATCGGTCTCGCCGAAGAGCTTCAGCGCCTTCAGGCCGCTCTTGGACAGCGCGTCCATCGAGCGCAGCAGCGGGATCTTGTGGTCCAGCGCCTCGCCGGTCCACGACACGAAGGCGGTCGGGATGCACAGGAACGTGCCGTTGGGGTTGTCGAGGATGAACGCCGGCGACGTCGGATCCCACGCGGTGTAGCCGCGGGCCTCGAAGGTCGCGCGGATGCCACCGGTCGGAAACGACGATGCGTCTGGCTCGCCCTGGACGAGCTCCTTACCCGAGAACTCCGCGATTGCGTGCCCATCGCCGGTCGGGTTGTAGAAGGAGTCGTGCTTCTCGGCGGTCAGCCCGGTCAGCGGCTGGAACCAGTGGGTGTAGTGGGTCGCGCCCTTCTCCATCGCCCACTCGCGCATCGCTTGGGCGACGGCGTCGGCGAGCGTCGGATCCAGGGGCGAGCCGGCCTCGAGCGTGGCCTGCAGCTGCTTGTAGACGTGCTTGGGCAAGCGCGCGCGCTGCTCATCGATCGTAAAGACGTTGGCGCCGAAGGCGTTGGCGCCGGGAGCGGTCAGGTCGGTAGCGCCGAGGGCGCCGCCGTTGACCGACCACTGGGCTGCCGTGACGTTCTGCTGGCGGGAACTCATGGGGCGGGAACTTCCTCCTGTGCGTATGCGGGGCCCGAGGGCATGCGCCGAGCCTATTTCTCGCGCGTGTAAGGCGCCTTGTACCGATGTCCAAACTCCGGTGAAGCGGCTTCGCCCTGAAGTAGGCCCGCCCGCCCAGACCGTCTCGACCAGGTGGCGAAGGACGGTCGACGATCTTTCGACATCGGGCTAAGGACCCTAGGGCTCCTGAGCAAGAGACTGCCGGGGCACGCTCGACTAGGAGGTCACATGAGACGTTCCACCGTGGTCCGGGCCCTCTGTGTGGGGGCATTGGCCGCTTTCGTTTTGCCGGCGACAGGCCTGGCAGACACCATCAAGCCCGACGGTTCCGTCGCGCCGTTCCCGGAAGCACGCGGCATCAACACCATGTGGGTCGTCTTCGCGGCCTGCCTGGTCATGTTCATGCAGGCGGGGTTCCTGTTTCTTGAAGTCGGCTTCTCCCGCGGGAAGAACGCCGGCACGCTAGTCGCGAAGATCCTCACGAACTTCTCGATCGCCGCGGTCTGCTTTTACGCGGTGGGCTTCGCTCTTGCCTTCGGCGCCCCGGTTTCTGACAGCTTCAACGTCTTCGGGTGGGAAGGGTTCTTCCTGAAGGGCTACGGCGACCCGGCCACGGCCTTCCCGGTCATGGGCATCTTCGACGTCACCGTTGAGGCGAAGTTCTTCTTCCAGTTCGTGTTCTGCGCGGTCTCGCTGGCGATCGTCTGGGGCACCACGCTGGAGCGCATCAAGTTCGGCGTGTACATCATCTACGCGATCGTCTTCTCGGCGATCATCTACCCGCTCGGCGCCCACTGGGTGTTCGGCGGCGGCTTCCTGCAGAACGGCGACTGGCTCGGCACGGGCATCGTCGGCATGCAGGACTTCGCCGGCTCGACGGCGGTCCACCTGATCGGCGCGACGGGCGCGCTCGCAGCGTTGCTGCTGCTCGGCCCGCGCAAGGGCAAGTACGGCCCTGACGGCAAGCCGCGCGCGATCCCGGGGCACAACATGCCGCTGTTCGGCCTCGGCGTGCTGATCCTCTGGCTCGGCTGGTTCGGGTTCAACGGCGGCACGGCGCTCGGCATGCTCGACGGCCGCGCCCCGGAGATCATCATCATCACGAACATCGCGGCCGCCTGTGGCGTCCTCGGTGCCATCGCGACGAGCTACTTCTCCACGAAGACCATCGACATCGGCATGGCCGGCAACGGCGCAATCGGTGCGCTGGTCGCGATCACGGCCCCGTCGGGCTATGTCGAGACGTGGGCGGCGATCCCGATCGGCCTCATCGCCGGCATCATCGTGCCGCTCGGCATCTACGCCATCGACAAGAAGATCGACGACCCGGTCGGCGCGCTGACCGCTCACGGTCTGTGCGGCGTGTGGGGAACCATCGCGTGCGGGTTCTTCACCGCCCCGCGCTTTGCCAAGTACAACGCCTTCGGTGATCCCGACGGTGGCCTGTTCTACTCGGGCTCGTTCGCGCAGCTGATCGCCCAGGTCGTCGGCCTGGTCATCGCCTTCAGCTTCGTGTTCGCCATGAGCTACGGCACCTTCTGGATCATCAAGAAGACCTACGGGCTCCGCGTCAGCGAGGAGCAGGAGCTGGCCGGGCTGGACATCTCCGAGCACGGTATGTACGGGTACCCCGAGCAGTTCATCCCGGCCCCGGAGCTCGTCGGCTACGGTGCGGCCCCTCAGGGGACCGCCGCCGCAGTCGGCGCCGGGCCCATCGCAACCCCGACGGAGGTTCCCGCAACATGAAGATGGTGGTGGCATACATCCGCCACGAGGCGTTCGAGCCGATTCGTACGGAGCTCCTCGACCTCGGGTTCCCCTCGCTGTCTATCAGCGAGGTGAAGGGCTCGGGCCGTCAGAAGGGCATCACCGAGCGCTATCGCGGCGCCGAGCTCACGAACTACCTTCGGCCGAAGATCAAGCTGGAGTGCGTCGTGGCCTCGGATGACGTGCAGACGATCGTGGACACGATCCTCAAGCACGCCCGCACCGGTGCCGTCGGCGACGGCAAGGTGTTCGTCATGCCGATCGAAGAGGCCTACCGCGTGCGGACGGGGGAGGCGGGCGAGGAGATCCTCCAAGCCCACCCCGACGCCGCGCCGGCCACGTAGGAGAGCTGACCATGGGCGAGGCGGTGGGGAACACGGACCCCGGCATCCAGTCTGCCGCCTCGCCAGCAGGTTCGTTGGTGGAGCGACTGCGGTCGGTCCACCTCAAGATGGTCGATGCCGTGCTGGGCGGCGACGGCCTGCAGCAGGTCGCGGCGCTGGCCGCGGAGGCCGCGGGCGCCCCGGTGGCGATCGTGGTCCCGCGGCTGGACGCGGCGGCTGCGGCCGGCGGTGAAGGCGGCGTGCGCGAGCAGGTCCTGGAGGAGGTGCGCCACTATGTCGCCGACCGCGTCCGCGACCGGCCGTCGCAGGTCCCCGAGGCGCTGGCGGCCGAGGTGCCGATCCAGTCGGGCGACGACGTCGTCGGGGCGGTCGTGCTGTTGCGCGATCCGGACCCGGCCAGGCCAGGTCCGCACCCGGAGGCCGCGGATTTCCTGCACCTCGCCGCGGTCGCGTGCCTGACCGAGGTCGCCGTCGAGGAGGCCAAGGAGGAGGTCGAGCAGAACCTGCGCGGCTCGTTCTTGGAGGACCTCCGCTCGCGGCCGGATCTCGAGCCGCGCGAGGTCGTGCGGCGCGCCGCACGCTTGGGCTGTGACCTGGCGCGCGGCGCCGTCGCGCTCTGCGCCGAGCTGACGACCGACCGCCCGCGCCACGTGATCGCAACGATCACCGGTGACGAGCCGGGCGCGCTAGCCGAGCACCTCGACGGGCGCGTCTACGCGATCTTGCCTGGCACCGGCGGCGACGACGCGCCCGACACCACCACGGCGCGCGGCCGCGCCTTGGCGACGCGCCTGCGCCGTCACGGGACCGTCGGCGTCTCGAGCTTCTACTCCGATCCCGCGGAGCTGCCGCGCGCGATCCAAGAGGCTGAGCTGGTCCTCGACGTCCTGAAACAGTCCCACCCGCCCGGGGCCAGCGGCTGGGACGGCTTCGACGAGATCGGCACCGGCACCTACCGGCTGCTGTTTCGCGTGCTGGCCTCCCATCCCGAGGAGGTGCGCTCCTTCTACGAGGACACCGTCGCGCCGATCGTCCGCTACGACGACCAGTACCGGACCGACCTCGTCGGCACGCTGGAGGCCTACCTCGAGCAGAACTGCAACATGAACGCGACCGCCTCGGCGATCTACGCGCACCGCCACACCGTGGCCTACCGCCTGGAGCGCGTGAAGGAGCTAACGACGCTCGATCCGATGCTCTCCGAGGACCGCGAGCGCCTGGGCCTCGGCCTCAAGGCCTACCGCATCATCGCGCCACGGTTACCGAAGTAGGGCGGTTTGCGGCCGCCCGCTCGCGCCTGAGGGCCGCCGCCGCGCTTGACGGGCTGGCGCCCGCCGGCACTGCACCGTCGACCCTCAGCCACGACCGTGCGTACCGCAAACCGCGCCTACTGGCGCGGATTAGCTGACGATGTCGCCCGTCTTCGGGTCGACCTTTACCGGCGCGGGCTTGCTGGCCACGCGCACCCGGAAGGTGCCGGCGGGCTCGCGGCCGTTGGCGGTGCGGGCGACGGCCTTGCCGTTGAGCCCGGCGGCGACGTGCCAGCGCAGCAGGTGGGTGCCGGCGACGACGGGGGTGACATGCCACTCGAAGGTCTTGGTGCGCCCGGCGGGGAGCGCGCCGAGGGCCCAGGTGCTGACGTAGGCGGTGTCGCCGCCGCGCGGGCCCCTGTCGACGATCCACAGCTGGCGGGTGGGATCGGCGAGGTCGGCGCCCGTGGAGCGCGTGGTGAAGCCGGCGCCGCCCTTGGTGTCGTCATCGGAGCTGACGGTGACGGCGACGTTGGGGATCGTCTTGTCGGAGTCGTTGCGCACGACGACGCGCATGACGGCCGAGTTCGCCAGCCGCTGGTGGAGCGGGAACGAGGCCTTCAGGACTTTGACCTCGTAGGTGCCCGAGCGCTCGTCGACGTCTTGGCGCTCGCCGCTGCCGCAGCCCGCGACCAAGCCGGCCGCGATGATCGCGGCGACGCTCGTCGCCCGCAAGGCTCTTCTGGACCCCTCCACTGCGGCGGGAACGTACCAGAGGGAGGTGTCGCGCAGCGCAGGTGGAACCCAAGAGCACGTTGGGTTCCTGGTTGGCAGGGGTGACGGCGGTCCCATAGACTGGCCGCCGTGCGGGTGGTCTGTGCGCAGGCGCACCCGAGGGTTGCAAGAGGAGAGGTCCGAGAACGCGTGGTCAGCACGGTTGCCGATCGGGCATTCGCCCCGGCGAAGAGCCTGCTCGAAGAAGTAGGCGACATGATGATCTTGACGGGGAAGACGCTGGTGTCTGCCCTCCGTCCGCCGTACCCATACGGCAGTGAGTTCGTTGGACAGTTCCTCTTCGCGCTGCGCCTCTGCTGGCTGCCGCTGATGATCTCGACGGTCGCCGTCTCCTACGGCGCGCCGGGTCTGCAGGCCGCGAACTTCCTGATCCTCTTCGGCGCGCTGGACCGCCTCGGCGGCTTCTTCGTGCTGGCGGTCATCCGCGAGTTCGCGCCGTTCGTCTGCGCGATCATCGTCGCCGGCGTGGCCGGCACCGCGATCACCGCCGATCTCGGCGCGCGCAAGATCCGCGAGGAGCTCGACGCGCTCCAGGTCCTCGGTGTCGATCCCGTCAAGAACCTCGTCGTCCCGCGCTTCTTGGCCCTGATGCTCGTCACGGGCCTGTTCGACATCTTCGCCATCATCTTCGGCGTCACCGGCGGTCTCATCGCGACGCTGGTCAACGGCGCGCCGCTCGGCCCGTTCTGGGCGACCTTCTTTACGAACGCCTCGACGACGGACCTCTGGGGCTCGTTGCTGAAATGCACGATGTTCGGGGCGATCACCGCGATCGTCTGCTGTTACAAGGGGATGACGGCCAGTGGTGGTGCCGAAGGGGTCGGCAGGGCCGTCAACCAGGCGGTGGTGATCACGTTCCTGGGCGTGTTCGCCTTCAACTACGTGTTCACACAGACCTTGCTCGCAACCCATCCTGAAATCACGGTGATCCGCTAGTCATGGGCGGCTGGTTTGCGCTTCCCCGCGAGTGGATCTCCAGCTTCGGCGAGATCGCGAAGTTCAGCGGCCGGATCCTCGGGCAGGTCTACAGCCTGCGGGTCCTGCACTTCTTCGGCGAGACCCTGCGCCAGTGCGGCGTGCTCATCCTCGGCTCCACGATCGTCATCTGGGGCCTGGTCTTCATCGTCGGCCTGCAGTGCGGCATCGAGGGCGCCTACTTCACGCGCGCGCAGGGCGCGCCCGCCTACTCCGGCGTCTTCGCCGCGTGGTGCGACCTGCGCGAGATCGTGCCCTACGGCTTTGGCTACATGATGGCCGCCAAGGTCGGCACCGGCATCGTCGCCGAGCTCGGCTCGATGCGGATCTCCGACGAGATCGATGCCCTGGAGGTCATGGGTATCGACTCCGTGCTCTTCCTCTGCGCGACCCGCCTGCTGGCCTCCTGGCTGGTGCTGCCCTTCATGTACATGGCGGCGGTCGGCGCCGGCTTCTTCGCCAGCTATCTCGCTGTGGTGCAGCAGATCGGGGAGGTGAGCTCTGGCGGCTTCTCGCTCATCTTCTGGATGTTCCAGAACCCACCCGACCTGCTCTACAGCGTGATCAAGGGCATGGCGATGGCCACGGCCATCGTGCTCGTGGGGTGTTACTACGGCTACCACGCGGGCGGAGGACCCGTTGGCGTGGGGACAGCCACCGCGAAGTCGATGGTGATGAACATCGTTTTGGTGCATCTCATCGGGATGTTGGGAACACAGGTGTTCTGGGGCGCCAATCCAAGAGCACCCATCGGAGGCTGAAGAAGACATGAGCGAGACCCCCCGCGATCCCTACGCCGATGGCTACGAGGGCGACGACCTCGACGCGCCCGCGCCCGCGCCATCGACGGCCGCGAGCCCCCGCCTGGCGGCCGACGAGCAGCCGACGCGCGCCTCCGTGGTGCGCGAGGCCCCGCCGACCGATGGCGACGGCGACGACGAGTACCAGTGGCACACCGGCCTGAACCGGCCGACGGGCGTGCCGGATGCCGTCGAGTTCGTCGACGTCCACAAGGCCTTCGGCCGCAACAAGATCCTCCGCGGCCTGAACATGGGCCTGCCCGAGGGCAAGATCTCGATGATTCTCGGCCCGTCGGGCACCGGCAAGTCGGTCTGCATCAAGCACATGGTCGGCCTGCTCTATCCGGACGAGGGCGACGTCCTTGTCCACGGCGAGTCGGTCCCGAACATGACCGACGACGAGCTTTTCGCGATGCGCAAAAAGTTCGGCGTCCTGTTTCAGGACGGGGCCCTGTTCGGCTCGATGAACCTGCTTGACAACGTCGCCTTCCCGCTGCGCCAGCACACCGACAAGTCCGAAGACGAGATCCTCGACATCGTCCGCAGGCGGCTCGACGAGGTCGGCCTCGGCGACGCCCACGACAAGATGCCCAACGAGCTCTCCGGGGGAATGCGCAAGCGCGCGGGGTTCGCACGGGCATTGGTGCTGGACCCCAACATCGTCCTCTTCGACGAGCCGGACTCCGGCCTGGACCCGGTCCGCACGGCGCTGCTGTGCGAGTTGATCCAGGAGATCCATGAGGAGAACGGCGGGGCCTACACGGTCATCACGCACGACATCATGAGCGCGCGCCGCGTGGCCGAGTTCATCTGCGTGCTCTGGCGAGGCCGGATCGTGGAGTCCGGGCCGGCCGAGGAGCTGTTCAACTCCGAGAACGCGTTCGTCCGGCAGTTCCTCAGCGGCGAGTCACAGGGGCCGCTGGGTATGGAGTAGCGCGGGCACTGCCGGGCACCTCCGGCGCAGAGGCCTAACACCCTCACAACAACTCAAGAAGATCATCGGCCGGTCTCCGGCAAGCACCGAACCCCACACGGTCCTGTCTCACTCATCGTCCTGTCCTTTCGTACCCGCCGCGCGTAGCGCGGCAACTGCATGACGCTCACCCGCGGGCTCGCCGTCGGCGTGCTGGCTGTCGCTGCCGTCGTGGCGATCCTGCTGCTGACGGGCTCCAACAAGCACGAGTACACGCTTGTCTTCCAGAGCGCGGGCCAGCTCGTCAAGGACAACGACGTGCAGGTGGGTGGCCGTCGCATCGGCCGCGTCGCCGACATCAAGCTCTCCGACAAGAACCTCGCCGAGGTCCGGGTCCAGGTCGACGAGCCCTACGCGCCGCTGCACCTCGGCACCACGGCCACGATCCGCTCCGGCTCGTTGTCGGGCGTGGCCAACCGCTACATCTCGCTCGCACCCGGCCCGAACTCGGCCCCCAAACTCGACGACGGCGCGACGCTCGGCCTCGACAGGACCACCACCTCGGTCGACCTCGACCAGTTGTTCGACACGCTCGACCCCGAGGCGCGCAAGTCGCTGCAGCAGGTCATCAAGGGCTCCTCGCAGCAGTACGACGGCAAGGGCGCCAAGGCCAACGAGGCCCTGAAGTACTTCAACCCGGCGCTCAGCACCACCTCGCAACTGGTCAACGAGCTCGACCGCGACCAGCAGTCGCTGCAGGACTTCATCATCTACACCGCACGCGCGACGACGGCGCTGGCGTCGCGGCGCGACGACCTCTCCAGCTTGGTGGGCAACGCGAACACGACGGCCGCCGCGATCGCGTCCGAGAGCGCGTCGCTGGACCAGGCGCTGACCGCGCTGCCACAGACGCTGCGCCAGGCCAACACGACGTTCGTCAACCTGCGTTCCACGCTGGACGACCTCGATGAGCTCGTCGACGCCTCCAAGCCGGTCGCGCCGCGGCTGGCCCCGTTCTTCGCCCAGTTGCGCCCGCTGCTGCGGGACGCGCAGCCGACGGTCAAGGACCTGCGCACGCTGATTAGCCGCCCAGGCGCGGGCAACGACCTCATCGACCTGCTGCGCAAGCAGCCGCAGCTGACCAAGGTCGCAACGCCGACCTTCCAGCACACGATCAAGGGCCTGGAGCAGAGCACGCCGGTGCTCCAGTTCATCCGGCCCTACGCGCCGGACCTGATCGGCTGGTTCCGTGACTTCGGGCAGTCCACGGCCAACTACGACGCCAACGGCCACTTCGCCCGGATCTCGCCGATTGTCAACGCCTTCCAGTTCACCGACACCCCGGCCGGCGGCCTGCTGACGGCGCTCAAGCCCGCCGAGCGCCAGGTCGGCCTGCAGTCGGGCAAGGTTCGCCGCTGCCCGGGCGCGGCGACCCAATCCGCCGCCGACGGCTCCAACCCCTACGCCCCCGAAGGCTCGGATTGCGATTCGAGCATCGTCCCGCCCGGCCCATGATGCGCGTGCGCCTCATCGCCGTGACCGCCGCCGTTGCGGCCGCCGCGCTCGTGCTCGTCCTCTTCGGGACCGGCGCCGGCGACGACGACCAGGGCGGCTACAAGGTCCGCGCGATCTTCAGCAACGCCTTCACGGTCATCCCCGGCGAGGACGTCAAGATCTCCGGCGTCAAGGTCGGCAAGATCGCGGCGCTCGACGTCACGCCCGACCACAAGGCCGCGGTCGTCCTGGACATCACCGAGCCCGGGTTCAAGGACTTCCGCAAGGACGCGACCTGCACGGTCCGCCCGCAGTCGCTGATCGGCGAGCGCTTCGTCGAGTGCACGCCGACCCAGCCGCGCGCCGCCGGTGACGCCGCTGCGCCGGCGCTCGACAAGATCGAGAAGGGACCCGGCAAGGGCGAGTACCTCCTGCCCGACTCCCAGACGATTAAGCCGATCGATCTCGATCTGGTGGGCAACATCATGCGGTTGCCCTACCGCCAGCGCCTCTCGATCATCATCAACGAGCTCGGCACGGGCCTGGCCGCCAACGGGGCGCAGCTGCGCGAGGCGGTCAAGGAGGCCAACCCGGCCCTTCAGGAGACCGACAAGGTTCTGAAGATCCTTGCCGACCAGAACCAGACGCTCGCCCAGCTGGCCAAGAACAGCGACGAGATCCTGCGGCCCCTAGCCCGCGACAAGGCGCACGTCGCCAACTTCATCGACAAGGCCGACACGACGGCGGTGGCCAGCGCGCAGCGCCGCAGCGACATCGAGGCGAGCTTGCAGAAGCTGCCGGCCTTCCTGACGCAGCTCAAGCCGACGATGCAGCGTCTCGGCGGCTTGGCCGACCAGATGACGCCGGTGCTGACCGACCTCAACGCCGCCGCGCCGCAGATCAACCAGGTCATCAAGCAGCTCGGGCCGTTTAGCGCGGCGGCCACGCCGGCGCTGACGTCGCTGGGCGACGCGGCCGACGTCGGCGATCAGGCGCTCATCAAGGCCAAGCCGATCGTCACCGATCTGCGCGCCTTCGCCGGCGAGGCCAAGCCGACGGTCCAGAACCTCGACGCGCTGCTCAGCAGCCTGAAGTCCACGGGCGGCATCGAGCGGCTGATGGACTTCGTGTTCTTCTCGACCATGTCGACCAACGGCTATGACTCGCTCGGCCACTACCTCCGCGCCGTCTTCGTCTTGACGTCCTGCACGACCTACTCGACGGAGCCGACGCCCGGCTGCTCGGCCAACTTCGAGAAGCCCGCGGCCACCGCCGCCAGCGCGCGCGCCGCTAAGGTCTCCGCGCCGGTGAGCAACGTCCCCGCCAGCGCGACGGCGACCGCGCCGTCGGCTGCGGCCCCGCCGTCGGCTGCGACCCCGCCGTCGACCGCGACCCCGCCGTCAGCTGGCGCGAGCCAGACCCTCCTCGACTACCTCTTGGGCGACTGATGCGGCGCGCCTCGCCATCGATCGCCGCCAACCCCGTGCTGATCGGCGCGGCGACCACGCTGGTCGTGCTCGTCGCCGTCTTCTTGGCCTACAACGCCAACAACGGCCTGCCGTTCGTCCCGACCTACTCGCTCACCGCCGACGTCCCCAGCGCGGCGAACCTCGTCCCGGGCAACGAGATCCGCATCGGCGGTACGCGCGTCGGCGTCGTCGACGAGATCACGCCCAAGCGCCTGGCCTCCGGCAAGGTCATCGCCCAGCTGCACCTCAAGCTGGAGACGGCGGTCAAGCCGCTGCCGGTCGATTCGACGATCCTCGTGCGGTCGCGCTCGGCGCTGGGCCTGAAGTACGTCGAGCTCACGAAGGGCACGTCGACCGACGGCTATGGGGAGGGCGCGACGATCCCGCTCAAGGCGGCAACCCCCGCGCCCGTCGAGTTCGACGAGTTCCTCAGCACGTTCGACGAGAAGACGCGAAACGCCGCCCAGAAGCAGCTGGAGGGCTTCGGCAACGGGCTCGCCGGCCGTGGCAAGGATCTCAACGAGGCGATCCAGTCGCTGAACCCGCTGCTGCTCGCGCTCGGTCCCGCGATGGCCAACCTCGCCGATGACCGCACCAAGCTCGGCCGCCTGTCCGAGGCGCTGGGCCGCACGTCGGCGTCGTCGCCCCGGTCGCCGAGGACCAGGCAGCGCTCTTGCGCAACCTGGACACCACGTTCACCGCGTTCGCCGCGATCGCGCGGGCCTACCTGCAGGACAGCATCAGTGGCGGCCCGCCGGCGCTGCAGACCGCGATCGAGGAGCTGCCCAAGCAGCGCCCGTTCTTGGCCAACAGCGAAGGCCTCTTCCGCGACCTGCGACCCGGCGCCAAGGCGCTGTCGGGTGCCGCGCTGACTCGCCGACGCCTTCACCGTCGGCGAGCCGGCGCTGCGCCACGCCGCCGCGCTCAACAAGCGGCTCGTACCAACCTTCACCGCGCTACAGCGCTTCGCCGAGGACCCGCTCGTCGCGCTCGGCGTCCAGGACCTCGGCGACACCGCGCGGATCGCCAACCCGCTGCTGGCGACGCTCACGCCGAGTCAGACGGTCTGTAACGACCGGACCCTGTTCTTCCGCAACGTCGCCTCGCTGCTGAGCGAGGGCGACAACAACGGCACCGGCCAGCGCTTCATGATCGTCGCCTCGCCCCAGGGCCCCAACAACGAGGGCAGCCCGTCTTCGGCGCCGGCCAACGGGCCGACCCGCGACAACTTCCTGCACAGCAACCCGTACCCCAACACCGCGGCGCCGGGGCAGACGCAGAAGCGTGAGGCCGGCAACGAGACCTACACGGCCGGCAAGCAGGTCATCGGCAACGTCGCAGGCAACCAGGGCAAGGCCACGCAGACGACGACCACCTCCTCCGACACGCCTAAGCCATGAGCGCGGACGCCGACAAGCGCAAGCGCGTTCCGCGCAAGGACCGTCACGGGATCAACCCGCTGACGGCCGGCCTGCCCGCGCTCGTCCTCTGCGCGATCGTGGTCTACGCCGGCTTCTCCAAGCACGTGCCGTTTACCAACGGCTTCCGCGTCAACGCCGTGTTCGTCAACGCCAACAACATCCGGCCCAACTCGCCGGTCCGGATCGCGGGCGTGAACATC
>CAWHID010000031.1:0-333852 GCA_963829185.1 uncultured Conexibacteraceae bacterium
GGCGTTCCTCACGCTCGTCGAGGGCGGCGGCGAGCACTAGCTGCGCTTCGAGGCGTTGGACTGTCGTCCGCGGGAGCGGGAGAGCATCGGTCTCGACCTATGGACCGTATGGGTGCTTTTCTCGAGACCGAGCGGATCGCCGGGCCAGGCCTCCGCGGACGACACACGGCACGTCGAAGCACCGGCTCCGCTCGCTCTCCTCGGTGACGACAGATCCCGTTGCGCACTACGACCCGCGCTTGTACTGCGCGCCCCAGCGTTTGAACTACGGCCCCAGCAGGTCCATGAGCCGCGTCAGCGGCTGAGCCTGTGCGGCCGCGACGACGTCCAGCGCGGCCTCCATCTCAGCTGTCGAGCGGTCGTTGGCGTGCTCGAGCGCCTCGAGCTCGGCGTCCTCGTAGACGCCAGTGAAGAGGCCGTTGCAGTTGTTGCAGTGCAGCGCGAGCAGGTAGAGGCCCTCGTCGATGAGCTCCAGCAGCGCAACCGGCACGATGAACGGTTGCCCGCAGGCGGTGCAAGTCTCGGCTCCGGTGTGCTGGTCCATGCTCACGTGAACGGAGCCCGCCGGGAGAACTTGCGGCGAAGTGGACGCTTGATCGGCGAGTGACGAACTACCCGCCGGTGTATCGCACGCTCAGCGGACGCGCTCGATTCCGGCGGAGCGGACGCCCTCAGATAGCGCCTGCAAGCCGAAGGCGGCGACCGGCCCCAGCGCGCCCGTTCCTTGCAGCCGGCCGGCCGCCGCTGCCCGCGCGCCCCAGGCGAGCATGCCGGCGGTGAAGTCATAGCCGTTGACCCCCGCCAGGTGCGCCCGGGCGAGTACACGGTCGGCGCCGTCGCAGGCCTCGGCCACGATCACCGACCCCGACGCGGCGCGCGCCTCGGCGTCCGGCCCGCCGGTGCTGCCCTTGACGGCTCGTCCTACTACCTCGCCGAGCACCTCACGGACTAGCGGGACGCGCGTGGCGACCGAGAGGCCGAGCGAGACCGCGCGCAGCGCGTCTGAGGCGCCACCGAACCAGCCGAGGTAGACATCAACTTCCTGCAGCTCAGGAAACGACGGCGGCAGCGCGAAGTGCTCAGAGGAGCCCGCCGAGATCGCCTTGCGCGTCCGACCGTCGACCAGGAACGAGCGCCCGCGCGCGCCTCCGCGCTCGGTCACGATCCGCCCACCGCGCCAGGCGAACGACGGTTCCAGGAAGACGCCGGCCGCCGAGGCGCGGGTGCCGCCGCTCATCCCCGCCGCGCCGCGCAGGAAGTAGCCGACGGCGACGCGCGTCGCTGCATCAGTCGGTTCGGCCTCGGTCAACGCCAGCGCGGCCGCGAGGTTGCCGGGGACCCAGTCGTAGCCCATCGCCGTGAGCAGTACGCAGCCGGCAGCGTCGGCGCGTGGGCCCCACTGCTCGAAGATCCGCCGGATGAACGGCGTCTCGCCGGTCGAGTCCAGATAGTGGGCGCCCGCGTCGATCGCGGCCTCCACCGCCGGCGCGCCCCAGCGCGTAAACGGCCCAACGCAGGAGACCAGGACGTCACCGCGCTCCACGAGCGCTCGCACGCTCTCCGTTCGGCCTACATCAGCGACCGCCCACTCCAGCCCACCGAGCTCATCGGCTAGCGCGCGCACGCGCGCGCCATCCCGGGCCGCGAGCACCGGGCGCTCGCCGATCCCCGCAAGCTCGCGCGCGGTCAGCTCGCCGGTGTAGCCGGTGGCTCCGAACAACACGATGCGGCCCGCCATGACGCCACCCTACTTCGTGATCCTCACCCAACCGCCCCGCTCGATAGCCTGGGCCGGATGGACGAACGCGTCCTCGCTGAGCGGCTGATCTCCTATGACACGTCGACGCTGGATGGCCTGCGGGCCGCCGCGGGCTTTGTCAAAGGGTGGCTGGAGTCGCGCGAGCTCGAGGTCAAGAGCCTCGAGCACGACGGCCTGCCCGTCGTGATGGTCGACGTTGGCGCCCGCAACTTCGAAGACCCGCCGACGGTCATCTTGCATGGCCATCTTGACGTCGTGCCAGCGTACGCCTCGCAGTTCGAGCCCCGGATCGAGGGCGACCGGCTCATCGGCCGCGGCGCCTACGACATGAAGGGCGCGCTCGCGGCGATGATGTGCGCGGTCAAGGACGTCGCCGACAACGAGCACGTCCGCATCCGCTTCGTCTGCGTCCCCGACGAGGAGTCAGAGGACGTCTCCAGCCGCTCGACCGACGTGCTGGTCGCCGGCGGCTACCGCGGCGACTTCGCGCTGACCGGCGAGCCGACCGACCTCCACATCGGCATTCAGGCCAAGGGCGTGCTCGCGGTGCGCGCGGCCGTCAGCGGCGTCGCGGCGCACGGCTCCACGCCATGGCTGGGCGACAACGCGATCCTCAAGGCCCACGACGCCTTCCGGCGGATCGAGACGCTGCCCTTCAGCCGCGAGTCCTCCGATCTCTTTGACCGCCCGTCGATCAACCTCGCGCGCATCGAGGGCGGCGACGCCTTCAACAAGGTCCCCGACCGCTGCACGATGGACGTCGACATCCGCTACCTGCCGACCCAAGACCCGGGGGAGATCCTCTCCCAGATCCGCGCGATCCCGGACCTTGAGGTGCTCAAGTGCTTCACGCGTGCGCCCGCCGTGGTGTCACGCAGCAACCCGTACGTGCGTGCGCTGCGCGAGGGCATCGGCCGCTCGATCGAGGGTGAGGCGCTGTCGATCGGCCGCGACGGCGCGTCGGACGCGATCTCGTTCCTCGAGGCCGGGATCCCGGCCGTCGAGTTCGGCCCTGTTGGCGCTGGCCATCACGGCCCCGAGGAGTGGGTGTCGATCGCCTCGCTGCGCCGCTTCCGCCAGGCGCTGACGGACTTCGTCGCGCTGCTGCCGACCTGGCTGGAGCGTGAGAGCACGGACGGTCCAGACCTCCATGCGGTTGAGGGTGGCTTGGCGTGACCGCGCCGCAGGACAACCGGCCCCCGCGCGAGGGGCTGCGCTTCTTGGTGCGCGCGCTCGGGAGCCTGGTGGTGATCGTCTTGCTGACCGCAGGCGCGACGTCGACCGCGGCGCTCCTGCAGATCAAGTCCGGCCTCGAGCCGCCCAAGGGGGCGCCGCCGCCGGTGCCGACCCAGGAAGTCACCGAGGCCAAGCCCGGCAAGCCGCAGACGATCATGATCCTCGGCTCCGATCGCCGCTTCTCGGACATCAAGAAGAACAACCCGCTGCTCAAGCGCAGCAACCCGGCGCGCTCGGACACGATCCTGCTGGTCCGCATGGATCCCGATCAGGAGGCCACAGCGGTCCTCTCGATCCCGCGTGACCTGAAGGTCCTGATCCCGGGCTACGGCATCAACAAGATCAACGCGGCCTACTCGCTGGGCGGCGCCGACCTGACGGCCAAGACCATCAAGTCGCTGTTCGGCGAAGACTTCAAGATCAACCACATCATCAACGTCAACTTCGGTGGCTTCCGCGAGGTCGTCAACGAGCTGGGCTGCATCTACGCCGACGTCGACCGCCGCTACTACCACTCCAACTTGGGCCTGCCGGTCTCCGCGCACTACGCCGAGATCGACATCGACCCCGGCTACCAGCGGCTCTGCGGCCAGCGCGCGCTGGACTACGTCCGCTTCCGCCACGCCGACTCCGACATCGTGCGCGCCGCCCGCCAGCAGGACTTCCTGCGCTCGGCCAAGGACCAGCTCAGCAGCTCAGCGCTGATCAACGACCGCAGCAAGCTCATCAAGATCATGCAGCGCAGCACCCAGACCGATGCGAGCCTGCGCTCGGTCAAGGGCGTGCTCAAGCTCGCCAAGCTCGCGATCTTCTCCGCCGGCCACCCCGTGGCCCAGATCAAGTTCCCGCCGGTCTACTCGGGCGATGCCGCGACCGGTGAGTACGTCGAGGCCTCCCAGGACACGCTGCTCAAGCTGCGCAACGAGTTCTTCCACGCCTCGCCCAAGGTCAAGAAGAAGTCGACCTCGGCCAAGCAGACCAAGAAGCAGCTCAAGGCCGCCAGTGGCAACGCGCGCGTCGCCAAGGCCAAGCTGGCCAGGGCCACGCGGGCGGGGGAGGATCTCGTGGCGCGCACGGTCGCCAGCCATCGCCTGGGCTATCGCCTCTACTTCCCCTCGCGCCTGACGCCCAACGGGCGCTACGCGAGCACGGTCAAGGACGGCACCACCACCGACGCGACGCCGCGCGTCTACACGCTCCGCGACCGCGCCGGGCGCCCGCACAAGGCCTACAGGCTGGTCGTCTTGGAGAACATTCAGGAGGGCAGCTACTACGGCATCCAGGGCACCGACTGGAAGACGCCGCCGCTGCTGGACAACCCGACGTCGACGCTGACGGTGCACGGCCGCCGCCTGCAGCTGTTCAAGGCGGGCAACCGCCTGCGCTACGTCGCGTGGAAGCGCAAGAACGCCGTCTACTGGGTCTCCAACTCCCTGACCCTCAGCCTGTCCAACGCGCAGATGCTCGGCATCGCCGGTTCCCTCACCCACCTCGGCTCTTGAGCGCGACACCGACGCCGACCCCGACCGACGAGCGCCCGCCGCGCCTGGCGTGGGGCATGTACAAGCGCTTCCTGCTGGCGGCGCTCGTCGTCGTGTTGTCCAGCGCCGCCGCGGTCTCCACCGCCGCGCTGCTGGAGATCAAGGACGACACGACGATCTTCCTGGGCGCCGGCGCCGGCAAGCTGCCGCTCAAGGCTGGCGCGCTGGACGGCGTCGACGCCGGCGGCCCGCAGACGATCCTGCTGCTCGGCTCCGACCAGCGCTTCGTCGACATCAAGGCCAAGAACCCGGTCCGCTCCGACACGATCATCCTGCTGCGGCTCGACCCCTCCAAGGGCGCGACCGCGGTGATGTCGCTGCCACGTGACCTCAAGGTCCGCATCCCCGGCCACGGAACCGACAAGATCAACGCGGCGTACGCGATCGGCGGCCCGACGCTGGCGGTCAAGACGATCCGGTCGCTGCTGCGCATCCCGATCAACCACGTGGTCAACGTGAACTTCGGTGGCTTCCGCCGGGCGGTCGATCGCCTCGGCTGCGTCTACACCGACGTCGACCGCCGCTACTTCAACGACAACCGCCCGCCGTTCGGCGGTGGCCCCAACTACGCGACGATCGACGTCAAGGCCGGCTATCAGAAGCTCTGCGGCCAGGACGCGCTGGACTTCGTGCGCTACCGCCACTTCGACAACGACTTCACGCGCGCCGCCCGCCAGCAGCAGTTCCTGGCTGATGCCAAAAGCCAGATCGGCGTCGGCAAGCTGTTCAGCGACCGCAAGGCGCTGCTGAGGATCTTCGGGCGCTACACGCAGACCGACATCAGCTCCGGCGACGCGATCCTGCGGCTGCTCAAGCTCGCCTTCGAGTCGGCACAAAACCCGGTGCAGGAGGTGCGCTTTCCGGGCGACATCACCGGCGACTACGTGACCGTCACCCCGTCGCACCTGGCCGTGGCGACCGAGCGCTTCATGAACGCCACGCCGTCGAGCACGCCGAAGTCCAGCGAGAACGGCACCGTCAAGAAGGCGGTGTCCAAGAAGAAGGGCTCGTCTAAGCGCAAGGCCAAGACAGCGCTGCCGCGGGGCGTGCAGGTCGCAGGCCAAGGCGCCGAGGACGAGGCCGTCGAGCTGGCGACCAAGCTGCCGTTCTCGGTGTACTACCCCAAGGCCGCGATCAGCGGTGCGTCGATGCTGCCCGACCACAGCCGCGCCTACGACATCTTCGACCGCGGCGGCCACAAGTACCGGGCCTACCGCATGGTCTTCAAGACGACGCTGGTGGGCCAGTACTACGGCGTTACGGGGACCAGCTGGGAGGGTCCGCCGATCCTCGACGACCCCAGCGAACGCCGCCGCCTGGGCGGGCGCACCTACGAGCTCTTCTACGACGGCAGCCGCCTGCGGCTGATCTCCTGGCGCTCGGGTAAAGCCGTCTATTGGATCTCGAACACACTGCTGTCGAGCTTGGGCAATCAGCAGATGCTCGCGCTCGCCCGCAGCGTCAGCAGGATCCGCTGAAAGGCCTGCTCCTCAGCAGACCGCAGCGTGGGGCGCTCCGCTAGCCTCTCGCGCTTCATGTCAGCTCCGGAACCCATTGGCGTCATTGGAACCGGCTACGTCGGGCTCGTCACAGCGGCGGGCTTCGCGGAGCTGGGCAGCGACGTTTACTGCATCGACATCGACGCCGACAAGATCGAGCGCCTCAAGCAGGGCGAGATCCCGATCTACGAGCCCGGCCTCGAGGATCTGATCGCCAAGAACCGCGAGCGGATGCACTTCAGCACCGACATCGCCGACGCGTTGGAGCACGCGCGGCTGCTCTTCGTGGCCGTCGGCACCCCGCCCACCTACTCGGGCGACGCCGACCTCAGCGCGGTCCATGCCGTGGTCGCCGCGATGCCGGTCTCCGACCATCACGCGCTCGTGATGAAGTCGACCGTCCCGGCGGGCACCGGCGACTCGATCAAGCGCCTCTTTCGCGAGACCGGCAAGACGGACTTCCGCTACGTGTCGTGCCCCGAGTTCCTCAAGGAGGGCTCGGCGGTCAAGGACTTCCTGCATCCTGACCGTGTCGTCATCGGCGACGACAGCGACTGGGCCGGCGACGCCGTCGCCGCGCTGTACGCGCCGCTCGACGCGCCGGTGGTGCGCACCGACATCAACAGCGCCGAGATGATCAAGCACGCGTCCAACGCGTTCTTGGCCACCAAGATCTCCTTCATCAACGAGATCGCCAACGTCTGCGAGGCCACCGGCGCCGACGTCGTCGAGGTCGCCAAGGGCATGGGCCTGGACGATCGCATCGGCCCGAAGTTCCTGCAGGCCGGCCTCGGCTTCGGGGGTTCGTGCTTTCCGAAGGACGTCACGGCGCTCAAGCAGCTGGCCGGCAACTCGGGCTACCACTTCCAATTGCTCAACTCCGTCATCGAGGTCAACGAGCTGCAGAAGCGGCGCGTCATGGGCAAGCTGGAGAAGCACCTCGGCTCGCTCGTCGGCAAGCGCGTCGGCCTGCTCGGCCTTGCGTTCAAGCCCAACACCGACGACATGCGCGAGGCGACCTCGTTGGTGCTCAGCGCGCGCCTGCAGGCCGCGGGCGCGACGGTCGTCGCCTACGACCCGATCGCCGAGGACGAGGCGCGCAAGCTGATCACCGGGATCGAGTTCGCGCCCGCCGCGTTGGAGGTCGTCGACGGCGCCGACGCGGTCGTGCTCGTCACCGAGTGGGACGAGTTCAAGGAGCTGGACTTCGCCGCCGTCGCCGAGAAGATGGCGGGCGACCTGATCATCGACGGCCGCAACGCGCTCGATCCCGAGGCTGTCCGCGCCGCCGGGCTGACCTACGAGGGCGTCGGCCGGAGGTCCTGAGCATGCAGGCCGTGATCCTCGTCGGCGGGGAGGGCACGCGCCTGCGGCCGCTGACCTCGCGGCAGCCCAAGCCCGTCATCACGCTCGTCGACCGGCCGTTTTTGGTCTACATGCTGGAGTGGCTGCGCGGCCACGGCGTGCAAGACGTGATCCTCAGCTGCGGTTTCGAGCCCACGAAGGTCCGCGCAGCGCTGGGCGACGGTGAGGGGCTGGGGCTCAAGCTCCGCTACGTCGTCGAGCCCGAGCCGCGCGGGACCGCGGGCGCGCTGAAGTACGCCGACGAGCAGGTCGGCCTCGACGAGCGGTTCCTGATGCTCAACGGCGACGTGCTGACCGACGTCGATGTCACCGCGCAGCTGGCCCAGCACGAGGCGACCGGCGCGGTCGGGACGCTCGGCCTCGTACCTGTCGAGGATCCGTCGGCCTACGGGCTGGTCCTTTGCGATCCGGCGCACGCGGTCACGGGGTTCCTGGAGAAGCCGGCGCCGAGCCAGCTCGACGGCATCAACCGCTATTACATCTCCGCCGGGATCTACGTCCTGCAGCGCTCGGTGCTGGACATGATCGACTCCGGGCGCAATGTCTCGATCGAGCGCGAGATCTGGCCGGCGCTGGTCGGCCAGGGGCTCTACGGCTCGCATGCCGACGGTGCGTACTGGATGGACATCGGGACGCCCGAGCGCTACCTGCAGGGGACCTTCGACATCCTGGAGGGCAACGTCCACACCGCGCCGGTACAGCGGGTTGGCGCCGGTGTGACGGTCGCCGACGGCGCGCAGGTCGGCAACCTCGTCGTCCTGGGCGCCGGCGTGACGATCGGCGCGGGCGCGCGTGTGGAGCGCTCCGTGGTGCTGGACGGCGTGACCGTCGGGGCCGGCGCGGAGCTGACCGACTGCATCGTGGCAGCGGGAGTCACGATCGCCGACGGGGCCGTCGTGCGCGGCGGCGCGGTGATCGGTGAGGGGGTCCGAGTCGGAGCGGGCAACGTCCTTGCGGCGGGCATCAAGGTCTTCCCTGACACCGATCTCCCGGCGGGAGCGATCAAGTTCTGATGGAGTGCGTGCATCGGATGCACCAGGGGATGAGAGGCCAGGCATGACGACGACCAACTTGGAACTCGACCGCGACAGCATCGGGCGGATCGACTCGACCGACCAGCTGACCGACGTGCTGGCGATTCCAGAGCACCTGCGCGACGCGCTCTGGAAGGCCGAATCGGCGCAGCTGACCGAGTGGGACAGCCCCGCCGGCCTCGTCGTCGCGGGCATGGGCGGCTCGGCGATGGGCGGCGCGCTGGCGCGTGCCGCGCTGGGCGACACGGCCTCGCGGCCGATCCTCTCGGCGCGGGCTTATGGCCTGCCGCCGTGGACGACGCCCGACACGACGGTCCTGTGCGCCTCCTACTCGGGCAACACCGAGGAGACGCTGGCGGCCTACGAGGCCGCCGGGGCCCTCGGCGCGACGCGCGTCGTCGCCACCAGCGGCGGCAAGCTGGCCGAGCTGGCACGCGCCGATGGCGTGCCGGTCATCCCCGTCGCTGGCGGGCTGCAGCCGCGCGCCGCGGTCGCCTACATCACGGTCGCCGCCCTGGAGGTCGCCGCGCGCTGCGGCGCCGGGCCGCGGTGCGCTTCTGACATCGACGTCGCGGCCGAGCACCTCGAGGAGCTCGTCGTCGAGTGGGGGCCCGAGGCCGCCGAGGACTCCGAGGCCAAGGCACTGGCGCGGGCGCTCGTCGGGACCATCCCGGTGATCTACGGCGCCGGCTCGACGTCGACTATCGCCTACCGCTGGAAGACGCAGCTCAACGAGAACGCCAAGATCCCGGCGTTCTGGCACGAGCTGCCCGAGGCCGACCACAACGAGCTCGTCGGCTGGTCCGGTGCGGCTGAGCTGGGCCGCTTTGGCGCCGTCTTCTTGGAAGACAGCGACACGCACCCGCGGATCGCCGACCGCGTCGAGCTGACCGAAGGGCTGATCCGCGACGCGGCGGCGCAGACCTTCCGAGTGCCGACGCGCGGGACGACGTCGGTCGAGCGCGTCTTCTCGCTCGTGCTGCTCGGCGATCTGGTGTCGGTCTACCACGCGGCCCTGCGCGGCGTGGACCCTGGCCCGGTCGTGCTGATCGAGCAGCTCAAGCGCCAGCTGGCCGAGCGCTAGCAGCCAGACCGCGCATAGCGGCTGGCGCCGCCGGGCACCGAGAAGGCCATGGGGCTCCTCTTCCGCTTGCCGTTCCTGTTGCTCGAGCTGCTGCTGCGCCGTCTCTTGGGCCGCGAGCAGCAGGAGCGCTTTGCGCCCACGGCCACGCCGCAGCGCGCGACAACGCCGGCGTCCACCGCCACCGCGCCGCCGCCCAGCGTCGACGGCGCCCCGCCGCCGCCCACGGCTGACGAGGCGATCGAGCGGCGAGTGGCCCGCGAGGAGGCGGAGGCGGAGCTGGACGTGCCGCCGCCGACCCCGCTGCGCCCGATCGGCGACGACGGGCACGTCGACGAGGAGGTTGAGCTGGTCGAGTCCTTCGGCCCGGCCGACGACGTCGGCGCAACCCTGAACGTCGACGAGCCCTGGGACGGCTACGCGCAGCAGCCGGCGGCGGCGATCGTCGCTCGTCTGCGCGACGCCGATCCCGCGACCAGGGCGGTTGTCGCGCTCTACGAGCGCGGCCACAAGCGGCGGGCGACCGTGCTGCGCGCCGCCGGCTGACCGCAAGCGCCAAAACCTTGACATAGTCGTGGTAAGGTTTGGGGCGTTGACGGACGCCCTCACCATCCACGAGGCAGCTGAGACGACGGGGTGGTCACCCCGGATGCTCCGCTACATCGAGCGCAACGGGCTGATCGAGCCCCAGCGCTCCGCCGCCGGCTACCGCCTCTACGGCGCGGCCGAGCTGCAGCGCCTACGCACGCTCAAGGAGCTGCTCGGCGACTACGACCTCGGACTCGGTGACATCGGCTTCGCGCTACGTCTGCGCCGCGAGCAGCCCCTTCGCGACGCGGTGGAGGCGTGGTTCGAGGCCAAGCCGCAGCGTCCCGCCGACGTTCCCGCCGACGACTGGCTGAGCTTCGAGCAGCAGAAGCATTCCAAGCTGCTGGCCGCCGTCCGCTCCCGACAGCCCCAACCCACACCGGAGACCGCATGAGCGCCACCGCCACCCACACCGACTTCAAGGTCGCCGATCTCTCCCTGGCCGAGTTCGGTCGCAAGGAGATCCGCCTCGCCGAGCACGAGATGCCCGGCCTGATGAAGACCCGCGAGGAATTCGCCGCTGCGCAGCCGCTGAAGGGCGCCCGCATCATGGGCTCGCTGCACATGACGATCCAGACCGCCGTGCTGATCGAGACGCTGACCGCGCTCGGCGCCGAGGTCCGCTGGGTCTCCTGCAACATCTTCTCGACCCAGGACCACGCTGCTGCTGCCGTTGCTGTTGGCCCGAACGGCACGCCCGAGGATCCCCAGGGCGTCCCGGTCTTTGCCTGGAAGGGCGAGACGCTGGAGGAGTACTGGTGGTGCACCGAGAAGGCGCTGACCGGCTTCAGCGGTGACCCGGACCTCGGTCCCAACATGATCCTCGACGACGGTGGCGACGCCACGATGCTCGTCCACAAGGGCACCGAGTTCGAGAAGGCCGGCGCCGTGCCGAACCCGGCCGACGCGGAGTCCGAGGAGTTCAAGGTCTTCCTGACGCTGCTGCAGAAGTCCGTTGCTGAGCATCCCGGCAAGTGGACCAAGGTTGGCGAGGACATCCTCGGCGTCACCGAGGAGACCACGACGGGCGTGCACCGCCTCTACGAGCTGGCGCGCGACGGCGAGCTGCTCTTCCCGGCGATCAACGTCAACGACTCGGTGACCAAGTCGAAGTTCGACAACCTCTACGGCTGCCGCCACTCGCTGGTCGACGGCATCAACCGCGCGACCGACGTCATGCTCGCCGGCAAGACCGCGGTGGTCTGCGGCTTCGGCGACGTCGGCAAGGGCTCGGCCGAGTCGCTGCGCGCCCAGGGCGCCCGCGTGATCGTCACCGAGATCGACCCGATCTGCGCACTGCAGGCCTCGATGCAGGGCTACCAGGTCGCCCGTCTGGAGGACGTCATCTCCAGCGCCGACGTGTTCATCACGACGACCGGCAACAAGGACATCATCCTGGTCGACGACATGGCCAAGATGAAGCACCAGGCGATCGTCGGCAACATCGGTCACTTCGACAACGAGATCGACGTCGCCGGGCTGGAGAAGGCCGCCACGCGGATCAACATCAAGCCGCAGGTCGACGAGTGGAAGTTCCCCGACGGCCACACGATCATCCTGCTGTCCGAAGGCCGCCTGCTGAACCTCGGCAACGCCACCGGCCACCCGTCGTTCGTGATGTCCAACTCGTTCACCAACCAGACGATCGCCCAGATCGAGCTGTTCACCAAGAACGGTGACTACGACAAGCAGGTCTACGTGCTGCCCAAGCACCTCGACGAGAAGGTCGCGCGCCTGCATCTCGACGCGGTCGGCGTGAAGCTCACCGAGCTGCGTCCCGACCAGGCGGCCTACATCGGCGTGCCGGTGGAAGGCCCGTACAAGCCCGATCACTACCGGTACTAAGGGACCTCTGATCAGCGATATCGCTGATCCGGCGCTCGCGGATGCGGGCAGGACTCGGATCGCCTGGGCGGATGCCCAGATGCCCGTCCTGCGCTCGATCCGCGAGCGCTTCGGTGAACAGCGGCCCTTGGAGGGCCTGACCGTCGCGGCGTGCCTGCACGTCACGGCGGAGACGGCCAACCTCGTGACGACGCTGACTGCCGGCGGCGCGCAGGTCGCCCTGTGCGCCGCCAACCCGCTGGCCACCCAGGACGAGGTGGCCGCGACGTTGGCGACCGAGCCTGGCGTCGCCGTCTTCGCCCGTCACGGGGAGGACCTCGACACGTTCGCCGGCCACGTCGCCGACGTGCTGGATCGCGGGGTGGGTGGGCCGACAATCACGATCGACGACGGCGCTGACCTGCTCGTCACGCTGCACGCCGCACGGCCGGACTTGTTGGAGGGGTTGCTCGGTGGGACCGAGGAGACGACCTCGGGACTGGTGCGCCTGCGCGCGATGCAGGCCGACGGACGCCTGGCCTGCCCGGTCCTCGCCGTCAACGAGGCGCGCGCCGAGCGCGTGTTCAACGATCACTACGGCACGGCCCAGTCGACGCTCGACGGCATCCTGCGCGCGACCAACCTGCTGCTCGCCGGCCGCACGGTCGTCGTCTTGGGCTACGGGCCGACCGGCCGCGGGATCGCCCTGCGCGCTCGTGGTGCCGGCGCCCAGGTCGTCGTCTGCGAGATCGACCCGATCGCCGGGCTCGACGCGCGGATGGAGGGCTTCGAGGTCATGCCCTCGCTGGAGGCGGCGCGGCGTGGCGACATCTTCATCACGGTGACCGGCGCGCCCGCCGTGCTGGGTCGCGCCCACTTCGAGGCCATGAAGGACGGCGCGGTGCTCGCGAACGCCGGGCACTTCGACGTCGAGATCGACCTTGCCGCGCTGCGTGAGCTTGGTGGGGAGGGGCGGTCCGTGCGCCCGCTGGTCTCCCAACACATCCTGGCCGACGGGCGCCACCTCAACCTCCTGGCCTCCGGCCGCGTCGTCAACCTCGCCGCCGGCGAGGGCCACCCGGCGTCGGTCATGGACCTCTCCTTCGCCTTGCAGGCGTTGTCGGTCGAGCACCTCGCGGCCGCCGACGGCACGTTGCCTGACGGCGTGCAGCCCGTGCCCGACGACATCGATCGCGAGGTCGCGCGGCTCAAGCTTGCCTCGCTCGGCGTGCAGCTCGACGAGTTGACGGCCGAGCAGCGCCGCTACCGGCGCTCGTGGGAGTAGGATCTCCGCAACCTTCGGACGGTGTGTCCGTTGGAGTGCTCAGCATCCGTCGTTCTCGACGCAGCACGGAGGTCACATGCCGCTCCCATTCCGCACCCTCGCGCCGGGGGCCCTCGTCGCCGTGTTCCTCCTTCCCGCCGCCACGGCCCAAGCGCAGACGTTCTGCGTCGGCGCGCCCGCCGGCTGCCAAGGCACGACGTCGATCACGCTGCAGGACGCGCTCGACGGTGCCGCGGCGCTTCCGGGTGCCGACCGCGTCGAGCTCGATGCCGGCGCCACCGCTCATGGCTTCACGATCGTCGCGGGCAACGTGGTGGAGCTCGTGGGTGTTGGGGGCGTGCCGACGATGGTCGCCGACAGCGGCGGTCCGGTCATGATCGACGAGCCACAGGCGACCGTCCGCAGCCTGCGCTTCGAGGCCGGCGGGAGCGGGACGCCCGCGGCGATCGACCTGCGTCGCGGCACGATCGTCGGCTCGACGATCGTCAACGAGACCGCGGGCACGGCCGTGCGCACCGTCGACGGGACCCTGCGGAGCACGCACATCACCTCCGGCACCGCCGCCGACGCAGTCGGTGTGCTGGCCGATGGCGGCACCGCCGTGCTTCAGGATACGAGCGTCGAGGGCACCACGGGCATCGTCGCCGACGCCGCGACCCTCACGCTGACCCGCGTTCGCGTGACGGCGGGCGCCCTCTCGGGCCCAGGCTCCAGCGGGGGCAGCGCCATGCGGGTCACCGGCGGCACGGTCATCGTCGACGACTCGGCCTTCGCGCTCGCTGGCGCCGCCGACGATGCGGCCATCGACGTGCGAGCCCCCAGCGGCGCGACCGCCGTGACCTTGCGCAGCGTCACCGTGCACCCGAGGGTCGGCGACAACCAGCCCGCCACCGCGCAAGGCGTGCGCGCTGAGTGCACCGGCGGCACGGCTGACGTCGAGGTGCGCGACACCGTCGCCACCGCCTACGCGACCGACCTCGTGAGCATCGGCACGGGCTGCTCGATCGACCGCCAGGGCGCCGCCTATGCCACCGCCGATGTGTCCGGCGGGGCCACGCTCGACGCCGGCAGCTTCGTCTTCGACACGCCCGTCATGGGCCGGACCTGGGTCGAGGCGACGCCGACGTTCGGCTCGGTCCTGATCGACCACAGCAGCGGCCGGCCGCTGCGCGACGGCGAGACCGACCTTAACGGCCTGCCGCGGATCGTCGACGGCTGGCGCGACATCGGCGCCTACGAGTACCAGCACCGGGCGCCCCAGCTCACCTTGGAGGGTGCGACCAAGGCGGTCCTCAACACCGGGTTGGACTTCGTCGCCCACGGCGAGGATCCCGACCGCGAACCTCTTACCCTCGCTTGGACGCTCGATGGCATGCCGGCCGCGGCCGACGACCCGAGCTTCCCCGAGCTGTTCAAGCCCCGCTTCACGTCAGTCGGCGACCATGTCGTCGCCGCCACGGTTACCGACTCCTCCGGCCTCAGCACGCGGGTCGAGCGGACCGTGAGCGTCGTGAAGCCCGGCGGCGATCCGCCGACCCCGCCCGTGTCGCCGACGCAACCGCAGCAGCAACAACCGGCGCCGCCGGTCGGTACGCCCCCGGCGGGTCCCGCGCTCACCGCCACGCTGCTCGGCCGCCGGGTCGGCGCTGGACCGCTGCGGGTCAAGGTTGCCTGTCGACGTGCGGTGGCATGTGCCGGGACGGTGCGCCTCACCGCCAAGGCCGGCGCTGCCACGCTGGCGATCGGGCGCGCACCGTTCCGGGTTGGCGCCAACGGCACGGCCGTCGTCCGCATCCCCATCAAAGCTGCCGCGCGACGGTCGCTGCGCCGCCATCGCGGGCTGACCGTGCGGGTCGCGGTGCTGCGTCCCTCCGGCTGGCTGTGGGTCGCCGGCAAGGGCGGGCGCGTTCTCCCGTAGGCGGGCGCAGTAAGTTTCCGCGCGTGGATGGCTTGGAGGCAGCGGTCGACAAGATGCGCGCCGAGGGTCTCGGCGACGCCGCGGTGGAGAGCTTCGCGCGCCAGTACGAGCGGCTGCGCGCGGGCGAGACGGGGACGTTGGCCGAGGCCGACATCGAGCCCGTGACCGACCTGCCCGACGCCGAGGAGCTGACGGCGGAGGCGGGCCCGGAGTTGCTGGACCAGGCCGTGGTCATCAAGCTCAACGGCGGGCTGGGCACGTCGATGGGCATGACCAAGGCCAAGTCCTTGCTGGAGGTCAAAGACGGGCGCACCTTCTTGGACCTCATCGCCGAGCAGATCCTCGACCTCCGCGAGCGCAGCGGGGCGCGGCTGCCACTGGTGCTGATGAACTCGTTTGCCACGCAAGCCGACTCGCTCGCGGCGCTGGAGCGCTACGACGACCTGTCTGCCGGTCTGCCGGTCGACTTCGTCCAGAACAAGGTCCCCAAGCTGCGCGCCGATGACCTCACGCCGGTGCAGTGGCCGGATGATCCGGCGCTGGAGTGGGCACCGCCCGGCCACGGCGACCTCTACACCGCCTTGGTGACGTCGGGCATGTTGAAGGCCTTGCTCGACGGTGGCTACCGCTATGCCTTCGTCTCCAACTCCGACAACTTGGGCGCGGTGCTGGACCCGCGGATCCTCGCGTGGCTCGTGAACGGACCCCACCCACCCGCGCCGTTCTTGATGGAGGTCGCCGACCGGACCTCGTCGGACCGCAAGGGCGGGCACCTGGCGCGGCGGGTCTCCGACGGCGGGCTCGTCCTGCGCGAGATCGCCCAGACGCCCGAGGAGGACGTCGACGCCTTCCAGGACACCTCGCGGCATAGGTACTTCAACACCAACACGCTCTGGGTCGACCTCCACGCGCTGCGCGACCTGCTGTCGGGCACGGGCGTGATCGACCTGCCGATGATCGTCAACCGCAAGACGGTCGATCCGAGCGACAAGGGCTCGACGCCCGTTATCCAGCTCGAGACCGCGATGGGCGCCGCGATCGGCGTCTTTGAGGGCGCCGCCGCGCTGCGCGTGCCGCGCTCGCGCTTCGTGCCGGTCAAGACCACCAACGACCTGCTCTCGCTGCGCTCGGACGCCTACGTCATCGGCGAGGGCCGCGCGGTCCACCTCGCGCCCGAGCGCGACGGCGTGCCGCCGTTCGTCGACCTCGACGCCGACCACTACAAGTTGGTCGACGACTTTGACGCGCGCTTCCCGAAGGGCGCGCCGTCGCTGGTGGCGTGCGAGGCGCTGCACGTTGTCGGCGACGTGCGCTTCGGCGCCGGCGTCGTCGTGCGCGGCGACGTCACGGTGAAAGACGTGGACGCCGTCCCCGACGGCGCGCTGCTCGAGGGCTAGACCGGACGCCCTGGCCAACGGATGGTACTTAGACGTTGGTGCTCAACGTCTAAGTGCCATCCGTCGTCGCGCTAGGCCTGCTTCTCGATGGCGGTGGCCGCCGCCTCGGCCGCGTCAGCGATGCGCTCCTCGCGCTGCTGCTGGCGCTCGGACTCGTTGAGCGCCCGCACGAAGAGGTAGGCGAGTGCGATGCCCATGACGACCGACTGCTCGATCGCCATGATCGCGCCGGCCAGCGCCTGGTCGTCAGACGGCTGCAGGTTCCAGATCTGCGGGCGGTTCTCGTAGAAGCTGTAAATGGAGGTCGGCGCGAAGGTCAGGAAAATGCCGAGCAGCCCGACGAAGACCTTGGTCGAGGCCATGTAGGCCACGGGCGCCAGGCCCGTGAGGTTGCGGCCGCGGACTGGGGAGAGCAGGTGCCACCAGTAGAGGACGCCGGCGCTGATGAAGCAGGTGTGCTCCAGCACGTGGACGGCGGAGTGCGACAGCGCTGCGTCGTACAGGAAGGGGATGTGCCACAGCCACATGACCCCGACGTAGAGCCCGATCGCGAAGACCGGGTGGGCGATCGGCCCCAGCGCGCGCTCCAGGTCGAGCACCTGCCGAGCGATCGGCCGCAGCAGCACCTTGCTCAGGCCGGCGATCAGCAGGATCGGCGCGAAGTCCAGCAACAGGACGTGCTGAATCATGTGCATGAAGAACGCCTGGTCGGCGAGCGTGTCGACCGGCGAGATCAGCGCGATCGCCAGGCACAGCACGCCGCCCAGCCACGCCAGCAGCCGCCCGACCTCCGCGCCGCGCGTGTTGCCGCTGGCCCGGACCTGGTGCCACCGGCGCACGTAGCCGACGGTGAGGACGAGCACGATGACGATCGGCCCGGGGGCGAGCGAGAACGATGTGTCGGCCGCGACGGCGAGCACAGGGTCGCGATTGTGTCACTGCCAGATCGGCACGGAGCGGTGGACCTACGTCACACAACCTCCGGCAGGCTGGACGGCATGGTCCAAGCGCTGCTCGCCCTCGTGGTTCCCGCGGTCTGCGTCGCCTGTCGGCGCGCTGGCGATGTGGCGCGTTTCGACCCGCTGTGTCGCGCCTGCCGGGAGACGCTGCCGTGGCTTGGCGCGTCGCGCTGCGCGCGCTGTGGGTTGCCGGGGCCGTGTGGCTCACGCTGCCCGGCACGGGCGCAGGCGTTCTCGGGCGCGTGGGCGCCGGTCGCCTACGCGGGCGCCGTGCCGGCGCTGGTCAACGCGCTCAAGGAGCGTGGCGCGGTCGGCTTGGCGCGACTGATGGCCGCGCAGATCGTCGCCACGGCGCCGCCGGGATGGTGGGCCGCGACGATGCCCGTCGCGCTCGTTCCCGTGCCCGCCGATCCGCTGCGCCGGCGCCGTCGCGGCGTCGACCATGCGGCGCGGCTGGCGGCCGAGATCGCGCCGCGCTGCGGGCTGCCGGTGGCGCCCGTACTGGCGCGGCCAGTCGCGGTCGGCAGCCGCCAGGCTGGTCGCTCGCGTGCGCAGCGTCTGACGTCCGACAGGTTGGCGGTCGTCGTGCGGACCGGCCGGCGCGGGCCGCCCGCGGCTCCGACCTCAGCGATCCTCGTCGACGACGTCCACACCACGGGCGCCACGCTGCACGCCTGCGCCTTGGCATTGCGGGAAGCCGGTGTGCTTGACGTGCGGGCGGTCACCTACGCGCGGGCGCTGCGGGGCTGAGGCTGAGAAGGCCGGGCGATCGACGCAAATTCGTCGAGTGCCGTTGCTGTTGTCTGCTTGCGGGAATACCTTTGTGCGTACCTAGAGATCCCAGCCCCAGGAGGGCCGCATGCAGATCGAGGTCAAGGGCCGCCACATGACCATCTCGGACGACATCCGAGAGCACGTGGAGAAGCGCTTCGCCAAGGTGGGCAAGCAGGTGTCCGAGCTCGCGACGTTGGAAGTCGAGCTCATCCAGGAGCAGAACCCCTCCAACCCGGAGGCGTTCCGGGCCGAGGTCACGCTCCGGGTCAAGGGCACGACGCTGCGCGCCTGCGACGCCTCGCGTGACATGGCCCACTCGATCAACCTCTGCGCCGACGAGTTGGCGGTCCAGGTCAAGCGCCACCGCGACAAACGGCGTAAGCGAAGGGAGTCGCGCGCCGCGGCCCTGCACCCGCCGGGCATGGCGCCGGACACGGGCGGCGGCATCTCCGCCGCGATGTAGCCGCCGCGCGGCGCCCAGAACGTCTCCGTGCCACGGCCTTGCCGCCGTGGCACGGCGAAGGCGCGTGTCAAGGCCGATCTTGCGCGGGGCGGGCCGATCTCGCGGTCTTCGCCGACTACACTCAGGCGCATGGGTCTGCTTGACCGCGCGCTGAACATGGGAGAGTCGAAGCAGTTCCGCCAGCACGAGAAACGTGTGGCGCGAATTGGCGACTTTGAGCCCGAACTGGAGCTTGAGTCCGACGAGGAGCTCAAGGAGCGGATGGAGGCGCTGCGCCAGCAGGTGCGCAGCCAGTCCGACGACGACAAGGTCGCCGCCGCTCTCGACGAGGCTCTGCCGGAGTGCTTCGCGATCGCCCGCGAGGTCGGTCGCCGCACGATGAACATGCGGCACTTCGACGTCCAGCTGATCGGCGGCATGGTGCTGCACGGCGGCAACATCGCCGAGATGCGCACCGGCGAGGGCAAGACGCTGACCGGCACGCTCGCCGTCATCCTCAACTCCCTGGCCGGCAAGGGCGTCCACGTCGTCACGGTCAACGACTACCTCGCCAAGCGCGACGCCGAGTGGATGATGCCCATCTACGAGGCGTGCGGCGTCACCGTCGGGATCCTGCAGAACAACATGGACCCTGACGACAAGGTCGAGGCCTACGCCTGCGACGTCACGTACGGCACGAACTCGGAGTTCGGCTTCGACTACTTGCGCGACAACATGGCGCAGTCGATGGAGGACAAGGTCCAGCATGGCGGTCGCCTCTCCGAGGACGGCAAGCCGCTGGCGACGCACTACTACGCGATCGTCGACGAGGTGGACAACATCCTCATCGATGAGGCGCGGACGCCGCTGATCATCTCCGGCGCTCCTGAGGCGGCTGCCGAGCACTACGTCAAGTTCGCCAAGCTCGCGAAGGTCATGACGTCGGGCAAGGCGCCCGAGGGGATGGACCCACGAGCCCGCAAGGACTTCGTCGCCGACTTCGACTTCGAGTTCGAGGAGAAGCACAAGACGATCGCGGTCACCGAGCAGGGCGTCCAGAAGGCCGAGAAGTTCCTCGGCATCGACCACCTCTACCGCGCCGAGAACGGCCCGCTGGTCAACCACCTCATCCAGGCCCTGAAGGCCGAGTCGCTCTACAAGCGCGACGTCGACTACGCGGTCGTCGACGACGAGGTCAAGATCATCGACGAGTTCACCGGTCGCATCCTCGACGGCCGCCGCTGGTCGGAGGGCCTCCACCAGGCCGTGGAGGCCAAGGAGGGCGTCGCCGTCCAGGAGGAGAACCAGACCCTGGCGACGATCACCTATCAGAACTTCTTCCGCATGTACGACAAGCTGGCCGGCATGACGGGCACCGCGCTGACCGAGGCGACGGAGTTCATGAAGATCTACAAGCTGCCCGTCGTGCAGATCCCGACGAACCAGCCGATGATCCGCAAGGACCGCAACGACCAGGTCTACAAGACCCGCGAGGGCAAGTGGACCGCGCTGCTCAACACGATCCAGGAGCGCCACGCGCTCGGCCAGCCGGTCCTCGTCGGCACCATCTCCGTCGAGGTCTCCGAGATGATCTCGCGCCGGCTCGACAAGCTCGGCATCCCGCACGCGGTCCTCAACGCCAAGCCCGAGCACGCCGCCCGTGAGGGCGAGATCGTCGCCGAGGCCGGCCGTCCCGGTGCGGTGACCATCGCCACCAACATGGCGGGCCGCGGCGTGGACATCAAGCTTGGCGGCAGCCCCGAGCACCAGACCCAGAGCGATCTGCGCAACCTCGGCCTCACGCCCGGCGACCCGGACTACGACGAGCGCTACGCCGAGATCCTCCCGAAGGTCGAGGAGCGGATCGCCGTCGACCACGACAAGGTCCTTGAGGCTGGCGGCCTCTTCATCTGCGGCACCGAGCGCCACGAGTCGCGCCGGATTGACAACCAGCTGCGCGGTCGCGCCGGCCGCCAGGGCGACCCGGGCGAGTCGCGCTTCTTCCTCTCGGCCGAGGACGATCTTGTACGCCTCTTCGCCGGCGACAGGATCTACAAGATCCTCGACAAGCTCGGGACGCTCGACGAGGACGGCAACGAGGAGCCGATCGAGGCCGGCATGCTGTCCAAGCAGATCGAGAAGGCGCAGAAGAAGGTCGAGGAGCAGAACTTCCTCATCCGCAAGCGCGTCCTCGAGTACGACGACGTCATGAACGAGCAGCGCCGCGTCGTCTACCAGTACCGCGACGAGGTGCTGGAGGGCCGCGACATGGGTCCCGTCGCGCGCGAGAACGTCTCCGACGTCATCCGCCGCGTGGTCGACGAGTACACGGTCTCGGAGTTCATCGAGGACTGGGATCTCGACGGCCTCTTCACCGCGCTGGCCGACATGTTCCCGATCGGGTTCGGCCCGGACGAGCTCGACCGCGTCAACGAGCGCGAGGAGCTCGTCGAGCTGCTCGTCGCCGATGCGCAGCGGCTCTACGGCGCCCGCGAAGAGGAGCTCGGCGAGGAGCTCATGCGTGCGCTGGAGCGCTACCTGCTGCTGCAGATCATCGACAACAAGTGGCGCGAGCACCTCTACGACATGGACTACCTGCGTGAGGGCATCCACCTCCGCGGGTTCGCGCAGATCGATCCGCTCGTTGCCTACAAGAACGAGGCCTACGAGCTCTTCACCGACCTGATGAACTCGATCTGGGCCGACTTCGCCCGGATGATCTTCCACGTCGAGGTCGAGGTCGAGGGCACCGACGCGCCGGCGATCCCGCAGGCCGGAGGCGGTGGCCCGCGGGCCGTCCAGTACACCGGTGGCGTCGGCACCCAGCAGCCCAGCGCCCTGCAGGCCGCGGCGGCCGCGGGCGGCTTCGTCGACGCAGCCGAGGCGATCGAGGCCACCGGCGGCAACGGCGAGGTCGATCCGGAGGACGCCACCCCGATCGTCCAGCAGCGCCGCGTCGACGAGCACGACACCATCGGGCGCAACGACCCGTGCTGGTGCGGCTCCGGCAAGAAGTATAAGAAGTGCCACGGCGCCTAGCGCTTCATGGCGACCTCGACAGACACACCCATCCCGCAGCGCATTGCCGCCATCCAGGCGAGCTTTGCGATGCTGCGCGAGGGCACCGACCCCGACGCGCTCGCCGCGTCGATCGCGTCGCTGGAGCAGCAGATGCAGGTCGAGGGCTTCTGGGATGACTCTTCGGCGGCGGCGAAGGTCAACACGGAGTACGCGCGCGCCACGCGCAAGTTGAAGGCCTTCCAGGAGTTATCCACCGACATCGAGGACCTCGAAGGGCTCGTCGAGCTTGCCGAGGAAGACGCGGAGCTGGCCGACGAGCTCGAGGAGCAGCTCGCCTCGCTGGAGCGCCGCCTCGGCGCGCTGGAAGAGGAGCGGCTCTTCTCCGGGCCCTACGACGCGGGCGACGCGCTGGTCACCGTCAACGCGGGCGCCGGTGGCACCGACGCCCAGGACTGGGCCGAGATGGTCCTGCGCATGATGATGCGCTGGGCCGAGTCGCGCGACTTCAAGGTCGAGCTGCTGGAGGCCAGTGCGGGGGAGGAGGCGGGCATCAAGTCCGCGACCTTCCGCGCGGCCGGCGAGAACGCCTACGGGCTGTTCAACGCCGAGCAGGGCGTCCACCGCCTCGTGCGGATCTCGCCGTTTGACGCCCAATCGCGCCGTCAGACGGCCTTTGCCGGCGTCGAGGTCGCACCGGTCATCGAGGACACCGGCGATGTCGAGATCGACTCCGACGACCTGCAGATCGACACCTACCGTGCCTCCGGCGCCGGCGGCCAGCACGTCAACAAGACCGACTCGGCCGTGCGCATCACCCACCGTCCCTCCGGGATCGTCGTGCAGTGCCAGAACGAGCGCTCGCAGATGGCCAACAAGGAGACGGCGATGAAGATGCTGCGCGCCAAGCTGCTGGAGCGTTACGAGCGCGAGCGCCAGGAGGAGATCGCCAAGGAGAAGGGCGAGACGCTGGACGTCAACTTCGGCTCCCAGATCCGCTCCTACGTCCTGCACCCGTACACGATGGTCAAGGACCATCGCACCGACCGCGAGATGGGCGACGCCCAGCGCGTGTTGGACGGCGACCTCGACGGCTTCGTGCGCGAGTACCTGCTCAAGGCTGCGGGCTAGAGCTAGTCTCGCTCGGATGAGCGAGGCGTCGACCCCCAAGTCTGGTCCGTCGCAGCAGCCGACCGCGCCCTACCTCGACGCGGTCGTGGCCCACGGCTTCCGTGGGCCCGGCCGCTTCCACGTCCCGGGGCACAAAGGCGGCCCCGGAGCCGATCCGGGATTGCGCTACGCGCTCGGCGACCGCGCGCTGGGCATCGACCTCCCACAGGACATCTACGGCATCGACGTCGGCCCCTCGCCGACGCCCTACGAGCGCGCCGAAGCGCTGGCCGCCGAGGCCCATGGCGCTGCGCGCACGTGGTTTTTGACCAACGGCGCGACGCAGGGCAACCACGCGCTGTGCCTGGCGCTCGCCCCGCTGGGCACGCACGTCGTCGCCCAGCGCAACTCGCACGCGTCGATCGTCGACGGCCTGGTGCTCAGCGGCGGGCTGCCGTCGTTCGTCGCGCCGGCCTACGACTCCGAACTGGGCATGGCGCACGGAGTGACCCCGGTGGCGCTGGACGCGGCGCTGGCTGCCGATCCGCACGCCCGCGTCGCGTTCCTGGTCTCGCCGACCTACTACGGGATGGTGGCCGACATCGAGGCGCTGGCGACGGTGGCGCACGCTCGCGACGTCGCGTTGGTCGTCGACCAGTCCTGGGGCCCGCACTTCGGCTTTCACCCCGACCTGCCGCAGAGCGCGCTGGCGCTCGGCGCCGACGCCGTGCTGACCAGCACGCACAAGATCGTCGGCTCGCTGACGCAGAGCGCGATGCTGCACGTCGCTGGCACCGGCCGGATCGACCCTGGCGCCGTCGGCCGCGCGATCCGCCTGGTGCGCTCGACGAGCCCGTCGTCGTTGCTGCTGGCCTCGCTGGACGGCGCGCGTCGCCAGCTCGCCGTGCACGGCGAGGCGCTGCTGCACGAGACGCTGGCGGCAGCGGCCGCCACCCGTGCGAAGCTCGCGACCACGCCCGGGCTGGCGATCATCGCCGAGGACTTCATCGGGCGTGAGGGCGTCGCCGCCTACGATCCGCTGCGGATCGTCCTCGACACGCGGGCGACGGGCTGCACGGGCTACGAGGTCGCCGAGGCGCTGCGCAATGCCTATGACGCGCAAGTCGAGCTGGCTACGGTCGCGACGATGGTCTGCGTGCTCGGCGTCGGCCAGCCGGCCGAGGCGCTCGTGCGCTTCGCCGGTGACGTCGACGAGACCGTCAAGCGCATCCAGCGGCCGGGGCAGCCGGTCCGGGCGCTGGTCCGTGGCCCGGGTGCGCTGAGCAACGAGATGGTCGTCGCGCCGCGCGACGCGTTCCTCGGCACGAGTGCGGTCGTCGCGCTGGACGACGCCATCGGCCGCATCTCCTGCGAGTCGATCGCCGGCTATCCGCCGGGCATTCCGGCGCTGCTGCCCGGGGAGCGCATCACGGCCGACACGGCCAACTACCTGCGCGAGCTCGTCGCCTCCGGGGCCCGCCTGCACGGCGCGGCGGACCCCACGATGGCGACGATCCATGTCTTGGCTGAACACTGACCGAGCATCAAGGCGCCGATGCCCGGGGTGGGTTGCTCAAGCCGGGCTATGTGGTGATCGTGTCACTGTAGGCGTCGAAGACGCGGTTGAGCGCTTCGACGCCGCGGCGGTTTGCGTGGATCTCGCTCATCACCACGGTGTTGGCGTCGTTGTCGGCGCCGATGTCGGTGAGGAGGTCGAGGTTGGTGGCCAGCAGGTCGCAGCGGCGCTCGTGCAACTGCTGGATGTGGCCGGCGGTCAGCGGGACATCGATGCTGTCGTTGTGCGGGACCATCTCGGGATCCCAGCCGAGTGCGTCGATCACGGCGGTCGCGTCGCGGTAGACGTTGGCGAGTGCGAGTTGCTTGGTGGGGACGTAGTCGAGGAAGTCCTCGAAGGGGTCGTGGTTGAACATCATGACCTTCTTGGTCTCGATGCGCAGGACGTCGGCGGTCGAGGGGTCGACGCTGATGCGGCAGGCTGAACTACCCTGGTGGGCACTCATGGAGATGTTCGCTCCTTGGGTCATGCCCCCGGGCCGTTAGCGCGGTCGCGGGGGTCATTCATTAATTGTCGGGAGGACCTTATCGGGTGGGATGGACGGAATTGGTCGATTGCGCAGAGTCGTTGCAAGCCGTTGCACATCCGTTACAGATCAACAACCCCAACAACCGTTGGGGGCGCGGGCGTGAGGGGTTGGACCTGTCGCGTCTGAGACCGACGGGCAGCGGACCGCCTAAGACTGTCGTCGTGGGGCGCTGAGACCGTCCCGCCCGCCCCGGCGTGGTCTGTTGCGAGCGTTTGGCTGGCGCATCTGTTCGGGCGTTCCGCTCAGGCGTGGTCGGGGTGCCGACGTCGTCGGTCGGCACCGAGGGGAGTGAGCGGGGTCGGCTGCTCGTTGCGCCGGTTCGTCGTCCGCCGGCGCCTGGGTCGGCGATTCGCGATGTTCATGTCGACGGCTTGCGGGATCCGTGTCGTCTGCTGTCCCTATGTGGGACACCAAACGCCACGGACCTCCGGCGCTGGGTGCGGGTCGCAACGGGGCCAGACCCCGCTACGAAGTGGCGAAGACGTAGCGACGTGACCGCGCCGTCGCAGTTTCGTGACAGCCCCGGGTACGTTGACCGGGAATATCCCGGTCCGGGGCGCCTGGCCCCTCATATGCGAGGGAGAGACGACCCAGATCCGCGCGGCGCACGTTGGCGGCGCGAGCGCGTGGGGAGGGCGGTGATCCGTGATGTCGCCATCCGCGCGGCGCTCGTTCGATGCCCACACAAATGCGCGCCGAACCACAGCCCGCCTACGCACCACACGCCCCAGACCACCCGAGCGTGGTGGCGATCGTCACGGAGCGCCGACCATCCAGCCACACAACGCACCCCGATTCACCGCCCCGCCAGCCGCCCCGCTGTGCGACGCGGAGACCGCCACGATGAACATCTAGAACCGCAAGAGCGCGGCGATCGACCCCTTCAGCTCGATCGCTTCATTGTCGGCGGCGAGATAGCGCACGCGCGCGTCCTGGCCGAAGGCGCGCCCGACGGCGGCTTCGACGATGTTGTCCACCACGTCGGTCATGGTGCCGTCGGCCGGGCACTGGCCGCTGGCGCTGACGCCCATCCAGCCGCACTGCGGGCAGCGCGTGCCCTTGGCGGTGAAGCCCTCCTGGATAACGAGCGTGTCGATGCGCCGCTCGTGCACGGCGGTCAGCACGTCATTGAGTCCGCTCACCGCGCGGCCACCCTTACCCAGGCCCTCATCGATCTTGGCCAACAGCTCGGAGTCGCGGCGCGCGGTCAGCTCGTCGAGGACGGGCCGCGCGGCGGCGAGCACCGCGTCAGCGCCGGAGTTCCACACGTCGACGTCGACGTGGCCCTTCACGCACTTGGCGACATCGGCATGCAGGAGCGACTCGAGGTGGCCGGTGGTCTCCTTGGGTCCGCCGAGCAGGATGCCCGCGACGCGGCCGTCGCGCAGACGCCGCGCCAGCTCGGTCGCAACGCCGCGAAGGTGGACATCGACCTCCTTCTCAACGCCGCGCTCGTAGCGCTTCTCCGAGCGGCCGTCCTGGTCGTGGCGATCGGAGTCGATGCGCCCGAGCACGTCGTCCTCATGGCGCCACAGCTCGACGAGCCCGTCGACCGTGCCGGCCAGCAGGCGCGCGTGCTTGCGGTCCACGAGGACCAGCCACCACGGCTCGCCGGTGCCGATCCGCGCCAGCGGCTCGACGCAAGGGGTCTCACTGATGGCCACCTTGTGGTCAACCGCACGCGGCAGCTTGAGGATCTCGAACAGCCCCGCGGGTTGCGAGGCGAACACGGCGAGCGCGCGCGCCTCCTTGGTGTCGACGCCGTTGCGCATGGCCGTGCGGACGCGTTCGAGGTCCGAATGCAGCGCCGTCCGCTCGTCTTGGGTTAAGTCGTCGGCATCGCGGATGGTCCGCGCGGCTGAGTCGAGCACCGAGCTGATCTCGGTCGCCCGCGCGGGCGGGGTGGCGAACTCGCGCGGGTCGAGGTTGATGAAGACGCTGAGGACCTTGCCTTGCGCGCTGCGGGTTTCAGCCAGCTCGCGGAGACGGTCGGTCGTGATGTCGGTCGCCATATAACTCGACGCCTACCCTCTCACACGCGCCAGGAAGCCCGGCGAGTGCGAGAGGGACCTGATCAGGCGACCAGCTGCGGCACGGCGGCGGCGATGACCTCCAATGCCACCCCGCCGTCGTCGCCGCCCGTGGCGCGCACGCGCGCGCCGTCGGTCAGGGTCCCGGCCAGGATGGCCCGGGTCAGCTCCCGCTCCAGCGTGCGGCGCACGTGGCGCTGCAGCGGACGGGCGCCGAAGTCCTCGTCAAAGCCCTCGGAGGCCAGGCGGGCGACGAGCGCGTCGTCGACCTCCAGCTCGATCCGGCGCTCGGTCCTCAGGCGATCGCCGACGCGGCCGACGATCTGACGCGCGATCTTGCGCACCTCCGGCTCGCCGAGCGCGTCGAACGTCACGATCTCGTCGATCCGGTTGAGGAACTCGGGCAAGAACGCCGCCTTGGCGGCCTCCAGCATCCGGCCGTCGGCCTGTGCGGGCGCCGCGGCCGTGAAGCCCAGCGCGCGCTTGGCGCGGCCGGCGCCGAGGTTCGACGTCATCACGATCACCGCGTTGGTGAAGTCCACGGTGCGGCCCTCGCCGTCGGTCAGGCGACCGTCGTCGAGCAGCTGCAGCAGGACGTTCCACACCTCGGGGTGCGCCTTCTCAATCTCATCGAGCAACACCACGCTGTAGGGGCGCCGGCGGACCGGCTCGGTCAGCTGGCCACCGTCGCCGTAGCCGACGTAGCCGGGCGGCGAGCCGATCAGCCGCGCGACGGTGTGCGGCTCGCGATACTCGGACATGTCGATGCGAACTAGCGCGTCCTCGGTGGCGAACAGCCGCTCGCTGAGCGCCTTGACCAGCTCGGTCTTGCCGACGCCGGTCGGGCCGAGGAACAGGAACGAGCCCAGCGGCCGGTCGGGCTCCGACAAGCCGACGCGGGCGCGGCGGATCGTGTCGGCGACCTTCTCGACGGCCTCGTCCTGGCCGACGACGCGCCGGTGCAGGTCGTCCTCGAGCTCGACGAGCCGCTGCAGCTCACCGGCGACCAGCTCGCCCACGGGGATCCCGGTGCGGGCGGCGACGACCGCGGCGACAGCGGTCTCGCCGACGGTGACGGTGTCGGCGGGCGCGGGCGCGGTCGCGCCGTGCTCGCTGCGAGCGGCGGCGTCGGCCTGGCGGCCGAGTTGGGTCTTGATCTCGGCGGCCCGCTCGTAGTCCTCGGCCTCGACGGCGGCGTTGAGCTGCTCGCGCAGCTGGGCCTCGTCGACGGGCCTGGGCGTGTTGAGGCGCAGCTTTGCCGCGGCCTGGTCGATCAGGTCGATCGCCTTGTCGGGCAGGTGCTGCTCGGTCAGGTAGCGGTCGCTCAGGCGCGCGGCGGCGACCAGGGCGTCGTCGGTGATCGTCGCGGCATGGTGCTCCTCATAGGCGGAGCGGAGGCCGTGCAGGATCGCCACGGTCTCCTCGACGCTGGGGGCGTCGACGGTGACCGGCGAGAAGCGGCGCGCCAGCGCGGCATCGCGCTCGATGCGCTTGTACTCGCTGAGCGTCGTCGCACCGACCATCCGCAGTTCGCCGCGGGCGAGCAGCGGCTTGAGCAGGTTCGCGGCGTCCATCGCGCCCTCGGCGCCGCCGGCGCCCAGCACGGTGTGGAGCTCGTCGACGAACAGCACGATCTTGCCCTCGGAGGCGCTGACCTCCGCGAGCACGGCCTTCAGCCGCTGCTCGAACTGGCCGCGGAACTGGCTGCCGGCGACCAGGCCGCCCAGGTCGAGCGCGACGACGCGCGTGCCGCGCAGCGTCTCGGGGACGTCGCCCTGGGTGATGCGCAGCGCGAGCCCCTCGACGATGGCGGTCTTGCCGACGCCGGCCTCGCCGATCAGCACGGCGTTGTTCTTGCGGCGGCGCGCGAGGATCTCGATCGTCTGGGCGATCTCGGCGTCGCGGCCGATCACAGGATCGATGCGGCCGTCACCCGCGTCACGGGTGAGGTCGCGGCCGAACTCGTCCAGCGCGGGGGTCTTGGACGCGTCCTGCTGCTGGCGCTGGTCGGCCCGCGCGCGGGTCTGCGCGGCGTGTGCGCCGCCGAAGACGGGCTGGCCCATCGGGACGCCGGGGCCGGCGCCGTTGCCGGCTGCCGGGCCGAAGCCGGCGTGCCCGAAGCCCTCCATGAGGTCACGCGCGCAGCTCTCGCACATCACGGCGCTCTGGCGGCCGGTCTCGGTCTGGACGACCATCTGAAGCGTGCCGGGGCGTTCTGCGCAGATGGAGCAGGGCACGGTGGGGGTGAAAGGCTGGTCTGGCAATGTTTCCTAGTTGGGGAGAAGTTGGAAATCTCAGTGCAGAAGACTCAACTCTAGCGGCCGTGAGAGACTGCCTTCTGTGCTGCTGGACACCTACCGCGCCACGGGCGCCGATCTGCCCTTCGGAGATCCGCGTCGGCCGCACGGCGTCGCGATGGAAGGTTGGTTCTGGCGGATCACCGTGCCGGAGCAGGGCGTGGTCGTCGTGGTCCTGGCCGGCGTCAACCGCGACCGCGACGGGCGAGCGTGGGGGACGGTCGGGCTGGCGGCGCACCCGGGTGGCTTCTCGCGGGCGATCGCCGTTGACGACGCGGCGGTGGTCGATGGCGAGGGGGCGATCCGGATCGGCAGCGCGCTGCGGGCCGACGCGCGGGCGGGCTCGGTCGCCGTCGACCTCGGCGCCGACGCACGGCTCGATGTCGTCTTGGAGGCGCCGGGCCGCTGGCCGCGGCGGCTGTTCGGCGGGCTCGGCGCCGCCCAGGCGATCCCGGGGCTCAGCCAGTACTGGCATCCGTGGCTGTTGCGCGCGCGGGTGCGCGGCACGGCGGTGATCGACGGGCGCGAGATCGACCTTGACGGCGCTGTTGCCTACGCGGAGAAGAACTGGTCCAACGGCGGCTTCCCGGAGACGTGGTGGTGGGGCCAGGCGCATGGCTTTGCCGACGATCCCGATGCGTGTGTGGCCTTCGCCGGCGGCCGGGCCGGCGTCGGCGCGCTGCGGATGGTCGCGACGTCTCTGGTGGTCTCGGCCGGGGGCGAGCTCGTGCGGCTGGTCCGCCCGCTGCAGCCGCTGCGCGTCGCGGTCGACGGCGCCGGCTGGCGCTTTTCGGGTCGCACGCCGGGCGGGGTATCGGTCGAGGTCGAGGGCCACGCCAACGGCACACCGCCGCACCTCCTGCCGGTCCCCGACCCCGCGGCGCGCTGCCACCGCGAGGGCGCGGCATCCCAGCACCTCGCCGGTGAGCTCCACGTGTCCTTGCGGCGCCGGGGCCGGACGATCTTCGCGGGGACGTCGGTCCTGGCGGGCCTGGAGCGCGGGAGCACCTAAACGCCACCGGAACCTCCACGGACCGTCGAGGGACGATTTGTGGGTCATCGGCACCCACAAATCGCCCCTCGACGCCTTATGGGGTCGGTCAGGAGGGCTACGAGGTGATGAGCCGTGCGCGCAGCGCGTCGCGCGCTTCGTCCTCGAAGCCGCAGTCGGCCAGCCAGCCCGCAGGGCTGCCGTGGCGCTCTTCGAGCAACTCGAGGATGCGGGCCATCGATTGCGGGCGCGGTGCGTGGCGGGCGGCGGCGTGGCCTTCGACGTCGCCAGCGTAGGTGGGCGTGGTCGCCAGCCGGGCGACGATCGCCTCGATGCGCTCGGCGCTCACGGCGTAGTCGGCGACGATCGCGTCGCGGTGTGCGCCGGCGACCTCAAGCGCGAGGGCGACCACCAGCCCGGTCCGGTCCTTGCCCGCCGCGCAGTGCACAAGCGCGGCGCCGCCCTCGCGGGGCTCGGCGATCGTCCGCAGCGCGGCGACGATCGAGTCGGGCCGGTGCTCCAAGTACCCCATGTAGGTCTGGACGGTCGGCGTCTCGTCGGGAAGGTCTGCGAGCCCCTGGCCCAACTGCCACGGAACGACCGTCTCGGCCGCGACGACATCGGTGTGCTCGCCGGCCTCGGGGTAGAGCGAGTGATGCGCGACGGTGACGCGCTCGTCGTCGGTCAGCGGGCCGGGACCCTCGAGCCGCACCTCGACGCCGGTGCGCAGGTCGATGACGGCGCGAAGCCCGTGGTCCTCGATGAGGTGGGCGACATCGGTGGGGGAGAGGTCCTGCAGGTTGTCGGAGCGCAGCAGCCGGCCGGTCGCGACGGTGCCGCCGTCGATGAGTGCGATGCCGCCCACGTCCCGCGCGTTGACGGCGCCCTCGAGGTCGATCCAGCGCGGGGCGGCGTCGATGAGCGTCATCCCGTTCAACGTAGCGAGCCGGACTCGGGCGTCGAGGGACGATTGAATCTCGTAGAGCGAGATTCAATCGTCCCTCGACGCCCGCGGTGGGGTGGTCTCCGCCGCGCGCGCTGCCCGCGCCAGCGCCTCGCCGCCGATCAGGCGCTCCCATGGCCCGACGACCGTCCACAGCGCGCGCAGGCGCAGCGCGGCGCCGCGGTCGACGGGTGCCACGCGGGCCTCGGAATGCAGGGCGGCCCCGCCATCCGGGCTGTCGACGACCCAGTGGGCAAACAACACGCGGACCGTTCCGGGCTGCGCCCAAGCGGCGAAGGCCGGTGCGTCCTCCACGCGCGGGTAGTCGCGCCGCAGGGTCCAGATCCGCCCCACGAGTCCGGACACCGACCAGCGCTCGCCCTCGGCCAGCACCGTAAACGGCGGTGCGGCGAAGAGGCCGCGGAACGTCTCGCCAGGTGGCAGGCCCGGGATTCGCCAGCGCACCAATCGCCCCAACGGTCCGGTCGCGTCGACGGCCAGCGCGCCTGCGGCCTCCCACAGCCGATCAGCGGGCGCGGCCGTCACACGCCGGTGGCGCGTGCGGATCGCCGGCTCCGGCAGCCACGCGTCAAGGTCGAAGGGCAGGTCGTCGGCAGGCAAGCGACACCTATCCTCCCCGACCCATGTCCCTGGATCCCAGCTTCGTCGCCGATGTTGTGGCCCGCGCGCTCGCCGAGGACGTCGGCACCGGCGATGTGACCACGCAGGCGACCGTCCCGGCCGGCGCCCGCGCGGTCGCGACCATCACCCAGAAGGCCCCCGGCACCGTCTTCGGCCTCGACGTCGCCGAGGCCGCGTTCCGCCAGACCGATGCCGAGCTGGAGATCGAGCGGCTCGCGCCCGAGGGCATCTGGCAGCAGTCAAAGACGCCTGTCCTGCGAGTCACGGGCGCCGCGGCGGCGATCCTCATCGCCGAGCGCACCGCGCTGAACTTCCTGCAACGCCTGAGCGGCGTTGCGACGCTGACGGCCCGCTATGTCCGTGCCATCGACGGCACCGGCGCCAAGGTTCTCGACACGCGCAAGACCACGCCGACGCTGCGTCCACTGGAGAAGGCGGCGGTGCTCGCAGGCGGCGGGACGAGCCACCGCTTCGGCCTCTTCGACATGGTGTTGATCAAGGAGAACCATGTCGCCGCCGCGGGCGGGGTGGCCAACGCGGTCCGCGCGGCGCGCGCCGCCTTCCCGGAACTCCCGCTGGAGATCGAGGCCCAGACCGCCGCCGAGGTCCGCGAGGCGCTGGAGGCCGGAGCGCCGCGGATTCTGCTCGACAACATGACCCCGGACGCGATGCGCGCGATCGTGACGGAGGTCGCCGGCCGCGCCGAGCTGGAGGCCAGCGGCAACATCGACCTCGACACGATCCGGGCTGCGGCCGAGACCGGGGTAGACTTCGTGTCGGTTGGAGCGCTCACGCACTCCGCACCCGCCCTCGACCTCTCCCTGATCCTGGAGCGTCTGCCATGAACCTTCCCATGGCCCCGAGCCCCACTGTCCCGCAGGCCCTGACGGCCGACGAGATCAGCGTGCTGACCTCCGAAGTTCGCGCGCTCGCCGCCGAGCGCAACGCCGTCATCCTGGCCCACAACTACCAGGTGCCCGAGGTGCAAGACGCCGCCGACTACGTCGGTGACAGCCTCGGCCTCAGCCGTCGCGCGGCCGACGTCGACGCCGACGTCATCGCCTTCTGTGGCGTGCATTTCATGGCCGAGACCGCGTCGATCCTCTCGCCGCAAAAGAAGGTCTTGATCCCCGATCTGGACGCCGGCTGCTCGCTGGCGGACTCGATCACGCCCGAGCAGCTGACCGCCTGGCAGGCCAAGCATCCCGGTGCGGTAACCGTCATGTACGTCAACACGACGGCCGAGATCAAGGCGCTCACCGACTACTGCGTGACGTCGTCCAACGCCGTCAAGGTCGTCGAGCACATCTTCGCCGAGCATGGCCAGGACACGCCCATCCTCTTCGGGCCTGACATGTGGCTTGGCGCCTACGTTGAGAAGGAGGTTGGTCGTTCGCTGCACGTCTGGGACGGCGAGTGCCACGTCCACGCCGGCATCCGTCCCAACGACATCACCACGATGCGCGCCGAGCACCCGGATGCCGACTTCCTGATCCACCCCGAGTGCGGCTGCTCGACACAGGTCATGGAGTACGTCGCCGCCGGCGACATCGCCACCGAGGGCGTCCACATGCTCTCCACCGGTGGGATGCTCGACTACGCCAAGGAGCACGCCGGCCAGGGCGGCACGGCGATCATGGCGACCGAGACCGGCATGCTGCACCAGCTCCGCATGGCCGCTCCGGACGTTGACTTCGTCGCCGCCAACGAGCGTGCCTCCTGCAAGTACATGAAGATGATCACGCTGCCCAAGCTGCGCGACTGCCTGCGCGACCTCAGCGGCGAGGTCAAGGTCGACCCGGCGCTCGCCGAGCGCGCGCGGGTGCCGATCGAGCGGATGGTTGCTATCGGCTAGCGGCTAGGCGGCGGGTGCAGCCTCGTGCTGCGCCCAGCCGTGCTGGAGGAACTCCAGCAGCGTCTCCGGCGGCTGAGCCCCGGAGGCGCCGAACTTGCGGTCGATGACGAAGCAGGGGACCGCGCTGATGCCCGCGCTGTGTGCGGTGCGCTCGTCGTCGCGGACCTCCTCGGCGTAGCGCTCGGTCAGCAGAAGCTCGCGCACCTCGTCGGCGGGCAGCCCGACCTCGGCCGCCAGCGCTTGCAGCGTCGCGTGATCGCTGATCAGCGCGCCCTCGCTGAAGTAGGCGCGAAAGAGCCGCTCCTTCATCGCGTCCTGCTTGCCATGGGCGGCGGCGAGGTGGACGAGCCGGTGGCCGTCGAAGGTGGTGCCGGAGCGTACGCGGCTGAAGTCGATCGTCAGCCCGTCGGCCGCGGCGGCCGCCGTCAGCTGGGCGTCCATCTCGGCGACCTCCTCCAGCGTGCGGCCGTACTTGCGCGCGAGCCGCTCGGCGTGGCTGCCCTCGCGCTCGGCGGGCGCGTCGGGGTCGAGCTCGAAGGAGCGCCAGAGCACCGTGACCTCGTCGCGGTGCTCGAACCGCGCCAGCGCCGCGGCGAAGCGCGCACGGCCGACGTAGCACCACGGGCAGGCGATGTCGGACCAGATCTCGACGACCATTCCCGTCGAGGCTAGCGGTGATGTGGCCCCGCCCACCGCCTACAGCGTGTCGTCGACCAGCGCGACCGCGTCGAACACCGACGCGCCGTCGTCGCCGGTGGCCAGCTCGGCCTCGTGGACCCAGGCGCCGGGCGCGAGGACCTCGTCGAAGCAGGCGTCGCCGGTGCTCTCGCCGTCGTCGTCGCCGGCGGCGCGCAGCGAGGCGGTCGAGGCCTCGGCACCGTCCTCGCCGCTGTCGTCAGACGACGCGTTCGCACCGTCCTCCTCGCCGAGATCCTCGTCGTCGCCGAAGTCCTCGTCGTCATCGGCCAACGCGTCGTCGTCGGCGAGGTCCTGGGCGCTGCCGGCGCCATAGGCGGCCTTGTAGCCGGCCGTGCCGTCGCATGCCACGCTCGACGCGTCAGCGATGGTCCCGGACACGACCTTGCCGGTCGAGGCAAGGCGCAACGCGAGCACGCCGCCCGCGAACGAGACGACTTGCCCGGCGTTCTCGCGGCCGTCGCTGATGCCGTCATCGTCGGTGTCGGCGTTGCGTGGGTCGTTGGCGGTGCGCTGCTCGGCGAGGTTGCGCAGGCCATCACGGTCGGCGTCCTCCCGCGCGTCGGGCCGGCCGTTGTGGTTGCTGTCGCGCTTGCTCGGATTGGTGCCTGCGCGCTGCTCGGTCGCGTTGTCGAGCTTGTCGCCGTCGCGATCCTCCGCGCCGTCCTGGCGGCCATCGCGGTCGGAGTCGGCCGCCTTAGGGCTGGTGTGCGCGCGGTACTCCGTGAAGTTGGTCAGGCCGTCGCGGTCGGGGTCGGCGACCGCGGACTTCACGTGGTAGCGCTTCTGGAACTTCGCGGGGAGCTTGGAGGCGGAGGACCCCTTGGCCGAGGCCGTCGCTGGGAGCGCCAGGGCGGCGATGGCGATGGCGCACAGCGCTGGCAGGCGCGAGGGGGCGAGCATGCACGGAACTTCGGCGGCCAGGCCCGATCGGTTGACGATGGCCCGGAAATCTGGCCATCCGTCTGCTAGACGACATCGTCAGTTCTGGGGAGCTTCGGGCGCTTCGATCAGCTCGATGCCGTGCTCGGTGACCTGGCGCACGATCGGCAGCGTCTCCTGCCGGCGGACGAGCTCCTCCGGCGTGTAGCAGTGCACATCGGCGGGAGCGCCCATCTCGGCGGCATCCCACAGGCTGCCGGCCTGGTAGACGCGCTCCAGCCACGGAACGCCGGCGAAGTACTCCGAGATCAGGATCGCGACGTACTCGGGGCCGCGCTCGCGCTGGGGCGGAGCACCACGGAGGTCGAGCACCCGCGCGCCGCCGATGACGACGCGCTCCAACGGCCAGCGTCCATCGACACGCTGGACGTACCGACCCAACTCGCGCTCGTTCAGCATTTCAGCCACGGCGACGGCCACGAGGATTGACTGTCGCAGAACGAGCGACGCAGCGCCACCCGTTCTGCCATCCGGACTAGAACTCGTCCTCGTCGTGTGGCCCGACGCACGCGACGGCCGCCGCCTCGGGGTCGACCTTGCGGGCCACGGCCGCGACGTCGTCGAAGGTGACCGCGTCGAGCGCATCAATCGCCCGGTCGGGGTCGATGTCTTCACCGAAGACGATCGCCTGGGTGGCGGCGAAGCGCGCGACCGCGTTGGTGTTCTCGAAGGCCAGGACGCGGCGGCCCGCGGCGTAGGCTCGCGCGCGCTCGACCTCCTCCTCGGTCGGGCCGTCGGCGTGCAGCTCGGCCACGATCTCGCGCATGCGCGCGTATGCCTCGGCCGTCTTGGAGGACTCCAGCCCGGCACCGAGCTGCAGGATCGCGGCGTCTGAGAGCGCGTGGTCGATCGAGTAGACCGAGTAGCAGAGGCCGCGCTGCTCGCGGATCTCGTCGAACAGGCGTGAGCCCATCGAGCCGCCCAGCAGCGTTGAATAGATCGTCAGCGCGGCGCGCTGCGCGGGGTCGGTCGCGTCGACGGCCGGCGCGTACATCAACCGCAGGTGCGACTGGTTGGAGTCGCGGCGCTCGACGAGCTTGTCGAGCGTCAGCTGCGGCGTCGGCTCGTAGGCCGAGGGCTTGTCCAGCGTCGGGAAGCGCTCAAACAGCGAGCCGACCTCCCCGTTGCCCGGCACGTGGTCGATGTTGCCGACGATGAACGCGCCGCCGCGCTCGCCGGCCCAGCGGCGCTCGCGGAAGGCGACGATCGCCTCGCGGCTGAAGGTGCGCAGGTGCTCCTCGGGACCCAGGACGGTGCGCCCGAGCGGGTGCTCGCCGAACGCGGCCTTGTCGATCAGCTCCTCGGCGACGGCCGACGGCTGGTCCTTGTAGCGCTGGATCTCCTGGATGACGACGCCCCGCTCGCGGTCGAGCTCCTCGGCGTCCAGCAGCGGGCGGCCGACGAAGTCGGTGAGCAGGTCGATGGCCTCCAGCGCCGCCTCGGCCCGCACGGTGATGTGGAAGGCGACGAGGTCATGCGAGGTGTAGGCGTTGAGCGTGCCGCCCATGCGCTCGGCCGTCTCGTTGACCTTCTTGTAGTGGTCGTACTTCTCGCCGCCCTTGAAGACGAGGTGCTCGAGGAAGTGGGCCATGCCGTTCTCCTCGGGCCGCTCGGTGCGGGCGCCGGCGTCGAAGGCGACGAGGATCGTGACCGCGCGTGTCCCCGGCAGGGCGACGCGGTGCAGCGGCAGGCCGTTGGCGAGGGTCTCGCTGGTGATGATGGGCACCCCAAGCAATCTAGCTTGCACGCGGTCGTGCATCGGCAGGGATCGGCGCGCCCGGAGCTAACGTCAGTCAGACCATGGCGATCGTTGAACGCCACAAGGCGGAGCTGGAGCGCAAGGCGGGGCCGCAGGATCGGGCGCCGTCGGTCATCGAGTTCCGCGGCGTGTCGAAGTCCTACGGGCCCACCAACGGGGGGCTTGAGACCGCGTCGTTCTCGATCCAGCGAGGCGAGTTCGTCTTCCTGGTCGGGTCCACCGGCTCGGGCAAGTCCACCCTCATGAAGCTCCTGATCAAGGAAATCGAGCCGACTGCGGGCACGATCCGCGTTGCCGGCCGCGACCTCGCCGAGATCACGCGCAAGAAGGTCCCGTTCTACCGGCGCAACATCGGCATCGTCTTCCAGGACTTCAAGCTGCTGCCCGACCGCACGGTCTACGACAACGTCGCCTACGCGCTCCAGGTCACCGGCCAGGGTCGCAAGGAGATCCGCGCCAAGGTCCCCGACATCCTGCGCCTCACCGGCCTGGCGACCAAGTTGCACTCCTACCCCGATCAGTTGAGCGGTGGTGAGCAGCAGCGCGTCGCCGTGGCGCGCGCGTTCGTCAACCACCCGCCGCTGCTGCTGGCCGACGAGCCGACCGGCAACCTCGACCCCGAGACGTCGGTTGGAATCATGCAGTTGCTCTATCGCATCAACCGCACCGGCACGACCGTGCTGGTCGCCACGCACGACGCGACGATGGTCGACCGCATGCGCCGCCGCGTGCTGGAGCTCCACCAGGGCCGCCTCATCCGCGACGAGGACAACGCGGGCTACGACGCGCCGACCGACATCAACACCGCCGAATTCGGCGCCCTGCTGCGCGAGCCGGCGCCGGAGCCGCGGCGCGCGCGCACCCAGCGCGAGGCCGACACCGGCGACTTCGATGCGATCTTCCCAAACGAGTAGTCCACCATCATGAAACCTGCCTTCTTCGTCAAGGAGGCGTTCCGCTCGATCTCGCGCAACGCCATCCCGTCCTTCGCCGCCATGGCCTCGGTGCTCGTCACCGTGCTCGTGCTCGGCGTCTTCATCCCGGTCGTCCAGGCGACGACCGGTGCGGCCAACGAGGTGCGCGGCCGCGTGCTCGTCGACGTCTATCTCAAGAAGGACGCGACCAAGCAGGACGTCAATCGCGTGCAGGCGCTGCTCGGTCGCACCGACCATGTCGGCAAGGTCCAGTACGTCTCCAAGGCACAGGCCTACGCGCAGGAGAAGAAGCGCAATCCCGAGGCCTATGAGTTGCTCGGGACCAACCCGCTGCCCGACACCTTCCGCGTCACGCCCGACGAGCCCGACAACATCATCGCCTTGCGCAACGTGCTGGCACCCACGGCAGCGGCCGGCGGACGGGTGCCGATCGATGGCGCGATCGACCAGGTCAAGAACCGCAAGGACGAGACCACCAAGATCCTTACCGCCACGCGCGTGGTGAAGCTCGCCATGGGCGGCCTGGCGGTCCTGCTGGTCATCGCCTCGATCCTGCTGATCTCCAACACCATCAGGTTGAGCCTGTTCTCACGCCGGCGCGAGGTGGAGGTCATGAAGCTCGTAGGCGCGACCGACTCCTTCATCCGCTGGCCGTTTGTGATCGAGGGCATCGTCCTCGGCGCGCTCGGCGGGATCGTCGCGGTGCTGCTGCTCGGCATCGGCAAGGTCGCGTTCCTCGATCCGCTGGCGTCGGACTTTGCGCTGATCGCTGCGCCCCAGACGATCGGCTTTGCGCTGCTGGCGATCGTGCTGCTGGTGGCCAGCGTCGGCGTGAGCGCGGTGGGCTCAAGCCTGTCGCTGCGCAAGTTCCTTCGCGTGTAGCGGCCGTTGACACATAGGCTGCCGGGATGGAGCTCCAGGACCGGTTTGTCACCGTCAACGGCGTGCGGCTGCACTACGTCGAGGCGGGTGAGGGGCCGCTCGTCGTCCTCCTGCACGGCTTCCCCGACTTCTGGTGGACGTGGCGTCAGCAGATTCCCGCGCTGGTGGACGCCGGCTTTCGCGTCGTAGCCGTCGACATGCGTGGCTACGCGCAATCGGGCAAGCCGCCGCGCTGGCAGGACTACCGCATGGAGATCCTGGCGGCCGATGTCGCCGAGCTGATCGTGGCGCTCGGCGAGGAGCGGGCGCACGTGGTCGGCCACGACTGGGGTGCGGCCGTCGCCTGGGGCGTCGCGACGTTCCATCCCGAGCGCGTCGATCGCCTCGGGATCCTCAACGTGCCCCATCCGGAGCGGATGCTGCACACGCTGCGCACGTCGTTCGGCCAGTTGCGGCGCAGTTGGTACATGTTCTTCTTCCAGATCCCGTGGCTGCCCGAGCGCCTGCTGCGCCGCGGCGGGCGGCGCGTGCTGGAGCGCCTCGCTGAGGAGGCGCGTCCCGGCGCCTACACCGCCGAGGACATCGCCCGCTCCGAGGAGGCGCTGATGGGTCCCGACGGCCTGCGTGGCCCGATCAACTACTACCGCGCCGCGCTGCGCCAGTCACCGCGCCGCGCCATGGCGCAGTTCACGCCGATCTCGGCACCGACGCTCGTCATCTGGGGCGAGCAGGACCGCCACCTCATGGCCAAGATGGCCGACCCCGATCCGCGCCTGGTGCCCGACGTGCGCGTCGAGCGTCTGCCGGACGCCAGCCACTGGGTCCAGCACGACGAGCCCGAGCGCGTCAACGCGTTGCTGGTCGATCATCTGCGGTGACGGCCTTAGCGCATTGCGGCACTAGCCTGTCTGGCACATGATCCGCCGCGCCCTCGCCTCCCTGGTCCTCTGTCTGATCCTGCTCTGCGCCGGGATCTACCTGGGCGCCCACCCCTCCGGGCTGCCCGGGTTCCTGCGCGACCCGCTGGTCGGCGACCAGGACACGCGCGTCGTCAACGAGGCGATCGACACCGTCAACGACACGTACTACCGCAAGATCCCCAAGAAGGAGCTCGCCAACAAGGCGATCGCCGGGATCGTCAGCTCGCTCGACGACCGGTTCTCCAACTACTTCGATCCCAAGTCCTACGCCAAGTTCCAGCTCCAGCAGAGCGGCGAGTTCGCGGGGATCGGCGTGCAGGTCGTGCGCCACAACAGCGGTCTGCGAGTCGTCGAGGTCTACGACGGATCACCGGCCAAGGAGGCCAAGCTCGCCGCCGGCGACATCATCGTCGCGGTCAACGGCCGGCCGTTGAAGGGCAAGACCAGCGATGCGTCGATCGCGCTGATCCAAGGCCGCATCGGGACCGACGTCAAGCTGACCGTGCAGCGCGACGGCAAGCCCCGTCAGGTCACGCTGCGGCGCGACACGATCTCGGTCCCGGCGGTCACCTCGGGGCAGCGCACGATCAAGGGCAAGAAGTACGGCGTGGTCCGCCTAGACCAGTTCTCCTCCGGCGCGCACGGCGAGGTCAACGCTGCATTGCGCAAGGCGTTGAAGGGTGGGGCAAAGGGCGTCGTCTTCGACCTGCGCAGCAACCCGGGCGGCCTGGTGACCGAGGCCCAGCTGGTGGCCAGCGCCTTCCTGTCTGACGGCAAGATCGTCACGACCAAGGGGCGCGCTGTGCCGTCTAAGACGCTCAGCGCGGTCGGCGATCCGATCGCGCCCAAGATCCCGCTCGTCGTCCTGGTCGATCGCAACAGCGCCAGCGCGGCGGAGATCGTCGCGGGCGCGCTGCAGGACCGCAAGCGGGGGACGCTCGTCGGCACGCGCACGTTCGGCAAGGGCGTCTTCCAGGAGGTCCTTGAGCTCTCCAACGGCGGCGCGCTGGACATCACCGCGGGGCAGTACTTCCTGCCGTCGGGACGCAACCTCGGTGGCGCGGGCGTCTCGACGGGCAGCGGCCTGACGCCAGATGTCGCGGCCAGCGACGATCCCAAGACGCCGAAGGTCGACGAGGGGCTCGACAAGGCGCTGAGCGTCCTGGCTGGGGAGGCGCGATGACTCGGGGTCGGACGCTGGCCGTCTTGGCCGCCAAGCCATGAGTCCCCGAGGTGGTCCGCGGCACGGGCGGCGCCCGCCACGCGCGTCCGGGAGCGCGGGCGCCGATGGCAGCGGCGAGCGCTTCACCGTCGGCGTCCTGGTCAAGCGCGGGCGGTTGGTGGTCGCCGAGCCGTTCTTCGACACGCGCGGGCGCCAGGGCATCGCGGTCGATCCGGGGAGCAACGGCCGGCCGGGGCAGCTTGTGCTCGTCCGCAGCGGAGGGCGGGGCAAGGGCCACGCGAAGATCGCGCGGGTCATCGGCAAGCCCGATGTCGCGCGCGACGTCATCGAGGCGCTGATGCACGACCGCGGGCTGCGCCGCGCGTTCCCGCCGGGCGTCGAGCGGGCGGCCAAGGAGGCGGTGGAGCGCGTCGAGGACCAGGACCCCGCGGCGGCGACCCGGCGCGATCTGCGGGAGCTGGCGACGTTCACGATCGACCCGTCCTCGGCGCGCGACTTCGACGACGCGATCAGCGCGGAAGCCCGGGGTGAGAACGCCTGGCGCATCTGGGTGCACATCGCCGACGTGAGCGCGTTCGTGCGGCCGGGCTCGCCGGTCGACCGCGAGGCCTACCGGCGCGCGACGTCGGTCTACGTGCCGGGCGCGGTCGAGCCGATGCTGCCCGAGACGCTCTCCAACGGCGCCTGTTCCCTGGTTCCGGGCCAGGAGCGGCTGGCCGTGACGGTCGAGCTAGACCTGAAAGGGGCAGATGTCGTGCGCAGCGCCTTCTACCGCTCACGGATTCGTAGCGACGAGCGTCTGGACTACGAACGGGTTGACCGGATCTTCGCGGGCGAGGAGGAGGCGGCGGAGCCGTGGGCGTCTCCGCTGGCCGCCGCGCGCGCCGCCGCGGCCGCGCTGCGCGAGCGCCGCGAGGCCGCCGGCGCGCTGGCGGTGGAGTCGGTCGAGCCGGAGTTCGCGTTTGACCGCGCCGGTCATGTGGCCTCGTCGGTGGGCTCGGTGCAGACCGAGTCCCATCAGTTGATCGAGCACCTGATGATCGCCGCCAACGAGGCGGTCGCGCGGCTGCTGTCAGAGCGTGACGTCCCGGCGCTCTACCGGATCCACGAGCGGCCGGAGCCTGCTGCCGCAGAGCGGCTGCTGGAGCAGCTTGAGACGCTTGGCGTGCCGACACCGCCCGCGCCGGAGAACATCGCTCCCGGCGATGCGGCGGGCATCATCGCGGCCGCATCGCAGCTCGTGGCCGCCGAGGTTCGCCGCCGTGGTGGCAAGGGCCGGCTGGGTCTGACCTCGCTCGTGCTGCGGTCGCTCAAGCAGGCCAAGTACTCGCCGCAGAACAAGGGCCACGCCGGGTTGCACTCGACGGCCTACGCGCACTTCACCTCGCCGATCCGCCGCTATCCCGATCTCGTCTGCCATCGTGCGCTGCTGAGCGCCGTTGGAGGCGGGGAGGAGCCACCGCGCGCCGGCAATCCGCTGGAGGAGGCGGCCGAGTGGACGTCGGGCCGCGAGCGCGACGCCATGCAGATCGAGCGTGCGGCCGACGACGTCGCCCGGGCCTTCCTGCTGGAGCGCGAGCTCTTCGAAGGGCGGCTGCCGGCGGCCTTCGACGGCGAGATCGTGGGGTTGGTCGGCGCGGGCGCGTTCGTGGTCTTTGGCGAGGGCTACGAGGGCTTCCTTCCCGCGCGCCGCTTGCGCGGCGACTGGTGGGAGCTCAACGAGGTCGGCACGATCCTGATCGGCGAGGACTCGGGCGCGACGATGCGGATCGGCGATGCCGTGCGGGTGGTCGTGCGCAAGATCGAGGCGCCGCGGGGGCGGGTCGAGCTCGACACTGCTCCGTCGATCGATGGCACTTAGACCTCCCTCGCATTTCAACGTTCAAGTGCCATCGACCCGGCGTAACCGCCACGCCGGCTGGGAGCAACTAGCGCGCCGGATCGAGGTAGTGGCGCAGCGCGCGCCGCGCCGCCGGCAGGCGCCGGCCCGCGTCGAGCTCGCGCACGGCGATCTCGGCGGTCATCGCGGCGAGCAGTTGCGCGGCGGCGGTGACGTCCGGCCAGCCCATCGCCTTGAAGCTCGGGATCGCGACGGCGGCGAAGCGCTCGTGGCGGGTCGCCATCAGCGCGGAGAGGGCCGGATCGGTGCGGGCCTCCAGCGCCAGCGCCTTGACGGCGCGGTCGCGCAGGCAGACGTCGAGGTAGGCCTCGGCGCCGCGGATGAGCCGCTCGGGCCCGGCGGGCACGCCCTCGACCGCCGCCCCGACCGCCGCGTCGACTTCAGCATGGAAGCGCGCGTGCAGCGCGTCGACAAACGCGTCGCGGTCGGCGAAGTGCACGTAGAACGTGCCCTTGGCCAGCCCGGCCTCCGCCACGACGCGGTTGACGCTCAAACCCGCAAGGCCCTGCTGCTCGGCCACGGCGATCCCCGCGTCCAACAGGGCGTCGGCGGTGGGGTGGGTCGGCACGGACGGCATCGACCCCGAGCCTACATGACCGATCGGTCATTGACGGTGACCGACCGGTCGGTCACACTGCTGCGCCATGGACTTCCTCGACACCAAATCCGGCCCGGTCGCCTACGACGAGCGCGGTGCCGGGCCCGCGATCGTCCTGCTGCCCAGCGGCGCCCACGACCACCACGACTTCGACGAGCTGCGTGCGCTGTTGCCCGACGGCGTGCGCACAATTGCGCTCGACTGGCCCGGGCACGGCGAGTCGCCGCTCGGTGAGGGCCCGGCCACCGCGATGCGCTTCGCCGACATCGCCGAGGAGGTCGTGGAGCGCCTGGCGCCCGAGGGCGCGATCGTCGTCGGCAACTCGGTTGGCGGCTTCGCGGCCGGACGCCTCGCCGCCCGCCGTCCCGAGTTCGTCAAAGGCTTGGTCCTCATCGACGGCGGCGGCTTCGGCGGCCGCCCGCCGCACGTGCGCGCCTTCTGCGCGCTGATGGCCCAGCCGTGGTTCCTGCGCCGGATCTACCCCGCCTTCTCGGCCCGCTACATGCGCGCCCGCACCGACGCCGACCGGCGCGCCCGCGACACCGGCGTCGCGACGACCCGCCAGGACCCGGGCCTGCGCGCCGTCACCGAGCTCTGGCGCAGCTTCGCCTCACCCGAGCACGATCTCCGCACCGAGGCCAAGGCGATCTCCACGCCGACGCTCGTGCTCTGGGGCCGCAAGGACCCGGTCATCCCGCTAAAGCTCGGACGTCGCGTGGCCGAGCTGATCCCGGGCGCGCGCCTGGCCATCTTCGACAGCGGTCACGTGCCGCACACCACCGACCCGGCTGGCGTCGCGGCCGAGCTCGTCTCGTTCTGCGAGCACCACCTAGACTCGATGCAGCATGGCCAAGGGCAAGAAGCGCAAGGTGGCACCCGGTGACATCGCGAGCAATCGCACAGCGTCGCACAAGTACGAGTTCCTCGACAAGTACGAGGCAGGTCTTGTGCTGCAAGGAACCGAGGTCAAGGCTCTGCGCGAGTCCGGCGCTCAGCTCAAGGACGGCTTCGCCTCGATCCGCGACGGTGAGATCTGGCTCTACAACGTGCACATCCCGCCCTACGCTCCGGCCTCGCGCGACAACCACGAGCCCGAGCGTCCCCGCAAGCTGCTGCTCAACCGCCGCGAGATCGACGCCATCTCGGGTCGCACCATCGAGCGCGGCCTGACGCTCGTCCCGACGCGCCTGTACTTCAAGGACTCGCGCGCCAAGGTCGAGATCGCGCTCGCCAAGGGCAAGGACCGCTTCGACAAGCGCGAGTCGCTGAAGCGCAAGGACCAGGAGCGCGACGTCCAGCGCGCCCTGCGCGACGCCGGCCGCTAGTCCTACAACGTGCGTTCGAGATGGGTCGCCGACATCGCGCCTGCGAGCGCCACGATCAGCAAGAGGTACGTCGCGCCGATCATGATCCGCTGGCGGCGCTCGATCGCGTAGTACTCGCGCACCGCCGGATCCGCTGAGCGGAACTGCTTGAAGCGGTTGTAGGTCTGGTAGATCGAGACCACCGCGATCAGGATGATGATCGGGTTCGGGATCGTCAGGACCAGCACGACCATGCCGAACACGCCGAGCAGCCAGACCCAGGGGCTCAACGCCGCCGCCGCGCGGCCGCCGTCCAGCGGGCTGATCGGCAGCAGGTTGAACAGGTTGAGGAAGAACCCCGTGTAGGCCAGCGCGCGCCAGAAGTCCTCGCCGGTCAAGGCGTAGACGACCAGGCAGGCCAGGGCGCCGACCGACCCCAGGATGGGGCCCGCGAGGCCGGTGCGGGCCTCGGCCGCCGCGTCGCCGCCGAGCGACTTGGCCCAGATCACCGCGCCAAGAAACGGGATGAACAGCGGCGCGCTGACGTCCTTGACGCCTTCGCGTCGCAGCTGAATCACGTGGCCGTACTCGTGCACGAGCAGCAACAGGACGAAGCCGACGCCGAACTTCCAACCCCAGATCGAGCCGTAGGCCACGATCGAGACGACCATCGAGCTCGCGGTGACCAAGAACTTCACCTTGGTCAGCGCAATCAGGACGAGCTTGATCTTGCCGAAGAACGCGAAGATCGCGATGGCGATCGGGCCCAGCCGGCCCAGCCACGCACGCGGCGAGGCCTGGGCAGGGCCCAGACCCTCCGGCGACGCGGGGGCGTTGGTGGTCACCGGTGGATCGGAGGCGGGGGCGCTGGGCGGAAGCCAGCGGTCGTCGGTCACGCGTTTGAGTGTAGGTCGAGTCGAGGCTCAGCTGCGCCGAGCCAGGACCTCCTCGGCGGCTGCTTCGGCCTGCTCGAGTTGGGCCTTGACGAGGTCTAGGCCGGCGCGCCAGAAGCCGGGGTCGGCGAGGTCGAGGCCGGCGATCGCTGCCAGCTCCTCGGGCGACCGCGACCCGCCGGCGCTCAGCAGCTCGAGGTACTTGGGCACGAAGCTCTCGCCCTCGGCGAGGTACTTGCCGTAGACGCTCAGCGCCAGCAGCTGGCCGTAGGCGTAGGCGTACACGTAGCCCGGGCTGCCGATGAAGTGGGGGACATAGGACCACCACGTCTTGTAGCCGTCGGTGACCTCGACGGCATCGCCCAGCAGCTGCTCCTGGGACTGCTTCCACAGCTCGCTGATGCGGTCGACGCTCAGCTCGCCCTCGGTGCGCCGCGCCGTGTGGACGAGGTCCTCGAACTGATTCATCGCGACCTGCCGGAAGACGGTGGCGATCGAGCCTTCGATGTTCTCGGCTAGCAGCGCCAGCCGCGACTCCGGCGTCTCGGCTGCATCGAGCAGCCGCGCGAAGACGAGCGTCTCGCCGAAGACCGACGCGGTCTCGGCCAGCGTCAGCGGCGTGTGCTGCTCGAAGACGCCGCGGTCCTGGGCGAGGTAGGCATGCAGGCCGTGGCCGAGCTCGTGGGCGAGGGTGAGCACGTCGCGACGCTGCGCGGTGTAGTTGAGCATCACATAGGGGTGGACGCTCGGGACGGTGTAGGCGCAGAACGCGCCGCCGCGCTTGGCGGGGCGGACGGGCGCGTCGATCCACTCCTCGTCGAAGAAGCGGCGAGCACCGTCGGCCAGCACGTCGGAGAAGTCGCCGAAGGAGTCCAACACGATGGACTTGGCCTCGTCCCAGCCGTAGGTCTTCTCCTCCTCGACGCCGACGGAGGCCATGCGGTCGTAGTCGGCGAGACGGTCGACGCCGAGCAGGCGCGCCTTGAGGCGATACCAGCGGCGCGGGATCTCATAGGCCTCGCGGACCGCCTCGACCAGCGCCGCGACCGACTCGTCGCTGGCCTCGTTGGCGAGGTTGCGCGAGGAGATCCACGACGGGTAGGCGCGCAGGCGGTCGTCGGTGGCCTTGTCGGCCATCAGCGTGTTGAAGATGTAGCCGCGGATGCGCAGCGTCGGCTCCAACGCCGCGCTCACGCGCTCGGCGATGTGGGCGCGCAGCGCGCGGTCCGGGGACATCAGGCGCGAGAGCGCGACGTCCAGCGCGACGGGCTCGTCCTCGCCGTCGAGCTCCACCTTGATCGCGCTCGTGACCTCGGAGAAGAGGCGCGACCATGCGTCGCTGCCGCTGACCGACTTCTCGGCCATGATCTTCTCCTCGGCCTCGGTGAGGAGGTGCGGGCGGTAGCGCCGCGCGGTGCGCAGGTGGTGGCGTGCGCGATCCAGGCCGTCAGCGCTCAGCAGCTCCTCGGCGCGTTCGTCGCTCAGCTCGGCCCACTCGAGGTCGAAGAACAGCAACTGGGTCTCGATCGCCGTGCCGCGCTCCTGGACGCGCTGCAGCAGCGCGCCGTTGGCGGGGTCGGCGGTGTCGACGGAGAAGCGCAGCATCGCGTAGGAGCCGGCACGGCCGACGAGCTCAGAGAGGTCGCCCAGCTCCGCGACGGCGGCCGCGAGGCCGGGGCCGTCGAGCTCGGCGACCTTGCCGGCGTGCTGTTGGGAGAACGCTGTGGCGCGGCGGTCAGCCTCGGCGAGCAGGCGGTCGGCGCCGGCCTCGCCCTCGCCGTCGACGAGCGGCTCGAGGTCCCAGGCGACGCTCTCGGGTGCGGTCGTGGTCATGCCCCCACGATATTGCGCCGACGTTGCGGGGCCCCTCCGCGGTTTTGAGTCTTGACTTCCGGGCGCGCGGAGGCGTACCGTCGGTGGCAAGGCGTGGGACCGGATCCGCGCAAGAGCGAGGCCGTGAGGTGCGAGGCCGCGCCACCCGCCGTTCACCGCCGCCTCTCGGGGCGCGAGAGCGAGCAGGTCCTCGGACACGGACCGGTCCTGCGTCTCCTTTCTTGCCGTGACGTCGCGCTTCACCGATCGCCTGGCACTGCGCCGCTGGCGCCTTGGGGACGGCGAGCCGTTCGCCGCGCTCAACGCCGATCCCGAGGTCATGCGCTTCATTGGAACGGGCGCGGTGATGGACCCCGCCCGCCCTGGCCTGAGCGACGAGCTGATCACGCGCTTCGAGCGCGAGTGGGAGGAACGCGGCTTCGGACTTTGGGCGCTGCACGCGCGTGATGATCCCGACGAGCGGCTGCTCGGCTTCTGCGGCCTGACGGTGCCGATGTTCCTGCCCTCGGTCCTGCCGGCCGTCGAGGTCGGCTGGCGGCTGGCACGAGACGCGTGGGGGCGGGGCTATGCGACCGAGGCGGCGTGCGCCGCCCTGGCCTTCGGCTTCGAGGAGCATGGGATCGAGGAGATCCTGGCGATCGTCGATCCGGCCAACGGGCGCTCGCTGCGGGTCTGCGCGAAGCTCGGGATGAGCGATCGCCCGGACCGCACGCACCCCGCGACGCGCAAGCGGGTCCGCGTCTTGGGCGTCCGGCTACACTCCTAGACGACACATCCACACGGGGACGACAGGCTTCGACGTGGTCGGTTCCGTACGGATGGTCGCGAGCCGAGGTCCCGGAGGCCTCGTAAAACACCGGGAAAACCATATGTGCGGACTCTCACGAGTACGCCCTCGCCGCTTAGTCTTCGACTAGGTGGGTGAGGTTTCGGCCCCGGCCTGCCGGCCGCTGGGTGTTCGGAATCAACATGTCGGCTTACCCGGGGCGATACGCCCCTGTCAATCCGGGGACATCTTCAGGGGGCTGGTTTCCCGCCACCCCGTCGGCAAGGCGATCGGGAGACGAGATCAGAGTGCCGACTACGCTCGTAGAAGCCGTTCGTACGCGATTGCGGACGTGGGTTCAATTCCCACCGTCTCCACCTATTGCATGAAGGTTGAAACCCGGTCTCCATTGGAGGCCGGGTTTCTTTGTGCGGGGAACGGCGCCCGTCTATTGCATGACGCTCGAACCCCGGTTCCTGGCCCAGGAGTCGGGTCGCTTCGTCTAGGCCTCAGCGAGACGCCGAAGCATGAGCGACCGCCCGCTCGGGCGACGCCGCACTCGCGCTAGCAACCAGGCTTGCCGCTCGGGCCAGGAGCGCCATGTTCTGAACGGTGTCGTCGAAGTGATCGTTCTTGTAAACCGCGAGCCAGTCATTGGGCGTCATGCCGGTCTCCGTGGCAAACGCTGCCGCCAGGTCATCCGGATCGGCGCGGGTGATGACTGGTTCGGGACCATCGCCGTTAAGCCGAGCCTGGTAGGCACGCAGGGCCGCCCACGAGATCAACGTCTTGCGCTCTGAGAGCTTGGTGGCACGGAGGACCCGCCGCTTGATGAGCTTGCGTACGCCATCAGGCGTCATGCTCAACTCGGCCGCAGCCTCGGCGACCGTGAGATACGGGCTGGTCGTTTCCATCGCGTTCACAGTACCTCACTTCGTACGCTTCGTCTACTACGTAGTCTTAGTATCGTTCGTATTCCGAGGTATCTTGAGAGTTCGCCCGTCGGTGACGCCCCGCCGGGACCGGATACAACGTGTCTTCGTCGGGGGCGTCTGCAGGGTCGGCCAGTGTGATCAGTCGCCGCTCAACGATCTCCAGCCACCGCTCCACGGACATGAACCGCGTCGGTACTCGCGCCGCATTGGGCTGGCCGAACGGATGAGCGTGCACTCGCAACTCCGCTGGCTTGGCCGGATCGATATCCAAGCGCTCAGCGCCGGCGTCTCCCGTGGTGATCTGCGCGTGCCACGAGCACACCAGCAGATGGCAACCATGTTCGGTCGGCCGCAGGTTCTCCGGATCGGTTCCTCGCTGCCAGGTCTCGGCGACCGTGATCGCCACCCGGGGCTCCTCGAACTCAACTCGCCGAACCGCACGCATCGTGAGACCACGAGGCGATGCGTCGGCTTGGACCGGGTCGTAGCCATAGTCGAACAACACCTCACTGAAGAGGGCGATGCGCGCGTTGACGATGACGCCCGTGCGTGCGCTCACGGCCCCAACAGGGCCGCGGGAACGACCGCGACCCCGTCCGGACGGCGGTAGGCCTCGGTGCCGGAGGTGATGACCACGGCGTCCAGGAGATCTGAGCCCAGTTGCTCACGCAGCCAGTGAAGGTGCGTGACGTCGTGGTCGCTGGCGGTGGCGCGCAGCTTGACCTCGATCGCGATCACGCGGCCGTCTCCGCGCTCGACGATGAGGTCGATCTCGCGCTCGCCGGTGTAGGAACGCAAATGGCCCACCGAGGCTTCCGCCGCCTGGGCATACACGCGCACCGACTGGGTGACCAGTGACTCGAAGAGCGAGCCCAGGAAGCTCCCGTCGCGATGCGCGACTCCGGCTGGCTCATCGCCTGCCAGGAGGCCCTGAGGCGTCAGTCCCAGGAGCGACGTCGCGAGCGCCGGATCGGCGAGGTGGTGCTTGGGTGGCTCGGTCAGGCGGGCGATGTGGTTGCGCGTCGGCTTCCAGCCTGGCAGCGGGTCGAGCACGTAGAGGCGCTCCAACACGTCGCGGTAAGGCATGACCGTCGTGCGCGCGGGCTTCTCCGACTCGCCGCCGGTGGCCGCGTCGCGCACCTTCTCCCAACTGGCCGTGGTGGCGGTCGCGGCTGCGTAGGCCGTCATCCACCGCCGTAGGGCGGCCGGATTGCGCGGCTGGTGGCCGAGCTCCGGGAAGTCCCGGTCGATGACCCGCTGGAGATACCCGTCCAGTTGCGCTCGGCGGAGCTTCACGGGGAGATCGCGCAGGCCGGGGAAGCCCGAGGCGAACAGCTCTTCCGTGTAGTCGGTCAACCCGAACGAGCTGGTGCCCTTGATCATCGGCTGCTCGCCGCCCAGCAGCTTCCGCAGGCTGACGGTCGTGTTGCCCGGCCAGCGCTCCGCAAGCGTCAGCGGTCGCATCCGCAACGCGATGATGCGTCCAGCGCCGGTGTGCATGCCCGTGCCCTTGGGTGCGACCGAGCCGGTGAGGAGAAACGGCCCTGGCGGCTCGTGGCGATCGACCGCGCGACGGACGCGGTCCCAGACCGGGGGATGGTGCTGCCACTCGTCGATGAGCACTGGCGCCGGCTGCGAGAGCGCCAGATCGATGTCGGCCGAGACGATCGCGAGATGCGACTCGTCGTCGAGCTCGTAGGAGGTGGCGGAGCGCTCGACCGCGGACGAGGTCTTGCCGATCGCTCGAGCTCCTTCGAGCGCGATGGCAACGGCGACGTCGGGGGCGGACTCCAAATAGGCGTCTAACTCGCTGTCGATGATGCGACGTTGGTAGTCAGGACTGCGTGGCACCCCGTCTACGCTACAGATTCTCGGCCGTCTACGCTACAGATTCTCGGATCGTTACGCTACAAATTCTCAGCTTGGCCCGCTCGCCGGCTTGACGCCCTCGACGTACAGCGTCCCCGAGCGGCGGTGCTCACTGTCGGGTGCCGGGCCGTCGATCGCTGACTCGCCGAACTGGCGCGCGGTGACGTCGGTGAGGCCGGCGAGCTCGCAGAGCGCAGTGAGCAGCTGCTCGTCGTACATCGTCATGTGACCGTTCTCGTAGAACAACGACATGACCGACTGCATGCGCGTCGGGCGGGAAAGAGCCCATTCCTCGTCGTCGGTGCCGGCGTAGGAGCGCAGCAAGAGACCCGCGTCGGGGACGGCGACGCGGAAGATGCCGCCGGGCCGCAGCGCACGGACCGCGTCGCGCGCGACGGCGAGGCCGGCGTCGATCGGCAGGTGCTCGTAGAGGTGCTCGCTGTAGATCGCGGTGACCCTGGCGTCGGGGAAGGGGATGCCGCGCTTGAGGTTCCAGGTGAGGTCGACCGACGCTCCGGCGAGGTCCATGTTGGTCCAGCCCGCGATCGGCTTGAAGCCCGAGCCGATGTTGAGCCGGATCGGTTGCCCGGACGCGACGAGCTGTTGCGCCTGGCGTTCGGCACGCGGCCGCATCGCCGTCGTGACCAGCTCGCGCAACGGCGTGCGCACGCCGTGGGGCACGATCCGCTTGAGGACCTTGATCGGCGCCGGATCGTCGGGGTGTGCGGTCTGCGGCGCCTCGGCCTCGATCGCCTCCAGGACCCGTCGCAGGTGGTCAGGATCCGTCCTGGCGCTGGTGCTCATTTGGGTGGACGTTAGCGGCCGAAATGCTGAGCAAGCGACGATCTTCAGAGATGTCCATCAACGGACCCGAAGACCGTGCCAGCATCGTCGCGCGAGGCGTGGCAGGATGTTGGACATGTCTCGTCTTCGATCAGGCCTCATGACCGCGTCGACCGCCCTGTGCGTACTGGGGGTCGCGGCTTCGTCGACCATCGCCGGTGACGAGGCGAGCAAGACGCCGCAGGCGATCTTGTCCGACATGCAGCGCGATCTGCGCAAGGTCAAGAGCTATCGCATCGTCGGGACCGTGAGGGAGAAGCGCGCCGTCACCAAGTTGTCTGGCGACATTCTCACGTCAGGCTCGATGGACATCACCATCAGCGATCGTCGTGGCACGCTCCGGATGCGTCAGCTCCCGCAGGCGCTGTACATGAAGGCGGATGCGCGCTACTGGAAGGCGGTCGGCGGCAAGAACGGTGCCGAGGTGGCCCGGAAGGTCGCAGGCCGCTGGGTCAAGGTGCCTGCTTCGTCGGGCGCCAGCCTCAAGCCGGTGTTGGCCAAGCTCTCGCCCGCGCACCTCGCGTCGTGCATGAAGGTCGACACCGGCGGACTGACCAACAACGGCATCAAGACGGTCGGTGGTCGGCGGGCGATCGAGTTGGAGATCGAAGGCGGCCAGCCTGGCACCGCGCCAGGGCTGCTCTACGTCGCCGCCGACGGTCCGGTTCTGCCGCTGCGCCAGATTCAGACCGGCCCGCGCAAGGCCGGCGGCAAGCCCGACAAGCGCTGCAATGAGAACGAGGACCGCTCGACGGCCGGCGAGGTCACCTTCAGCAGGTTCAATGCGGTTCCGAAGCTGACCGCGCCGCGGGGTGCGCTGTCGTTCGACGATTCCGACACCAGGGCGTAGGTCAAGAGCTTCCACTTCGCCGTAGCTAGGCCCGCCTTGCCGGCGGTCGCACGCATGCTGCCCGCCGCCTTAGGCTTGGGGCATGTCGCTGTTGGAGCCGCTGTGGATCTCGGAGGGCGCGTGGCGCGCGTTGCGCGATCGGGTCATCGGGCCGGAGGCTGCAGCCACGGCCGACCCGGAGGTCCTGGCGCTCGCGCGCGCGTGGAACGAGCCGACGCGTGACGGCGATCGCGTCGGTGTCTTCGTCGACGCCGAGCTTGCCCGCACGCTCTCGCGCCTGCTTGATGCGCACCCGGCGTTAGCAGCCGAGCTCCTAGGCTGAGCGCCCAGCCAGACGCGCGCTAGCGTGATCGTCGTTGCGATGACCGACGATTCACGCACCCCCGGCGACCGTCCCGACCTCTCCGCCGTCGAGCGCCGCGTGCAGCGCAGCCTCGATGGCGAGCACCGCCGCGGCAAGCGCATCTCCACCGAGGAACTGCAGCGCGAGCGCTCCGTCGAGAACTACCTGCGCGGCGCGCTCATGCCGCGCTGGATGGAGCGGCTGCGCGAGATCCACAGCGGCACCGAGCGCCATCGCGCGCGGCTGGCCGCCGACTACGCGTGGTTGCGCGAGCAGTGTGGGAACGATCTGCAGCGCTTCGGGCGTGAGTGGCGCGAGCTGGTGGCCCAGCGCTCGTTCGATGACGTCAACGACCTCGTACGCGACCACAACCAGTGGTATCCCGTCGAGCGCCAGCTGCCGATGGACCCGCGCACCGGCGAGTACGTGCTGATCGCCGGCCGGCCTTACACGCGCGAGGAGCTGACCGCCGAGTGGGCGCTGGCGCAGTTCCCGCCTGAGCTCTAGGCCGACGGTCCGTCGTCGGCCACCGCCGCACACGCCGCGGCCGCGCGTGGGGCCAAGCGCTGGAAGATGCGCGCGAGCGTCGCGGCCTCCTCGGCGCTGAGCTGGGCGAAGAAGCGCTCGCGGACCGCCTGAGCGTGGGCGGCCTCGGCCTCGGCAACCAGCGCGGCGCCCGTCGCCGTCAGGTGCGCCTCGACTGCGCGCGAGTCCGTCGCGCACCGTCGCCGCCGCACGAGCCCGCGGCGCTCCAGCGCGTCCATGTGGCGTGAGACGCGCGAGAGGCTCAGCCCGGCCTCGCGCGCGAGGCTCGACAGCCGTGGCCACGTGTCGCCGGCGGCGGCCAGGCGGCTCAGCAGCTCCAGGGTGCTGAGCCCGAGCCCATGGGCGGCGTCGAGCTCGGCGTCCAGCGCGCGGGTGAGCCGCTTGTGGGTCTCCAGAAGCCCGATCCAGGCGTCGGCCTCGTGCTGCGTCCAGCCGGTCACGGCAGCGTCTGCCCCAGCCAGCTGACGGCTGCCGGAACGTGCTGGGGATCGATGTGGTGGGCTGCGTCGGACTCGTGGTACTCGACCTCGACGCCCCCGGTCGTGAGCAGGTCGCGCGCCTGGCGGGCGAAGGCGATGTCCATCACTTGGTCGTTGCGACCGTGGGCGATGAAAGCGCGCAGGCCGGCCGCGGCGCGCCCGGCGACGTCGGGCGTCCAGCCGTCGACGGTGGGGATGAAGCCCGAGAACGCAAGGATGCCGGCGGGCGCGGGACGCGCGGGGTCCAGGCCCAAGGCATAGGACATGACCGACCCCATGGAGAACCCGCCGAAGATGGTTTGCGCGGGCGTCAGGCCGGTGCGCTCCCACAGCGCATCGTGGAACTGCGCGAGCTTGGCGTGTGCCGCGAAGAACGTCTCGGGATCGGGATAGCCGACACGGGGAACCATGTACCAGTGCTTGCCCGGCCATCCTGGGATCGTCAGCGGACCGCCGGGCGTGACGACGTGCAGCCGGCGCTCGGGGTCCAGAACGTTGGCGAGACCGAGCAGGTCGTGCTCATCGGCGCCGCGACCGTGGTGCAGGACGAGCAGCCCGGTGGCCTGCGCGGCGGCGGGGCGCTCCTGGAAGACGAGGGAGGAGGAGGTCATACGGTGATCATGGTGCTGTGTCGGAGACCCTTGCGCGAGGTGGTTGCGCTCGCAACAATAGCGGATGATTGCGCGCGCAACCGCTGATCGGCGCCACCTCGCGGTGGTGACGGTCTTCGCCGTCCACGGGGCGGTCAACGGCAGCTTCGCGACGCGCATCCCGTGGATCCGCGAGCGGCTCGGGCTGAGTGCGGGGGCGCTCGGACTGGCGCTGCTGGTGCCGGCGCTGGGCGCGCTGCTGGCGATGCCCGCGACGGGGGCGCTCGTGCACCGGCTCAGTGGCCGCACGGTCACGCTCGTGCTGATCGCGGCGTTCGCCATGTCGCTCGCGTTGCCCGCGCTCGCACCGTCTTTCGGCTGGCTTTGTGTCGCGCTGCTGGTCTACGGCGCGCTGGCCGGGATGGCCGACATCGCCATGAACACGCAAGGGCTGGCGTTGGAGGAGCCGCTGCGGCGCCCGCTCATGTCCGGACTGCACGGCGCCTGGAGCATCGGCGGCTTCGCGGGATCGGCGATCGGCGTGCTCGCCGCCCACGCCGATCTCGACGCGCGGGTTCACCTCGGGATCATGGCCATGGTGTTGGCGGTGGTTGGCCAGGCCGCGGCGCGCCGGCTACCGGCGGCGCTCCCGGCGCACGACCCGCCGCGCCTGGCGTGGCCGCCGCGCCCCGTCCTGCTGATCGGCGTCGTCGGCTTCTGCGCGGTCTTCGCCGAGGGCGCGAGCGCCGACTGGTGCGCGGTCTACCTGCGCGACGTGATGGGGACGAGCGCGGCCACCGCGGCCGCGGCCTACACGGGCTTCGCGTTGGCGATGGCGACAGGGCGGCTGACCGGCGACCGCGTCGTCGCGCGCTTCGGGGCGGTGCCGACCGTCCGCGCGGGCGCCGTGGCCGCCACGGCCGGAGCGTTGGTGGTCGTCGTCGCGCGCACGCCGCTGCTCGGCATCCCGGGCTTTGCGTTGATCGGCCTCGGGATCGCGACCGTGGTCCCGCTCGCCTTCGCCGCGGGCGGCCGCGCGGTGCCCCATGCCGGCCAGGGCATCGCTGCGGTCGCGACGGTCGCCTACGGCGCGGGGCTGGCGGCGCCGGGCGCGATCGGCGCGATCGCCAATGTCTCCTCGCTGCCGGTGGCGTTCGTCGTCGTCGCGACGCTCACGGCGCTCTTCGGCCTCGGCGCCGGCGCGCTGCGCCCCAAACCCGCGTCGAGGGACGACTGAATCTCGTACAGCGAGATCCAGTCGTCCCTCGACGCCGCCGCCGGGTGTGGTCGTGGTGCTAGGCGGCCTCGCGGTTCAGTCGTCCCGCGACGCTGGGGCGGGCTGCACGAGCGTGGCCGCGTCGTCGTGGGGTTGCTCGCCCAGCTCCTCGGCGAGCCGCGCCAGCAGCGGGTCGAGCTCCGGGTGCTGGTCGGGCTGCCACTCGGCGATCAGCTCGCGCAGGCAGTCGGTGCGTGCCGCGACGAGCTGATCGCGCAGCGCGTGGCCGCCGGGTGTCAGGCGGCCGTCGTCGTTGACGGCGCCATGGGCGCGGAGCGCTGCCAGCGCCGCATCGAAGTCCGCCGCGTCGACGTGCGGCCGGTCGCGGATCTCGCGCAGGTCCTGCGGCGCGTCCGGCGCCCCGGCGTACAGGAGCAGCCACGCGGGACCAGGGTCCAGGTCGACGCCCGCGTGGCGCGTGGCGCCGGCGATGAACGCCATCGTCCGCTCGCGGCCGACCAGGCGCGTCAGCCCACGCGTGACCTCCCGCAGCGAGTTGGTGTCGACGGGCCCGCCGATCACCTCGCCGGTCCCGGACGCCGTCTCCACCGTCTTGCGTAGCGGCCGCTCCTCGATCAGCCACGAGAGCGCGAAGGCGACCAGCACGATGCACGCCGCCACGAGGAAGACGACGTGCAGCGCGTCGGTGAAGGACGCGATGTAGGCGTCGTGGATCGGCGCGGGGAGGCGGTCGATCTGCGCCGGGTTGACGCCGCCCTCGGCCACGCTGCCGGGAGATGACGGCAGCTTGTCGGCCAGCTCGCTGCTCAGGCGGCCGGTGAAGATCGCCCCCAGCACGGCGGTGCCCAGCGAGCCGCCGATCGACCGAAAGAGCGTCGCGCCCGAGGTCGCCACGCCGAGCTGCTCGTAGGAGACCGAGTTCTGGACAGCAAGGACCAGCACTTGCATGACCATCCCCAACCCGAGACCCAGGACCAGCATATGCAGCGCGGCCACGCCGCTGGCGGTCGTCTCGTCCAAGGACGACAACAGCCACAGGCCGACGGCGGCGACCGCGGTACCGGCGATCGGCCACGCCTTGTAGCGGCCGGTACGCGAGATCACCTGCCCCGACACGATCGAGGAGATCAGCAGCCCGCCCATCACCGGGATTAGTTGCAGCCCCGAGTCGGTCGGGCTCAGCCCGCGCACGACCTGCTGGAAGAGCGGCAGGTAGGTCAGCGAGCCGAAGAGCGCGAAGCCGACGACGAGGCTGACCGCCGCACAGACCACGAACACGCGGTTGCCAAACAGCGACGGCGGCAGGATCGGCTCGGCCGCGCGCTGCTCCACGTACCCCAGAGCGATCAGCGAGACGACGCAGATCAGCCCCATCCCCACGATCTCCGGGGAGTCCCACGCGAAGGTGTTGCCACCGAGCGTCGTCGCGAGGATCAGCGCGCTGAGGCCGAGCGCGAGCAGCGCGGTCCCGGCGTAGTCGATCTCGTGCTTGCGCCGCTCGGTGGCTGACGGCAGCGTGATGGCCAGGACCACGAGCGCCAGCACACCCAACGGCAGGTTGACGTAGAAGATGGCGCGCCACGACACGTGCGTGGTCAAGAACCCGCCGATGAGCGGACCGGCCACGCTGGAGACACCGAAGACCGCGCCGAACAGACCGGAGTAGCGGCCGCGCTGACTCGGGGCGACGACGTCGCCGATCGCCGCCTGCGCGCTGACCATCAGCCCGCCGCCGCCAAGCCCCTGGATCGCGCGGAAGACGATCAGCTCGGTCATGCCCTGCGCGAGACCGCAGAGCGCTGAGCCGACCAGGAAGAGCACCAGCGCGCCTTGCAGCACGACCTTGCGGCCGTAGAGGTCGCCGAGCTTGCCGTACAGCGGCGTGACCGCGGTGATCGCCAGCAGATACGCGGTCACAACCCAGGAGATGTGCTCCAGGCCGCCGAGGTCGCCGACGATCGTGGGCAGCGCGGTCGAGACGATCGTCTGGTCCAGGGAGGCCAGCAGCATCACGAGCAGCAAGCCGCTGGTGACGACCAGGACACGGCGACGATCGGGAGGAGCGGACGCGGTCACGGACATGGGGCGACTCTGTCCTACCCGCCGTGGCGCGGCGAATCCACGAACGCGTGCCGTACCGTATGGGGATGAGCCAGACCGCCCACGGAAGGAGGTCCTGACTCATGGACCTGACCTTCTCGGAGTCCGAGGCCGCGTTCCGCGACGAGCTGCGCGCCTGGTTTCAGAGCAACGACCCCGGCGCCGAGCCGGCCGGCGATGACGCGAGCTACGCGTGGCGCCGCGAATGGCAGCGCCGTCTGGCCGAGGATCGCTACGCGGCCGTGCACTGGCCGGTCGAGTACGGCGGCCGCGGCGCGACGATGACCGAGTCGGCGATCTTCTTCGAGGAGCTCGGCCGCGCGCGCCGGCCGCTGCCGGCCAACGTCCTGGGCATCCTGCTGGCGGGCCCGACGATCATGACCTTCGGGACCGATGAGCAGAAGGAGCGTTACCTCTCGCCGATCCTCACCGGCGAGGAGATCTGGTGCCAGGGCTTCAGCGAGCCCGACGCCGGCTCGGATCTCGCGTCGCTGAAGACGCGCGCCGTACGCGATCCCGCCTACCCCGACGAGTGGGTCGTCACCGGGCAGAAGGTCTGGACCTCAGGCGCGCAGTACTCCAAGTGGTGCATGTTGGTTGCCCGCACCGACTTCGACGCGCCGAAGCACAAGGGGTTGACCTACTTCCTGATGGACATGGAGCAGGAGGGCGTGCAGATCCGCCCACTGGTTCAGATCACGGGGGAGCCGGAGTTCAACGAGCTCTTCATCGAGAACGCGCGGATCCCCGACGAGAACGTCCTCGGCGGCGTCGGCAACGGCTGGCGCGTCGCGCTGACGACGCTGATGAACGAGCGCTCGGGCCTCGCGTTCTTCCTCCAGGTGCGGATGCGTCAGCTGCTCGACGAGCTGATCGAGGAGGCCGCAGAGCGCGGCCTGCTCGACGATCCGGTCGTCGCCGACAAGGTGGGGTACTTGCACATGAAGGCCGAGATCCTGCGCCTGACCGCCTACCGCGGGCTGACGACAATCGAGAAGTACGGCACGCCGGGCCCGGAGGGCTCGCTGACCAAGTGGATGTGGTCAGAGACCAACCAGGAGCTCGCGCAGTTCGCAGCCGACCTGCTCGGTGCCGACGCGCTGACCACGGGCAACCGCTGGGCCTACGAGCTGCTGCGCTCGCGCGGCAACACGATCGAGGGCGGCACGACCGAGATCCTCAAGAACATCGTCGCCGAACGGGTCCTTGGGCTGCCGCGGTTGAAGGCGGTGGCGGCATGAATTTTGACTTCACAGAAGACCAGCACGAGATCAAGCGGACGGCGCGCGACCTGCTCGGCTCGCGCTCGACGCTCGCCAAGGTCCGCGAGGCCGCCGAAGGCAAGGCCTATGACGACACGCTGTGGGCCGAGCTGGTCGGGCTCGGCTGGCCGGGGATCGCGATCGCCGAGGAGCACGGCGGCCAGGGCCTGGGCGCCGTCGAGCTGGCGATCCTGAGCGAGGAGCTGGGCTATGCCTTGGCCGCCTCGCCGTTTCTGTCGACGGTGACGGCCGCCGAGGCGATCGGCGCGGCCGGCTCGCCGGCACAACAGGCGGCATGGCTGCCGGGGCTGGCGTCCGGTGAGATCACCGGCGCGCTCGGCTCCGCGAGCGGGCTCGTGGGAGATGCGGACGCGGCAGCGGTCATCGTCCTCGTCGGCGAGGACGGGACCGCGCGGATCGTGCCGCGCGCCGACGCCGACGTCACGCCGGTCGACTCGATCGACCCGACCCGTCGCGCGGCGCGGGTATCCGCCCCGCCCACCCACGGGGAGCCGCTGGGCGGCGACAGCGCCGCTGCTATCGACCGCGCGACGGTCGTCGTCGCCGCGGAGCTGGTCGGCGTCGCCCAGCGCGCGCTGGAGATGACCCTGGCCTACGTCAAGGACCGCAAGCAGTTCGACACGCCGGTCGGCGCCTACCAGGCCGTCTCGCACAAGTGCGCGCAGATGCTCAAGGACACCGAGGGTGCGCGGTCGGCGACCTACTTCGCCGCCTGGGCGGCTGATGCCGAGCCGGAGCGCCTCCCGGAAGCCTCCTCGCTGGCCAAGGCGGCGGCCTCAGACGGCGGGCGCGACGTGACCGCGGCGGCGATCCAGTGCCACGGCGGCATCGGCTTTACCTGGGAGGCCGACGTGCACTGGCTCTACAAGCGCGCGCAGGTCGACGCGGCGCTGCTCGGCGGCTCTGGTGCGCACCGCGCGCGGCTGGCGAAGCTGCTCGCGGCACGGTTGGCGCCTGCGACGGTGTGAGTCCGCCTAGCCAGAGGTGGGTGGGATCTCGCGCGCATGCGGGTACAATGTGCGGAGGTGCTCGTGCGCAAGCGCGGGTTCCACCTCTCTTCGCGCGATGGTCCGGGTGCGTGCTTGCACGCTTCGTCGCTCTTTCGCGCACCGAACACGAACGCTTGAAGGAGGCCGCATGGCCGTAGAAGACAAGGTTGCCCTCGAGGGCGAAGTCGTTGAGTCGCTGCCCAACCTGCTGTTCCGCATCCAGCTCGACATGGATGATCATGAGGTGCTGGCGCACCTTGCCGGCAAGATGCGCCGCAACCGCATCCGCGTGCTGCCCGGTGACCGCGTGCGTGTCGAGGTCTCGCCGTACGACCTCACGCGCGGGCGGATTGTCTACCGCATGAAGTAGCCGAGCGTCACCTGGACGGCGATGCTCCCGTGGCGGCCCGGGCTTCGGGCCGCCGCCCCCTCAGAGGGACGTCACCAGCTCCGGCGTGACGTCCTTGATCCCGTCGACCACGACCGCGGCCAGCGCCAGCGCGTCGGGGGCCGGCGGGAACGCGTGGTTGGGCGTCGCGATGACGACCATGCCCGCCGCGTGGGCCGAGCGCAGCCCATTCGAGGAGTCCTCGACCGCCGCGCACTGCGCCGGGTCGACCCCGAGCCGCCGCGCGGCTTCGAGGTAGACGTCGGGCGCCGGCTTGCCGTGCGGCACCTCTTCTGAGGAGACGGTCGCACCGAAGCGCGCCGTGACCCCGGCGCCGTCGAGCACCGCGTCGATCACCTCGCGGTTGGCCGACGACGCAAGCGCCAGCGGAAACGCACTGGCCAACGCGTTGATCGCCCGGATCGCGCCTGGCAGCAGCGGCAGCTCCCGCTCGATCTCGGCGACGACGCCGGCTGCGACCGTCGAGGAGATCTCGCCGAGCTCACCGTCAGCACCCAGCTTGTCGCGCAGGTAGCTAGCCCACTCAGCTGAGCTCATCCCCTGCATCTTGCGCGTGGCCTTCTCGGTCCACCTCCCGCCATGGGCGTCGACGTAGGCGCGGCGCTCGCGGTCCCAGACCTCCTCGGTGTCCACGACGACGCCGTCGAGATCCAGCACGATCGCCGAGACGGGCATGGGCGCGGACGCTAACGGCCGCGCCGGTCTTCTGCTGCGAAGCCGCTACGCCGGTTCGGCGAGCAGCGTTGCCGGCGCGGTGACGAGCGTGAACTCGCTGGGGTCCAGCACCGCGGTCGCGCGCACGTACTCGCGCATGTAGCCCGGCCAGTTGGCGACGATCCGCCCCTCGCCGTTGCGGTACCACGAGTCGCACGCCGTCCACGCGGTCCCCGCAAAGCGCCCCTGCACCTCGCCGTCAGAGCGCGCTGCGACCTCGGGCCGGACGTCGAGCGCCGCGCCACCGCGCGACTGCACGAGCGCCAGCGCCTGGGCGAGGTAGGCGGCTTGGGCCTCCAGGTAGACGAGGATCGAGCCGCCCGAGGTGTTGGTGTTGGGCCCGTACATGAGGAACATGGATGGGAAGCCCGGAACCGTGATCCCCAGATGCGCGGTCGCGCCGCCGCTCCACGCCTCGCGCAGCGTGCGTCCGCCGGTGCCGGTGACCTCCATCGGGGCGACGAAGTCGGTGGTCCGGAAGCCCGTCGCGTAGATGATGGTGTCGACCTCGATCGTGCGACCGCTGGCTGTCACCGGGCCGTCGGGGCCGATGCTCGCGATCGCATCGGTGACGAGCTCGACGTTGTCGCGCGCCAGCGCCGGCAGGAAGGCGGAGCTGAACAGCACGCGTTTGCAGCCGAAGGCGTAGTCGGGCCAGACCTTGCGCCGCAGCTGCGGATCGCGCAGCTGGGTGCGCATGAACAGGGCCGACCTCGCGGCGCCGATCCGGCCCAACGTCTTGGGGTGGCGGATCATCGCGGTCAGCGCCTCGCCGTAATGGGTGACGAAGGCGCGGCGCCAGCGCTGGAGGCCCGGAACGTGCTCGACGGCCGCCCGCCACGCGCGCGGGTAGGGCCGGTTGCGGCGCGGGAGAAACCAGTTACCCGTGCGCTGAAAGACGGTCAGCGATCGCGCCACGCGCGCGATCTCGGGGACGAACTGCACGGCGCTGGCGCCGGTGCCGATCACCGCGACGCGCTGGTCACGGAGATCCACTGCCGGATCCCATTCTGCCGAGTGCATCAGGCGCCCTGCGAAACGCTCGGCGCCCGGGATCTCCGGCCGCGCAGGGCGGTGCAGCTGGCCGGTCGCCAGGACGATCGCGTCGGCCTCGTAGGTCGTTTCACCCGCCGTCTCGACCGACCATGTCGCCGTCGCGTCGTCCCAGCGGCAGGCCGTCACCTCGGTGTCGCCGATGACCAGGCGGTCGACCCCGTGGCGCCGGGCGACCTCCTCGGCGTAGGCGAGGATCTCGGGCTGCGGCGAGCAGAGCCGCGTCCAGTCGGTGCGCTGCGCGAAGGAGTAGGAGTACAGGTGGCTCGGCACATCGCACGCCGCGCCCGGGTAGGTGTTGTGACGCCAGGTGCCGCCGAGGCCACCGGCGCGCTCCAGGATCGTGATGTCGGCGATGCCTTGGCGCTGCAGCTCGATCGCGGCGGCGATCCCGCCGAAGCCGGCTCCGACGACCACGACGCGCAGGCGGTTTGACATCGCGTCAAGCTACCAGCGCGACAGCTCGGTCAGCGCAGCGTGCGCCGCTCGATGCCGCTGGTGGTCGCGATGATGATCTCGGCGGTCAGCGTAGGCGCGAAGAGGCCATGGTCGACGACGCCGGGCGTCGCCGACAGCAGCGCCGCCAGCGCGGCCGGGTCGCCGACGCGGCCGGTGTAATCGGCGATCAGGTTGCCATCGGGCGACGGTGGCATGCCGGCGCGCAGGCCGCACGGCGCCAGCCGGGCCAGCGTCGCGGGCAACCCATACTCCAACAGCTCCAGCGGGATCGGCGCCGCGAGCTCGTCTACCACCTTGGTCGGGTCGGCGATCACGACGAAGCGATCGGCGGCCGCGGCGACGATCTTCTCGCGCACGTGCGCGCCGCCGCCGCCCTTGACGATCCAGCCGTCGGGCGCGATCTGGTCGGCGCCGTCGATCGCGAGATCCAGGCGCTCGACGGCGTCAAACAGCTCGACCGTGATGCCGAGCGCCGCCGCTTGCTCGGCGGTGGCGACCGATGTGGCCACGCAGCGCAGGTCGCGCAGGCCTCGTACCGCGATCGCCGGGAGCAGATGCGCGACCGTCGAGCCGGTTCCGAGCCCGAGCAGCATTCCGTCGCGCACCTCCTCGGCGGCGGCCACCCCGGCGGCGCGCTTCAAGGCCTCCAGGTCGGTCATCGCGCGTCCCCAGAGACCTGCAGTGCGGCGCCCAGCGCGCCACCGAGGTCGCCGAGCTCGGCCACTCGCACGACCGGCGGGTCGTCGTCGTGGAAGAGGTGGGGCATCATCGCGTCGGTGATCCGCTGCGCGTAGGGCTCGCCAAAGCGCACCCCGAGGCCTCCGCCGATGATGATGGCGTCGGGATCCAGGACGTTGCAGGCCGAGGCGACCCCGCTGCCGATCGCGTCGACCGCATCGTCGATCAGCCGCTCGGCCAGCTCGTCGCCGCGCTCGATCGCGCGCGCCCAGATGCCGCTCGTCAGCCGGTCGCGGCCCTTCTCCTCCATGATCTTGAACAGGCTGGTCTTCTCGCCGTCCTCTTGCGCCTTGCGCGCTCGCGCCTCCATCGCGCGGCGCCCGGCGTAGGCCTCCATGCAGCCCATCCGCCCGCAGGGACATCGCAATCCGCGGTGGCGGACGGGGATGTGGCCGATCTCGCCCGCGGCACCGCGGCCCAGCCATGGCTTGCCGTCCAGGACGATCCCGCCGCCGACGCCGGTGCCCCAGAAGACGCCGAGCAGCGACGAGAACTCGCGCCCTGCCCCGAGCGTGAACTCGGCGTCGGTGGCGACCTGCACGTCGTTGCCGAGCGCGACGGTGGTGCCGCCGAAGCGCGCGCCCAGCTCTTTGGCCAGGGGGTAGGGGTCGCGCCAGCCGGGCAGGTTGCCCGCGCGGGCCAGCGTGCCGGCGCTCTCGTCGATCGCGCCGGGCGCGCCGACGCCGATCCCGCTCAGCGTGTCGGGAGCCACCTCCGCTGCCTCGGCGGCCTCCTGGAGCGCCTCGGCGATGGCGGCGATGACGTCCGGCGGGCCGCCTTCGGTGGGTGTGGAACGTCGCGCCTGACCGAGCACCTGATGCTCTGCGTTGGCGATGATCGCCTGGATCTTGGTCCCGCCGAGGTCGATGCCGCCGCGTAGCGCGTCCGTTGCCATATGCCCGCAGCCTTGCCCAATGGAGGCCTCGGCGCAACGTCGGCATGTGTCAGACGGCTGCGGCGCAGGGGGCGGGGACGGCGCTTCGGGCAGACTTCGCCGCCGATGGACGCCGCCGACGTCGCTCTGCTCGCTGCCGCCGGAGTGACGACCGGCGCGATCAACGCCGTCGCGGGTGGCGGGTCGCTGGTCTCGTTTCCGGCGCTGCTGGCCACCGGGCTCTCGCCGCTGAGCGCCAACGTCAGCAACCTGATCGCGACGCTGCCGGGCTACCTGAGCGCCGCGACGACCTCGCGCGCCGAGCTGGCAGGGCAGGGCGCGCGGCTGCGGGTGCTGGCGCTCGCGGCCGCCATCGGCGCGATCGCCGGGACGACGCTGCTGCTCGTCGGGCCCGAGGATACGTTTTCGGCGCTGGCCCCGTGGCTCGTTTTGCTCGCGTGCGCGCTGCTGGCGATCCAGCCGTTGGTCGCGCGGTGGGTCACGCGGATCCAGCACCACAGCGCGCCGGCGCGGCTGACCGTGACGGTCGCCGTGGCGTCGATCTACGGCGGCTACTTCGGCGCGGGGCTGGGCATCGTCCTGCTCGCGGCGCTGGGGCTCACGCTGGAGGAGCCGCTGCAGCGGCTCAACGCGATCAAGCAGGTGCTGTCGCTGACGGTGGCGGTCGTGAGCGCGGTGGCCGTCGCGCTCTTCGGGCCGGTCGCGTGGCTGGCGACGCTGGTGGTCGGCGCGGGGACGTTGGTCGGCGGCCGCGTCGGGGTGGGCGTGGCGCGGCGGCTGCCGGAGCCGGTGCTGCGCGGCGCGGTGATCACGCTCGGCGTGACCGTCGCGGTGGTGCTGCTGGCGCGGTAGCGCGTCAACGATGGCTCAGCGCTCAGCGCTCAGCGCTCAGCGCTCAGCGCTCAGCGGTCGCGACGCGCGGCCGCGAGGACCCACTTCGCGAAGACCAGCTGGAGTGGCAGGCGCGCGTAGAGCGTCGCCTTGCCGCCCGGGATCTGCGGGTAGCGCTCGGGGTGCAACGCCATGTGGACGTTGGCGGGAAAGACGGCGATCAGCGTCGCGATCAGCCACCAGCCCGCGTACTTGCGCACGGCCGGTGAGCTGCTGAGCAGGCCGGCCCCGCCCACCGCCTCGGCCACGCCGCTGGCGTAGACCAACTCGCGGTGGGCCGGCAGGTAGTCGGGCATGATCGACTCGTAGATCCGCGGCTTGACGAAGTGCAGGACGCCGGCGCCGAGGAAGACGTGGCCGGCGGCGCGCTTGAGACGGGAAGACACGGCGGGGAACCTATCCGTCGCGGGTAGGCTCCGCTTCGATGCCGCTGGTCTACCGCGAGTCCCTGCCGGTCGAGGCGCCGAAGGGCACCGTGCTCTGCCTGCACGGCTATCCCGAGTCCTCCTACATGTGGCGCCATCTGCTGGAGACGGTCGCCGATGCGGGCTGGCAAGCGGTCGCGCCCGACCTGCCCGGCTACGGCGACTCGCCCTACGCCGGCTCGGGCACGTGGCAGGCGCACGTCGACGCCGTCGACGCCTTCCACCGCGAGCAGGACCTCGGCGAGGTCGTGCTCGTCGTCCATGACTGGGGCGGGCTGATCGGCCTGCGCTGGGCGTGCGAGCACCCGGAGCTGGTCCGGGCGATGGTCATCAGCAACACGGGGTTCTTCTCCGACGGCAAGTGGCACGGGATGGCCCAGGCGCTGCGGACACCCGGTCAGGGGGAAGAGCTGGTCGACGCTCTTGACCGCGAGAGCTTTGGCGGCATGCTCCGGGCGGTGAGCCCGAACCTGGACGACCGCAGCATCGACGAGTACTTCAAGGCCTATGGGTCGCCCGAGCGGCGGCGCGGCCAGCTAGAGCTCTACCGCTCCGGCGAGTTCTCCGAGTTGGAGGACTACGACCTCGCGGCGGTCGGCGCGCCCGCGCTGATCCTGTGGGGCGAGGACGATCCCTTCGCCCCGGTCGCCGGCGCGCACCGGTTCGCCAAAGAGCTGCCCGACACCGAGCTGGTGGTCGTTGGCGGCGCCAAGCACTTCGTCTTCGACGACGAGCCGGAGGTCTGCTCGGCCGCGGTCCGCGCGTTCCTGGAGCGGGTCTGATGACCCGGCGCGCGATCGCGTCCTGGTTGATGGACATGGACGGCGTGCTCGTCCACGAAGAAGACGCGATCCCGGGCGCCGACCGGCTGCTGGCCGCGCTGCGCGACCGGGCGATCCCCTTCCTGGTGTTGACCAACAACTCGATCTACACCCAGCGCGACCTGAGCGCGCGCCTGCGCGCAAGCGGGCTGGACGTGCCCGAGGCCTCGATCTGGACCAGCGCGCTGGCGACCGCACGGTTCCTCGACGACCAGCGCCCCGGCGGCTCCGCGTTCGTCATCGGCGAGGCCGGTCTGACGACCGCGCTGCATCAGGAGGGCTACACGCTGACCGAGCGCGATCCCGACTACGTCGTCCTCGGCGAGACCCGCACGTACTCGTTCGAGCGCATCACCCACGCGATCCGCCTGATCGCCGCCGGCGCGCGCTTCATCGCGACCAACCCGGACCCGAGCGGCCCGAGCCCCGACGGGCCGGTGCCGGCGACGGGGTCCGTCGCGGCGCTGATCAGCAAGGCCACCGGCGTCGAGCCGTACTACGTCGGCAAGCCCAACCCGCTGATGATGCGCTCCGCCCTCAACGCCCTCGACGCCCACTCCGAGACCACCGCCATGATCGGCGACCGCATGGACACCGACGTCGTCTCCGGCCTCGAAGCCGGCCTCGAAACCATCCTCGTCCTCACCGGCGTCTCGACCCGCGCGTCGGCCGAGCGCTTCCCGTTCCGGCCGTCGCGGATCCTTGAGTCGGTGGCGGAGCTGGCGGACGAGATCGAGGTGCTGCCGGTGGGGGAGTGACGAGGCCTTACGGGGAGCTTGCACCGGCGAAGTGCGTGCGCAGGGGAACTCCAGCTAGATCGATGCCGTCTCTCTTGAGATCCGTAACGATCTCGGGTGGATCGGTGCGGAATGCGGCGAAGCCGCTGGGCGAGACCTGAGCGATGCCGGCGGTGTTGCCTGTCCAGGCATGTACAGCCTCGCCGAGGCGGTCGATCTGCCGCCACCAGTCCTCGTCTTCGAGGCTGTTGTCTTCGGGGTACACGACGAGCAGGTCGATGTCGGAGTCGAGATCGCCGTCGCCTCGCGCGGCGGATCCGAAGAACGAGGCATGGATCGGTTGGATCGCCCATGAGTCGATCTCATCGCGAATGCGGCGTACCAGCTCGCCACGCAGCCCGGCAAGTAGTTCGACGATCGGCGCTGCGATGTGGTTGCGGTTCAGCGTGTGGAGATAGGCGCGACCTACCTCCTCGCGAAGCACGAGGCCCTGTCCGACGAGTCGGTCGAGGGCCACGGCGATCGCACTCTGGGACCCGCGCCGCGCGAGCGTCGCAACCTCGCGCCCGGTGAGCGCTGCGGTCGTGCGAGAGAGCGCGATGAGCACGTCACCATCGAGTGATGGGACGACAGCGGTGCTCGGGTGGCTCACGTGCATATGACCGGCATACCACTCATATGACCGGTATGCAACTCATATGAGTGGGATTCCGGTCATGTCCAAACCCTTCGCAGACGCTTTCCTGGTGAACGTCCGCCGTCGAGCGAACGCGGGCGTATAGTCCGGCCGCATGTCGCTGCCCCGCACGCTCTTCGACGACGATCACAAGCTGTTTCGCGAGTCTGCTGCCGCGTTCGTGGATCGCGAGATCCTGCCGCGCGCTGAGGAGATCCGCGAGGCGCGGAGGATTCCCGCGGAGGTGTGGAAGACCGCGGGCGATGCCGGCTTCCTGGGTGTCGCGATCCCGGAGCAGTACGGCGGCAGCGACGTCGACTTCCGCTACAACACGATCTTCAACGAGGAGCTGTCGCGGGCGGGGATGGCGTACTCCTCGTCGTTCACGATCCACTCCGACGTCTGCGCGCCGTACCTCACGCGCCTGACCAACGAGGAGCAGAAGCAACGCTGGCTGCCGCGGTTCTGCAGCGGCGAGATGATCACCGCGATCGGCATGACCGAGCCCGAGGCGGGCTCGGACCTCCAGGGTCTGAAGACGACCGCCAAGCGTGAAGGCGATGAGTGGGTCATCAACGGCTCAAAGACCTTCATCACCAACGGCGCGCACGCCGGCCTGGTGATCGTCGCGGCCCGCACGGCCACCGACCCGAAGGGTCGCGGCATCTCGCTGTTCGCCATCGAGGAGGGGATGGAGGGCTTCCAGCGCGGGCGCAAGCTGCACAAGGTCGGCCAGCATGAGGCCGACACGGCCGAGCTGTTCTTCGAGAACGTCCGCGTTACCGACGACCAGCTGATCGGCGAGGTCGACCGCGGTTTCCACCACATGATGGAGCACCTCGCTCAGGAGCGGCTGGGCTCGGCGATCTCCAACACCGCGCATGCGCAGCACATCCTCGCGGTCACGTTGGAGTACATCAAGTCGCGCAAGGCCTTCGGGCGGCCGATCGGCACCTTCCAGAACTCACGCTTCCTCGCCGCCGATCTGCGGACCCGCCTGGACGTCACCCAGGCCTTCGTCGACCAGTGCGTCGTCGCCCACGCCGCGCATCAGCTCTCTGCTGTCGACGCGGCCAAAGCGAAGTGGTGGAGCGCCGAGGTGCAGAACATCGTCATCGACGCCTGCGTCCAGCTCCACGGCGGCTATGGCTACATGGAGGAGTACGAGGTCGCCCACGCCTGGATGGACGCGCGCGTCACCAAGATCTGGGCGGGCTCCAACGAGATCATGAAGGAGATCATCGGGCGCGACATGGGACTCGGCGAGGTCCGGGCCTGACGCCTGGGGCGCCCGGCGCCCGCTCGTCGCTCAGACCAGCAGCGCCCAGGGGTCGAAGCGCTCGATCGGGATCACGCGCATGCGCGGCAGTGCGACCGTGAACGCCCCGACGTCGTCTTCGAGGTCAAACAGCTCCAGCCCGTCGTCGGTCAGCTCCTGCAGCGAGGAGCTGATCAGCTCGCGGAAACCGATGATGCCGACGCGCCGGCCCTCGTCGCGCAGCAGCTCGGCGATCTGCGGCGCGAAGTCGCCGTCGTGGCTGGCCAGCAGCACGTCGCCACGACCGCGCTCGGCGAGCGCGGTGAGCGTCTTCTGGATCGCCACGTCGACGACCTTGACCTCCGGCGGCCCGCTGAGCAGCACGGGCCGGAAGTCCAGCGCGTCGAGCGCTTGGACGAACGACATCGGGATCTGCCCGGAGCCGTTGAGGAAGAAGAGCCCGCGCAGAGGCTGGTCCCAGACGGCACGCCCGTAGTCGCGCACGCGATCCCACCGCGGACGCTCCTCCGGTGCTGGTCGGCGGCCGAGCAGGCTGCCGCCCAGCGTCGCGTCGATGTTCTCCCCGTCGACGAGCAGGAACGTCTCAGCAGGAGCGGAGGCCACACCGTCAGCCTAGAGGTAGGAGAGGATTGCGGTCATGGCCCCGCCCGCCGTCTGCCTGCAGCTCCTCGACGCGACGGTTCTGCAGCGGCTGATCGCCTGCGATCTCGCGGGCGCTCGCGATGCCGCCGGCGTCGAGCTGCCCGAGGAGTTCCTCGCTGACACTTGGCTCTGGACGCTGCGGCTCGGCCAGGTGGTCGGCGAGCCCGACTGCGCGCCGTGGCTGATCCGAGCGGTTCTCGTGGCCGAGGGCGAGGCTGCGGGGACGGTCGTCGGCCACGCCGGTTTTCACGGTCCGCCCGACCCGCGCGGCATGGTCGAGGTCGGCTACCGGATCACCCCTGAGCATCGGCGCCGCGGGCTTGCGCACGCCGCGCTCGGCGAGCTGCTCGCCTACGCCCGCGCCCACGGCGCCAAGATCGCGCGCGCGTCGATCAGCCCCGACAACGCGGCGTCGCTCGCGCTGGCTAACTCCTACGGCTTCACGCGGATCGGTGAGCAAGTCGACGAGGTCGACGGTTTAGAGCTGGTGTTCGAACTGCGGATTTGACAGAGTGTCAACCTATGTCCGCCGATCCGGTTTCTCCCCTCGAAGCGACGCTCGTCACCGAGCGTGAGCAGTGGCAGGACGGCCCGCCCCACGAGCTGTTCTCCAAGCTGCGCGGCCAGTGCCCCGTGCACTGGACCTCGAAGATCACCGAGTACCCCGAGGAGGCCGGCTTCTGGTCGATCACCACCGCCGACGACGTCCACGCAGTCAGTCGCGACTGGGAGACCTACTCGTCGGCGACCGGCTTCACGGCGCTGACCGACGCGATCCTGCCGCTGGAGCTCAGCCAGGCGATGTTCATCGGGATGGACCCGCCCAAGCACGACCGCCTCAAGGCGCTCTTTCAGCGCGGCTTCACGCCCAAGCGCATCAGCGAGCACGAGCCGGCGATCCGCGAGATCACCACGACGGTGCTCGACCGCCTCGATGGCCGCGAGACCTGCGATCTGGTCACCGACGTCGCCCAGCCCGTCGTCGCACGCGTCATCGGCAGCTTCATGGGCACCGCGCCTGAGGACGATGAGATCTGGGCGCGTCTGATGAACAACACCCTCGGCGCCGGCGACCCGGACCTCAACCCCGAGGGCGTCCAGACCGTTATGGAGCGCGACGTGCCGGAGATCTTCGCGCGCTGCGCGGCGCTGATCGCCGAGCGCCGCGAGCGCCCGACCGAGGACCTGATGAGCGTCCTCGTCCACGCCGACATCGATGGCGAGAAGCTCGAAGAGCACGAGATCGTCATGGGCTTCTTCCTGCTCGTGGCCGCCGGCAACGACTCCACGAAGGCGACCTACTGCAGCGGCATGCGCGCGATCCTGGAGGATCCGACGCAGCGCCGGCAGCTGCTGGATGACCCGTCATTGGTCGGAAGCGCGGTCGAGGAGGCGCTGCGCATGTTCCCCGCCTTCGCGCACTTCCGGCGCACGGCCACGCGCGACGTCGAGCTCAACGGCGCGCAGATCCGCGAGGGCGACAAGGTGGTCATGTGGTACGTCTCGTCGAACCGCGACGAGACGCGCTACGAGGAGCCCGATCGCTTCGACGTCACGCGCAATCCCGAGCACCAGGCCTTCGGCGCGGGCGGCCGGCACTTCTGCCTCGGGACCGCCCTGGCGCGGCTCGAGCTGCGGATCCTGATCGAGGAGACGCTCGCGCGCTTCCCGCAGATGGAGATCGACGGCGAGCCGCTCTACGCGGAGTCGCCGTTCATCAACCAGCTCAAGACGCTGCCGGTGCGCCTCAGGCCGTAGCGGTCACGATCCAGGTCGAGGACTGCGTCCAGACCTCTCCGTCGGGGCGGGCGATCTCGCTGAAGCTGGCGATCAGTGCCTCGCGGATCGGCTCGTGCAGGTGGTTGGCGGAGTCGCCGGCGAGGCGGACCAGCTCGCCGGCCGGGCCGAGCGCCATCACAAGCTCGATCGCCTCGTCGATGTCGCGGCCGCCGAGCATCGGCAGGTCGCAGCGGTGCAAGGTGATGTCCTTGAACCCGGCGGCCAGCAGGATGTCGCTGGTGGTGTCGGCGCCGGACATCGAGAAGGGCCCGGGGCCGCAGGTCGGCTCGTCGTGCTCCTCGGGGCGGGTGAGGAAGCCCTCGACGATCTGCTGGGCGCGGTAGAGCCAGTCGTTGTCCTCGCGCCGGCGCCAGACGACCATCGTCAGTGGCGCGCCGGGGGCCAGCGCGCCGTGGACGTTGCGCAGCGCCACCACCGGGTTGGCGAAGAACATCGTCCCCATCCGCGAGAAGGCCGCGTCGTAGGGGCCGCCCAGCTCGCCGTCCTGCACGTCGCCGACGACGAAGCGCGCGTTGTCGACGCCGGCTTCCCGCGCCTCGGCCTGCGCGGCCTCGATGAAGCGGGCGGCGGCGTCGATCCCGACGACCTCGCCTTCCGGGCCGACCATGCACGCGATCACCTGGCTGGCGTCGCCGAAGCCGCAGCCGATGTCGAGCACGCGCTGCCCTGGCTGGGGCGGGGCGATGCGCAGCGCCTGCTCGCCGTGCTGGGCGAGTCCACCGACGACGACGTGGCGGAAGCGCACGAAGCGGTCAAAGAGCGGACCGTCCCAGGCTTGGATCGCCTCGGCGTTGGCTCCGATTCCCCAGCGGCTCTCGACGGTCTCGCTCATCACGGCGCTCCTTGATCTCAACGGGTTGCGAGGACGATACGCCTGCGGCGCGCTGCTCGCCAGCCTCCAACGAACGTCAGCGGCCAGTTGACCCAGGTATAAACAAACCGCTACGGTGCGCGGCTTGATGACGACAGCCGATGACCGTTTGACCGTCGGAGCGGGCGAGAGCTCCCCGCCCCGCCGCCTCTCCCGAGCCGATCGCGAGCAGCAAGTCCTCCGCGTAGCGCACGAGCAGTTCGCCCGTCGCGGCTTCGCCGCCGTGACGATGAAGGACATCGCGCTGGAGGTCGGCGTCAAGAAGCCCTTGTTGTACGCCTACTTCGGCAACAAGGAGCGCCTGTACCAAGCGTGCATGGCGCCGGCCGGCGAGGCGCTGATCGCCGCGGTCGCCGCCGCCGTGGAGCGGGCGAGCACGCCGGCCGAGACCGTCCGCATGGGTGTCATCGCCTTCTTTGACTTCGTCGATCGCGACCGCGACGCCTGGCGCGTGCTGTTCGACGAGACCGTGCCGCAGTCGGGCGAGATCGCCGCGGTCGTCGCGGCCTATCGCGAGCGGCTGCTGGAGATGGTGGCGCTGGCCACCGTCGCGGTGATGCCGCCGCACCGGCGGACCGGCTCGCGCGCCGTGATCGAGGGCACCTCGGTCATGGTGATGGCCGCCGCTGAAGCGCTGGCGCGCTGGTGGCTGCGCACCGACGCGATGCCGGCGCGCGATGCCGCCAACCTGCTGATCGCCACGGTCGAGCCCGGGCTCCTGGCCGGCGCGGCGGAGAAGGACGGGGCGCGTCGATGACCGTCGCCGATCGCTCCATGGGCCTCGGCCTGCGCGCGCTGACCCGCATCGCGGGCTCCGATGTCGTCGACCGCCTCGGCGTCCGCAAGCCCGCCGAGCGCATGCTCTACCGCGCCACGCGTGACGGCTTCAAGGTTGCCGGCCGTGCCGGTCGCACCTTCGCCGCCGGCTCGCGCCTGGGCCGTCCGGCCCGGCCCCGACCGTCGTCGGCCAGCGGCACCGGCCTCTTTGACCTCACGCTCGATGACGAGCAGCAGATGCTCGTCGAGGCTTGGCGCGACTTCGCGTCGGCGCGGCTGCGGCCCGCGGCTGCGGCGGCCGAGCGTGGCGAGGGCGCCAAGGAGATCTTCGCCGAGGCCAATGAGCTCGGCCTCACGATGCTGGGCGTTCCCGAGGAGCTTGGCGGAGCGATCAGCGAGCGCTCCGCGGTGACCGCGGTGCTCGCCGCCGAGACGCTGGCTCACGGTGACGCCGGCCTGGCTGTCGGCGCGCTCGCGCCGGCCGCGGTCGCGACGGCACTCGCGCTCTGGGGCGATGCCGACCAGCAGGCGAAGTACCTGCCGGCTCTGGTCAGCGAGGACGTCCCGGCCGCCGCGCTGGCGATCGCCGAGCCGCGCGCGCTCTTTGACCCGCAGCAGCTGGAGACCGTGGCGCGCCCGGTCCCTGGCAGCGGCTATGTGCTGTCGGGCACCAAGACGCTCGTGCCGCGCGCCGAGGACGCCGAGCTGCTGATCGTCGCGGCGCACATCGAGGGCGCCGGCCCTGGACTCTTCCTCGTCGAGCCGTCAGCGGGCGGCGTGCAGGTCAAGGCCGATCCGGCCATGGGCCTGCGCGGGGCTGCGCTGGGCCGTGTGCGGCTGGAGCAAGTCGCGGTCGGCCGTGGCGCGCTGCTCGCCGACGCCGATCCCAAGGTCTTCGCCGAATGCGTCGCGCGCTCGCGGCTGGCCTGGGCGGCGATCGCCGCCGGCGTGGGCCGCGCCGTTCTGGACTACGTCATCCCCTACGTCAACGAGCGCATCGCGTTCGGCGAGCCGGTCAGCCACCGCCAGGCGGTGGCCTTCTCGGTCGCCGACATCGCGGTCGAGCTGGAGGGCCTGCGGCTCGTCACGCTGCGCGCGGCGGCACGCGCCGACGCCGAGGCCGGCTTTGCGCGTGAGGCCGCGCTGGCACGCTCGCTGGCAACCGAGAAGGGCATGCAGATCGGCTCCGAGGGCGTGCAGCTGCTCGGCGGCGCGGGTTACATCGCCGAGCATCCCGTCGAACGCTGGTATCGCGATCTGCGGGCCACCGGCCTTATGGAAGGCGTCCTGGTCGTCTGATGATCAACCTCGAAGTTCCCCGCAAGTTCGGCCCGCTCGTGGCCCAGGCGCGACAGGTCGCCGATGAGGTCTTCCGGCCGATCTCGCGCAAGTACGACCGCGAGGAGCACGCGCGGCCGGTCGAGCTCGACATGCTTGCCGCGCTCATCGACGGGATGAACGACGGCAGCGACATGGGCGGCGCCGGCGCGGCCGGCGTGCGCCGCTCGGCCAACGGTGAGGGTCCTCAAAGCAATCGCAATGGGTCGAACCTGTCGACGGCGCTGTCGATCATGGAGCTCTGCCGCGGCGATGTCGGCCTGCTGCTCTCGGTCCCGCGCCAGGGCCTGGGCAACTCGGCGATCGCGTCGGTCGCCGACGACGAGCAGCTGGAGCGCTTCGCCGGCCAGTGGGCGGCGATGGCGATCACCGAGCCCGAGGCGGGCAGCGACAGCGCCGCGATTCGCACGACCGCGGTCCTCGATGGCGAGGACTACGTCCTCAACGGCGAGAAGATTTACGTGACCGCCGGCGAGCGCGCCGATCTGGTGGTCGTTTGGGCGACGCTTGATAGGAGCTTGGGGCGGGCGGCGATTAAGTCATTCGTGGTCGAGCGCTCCAACCCGGGGCTCAAGCTCGACCGTCTGGAACACAAGCTCGGCATCCGCGCGTCGGACACCGCGGCGTTCACGCTCCAGGACTGCCGCGTGCCCAAGGAGAACCTCCTGGGCCCGCCCGGCATCGAGGTCACCAACGGCTTCGCGGGCGCGATGCAGACCTTCGACAACACGCGGCCGCTGGTCGCCGCGATGGCCGTCGGCCTGACACGCGCCTGCCTGGAAACCACGCGGGAGCTGCTCGCCGATGCGGGCGTCGAGGTCGACTGGGACGTCCCGCCCGCCCGCCAGACCGCCGCGGCCGCCGACTACCTGGCGATGGACGCCGACTACGAGGCCGCCTACCTGCTGACGCTGCAGGCCGCTTGGATGGCCGACAACGGCAAGCCGAACTCGCTGCAGGCCTCGATGGCCAAGGCCAAGGCCGGCAGGACCTGCGTGGACGTCGCGCTGCGCTGCGTCGCGCTGACGAGCACGCTCGGCTACGGCGAGGAGCTGCTGCTGGAGAAGTGGGCGCGCGACGCGAAGATCCTCGACATCTTCGAGGGCACCCAGCAGATCCAGCTGCTGATCATCGCCCGCCAGTTGCTGGGGCTGAGCTCCGCGCAGCTGCGCTGAGCGTCACCGCTCCGGCAGCTCCCACTCGTGGTCGCCCAGCGTGACCAGGACGGACTCGCCGTGGCGCGCGGTCACCGTGAGGTCGACCTTGGGGGTGACCGTCTGGTAGACGGCGATCGCGACGCTGCGTCCGCCGAGAAGGTCGGCCAGCGCGCGCATCGCGTCGGCGAGCATGTCGAGGCCGCCGAGCGTCCCGGTGACCTGACCGGTCTCGGGCTCGACCTCGAAGGGCGGCAGCTGGCGCAGGTGGATCTCACCGGCCAGCGACTCGGCGTCGAGCTCGATGGCGTGGGGGAGGTGCATCGTGCGTTCGGCGATCCGCACCTCCACCGGCGCGAGCCGCCCGACGTCAACCAGCGCGGCCGGTCCGTCGGGCATGTCGACCACCACCGCGACCCGCAGCGCGCCGGAGCGGTGGAGCACGTCGCGCAGCGTCTCGACGACCGCGTCGAGCGGCCCGACGGAGGCGACGAGGTCGATCGGATCCTCGGCATCGTCCATGGCCTTCAGCATGCCATGTGCCGGATCGCAATCGTCGCTCGCGGCTTGGCGCACTGTGAGAGGATGCGCCGCGGAGAAGTTGGACATGGACCGCCTGCATACGGCAACCGGGACGTCGGCCTTCGATCCTGCCGCAACGGAGCACCTGACGCGCCTGTTCGCGATGTCGCCCGACTTGCTGGCGGCGGCGGGCTTCGACGGCCTGCTCAAGCACTTCAACGACGCGTGGGAGCAGCAGCTCGGCTGGCCGCGCGCGGTGATGGAGGTCAAGCCCTACCTGGACATCGTCCATGCCGACGACCGCGCCGAGACCGAGGTGCAGATCGGGCGCCTGGCCCGGGGCGAGACGATCGCTGAGTACGTCTGCCGGATGGTGTGCGCCGACGGGTCGATCCGCTCGATGGCGTGGAGCGGTGGCCCGGGCGAGGAGGCCTTCTACATCGTCGGGCGCGACGTCAGCGAGCGGCTGGCGATGGAGCATGAGCTGGGCCAGCGCGCCACCCGCCTGCAGGACACCAACGCCGAGCTGCAGGACTTCGCTTACACGGCGTCGCACGATCTCTCCGAGCCGCTGCGGATGGTCGCGAGCTTCCTCGGGCTGCTGGAGCGCCGCAGCGCCGATGACCTTGACGAGAAGGGGAGCGAGTACCTGCGCCAGGCCAGCGACGGCGCGGTCCGGATGCGGAACTTGATCGATGATCTGCTCGCCTACTCGCGGGTCGCCAACGAGGAGCCGCGCCGTGAGCAGGTCGACCTGCAAGCGCTCGTCGACGGCGTCTTGAACGTCCTCGGGCCGGCGATCGCCGAGACCGAGGCGACGGTCGAGGTCGGCGAGCTTCCGACGCTGGAGGCCGAGCCGACGCAGCTCGGGCAGCTGCTGCAGAATCTGATCGGCAACGCGGTCAAGTTCCACGAGCTTGGCCGGCCGCCGACGGTCCGCATCAAGGCGCGGCGCGCGATGGGCGCCTGCGTCGTGAGCGTCAGCGACGACGGGATCGGGATCGACGAGGCCGATCAGGAGCGGATCTTCGCGATGTTCACGCGGCTGCACGGCCGCGACACCTATGCGGGGACCGGGATCGGCCTGGCGATCTGCCGCCGCATCGCCGAGCGCCACGGCGGGCGCATCTACGTCGAGTCGACGCCCGGCCAGGGCAGCACGTTCCACACGCTGCTGCCCGACGCGCCCACGGCGCCCGGGACGCCGGGCACGCCGCGCCAGCAGAGCTCCGCCTAGAAGCGGGCGGTCCGGAGACGTTCGGCGGTGATGGTGGCCCGCGGGTCGCCGAGGCGCTCGACCGCTAACGCGGCGGCCTCGACGTCGTAGGCCACGCGACGGAGCGTGACGGTGTCGTCGTTGAGCAGCGCGTAGGCCGCGCGGACGTCGCCGTCCCACGGCTCGCCGACGCTGCCGGGGTTGACGAGCTCGATGCCGCCCGGCGTCCGGCGCGAGAACTGCAGGTGGCTGTGGCCGAAGACGACGCGTCGCTGCTCGACACCCGCCAGCGCCTGGTCGTCGCTCTCGGCGTCGGGCTCAGGCCCAAACGTCTCGATGTCCGACAGCGGCGAGCCGTGCACGAAGAGCGTGTCGCTGACGATCGCCTGCGCCGGCAGCGCCGACAGCTCGGCGACGAGCTCATCGCCCAGCTGGTCGCAGACCCAGCGCGCGGCGCCCTGGGTGATCGGGCTGTCGGGGAGCGCGCTGGGGTCGGCCTGCCAGCGCTCCCAGTTGCCGCGGATCCACGTCGCGCGGTCGCCCAACTCGCGCAGCAGCTCCACGCATTGCACCGGCCAGGCGCCGAACGCCGAGTAGTCGCCGCCCAGCAGAAAGCGGTCGGCGCCCGCGCCGTCGGCGTCGGCGAGAACGGCCTCCAGCGCTGGCCGGTTGCCGTGCACGTCGTACAGGATCGCGAGCATGTCGCCATGATGCCGTGCCGATGGAGCTTCGTGGACCGCATCTGACCCTTCGCCTGCCCGACCCCGCCGATGCCCCGGCGCTCCTGGCGCTGGCGAGCGATCCGGAGGTCACGCGATGGTTCTCGTGGGGTCCGTACACGAGCGTGGAGGAGCCGTTGGCGTGGATCGCCGCCCAGGAGGCCAAGCGCGATGCGGGCGCCCAGCTGGACTTCGTCATCCACGATCGTGAGCACGGTCCGATCGGCGTCACGGGCCTCGCCGAGCTGAGCGTCCGCGATCGTCGCGCGATGGTCGGCACGTGGTTCGGCCGCGCGCATTGGGGCACCGGCGCCAACGCGGAGTCCAAGGCGCTGATCGCGCACCTGGCGTTCGCGATCTGCGGGCTGGCGCGCCTCGGTGCCTACTCCAACCCCGAGAACGCGCGCAGCGCCGCCGCGCTGGAGCGCGTCGGCTTCACGCGCGAGGGAACGCTGCGCGGCTGGCACCGCCACGGCGACCGCCAGCTCGACGTCCACGTCTACGGGCTCCTGGCCGGCGAGTGGAAGGACGGGCCGCTGCAAGACGTCCCGGCCACGGTGATCGGTCTCCCGCCCGCGCCGTGGATCGCGGGCGGGGCGTAGCGCGTCGCGTCGTCGCTCGTCCGCGGCTGCGGGCGGGCGGGCGTGGCGGGTCGATCCGGGCCCGAACGATCGCTCTTGGTCGAGTTGACCGGGACTACCCACGTCAACTCGACCCGCGCCCTCAGTTCGAGACCGAAGCGTCGAGCCGGGGCGGTTCGTGGTGAATAAATCACCACGAGCCGCCCCGGATCACCTCTCGGCCCCGAAGCACCCGCGCCCCGGCGCCCACGGACGACAGACCCGCGCCCCGAGGCGCCAGCCACTCCTCACTCCCCTCGGTGCCCCGAACCACGCCGCGCACCCACCAAGACAAACGCGCTGAGCGCCTACCCTTCCCGCCGCGACTCCCACGAGAACCCGCGGATCGCGAAGAACAGCCCGACGAGCGTCCAGATGCAGATGACGCACAGTCCCGAGAGGTTGTCGCTCAGCGACCGGCCGCTGACCAGCGCCCCCGACAGCCCATCGATGATGTGCACCAACGGCAGCACCTGCGCGAGGTGCAGCAGGAACTGCGGCGCGTTGTTGACGTCGTAGAACACGCCGCTGATGAAGATCACCGGCAAGAAGATGATGTTGGAGTAGGCCGCGGCCGCGTCGTAATTGGGGATCACGTGCGACCACGCGACGCCCAGTGCGGCGAGGCAGACGACGCCGGCGCCGACGTAGACCACCAACTCGATCCAGTCCTTGGGCCAGCCCGTGCCGAACAGCAGCTTGCCCGCGACGATCACCAAGGTCAATTGGATGATCGCGTTGGCCACCGCGTTGCCAAAGACGCCGAGCAGGTAGGAGCCCTCGGGCAGCGGCGTGCCGCGCATCCGCTTCAACACGCCCTGCTCGCGCAGGAACGTCAGGTTCATGGTCAGCGACGAGAACGTCGTCGCCATGATCGACATGCCGGCGATGCCGGGGATCAGGACGTTCAAGTCATCCTGGTTGCCACTGAAGATCGCGCCGAAGAGCGCGAGGAACAGCAGCGGCAGCAGGAAGTTGAAGAACGCCGCGCTCGGGTTGCGCCAGAACATCCGGCGCTCGAGGCGGTACTGGTGGTAGGCAAGCACAAGCGCGTCAGACATTCGCGGCGGCCTCCGTCGCGCTGTCGCTGTCACTGTCAGCGCTCTCGCTCGACGGCTCGGCGGTCAGCTCGAGGTACACGTCCTCCAGCGACGGCCGAGTGACCGAGAGATCCTGCAGCTGGCCGCCACGTGCCAGCGCCGCGCTTGTCAGCTGATGCAGCAGCGCCGTCGCGTCAGCGGTCTCACGCGACTCCATCGCGCCGGTCTCCGCCGAGCGCCACGTCACCGTGTAGGTCGACGACGACGCGCCGAGCTCGGCCGGCGGCCCGGAGGCGACGATGCGGCCTTCCTTGATGATCGCCACGCGATCGCAGAGGGCCTGGGCCTCGTCGAGGTAGTGCGTCGTTAGCAGGACGGTCTTGCCGAGCTCCTGCAGCGAGCGCACGACGTCCCACGCCGCGCGCCGCGCCGCCGGGTCAAAACCGGTGGTCGGCTCGTCGAGGAAGATCAGCTCGGGGTCGCCGACCAGCGCCAACCCGAAGTCCAGCCGCCGCATCTGGCCGCCGGAGAGCGTGCGCGCGAGCGCATCGGCCTTCTCGTGCAGCCCGGCGAGCGACAGGACCTCGTCGACATCGCGCGGATGCGGGTACAAGCGCGCCCAATGCGTCAGCGCTTCGCGCACCGTGATGTGGCGGTACATGCCCGTCGACTGCAGGACGATCCCGATCCGCTTGCGCAGGTCGCGCGGCCGTCGCTCGGGGTCCTGGCCGAGGACCGAGACGATGCCGGCGCTGCGCTGCCGGTAGCCCTCGAGGATCTCGACCGTCGTCGTCTTGCCGGCGCCGTTGGGGCCCAGCAGGCCGAACACCTCCCCGGGCGCGACCTCGAAGTCGATGCCCCGCACCGCCTCGAACTGCCCGTAGGACTTGCGCAGATCGCGCACGAGGATCGCGGGAGCGAGAGCGGCCACTCCTGCATTCAAGCAGCGAATCCATGACAAGCTCTGTCTCCTTGCCACGGGCGGCCGCGCTACAGCGATAGATGACCAGCACGGAGACCACCGGCGCTCGCTCGCGTTGCGCCGCGCTACAGCGATAGATGACCAGCACGGAGACCACCGGCGCTCGCTCGCGTTGCGCCTGCATCGACATCGGCTCCAACACCACGCGGCTGCTCGTTGCCGAGCCCGATCCGGTGCGCCCCGGTGCGCTTGTTGAGGTCGCCGCCCACCGCACGTTCGTGCGCCTGACCACCGCCGAGCGCCGCCACGGCGTCTCGCCGGAGAAGGCACAGGCGATTGCCGACGCCGTCGCCGAGCAGACCGAGGCCGCGCGTGCCAGCGGCGTCGTGGCCCTGCGCGTCGTCGCCACCGCGGCGTTGCGCGACGCGCCCGACCACGATGCCCTCATCGCTCGTCTCAGCGCCGCCGCCGGCGTGGCGGTCGAGATCCTCAGCGGGGAGGAGGAGGCCCGGCTGGCGTTCTCGGGCGCGACCGCATCGCTGGCTGCGGACGGCGTCGGCAGCGTCCTTGTGGCTGACGTCGGCGGCGGCTCGACCGAGCTGGCCTGGGGCGTGCCCGGTGGCGCGCCCACGTGGTGGGCGTCGCTGGCGATCGGCTCCAGCGCGCTGGCCGAGGCGCATCTGCATGGCGATCCGCCGACCGCCGCCGAGCTGCACGCCGCGCGGGTCGAGGCGGCTGCTGCCATCACCGCCGCCGGCTGTCCGACCGCTGACGTCGCGTGGGCCGTCGGTGGTAGCGCGACCTCGCTGCGGCGCCTGTGTGGCCCGCAGCTCACCGCCGCGGCGCTCGACGACGCCCTCGCGCGCACGGTCGCGAGCCCTGCGCGCCGCGCGGCGTTCGATCTCGGGCTCCACGTCGAGCGCGTCCGCTTGCTGCCGGCGGGTCTGCTCTTGCTGGCAGAGGTGGCCCGCGCCGCGCAATGTCCGTTGCACGTCGGCTGCGGTGGCCTGCGCGAGGGCGTGATCCTCGACCTGCTGGCCCAGGTGGGGTACACCTAAGGCCCGAGACGATCACATCGTGTTCACACGACGGTAACGGCCTGTCGTCACCGGGGCCCTACCGTCGCAGCCGCCCGCATGAACCCAGACCCTCAGCTCACGCAAGAGTCCATCCGCGCCCTCGCCTCTGTCACGGGGCCGGTGATCGAGCCGTCGGATCTCGACGCGCCCGAGCTCTACATCAACCGCGAGCTGTCGTGGGTCGACTTCGACGACCGCGTCCTGCAGCTCGCCGAGGACCCCGACCAGCCGCTTCTGGAGCGCTGCAAGTTCGCCGCGATCTTCGGCTCCAACCTCGACGAGTTCTTCATGATCCGCGTCGCCGGTCTGCACGACCAGGTCGACGCGGGCATTACGGCGCCCAAGCTCGACGGCCGCACGCCATCAGAGACGATCGACGCCATCCGCGCGAAGGTCCTGGCGCTCTCGGAGCGTCAACAGCGGACGCTCTCGCACGACCTGCGCCCGTCGCTGGCCGAGCACGGCATCCGCCTGGTCGGGATCGACGACGTCTCCAGTGAGGCCCGCCGCACGCTCGATCACCGCTTCCGCCGCCAGATCTTTCCGGTGCTCACGCCGCTGGCCGTCGGCCTCGGCCGGCCGTTCCCCTACATCTCGAATCTCTCGCTGAGCCTCGCCGTGCTTGTGCGTGACCCGGTGTCGGGCCAGGTCACCTTCGCGCGCGTCAAGGTGCCCAAGGAGATGTTGCCGCGCTTCGTCGCGCTGGAGGACGAGCCGACGACGTTCGTGCCGATGGAGGAGCTGATTGCGGCCAACCTCGAGGCGCTGTTCCCCGGGATGGAGGTCATCGAGCACGGCGTCTTCCGGGTGACGCGCGACGCTGACTTCGAGATCTCCGACGAGGCCGACGACCTGCTGACCGCCGTCGAGGACGAGCTGCGCCGCCGCCGCTTCGGCGAGGTCGTGCGCGTCGAGATCGGCACGGGCATGGCTCCCGCGCTGCAAGAGGCGCTGACCGACGCGCTGGAGGTCTCTAGCCGCCAGGTCTATGAGGTCCACGACCTGCTCGACCTCACCGACCTGTGGCAGATCGTGGGGCTCAAGGGCTTCGACGACCTGCGCGACCCGCCGTGGCAGTCGGTGACCCAGCCGCGGCTGCGGCCCGAGGAGCACCACGCCAAGGTCGACATGTTCGCCGCGCTGCGCGCGGGCGACATCCTCGTCCACCACCCCTACGACTCGTTCTCGACGTCGGTGGGGCGCTTTGTCGAGCAGGCCGCCAACGACCCCGACGTGCTGGCGATCAAGCTCACGATCTACCGCACCTCTGACGACACGCCGCTGATCCCCGCGCTGATCCGCGCGACGGAGCGTGGCAAGCAGGCGGTCTGCCTGGTGGAGCTCAAGGCGCGCTTCGACGAGCGGGCCAACATCGAGTGGGCGCGCAAGCTGGAGGAGACGGGCGTGCACGTCGTCTACGGCCATCCCGCGCTCAAGACCCACGCCAAGTGCATCCTCGTCGTCCGCCGCGAGGGCGACGGCGTACGCCACTACCTCCACATCGGGACCGGCAACTACCACCCCAAGACCGCGCGGCTCTACACCGATTTCGGCCTGTTTACGACCGACGAGCGCCTCGGCTCCGACGTCGCCGACATGTTCAACTTCCTGACGGGCTACGCGCGACCGCGGCGTTACCGCAAGGCGCTGGTCGCGCCCGACCATCTGCGCGACGGCATCGTCCACGAGATCGAGCAGACGATCGAGGCCCACAACGCTGGGCTGCCCGCGCGTATCCAGATGAAGTTGAACTCCTTGGTCGACCGGACCTGCATCAAGGCGCTGTACCGCGCCTCGCAGGCGGGCGTGCCGGTGGAGCTCAACATCCGCGGCATCTGCTGCTTGGTGCCGGGCGTCAAGGGCGTCAGCGAGAACATCCGCGTGGTGTCGATCGTGGGCCGCTTCCTTGAGCACTCGCGGGTCTTTACCTTCCAGCGTGGCGACGAGCACCTGGTCTTCATCGGCTCGGCCGACCTGATGCCGCGCAACCTCGACACGCGCGTCGAGCTCGTCACGCCGGTGCAGGACCCGATCCTGCGCGACGACCTGCTCGACACGCTGGAGCGGGCGTTCGCCGACGACACGCACGCCTGGGAGCTGCAACCGGACGGCGAGTGGATCCGCCGGACACGGGACGAGAGCAGCGGGGTGGGCGGGCCGGAACCCCGTGACCTGCAGCGCGAGCTGATGCTCGGCCACACCGCACGGGCCGCGGAGCGCGACCCGGCGAGCACCGCCTGACCTACCGTCGGAAGGCCTCGCTAGGTTTCCGCGCGTGCCGCGCCACGCGCTCCTGCCGTTGTTGATGGTCATGGGCGCCGTGGCCGGTGGCTGCGGCTCGTCCTCCTCGCCGTCTGGCCATTCCGCGACGAGCGCGACGCCGGCGCCGCCGCTGCAGACCGCCAACGGCCCGGTCCGCGGGGCAGAGCGCCTCGGACACTCACGCGCGCCGGTCCCGGTGCTGATGTACCACGTCATCGCCCCGGCGCCGCCCGGCGCGACGTTCGCCGGGCTCTGGGTCTCGCCCGCGGCGCTGCGGGCGCAGGTCACGGCGCTGGCGAAGGCGGGCTTTCACGGCGTCACGCTCGACGCGGTCCTCGACGGTTGGGCCGGCAAGGACACGCTGCCGCCGCATCCGGTCGTCCTGAGCTTCGACGACGGCTACCTCAGCCAAGGCCAGGAGGCGGGGGCGATCCTGCGTGAGCAGGGCTGGCCCGGCGTCCTGAACCTCGCGCTGCACAACCTCGACACGCCCGGCGGGCTGTCGGCGAGCCGCGTCAAGACGATGATCGGCGATGGCTGGGAGATCGACGCGCACTCGCTCACGCATCCGGACCTCACGACGCTCGGGGCGGCCGCGCTGCGCCGCGAGATTGCCGGGTCGCGCACGGCGATCCAGGAGCGCTTCGGCGTCCCGGTCAACGCCTTCTGCTACCCGGCCGGGCGCTACAACGCCACCGCCGAGGCGGCGGTCCGGGCCGCGGGCTACCGCGCCGCGACGACCGTGGAGGACGGCGTCGCGCGCGCATCGGCAGACCGCTACGCGCTGCCGCGCATCCGCGTCGACCGCGACGATGGCGCTGCTGCGGTCGTTGCCAAAGTGCGTGCCGCGCTAGGGTCGGGCCCGTGATCGGCGAGGAGACGCCCCAGAGCCTCGAGGAGCGGGTCGCCGCGGCGACCATCCGCGTGCCCGCGCGTGGCAACCGCAAGCTCGAGCGTCTGGTCGCCGCCGTCAACGGCGACGTCCAACTCAAGGCCTGGTGGCACGCCGCGGCGATCAACGCCGAGCGTCTGGAGATGTCAGACCACTCGTGGGTCCACATCCAGATCGTCACCAACATCGGGCTGCGCCTCGCGCGCCTGCTGTTTCGCCGCGGCGTCGTCTCGTCGGTCGTTGCCGATCACGGCTTGACCGAGCGCGACGCTGAGGTCGTGATCGCCGCCGCCGCGCTCTTTCACTGCGTCGGCATGTCGATCCACCGCGCCGACCACGAGCAGTTCTCGCTCTTCTTGACGGCCGACAAGCTCCCCGAGCTGCTGAAGCCGATCTACGACGAGCCGACCCGCTCGATCATCGTCGCCGAGGCGTCGCACGCGATTATCAGCCATCGCTCCAAGGGCGCGCCGTTCACGATCGAGGGCGCGATCCTCCGCGTCGCCGATGCCTTGGACATGGCCAAGGGTCGCTCGCGCGCCGACAAGCTGCTGCCCAACATCCACTCGGTGTCGTCCAAGGCGATCGAGTCGGTGAAGATCCTGCCCGGCCGCGAGAAGGCAGTGCGGATCGAGATCGAGATGTCCAACAGCGCCGGGATCTACCAGGTCGACGAGGGCCTGGGCACGAAGCTGCGCGGCACGCCGTTGGCCGAGCACCTTGAGGTCGTTGCGCGCATCGATGCCGAGCACGAGCAGCGGCTCGTCCCTGTCTTCCGTCTCTAGGACCGATGACCACCACACCTCGCGAGCTGTTCGATCGTCATGTGCGCCTGACCGAGGCCGGCGACCTGGAGGGGTTGCTCGGCCAGTACCACGAGGACGCCGTCCTGCTGCGCTTTGACCGCGTCGTCCGCGGCAAGGACGCGCTACGCGAGCACTACGCCGCCTACCTCGCCGCCCGTCCGCGCTTCAAGGAGCTGCTGCAGGTCGCCGACACCGAGGACCTCGTCAGCTATCAGGCGGTCATCGAGCAGGGTGATGAGGAGCACCGCGCCTATGGCGCGATCTGGACACGCGGCGAGCGGATCGCGCGCCATGTGTCCGGGCTGTTCCCGGTCGCCGGTGGCGCGGCGCGCAAGGGCGTGGTGCAGGTTGATCTGGAGCCCTACACCGCGTGGCCGGCACACGCGGTGCCCGACCCGCGCACCGCAGGGCGCGAGGCAATCGGGCCGGTCCTGCTGGAGATCGTCGACGCCGAGGGGCCGATCCTGGCCGAGCGGGCCTACCGGCTTTACGTGAAGGCCAGCGGCGGCAAGGCACTGACCTCGATCGCCCGCGCGCCGCTCTCGGGCGCGACCTTTCGGCTGAAGGCGGCGGGGGCGATCGAGATGGAGGAGGGCTCGGAGGTCCTGCGCCCGGCTGGAACCGCCGAGGTGCGCGTGCGCGAGCTGGGGCCGCGGGCGCTGGACGAGGTGCCGTTGCGCGAGGTGGCCGAGCTGATGCGCCGTCTGCGCGCCGCGGGCGCGACCGAGTTGCCGCGCGCTGTTCTTGATGCCTATGGGTTGGTGCGGATGACGGCCAAGGCGGAGGACTTCCTCGCGCAGGCCGAGCAGGTGTCGGAGATGGCCGACGTCTGAGGTCAAGAAGTTGCTGCGGTTCGCTTTAGTGAAGATCCCGGCGCGTTAGCGCTCCTATCGAAGCGGCGCTGGGCCGAGCACCAGATCGATGTCGTTTCCCTTCTCGCGCTCGGCGCGCCCGCCCGCGCCCGCACCGAGCGCCACTCCCGCGGTCGCTGTCACCGATCTCGCCGAGGTCAAGGCCGGCCTGCTGAACCTCCAGGCCAACTGTCTGACGGATCTGGCCGGCGGCCTGCACGCGATGGCCTCCGGCGACCTGACGATGGCGGTGGCGCCGGTGACCGCGGCGATCGACGCCCGGCCTACCGACCCCGAGGCTGCAGAGCTGGTCGAGCTCTTCAACACGATGCTCGCGACGGTGCATGCCGCGCTGGAGGGCTACGAGCGGCTGCGCGGCGACCTGCGCGCCGCGCTCGGCGACCAATCCTCGCTGGGCCCGCTCCAAGAGCGGCTGAATAGCCTGAACGACAACTGCCTCGTCTCGCTGGGCGAGGGCCTGGCCGCAATCGCCCACGGCGACCTCACTCACGAGGCGGTTCCGGTCACCGCGCCGCTGCCGACCACGCCGGGTGCCGAGCTCGGGGCCCTCGGCGAGGTCTTCAACACCATGGTGCACCGCGCCCAGGACGGGCTGGGCAGCTACAACGCCATGCGCGCGAATCTCGCGACGATGATCACCGAGATCGGCCTCACCGCGCACACGGTCTCGTCGCATTCGCAGGAGATGTCGTCGACCGCCGAGCAGACCGGCCGTGCCATCGAAGAGATTGCCGCGGCCTCCGGCGATGTCGCCCATGGCGCCGAGCGGCAGATCGGCCTCGTGGCCGACGCGCAGCAGATTACCGGTGAGGCCGTCGAGCTCTCGGCGACGGCCAAGAGCGTCGTCCGCGAGGGCGTCGCGCTGACGGCCGAGATCGCCGGTATCGCCGAGCAGACCAACCTGCTGGCCTTAAACGCCGCGATCGAGGCTGCGCGCGCCGGCGAGCACGGCCGCGGTTTCGCCGTGGTCGCCGACGAGGTCCGCAAGCTCGCCGAGTCCTCGGCGCGGACCGTCGAGCAGACGCGCGGCGCCTTCGAGGGGCTCGCCGGCAGCATCACCGACGTCAGCGGCTGCGTCGATCGCATCGCCGCCGCGACGCGGGAGGTCAGCGCCGTCGCCGAGCAGGCCGGCAAGGCGACCGGCCACGTGTCGGCCGCCGCCGAGCAGTCCACCGCCTCCACGCAGGAGGTGGCGGCATCCAGCCAAGCGCTGGCTCGCAGCGCCGAAGAGCTCGAGCGGCTCGTCGCGCGCTTCGTGATCTAAGCGGTGGGCGGTGTGCGTGCTACGCGCTGAAGAATTGCCCGTGGAACCCAAAGGGCACGTGCTGCGGCGCCTGGGCGCGAGCGATCTCCTCGAAGCTCTCCGCGTCCAGCATCAGCAGGAACGACGAGCCCGTGTCGGCGTCCAGGACGACCGAGAGCACGACGCCATCGTCCTCGGCGCTGGCGCCGATGCGCGGCACGAAGACCGGCTCGCCGGCCCAGGCGTTGGGCTCGTCCCAGACGGTGTGCGAGCCGTTATCCACGTCGATCTTGACCAACCGCTTCAGGAACGGCGCGTCGCCCGCACTGGCGCCGTAGACGAAGCTGTACGGGCGGCCGTTGTGCGATCGGTAGGCGATCCGCGGCAGCTCAAGGTCCACGTTGGCCAGCTCGCGCGTGGTCGCCACCCCGCTGCCGGCTGCGAGCGTCAGGCGCAGTGGCCGGGCGCCGAGCACGGCGTGGCCTGACCCGGCGCGGAGCTTGTCGAGCTCCAGCAGCTCGATGACCGACGCGTCTTCGTGGGCACAGAGGTCGACGACGATGTCGTCGCCGTCTTCGAACGCGTTGATGGTGTGGAAGACGAAGAAGGGGTCGGCGGTCCACGTGCGATGCAGCGCACCGGTCTTGCGGTCAAAGGCGTGGATGCGGATGCCCAGCTCGGGCTTCCAGCGGTAGTTGTGGATGAACGCCTTGCCGCTGAGCGCGAGCCGCAGCGGGTTGACCACCAGCGGGTTCTCCAGCAACAGCGCGTAGCGCGGCGTGATGGCGAAGGAATGCATGTAGGACGGCTCGCGCACCGGCATCGTCGCCAGCGTGCGTCCCTCGGTCGAGGAGCTCCGGGCGTAGATCCGGTACTCGCTCTTGGCGCCCAGTTGGGCGGCGAAGTTGACGAGCTCACCGCGTTCGGGGTCGTGGTGGGGATGGGCCGTCGTCAGCTGGCCGAAGCGCGCCGCGCCTTTGTCGTGGCCGAGCGTCGCCAGCGTCTCGGGGTCAAAGCGCACCGGGATCGGCGTCTCGGTCATCGCGATGTGCTCGTCGCCCAGGCGCGTGAGGTTGACGTTGGCGTTGTCGGTCAGCTCGGGGGAGAAGAGGGACTGGACGCGCTGAAAGAGCGAGCGGCAGGGGTCGGTGGCGAAGCCAGAGATCGACGCGCCGCCGGACTTGAGCGCTGCCTTGCGCGCGTCGGTGTCCAGGAAGCGGCTGGCGTAGGAGACCGAGCCGTCGCCGGCAAAGCCGAAGCGGTTGAGCATCGCCATGCCGTCGAACCAGTGCGAGACCGAGCGCCGATCGAAGTCCATCTGCGCGGGGGTGACGCGCACGAGGCCGCCGCGCAGCCAGGTTGGGACCTCGCCCGAGACGGGGAGCGCATCGACGCGCACCTCCTCGGTCTGGTCGGCGAAGCCGAGCGTATGGTGCGCCTTGGTGCCGGATACGATGGCCATGGTGCCAACCGTACCGTCCGAAAGAGACCATTGCAAGATCTCAAGCTGACGCCGACGTCCTACATCGTGCTCGGCCTGCTCGATGCCGCGGCGCCCGCGGAGGCGACGCCTTATGACCTCAAGCAGGCGATGGCCGTCAGCGTCGACAACTTCTGGTCGACACCGCACGCGCAGGTCTACCGCGAGCCCGAGCGCTTGGCCACGGGTGGCTACGTCACTGAGCGCCGTGAGGAGACCGGCCGGCGCCGGCGCTTCTACGCGATCACCGACCGCGGCCGGGCAGCCCTGCAGGACTGGCGCGGCACCGCGCCCGACGAGCTGCCCGAGCTGCGCGACTCCGGTGTCCTCAAGCTCTTCTTCGGCGCCGACCCGGCCGTCGTGGCCGAGCACCAGATCGCCGTCTTGGAGACCAAGCTGGCCGAGTACCGGACGCTCCGCGCGGACGTTCTCGCCGTGATCCCAGCTGGCCAACTGCGCGCGCTGGATGTCGGTATCGCCCATTCGGAGGCGATGATCGCCATCTGGCGCGCAGCAGCCGCCGACGCGGGGCAATGACCCTCTGGGCCATTGCCCTCCTACCAGTGCACCCCGCGCATGATGTTGGCCATCGCGATCTGCTCGACCGACGCCTTCTCGTCGGAGTTGCTCTCGCCCTTGGCCGCGGCTGAGTCCGGGAAGACCTTGTAGGCCATGTGCAGGATCTGGTCGACGGCCTTCGGCGCGACCGCGTAGAGCACCTCGCCAAAGGTGCCCAGGCGCGTGTTGATCTGCTTGGGCTTGGAGCGGATCGCCTCGCAGATGATGTCGCCAGCCTCGTCGGGCGAGATCGTCGGGAACGAGTCATAGATCTTGGTTGGCGCGATCATCGGCGTGCGGACCAAGGGCATGTGGATGGTGGTGAAGGTGATGTTGTCGCCGATGACCTCTGAGGAGGCCACGCGGGTCCAGGCATCCAGCGCAGCCTTGCTCGCCACGTAAGCGCTGAACCGGGGCGGCGACGTCTGGACGCCGATCGAGGACACGTTGACGACGTGGCCTGACCGCCGCTCGCGCATGTGCGGGAGCAGGCCCATCGTCAGCTTGATCGTGCCGAGGTAGTTGAGCTGGACGGTGCGCTCGAAGTCGTGGAAGCGATCGTGGCTCAGCGCGATCGACCGGCGGATCGAGCGGCCGGCGTTGTTGACCAACATGTCGACGGACGCATGGTCGGCCAGGATCGCCGCCACTAGCTCGTCGATCGAGTCCAGCGCGCTGAGGTCGGCGCTGTAGGCGTAGGCCGTGCCGCCTGCGCGCTCGATCTCCTCGCGGGCCGCTTCCAGCTTGTCCATCGAGCGGGCCACCAGGATCGGGATGCCGCCGGCTTTGGCGATCTTCAACGCCGCCGACAGGCCGATGCCCGACGAGGCGCCGGTGATGACCACCGTCTTGCCGTTGACGGCGTGCTCGAAGGAGCGGTCCTTGTAGAGGTCCGGATCCAGGACCCGCTCCCAGTAGTCCCACAGCTTGGTCGCGTAGGTGTCGAGCTCGGGGACCGCGATGTCCGAATCGGCCAGCGCGCGCTCGGTGTCGCGCGTGTCGAACTGGCAGTTGAACCCGACGTGCTCGATGACCTCGGGCGGGATGCCGAAGTCCTGCAGGATCGAGTCGCGCACGCCCTTGAGCGCGGGCAGCTTCATCACCATCGACAGGGTGCCCTTGGGCAGCATGTCGATCAGCTTCTTGTCGATGCGCATCGCCATGTGCGGCGCGTGGCCGGCGCGGGCGAAGGTGTTGAGGATGTCGCCGGAGCGCTGACCCTTGGGGTGGGCGAGGTGGAAGGCCTGGCCGTCGAGGCCGTCGGCGTGGGCGATGTGGTCCATCGCGCGCGCCACGTAGTCGACGGGCACGACGTTGGTCCAACCGAGCTCGGGGCCGATCAGCGGAGCCCACTCGGGCAGCCAGCCGCGGATCTTCTGAATCGCCTTGAAGAAGTAGTAGGGGCCGTCGACCTTGTCCATCTCGCCGGTCTGCGAATGGCCGACGACGACGGCGGGGCGGTAGATCCGAAACGGGACCTGCGAGTCCTCGCGGGCGATCTTCTCGGACTCGAACTTCGTGCGGTGGTAGGCCGATGGAAGCTTCTGGCCCTCGTCGAACATGTCCTCGCGGAAGAGGCCGCGGTGCGCGCCGGCGGCGGCGACGCTCGACACGTGGTGCAGTGTGCCCGCCTGCAGCGCGTTGGCGAGGTCGACCGCGTGGCGCGTGCCATCGACGTTGAGGCGCTCGTTGCGCTCCTCGTCGGCGGTCATGTCGTAAATCGCGGCGAGGTGGAAGAAGTGGTCGATCTTGCCGCGGTGCTCGGCGATCCAGGCGTCGTCGACGCCGAGGTTGGGTTCGGTGAGATCGCCGACGATGGGGTGGACGCGATCCGCGTCAGGCCACGATGCGATCAGCGAGTCCAAGCGGTCGCGCGAGGTCGCACGGACCAACACGTACACGTCGCCGGTGCGATTGCGCAGCAGCTCCTCGACGAGATGTCGACCGATGAAGCCCGTCGCTCCGGTCACGAAGTACGCCATGCAGATCTCTCCCTCTCTCCCTCGACCCAGACGTCGCCGATCCTATACGCCCGCGCCGGCTCCGCCGCGCCCTTCGCCGCCGGCGAACCTTGCCGCACCGGCTACCGCGTCGGCAAAGACCGTCGGGCCCGCCTGGGCCTCCAGCAGCAGACCCTCGGCCAGCGGCAGGCCAATGCCCTCGATCGCGGCGCGCCGGTCGGCGAGCATCGTCTCCTGCGGGAAGGACGCGAGCCCCTCGGCCCACGCCAGCGCGCGCTCCAGCGCCTGGCCGGCCGGGACGACCTCGGTGAGCAGCCCGATCGCCGACGCCTCGTCGGCGTCGATGATCCGGCCCGACAGGATCAGGTCCAGCGCGCGGCCGAGGCCCACGATCCGCGGCAGCCGCTGCGTGCCGCCGTCGATCAGCGGGACGCCCCAGCGACGCTCCGGGCAGCCGAAGGACGAGGCGTGCGTCGCGATCCGCAGGTCGCACCACAGCGCGAGCTCCAGTCCGCCGGCCAGGCAATAGCCCTCGATCGCCGCGATCGTGGGCTTGCTCGGCGTCAGGCGCGTGAAGCCCATCGGGCCCTCGGCCAGCGAGAGCCGCGTGGCGTAGGTCTCGACGGCCTTGAGGTCGGCACCCGCGCAGAAGGCCACGCCGCCCGCGCCGGTGAGGATCATGACGCGCGCCGCGTCGTCGGCTTCGAAGCGCTGGTAAGCGGCGTTGAGCGCCTCGGCGGTCGGGCCGTCGACGGCGTTGCGGCGCTCGGGGCGGTCGATCGTGACGACCGCCGCGGGGCCAACCTGCTCGTAGCGGACGGGATCGGGCATGGCGCAGACCCTAAGGCCCCCCGATGGTCGAGGGTGGCGAACCCGTCCGTCGCAATAGTCTCCAAAGCTGACCATGGGTCACCTTTCCGAATGCGACGTGCGCGCGGTCCTCGACCTCGTCGGCGAGGCCAACGACGCCGAGAACCTGGCCGAGTTCCGCGCGGGCGTCATGCCCGCGCTGCGCCGCCTGCTGCCCGCGGACTTCGCCGCCTACAACGAGCTCGTCGACGGCGGCGTGCCGGTGGCGACGATCTGCGACCCGTACGCGCCCGAGGAAGAGCTGACGAGCTGGGCGCGCTACGCCGCGCAAAACCCGCTCTACCAGCGCTTCGTGCGCACGCGCGACGGTCGTGCCTACAGCTTCTCGGACGTGATCTCGCGCCGGGACCTCGAAGCGCTGGAGCTCTACCGCGAGGTCTTCGTACCGATGGGGCTGCGCGATCAGGTTGCGTTCGCGCTGCCCGCGCCCAAGCACCTGGTGATCGCGATTGCGATCTCGCGCGGTGGGCCGGAGTTCACCCAGCGCGACAGAGATGTCCTGGACCTCGCCCGCCCGCACCTCGTGCAGGCGTATCGCAACGCCGAGCTGCGCCAGCGCAGCGTGACGCTGATCGAGAGCCTGCGGACAGGCCTGGATGACACCCGCTCGGCCGTTGTCGTGCTCGACGCCGACGGGCTCATCGCCTTCGCGACCGACGCGGGGCGTGCGGCGCTGGCGCGCGTCGAGGGCATCGCGATCCGCCGCCACGACGACTCGCGCCTGCCGCCGGCGATCGCCGAGTGGGTGGCCCATCCGGAGGCCGGCCACGCGCTGGCGCTCGGTCAGGGCGTCGTCGCGCGGGTCGTCCGCGGTCGGGGACGCGGCACCGGTGACGTTCTCTTCTTCGATGAGGCTCGTCAGGTGCTCTCACACGGTGGGCTGCTCGACCTCGGTCTCAGCGACCGCGAGGCCGACGTCCTGCAGGAGCTGGCCCGCGGCAGCAGCTCTGCCGAGGTCGCCGCGGTGCTGGGCATCAGCGAGCGCACGGTCGCCAAGCACTGCGAGCGCATCCACCGCAAGCTCGGCGTGCGCTCCCGCGCGCAGGCGATCGCGACGGCGGCCGCCGCGGCGACAGTGGGCGAGTCGCTGCGCCCGGCACTGCACGCGGTCAGCTGACCGCGGATGTCCCACCGAGGGCGAGTATCCGCGCTTAGCCGTGGAAGTTGGTGGGCGGAATGCCTCCGTCCGCCTGCGGCGTGCCGACCGTGACCAGACCATCTGGTGAGAGCTTCGCTCCGGCCGGCAAGGAGCTGCGAGGCATCAGATGAACGATCAGCTCGTCGCCGTTGAGGCTGAACGTGGCCCGGGAGGCATCGTCTGGGGCATGCCAGGTGTTGTCCACGACGGTTTCGGAGCGGCTGCTGCCGTCGGTCATCGTCAGGGTGACCGTGTTCACCGAATCGGGAACCAGGCCGATTGCCCCGGTGTAGCCGATGGAGGCGATGATCCCGTTCGGTGCGGGGCAGTTCAGCCCGGTTCCGCCGCTGCTGTAGTGGGTGGCCAGGCAAGGGCCATCAACACCGGTCGCCGGTACTGCGGCGACGGTCTTCGTGGCGTCATCTGAGACACGACGCGCTGCCGGCGTGTTCAGCGTGATGCCCGGGAATTCGGGGAGCCTCCAGGACGCCACGCTGTCGGACGCCGTGGGCGGACGCGTGAAGACCGAATAGGTGCCGCTCGGGGTCTGCGCCTCGGCCTGGCCGAGGGGTGCAGAATCGGCGCCGGATCGATCTGGGCGCAACTCGAGGAAGCAGATCGTCGAAGCTAGGACGGCGAACAAGGTGACGAGCAGCGTCCTGGCTCGGGGGCGGCCGACGGGTGAGAGCATTGCTGCCAGGGTGGGCGTGGGCGCTACTGCACGTGTTCGTCCGCGCGCAGGAAGTCATACAAGATAAGCATTCCTGAGCGGACGTGTCAAGGCCGGGCTGGCAGGATCGTTTGTCCTGATCGTCACGTGTGAAACGCCGATGCGCGACGTGCATGTCTGCCATCGACCATCGCGATCGAAGCCGTCGATCGCGTCCAACGGTCGACCCGCGCGTGTCGGCGCGGGCAGGACCGACGAAGGGGCCGGGAGCGCGCCCGGCGCGGGTTGCTACCAGCCGCCGCGCCAGCGGGCGTCGCCGCCGGAGGACTTCACTGCGGCCTTGCGTGCGTCCTTGCGCTTCTCTAGCCGCCACTGCAGCAGCGAGACGACGAGGACAAAGAGCGGGAAGAAGGCGATGATGATGAACGCGGTGTTCGTGATCACCTTGTCGTTGGCCTCGCCGTAGGAGCCCTCGCCCGAGGCCTGGGCCAGCGCCGACGGCGCGAAAAGGGCCAGCAGCGTGATGTTCAGCAGCAGGGTGGTCGTCAGGCGGCGCATCGCCAGGGCATCGTATTGAATGCGGCGTCATGGGTGCACTTACGCGCGAGCGGCTTGACGACGGCATCGAGGTCCTGCGGCTGGACCGCCCGGAGGTCCGCAACGCGATGGACACCGCGCTGCTGGTCGAGCTGGGGGAGGCACTGGCCGAGCTGGCCGCTGACGCCACACTGCGGGTGTTGGTGATCTCGACCACCAACGAGCGCGCGCTGTGCGCGGGCGCGGATGTCGCCGAGCAGCTCGACGCCGCCGGCGGCGTGGCCCGGATGGAGCGCTTCGCCGCGCTCTACAGCGCGATCGAGGCGTTCCCGGCGCCGACGATCGCGGTCTGCGTTGGCAACGTTGTCGGCGCGGGCGCCGAGCTGGCCTGCGGCTGCGACCTGCGTGTCGGCGCCGACAACCTCAAGCTCGTCTTCCCGGGCGCGCGGCTCGGCGTGCCGGTTGGGCCGGCGCGGCTCGTGCCGCTGGTCGGGCTCTCCAAGGCACGCGAGCTGATCTTCACCGGCCGCGTGGTCGGCGACGAGGAAGCTGATGCGCTCGGCCTGTTGGCCCGCCGCGCGCCGGCCGCCGAGGCCGAGGCGGTGGCGATCGCGCTGGCCGGCGAGCTCGCCGCCCATCCGGCCGAGGGCCTGCGCCACCTCAAGCGGCTCTTTGCCGAGTACGAGGACACCGCCGCCCGCGTAGCGCGCGAGAACGGCGAGATCGTCGAGTTCCAGCGCACCGGCGGCGGGCTGCCGTACGGCGGCGTGCGCCGCTGACCCGCGTCTACCTACCATGGGGGCGTGGCCGTCGCTATCGCATCCGACCTCTCCAAAGACATGGCCGGGGCCCCGCTCATGGCGGGCGTCTCGTTCAAATTGGAGCGCCGTGACCGGCTGACCATCGCCGGGCGTAACGGCGCCGGCAAGACGACGCTGCTGCGGATGCTGTCGGGCGAGACCGGGATCGACGGTGGCGAGCTCGTCTTCCAGAAGGGCGTCCGCGTCGCGCTGCACGACCAGCGCCCGCCGCGCGATCGCGACATCACCCTGCGCGACTACGTGCTGTCGGCATGCAAGGAGCAGCTGCAGCTTGAGGAGGAGCTCGGCCGCCTGGAGATTGCGATGGCCGAGGGCGACGAGACGGTGATGAACCGCTACGCCGACGTCTACGCGCGGTTTGAGGCTGCCGGTGGCTACGGCTGGCGCGAGCGCGCCAACACCTACCTGCACGGTCTCGGCTTTACCGACGACGCGCTCGATCGCAAGTTGGACACCTTCTCCGGCGGCCAGCTCACGCGCGCCTCGCTGGCGCGGGCGCTTGCCGTCGAGGCCGATCTGCTGTTGCTCGACGAGCCGACCAACCACCTCGACATCGAGTCGCTGGAGTGGCTGGAGCAGACGCTCGTCTCGCTGGACTGCGCGATCGTGCTGGTCGCCCACGACCGCTGGTTCCTGGAGGCCGTCGGCACCGCGGTGCTGGAGCTGGAGGCCGGGCGCTCGCGCTTCTTCAAGGGCACGTGGCACAACTGGCGTCGCGAGCAGGCGGCGCGCGAGCTGGCGCTGGGCAAGGCGATCGAGAAGCAGCAGGCCGAGATCGCGCGCATGGAGGGCTTCATCGAGCGCTTCCGCGCCAAGGCGTCCAAGGCCAAGCAGGCCCAATCGCGGGTCAAGGCACTGGACAAGATCGAGAAGATCACCCGTGACCCGCGCGACACGCGCGAGCTGGGCTTCCAGTTCGCCAAGCCCGAGCGCACCGGCCGCGTGATCTTCGAGCTGGAGGACGCGCGCTTGTCGGTCGGCGAGGAGCCCAAGCGCAAGCTCCTGCTCGAAGACGCCGAGCTGTGGCTGGAGCGCGGCGAGCACGTCTCGCTCGTCGGGCCCAACGGCACCGGCAAGACCACGCTGATCGAGGCACTGGCCGGCAAGCGGCCGCTGGATGGCGGCAAGCTGCGCACCGGCCACAACCTCAAGGTGGGGTACTTGAGCCAGCACGACTCCGAGCTGGAGGGCTTGGGGACGGCGCGCACCGTGGCCGAGGCGGCGGGCAAGCGCACGGGCCTGAACCCGGGCCAGACGCGCGCGCTGCTCGGTCGCTTCCTGTTCAGCGGCGACGAGGCCGAGAAGCCGCTGGACGGACTGAGCGGCGGCGAGCGCAAGCGCCTGGCGCTAGCGATCCTGCTCAGCCAAGGCGCCAACGTCCTGATCCTCGACGAGCCGACCAACCACCTGGACTTGGAGTCGCGCGAGGCGCTGGAGGACGCGCTGAAGGGCTTTGAGGGCGCGCTGCTGCTGGTCACCCACGACCGCGCGCTGCTGGAGGCCGTCGGCTCGCGCACCGTGGCGCTGGAGCACCAGCGGCTGCGGACCTACCTCGGTGGCTGGGTCGAGTACGCGCGGATCCGCGACGAGCGCCGCGCGCTGGGCGAGGACCCGATGGGGCCGCTGCCCGCCAAGGCGAAGGCCAAGCCCGCGCCGGTCCCGATCGCCGCGAAGGCCAAGGCCAAGGCCGCCGGCAACGGCGCCGCTCCCGCGACCACCGCGACGGCGCCCAAGCCCTCCAAGAACGCCACTCGCCAGGCTGCGAAGCTGGAGCAGGCGGTCGAGGTCGCCGAGGCCGCGCTCGCCGCGCTGGAGGAGGAGCTCGCCGCGCCCGAGGCGTGGGCGTCGCAGTACGAGTCGGCCAAGAGCACGGCGCGCCATACCGCCGCCAAACGCGCGGTCGAAGACGCCTACGCGGCGCTCGAAGAGCACCTGGAGAAGATCGAGGCGTCGACCGCGTAGCGGGGGTTCGCGCGGCGCACCGTTCACCGCCTGTTCACTGCCCGATCACTGAGCGGTCACAGGCGGCAGCGCAGGCAAGGGCAATATCTTGCTCGTGACGATCGAGCTCGGCACCCGCCTCGGCCTCAACGTCCATCGCGACCAGTGGCCCACGGCCCCGCTCCTCGACTCCTATGAGTCGTCGGGGTTCTCGTGGGTGCAGGTCCACACCCCGCCGCGCCCCATGCTCGCCGACCGGGAGCGCTGCCGCAGCCACGCACGTGCGCTGCGCGCGGCGCTGATGCCCCACGGCTTGCGGCTCCTTCTGCACGGTCCTGACGATCTCAGTGTTGGGACCATCGAGCACGACCGGGCCTTCGACGGGTTAATGGACTACGCGGCGGAGGCGGGTGCGGAGCTGGTCGTCTACCACGGCTTAGCGTTCCCGGTCGGGGACTCGGCCCCCGCCCGCCAGCGCGCCGCCGCCGAGGAAAAGGCGCTGCGGCGCTGCGTCCCGCGCGCCGAGGGCCTTGGGTTGACGATCGCCATCGAGAACCTCGCCCCGGTCTACCCGACGCCCGCGCCGCCGCTACTCTGCCACGACCCGCTCGCGGTGCGCGACCTCGTCCGCCGACTCGATTCGCCGGCGATCGGGATGCTGCTCGACGTCGGCCACGCGCATCTCAGCGCCAGCTTGCGCGGCGACGGCGCCGAGCGCGCGGTCCGGGCGGTGTTGGACGACGTGGTGCTCTTCCACGTGCACGACAATCTTGGCGCTCGGCGCCACGACCTCGGGGCACCCGGGGTCGACCCGCTCAAGCTCGATCTCCATCTGCCGCCCGGTGCGGGCTGCCTGCCCTGGGATCGCCTCGGCCCGCTGCTGGCCGACCACCACGCACCCCTCATGCTCGAGGTGGAGCGCTCCCATGGCGTGGCGCCGGCGGCGCTGGCGACCGGTGCCGCCGCGCTGCTACGACGCGCGGCGGCGCCGGTCGTGCCGGTCGCTGCGTAGACACTCCTCGCTGGCGTTCAGCTCAGGCGCTGGCCACGGGTGCGTGGCGCGCTTTGTTGGCGGCGAAGGAGCAAAGGGGAGCGAGGCTCGCGGCGCTGCTCGTCCTCCGCAGGCGCCTAGGCGGGAGGGCCGGACCGGCACGGTGCCTCACGCCGCGTGGGCCTGTTTGGCGCGACATGCTCGCGCCAAACAGGCCCACCGACCGGCCGACCCCGACCGACGCCTACTCCTCGACCGGCACCGGCTCGTCGAAGATCGCCGCGATCTGATCGAGCACCGCCTGCTCGGGCGGGCTGATGTCCTTGCCGCCGATGCCGAGGAAGCCGCCCTCCTTGTGGGCGCGGGCCACCGCTTCGGCCAACGCGTACACGAACCGCTTGTAGGCCACCACCTCGTCGTCGGCGGCCACGCGCTCCAGCGCCCGCAGCGCCTGGCGCAGCTGTGCCGGCACGACCTGCTGGAGCTCCTCGGGCGTCTTCGGTGCGTTGGCGGGGCCCATCGACGGCGGCGTGGCGAGGATCGCCGCGAGCAGCTCACCGGGCTCCTGCGAGCGTGCGGCCGCGTAGGACTGCGACATCGCCAGGGACTCGCGGACCGAGCCGCCACGGTCGGCGGCGATCACGAGCGTTCCGGCAAGCACGGGCGCGGTCGTGATCACGGCCCAGTCGTCGGCGTTGAACTGCGCCCTCGTCGTCATGGACCTGATGGTAGGCAAGCCTCCTGCCAGAGCGGCGGGTTGGGTAGCCGCGAGCACCTCGGATGTGGCACCGTTGGGGCCACATGCTCGTCATCTTCCACCCCGATGCCACCTCCGCCGAGATCGACGCCGTCACCGAGCGGATCCTTGAGACCGGCGCCGGGGCCCAGCGCGTCATCGGCGCCGAGCAGACGGTCATCGGCGTCATCGACGCCGACCGCGACCACATCACCAGCCTCGAGCTCGACGCCGATCCCGGCGTCGACCGCGTCGTCCCGGTCTCCTCGCCCTACAAGCTCGCCCACAAGCACCGTCATGGCGACCAGGCCCATGCGGTGGATGTCGCGGGGATGGACTTCGGGGGCCCCGATCCCGCCTTCCGGCTGATCCTCGGCCCGTGCGCGGTTGAGTCTGCCGACCAGACGCTGACCGCCGCACGCGCCTGTCTCGACGCCGGTGCCGACCTCCTGCGCGGCGGCGCGTTCAAGCCACGGACCAGCCCGTATGCCTTCCAGGGCCTCGGCCTCGACGGCCTGAAGATCCTCGCCGACGCGCGCGCCGAGACCGGCCTGCCGATCGTCACCGAGCTCACCGACCTGCGCGACGTCGAGACCGTCGTGCAGTACGCCGACTGCATTCAGATCGGCGCCCGTAACATGCAGCACTTCCCACTGCTGACCGAGATCGGCCGCGCCGGCCTGCCCGTGCTCCTCAAGCGCGGCATGGGCGCCTCGATCGACGACTTCCTGCTCGCCGCCGAGTACATCCTGACTGAGGGCAACCAGAGCGTGATCCTCTGCGAGCGCGGCATCCACGCCAAGGCGACGCCCGCCCGCTCCTGCCTCGACCTCGCCGCGGTCACCGTGCTCAAGGAGCACACCCATCTGCCGGTGATCGTCGACCCGTCGCACGCCGCCGGCCGCCGCGCGCTCGTCGAGCCGCTCGCGCTGGCCGCCGCGGCCTCCGGCGCCGACGGCCTGATCGTCGAGTGCCACCCGGACCCGCGCAACGCTCGCTGCGACGGTCCGCAAGCGATCACGCTCGACGCGCTGCCCGGGTTCGTTGCCCGCGTGCGGGCCGTGGCCAACGTGGCCACGGGCGCGCTGGCATAAGGCACGGCCGCGTCAAGCGGTCGTGCGTGTTCCTGCCGCAATGGCATAGGCCTTGCTGTCGGGCCGCTGACCCTCGTTCACGCCGCGGTCACATGATCTTGGCTGCGCGTTCACAGAAAGCCGCTCTGAGCAGGCGAATGTGGTGGTCATGCGAGCCGACCTGCATTGCCATTGCACCGCATCGCAGCGTTCCAAGCTCGGCGTCCAGCGTGCCTTGGGGTTGCCCGAGTGCGCGACGCCTCCGCAGGAGGTTTTCCAGCTCGCGCTGGCACGTGGCATGGACTTCGTCACGATCACCGATCACGACACGATCGACGGCGTCCTGGAGATCGCCGGTGACCCGCGCGTCTTCATCTCGGTGGAGCTGACCTGCTGGTTTCGTGAGGAGCCTCAGGCCGTGCATGTGCTGTGCCTTGGCATCACGCCGCCGCAGTTCGCCGACCTGCAGGCCATCAGCAACTGCGTGGAGTCGGTCGCCGAGTACCTGCACGAGCATGAGATCACCAGCGCGCTCGCGCATCCCTTCTACGCCGTCGAGGCGCCGCTGACGCCGCGCCACCGCCGCCGGCTCGCGCAGCTCTTCGGCGCGTGGGAGGTGCGCAACGGCGCGCGGGCCAAGGAGCTGAACTTGCCGGCGTTCGTCTATGTCGAGACGCACGGCGGCACCGGCGTGGGTGGCTCGGACGATCACGCGGGGGTCGACATCGGCCGCACGTGGACCGAGACGCCGCGCGCCGACACGCCTGCCGAGTTCTTGTCGCACATCCGCGCGGGCAGGGCCCACGCGGGTGGCGACCAGGGCAGCGCGGCCAAGTGGGCGCACGCCGCGATGGCGCTGGCGGTGCGGTCGTTGGATCGCGGCGGCGAGGAGGACCGACTGGACCCGGCGACCGTCCTGCGGATGGTCGAGCGGGTCATGAGCGAGGGGGAGACGCGCCGTGGCGCGATAGGCACGGATCTCGGGCCTCAGGACGCCCGCGCGCTGCTGCGCGCCTGGCTCGACGCGGTCGAGTTGGGGCACTTGGACTCGGCCGACCTGCTGGCCGCGATGCAGGAGGACGACTTCCGTCACCGCGACCTCTTCCGGCGAGCGCGCCGCGCGCACGAGCGCAAGCTCGCCCGCGCGGTCGATGACATCGTCGCGGCCGTCGGCGCGCACGGCGCGGCGGGCCTTGCCGCGGGCGCCACGCAGCTCTTTGACGCCTGCGTCGCGGCGATCCCCTACGCGCCGGCCGCGGCCTTCCTGGGCAAGGAGAAGTCCAAGCTCGCGGGTGGGCAGGATGGCATCGGCGAGCCGTGTCGCGTCGCGCTGGTCGCCGACGGCGTCGGCGGGATGCACGGCGTGACGCACACGCTGCAGGAACTGCGCGACCGCGGCGTGCCGGGCTTCGAAGTCGAGGTCATCTGCACCGACGCGATCGCCGACCGGCGCCTCGGCGCCGTCGCCGACGTCGAGATCCCCTTCTACGCGGGGCTCAAGGTCGGCGTGCCATCGCTCCCGACGATCGTCGAAGCGCTCGCCGAGGGCCGCTACGACCTCGTCCACCTCTGCACGCCCGGGCCGGCGGGCATCGCCGCGCTGCTGATCGCCCGCGTCATGGACCTGCCGGTGCTCGGCAGCTACCACACCGAGTTGGCCGCCTACGCGGGTCTGCGCTCGGCCGACCCCGCGCTGGAGGCCGTCGCCCAGGGTGCGATGTCGATGTTCTACTCGCAGTGCTCGGTCGTGCTCTCGCCCAGCGAGGCGAGCGACGCGGTGCTCGGCACGTTGGGGATCGCCGCCGATCGCGTCGGCCGCTGGGACCGCGGGGTCGACATCGCGCGCTTGTCGCCCGATCGCCGCGTGCCGAGCGCGTTCGGCGAAGGGATCACCGTCCTCCACGCCGGCCGGCTCACGCGCGAGAAGGGCGCCGACCTGCTGACCGACGCGTTCCTGGCGGCCCACGCGCGCGACCCGCGCCTGCACCTCGTCCTGGCCGGCGGCGGCCCCGAGGAGGAGATGCTGCGAGCGCGGTTGGGCGAGCACGCGACGTTCTTGGGGTGGTTGGAAGGCGACGCGCTCGCCGATGCCTACGCAAGCGCCGATCTCTTCATATTCGCCAGCCGGACCGACACGTTCGGCCAAGTCCTGCTCGAAGCGCAGGCGTCCGGGCTGCCGGTCGTCGCGGTCGCCGAGGGCGGACCGTGCTCGATCATCGCCGACGGCATCACCGGGCTGCTGGTGCCCGCAGATGCGACGGCCCTGGCCGACGCGGTGGTGGCCCTTGCGAGCGACCCGGACGCGCGGGCGCGGCTGGCGGGCGCGGCACGGGTCGCGGTGGCCGAGCGGACGTGGGAGGGCTCGCTGGAGCGGCTGGCCGACGGCTACCGGCGCGCGCTGGGCGACGGGGGCGCCGAGGAGGCCCGCCGTGTCGCCTGAGCTGGCGGCGACCGCCGCGCTGCGGGATCTGGTGGGCTGAGCGATGCTCCGCAGCGGTGGTGGCCGGACCATCGCCGTGTCGTTGCATGACGTCGAGCCCGCGACCTTTGAGCGCTGCGCGCTGATCCGCGATTGGCTGGACGACCTCGGCGTCGACCGCGTCACGCTGCTGGTCATCCCGGCACCGGACCTGCATCCGTTCCACGATCGCCGGCCGGATCTCGCCGAGTGGCTGGATGAGCGTGCCCGTGCCGGCGACGCCGTTGCCCAGCACGGTTTCCAGCACCGCCGGCTGCGCGCCGGTCGCGGGCGGCGCGGGGAGTTCATCGGCCTCGACGGCGACGAGACACGCCGGGCCGTGCTCGCCGGCCGGCGGGTGTTGAAGCTCGCCGGCATCCAGCCGCGCGGCTTCGTCGCACCTGGCTACGCCTACACCAACGCGCTGCGCGCGACGCTCGCGACGACGTTTGACTGGTGGGCCGGTATCGGGCGGCTCCATCGCGCCGACCACACCTCGACCTGCGCGCCCGCGCTGACGCTTGGCACCTCCACCACCTTCAAGCGCTTGGTCTCGCCGGGCGTCGTGCGCCTCGGCGCCCGCATGTCGGGCGATCTGCTGCGGCTCGACCTGCATCCGTCTGACCTCGACCACACCCGCTGCGTCGGCGCGGTCGAGGACGTCTTGCGTGGCGCCCGTGGGCGCCACGCGGTGACCTATGACGATCTCGCGGTCAGGACGTCGTCACAGTAATAGTCCGGTTGGCGTCGTCGACGATGTGAGTAAAGGTGACGTTGAAGAGGCCGCCGTTTCCGCACATGGCGGAACTGAGCGCATCACCAGTGGGCGTGACCGTCGTGACGGGGGCGTTTGCGAACGTCAGCGTGCTCGGAACGTTGCTGAGAAAGCCCGTCAGCGGTTCAAGAGTGTAGTAGCAGGCGATGTTCTGTGAGATGAGCTTGCAGCGGATCGTGGGATCGATCACGGTGAAGTCGCCGCCGCCGGCAGTGCTCGTCAGCCGCACCTGCGGGATGGTCGGTGCGTGGAGCGCGCACTCCTCGATGTTGACAGTCGGGAGCGTGTCGGTGCAGGCGGTGAGAGTCAGTGCAGTGAGACCGCCGCCGATGATCGACGAGCTGACGTTGGCGGTCAGGTGCGCATCGAAGGACGCCTGAGTGCACGTCAGCGTGCCTGCCGAGGTCGTGAGCACGGCAGGGTCGCTTGTAGTGTTGCGCACAGTAGTCGCGCCAGTCAGTAAGGCGCCGCCGGGATCGGTGCGCACAGTCGTGGCGGCAAGCGATGGCACCGTGCCGAGGGTGAGCAGGCCGAGCGCGGCGACGATGGCAGGTGTGGCGAGCTTTCGCATGGACATGGGATCCTCCTCGTTGGGCAGACCAAGGTGATGTTGAGGAGTTCTGAGCGCCCAGGCAAGAGCCCGCTGGCACGATCTGCCGCACTGGCCGCGGCGGGCTTCTCGACGACCGCGGGCCCCGGAGCAGCTCCGGGGCCCGCGATGACTCAGCGATGCGTCAGGGATCAGCTGATCGGCGCGACCTGGTCGGTCGTGGACTCGGTGGTGTCGGCCGGGATGCGGGTCTTGCCGTTGCGTGCGGACTTCGGGCAGCCACGCGGGCGGCCGAGGTCGATCGGACCGGCGATGTACTGCGTGACCTTGCCGGCGGTGACGCTGGCGTAGGTCACGACCAGCAGCGGGTCGACGCGGGGCTCTGCACAGACGTCGCCGTCGATCGTGAACGTCGACGTGATCGGGTGCCAGCTGCCGACGTTGGCGCCGGTGCAGTTGACGCCCCAGCCGGGCAGCTCGCCGTTGCAGGAGAACGCGTCGGTCGCGAGGACCTCCTTGGTGGCCGGGTCGGTGCCGAAGACCTCGGTCTCGAAGGCCGTCACCGGCTTGTCGGGCATCACGGAGTAGCCGGTGATCGGCTGCGAGCACGCGAACGTGTAGGACACGGTGCCCGAGTCAGGATCATCCGGATCCGCCTTACCCTTGTCGATGTGCCCCTTGCAGAGCGTGTTGTTGGGGTTCTGGTCAGCGACCGAGGGCGGTGCCGAGTGGTTCAGCAGGACCGTGGCGGCGATGGCGGCGGCGAGCACCACCAGCGTGATGCCCAGTCGCGACCGCAGGCGCGAGACGGCAACGTTCAACTTCAAGACCTCCGTGTGCAGGTTGGTCGGTCAGCCCGGGAGTTCAGAGCGACCGAGGTAGCACGCGCATCCTGGGGGCCAGCGGTGTCCGCAGTGTGACCGCGAGGTTGCTCGGGCGTGAACGGTTGGTGAACGAGGCCGTCACCCGGCGTCCGTGGCCGGCGACCAGGCGCCGTAGACCTTCGGCCCGAAGGGCTTCAACTTGGTGTCCTTGGCGTAGCCGAGCGCCTCGAGCCCGAACAGGCCTTCGATCGACGCCAGCAGCGAGAAGGCGTCATATGGCGCGCCGACCGTCCCGCCCGCCGTCACGTACGGGGAGAGCAAGAGCGCGCCGACACGGCCGCCGCCAGCCTCAACGTCGGCGGGGGCTCCCGCGTCGAAGCTGACGATGACCAGTCCGCCGTCGTTATAGGCCTTGGACGCCAGCAGCGGCGGGAGCGTTGCTGCCAGCCAGGCGTCGGCGTCGGCCAGTGAGGTCGAGCCGTCATGGGCCGGACCGGGCAGGATGTAGGAGAACGTCGGAGCCGAGTCGGCGTCGGCGGCGTCGGGCGCGATGCGGTCGAGCTCAGCGATCGAGCTGCCGCATTCGGCGGCGCCCGTGATCGAGGCGAAGCGCAGGAACGGGTTGCGCGGCTGCTGCTCGGGCGGGCGGGCGCAGGCGTTGTCGCCGGGGTTGAGACCCGCGGTCGCGCCATCGACGTAGGCCTTCCACGTGCGTCCGACGCCGGTGAGTTGGTCGACGAGCGTGATCGTCTTGTCGTCGAACGGGCCAAGCGTGTCCTTCTGGCCGCCCAGCAGCGCGACGCCGCCGGCAGCGGGATCGTGGCCGGCGGCGTGGTACCAGGGCAGCAGCGTGCCCTTGGCGCGCAGTTCGTTGGCGAGGTAGGACCCGGCGCCCGCCCCCGCTCCGAAGCTCTCGTCGGAGGAATGGCCGGTGAGGGCGACGACCCAGACGTGCTTGACCGGCGGGAGCTTGGGCGCGGGTGCCGTGGTGGAACCGTCGGTCGTGTTGTCGCCGGTCGAGGAGTCGTCAGTCACCGCGTCGTCGGTGTCGTCGGCCGTGGGAGGCGTGTCGTCGCCGACCGAGTCGGTCGCGGTGTCGTCGATGCCGGTGTCGTCAACAGGCGAGGGGTCACCGAGGTCGGCGCTGTCGCCCTCGTTGGCTGGAGGCCGTGGCGTGGTGGTCGCCGGCGCGGGTGTCGCTGGAACGGGCGCGGCGGCCACCGGCGCCGCCGCGAGGATCGTCACGTTCGCGCGCCCGCCCGCGCCGGCCGCTGTTGCCCCCGGTCCGGCCGCGTTGCCGAGGATCACGCCGAAGGCCAGGACGCCGAGCACCAGTGCGGCGGCGATCCGCGGCGTCGGCAGTCCTGGACCAACCACATCGTCTTGCTCGGCGCAGGTGTCCCGCGCGACCGCCGCGCCGGCCGAGCCGACGACCATGCTCTTCCAGTCAAGCCGCGGCGCGCCGTTGCGCTCGCCGCATTCCAGGCAGTACCGCTGGTCAGCGGCCAGGGGAGATCCACAGGTGCGGCACGGCATCGAGGGCGCCAGTCTCGCCCTCGCGCGCACGGCTTGTGTGAACGCTTTGTGATCCCTGCCAACCCGGCAGATCGCACGTTCACAGCTCCTTTACGAGAAAGGCACCAGCGCTTCACAAGGCTTGCGCCGCGGCCGGTCAGGCTGCCGTCCGCATTCCCCGCCCGGCGTCCGTTTCCGCCACGGACCGGCTGCGGGCCACACCTCGAAAAGGAGTTCCCGAACATGACGACCCGCCTCCGCCGACTCGGCGTATGCGCGGTATCGGTCGGCGTCCTCGCCGCCGTCATCCCGGCCGCGGCCCAGGCCACGCCCGTGATCACGATGAGTGGCTCGACCTCGGTCGCCCCGCTCGCAAGCCTGCTCGTCAAGGCCTATGTGAAGGCCAAGCCCGGCAAGGTGAAGTTCAAGGTCGCCCAGGGCGGCTCGGACGTGGGCATCACCGACGTCGCGACCCGTCGCGCGACCATCGGCATGTCGTCTCGCGACGCGAAGGGCACCGATCCGGGCGGCATCTTCTTCAACAAGGTCGCGCGTGACGCGATCTGCATCGCCACCAACCCGAAGAACCCGGTCGCGAACCTGTCACAGGCCACGATCCAGGCGATCTTCTCCGGCGACATCCGCGACTGGAGCCAGGTCCCGGGCGCCACCGCGACGGGCACGATCGATCTCGTCGGTCGCACCGCCGCCTCCGGTACGCAAGACGCGTTCCAGAAGATCTTCATGAACACCAAGACCGTGACCTCCTCGATCGCGGCGAAGGCCACCAACGGCCTCGTCCAGCAGGCGGTCCAGTCGGACCCGAACGCCATCGGCTACGTGTCGCTGGACTTCATCGCCGGCACGAGCGTCGCCGGCTACAACGGCGTCGCCTGCAACCTGCGCAACGCTAAGTCCGGCGAGTACGGCGGCGTTCGCAACTTCTGGTTGGTCACCCGCGGGCGCGCCACCGGCGTCGTCTCGGCCTTCATCTCCTGGGTGCAGAACAACCCCAAGGCCCAGGCGATCGTCGGCAAGCACTGGGTGCCGCTGAAGTAATGCTCCAACGGCTGCGACAGCCGTGGTCAGACCAGCGCGCCGAGCTCACGCTCGGCGCGCTGGCGTCTGCCGTGCTGCTGGTCATCGTCCTCATGGTCATCTTCGTCGCCAACGAGGCGTGGCCTACGCTCCAACATAATGGCCTTAACTGGCTCCTGCCCGGCGGGAACGTCGACGAGCAGATCGGCAGGATGGTCAACGCCGGTTCCAGCGCGCCCGACGGCGACTACCACCTGCGTGCCTGGCCGCTGATCTGGGGCACGATCCTCACGACCGGCATGGCCGTGGTCTTCGGCCTGGTCTTCGCGCTGCTGGCCTCGATCTTCATCGTCGAGTTCGCGCCCGACCGGCTGCGGGCGGTCATCGTCCCGGTCGTCCGCCTGCTCGCCGCGGTGCCGTCGGTGATCTACGGCCTGATCGGCGTCCTCGTGTTGGTGCCCTTCGTGGGCAACCACATCGTCTCGGCCCAAGACAAGAAGTCAGTCGAGTTCGTCGTCCAGCTCAGCGGCGCGAGCCTGCTGGTCGCGGTCGTGATCCTCACCGTGATGATCGTCCCGATCATGATCGCGATCTGCGTCGACGCGCTCTACGCCGTCCCGCGCGGGTGGAAGGAGGGCGCCGTCGCCCTCGGCGTCAACCGCTGGCGCGCGATGTGGACCGTCAGCGTCCGCGCGGCGCGGCCGGCGATCATCGCCGCCGCCGTGCTCGCCTGCGCCCGTGCGCTGGGCGAGGCCATTATGTTGTCGATGGTCTCGGGCTCGGTCGGCTTCTCGCCAAATCCGTTTGACGGCCCTCGGCTCTTCCTGCTGGAGCCGCTGCGTCCGCTCGCCTCGACGATCGTGGAGGACGCGGAGTCGCTGCAGGCGCCCGCGGTCCGCTCCACGGTGTACGCCTTCGCGTTGTTGTTGCTCTTCTCCAGCCTGTTCCTTTCGGTTGCTGGCTTCCTGGCCAAGCAGCCGATGAAGAAGTACGGGGTCCGCGTCTGATGGCCGTCACCAACCCCCGCACGCGCGACACGCCGCGCAAGCGGCGCAAGACGGAATCGATGGCCGACTGGCGCTGGGGCGATCGCCTCGCCTATGTCATGTGCTGGGCCGCCGGGCTCGGGCTGTGCTTGATCGCCGCGCTCATCGTCGGCTACATGGCGGTGCGCGGCGTCCAGTACCTCAAGCCGAGCCTGCTGTGGTCGCATCCGAGCGGGGAGGTCGACCAGTCGGCCTCCGGCGGCTTCCTGGATCCGATCATCGGCACGATCCTGCTGACGATCATCGGCATCGTGATCGCGACGCCGATCGCGGTCGCGGCGGCGATCTGGATCGTCGAGTACGGCCGCCCGAAGGCGTTGGCGCGGGCCGTCGAGTCCGGCATCGAGGTCGTCGCCGGCACCCCCGACATCGTGCTCGCGATCTTCGGCCTGGCGCTCTTCCAGCACGGCCTCTTCGGCTGGATGTCGTTTACCGCCGAGGGCGGGGCGGTCTTTGGCCGCTCGTTTTTGACCGCGGGGGCGATGATGTCGTTGATCGCGCTGCCGATGGTCTTCGGTGCGACGCGCGAGGGCCTGCAGTCGGTCCCGCGCCATGTGCGCGAGGCTTCCTATGGCCTCGGCAAGACGAAGATCGCGACGATCCGCCGGGTGCTGCTGCCGGCCGTGCGGCCGAATATCTCGACCGGGGCGGCGCTGGGCATGGGGCGTATCGCCGGCGATACCGCGATCGTCGTCATCCTGCTCGGCGCGACGCTGCGCCTGGAGAAGGAGGGCGCGATCCCCGGGGCCGACGTGCTCAAGGGCACCGGCTCGACGCTGACCAGCTACGTGTACAACAACTCGCCCGCCGGCGAGGGCAACGCGTCGGAGAAGGCCTACGCCGCCGCGTTCGTCCTGCTGCTGCTGGTCGTGGCGTTGAACTTCGCCGTCGACCTCATCGCCAAGCGCGGCGCGAAGACGGGGCTCGAGGGCACCCGCCTGGGAGCAGGACGATGATCACCGATCAGGAGACCAAGGACGTGTCGAGCACCGCCAGCACCCGGTCCGACGGCGCGGCAGGTCCGCCGCCGCCGATCCGCAAGATCATGCTGGACGCGCCGCCGACGGTTGCGCCGGCGGCACCCGTGGTGGCTGGCGGCCACGCCGCGCCCAGCGCGGCGAGGCGCCACGAGCGCGGGGAGGCCGGGCCGGAGCGCATGTCGCTGCAGGCGTTGTCGGTGTTCTACGGCGACAACGAGGCCGTCAAGCAAGTCTCGCTGTCGATCCGCCTCGGCGAGGTGCTCGCGCTGATCGGCCCGTCGGGCTGTGGCAAGACCACGTTGTTGCGGACCTTGAACCGCCTCACCGAGCTGACGCCCGGGGCATCGCGTGCCGGCACGATCCTGCTCGACGGCACCGACGTCGACGACCTCGAGGCCACCGCGCTGCGCCGTCGCGTGTCGATGGTCTTCCAGCAGCCCAACCCGTTCCCGATGTCGATCTTCGACAACGTGGCCTACGCGCTACGCGAGCAGTCGCGCAAGAAGCCAGGGCGGTCGGTCATCGAGCCGCTGGTGGAGGACGCCCTGCACCGCGCCGGGCTGTGGGACGAGGTCTCCGACAAGCTCGACGCGCCCGCGCTGCGCCTCTCCGGGGGCCAGCAGCAGCGGCTCTGCATCGCCCGCGCGATTGCCACGCGGCCCGAGGTCCTGTTGATGGACGAGCCGTGCTCGGCGCTTGACCCGCGCTCGACGGCCGTCATCGAGCAGCTGATCGGCGAGCTGCGCACCGACCTCGCGATCGTGATCGTCACCCACAACATGCAGCAGGCCCGGCGCGTGGGGGACAAGGTCGCGTTCATGTACCTGGGCGATCTCGTCGAGTACGGCCCGGCCGAGCAGATCTTCGACGCGCCGCAGGCCCAGCGCACGCGCGACTACGTGCGCGGGGCCTTCGGGTGAGACCGAGGCGCGACCTGCTCGCCCTCGCCGCCGTGGTGGGCGGGTCCGTGGTCCTCGGAGGCTGCCTCGGCGTCGAGACGACGCCCGAGAAGAGCGCCAAGAAGGCCAAGACGGCGGTCAACAGCATCGCCCATCAGAAGGGCCTGGCCATCGGCAAGCGCAATGCCGCGATCAAGGTGCAGGACGCAGCGATCGTGCAAGACACCAACGGCGTCGCTGCGGTCGTGCGGGTCAAGAACACCGGGTCGACCCAGGTGGCGCTACCCCTGGCGATCACGGTCTCTGACGCCAAGGGCAAGAAGCTGTACGCCAACGACACGCCGGGCCTTGACGCGTCGCTGACGTCGCTGCCGGTGCTCGGCGCCGGTCAAGAAGCCGACTGGGTCAACAACCAGATCTTGGTTGCCGGCAAGGCGAGCGAGGTCGCGGCGCAGGTCGGCGCGGCCAAGGGCATGCCGAGCGGCGGCACGCTGCCCAAGATCGTGTTGTCCAAGATCCAGGCCGGACATGACGAGGACGGCGACTACGCCAAGGGCATCGTTGCCAACGAGTCCGCGATCGCGCAGAAGCGCCTGGTTATCTCGTGCGTCGCGCGCGACGGCGACAGGGTCCTGGCCGCCGGCCGCGCGATCGTCGACCGCCTCGCTCCGGCCGCCGAGACCAAGAAGCCCACCACCTTCACCGTGTTCTTCATCGGCGACCCGCGGCAGGCGGAACTCGCCTGCACGGCGCCCCCGACCGTCCTCTCAGGAGGGACGACGTGACCGACATCAACCGCCCGCTGCTGGGCGAGCCGAATGCCCCATGTCTCAGCTGCGGCGCGCCACTGGCCGTCGACCAGCGCTACTGCTTGCAGTGCGGCGCGCGCCGCGCCGAAGCGCGCTTGCCGTTCCTGGACATCTTGGCCCGGCAGGTCCCGCAGGCCGCCGGCCCGGCGGCGGCGACCGGCCCGGTGCCACCGCCTTCTGGCAGCTGGCTGGGCCGCATGGGCACGAACGCCGCCGCGGTCGCGGGCGTCGCTTGCCTGCTGCTGGCACTTGGCGTCGGCGTATTGATCGGCGGCCTCGGTCAGGACGACGCGGCGGTCGGCGGGACGCCGCAGGTCATCAGCGTCGGTGGCGCCGCGCCCGCGCCCGCGGCCCCCGTCGCGAGTACCGCGGCGCCCGCTGTCACCGAGACGCCCGACGGCGCCACGACGACGCCCAAGGACACCACCAAGTCCAAGTCCTCCGCCAAGTCCGGCGCGTCGTCCTCGAAAAGTTCCAAGACGACCAACAACGCCGTCAAGAGCCTCGATGACAGCGCCGGCGACGACTACTCCAAGAAGTCGGAGAAGCTGCCCAAGACGGTAGGAACCGGCGGCAAGGCGCCGCCGGTCGACAAGAGCAAGCCGATCGGCGGCGGCAGCGACGTCGAGAGCATCGGATAGGACGATATGAGCACCACACCCGACATCCACGCCGAGCTGCTGCGCCGGCGCGACGAGCTGGCCGAGAAGGTCGCGACCCTGCATTGGGATCTCGGCGGGTTGACCTATGAGATGGCGATCCGCGACCACTTCCGCCTCGACGTCCTCGTGCGCAAGGCGGCCGAGTTGCAGGAGGCCGACGCCGAGCTGGGCGAGGTCGAGCGCCTCGTCGCCGGCGCGCAGGACGGCGTCGGCGGCCAGTGCCGGGCCTGCGGCGCACCGCACAGCCGCGGCGCCGCCTACTGCTGGCGCTGCGGCCAGCCCCTAATGCTCCAGGCCCAATCGACGCTCGTCGGCGCCGCCGTCGTCCCACCGCCGACGCCCGAGGCGACCGGCGCCACCAACGGCACGCCTCCGCCGGCCGCCCGCGCCCTCAGCGACCAGACCACCGTTCCCACCCCGGATCGCTGATCAGCGCCTGACGGCTTTGATCTTCGCCGTCGGCCCGAACGTCACCTTGAAGGGTTTGTAGCCGGCCTTGGTCGCCGTGACCGTGACGCTGACCCGCTTGCCCTTCTGCGCCTTGGTGAGCGTGAGCGACGACCTGGTCTGCCGCTTGATCGTCTTGCCGGCGGCCGACCAGCGGAAGCTGATCTTGACGCCGGTCCGGTCAAACGTCGGCACCTTGACCTTGAGCGTCTTGCCGACCCGTGCGGTCCCGGTCAGCTTGCCCTTCGTCTTGACCCGCAGCGCCAAGAGCGTGGGCGACGTCGTCGTGGTCTTGCCCGGCTTCGTCTGGGTGCCGCCGGTGCCCGTGCCCGTGCCCGGGGCGGCGCTGCCGGTGACCGGGGCACTGTCGGCGTTGACGATGTTCGGCGGGCCGATGCCGACCGCCGTGACCCGGAACGTGATCTGGGCGCCGACGTCTGCCGTGCTGACGTTGTAGGTCGTGCCGTTGGCGTTGGGCACAGGAGTCCCGTTGCGCAGCCACTGGTAGGTGAACCGGTTCTCGAGCGTCCACGCGCCCTTGTCCCCGGTCAAGGCCTTGCCGGCGACCGCGGAGCCGGAGATCGACGGTGACGTGGTGGCTTGGCGGACCACGTCGCCCTGCGTGGTGTCGATGACGTAGAGCTTCACGGCGCCGGTGTTGTTCGTGCTCGGGTCGCGGCCGAAGAAGATCAGCTTGCTGCCGAGCACCGCGAGCGATTGGGCAGCCGGGCTGCCGCTGGTCGCGCCGGTCCCGTCGAAGCCGCCGGCGCTCAGCGCGATGGTGCCGGCGGGACTGCCGTCGGTGCGCCAGAGCGCCTGTCCGAACGGCGAGAAGCCGCCGACGAAGTACCCGCGGTCACCGAGCACGACAGGGGTGTTCGGCCCGTACCCGTCGCCGTCGACCGTGTTGAGCAGCGAGGTCGTGGCGGCCGTCCCGTCAGAAGACGCGTAGATGTCCCCGCCGCGCAGGATGCCCACGCCGCCACGCAGCGGGAAGGGCGTGGCCACCGAGTAGCCGCCAACCCCGGGCGTGAGGTCCTTCACCACACGCGTACCAGCCTCCGTGCCGTCGGTACGCCAGACCTCGGGGCCCGTGACCGGGTCGTTGGCCGGGACGTAGTAGAGGATGTTGCCGTTGGCGGCCTGACCGGGGTCGTTGATGCTCGTACCCGCGGTGCCGGGGACGTGCTCGTAGACGATGTGGGTGTCGGCCTTGTTGCTCGGATTGGTGACCCACAGCTCGCGGCCGTGCGTGCCGTCGTTGGCGGTGAAGTAGACCTTGTCGCTGGTCGCGAAGAACGCGGAGGGTCCGCTGCCGTCGTTGCCCGGGTAGATGTTGGCGACCGATTCGGTCACCGAGCCGTTGGTGCGCCACAGCTCGCCGCCCTGGCCCGGGCTGACGTTGGTGTTCGAGCGCGAGTAGTAGGTCCAGCCGCCTGCCGTCGCCGCGGGCGAGAAGGTGTTGTTGAGGTTGACGTCCTCGGCTCCGACCGAGATCTTCTCGAGCACGGTGCCGCCCGGAGCGAGGGCGTAGACCGCGTAGCAGCAGTTCGACTGCTCGCCCAAGAGGCGGCCGATGACCAGCCGGCCGTTCGGTGCGCCGAAGATCGAGCCGATGGCCGGGGTGAGCGCGCTGTTGTCCACACGCCTCGCGCTGGGCTGCAGCACGGTCGTCGGCGCGGCAGCGTTGATGTAGTAGACGGTCTCCGAGCTCTGCGTGGTCGCGTTGTAGGCGTTGAAGAAGAGCCGGTCCCCGACCACCGTCAGCCGGTGCGGGTTGGAATTCGTGCTGGGAAGGCCAGGGTAGATGTCGCTGACCAGCGCGGTGCCCTCGTTGGTGCCGTCCGTTCGCCACAGCTCATTGCCGTGTACGTCGTCGTTGGCCACGAAGTACACGAAGCCGCCAAAGGTGACGATCTCGTTGCCGAACTGGGTCGGGGCGTCAGGCCCCACCGACTTGAAGACCTGCGTGCCGCGGACGGTCAGACGGTCGGCAGCAGCGGTAGCGGGCGCAAGTAGCGCGACGAGCAGGACGACGAAGAGTGATCGACGCAACGACATTGATGGACCTTCCGTGGCGGTCTGGGCAGCACGACCTTACCTCGACGCGCCGTTTTTTGGCTACCGAGGCGCGCCGCGGACCGCGAGCGTCTGGTTGGCGTAGGCCTTGTCGCCCGTGACGTCGCGGCCTGCCCAGGGCGGCGGCGTCCAAGCGCGCGCGTCCTCCTCGGACGCGAACTCGACCTCCAACGTGACCAGGCTCGCGAGCGCGCCCTCGTAGACGTCGAGCTCGAAGACCACGCCCGGGGCGTCCTCGCGCGTGTGTCGGACCTTGACCACCCGCCGGCCCTCGGTGAGCGGCCAGAGCCGCTCGAAGGCGTCGACCTCCATCGCCAACTCTTCTTCCACGCGCGAGAAGCTTGGCGCCGACTTCACGGTCAGCCACGCCTCGCGACCGTCCGCGCGCCGGATCCGCACTTCGGCCGCGTCGGTGATCGCTAGGTAGCCCTGCTCCAACCGCCGTGCGCTCCATGCTTCGAGATCGTCGGGCAGCCGCTCGACCAGCAGCTTGCGCTCGATTTCGCGCGCCATGCGACGCAGTGTCTCCTACCGGCGCTTGTTGCGCCGCTTCAACGAAATGCCCTCCAGCACGTGGGCGACCTTCTCGCACGCGTCAACGCTCTGCTCGAGCGTCTCGAAGATGTCCTTCCAGCGGATGACGACCATCGGGTCGATCCCGTTGGCAAAGAGCGAGGCGACCGCCTCGCGGCTCAGCCGGTCGCCCTCGTTCTCCAGGCGATGGATCTCCACGAGGTGCGGTGCGAGCTCGGCGCCCGAGCGCAGGCAGCGCAGCGCCTGGGCGACCTGCTCGCCGGCTCCGACGAGCACGTCGGCGATCAGCGTCGCCTGCTCCATCGGCGCCTCGACCGCATAGAGCGCCAGCTCGTCGGCCGCTTGCTCGGCGTAGTCGACGATGTCGTCCAGCGTCGTCGCCAGGGTGTGACCGTCGGCGGGATCCATTGGGGGACGGCCGTTCCGGGGTGGGCGGGCCCGATTCAGGCGGTGGATGATGTCGTGGGTGATGCGATCGCCCTCCTGCTCGCTGAGCAGCAGGTCACGGGCCAGATCGGCGCGTTCGGGGTACTCGGTGATCAGGTCGCGGAGCAGCAGCGTCGCGCGCTGCACGTTGCGGCCCGACTCCTCGAACAGGTCGAGGACTCCGGTGTCTGTCGAGCGAAACAGCGCCATCCACACTTCACGTTAACCCTGGCGAGGCTCGGTCACGCGGACGTTCACAGGTCCTTCACATGGGGTTCACCGGACGGTCACGGCAGGCGGCGCGCCGCGCGGGAGCCTGCTCGCGATGGAGGCTGCGCAGACAAACGACGTGCTCTATGCGGGGGAGTTGGAGATCCGTCCCGCCGATGGCCTGGCGCTCGCTGCCGGGCGCGCCCTGACGCTGTCGGTCCGGGAGTTCGGGCTGCTTGTCGCCCTGGTGCAACGCGCGGGCAGGATCGTCTCCCGCGACGTCCTGTACGAGCTGGTCTGGGAAAGCGAGCTGCGAGACGGTGATCGATCGATCGACGTCTACGTGCACAAGCTGCGCGCGAAGCTCGAGGCCGCGTTGCCGGCGTGGGCGTTCATCCACACCCATGTGGGCTTCGGCTACCGGTTCTCTCCGGAGTCTTCACACGTCTTTCACAACTCGACCACACCGCGGTAACAGGATGTGGTCGTTGCCGCGTCAGCCTGCCGCGCGACAACAAGATCAAGGAGCGCACGTGAATCCCCGAATCCCCCTCGCCGCCCTCGCGGCCTGTGTCCTGGCCACCGGTGCGGCCGCCTGCGGCAGCAGCGACGACGACAACAACAAGTCCGGCTCAGCGAACGCGGCCGAGGCACCGTCGGTGTCGGCCACGCTCAACGGCGCAGGCTCGACCTTCGCGGCCCCGATCTACCAGCAGATCGGCGCCGATCTCAAGGACAAGGGCCTGACGATCAACTACCAGGGCGTCGGCTCGGGCGCGGGCGTCTCGCAGTTCGCGGCGGGCACGGTCGACTTTGCCGGCTCGGATCCCGCGTTGGCCGACGAGGACAAGGCGACGATCAAGAAGGGCGAGCCGCTCCAGATTCCATTCGCACTTGGCGCGATCACGGCCTCCTACAACCTCAGCGGCGTCGAGTCGGGTCTCAAGCTCGACGGTGAGACGCTGGCCAAGATCTACCTGGGCAAGATCACCGCCTGGGACGACGCCGCGATCAAGGCTCAGAACCCGGACGTCGAGATCCCGTCGACGAAGATCACGGTCGTCCATCGCTCCGACTCCTCGGGCACGACCAAGGGCTTCACGCAGTTCCTGGCCAACTACTCGGCCGCCTGGAAGGACGGCCCTGGAGTTGACAAGGACATCAAGTGGCCGGTCGGCACCGGCGCCAAGGGCAACGACGGCGTCGCCGCCGCGGTCAAGCAGAGCGACGGCTCGATCGGCTACGTCGAGCAGGCCTACGCCTTGCAGAACAGCTTCACGTTCGCCGACGTCAAGAACAAGAGCGGGAAGTACATCGCTCCGACGCTCGAGTCGACGTCGGCCGCCGCCGAGGGTCTCGAGGTCCCGGACGACCTGGGCGTCTCGACGATCGATGCGCCCAACGCGGCCGCCTACCCGATCGTCTCCCAGACGTTCGCGATCACCTACGCCGACCCATGCGCGGCGGGCTTGGACAAGAACAAGGCCACCGGCCTGAAGACGTTCTTCGCCTACCTGCTCAACGAGGGCCAGGACACGATCAAGAAGCTGTCCTACGCTCCGATCCCCGACAGCCTCAAGGCCAAGGACCAGGCCGCGGTTGACGCCCTGCAGTGCAATGGCGCCTCGATTGGGAGCTGATGGCAACCACGTCACCTGACGTCCGTCGCGGCGGCCGCTCCATCTTGGAGCGGTCGCCGTCGGCGCGTCGCGCGGACCCGCTCTTCCGCGCGATCCTGATGGGCCTCGCCGCGCTCATCCTCGCGCTGATCGCGTTCTTCTTCGTCTTCCTGATCAACAAGGCCGAGCCGGCGCTCAGCCACCAGGGCGTCTTCTCGTTCCTGTTGACCAACGACTGGAACCCGTCCAAGGCGATCTACGGTGCCTGGCCGCTGGTCGTCGGGACGCTCATCACCGCCACCATCGCGCTCGTCATCGGCGTGCCGGTCGCGGTCGCCGCCGCGCTCTTTATCACCGAGCTCGCGCCACGCCGGGTGCGCAGCCCGCTCGTGATCCTCGTCGAGCTGCTCGCAGCGGTCCCGTCGGTTGTCTACGGCTTGTGGGGGATCTTCGTGTTGATCCCCAAGCTCCGTCCGGCCGAGCAGTGGTTCTCTGACACGTTCGCCTTCCTGCCGTTCGTCGGCGGCAACGTCGCGGGCCCCAACTACTTCATCGCCGGGCTGATCCTGGCGATCATGATCCTGCCGATCGTCTCGGCGATCTCCCGCGAGGTCATCTCGACGGTCCCGGCGGACCTCAAGGAGGCGTCGCTCGCGCTCGGCGCGACGCGCTGGGAGATGATCAGGATGGCCGTGCTGCCGTACTCGCGCGCGGGCATCACCGGTGCCGCGATGCTCGGGCTGGGTCGTGCGATCGGCGAGACGATCGCGGTGACGCTGGTCATCGGCAACTCGCCGGTGATCGGCAAGCAGATCTTCGACCAGGGCTACACGCTGGCGGCGGTGATCGCCAACGAGTTCGGCGAGGCCGCCAACGACAAGGTCCACGCCGGCGCGCTGATCGCCGCGGGCCTGGTGCTGTTCATCCTGACCTTGCTCATCAACGCGCTGGCGCGCGGGCTCGTGCGCCGGGCCGAGAGCAAGGGCACCAAGATCAAGGCCGTCCCGGGCGGTGTGGCATGACCGCCCTCGCGCAGCTTACGCCGCGCCGGCGCCTCACCGACCAGGTGATGCGTGCGGTGCTGGCGATCGGCACGGTGATCGCGCTGATCCCGCTGGTGGCCGTCATCTACTACCTGCTGAGTAAGGGCCTCGGCGCGTGGTCGATCGACTTCTTCACCAAGGACCCGACCGGCAACTTCCTCGGCGACCAGGGCGGCGTCAAGAGCGCGCTGCTGGGCACGATCGAGATGGTGGCCTTGGCCGCGCTGATCGCGATCCCGTTCGGCTGGGGCGTCGGGCTCTACTTGGTGGAGTACGGCCGCACGGGGCGCTTCGCCGCGACAGTCCGCTACTTCGTCGACGTGATGACCGGCGTGCCGTCGATCGTCTTCGGCCTCTTCATCTACGTGACGCTCGTGCTCGGCGGCTGGGGCGGGAGCTCGTTCGCGGGCTGGAAGGGCTCGATCGCCCTGGCCCTGCTGATGCTCCCGGTGGTCACCCGCTCGGCCGAAGTCGTGCTGCTGCTCGTGCCCGACGGTTTGCGCGAGGCGGCGCTGGCGCTTGGCACCCCGCGCTGGCGCGTGACGATGCGCGTTGTGCTGCCGACGGCGCTGCCGGGCCTCATCACCGGCTCGCTGCTGGCCGTCGCCCGCGCTGCCGGCGAGACCGCGCCGCTGCTGTTCACCGCGACGATCGTCAACGGCACCACCTTCAACCTCGGGGAGCGCATGAACTCGCTGCCCGTGCAGATCTACACGGACGTCGGTTCGCCCAACGACGCCCTCGTTCAACGCGCGTGGGGCTCAGCCCTGGCGCTCGTGACCCTCATCCTCCTCACAACCCTCATCGCGCGGCTCGCGTCGCGTAGGAGCCGGCTCTCGTGATCGACTCGGACACCAAGACCATGACGGACGACCAGCGCAGCACCTCTGACACCGACCCGGCCACCCCTGCCGCCGCGCCTGCGGCGCGCGCTCCGCTGCCGACCCGCTCCGCCGTCTCGGGGGCCAGCGCCGCGTCCGAGCGCGAGGTGCTGCAGTCGGCGCCGGGCATCTCGGTGACGGCCCTTGACGCCTTCTACGGTGCTGGCCACGCGATCAAGGACGTGTCCATCGACTACGCCTCCAACAAGGTCACCGCGATGATCGGTCCGTCGGGCTCGGGCAAGTCCACCGTGTTGCGATGCCTCAACCGCATGCACGAAGAGATCCCGGGCGCGCGGGCGACCGGCACGGTCCTGCTCGACAGCGACGACATCTATGGCTCGTCGGTGGACGTCGTTGCCGTGCGCCGCGCGATTGGCATGGTCTTCCAGAAGCCCAACCCGTTTCCCACCATGTCGATCTTCGACAACGTGGCGGCGGGGTTGAAGCTCAACGGCGTCAAGGGCGTCGACCTCAAGGAGCGCGTCGAGCAGTCGCTGCGCGGAGCCTCGCTGTGGGAGGAGGTCAAGGACCGGCTGACCGAGCCCGGCATCGGCCTGAGCGGCGGCCAGCAGCAGCGCCTCTGCATCGCCCGCACGATCGCAGTCGAGCCGCAGGTGATCCTGATGGACGAGCCGTGCTCGGCGCTGGACCCGATCGCCACGCTGAAGATCGAGGAGCTGATCGCCGATCTCAAGCAGCGCTTCACAATCGTCATCGTCACGCACAACATGCAGCAGGCGGCGCGCGTCGCCGACACGACGGCGTTCTTTCTCGCCGGCGAGCTGATCGAGCACGCGCCGACGACCGACGTCTTCACCAACCCGTCCGACAGCCGCACGGAGGAGTACGTCACCGGGAAATTCGGCTGATGGCGGAACGCACCCGACAGCACTTCGCCGAGGAGCTGCGGCGCGTCGAGGAGCAGGGGCTCGGTGGGCTCGACCTCGTCGCCCAGCAGCTCGACCGCGTCCTGGAGGCACTGGAGCACCAGGACGTCGAACTCGCGGCGATGGTGATCGGCAACGACGATCTCATTGACGGGCGCTACCTCGAGGTCCACCAGGGGTTGTTGTCGTTGTTTGCGCTGCAGGCGCCGGTGGCCGGCGACCTGCGGATCGTCGCGGCGATGCTGCACGTGATGAAGAACATCGAGCGCATGGGCGACCAGTGCGTGAACATCGCCAAGACGATCCCACTGACCGGCCATGAGCCGCCGGTGCGCGAAGAGGTCTTGGAGCGGATCCTGCGCATGGGACGCGCCGCGCGGACCGAGGTCACTCAGGCCAAGACGGCCTTCGCGACCCGCGACGTCGCGCTGGCCGAGGATCTGGTGCGCCAGGACCAGTGCATCAACCTGCTCAACCGCGAGATCTTCCAGCTGGCGATCGACGTAGGGACCGATCCCGACACGCGCGAGTGGGCCATGCATATGGTCATGGTCGCGCGCGCGATCGAGCGCATCGGCGACAACGCGGTCGATGTCGGCGAGCAGACGGCGTTCGTCGTCACCGGGCTGTTTCGCGAGTTTTCGGACTCCTCGCACCCCGCGCCGCGCGTTTGACCCGCTCTGTGCGGAATTTCGCTTGTGAAGATCTCGTGACCATGAACGGGTTTTCTGGGTCTTACGTCGAGCAGTCTGCGTAGACTGCCGTTCCGAGATGACCACGGAACGCGGTACATCGGCGCAGGCCCTGCGGCTCGCCGTGATCGACACGGATTCGGGGTTCCTCCAGGTGCTGGACAAGCGTCTGGAGCGCCTTGGCTGGGAGCATCGGACGATGGCCTCCGCGGTGCCGGTCGACACGATCGTCGCTATGCGGTTGAGCGCCTTGGTCGTGGACCTGGCCATCCTCGGCCCGTCGGGCTGGGACTACCTGCATCGCGTGTGCTCAGAGCTGCCGGGGCTCGGCGTCATCGTCTGCACTGGCCAGTCCACGGTCGCTCAGCGCGTTCGTGGACTGCGTCTTGGCGCTGATGACTGGCTGACCAAGCCCTGCCACCCAGAGGAGCTCATCGCCCGCGTCGAGGCCGTGGTGCGGCGCCGCCGTCGCTCCGACGCGCGCGCCGAACGTAGTCCGGTCGCCGCGGGTGATCTCGAGATTCGCTCTGATCGCTTCCAGGCGTTCGTCGACCGGCGCTCGGTCGACCTGACCCGCCGGGAGTTCGAGCTGATCGAGCTGCTCGCGGGATCCGAAGGCCGGGTCCTGGAGCGCGAGGAGATCTACCAGCGGGTGTGGGGCTACGCGATGGCGCGCGGCGACCGCTCGGTGGACGTCTTCGTGCGCAAGCTGCGTCAGAAGCTGGAGAAGGCGTCACCGGACTGGCGCTACATCCACACGCACTTCGGTGTCGGGTACCGCTTCGCGGCCGAGCCGGTCGACGGCAGCGAGCCCGCCGAGCGCTTGGCCGAGGCCGCGGTGGCCGAGCCTGCTGACGGGCCGGCGCCCGCGACGCTGCGCCTGGAGGACGGCGCCGGCGTGGACCGCGCCGCCGCCGAGCTCGCGCACTGAGCGCCCGCACGCGCGTGCTGCGCGCGCCCATGTGGTGGCTGGGCCGGTACCCTTGGCGTCGCCGTGAACAAGACCGCTCGCAACGTCCTGATCGTGGTGGTGGTCGCCGCCGCCGTCGCGTTCCTCCCAGGTGGGGGACAGACGGCCGACCTGATCTGGGCGCTGCTGAGCATCGCGCTGACGGTGACCTTCGTCCTCCTCGGTGTGCGGTTCTACCGCGAGAACCGCGTGGCGATCTTTTCGCTGGGCGACAAGCACCGGGCGCTGGCCTACGGGGCGATCGCGGCGATCGTCCTCGCCTTGGCGGGTCGACGGGAGCTGACCGAGACCGGCCTCGGCTCGTTGGTCTTCGTGGTGCTCATCGCGGGTGCACTGGGCGCGGGCTACGCGGTCTTCAAGCACCATCGCGCGTACGGGTACTGAGCCTCCGCTGATTCGGCACATTCGCGCGTAGAGCCGTCACCCGCGCGGCGGCAGTCTGGCCGCCATGTGGAAGCTACGCGCGGGACGTGGGGAGGACGGGCAGGCGACCGTGGAGCTGGTCGCGGTCTTGCCGGTGCTCGGGTTGGTCGCGCTGCTCGCGTGGCAGGCGGTGGTAGCAGGGCAGACGTGGTGGTTGGCGAGCGTCGCGGCGCGCGAGGGGGCGAGGGCGGTTGCGCTGGGCGGTGATCCGGTGGTTGCGGCACGGCGCGTGCTACCGGGGGCGCGGCTCGTGGGCGGTGGGGCCGACGGCGTGCGGGTCCGCGCGCCGGTGCCGCCGGTCTTCGCGGGCCTGCGCTTCGGCTCGGTCACCGTGCGCGCGCGGATGGAGCCGCAGCGGTGAGCGGCTCGGCGTGGACGCTGGTCGGGCGGTGCGTCGCCGTGCCGCGGCGCTGCTGGGCTGGGCGCGCGCGGCGGTCGCATCGCTTCCTGGGTCGCTGTGACGGCCAGTCATCAGTTGAGCTGCTCGGCGCCATCCCGCTGCTGCTCGTCGTCGTGCTTGCCGCTGCCGAGCTGCTCGCCGCGGGCGCCGCGCGCGTCTCGGCCGCGTCTGCTGCGGACGCGGCGGCGATGGCCCTGCTCCAAGGCGGTGACCCTGCGGCAGCCGCCCGCTCCGCGGCGCCTGGCTGGGCCCGTCCGCGCATCGTGGTCAACGTGTCGGGCCGCCACGCGCGCGTCCGCCTGACGCCGCCGAGCTTGGTGCCGGGCCTGGCGGGGCTGCTGTCGACGACGGCCGAGGCCGATGCCGGGCCGGTGCCACAGGGGCAGCCGGCGGCGTGAGCACGGTCGTGCTGGAGCGTCTTCGCGATCTCTTTCTGACCGGCGACGCGGCCCCCACTGCACGGCCCGCGCGGCGGGTCACCGAGCGCACCGCGCCGGCGACGCTTGGCGTTCTCGTCGCGCCCGGCGACGCGCCGGCGGCTGGCGTGGCCTTGGGCTTGGCGATGGCCGCCGCGCATCGCGCCCCATGCGCCGTGGTCTGTCGGTGGACGGGCGCCGAGGCACCCGAACGGCCGCGGTCCTCTGGTCTGGCGATCGGCGCTGCGCGCAGGCTCGCCCAGCGGCTGGCCGCACGCAATCTCGTCGTCGGCGTCTGCGGGCGGGTCGTGACCGTGGCGCTTCCGTCCTGCGACATCGAGGCGCGCGCCGCCGTCGAGCGCACGCTGGCGGCTGCCGGTGACATCCCGGTTGTCTTCACGGTCGCCGGTGCGAGACCGCTCGCCTTCGACCCGCTGCTCGCCAACCTCGACCGCCTGGTCGTCGTGCCACCGTCCACGGCGCTGGCGGGGGTGGAGGGCTTGGCGATTGATGAGGCCGCACGGCTGGGACCAAGTGCTGGGCTCCTTCGTCGTCCTTTGACCGGCGCGGGTACTGGTCGGCTGCTCGCCGCAACCGGGCTCCCGCTCTCGCCGGTCTGGCGGAAAGCCGCGGCTGCGGCGCTGCGAGGTGGCGATGACTGACCTGCCCGATGGCGCGACCACCGCGCCGTCGACCGGCGCCTCGCGCATCCGCATGCGTGCGGCCACGCGCGCCGTGGACGAATGCGGCCAAGCACTGATCTTCATGCTCGGACTGATGCTCGCGGTCGTCGCGGGCGCGGCGCTGCTCGGCGCGGTCGCTTTCGGGCTTGGCGCCCAACAGGAGCATCGCGGTGCTGCTGACCTGGCGGCGCTGGCGGGCGCGGAGACGATGCGCGTCGCACAGCCACGGCTGTTTGAGCCCGCGGAGCTGGACCGCGGCGTTGCGAACCCGCGGCATCTTGAGCGCTCGGCCTACCTCGCGTTGGCGCGCCAGGCAGCGGCCGCCACCGCGCGGCGCAATGGCGCGAGCCACATCGCCGTCGCGTTCCCTGATGCGTCCGCGTTGGCGCCGACACGCATTGCCGTGACCATCACCGACCCGGTCTCCGTCGTGGGGCGGCACGTGGCCGGGACGGTGCGCGCGGTCGCCGAGCTGGCGCCCGTCACGCTGCCGTCGTCCGGCGGCGACCTGTCGGGCGAGTACCGCGGCCCGCTGGCGCAGCGTCAGGGCAAGCGCATGCGTCCCGACGTCGCACTGGCCTTCGATCGCATGAGCACGGCGGCACGGGCGGCCGGGGTCGCGTTGATCATCACGAGTGCCTTTCGCACCAATGCCGAGCAGGCCGCGCTCTTCGCCGCGCACCCCGACCCGAAGTGGGTCGCGCCGCCGGGACAGTCTCTGCACCGGCTGGGCACCGAGCTCGACCTCGGTCCCGCCTCGGCGTACGGCTGGCTCGCGGCCAACGCCAAGCGCTTCGGCTTCGTCCAGCGGTACTCCTGGGAGGCGTGGCATTTCGGGTTCGCCCACTCCGCCGGCACGCGCAGCATCGGCTTCGGTCCCGGCGACGGCCGCAGCGGCATCCCCGCCTTCGTCCCGGAGCGCTGGGCTCCCGCGATCTCCCGCGCCGCGCAGCACTGGAATGTCGGCGCCGCCCTGCTCGCCGCGCAGCTCTGGCAGGAATCGCGCTTCAATCCGTTCGCGCAGTCGAGCGCCGGGGCCCAGGGCATCGCGCAATTCATGCCCAGCACCGCCAAGGCCTACAACCTGGCCGATCCCTTCGACGGTGAGGCGGCGATCCTCGCCCAGGCCCACCTCATGCACGACCTCCTCGTCCAGTTCGGCTCCGTCCCGCTGGCTCTCGCCGCCTACAACGCCGGGGCGGGCGCGGTCTCACGCTGCGGCTGCATCCCGCAGATCCCCGAGACCATCACCTACGTCGCCACCATCCTCGGCCTCCTTAGCGGCGCCGGTGACCCAGCTGCGCGCGCCACCGGCCTCAAGGTGCGGCTGGTGGCCTGATGGGTCTTCGTGGATCCTCAATGGCGCAGATCTGCAACATCAAGGCGATATTCTTCCTTGAAGTAGCAGAATTGCAACTTATAAACCAGATCGTCGATGGCGTCAGCAATGTCGCTAACCTGCAACATCATCCCGCTATAGGGCATCTACGTTGCAGAACTGATGCATTTCATCGACCTCCACACCGACGAAGCCGTCCTCCGTGAGCTGGGCCAGCGCCTGGAACGCCTGCGGCTTGCGCGCAACATCAGCCAAGAGGAGCTGGGGCGTCTCGCGGGCGTGAGTCGGGCGACCGTGATCCGCGTCGAACGCGGCGAGTCGGTCCAGACGTCGACGATGGTCAAGCTCTGGCGCGCGCTCGACCTCCTGCCCGAGATCGACGCCGCCATACCCGAGCGCAGCGACTCACCGATTGCCGACGTGGAACGTGAGAGCCGGCGCCGAGAGCGTCGGCGCGCGACCGCCCAGCGCCTCCGGGCGCGCCCGGCCAAGGAAGACGACACCGCCAGGCCGATCACGTGGGGCGATGAGACATGACGCTGGCCACCGTGACGCTCTGGGGCACGCGCGTGGCGGCGGTCTCGATCGAGGAGGGCGACCGGTACGCGACGTTCCAATACGACCCCGCCTTCGCCGAGTCGGGCATCGAGCTCTCACCGGTCCAGATGCCCGCCCGCGTGGCGCCGTACCGGTTCACACGGCTCCCGCTCGACGCGTTCAGCGGCCTTCCCGGGCTCTTGGCCGACGCGCTGCCCGACAGCTGGGGGCACGCGCTCGTCGACGCATGGCTCGCCTCGCAAGGCCGCAGGCCCGAGTCCTTCGATGTCGTCGAACGCCTCTGCTACGTCGGCTCGCGCGGCATGGGTGGGTTGGAGTTCCAGCCGTCGATCGCCCCAACCAACGCCGTCGGCCGTGACTTGCACGTCGACCGGCTTGTCGCGCTGGCCAGCGAAGTGCTGGCCCGGCGCGACGCCTTCGTCGCCGACTTGACCGAGCATCCCGACGAGGAGGAGATGCGCGCGATCCTTGCGATCGGCACCTCCGCCGGTGGGGCGCGCCCGAAGGCGATCATCGCCTTTAACGAGGAGACCGGGCAGGTGCGTTCTGGCCAGCTCGACGCCGAGCCCGGCTTCGAGCACTGGCTGCTGAAGTTCGACGGCGTCGCCAAGGCCGGTGACCACGGCCTCGCCGACCCGGAGGGCTGGGGCGCCGTCGAGTACGCCTACTGGCAGATGGCCCGCGCGGCCGGCGTCGAGATGACCGAGAGCCGCCTGTTGCAGGAGAACGGCCGCCGCCACTTCCTCACCCGCCGGTTCGATCGGCCCGTCGGCGACAAGCTCCACGTGCAGACGCTCGGGGCCCTCGATCACATCAGCTACAAGATGCCTGGCGTCTACGGCTATGACCAGGCGATGTTGCTGATGCGTCGCATCGGCATCGAGCTGCCGCAGATCGAGCAGCTCTTTCGCCGGATGGTGTTCAACGTCGTCGCGCGTAACCAGGACGACCACGTCAAGAACATCGCCTTCCTGATGGACCGTGCCGGCCGCTGGTCCCTAGCGCCCGCCTACGACGTGACCTGGGCCTGCGATCCGACCAACCGCTGGCTGCAGGCCCATCAGATGACGATCAACGGCAAGCGCGAGCGGATCCTCGTCGAGGACCTCGTCGCCATCGAGAAGCGCATCGGCCTTAAGCGCGGCACGGCTAAGCGCGTCCTGCGGGAGGTCACCGACGTCGTTGCCACCTGGCCGCAGATTGCCGAGGACGTCGCGGTGCAACCGACCACGGCCGGCGCCATCGAGCGGTCGCTGCTGCTCACGCTGCCGCAGCGCTAGCAGCCAAAGGAGGTCCCCGATCGCTGCGGGAGATCGCCTGGTCGCGCCACCTGCATCGGGCCTTTAGGCAGGCGGCTAGGGTGTAACCGAGGCGTCGCTGGGTACGGGGTACCACTGGTGACGCAAGAGCCCGACGACGCTCGGCGTCTGCCCGCAGCGTTCTTCGCCGCCTCTCAGCTTTGTGACCGACCGTCTGCACATGCCCACGGCCGAGCCGCCGACACCTCGCGCGCCGCGCGGTCGCCTCGACGCGCTCGACGGCCTACGCGGCCTGGCGGCGACGGGCGTCCTGGTCCTGCACGTGTGGATGTTCAGCTACGGCGACAGCCACCGTCCGCCGAAGGACTTCCTGGATTTCACGATCGGCGAGCTGCGCCTCGGCGTCCAGCTCTTCTTCGTGCTGTCGGGCTTCCTGATCTTCCGGCCGTTCGTCGCCGCCGCGCTCGACGGCGCGCGCCGCGGTCCGTCGCTCACCCGCTACGCGATCCGCCGTGCCGCGCGGATCCTGCCTGGATACTGGCTCGCGCTGGTCGGATCATTCCTTCTGTTGCGCCATCTCGACCACCGAACGCAGATCGACCTGGGTCAGGTCCCAATCTTTCTGCTCTTCGCGCAGAACCACTTCGAGGAGACGATCAAGCACCTCGATCCACCGATGTGGACGCTCGGGATCGAGATGTCGTTCTACGCGACGCTGCCGCTCGCCGGGTTGCTCGCGCTGCGGCTCGGTGCGCACCGCGGCCGTTTGGTCGCGCTGACGCTGACCGTCGTGGCCGGCGGCCTGCTCAGCACGATCCTGGCCTACACGCATCAGTGGCCGCAGACGCTGTCAACCTCGCTGCTGCCACATCTCGCGGAGTTCGGCGCCGGGATGACCGCCGCCGTGCTCCTGCACCGCCGGACGCTGCGAGCGGCCCCGGCCGCCGCGATCGCCGTGGCCGGCATCGTGCTGGTCGTTGCCAACTCGTGGTGGCACGCCACCGGCGCCGGATCGGTGGACACGCGCAACCTCGTCGGCGACGCGCCCGGCGTCGCGGGCATCGCGCTCATCCTCGCAACGCTCGTCGCCGGACCGTGGCGTGCCGTGCTGCTGGCGCGCGGCCCGGCGAAGTGGCTGGGGACGATCTCCTACGGCGTCTACCTCTTCCACTTCCCCGTCATCGTCGGGCTGCGCGTGACCGGCCACTGGCCGCAGGACTCGCTCACGCGCCAGCTGCTCGCCGTCCTGGCGATCACGCTGCCGGCTGCGACGCTCAGCTGGTTGCTCGTCGAACGCCCCGCGATCCGCTGGGCGCAGCGGCGGACCAGTGGCAATCGGACCACCGCCAAGGCGCCGGAAGTCGCGCCCGAGCCGCGTCGCCAGCGCACCGGCGAGCGGCCCGTCCTGCGTCCGCAGCCCGCGGCTGCGGGCGCGAGCGGCGACACTTATCGCTGATCAGCGCTCGACGATCGCCACGACGCCCTGGCCGCCCGCGGCGCAGACGGAGATCAGCGCGCGTCCCGAGCCCTTCTCGGCGAGCATCTTGGCGGCCGTCGCCAGGATCCGGCCGCCGGTGGCGGCGAACGGATGGCCCGCGGCCAGCGAGGATCCGTTGACGTTCAGCTTGTGGCGGTCGATCGCGCCTAGCGACCCATCGAGGCCGAGGTGCGTCTTGCAGAACTCTCCGTCTTCCCAGGCGGCGAGCGTTGCGAGGACCTGCGAGGCGAACGCCTCGTGGATCTCAAAGAAGTCGAAGTCATCGAAGGTCAGGCCCGCGCGGGCGAGCATCTTCGGGACGGCGTAGACCGGGGCCATCAACAACCCCTCGTCGCCGTGGACATAGGGCACGGCCGAGGTCTGAGAGTGCGTCAGGTAGGCGAGCACCGGCAGGCGCCGCTCGGCGGCCCACTCGTCGGACGCCAGCAGGACCGTCGACGCGCCGTCTGACAGCGGCGTCGAGTTGCCCGCCGTCATCGTCGCTCCGTCCTCGCCGGCGCCGAAGACGGGCTTGAGCTTGGCCAGCTTCTCCAGCGAGGAGTCCGGGCGCAGGTTCTGGTCGCGCGACAGGCCGAGGTACGGCGTGACCAAGTCATCGAAGAACCCACGGTCGTACGCCGCGGCCAGGTGCTGGTGGCTGGCGACGGTCAGCTCGTCTTGGGCCTCGCGCGTGATGCCCCACTTGCGCGCCGTGATCGCCGCGTGCTCGCCCATCGACAGCCCGGTCCGCGGCTCGGCGTTGCGCGGGATGTCGGGCGCCAGGTGTGACGGCCGGACGTGGGCGAGCAGCTTGATCTTGTCAGCCGTGCTCTTGGCCGCGTTGACCTTGACCAGCAACCGCCGCAGGTCGTCGTTGACGCCCAGGGGTGCATCGCTGGTGGTGTCGACGCCGCCGGCGATCGCCACGTCGATCTGGCCGAGCGCGATCTTGTTGGCGGCGAGGATTGCGGCCTGGAGGCCGGTGTCGCAGGCCTGCTGGACGTCGTAGGCGGGCGTCGCGTCGCTGAGCGTGCTGCCCATGACGCACTCGCGAATTAGGTTGAAGTCGCGCGCGTGCTTGAGGACGGCGCCGCCGACGACCTCGTCGACGGCCTGACCGGCGAGCCCGAAGCGGGCGATGAGCCCTTCGAGCGCGCTGGTGAACATGTCCTGGTTGGATGCCTGGGCGTAGGGCCCATTGGAGCGCGCGAAGGGGATGCGGTTGCCCCCGAGGATCGCGGCGGGGCGGGGGAGAGAGCTCTTGGTCTGGACCATGGTGACATCAAAGAATGTAACATCGAACCGTGTCTGATCGCTACCAGCGTCTCTCGTCCACGCCGCCCGGACGCTTTCTCGTGGGCCGCCTCGGACTGCCGGAGTCCACGCCTCTGCGCCGCTATGCGCCGGGGCAACCGCTGCTCGACGGCCCCGCCCTCGTCGGCGGCGCGCCCGAACATCGCCTGCTCACCACGGTCGAGCGCGTCCTGAAGCGCGCGGGGGCCGAGACGCTGACGTCGGCCGACGACGGCGCCACCACGCCGGTCGCCGCCATCGTCTTCGACGCCTCCGGCATCACCGCCTCCGAGGATCTCCACGCGCTGCGCGACTTCTTCTCGCCGGTGATCACCCGCCTAGCGCCCAGCGGGCGCCTGCTCGTCCTCGGCACGCCGCCCGAGGACGCCGCCGACCGCCGCCACGCCGTTGCCCAGCGCGCGCTGGAGGGCTTCGTGCGTTCCGCCGCCAAGGAGCTGCGCCACGGCGCGGCCGGCCAGCTCGTCTCCGTCGCGCCCGGTGCCGAGGAAGGCCTCGAGTCGACGCTGCGGTTCTTGTTGTCGTCCAAGTCGGCTTACGTGTCGGGGCAAGTTATCCGCATTGGGTCGGGTGCCTCGCCCGCGCCCGAGGACTGGGAGAAGCCACAGGCCGGCCGCGCCGTTGCGGTGACCGGCGCCTCGCGGGGCATCGGCGCGGCGATCGCCCAGACGCTCGCCCGTGACGGCGCCCATGTCATTGCCATTGACATCGCCGCCCAGGGCGAGGATCTGGCGAAGGTCGCCAACGCGATTGGTGGCTCGTCGCTGGCGCTCGACGTCACCGCGGCCGACGCGCCCGCCACGCTCGTTGCCCACCTGAAGGAGCGCCACGGCGGCGTCGACGTCATCGTCCACAACGCCGGCATCACGCGCGACCGCACGCTCGCGCGGATGAAGCCCGAGCGCTGGGACGCGGTCCTGGAGGTCAACCTGTCGGCCCAGGAGCGCATCAACGAGGCGCTGCTGGACGGCGACCTGATTGGCCAGGGCGGTCGCATCGTCACGGTCTCCTCGATCGCCGGCATCGCCGGCAACCGCGGCCAGACCAACTACGGCGCGTCGAAGGCCGGCGTCATCGGCATCGTCGAAACGCTCGCGCCGGAGCTCGCGCAGCGCGGCGCCACGATCAACGCGGTGGCCCCCGGCTTCATCGAGACGCAGATGACCGCGGCGATCCCGCTGGTCGTCCGCGAAGGCGGCCGCCGCATGAACTCGCTGGCCCAGGGCGGCCTGCCAATCGACGTCGCCGAGACGATCGCGTGGTTTGCCAGCCCGGCGTCGGGCGGGGTGAACGGCAACGTCGTGCGCGTCTGCGGTCAGTCGCTGATCGGCGCATGAGCGGCACGGAGCGGACGCTGGACAGCGCTCCCGGCGCGGCGACGCTCTACCCGCGCGCGGCGTTCGGGACGTTCGCCCGGCCGCTGCTGCGCAAGGTCCCGCTGGTCGGCGGCAGCACGCCCAAGGGGCTGCCGGAGCTGACGCTCGGGCTCGATGACGTTGCACTTGATGCCGGCCACGTCGCCGACTACGCGCGCGTCTGCGGCTTTGACCTGCGCGACATGCTGCCGCCGAGTTACCTGCACATCCTCGGCTTCCCGTTGGCAATGTCGTTGATGACCGAGGGTGCCTTTCCGTTCGGCGTCATCGGCCTCGTGCACGTGGCCAACCGGATCGAGCACGTCCGGCCGGTGGCGTTGGGCGAGACGCCGAGCTTCCGCGTCCACGCCGAGGACTTGCGGGCCCATCCGAAGGGGCGCCAGTTCGACGTCGTCGCGGCCGCGACGGTCGCGGGCGAGCGCGTTTGGGAGGGACGCAGCACGTACCTGCGCCGCGGTGGCGGATCAGGAGGCGAGAGCGCCGCGACCAAGGACAACAACGCTGACGAGCGGGTGGCTGGGCCCGGGTTCGAGGCCATCTGGCAGATCCCCGGCGACATCGGCCGCCGCTATGGCGCGGTCTCCGGCGACCGCAACCCCATCCACCTGCACAACGTCTCGGCCAAGCTCTTCGGCATGCCGCGCGCGATCGCGCACGGCATGTGGCTGAAAGCTCGCGTGCTCGCGGCGCTGCAGCCCGAGCTGCCGGAGCGCTTCATCGCCGACGTGCGCTTCAAGCGTCCGGTCCTGCTCCCGGCACGCGTCGCGTTCTCCACCGACAAGACCGTCGACGGCCGCGCCTTCGCGTTGCACGACGCCAAGCGGGCCATCCCGCACCTCGAAGGTCGGGTCGGTACCTAGGCCACCGCGGGGGTGCGGCGGTGCGGCGAGTGGGCCTGTCTGGGGACGGCATACGTCCGTCAACAGGCCCACCCCGCATCTCGGCGGCGCGGTGTGTTCTGCTCAGGCCGTCTCGGCGACCAGGGCGTCGTCGGTGATGCGGGCTGTCTCGCCTGCCTCCGCCGGCGCCGGGTCGCGCAGCAGCGCCCAGCAGGCCGCGGCACCGACCGCGCAGACAGCGGCACAGACCCACAGCGCGTCGTGCAGGCCGCCGACGAACGCGCTCTGGTCGCCGCCGGCGAAGATCGCGCCCGACGGGATCAGCGCGCCGAGCGCCGCGACGCCGACGGCGATGCCGGCCTGGCGGAAGGTGTCGTTGGCGCCCGCCGCCAGCCCGCTCTGGTGCTCGGGAACCGAGCTCAGGGCAAAGTTGCTGATCGCCGGGTTGAACAGGCCGGTGCCGACCATCGCCACGATCGAGCCGGGCAGCGCGATCATCCAAGACGAGTCGACCTGCGCGACCGTCAGCATCGCCATCCCGATCCCGACCAGCACGAGCCCGACCGACACCATCGCGCGGCCCGAGACGCGTTCGGCCAGGGCGCTCGTGCCGCCCGCAACGAAGAACATCACCATGGTCGACGGCAGGTAGACGAGGCCGGCCTCGATCGCCGACAGCCCCAGCACCTGCTGCATGTAGAGCGTGAGATAGAAGAAGATCGCAAACCACGAGGCCGAGATCGCAAACGCGCCGATCTGCGCTCCGGTGAACGATCCGGAGCGGAACAGCCCCAGCGGCAGCATCGGCTCGGCGATCTTCGCTTCGATCGCGACGAACGCGGCGAGCAAGAGGCCGGCGCCGCCGAGCTCGGCGACGATCTGGGCGCTGCCCCAGCCGAGCTCGTTGCCGCGCAGCAGCGCGAGGATCAGCAGGAACAGTCCGCCGGTCAGCGTCAGCAGACCACCGAAGTCCACACGGCGCGCGATCGCGTCCTTGGACTCCGCCACGTAGGCGCGGGTGATCGCCAGGCAGGCAAGGCCGAGCGGGATGTTGATGAGGAAGATCCAGCGCCAGCCGAGGCCGCTGGTCAGGGCGCCGCCGACGAGCGGGCCGACGGCGAACGAGGCGCCGATCGTCGCGCCATAGGCAGCCAGCGCGCCGCCGCGCTCCTTGGCGGTCGGGAACGCGTTGGCCAGCAGCGCGAGCGAGACGGCGAACATGATCGCGCCGCCGACGCCCTGCACGGCACGCGCGGCGTTGAGGAAGGCGATATCGGTAGCCACGGCGCAGAGCAGCGACGCGACCGAGAAGAGGGCCAAGCCATAGTTGAAGAGGCGGCGGCGGCCGAAGCGGTCGGCCAGCGCGCCGGCGGTGAGCACCGTCGAGGCGAGGGCGAGCGTGTAGGCGTCGACGATCCACTGCAGACCGTGGAGGTCGGTCTTCAGGTCGCCGGCGATCTTGGAGAGCGCGGTGTTGACGACGGCGATGTCGAGCATGAGCATCGCGGTGGCGGCACAGACCACGGCGAGCGTCCAGCGTTGCGTCTTGGTCACGAGAGGAGTCCTTGGGGAGCGGGGTCGTGCATTGCGACGCTCACCTTGACGGCGCGGACCCCCGGAGGAAATGGGGGGAACCCCCAGTCCCGGGGTTCGGGTGGTTGACCGAACCCGCCGGAGTGCGGCTACCCGACCGCGGCGGCGGGCTGGGCGGCCGCCGCGACTGCGCGCGCTGGCTCGACGGTCACCGGGATGCCGTTGAGCACCGCCGTGCCCGTCAGCGGCTCGACCACGTCCTCGTCGGTCAACACGTTCGAGTTGACGCCCGCGTGGGCGCTCGCGACATCCATCTCGGCACCGGCCGCGTCATGTCCCCAGCCGTGCGGCAGCGAGACGACGCCGGGCCGGATGTCGTCGGTGATCTCCACCGGCACGTTCAGCTCGCCGACCCGCGAGCGGATCGTCGCCCGGCCGCCGTCGGCCAGGCCGAGCCGCTCGGCGTCGTCGGGGTGGACGTGCAGCGTGCAGCGCTGCGGCCCGCGGACGAGCAGCGGGAGGTTGTGCATCCAGGAGTTGTTGGAGCGCAGGTCGCGGCGGCCAATGAGCACGAGGTCGGCCGGTGGCGTGGCGAGCGCCTCATGCAGGCGGGCGACGTCGTCGACCAGCGCCGGCGGCGCCAGCTCGATCTTCTGACTCGGCGTGCGCAGCACCTCGTGCAGCCGCGGCGCCAGCGCGCCGAGGTCGATCCCGTGCGGCTTGGCCTCCAAGTCGGCGAGCGTCAGGCCGTAGGGGCCGGTGCGCAGCATCAGGTCGACCAGCCGCTCGCTGCCGGTCCGCGGGGCCAGCTCGGCCAGCGCCTCGTTGACGTCGCGGCCGTGCCATGGCGAGAACGGGTCGGCGACCTCCTTGCCGATCGCTGCCCGCGCGACGAACTCGTCGATGGCGCCGACGTCAGCGCCGGGCCCCTGACCGGTGACGATCCCTACGAGGCGCAGCACGGTCTCCCACTCGTCCGGCATCCCGGCGGGACGCTCCAGCACCGCCGGTGACCAGTTGGCGTAGTTGCGGACAGAGAAGCCCTGGAAGATGAAGTCGAAGTGCGCCTTCTCCAGCGGTGACGGCGACGGCAGGATCACGTCAGCGTGGCGCGTCGTCTCGTTGAGGTAGATGTCGACCGACACCATGAAGTCGAGCTCGTCCATCGCCGCGGCGAGGCGGTCGGAGTTCGGGGTCGACAGCAGCGGGTTGCCCGCGATGGTGATCAACGCGCGGACCTGTGCCTCGCCCGGCGTCTGGATCTCCTCGGCCAGGCAGGCAACCGGCAGCTCGCCGAAGACCTCGCCAAGGCCGCGTACGCGCGAGCTCCAGCGGCCGAAGATCGCACCGCGCCCGCGGCCCGGCTCGCCCTTGGTGTTCTGCAACCCGCCCGCGGGCAGCGGGAACATCGCGCCGCCGGGGCGGTCGAGATTGCCGGTGACGATGTTAAGGATGTCGATCAGCCAGCTCGCGACCGTGCCGAAGGCCTGCGTCGTGGTCCCGATCCGGCCGTAGGCGACCGCGCTCGGCGCGCTAGCGAAGTCGCGGGCGGTGCGGCGGATCGTCTCGGCGTCGAGGCCGGTGGCTGCCGCGACGGCCTCGGGCGGGAAGTCGCCGGCGAGCGCGCGGACCTCCTCGAGCCTTTCGACGCGACCCTCCGCCGCGCCCAACGCCTCAAGCCCGTCGGCAAAGACCACGTGCAGCAGGGCCATCAGCAGCAGCGCGTCGGTGCCCGGGCGGATCGCGAGGTGCTGGTCGGCCTCCTGGGCCGTGCGACTGCGCCGCGGGTCGACGACGACGATCCGCCCGCCGCGCTTGCGGATCGCCCGCAGCCGCCCGCGCGCATCCGGTGCGGTCATCAGCGAGCCGTTGGACGCCAGCGGGTTGGCGCCGAGGCAGAGCAGGTAGTCGGTGCGGTCGAGGTCGGGGATCGCGACCGTCGTCCCCGTCCCGAACATCAGCGCCGAGGCGACCTGCTTGGGGAACTGGTCGACGGTGCTCGCGCTGAAGATGTTCTTGGTGCCGATCGCCTTCAACAGCACCTTGCCGTAGAGCAGGAACGCGAGCGAGTGGGCGGAGGGGTTGCCGATGTAGGCGGCGACCGCGTCGCGTCCGCCGCGCTCGATCACCGCGGGCAGCTTGTCGGCGATCAGGGCGAACGCCTCGTCCCACGATGCGGGCGCAAACGTGCCGTCGGGCTGCTTGATCAGCGGCGTGCGCAGGCGGTCGGGGTCGTCGTGCAGCTCCTTGATTGACACGCCCTTGGGGCAGAGGAAGCCATGGCTGAAGACGTCGTCGGCGTCGCCGCGGACCTTGGTGACGGTGTGCGCGGCGGCGTCAACCTCGAGCGCGAGCCCGCAGGTCGCTTCGCAGAGCGGACAGGTTCGGAAAGCGACGTCCATCGTGCAACGGTACTCCGACACTCGTCCAGCGACCACATTTCCATCTCAACGCGGGGCACCCTTGGCCGATGCCAGAGAGAGCCATGGAGGCAAAGCACGCAACGGACTGCGCGCCCTGGAAGGAAGGCATCGACCCCGTCGCTGCCCAATCCGTCGCAGGCGCCATTGACGAACTGGCCGAGTTCCCGGTCCTGGACGCCACGGTGCTCCGTGTCATCGCGCTCTGCGATGACGACGAGTCCACGGCGGCCGACCTGGTCGACGCTCTGGAGCAGGACGCGACCTTCGCCGCGAACCTCCTGCGCTTCTCGAACTCGGCGGCGCGCGCGCATCCGATCCGCGCCAAGACGATCCGCCAGGCCGTCATGCTCGTCGGCCGGCGTGCGCTGCGCCGCCTCGCGCTGGAGGCCGCCACCTTCCGCTTCCTTGAGCGCTCCAAGGGCAACGGCCGCGCCTCGTGCGGCCAGCTGCATCTGCACGCGATCTCGGTCGCGATCGGCGCCGCGGGCGCGGCCGAGGAGGCTCGCGTCCCGGGCGACACCGTCCACCTCGCCGGCCTGCTGCACGACGTCGGCAAGCTCGTGCTCCCCGAGGTCTTCGGCGAGGAGGCCTGCGACGCGCTGGCGCGCGAGTTCCCCGCCGGGGCCGAGCGCGTCCTGGCTGAGCGCGAGCGCTTCGGCATCGACCACGCCCAGTGCGGTGCGCTGCTGGCCGAGCGCTGGGGCTTGCCCGCCGAGGTCGCGTCGATCATCGCCTGGCACCACGGCGGCCCGACCGGCGTCGGCGCCCCGAACGCTGAGGTCGCCTGTGTGCAGCTGGCCAACAACGTCGCCGGGATGCTCAACGGCATCGAGGCCGACCACGCGCTGCTGGAGGTGGCGCTCGATCGGCTGTCGCTGACCACCGATGTGCTGGATGTCCTCGCCGACCAGATCACGCAGACCGACCAGCGCGGCGAGGCCGGCCGTCTGGCTGCGCGCGTCGCCGAGCTGGAGCGCCTGTCGCAGACCGACGACCTCACCGGGCTGGCGAACCGCCGCCACTGGCTGCAGACGACGCGCATGGCGCTGATCGAGAACGGCGGCGGCGCGATCCTGATCTGCGACATCGACCACTTCAAGGCCGTCAACGAACGCCACGGCATGGCCGCCGGCGACCTCGTCCTGGCCGAGATCGGCCGCATCCTCTCCGTGCACGGGCACGCCGGACGGCTGGGCGGCGACGAGTTCGCCGTGCTCGTCCCGGGCAACTTGGAGGAGGCCGTGCAGGCCGCGCAGCGGATCATGGCCCAGGTCGGCGAGGTCTTCGAGGCGGGCAGCGGGCCGCAGATCGACCTGTCGCTCGGCTGCGCCGCGGCGCCGACCCACGGCCACGAGCTAGCCGACCTGCTCGAGGCGGCCGACGTCGCGCTTCTAGACGCCAAGCGCACGGGGCGCTCGCGGGCGATGATCGCCGGCGCCGAGCTGCGCACCGGCGACGTCGCGGCCTGAGCACGCGCGCCACATCCCCCTGCACGGAGCGTCGAGGGACGACTGAATCTCATACAGCGAGATTCAGTCGTCCCTCGACGGCCTGGGCAGGCCTGGGCGGGCCTGGGCGGGTTGTGGCGGGCGTGGGAGGATGGCGGCCATGAGCGACGAGGCGCTGGTGACCACGCGGCTGGCCCTGCATGCGCTCGCCGAGCGGGTGATCAGCCCGTTGCGGGTGCAGGCGACGGGCAACGAGATCGCGCTGCGGGTGCGGCCGGGCGGTTTCGGCACGCCCGAGTTGCCCGATCGCTCGTGGGTGGGGGTGAGCGGGACCGACGTTGTGCGGTTGAGGGCCGGTGGCGATGAGCAGCGGACCGCCATCAGCTCGCTGCGTGGCGCCGCGGTGTTCGTCGGACTGGTCGGCGGCGCGTCGCTCTCCAACGATCCACTTGAGGTCCACGCTGGCGCCGCCGCCGTGCTCGCCGCGAGCTGGGCGATCGGGGAGGAGGCGCTGATCGCCTTCGCCGCTGACGGTGCGCAGGATCCGTCGCCGCCGAACCTCTGGCCCGAGCACTTCGACATCGCCATCGAGGCCGGCTCCGAGGCCGCCGGCACCCGTGCGACCTACGGCGTGTCGCCGGGCGACGCCGACCACGACGAGCCCTATGCCTACGTCGGGCCCTGGACGCCGCCCGAGACGGTCGGGCCCGCCACCTTCTGGAACGCCACCGCCTTCACCGGCGCCGAGCGCCCGGTCGGTGCCGATGACGTCGGCGAGCTCGTCGCGTTCTTCCGCGAGGCCGCGCGGCTGCTCGGCGAGTAGGACACGGTCGGGCCGTAGCCGCGCCTATCCTCGGAGACGCATGGCCGCCGCCCCCCAATCAGAAGGACGCAAGACCCGTCTGGCCGATCAGCGGCGCAAGCTGCCCGACAGCCCGGGCGTCTACCTGTTCCACGATGCCAACGGCAAGGTCATCTATGTGGGCAAGGCCAAGTCATTGAAGAAGCGGGTCGCCGGTCACTTCTCCAATCCGGTCACGCGCGGAGCGGTGCAGATGACCACGCTCATCGACAGCGTCGACTTCATCGTGGTCGGCTCAGAGACCGAGGCGCTGCTCGTCGAGCAGAACTTCATCAAGCAGTACCAGCCGCGCTTCAACATCCGGTTGCGCGACGACAAGTCCTATCCCTACATCGCGATCTCGATGGACGAGCCGTTTCCGCGCGTCTACTTCACGCGCGAGCGCCATCGCAAGACGCGGCTGTACTTCGGGCCGTACTCCAGCGCCAAACGCACGCGCTCGACGCTGGAGACGCTGGCCAAGGTCTTTCAGTACCGCTCGTGTACGGGCGCGGAGCCGGGCCGTCGCTCCGGCTCTCCCTGCCTCGACTTCTACATCAAGCGCTGCGGCGCGCCGTGCGTCGACTACGGCGTCGACCGCGCGCAGTACATGGAGTCGATCGACGGCGTCCGCGCGTTCCTGTCTGGTCGCTACCGCGACATCGAGCGCGACCTCGAGGCGCGGATGAAGGAGGCCTCGGCCAAGCAGGAGTTCGAGCAGGCGGCGCTGGAGCGCAACCGATTGTCGGCGGTGCGGTCGCTGCTGCAGAAGCAGCGGGTGGCCAGCGACCAGCACGGCAGCGCGGATGTTGTCGCGGTTGCTGCTGACGGGACAGACGCCAACGCCCAGGTCTTTCAGCTGCGCGACGGGGTCCTGAGCGACCGCCAGTCGTTCTACCTCGACAACGTCCAGGAGGGCGGTATCGGCGAGGTCGCCCAGGAGTTTTTGTTGCAGTACTACGGTGAGGCGACGGTGATCCCGCCGCAGATCATCGTGCAGGCCGAGGTCGACGATCTGCAGCCGCTGGCCGAGCTGCTGACCGAGCGCCGTGGCGCGAACGTCGAGGTCCGCGCCGCCGAGCGCGGCGACAAGGCGCGGTTGCTCGACCTCGCCGAGCGCAATGCGCGCCTGGCGCTTGACCAGGAACGGCTGAAGGCCGAACGCTCGCGCCAGCAGCGGGTCGAGGCGCTAGACGATCTGCAGGAGGCGCTGCGGCTGGACGCGCTGCCGCTGCGGATCGAGTGCTTTGACATCTCCAACCTGATGGGGACGCACACGGTCGCCTCGATGGTGGTCTTCGAGGGTGGCGCGCCAAAGAAGGGCGACTACCGCCGCTTCACGATTCGCGGTGGGCAGGAGGGCGTTCCGGATGACTTCGCCTCGATGAGCGAGGTCCTGACGCGCCGGTTGGCCAACTGGGAGCGCCAGCAGGATCTGTCACCGCACGATCCCGACCGCAACGAGTCGTTCGCGACGCTTCCCAATCTGATTGTGATCGACGGTGGCAAGGGCCAGCTCTCAGCGGGCGTTGAGGCCCTGCGAGGGTTCCTGGATCGCGGCGTCGCGGTGGTGTCGCTGGCCAAGCGCATCGAGGAGGTCTTCACGCCGGGCCGGCCGGACCCGATCGTCCTGCCGCATGACACACCGGCGCTGCAGTTGCTGCAGCGCGTGCGCGACGAGGCACATCGCTTCGCGATCACCCACCACCGCCAGCGCCGCGACAAGGCGATGACGGTGTCGGTCTTGGATGACCTGCCGGGCATCGGAGAAGGGCGCAAGCGCGCGTTGTTGAACCACTTCGGGTCGCCGGACGCGGTGCTGGAGGCGACGCGAGAGCAGCTGGAGGCGGTACCGGGCCTGCCGGGCAAGACGGCGCGGGACCTCTACACGTTCCTGCACCGGCTGCGGACGGGGCGCTAGGGGCGGTACCGGACCGCGTCTCAGACCCCTTCCACGAAAGAATGGGGGGAGTGCCGCATATCCATGTCACAGGCCATCGCAACCCCGACACCGACTCGATCGCCGCCGCCATCGGGTACGCGGAGCTGCGGGGCCATTTGGACCCCGACAACACCTACATCCCGGTCCGCCTGGGCGACCTGAACTCCCAGACCCGATGGGTTTTGGAGCGCGCGGCCGCCGCCGAGCCGGAGTTCCTCCCGCACGTGATGCTGCGCGTCCGCGACGTGATGCAGCAGGACTTCTACGCCGCTGGCATCGATGATGCGGTCCGCGACGTCGGCCTCACGATGGCCGCCGACCGGCTCGACGTCGTCCCGATTGTCGACCACGACGGCAAGCTCGTCGGCGTCATGACCGAGCGCGCGCTGGCCCGGCGCTACATCCGCGAGTCCCGCGAGGCCTCGACGCTGGCCGACGCGCCCACGCGCGTGAGCGCGATCGCCGCCGCCGTCAGCGGCATGCACGTCGGCGGCGAGGACATCGTCGTCGCCGGCCGCGTGTGGGTCTTCGCGATGGCCGCCGACTTCCTGGAGAGCGGTATCGGCGCCGGTGACGCGGTGATCATCGGCAACCGCGAGGACGCCCAGCGCCGGCTGATCGACCGCGGCGTCGCGCTGATGTTGCTCTCCAATGGCGTCACGCCCAGCGACGAGATCCTCAAGTACGCCCGCGAGCACGGGACCGCGATCGTGGTCTCGCCGCTGGACAGCTACGTCTGCGGCCGCATGACGACGCTGGCCGCGCCGTGCAGCGCGCTGATGGACGCCGAGCCGCTGACGGTCCGCGGCAACGACCTGCTCGAGGACGTCACCGAGGAGATCAAGAACGTGCACTACCGGGCGGCCGTCGCGGTCGACCTGCACGGGCACCCGATCGGCCTCGTGACGCGCTCCGATCTCGTCAACCCGACCCCGCGCGAGGTGCTGCTCGTCGATCACGCCGAGCAAGCGCAAAGCGTTCCCGGTGTCGAGAAGGCCCACATCGTCGAGATCCTCGACCACCATCACATCGGCTCGATCGAGACGCGCGTGCCCGTGCGTGCGACCTTCGACCCCGTCGGCTCGACCTCGACGCTCGTCATCGAGCGCTTCCGCCAGGCGGCGGTGGAGCCGACCACGCCGACCGCGACTGTCCTGCTCGGCGCGATCCTGTCGGACACGGTGATCCTCAACTCGCCGACGACGACCGACCGCGACCGCGAGGCGGTGCGCTTCCTGGCCGAGTACGTCGGCGTGGACCCGCTGACCTTCGGCCGGGAGATGTTCGAGAGCGGCTCCGACGCCGCCGATGCCTCGGTCGAATCGCTGCTGGGGCGCGACTCCAAGGAGTACGAGACCGCCGAGGGACCGATGAGCATCGCGCAGATCGAGACAGCGGGCACGATCCTCGCCGACCGGCTCGGCGAGCTGCGCCAAGCCCTGCAGACCCAGCACGACCGCAACAGCCACGTGCTGTCGGCGCTGATGATCACCGACATCCTGGAGAAGCACACCCAGCTGCTGCTGGCCGGCGACATCGCCGCGGCGGAGCGCGCTTTTGGCAAGGATGCGCGCGATGGCATCATCGACCTGCCGGGCGTGATGAGCCGCAAGAAGCAGGTCGCGCCGCCGCTGCTGGGCGCGTTTTAGGCGCGGCGCACGCCCCGCCGAGCGCTGGCACTTAGACGTTGCATCGCAATGTCTAAGTGCCAGTCGTCTTGCGAGGGCCGCTGCTCCGAGGGGCCGCGGCGTTCCGTTGCGGGGTCAGGCCCCGCAACGGAACCGCGACGGGCTATGTGGTGATGGTGGTGGTGTAGGCGTCGAAGACCTTGTTGAGGGCTTCGACGCTGTGGCGGTTGGCGTAGATGTCGCTCATGACCGCGGCGTTAGCGTCGTTGTCGGCGCCGATGTCGGTGAGGAGGTCGAGGTTGGTGGCCAGCAGGTCGCAGCGGCGTTCGTGGAGCTGCTCGATGTGGCCGCGAGTGAGTGGGACCTCGACGTCCTCGGTGTGCGGGACCATCTCGGGATCCCAGCCCAACGCGTCGATCACCGCCGTCGCGTCGCGGTAGACATCGACCAGCGCGAGCTGCTTGGTGGGGACGTAGTCGAGGAAGTCCTCGAAGGGGTCGTGGTTGAACATCAAGACCTTCTTGGCCTCGATGCGCAGCACGTCGGCGGTCGACGGGTCGACCGAGATACGGCAGGCGGGGTTACCCTGCGGGGTACTCATGGGAGGTCTTGTCTCCTTGGGTCATGCCCCCGGGCCGTTGCAGCGGTCGCGGGGGTCTTTTGATTGGTGGCGGCTGACCTTAGTGGGTGGGGCGGATGGACCGTTGATGAAGGGCCCCGCCGCCCATCGCGCGTGATTGTCAGCCGCGCCCCACACGCTCGTCGCCAGCGCTGCGTCCTGATCAGCTCTGGCGCGTCAGCTTCAAGTGCGGGTCGAGTTGACCGGCGCATTCCCAGTCAACTCGACCCGCAGTGTCAAGAAGCCGCGGGCGCGGGCGCGGGCGCCGGAACTGCCGGCGCCGTCTCGATCGCCACGTCCGGCAGCACCCGCTCCAACCGACTCGGCAGCCACCAGTTCCAGCGGCCAAGCAGTTCCATCGTCGCCGGAACCAGCACGAGCCGCACGATCGTGGCGTCGATGATGATCGCCACCGCGCAGCCGAAGCCGAGCTCTTGGATCGAGGGCACGCCGGTGCCGACGAAGACGGCGAAGACCGAGGCCATGATCAACGCGGCGCTCGTGATCGTGCGGGCGCTGGCCTGCAGGCCCTCGGCGACTGAGCCACGCGGGTCGCCGGTGGCGGCCCAGCGCTCGCGGATCCGGCTGAGCAGGAAGACCTCGTAGTCCATGGACAACCCGAAGACGATCGCCAGCACCAGCGGCGGGGTCAGCGCGTCGATGTAGCCCGGCGACTCAAAGCCGAACAACCCATCGACCCAGCCCAGCTGGAAGACGCCGACGAGCACGCCGTAGGCGGCGCCGACCGACAGCAGGTTCATCACCACCGCCTTGAGCGGCAGGACGACCGAGCGCAACAAGAACAAGAGCACGATGTAGGACAACGCCAGGACGAACAGCGCGATCAGCCCCATCGAGCCCGAGATGCGATCAACGAAGTCGACGGTGAAGCCCGGCGCGCCGCCGACGTCGGTCCCGGCCGGCAGCGTGTCGCGCAGCCGGTGCACGAGCGCTCTTGCCTCAGGCGACTCACCGTCGTGGCGGGGGATCGCCCGGATCAGCACCTGGTCGCCGTCGCGCGAGATGATCGGCGCAGCCACGTTGACGATCTCGCTGTCGGCTTTCAACACCGCCTGCACTCGCGGCTCGGCCTCGCGTGCCGCGACGATGTCCAGCGGGCTCGCAGCACCGGGCCCGGTGATCCCCGCGGCGACCTCGGCGCCGACGCGCGTCTCATGGCCCTTGGGGAACTGGGCAAGCGCGCCGTTACGCATCTCCATCTGCAGCGCCGGGACCGCGAGCGCGAGCAGCAACGCCGTCGTGGCGCCCGCAGCGAGGACCGGATGGCGCATGACCGCACCCGTCCACCGCTCCCAGAACGAAGCGCGCGGAGCATCGGGGTCGCGGCGCCGCAGGCGGCCGAGCAAGCCGGCCAGGCGTGCGGTGATCGTCGCCGTCCGGCCCGGCTCATAGGCGCGACGGCCGGCCAGCGAGATCAGCGCCGGCAGCAGCGTCGTCGCCGCGATCACTGACACCGCGACGACCAGGATCGCGCCCAGCGCCATCGAGCGCACCGACATCGTGTCGACGATGAACAGCCCCGCGAGCGAGACGATGACGGTCAGGCCCGAGAACGCCACCGCGACACCCGAGGTGGCCAGGGCGGTCGCGCGCGCCGTGTCGGGATCTTGCCCGGCGGCGATCTCCTCGCGGTACCGGGCGAGCACGAAGAGCGAGTAGTCGACCGCCACGCCGATGCCGATCATCGACGCCATGTTGGTGACGAACACGCTCATGCCCGTCATCAGCGAGAGCGCGTAGATCAGCGCACCCGTGACGGTCACGGCCACCAGCCCGAGCGCCACCGGCAGCAGCGCCGCGGCCACCGAGCCGAAGATCGCCAACAGGATCAGCAAGACGATGGGGAAGCCGATGCCCTCGGCTGCGGCGAGGTCCTCCTTGGTGAGGTCCTGCATACCCGCCCACAGGGCGCCTTGGCCGATGAGGTGGGTCACGACTGGCGCGTCGGGATCGGCGTGCAGGATCCCCAGCTGCTCGCGGAGATCGACGGCGACGTCGATCGCGTCGCTGTCAGAGACCGGTGTGCGGAGCGCGACGATCAGCGGGCGAGCCCCGGCGCGCTCGACGGTCGCCAGTGCCGTGGACCGCGATGCGGCGGGCAGGTCGACCTTGGCGGTTGTGCTGGCCGCGGCGCCAACTCGCGCGATCGCCGCGCGGAGCTGCTCCGGCGTGGCGTCCTTGCGCGGGACGAGCACGGCGGCCAGCGTTGCGGCCTGCCCGTTGTCGAAGTCCCGCTCCACCGCCTGCTGCACGGCCACCGACTGCGAGCCGGGCACATCGAAGCCGCCACCGCTGAGGTGGTCAGCCTGGCGCATGGCGAACGGGACGGCCGCGAGCACGACGAGCGCCCACGCAGCGAGGACCAAACGGCGGCGACGGCTGACCAAGCCATCCAGGCGAAGCATGAGGGTCTGCACGTTGGCCTCCTGAGCAAGAACGGCAGTCGGGTGAGCGACTCTCTCCGGCTGGGAGCCGAGGATGTGTGCGATGGCTCACTCACTGCGGATTTGCCCGCCGTAAGTAGTGTGACGCAACTCACACTCACCGATATGTATGACCTGCGTAGATAGCCCTGTCGCAGTCCAAGGGAGGGGTTGTCGTGTCAAGTCCGCTGTCTGCATCTGTGCCACCCGTACCGCCCAACATGACGGTGTTGGAGCGCATCTCCGGATTGACCTGGCGGCGTCCCCGCCTCGTCCTCGCGGTCGTCGCCGTGCTGGCCATCGGCGCCGGGGTTGTCGGCCACGACGTTGAGCATCACCTTCAGGCCGCAGGCTTCACCGACCCGGCCTCCGAGAGCGAGCGCGCCACCGAGGTCGTGCGCAAAGCGCTGGGCAGCGACCCGAACCCGGGCATTGTCGCGCTCGTGCGAGCGAAGGACGGTGGCCGTCTGGACACCAAGAGCCCGGCGGTTCGCGCTGAGGTCGCACGCCTGGCACGGCAGCTCGGGCAGACCCGCTACGTGGGCCGGGTCGTCAACCCGCTGGCACAACCGCGTGAGGGCCAGGGCCTTATCGCGGCCGATGGCCGCTCGCTGATCCTCTCGGCCGGCCTTTCGGTGGTCGACATCGAGCAGAAGGGCGGCATCGCCGCGCAGGACGCACGTCAGCGCGTGCGCTCCACGCAGCTCAACGTGTCGATGACCGGATACGCCTCCGGGTTCAAGGACGTCAACGATCAGACCCGCAAGGACCTCACAAAGGCCGAGCTGATTGCCTTCCCGCTGTTGGCATTGCTGTTGCTGCTCGTCTTTCGCGGGGTCGTCGCCGCGGCGGTGCCGCTGCTGCTCGGCGTGCTGTCGATCGTCGGCACGCTCTTCCTTCTGCGGCTGATGTCGACGTTCGTCGGGACGTCGCTCTTCGCGCTGAACATCGCAACGGCCCTGAGCCTCGGGCTTGCCGTCGACTACGGGTTGTTGATGGTCTCGCGCTACCGCGAGGAGATCGCCGGTGGGAGATCGCTCGAAGAGGCCCACCGCATCACCGTGCTCACCGCCGGGCGCACGGCGCTCTTCTCGGGCGTCACGGTCGCGGGCGCGATGGCGACGCTGATCCTGATGCCGCAGCGCTTCCTGTACTCGGTCGGCGCGGCGGGCGCCGCGGTCGGCATCCTCTCGGCGGTCTGCGCGCTCTTCGTCGTGCCCGCGTTGCTGTCGCTGCTAGGACCGCGCATCAACGCGCTCTCGATCCGCCAGCCGGCGAAGTCGGTCTCGGACGCGTCTGACGGCTGGATGCGGCTTGCGCGCGCGGTTATGCGCCGGCCGGTCGCCGTCGCGCTGCTGACGATGGGCCTGTTGCTTGCCCTGGCCGGGCCGCTGGCCGGGACGATGCTGACCGGCCCGAGCGGGCAGGCGGTCTCGTCCGGGCTTCCGTCCTACGAGGCGACCCAATACGTGCCCAACCACTACCCACGTGACATCTACGAGGCGGTGACCGTCACCGTCCACGGCGCGGCCACGCCGGCGGCGCTTGCCGATGTCCGGCGCGAGGCGCTGGCGGTGCCCGGTGTCGTGCGCGGTTCGGCGATCGCGCGGCCTGGCAAGGACGTCGCCTACCTGAACGTTGCGCTCAAGGACCCGGCCCTCGACGCTTCGGCCCAAGATGCCGTCAAGGCCATCCGCGAGATCAAGCCGCCACCCGGCGGCGAGATCCTGGTTTCGGGCACCACGGCGCGCTTCATCGACCAGAAACAGAGCCTGCTGCACAACGCGCCCGTGGTCGTCGTGGCGATCAGCCTCATCATCTTCGTGTTGATGTTCTTGCTGACCGGCTCGGTGGTGATCCCGCTCAAGACGCTGCTCATGAACGCGCTGACGCTCGCGGCGACGCTCGGCGCGCTCGTCCTGGCCTTCCAGCACGGCTGGCTCGCGGGGCTGCTGAGCTACGAGGGACCCGAGGCGATCGAGGTGTCAAGCCTCGTCTTCCTCTTCGCCGTGACCTTCGCGCTGGCTACCGACTACGCGGTGCTCGTGATTGCGCGGATTAAGGAGCAGCACGACCTCGGGCTCTCCAACGAGGACGCCGTCGCCACCGGCATCGCGCGTACGGGGCGGATCATCAGCGCTGCGGCGGTCATGATCGCCGTCGTCTTCGCCGCGTTCGCCGTCAGCCCGATCTTCTTCATGAAGGAGATCGCCGTCGGCATGACGGTCGCGGTGCTGATCGACGCCACGATCGTCCGCGCGCTGCTCGTGCCGTCGCTGATGCGCCTGCTGGGCGAGCGCAACTGGTGGGCGCCCAAGCCGCTGCGGATCCTGCACCGGCGCTACGGGATCAGCGAGGGAGTGGCACCGGCTCCAGCGGAGAGCGGCAGCAGCGCCTGATCGCCTCGGCCAGCGCGCCGGGCTGGTCTTCGGGCGTGAAGGAGTAGGCGTCGGGGATCTCAACGACCTCCGCGTGGGCGAGCTCGTCGGCATAGCGCCGGGCGTGGGCGATGGGGAAGACCTCGTCCTCGGGGCCCCAGGCGAAGAGCACGGGACCGTCGAAGGCCTCGATCAGCCGCGCGCCCGCCGTGTGGACCGGCGCCGAGCTGGCCGACGACATCGCCTTGGCCGTGTCGCGCAGCACGTCGGCGTTGGCGAGGCATGGGAGGGCGTAGGAGTCCGAGACGAGGTCGTCGATCGGGTGCTTGATCAGCAGCCCGAAGGCGACGGGGGCGGCGCGCACGGCCCGGTCGCGCAACGCCTCGAAGAGCTGGCCGAGCGCGGCGCTGTCGCGGGCCGCGGCCGGCAGCCCGTCGAACGGGGGCGGCGGGAAGGCGTCGTACGGCGTCTCGCAGGAGTTGAGGACGAGGCGCGCGATGCGGTCCCGATGCGCCGCCGTTGCGATCTGCGAGTAGGCGCCGCCCGAGTCGTTGCCGACGAGCGTCACGTCGTGCAGGTCCAGCGCGTCGAGCACCCCGGCGATCAGCTCGCCGCAACCGGTCGGGGTGAGATCGGCGTTCGGCGCCATCGGCACGCGGTGGGCGCCGAGCGGGAGGTCGAGCACCACGCAGCGGAACTCGCTGGCCAGTTCCTCAACGACGGCCCGCCAGAGGTTCGCGTTGGCCAGCCAGCCGTGTGCGAAAACGAGCGTCGGCCCGGAACCGCGCTCAAAGCACTCGATGCGTCCGTCGGCGAGGTCGACAGAACGCGCCACGCCGAGGAGGTCGGAGCGCCAGAGATGCGGTGGGGTGGAGGTCATGGGGAAGAACGCTACTGATCTTTCTGACGGTCTGGTCATAAAATTCTAGATGAGCAGTCATGTTTAGCTGACCAGGGCGTCATGTACCATCAGTCGCCCGATGACGCACCCGCCCGACAGCGAGCCGGTCACCCCCAAAGGCCGCCGCACGCGCGAGGCGCTGCTGGACGCCGGCGAGCAGCTCGCCGACACCGGCGGCCTGGGCGGCCTCAGCGTCGCGGCTGTCGTTGAGCGGGCCGGAGTCGCCAAGGGCACCTTCTACGTCTATTTCGCCGACCGCGACCTCTTCATCGACGCCCTGCATCAGCGCTTCTACGCGCGCGTGACCGAAGCGGTCGCCCAAGCCGTCAACGGCCTGACGCCCGGTCGCGAGCTCCTGCTCACCGCGATCGATGCATACCTCGACGTCTGCCTGGTCAACCGGGCGGTCAAGGCGCTGGTCTTCGAGACCCGCGCGCAAGGCAACCTCACGACGACGATGGATGAGCGCCAGGAGCAGTTCGCGGTGCTCGCGCAGCCCAGCGTCAAGGCGATGGGCTTGACCCCGTCCAAGGTCGCTGCCCGCCTCTTGGTCGCGATGACGATGGAGGCCGCGCTGATCGAACTGGAGGCCGGCGGTCGCGTCGCCGGCGCTCGCAAGACGATCCGGGCGCTGGCACACGGTCCCGCCTGATCGGACCGCTTGGCAGGGCCTCGACCCTGGACGGTCCGGCGCGCGCGTCATCATGTGCGTCATGGCCGTCAGTACCACGCCGGCACCACCCGCGAGCACCGAGTCCCATCTCCAGGATCTCGTGGTCATTTCGGGGTTCTCCGGCGCGGGCAAGTCCACCGCGATGGCCGTCTTCGAGGACGCCGGCTACTTCTGCGTCGACAACCTGCCGCCCGAGATGATCCGCTCGCTCGTGGAGCTCTTCACCCACGAGGGCTCCAAGGTCGAGCGCGCGGCTGTCGTCTCCGATGTGCGCGGCGGCGAGTTTTTCGAGCCGCTGCAAGGTGTCCTGGACGAGCTGCACACGCGTGAGCTTCCCGCGCGCGTGCTCTTCCTCGACGCCGACGACCTCACGTTGATGGATCGCTACAAGGAGACGCGCCGCCGCCATCCGCTGGCGCCGGAGTCCTCCATCGCCTCCGGAATCGCGGCCGAGCGCGCGATGCTGGGGCCGATCCGGGACCGCTCGGACTTCGTCATCGACTCCTCGGGACTGAAGGCCTCGCACCTGCGCCGCCGGATCGCCGACGAGCTGCTGCCGCGCCACCGCCGCGGGCGCCTCGCGCTGACGATCCAGAGCTTCGGCTTCAAGCACGGTCCGCCGCGCGACGCCGATCTCGTCTTCGACGTGCGCTTTTTGCCCAACCCGCACTACGTGCCCGAGCTGCGCCCCAAGACCGGGCTGGAGGCCGAGGTCGTCGAGTACGTCGCGCGCGAGGGCAAGCTCGCCGAGTTCTACGCCTTGCTCGAGCCGCTGCTGGACTTCCTCGTGCCCCAGTACGAGGAGGAGGGCAAGGCCCACCTCAGCATCGCCATCGGCTGCACCGGCGGCCGCCACCGCTCCGTCGCCATCACCGAGCATCTCGGCAAGCGCTTCGGCGCGCGCGACGACGTGGTGGTCGAGATCGAGCACCGCGACATCGGTCGCAAGCCCTAAGGACCCACGTGATTGATCATGTTGGCTTCGAGGTCTCAGACCTCGCCCGCTCCGCGCGCTTCTACGACGCGCTCTTCTCCCGCCTCGGCATCCGTCGCATCCACGAGCTCGAGGCGGCGATCGCCTACGGCAGCCACGAGCCGCGGTTCTGGATCGTCTCGCGCGGTGCGACGCCCGACCCGGGCTACGGCCATTGCGCGATCCAGGCACCCGGTCGGGTAGCGGTCGACGCCGCGTATGCCGCGGCGCTGGGGGCCGGTGGACGCGACGACGGTCCTCCCGGACCCCGTCCGCAGTACGGCCCGCGCTACTACGCGGCCTATCTGCTGGACCCCGACGGCCTGCGCGTCGAGGTCGTTGCGGGCGGGCACTGAGCACAACCGGCTCGATAGGGTCCAACGTCTCCCTAGATCGCCTCCCCTGAGGAAGGACTTACACCTCCACATGCCCGTACGCGTCGGCATCAACGGCTTCGGCCGCATCGGCCGCAACCTCTTCCGTGCCGCCCATTCGCAGGGCGCCGACATCGAGTGGGTCGCCGTCAACGACCTCACCGACTCCAAGACACTTGCGCACCTGTTGAAGTACGACTCGATCCTGGGCCCGTACCCGGGAACGATCGAGGTCGCCGACGAGGGCATCTTGGTCGATGGCAAGCTGCTCAAGGTCCTGGCCGAGCGCGATCCGGCCAACCTGCCGTGGGGCGACCTCGGCGTCGATGTCGTCATTGAGTCCACCGGGTTCTTCACCAAGCGGGAAGCTGCTGCCAAGCACCTCGACGCGGGCGCCAAGAAGGTCATCATCTCGGCGCCGGCCAGCGGTGAGGACGTCACGGTGGTGCTGGGCGTCAACTTCGACAAGTACGACAAGGACGCTCACCACGTCATCTCCAACGCGTCGTGTACGACCAACTGCCTGGCGCCGTTCGCCAAGGTCGTCAACGACGGGATCGGCATCAAGCACGGTCTGATGACGACGATTCACGCCTACACGGCCGATCAGAACCTCCAGGACGCGCCGCACTCCGACCTGCGCCGTGCCCGCGCCGCGGCGGTCAACCTCGTGCCGACCTCGACCGGCGCCGCCAAGGCCGTCGGCCTCGTGTTGCCCGAGCTCAACGGCAAGCTCCACGGCTTCGCCGTGCGCGCGCCGATCCCGACGGGCTCGATGGTCGACCTCACGTTCGTGGCCGAGCGCGAGACGACGGTGGACGAGATCAACGAGCTGTTTGCGAGCAAGGCCGACACGGGCGATCTCACCGGGATCCTGCAGTACACGACCGACCCGATCGTCTCCACCGACATCGTCACCAACCCGTACTCGTCGATCGTCGACGGGGGGCTGACCGCGGTGATGGAGGGGACGCTGGTCAAGGTCGTGTCCTGGTACGACAACGAGTGGGGCTACTCCAACCGCCTCGTCGACCTCGCGCAAAAGGTCCTTTGAGAACCCTCGACGACCTCGGCGATCTCGACGGCAAGCGCGTCTTCGTCCGCGTCGACTTCAATGTCCCTTTGAAGGATGGGGTCATCGGGGATGACGCACGGATCCGCGCCGCGCTGCCGACCCTGCAGGAGCTGCGCCGCCGCGGCGCGCGGCTCCTGCTGGCCGCGCACCTCGGGCGACCGAAGGGGCGCGATCCGCAGCTCAGCCTCGCGCCTGTCGCGGCGCGGCTGGGTGAGCTGCTCGGGGCAGACGTCACGCTCGCCGACGACCTCGGCAACGTCCCCGGCGGTGACGTCGTGATGCTCGAGAACGTCCGGTTCGAGCCGGGCGAGACCAAGGACGACCCGGAGCTGGCCGCGCGCTACGCCGCGCTGGCCGACGCCTACGTCAACGACGCCTTCGGCGCCGCGCACCGCGCGCACGCCTCGACGCACGCGATCGCCACGCTCCTGCCGTCGGCCGCCGGCCTGCTGCTGGCGCGCGAGGTCGAGACGCTGCAGGGGATCCTGGCCGACCCGCCGCGCCCGCTCGTGGCGATTGTCGGCGGCGCCAAGGTCACCGACAAGCTTGGTGTCCTGGAGGCCTTCTTGGAGGTCGCCGATACGGTGTTGATCGGCGGCGCGATGTGCTTTCCGTTCTTCAAAGCTCAAGGGCACTCAGTGGGCTCCTCGCTCTGCGAGCAGGAAGGCATCGCTCCGGCCCAGCGCGTCCTGGCCGATGCTGGCGACAAGGTCAAGCTGCCGGTCGATCTGGTCTGCGGCGAGGCATTCGACGCCGATACGCCGGTCACCGATGTTGATGGCATTGACGTCCCCGACGGTTTGATGGGCCTCGATGTGGGCCCGCGCACCGCGGCCGCCTACGGCGAGATCATCGCGGGCGCCGGGACGGTCTTCTGGAACGGCCCGATGGGCGCGTTCGAGCTGGCGCCGTTTGCGGCCGGCACGCGCGCGGTCGCCGAGGCCGTCGCGGCCGCATCGGGGACGACCGTCGTGGGCGGTGGCGACAGCGCCGCGGCACTGCGGCAGTTCGGGCTTGAGGACCAGGTGACGCACCTCTCAACCGGAGGCGGCGCATCGCTTGAGCTGATCGAGGGCAAGACGCTTCCGGGCGTGGAGGTGTTGGCATGAGCAGAACGCCGCTGATCGCGGGCAACTGGAAGATGCACGGGACGATCGAGGAGGCCGAGGAGCGCGTCGCGGCCACCCTGCCGCGGATCGCGACCCTCGAGTCGGTCGAGCACGGCGTCTGCGTGCCGTTCACGGCGCTGCAGGCCGTCGTCGACTCGACCCGCGGCTCGGCGCTGAAGGTCTACGCGCAGAACATGCACTACGCGCCTGAGGGCGCCTTCACGGGTGAGATCTCCGCGCCGATGCTGACCGAGCTCGACATCCACGGTGTGTTGCTCGGCCACTCCGAGCGGCGCACGTTCTTTGGTGAGACCGACAAGGCCCTGCAGCTCAAGGTCCCCGCGGCGCTGGACGCGGGCCTGGAGGTCATCCTCTGCGTCGGCGAGACCGAGGAGGAGCGCGAGAACGGCGACACCGAGCGCCGGCTGCGCCACCAGGTCCAAGAGGACTTGGAGAAGGTGCCGACCGAGCGTCTCGGCGACATCGTCATCGCCTATGAGCCGATCTGGGCGATCGGCACGGGCCAGGTCGCTACGCCCGAGCAGGCCCAGGACGCGCTGGCGTTCGTCCGCGCGCTCGTCGCCGACCGCTCCAAGGAGCAGGCCGAGCGCACGCGGATCCTCTACGGCGGCTCGATGAAGCCCGACAACGCGGCCGAGCTGCTGGCGCTACCTGATTGCGATGGCGGCTTGATCGGCGGCGCGTCGCTGGACGTGGAGCAGATCGTGGCCATCATCGAGGCTGCGGCCGCCCGGTCGTGACCCCGTTGCCGGTCCCGCGCGCCGTCCTCGTCGTCCTCGACGGCTGGGGACTCGCGCCGCCGGGGCCGGGCAACGCGGTCTCGCTCGCCAACACACCGGTCTTCGACGACCTCTGGGCGCGCTACCCGCACACGCAGCTGACCGCCGGCGGGCTGGCGGTCGGGCTGCCCGAGGGGCAGATGGGCAACAGCGAGGTCGGGCACCTCAACCTCGGCGCGGGTGCGGTCGTCAAGCAGGACCTGACGCGCATCGACGAGGCGGTCGCCGATGGCACCCTCGGCGAGAACCCGGCGCTGGCCGCGGCGATGGACGGCTTCGAGCGCGTCCACCTCATCGGCCTGGTCTCCGACGGCGGCGTGCACTCGGGCTGGAAGCACCTGGAGGCGCTGATCGCGCTGGCGGGCGCCAAGGGCGTCCAAGACGTCGTCATCCACGCCTTCACCGACGGCCGTGACACCTCGCCGCGCGGGGGCGAGCGGTACCTGGCCGAGGTCGAGGACTGGGCTGCGAAGGCCGGCAACGCTCGCATCGGCTCGGTCGTCGGCCGCTACTACGCGATGGACCGCGACCGCCGCGCGGAGCGCACGCAGGCCGCGCTCGACCTCCTGCTCGACGGCATCTCGGCGCACCACACCCACAGCGCGGTGCAGGCGCTCACCGACAGCTACGCGCGCGACGAGCGCGGTGACGAGTTCGTCGCCGCGACCACGGTCGGCGACGAGGCGCGCATCCGCCCGCAGGACTCGGTCATCGCCTTCAACTTCCGCCCCGACCGCATGCGCCAGTTGACCGAGGCGCTCAGCCCGAAGGTCGCCCGCTACACGACGCTGACCGAGTACGAGGAAGGCTGGCCGTGGCCGGTCGCCTTCGCGCCGGCGCGCCCGGCGACGACGATGACACGCGTGATCGCAGCGACGGGCGCCAAGCAGTTGCACGTCGCCGAGACCGAGAAGTACCCCCACGTGACGTACTTCTTCGGTGGCGGCGAGGAAGCGCCGGAGCCGGGCGAGCGCCGCGAGCTGGCGCCGTCTCCGCGGGATGTCCCGACCTATGACAAGAAGCCCGAGATGAGCGCCCGCGAAGCCGCGGAGAAGTTCATCGCCGCGTGGCGCGAGGACGAGCCCACGTTCGGGATCATCAACTTCGCCAACGCCGACATGGTCGGCCATACGGGTGTCATCCCCGCGGCCGTCACCGCGATCGAGACGGTCGACGCCTGCCTCGGTGACGTCGTCGCCGCCGTCCAGGCTACCGGCGGCGCGCTGCTCATCACCGCCGACCACGGCAACGCCGACGAGATGCTCGAAGACGATGGCTCGCCGGACACCGCACACTCGCTGAACCCGGTGCCAGTTGTCATCACCGTGGAGGGCATCGGCCCGCTCCGCGAGGGCGGCATCCTTGCCGATGTCGCACCAACCCTGCTCAACCTGCTCGGGATCCCGCAGCCCGCGGAGATGACAGGACGCTCGCTCCTGTCCAGCGACTGACGCTCAGAATTTCTGCGTTGCCATAGACTCCGGTCCAATGGGCAAGGGGGCTCAGGGGAGAGGGCTGGTCGGTCCAACGTTGGCGGCGTTCGCTGTCGTCGGCGTCCTGGTGTGCATCGTCTTCGCGTTCCTTCTGACGGGCATGTCCTCCATGAAGTCCAACGCCGACCTCGCGCGTCGTGCCGAGCGCGTCGTGCTGCTGACCTCGCGGCTGCACCGGCTCACCGTCGACCTCGAGACCGGCGTTCGCGGCCGGCTGTTGACGGGGGACGACCGCTATCTCACCCCCTACCGAGATGGCCAGCGGCTGATCCCGACGGTCGAGTCCCGGCTGGTCGCGCTGGTCGAGGATCCGGCGCAGCGCGTCCGGCTGGAGCAATTGCGCCAGCGTGTCGAGGGCTATCGCACCGGCTGGGCGACGATGGCCGCCGGCCTGCCGCTGAACCTGACCCGCAGCGAGCTGGCCGGGCAGCTGGGCAACGGGAAGGAGCAGCTCGACGCGCTGCGGGTCCGCTTCGACGCGTTCCGGACCGAGGAGCTCGCGCTGTCTGACCGCCAAGCGGCCAAGTCCGAGGATGCTGCTGACCGCGCCACGATCATCGGCATCGCCGGCCTCGTCGCGACGCTCGCCGGCTTGGCTGCGCTGGCGCTCTTTACCGTCCGCTGGATCCGTCGGGAGGCCGAGGCGGGCGTGGCCCGTGCTCGCGCCGAGGAGGCGTCGCGGACCAAGTCCACGTTCTTGGCCAACATGAGCCACGAGATCCGCACGCCGCTCAACGGCGTCATCGGGATGTCAGAGCTGCTGCTCGACACGCCGCTGGACCACGAGCAGCGCGAGTACGCGACGACCGCCCGCGCCTCGGGCGAGCAGCTGCTGGGCGTCATCAACGACATCTTGGACATCTCGAAGATCGAGGCCGGCCACCTCGAGCTCGAGGAGCGCGACTTCGACCTGCGCGAGGTGGTCGAGACGACCTCCGACGTCGTCGCCGCGACCGCGCACGGCAAGGGGCTGGAGCTGTCGGTCTACCTCGCCGACGACGTCCCGCGCGCGGTGCGCGGCGATCGTGGCCGGGTCGCTCAGGTCCTGACCAACCTGCTTTCCAACGCGGTGAAGTTCACGCCGGAGGGCGAGGTGTCGGTCGACGTCAGCTGCCGCTCGACCGACGGCGACGTCGTGACGGTTGAGTTCGTCGTCGCCGACACCGGCATCGGCATCGCCGACAAGGATCTCGCACGACTCTTCGAGTCCTTCCAGCAGGCCGACGCCTCGACCACGCGGCGCTTCGGTGGCACGGGCCTGGGGCTGGCGATCAGCCGCCAGCTCACGCAGATCATGGGCGGTGACCTGGAGGTCACGAGCACCGTCGGGGAGGGAAGCCGGTTCACGTTCGTGATCCCGTTCCCGCCGGCGATCGCCGAGCCGGCCACGATGCCGCCGCAGATCGAGCTGCGCGGGCTCAAGGTGCTCGCGGTCGACGACACCGCCACCAACCGTCGCGTGCTGGAGGCCTACCTCGGCTCTTGGGGCATGCGCGTGACGAGCTGTGCCGACGGCCACGACGCGCTGGAGGCGCTGCATCGCGCCGCCGATCGTGGCGAGCCCTTCGACGTCGCGGTCTTGGACTACAACATGCCGCGCATGGACGGCGTCGAGCTGGCGTGCCAGATCACCGCGTCGCCGCAGCTGCGCTCGCTGCGGCTGGTGATGCTGACCTCTTCAGGGACCGGCCACAACGCCGCACGGGACGCGGGCGTCAGCGAGTTCCTGACCAAGCCCGTGCGCCAGTCACGGCTGTATGACGCCATCGCCTCGGCGATGTACCACGCCCCCGCCGTCCAGCAACAGCGGGCCACGCTCGACGGACAGGAGGCGGAGATGAGCGACAAGGACCGCGGCGCCAACGGCGACGGCGCGCTGATCCTCATCGTCGAGGACCACGACGTCAACCGGATCCTGATGGAGCGCCTGCTGGCCAAGCGCGGTCATCGCACGATCGCGGCGGCAACCGGCCTGGAGGCCGTGCAGCTTGCCGGTCGCGACGAGGTCGACATGGTGTTCATGGACTGCCAGATGCCCGAGCTGGACGGTTATGCGGCCACGGAGCGCATCCGCGCCGACGAGTTGGCCGCTGCCGGCCGGCGGTTGCCGATCGTGGCGATGACCGCTCACGCGATGGCCGGCGACCGCGACAAGTGCCTGGCCGCGGGGATGGACGACTACGTCGCCAAGCCGCTGCGGCCCGACGAGGTCGACGTGATGCTGGCGCGCTGGCTGCCGGGCGCGCCCGCGGTCGAGCAAGATGATGGCCATCTAGATGATGGTGTCGATCCCCTCGACAACGAGCGCTTCGACGACCTCGCGCGCGACTTCACGCCCGAGATCGTCCGCGAGATCGTCAACGCGTTCATCGACTCGACGCCGCCGATCATCGAGCGCATCGTGCTGGCCGCAGAGGGCGGCGACCATAGCGAGATCGCCCAGGGCGCCCATCGCCTCAAGGGCGGCTGCCTCGCGATCGGCGCCGGTCAGCTCAACGACATCGCCGATGAGCTGGAGACGCTTGGGCGCGAGCACGCCACCGGCGAGGCGCTGCAGGCGACGGCTGCGCGCCTGGAGCGATCCTGGCTCGCGACGCGGCGTGCGTTGCGCATCCGGGTGGGGTAGAAGTAGTCCCATGCTTTTCGGACAGGAACACATCGACCGCTACGAGGCCACCGACGGCGAGGAAGGCCACGAGTGGCAGGGCACGCAGGCGCTGATCCTCACCACGAAGGGGCGCAAGTCCGGCGAGCCGCGCAAGGCGCCGCTGATCTACGCCGAGCACAACGGGGACTACCTCGTCGTCGCCTCCAAGGGCGGGGCTCCGGAGCCACCCGCCTGGTACGTCAACCTCCAGGCCGACCCCGAGGTCGAGGTGCAGGTCAAGGGCGACAAGTTCACCGCGCGCGCACGCGATGCCACGCCGGAGGAGAAGCCTGAGCTCTGGGAGATCATGACGGCCGAGTGGCCGGCCTACGACGAGTACCAGACCAAGACCGACCGCCAGATCCCGGTCGTGGTCCTGGAGCGCGTGTAGCGCCTGCGGCTAGCCGCCGCGCGGGTTGGTGATCGGCGTCAGCGCGGCCACTAGCTGCTCGCGCTGCTCCTCGTAGCGCGGCGGCAGCTTGAGGTGGGTGCCGAGCTCGGCGGCGGGCTCGTCGACGGCGAAGCCGATGTCGCGGCTGGCCAGCTCGAAGAGCACGCCGGAGGGCTCGCGGAAGTAGACCGAGTGGAAGTACTGGCGGTCGATGATCGGCGTCGGCCGCGCCCCGGCCCCGGCGATGGTGGCGCGCAGTGCGGTCAGCTCCGCATCGTTGGCGGCCGACCAGGCGATGTGGTGGACCGTGCCGGCACCGAGGGCGGCATGCGCCACTGGCGGCGGGTCATAGTGGATGACGCCGTGGCGCGTCTCGCCCTGAGCGATCCACGCGCCGCCGGGTCGGCGCTGCTCGAAGCCCAGCGCCGTCAGCAACGGGGCGCTGCGCTCCGGGGCGTGCGCGTAGGCGCGTACGCCGTGGAAGCCGAGCAGCGCGTGCTCGGGCGGGATGTCGAGCGCCCGCGCGGCCAGCGGCGGGTCGCCGGCGTCGGAGGCGACGAGCTCGTGCGTCAGGCCCTCGGGGTCGGCGAAGCGCAGCGTGCCGCCCTGCACCCACGTGACCGCCGTGCCCTCGTCGGTGAGGCGCTGAGCCCAGAAGCCCAGGGCGTCCGGGCCGGCGACGCGCCAGACGATGGTGTGGACCATGCCGTCGCCTGCAGCGCCGGGGGCCGCATCGGGGAACTCGAAGAACGTGAGGATCGAGCCGGGCGTGCCGGACTCGTCGCCGTAGTAGAGGTGGTAAACGTCGGGCTGGTCGAAGTTGACGGTCTTCTTGACCAGCCGCAGCCCGAGGACGCGAGCGTGGAAGTCGACGTTGCGCGGCGCGTCGGCCGTGATCGCCGTGACGTGGTGCAGCCCTTCAAGCGCCATGCGCTCGACAGTATGCCGAGCCAGAGGTGGCAGGCACTACCCGTCCGGAGTGCGCCGTGCATTCGGCAGTGCGTGTTCACGGGTAGCGCGCAGCGATTGTTCGTGCAACCATACGGTTCTCGTGCCCACCACCACGACTGCTCAGGCCCCGGCGACCGGTGTTCTGGACGATCGCGAGCTGCGTGCCTGGCGCGGCCTGCTGCGCGTCCACGCCTCGCTGTCCAAGGCCCTCGACAACCAGCTCGACCGCGAGCACGGCCTGCCGTTGATGTCCTACGAGGTGCTCAAGTACCTCGCCGACGCCGAGGGCGAGAGGATGCGCATGTGCAACCTCGCGTCGTCGGTCATCCTCAGCCGCAGTGGCCTCACGCGGCTGGTCGACCGCCTCGAGCGTGACGGCCTGCTCGTGCGCGAGTCGTGCGCGAGCGACGCGCGCGGCCAGTTCGCCAAGCTCACGCCGGCCGGCCACGAGAAGCTCGCCGCCGCCCGCGTGACGCATCTCGCCGGCGTGCGATCGCTCTTCCTCGAGCATCTGACGCCCGAGGAGCTCGACGTGCTCGGCGCCGTGTGGGATCGCGTGCTGCCCGGTGTGGCCGGGGCGGCCGGCACCGACGACTGCGGCTGCTGACCTAACCGCGGACGCTGGCTCTAGAGTGGCGCCGTGTCCGGTCCGGCTCGCGCCGCTCACCTCTCACCGTGGGGACGCCTCGTCGCGGCGTGCGCGCTCGTCGTCGTCCTCGCCGCGGCGGGGCTGCTGATCTGGAGCTTGGCCTCGACGCATCGCCGCGAGGTCTCCTACTCGGTGCGCGGCGCGATCGGCGGCGTCGCGCTGGACTTGGGTGATGCCGACGTCGAGGTCCGGGGCGGTGGCCGTGCGACCGCGGTCTCGGTCCAGCACGTCGACCACTTCGGCTTCGGCCACGGTCCCACCGCCGACCGCGCGATCGCCGGCGGCGTGTTCAGCGTGCGGTCGCGCTGCCCGTCGACGGTCCTGCACGGCTGCTCGGTGCGCTACCGCGTCGTCGTCCCCGACAACATCCCGCTCTCGGTCCGGACCGCAGCGGGCTCGGTGCGCTTCCGCGACTACCGCGGCTCGGCGCGGGTCAGGACCGACAGCGGGGACATCGACATCTCCGGCTTCTGCGGCTTCGCGTTGCAGGCGCGCGCCGACGGCGGTGGTGATGTCACCGCCAGGACCGCCTGCCCGCCATCGCAGCTGGCGCTGCGCACGACGACGGGCGCCGTCCACGCGTTGGTGCCCGCGGGCCGCTACCGCGTCGACGCGTCGACCTCGGGCGCGGGCGGGACGCCGCGGGTGCGGGGCGTGACGACCGACGCTGGTGCGCCGTTCTCGATCCAAGCCCTGAGCAACTCCGGGCCTGTGACCGTGGAGCGTGGACCGTGATCGTTACCTTGGATCTCCAGGAGCGGGTGGCGCGTGCCGGCCAGGCCGCGGCGTATCTCGGCGCGTCGGTGCCGATTGCGCTGCTTGGCGTGCTCGCGGTCCTGTTGCTGGTTGTGGGGGCGGCGCTGAGCGTCGTCGGGATCGGCTTGCCGTTGCTGATCGTCGCGGCGGGCGCCTGCCGGCGGCTGGTGCGCCTGGATCGCCGTGTGGCCAACCGCTTTCTCGGCGGGCGGATCCCGCCGATGACCGGAGCCCATCGGGCACATGGGACGACCGGCAGCCCGTGGCGGCGCTCGCTGGAGATCCTCGGCGATCGCGGCCTGTGGCGCACCGTCGGCCTGCTCGCGCTCAAGCCGCTGCTGACCGCCGCGCTGCTGATCGTCGGCATCGCGCCGGTCGTGCTGTCGCTGTGGCTGGTCCGGCTGGGGATCGAGGCGCTCGCCGATCTCGGCACCACCGACTACTTCGGGCCGTGGTCCTTCGGGCCGGGCGTGGGCGTGGCGCTGCTGGCCTTCGCGCTGCCGGTCGCGGTGCTGGCGCTCGCGACGCTGGACGCGCTGCGCACCGTCGCCTGCACGGTCGCTCGCGCCCTGCTGCTGCCGCGCGCGGTCGTGGGCGCACCGGTGCGCGAGCTGCTGGCCGAGTCGCTCGGCGACCACTCCGTGGCGATCGCCTACTGGCTGCCCGATCGCGAGTTCTTCGTCGATGAGACCGGCCACCGCGTCGATCTTCCGCACCGCGCTTCCGGCCGGACGTGGACGACGGTCGAGCGCGAGGGGCGTCCCGTCGCCGCGATCGTCCACGACGCTGCGCTGGACACGACCAGCGAGCTCGTGCAGGCGGCCGCCGCGGCGGCGTCGCTGGCGATCGACAACGAGCGCCTGAAGGCCGATCTGCGCGCGCGGCTGGAGGAGCTGCGCGTCTCGCGGCTGCGGATCGTGGAGGCGACCGACGCGGCGCGACGGCGGATCGAGCGCGACCTGCACGACGGCGCCCAGCAGCAGCTCGTCGCGCTCGCACTCGAGCTGCGCCTGCTGCACCGCCGGGTCGCAGACCAGCCTGAGATCGCGCCGTTGGTCGACGGGCTGTCAGAGCGGTTGTCGAGCGCGCTGGCCGAGCTGCGCGAGCTCGCGCGGGGCATCCACCCGTCGATCCTCACCGAGCAAGGGCTCGCGCCGGCGATCGAGGCGCTCGCCGATCGTGCGCCCGTCGATGTGCGTGCAACCGTCGGCGTGCAGCAGCGGCTGAGCGAGCCGGTCGAGGCGGCGGCCTACTTCGTGGTCGCCGAGGCGCTGACCAACGTCGTGAAGTACGCGCAGGCTTCGGCGGTCGACGTCGAGGTGCGATGCGCCGACGGCGACGTGTTCGTCGAGGTCGCCGACGACGGCGTCGGCGGAGTGGATATGACTGCGGGCAGTGGGCTGCGGGGCCTGCAGGATCGGCTTGCCGCGGTCGACGGCGTGCTGGCGATCACCAGCCCGCCCGGGGGCGGCACGCGGCTGCGCGCGCAGATCCCGGTCGTGACGGAGAACGGCGAGATCGAGGAGAGCGCATGAGCCTGCGGACCATGGTGATGGTGTTGGTAGCGGCCGCCGGGGCGTTCCTCGCCTTCGGCTGCGGGAGCACGACGTCGGTCAAGGAGGGGCCGATTACAGTCGCCGGCGGCAGCACGTCGACCACGGGCGCTGAGGTCCCGCGGCCGCCGGGCGCCGCACGCACCGTGCGGATCTTCGTCGTCACCCATGGTCAGGCGTCGAGCTCGTTCTGGGCGATCGTGCGCAACGGCGCCGAGGCTGCCGGTCGGCAGGTCGACGCGGTCGTGACCTACCGCGCACCCGACGTCTACAGCCTCGAGCGCATGGTTTCGCTCATCGATCAGGCGGTCGCCGCCAAGCCTGACGGGCTCGTCGTCTCGCTGCCCGAGCCGGGACTGGCCCCGGCCATCCGCCGCGCGGTGAAGGCGGGGATCCCAACCGTCACCATTAACTCGGGCAGCGACGTGTACGCCAAGCTCGGCGTGCTCGCGCATGTGGGACAGCCGGAAGAGTCGGCGGGCTTCAAGGCGGGGCAACGGCTGGCGCGCGCAGGCGTGCGACGGGGGTTGTGCGTGAACCTGAAGATCCCGAACCAGGGTTTGGACGCCCGCTGTCGGGGGCTGGCGCGGGCGCTGCGCGCGGTCGGTGGCCAGTCGCGGGTGGTGCGGGTCGACGATCAGTCGCCCCGTGCGCCACAGGTGATCGCTCGGGCGGTGCGGAGCACGAAGTCCGACGGCGTGCTGGCCATGAACTCGCTGAGCGGACTGGCGGCGGTGAAGGGACTGCCGGGCGCGCGGGTCCCGATCGCGACGTTCGATCTCGGGCCGGACGTGTTGCGCGCGGTCCGAACAGGACGGCTCGCGTTCGCGGTCGATCAACAGGCCTATTTGCAGGGATATCTGCCGATCGTGTTCTTGACGGAGCGGGCGCGCCACGGGCTGTTCCCGGCCCAGGGCGAAGTGGTCCCGACGGGGCCGAACTTCGTGACGAAGGCGAATGCGGCGAAGGCGATTGAGCTGTCGGCGCGGTCGATTCGGTAGCGAACCGTTGATCCAGGGCGTTTGAAGGTGAATATGTCACCACGAGCCGCCCCGGATCGACCCCGATCTCCCGTCCGCTGCCGCACGCTCCTCCCGCGCCAACACCCGCGGGCTGTCCATCAGGATCCGTCGCCGCCGCAGCCCGGCGAACGTCGACTCGGCGCCGTCGAACTGCACGAGCGTCGCGTAGTCCGCGCACCAGCTCGTCGTCAGGACGGACGGCTCGAGCTCCGTGATCTGCCCGTCGAACTCGATCCGCGCGCCGCCGAAGCCTCCTTCGATCTCGATCGTCACCGTGCTCGTCGCGCCGACGACGAGCGGCGGTGTCGACCCGCCGTGCGCGGCGACGGGCGTGATGACGATCGCCTCGGTGTTCGCTGCGAGCATCGGCCCGCCGGCAGCGGTCGTGTACGCGCTTGAGCCCAACGGGGTGGAGAGGACGACGCCGTCGCCGCCGAAGCGGACGTAGAGCTCGCCGTCGACGTGGACGCCGATGACGACCTGGTTGGCGCCCTTGCGACCGACGACGAGGTCGTTGATCGCCACACGCGGCTCGCTGCCCTCGGCTGAGACGGCTATGCCGGGCAGCGCGCGCCGGTGCCAGTCGCCGGCCGCGATCTTCGTCAGCGCCTCCTCGGTGGCAGCGGCTGATGTGGCCGTCAGCGCCCCGAGGCTCCCGCACGCGATGCCGAGGACCGGCAGGCGATGGGGCGCGGCGGCGTGCAGGGCGGCGAGCGTCGTCCCGTCGCCGCCCAGGGCGATGACGAGATCGCACGAGGCAGCATCGCCAGCCGGTGCGACGACCCGTTCTTGGCCGTCGATAGGGATCTGGACGATGTCCGCTCCGTGGGCCGCGGTCCAGGTGCGCAGCGTCTCCAGCGCACGGTCGAGCGGGCGTTGGGGATGGACGACGACGCCGAGCCGGTGCATCGCCTGACGCTACCGCAGCGAAGACTTGACACGAGCAGACTGAGATTTCATACTGCACGAACAGCAAGGAACAACGTCACTTGGAGGACCACAATGGCTTTGATCCGATGGGAGCCGGCGCGCGAGATCAACTCGCTGCAGCAGGAGATGAACCGGCTCTTCAGCACGTTCTTCGACGCACCCGCCACGTCCGGCGCCAACGGCGGCCCACGCCGGTGGATCCCCGCGATGGACCTGGTGGAGACCGACGATCACTTCGTCCTGCGTGCCGACCTGCCCGGTCTCACCGAGGCCGACATCGACCTGTCGCTGGAAGACAACGTCCTGACGCTCTCAGGCGAGCGGAAGTCCGAGCATGAGGAGCGCGGCGAGGGCTTCTATCGCGTGGAGCGCGCCAGCGGCGCGTTCAGCCGCTCGCTGACGCTGCCCGAGGGCGTCGACGGCGACGCGATCACGGCGCGCTTCGACAAGGGCGTCCTGGAGGTTCGCATCGCCAAGCCCGAGCAGCGCCGGCCACGCAAGCTGCAGATCCAGGTCGGCGACCAGCCGCCCGAGATCGAGGGTCGCGCGGCGCAGCAGGCCGCGAGCTCCTAGCGACCGCAGGACCCCCGGCGCCCGGTCCGCCTAGGATCGGGCGCCGATGGCCTCCCCGCTCGAGATCCTCGCCCGCGATCCCGGCTCGCGCGCCCGCGCCGGCATCCTGCGCACCGCCCATGGCGAGATCCGCACGCCCGCGTTCGTGCCGCTGGCCACCAAGGCCACCGTGAAGGGCCTCACCCCCAAAGAGGTCCGCGATCTCGGCTACGACATGGTGCTGGGCAACACCTATCACTTGTTCATGGAGCCCGGCCACGAGCGCATCAAGGGCCTCGGCGGCCTCCACGAGTTCATGCGCTGGGAGCATCCGATCATCACCGACTCGGGCGGCTTCCAGGTCTTCTCGATGGGCCACGGCACGGTTGCCGACGAGATCAAGGGGCGCGCGTCGCACGGCGGCGAGCGCCACGGCAAGACGCTCGGCATCACCGAGGACGGCGTGCGCTTCCGCAGCCACATCGACGGCTCGGAGAAGTTCCTGGCGCCGGAGACGAGCATGGAGATCCAGGCCGCGTTGGGCTCCGACATCGCGCTCGTCTTCGACGAGTGCACGCCGTTCAACGTCACCAAGGACTACACCGCCCGCTCGACCGAGCGCACCCACCGCTGGCTGGAGCGCTGCCTGGACTGGCACGAGCGTCATGGCCCGCCCGGCCAGCTGGTCTACGGCATCGTCCAGGGCGGCGTCTACGAGGACCTGCGCAAGGAGTCGGCGGAGACGATCGCCGCCTCGCGCGTCGACGGCATCGCGATCGGCGGCTCGCTGGGCGCCGACAAGCCGCAGATGTACGAGGTCGTGGCGATGGCCACCGAGGTCCTGCCGGAGGCGCCGCCGCGCCACCTGCTCGGCATCGGCGACATCGACGACCTCATCCGCGGCACCGAGCTGGGCATCGACACCTTCGACTGCGCGATGCCGACGCGGCTCGGGCGTCACGGCGTCGCGCTCGTCCCCGATCCGGACAAGCGCTGGCGCGTCGACCTGACCGCCGCGCGCTTCAAGGACTCCGCCGAGCCGATCCTCGACGGCTGCCCCTGTCCGACCTGCGAGGCCGGCAACACCCGCGGGTACTTAAGGTACTTGCTCAAGAACCGCGAGCTGACAGGGCTGCGGATGATGGTGGTGCACAACCTCGCTTACGTCCAGCGCACGATGGTGCGCCTGCGTCAGGCGATCATCGACGGGCGATTGACCGAGGAGGCGGCCGCGCTCAGGGGCGGCGCCGCACCGTGAGTCCTACTTCGTGTTGTCCTTGATCAGCTGCTTGAGGTCGGTGATGACCTCGTCGGCGTTGTCGTGGACGACGTCGCGCAGGCGGACCGAGCTGTCACCTGGCGACAGCGCGACGTAGGCCGCGGCGCCCGCGCCGGCCAGCAGCGCGACGAGCAGCAGGAACGTCAAGAAGCGGCGGACCGCGCCGCGCTTGCGGCGGCGCTGGGGCCGATGACGACGATCGAGCGGCGGCGCCTCGGCGGCGTAGGCGGGCGGGCGTGGCGCCGCCGTCTCCCGTGCGGGCGGTGCGGGCGTGCGTGCCGGACGCGGGGCACGGGGCGCGCGCGGGACGACCATCGGGCCTGTGCCGGGCTCGCCCGCCAAGACCGTGGTCGCTGAGGTTGGATCCTGCCCGTGCCCGACCCGCGTGGCGTCGGCGTCAGGCCCGATCCCGCGCGCGCCGTCGATGACGGCCGCGCGCATGTCGTCGGCGCTGGCGTAGCGCTCGCCCGGCGTCAGCGCCAGCGCGCGCTCGACCGCGACGGCCAGGGCGGGCGGGATCGCGGGGTCGACGTGATGCAGCGGCGGCGGAACCTCGCGCTGCTGCTTGAGCGCCAGCTCGGTCAGCGACGCCGCTTCGTAGGGCAGGCGACCGCTCAGCAGCTGGTAGGCCACGACGCCCAACCCGTACAGGTCGGCGGCCGGACCGGCCTCCTCGCCTGCGGCCTGCTCAGGTGCCAGGTAGGCGGCGGTGCCCAGGACCGAGCCGACCTGGGTGATCGACGACTCGTCGCTCGCGATCTTGGCGATCCCGAAGTCCGCGAGCTTGATCGTCCCGTCGGCTTCGGAGAGCAGCAGGTTGCCGGGCTTGACGTCGCGGTGAACGAGCCCGCTGCGATGCGCGTACTCCAGCCCGCGGCAGGACTGGGCGATCCAGTCGACGGCCTCGTCGATCGGCAGGTGCCCCCGCTCGCGCAGCACCTGCGCGCCCGACGGTCCCACGATCCGCTCCATGACGATGTAATGCCGCCCTGAGGGCTCATCGAGCCCGAAGTCGTAGACCTGGACGATGTTGGGGTGCACGAGGCGCGCTGCCGCCATGGCCTCGCGGCGAAAGCGCGTGACGAACTGCGCGTCGTCGGCGAGGTGCTCGGCCAGCAGCTTGACGGCCACATAGCGCTCCAGCCGCGTGTCGAATGCGACCTGCACGGTCGACATCCCGCCCAGGCCGAGGCGGTCGCCGAGCTCGTAGCGGCCTGCGATCGTCTTCTCCGCACCGGCGCTCATGGGGTCTCGTCAGCTCCATCCGGGGAGGAGGTCCCGCCGTTGTCGGCCGATGGCTCGCCGCCGTCACTCGGCGCTGGCTCGACCTGTGTCGTGGGGGTCTCGGGGTTCGGCGTCGTCGGCGTGGTCGTCTGGGGCGGCGTGACCGTCGACGGCGTCGTCTCCGTGGGGGCCGTCTCGGTCTGCGTCTCGGTCGGCGTCGTGTCGGTTTGGGTGTCGGGCGGCGTCGTGTCGCTCGGCTGCGTCTCGGTCTGGCGCTGGGCGGCGTCGGCCGCGGCCTGGCAGTCGCTGACGGCGTGCTTTTGCAGCGACGCCGCGCCGTCGTTGATCCGCGCGCGCAGCCGCTTGTCGACCTTGCCCCCGAGCGCTGCGGCGTCGTCGTGGAACGCCTGGACCCGGCCCGACAGCCCGTCGCACTGCCCGGCGTCGATCGAGGCTTGCAGATCGTCCAGTTGCTGCTGCAGCTCTGCCGAGCGGCTGGCCGGGATCAGGCTGGAACGATCGCCGCCGCAGCCGACGGCCAGCGCCACCGCGAAGCCGCAGAGCAGCGCAAGGAGGTGGGGGAGACGAGCCACGCCTATTGACCGTACTCAAGCCGCTCCGCGAGCGAGCCCGGTAGGCGCGCATTGCGGATCGCGGCCTGGGCGCCGGAAACGTCGTAGTCGGTGCGCCGCCACTGCGCGCGCCAGAGATCGAGGTCCAGGAGCAGCCAGGCGGCGCGCGAGTCCCCGTCACGTGGCTGGCCGACGCTGCCGGGGTTGAGGATCCACTCGCCGGTGGAGAGGTCGACGGCGTCACCGCCGCGCCGCGGCTCACCGGTCGCGGCCTCGCCCTCGGGCCGGACGAAGGACAGCGCGACATGCGAGTGGCCGACCAGGCCCAACCGCGGGCTCATCGCGTCAAAGCACAGCTCCGCCAGCAGCGAGCTCAGCACGTACTCCCACACCGGATCGCGCGGGCTGCCGTGGTAGACGCCGACCGCACGCGCCTCCCCGCCCGGCGAGAGCGCCCTGAGCCAGGCGGCGTGCTCGGGGCGCAGAACCTCCTGGGTCCAGCGCGCCGCGATCGCCGCGCCGCGTGAGAACTCCTCCAGCGACAGCTCGCCGGTGACCGCCATGTCGTGGTTGCCGCACAGCACGACGTCGGCCTGGTCGCGCACCCGCGCGCAGCAGTCATTTGGGTCGGCGCCATAGCCGACGATGTCGCCCAGGCACCAGATCTCGTGCACGTCTTCGCGCTCCACGTCGGACAAGACCGCGTCGAGGGCGTGCAAGTTGCCATGGATATCGGAGAGGACGGCGATGCGCATGTGAAAAGAGCGCCCGTCGGCGCTCAGACCCATGCGTCAGGCTATCGAGCCGACCAGCGGCGCCGGTTCATCCCGCAAGCGAGAAGGACTGGCACCGCTGACCGCCTCGGTGCTGCGCTTCCATGGTCAAACGAGCATCTCAGAGGTAATGAGCGAGGGCAACCGCTGGGCTGTGCCGATCGGCACAACTCAGTCTGGGCGCGGGTTATTCGGCCCGCTCGTCCCGCCTGGCCCGCCGTACTCCGGGAGGTTCTTGATGCCCTCGCGCGTCTGCCACTTGGAATAGTTGTCCTGCATCGCATCGATCAGCTCGCGCATGAACTTGGGCGAGAGGTTCACGCGGGTGACGACGACCCCGGGGACCTCGGCGTCCTCGACCTCGTGGTCGACACGCGCGAACGTCACCGTGAACTCGTAGTCGGAGTGGCTGACGTTCGCGAAGTTCGCGTAATGCCCGGCCATTTGCTTGGGGTCGAACTGGATGTTGATGTGACGCTCAGGCTCTTGGTGCTCGTCATCCATGCGTGCCAGTATCGCAACCTCATGAAGATCGTCGTGCTGGCCGTCGGCCGCATCAAGCCTCCGTATGCCGACGACGTGCAGCATTACCGCAAGCTGCTGGGCGGTCAGGCGCGGGTCGAGGTCGTCGAGGTGCGTGATGACGACCAGGTCGCCAAGCGGATCCCGGAGCGGGCGTTCGTCTCGCTGCTCGACAGCGGCGGCGAGACGATGGACTCGGTGGCCTTCAGCCGCTGGATGGAGGTGCGCCGCCACGAGGGCCGCGACCTCTGGTTCGTGATCGGCGGGGCCTTCGGCGGGGTCGAGCTGGAGCGCGTCGACCACCGCCTGTCGTTCGGGCCGATGACCTTGCCCCATCAGCTCGCGCGCGTGGTCTTGCTCGAGCAGGTCTACCGCGCGCACAAGATCCTCGGCAACGAGCCCTATCACTACTGATCGGTCGGCCGGGATCGCTCGCCCGGCCGCGCGTAGGATGCAAGGCAATGCCTTGCCTCTTGACCTTCACGCTCGTGGGAGCCGCTCTGTGAGCCACCCGGTCGATCTGCTGCGCGCCGCCGTCGAGGCCGCCGCGTCGGCCGCCGCGGGGGAGGGCGCGCCCGCCCCCAAGAGCCGCCCGACGCTCGAGCGCCCGCGCCAGGCCGACCACGGTGACTATGCAACCAACGCGGCGATGCTGCTCGCGCCGGTGATGAAAGCGGCGCCGCGCGAGGTGGCGGGACGGCTGGCCGAGGAGCTGACCGCTGGGCTGGGCGCCTCGCTGGAGCGCGTCGAGGTCGCGGGGCCGGGCTTCTTGAACCTCTTCTTGAGCGACGCCTGGTACCTGGACGCGCTGGGCCATGTCCTTGCCGCGGGCGACCGCTTCGGTGCGGGCGGGGCCGAGAGCTTCGAGAAGGTCGATGTCGAGTTCGTCTCCGCCAACCCGACGGGCCCGCTGCACGTTGGCCACGCACGCAACGCCGCCTACGGCGACGCGCTGGCCCGGCTGTTCTCGTTCGTCGGGCACGACGTCACGCGCGAGTTCTACATCAACGACTTCGGGTCGCAGGTCGCGAACTTCGGGCGCTCGGTGCAGGCGCGGGCACGTGGTGAGGAGATCCCGGAGGACGGCTACGTCGGGGAGTACGTCGCAACGCTGGCGCTGGAGATCGAGGGCGCCGCACAGCGGCCGGTCGAGGAGGTCGGCGACGAGGCCGTGGCGATGATGGTGGAGCGGGCGCGCGCGTCGCTGCACGCGTTCGGAGTCGAGTTCGACGTGTGGTTCAGCGAGAAGTCGCTGCATGAGCGCGACGGCTCGGGGCGGTCCGGGGTCTCCCACGGCTTCGACGTGCTCGCCGAGCAGGGCCACTCATTCACCTCCGAAGGTGCGCTGTGGCTGCGGACCACCGACTTCGGCGACGACAAGGACCGCGTCATCGAGCGGTCCACCGGCGAGCACACCTACTTCGCCTCCGACATCGCCTACGCGCAGAACAAGCGCGAGCGCGGCTTCGATCGCATGGTGTACGTGTTGGGCGCAGACCATCACGGCTATATCGGCCGGATGCGCGCGGCCTACCAGGCACTCGGCGGCGATCCGGACCGGCTCGACCTGTTGATCATGCAGTTCGTCCACCTCGTCCGGGCGGGCGAGAAGGTCTCGATGAGCAAGCGCGCGGGCGAGTTCGTCACGCTTGACGATCTGGTCGAGGAGATCGGCGTCGACGCGTCGCGCTGGTTCTTGCTCAACCGCTCGCACGACACGACGATCGAGCTCGACCTGGCGCTGGCGACGAGCGAGAGCGCCGAGAACCCCGTGTACTACGTGCAGTACGCGCATGCGCGGATCGCGGCGGTGCTGCGCAAGGCGGGGTCTGAGCGTGTAGAGGCGGCGTTGGCCGTCGGCGCGCCTGTTGGTCTGGAACTGCACCCGTCCGAGCGGGCGCTGATCAGCAAGTTGCTGGCGTGGCCGCAGGAGGTGGTCGAGGCCGCTGACCGGCGCGCGGTCCATCGCATCGCGTCCTACGCCTATGAGTTGGCCCAGGCCTTCACGGCCTTCTACCGCGATTGCCAAGTGGTGGATGTCGAGCCGGAGGAGCTCGAGTCCTTCCGGATCGCGCTGAGCGTCGCCGCGCAGCGGACGATCGCGCGGGCGCTGGATCTCCTGGGCGTCAGCGCGCCGCAGGAGATGTGAGCGGGTCTAGAAGTTGTAGATGAAGTCCAGCCCGAGGTCTGACAGCCCGTGCTGGGCCTTGGCGTTGAGGACCGCCAGCTGGCCGGAGACGATCAGCAGGCCCATCACGATGAGGATCGCGCCGGAGATGGCGGTGACCAGCACGTGGCGGTCGCGCAGCCAGCGGAACGCGGTCGTCGCACGGTCGAAGGCGACGGCGGTCACCAGGAACGGGATCGCCAGGCCGAGCGAGTAGAAGGCCAGCAGCAGGCCGCCCTTGCCGACGGTGTCGGAGGTCGAGGCGGCGGCGAGGATGCTCGTGAGCGTGGGGCCGACGCACGGGGTCCACGCGACCGCGAAGGCCAGGCCGGCGATAACCGGGCCACCCGCGCCCGCCCGGCTGATCAGCGCCTCCGGACGCCACTCCCGGTTGAAGCGCGGGATGAAGAGCGTGCAGACGAAGAAGACGCCGAGGAAGACGATCAGCCAGCCGGCGATCCGGTTCAGCGTGTCTTGGTGGTCGCGCAGCATCGACCCGATGCCCGTCGCCGACATGCCCAAGGCCACGAACATGATCGTGAACGACAGGCAGAAGATGATCGCGGGACCCAGTACCTTGCCGACCTTGCGCTCCTCGCCGCGCATCTCGTCGATCGTGACGCCGGAGATCGCGCTCAGATAGCCGGGGACGAGCGGCAGCACGCAGGGGGAGATGAACGACACGAAGCCGACTGCGAAGGCGGCGAAAACGGTGGTGTCGACGTGGGTCGCGGCGGCGAGCATCGTGAAGGTCAGACGTCGTAGCGGGCGAGATCTTCCGCCAGACGCTGCGAGTCCGCGTCGGTCAGGGCGGGGCCGTCGGCGGCTGGCGTGCTGTCGGCAGCGTCGCGGTTGCGGCGCCAGCGGGGGAGGTAGACGGCGAGCCCGGCGAGCATCGCGAGGACGATCGCGATCGGCACGAGGTAGGCGGCGAGGCCGAAGCCCTCGTCCTTGGGCGAGGCGAGGACGCGGTCGCCGTAGGTGACGACCAGGCTGTCGAGGATCTCCTGCTTGGTCTTGCCCTGCTCGATGAGCCGCGTGATCTCCCGGCGCTCAGCGTCGGCCTGGGGCGATTCGGCGATCGCCAGCGGGACGCCGCAGGAGACGCACATGACCTCGGACTCGACGGCGTGCAGGGAGGTGCGGGGGGTGGGGGCGGCCTGGGCGGCGGCGCTGGTGAGGGCGAGCGCGGCGGCGAGGGCGCAGACGGTGGCGAGCACGAGCGCGAGCCGCTTCATGACGCGCTCCCGGCGCGCTGCGCCTCGGCAAGCGCGGTGTCGAGGAACTTCTGCGAGACCTGGCCGCGGGAGACCGCGACGACGCGCCCCTGACGGTCGAGCACGAACGTCTCGGGCAGGTTGCGGGTGCCGAACCCATGCGCGAGATCGGTGCCGACGTCGCGCAGCGACGGATAGGTGACCTTGAACTCCTTCTCGAACGCCGCCGAGTCGTCGGTCGCGTCGTTGAACGTTGCGCCGAGGACGGTGCCGGCTCGCGCTGCGGCGAGCTTCTGCTGCGCCTTCTCCAGCAACGGCGCCTCATCCCGGCACGGCTCACACCACGACGCCCAGAAGTTCAGGACCACGACCTGACCCTTGTAGTCGGCCAGCGACTTCTCGCCCGCGGCGTTCAGCAGCGGCCGCTTCATCGTCAACCCCGGCGCCTGCGGCCGCTTACCGCCCTTGACGGCATCATCGAGCGTCGTGTCCTCCCCGCCACGAACCACGCCATAGACCAGGAGGCCGACCAACGCCGCGGCAAGCACGCCGACGACGATCGGGACAACAGGGCGACGGCGGCTGGCGGTCACTCCCGACAGGGTATTGCTGCGGCGCGTTGGGCCGACGTTAGGCGTGCGCCGCTCGCCGCGGTCCGCTCGCTTCCAGGCTTGCCGGGTCCCGGTCGAGTTGACCGGCAATAGCCACGTCAACTCGACCAGCGCCGCTCCCGAGACAGCCGCTAGACTGCCCGAACCTTCGCGGGTGTAGCTCAGTTGGTAGAGCGTTGGCTTCCCAAGCCAAAGGTCGCGGGTTCGACCCCCGTCGCCCGCTTCGTCGATGCCGAGTTGCCGGACACGGCCGGCGCCCGGTTAGATGGCGGCCATGCCCGCCGCCGCCGCCTCCGACTTCGAGACGATCCTCTACGCCGTCTCTGACGCCGTCGCCACGATCACGCTCAACCGCCCTGAGCGGTTGAACACGATCGTGCCGCCGATGCCCGATGAGGTCGAAGAAGCCGTCGGCCTGGCCATCCGCGACGCCGACGTCAAGGTCATCGTCCTCCGCGGCGCCGGCCGTGCCTTCTGCGCGGGCTACGACTTCGGCGGCGGCTTCGAGCACTGGGGCGAGGCGATGATGACGGACGGGAAGTGGGATCCCGGCAAGGATTTCGCGATGGCGACCGCGCCGGAGATCGCGCCGACGCAGAAGCTCATGGCGATCTGGCGGTCGCCGAAGCCGGTGATCGCCCAGGTGCATGGGTACTGCGTCGGCGGTGGCAGCGACTTCGCGCTCTGCGCCGACCTCGTCATCGCGAGCGAGGACGCGGTCATCGGCACGCCCTACAGCCGGATGTGGGGCGCCTATCTCTCAGGCATGTGGATCTACCGGCTCGGCCTCGCACGAACCAAGTTCCATGCCTTGACGGGCCGGCCGCTGAACGGTCGCCAGGCGGCCGACGTCGAGCTGATCAACGAGGCCGTGCCGTTCGGCCAACTCGAAGATCGCGTGGCGGCGCTGGCCGCCGAGCTCGCCACCATCCCGAGCTCGCAGCTGGCCGCGATGAAGTTGGTGGTCAACCACGCCTACGAGAACATGGGGTTGGCCTCGACCCAGACGCTCGGCCCGATCCTCGACGGCCTGATGCGCAACACGCCCGACGCGCTGGACTTCATCGAGACCGCGAAGGCCGAGGGCGTCTCGGCTGTCGCCGCCCGTCGCGACGGCCCCTTCGGCGACTACAGCCAGGCCCCGCCTGAGCTGCGACCCGACCCGGCGAACGTGATCGTCCCGTAACGCGCGCGCCTACTCGCCGCCGCGCTCGTCGCGCGAGCCGATCAGCGACCAGCCCAGCCCGACGACGACCAGCAGCACCCCGAACGCCAGCCCCGCAGACTGGCTCGCGCCCAGCGCGGCGAAGATCAGCGGGATCGCGATCACGGCGCCGATGATGATGATCATGGTCGTGCGCCCGGGCATGCGCCCTGCAGGGTGACAGGTGCGCCCAGCGGAGCGCCTTCGGCACCGGGCTACACTGAACGTCCGGGCGTCTATCGAAAGGGTCGTCATGACCCGTAGCTGTTGCCCATCCTGCCGTCTGCGGTTCTCCCGCGCGACGGCGTCCCATTTGGCCGCATGCCCCTTCTGCGCCACGGCGCTGCAGGACCTCGCGCCGTCGGCCGTGCTCGGCTTCCGGCTGATCGCGCTCGATGCGCTGCTTGTCGACGATCAGGTCGACGAGGCGCTCGCCGTCTCGATGCCGCTGCCGGTGCCGCCGCGCGGCCGCCCGGAGCTCGACCTGTAGGACCTACTCAGGCGTCGTCGGCCGGCGCCGGCGAGATGTAGCGCCGTGGCGCTTGTGCCTGTGCGCGCCCGCGTTCGGCCTCGCGGCGCATGCCGTGCAGCCCCAGGCCGTCACGGTCCTTGGAGACCGGCGCGTCTTCCTCAGGCTCCCAGTTGTTCTCGGCGAGCCAGGCCAGGATCGCGGCCGAGTTGCCGCCTTCAGCCATGATCGCGGCGCGCTCGATGACCCGGCCGCCGGAGCGGTGCTTGCGCGACAGTCGCGCGACGAGCGTGCTGATGTCCTCGTCCATGGCCGCGGCCGTGCCGCCGTCCTTGACTTCGTCCATCGGTGTGCACTCCTTCGTTCTGGGTGCAGCGTTAACGAGGCCCTACCGTACCGCGCCCGCTCTTTCGAGGCGACCTCGCGGCGCTCAGCCCAGGCGCAGCGACGGTGCGACCGCCGGGCGGCGCAGCCGGCCCCAGCGCCGCTCCTGTGCGTAGGCGATCAGGCGATGCAGGTAGTCGGCGACGGGCGTCACGCGAATTCCGCGCGGGCCGAGGTGCGCCTCGGCACCCGCCGCATCGAACTTGGTGCGGACGTCGAGGTAGGGCAGGTAGTCGCCGAGGTTGGCGGCCAGGACGCGCCCCGCGGCGCTCCCCCCGAGCGTCGTCGCGAACGTCTCCGCGCTGACCCGCGGCGGCGGCTTGCGCCCCGTCGACTTGCATGCGAGGTCGGCCAGCTGACCGACGGTGATCGCGTGGCGTCCGGCGGTCAGGTGGTAGGTGCGGCCGTCGGCGGGTGCGTCTGACAGCCCCAGCAACCCGTCGGCGACGTAGTCGACCGGCACGACGTCCAGCAGCCCGCGATCCTGCTCGGGCACCGCGTCGACGGCGCCGGCGACCAGCGCGCGCAACGGCACGTAAAGGACGTTGAACGCCGCGGTCCAGCCCGACTGGCGATCCCCGACGACGATCGACGGGCGCACGACCTGAACGGGGAGACCGTCGAGCGCTGCGCCGACCACCAGCTCCTCGGCCTCGATCTTGGACTGCTCGTAGCTGTTGCGAAAGCGCTGGCCGATGCGGCGGTCGGCCTCGCAAAAGCCGCCGGGATGGTCGCCGGCGACATACGCCGTCGACACCTGCACGTAGCGGCGCAGCGGGTGGTCGGCGTGCAGCCGGCGCGCCAGCGCGAGCATCCGCTCCGTGCCGGCGACGTTGACCGTGCGGGCGTCCTCGATCGTCTGGTCAAAGCGCACGCATGCGGCGGCGTGGATGACCTGGTCGATCGGGCCGGCGCCCTTGGCGGCCGCGCGCGCGACGATGGCGTCCGGGTCGAAGTCCGTGAGGTCGGTCGCCAGCGCGTGCAGCTCACCGCGCCGCGCCCGCATCGCGTCCTCGCCGAGCAGCGCGGCCACACGCGCGAGCGCCGCATCGTCATCGGCCGCGCGCACCAGGACCGTCACGGGGCGGTCGGTTCGCGCCAGCCAGCGCGCGAGCACGCTTTGGCCGACGAACCCGGAAGCGCCGGTCAGCAGGAGGCCGCCGGCGCGGTCCGGCGTAGTGTCCTCGGTCTCCGGCGGATTAAGCACAACCCATAGCGTTGCGCGCCCAACGCCATTCCACACCATCAACGCCTCCAAGTGCACCCGATCCGGTGCAGGAGAACGCAGAGAACTAGGAGATCAGGCCCAGGCGCTGCGCGCGCTGCACGGCCTCGGTGCGATTGCGCGCGCCGATCTTGCGAAACATGCCCGACGCGTGCTGTTTGACCGTGTTGGGCGAGAGGTGCAGCTCGGTGGCGATCTCGGCGTTGGTCATCCCGCCCGCCACCCGCTCGAGCACCTGGCGCTCGCGGTCGGTCAACACCATCCCTGAGGGCGCGGAGTCGTCAAAGACGCTCAGCCCACGGCCGACGCGGCGGATCGCGTCGGCCAGCTCGGTCGCGTCGCGCTCCTTGGTGATGAACCCGTGCGCGCCGGCGGCGCGGGCCGCCTTGGCCGACAGCCTTCCAGCGCCGGAGTACAGCAGCGCCCGCGTGGTCGGCGAGGCGGTGCGGATCATGCCGACGATCTCGGGTCCGGACTCCTCGCCGACGAACAGGTCGACCAGTGCCACGTGCGGCGTATAGCGGCGGGCGAACTCGACGGCCTGCTCGCCCGTCGCCGCCGGGATGCAGCGCTCGACCCAGTCGAGCCGGCCCAGCATCAGGCGCAGCCCCCAGTGGACGACCTGGTGGTCGTCGACGACAAGGACACGGAGGTTGCGTTCGGTCATGCGGTCTCGGGTCGGGGGAGGACGAGGCGGACGTGCCAATGCTCGGGCCCGGTGGGGCCGAAGGTCAGCGACGCGCCGTGCTGGAGGGCCTCGAAGGCGGAGATGCGCAGCCCCATCCCGGCGCCGCCGCGTTGCGCGGGCCCGACGCCGTCGTTGGTGATCTCCAGCTCCACGGTATCGGCGTCTCCGCGGACGGCCACCTCGATGCGCGCGGGCGCGGCATGGCGGCGGGCATTGCGGATCGCCTCGCCGAGGATCGACTGCGTTACGGGCTCGAAGATCGCCGGGACGGTGAGGTCGTCCTGCCAGTTGACGGTGACCTCCGGCGCGTTGGCGGCCAGCCGGAGCAGCTCCTCATGCAGCGTCAGCACCGTGTGCCGCGGCGTGGCGGCCAGCGGGCGCGCCATCGCTTCGCGCAGATCGTCGAGCGCGGCGCCCAGCTCAGCCGCGGCGCGGCGCTGGTCGGCGTCGTCGAGCAGCGCGCCGGACTGGAGCGCCATGACGACCCCAAAGACGCGCTGGACGACGCGCTCGTGGATCTCGCGCGCGAGGTCGATGCGGTCGGCGAGATGGCGGCCGTCGACCTGCTGGCGCGTCGCCTTGCGCGCCGACAGCGCCAGCGCGCAGACCTTGCCCAGCGAGCGCAGGACCTCGCGCTCCTGGTCGGTCAACTGCCGCTCGGTCCCCTCGGCGAGGATCACGCCGAAGCCGTGGCCGCCCGCGGCAAGCGGCACGCAGACGAGGTGCTCGATCTCCATCAGCGTGTCGTAGGGCGCCGACAGCTCGTCGGTGCGGCCCTCCAGCACCTGGTCGAGGTCGAGCGCGCGGCCGGCGATCGGCGCTGCCTCGATCGCGAGGTTGTGGCCGTCGAAGAGCTCGATGTCGACCTCGTGGGAGCCGACGATCCGCACGCGGCGGGCGACGTCGTCGTAGATGAAGACGACGGCGCTCCGCATCGACCCGAGGCGGCAGACGGCCTCGGCGAGGCGGTTGTAGAAGGCGCCGGGCGCGTCGGGCGAGGCTTGCTCGACCTCGCCGAGCAGCGACACGAACAGATGCAGGGCCGAGATCGGCGAGAACGACGCGCTGCCCGGGCCGTCGGTGCCGGAGGGCTCGACCTTCATCGATGGGGAAGGGTCGATGGGCCGGGCGCTGAGGCCCGGCCCACCTGAGGAGTGGGAACGCGCTCACAGCGGCCGACGTCCCGATGTCGGCGGGAGTCCTGACCAGATCCCTTATGAGCGGGCACCGCGAACCACCCTGATGGCCGCCGTCGCATGGCGCGAGGGCACGGCGGGCTCAACCACCCGTCCGGGTTATTCGTGGCGGTCAGCACGTGGGCCATGTCGCGAGCGGGCGACGAGCGCCGTCAGCGACCGGGCGGCCGGCGAGGCGCGTGAGCGCGCGGGCCAGCGTGGCGCGCGTGTCGGCGGGGTCGATGATCTCGTCGACCTTCATCAGGCCGGCCGCGCCGTAGGGGTCGATGTCGGCGCGCAGCGCGTCGGCCATCGCGTCGCGCGCGGCATCGTCGCCGCCGGCCACCACGTTGGCGGCGACGAGTGGGTCCATGAACGAGATCTCGGCGGTCGGCCAGGCATAGACCAGGTCTACCCCGCTGTCGTTACCGCCAAGGCTGAAGTAGGCCAACCCATAGGCCTTGCGCAAGATGGTGGTGATCTTCGGCGCTTCGGAGAGCGCGAGCGCGGTCTGTAACCGGATCGCGTGCTTGAGCATGCCGTCGTGCTCGACCTGCTTGCCGACGAAGAAGCCCGGCACGTCCTGGAAGAAGAGCACGGGGATGTCGAAGGCGTCGCAGAGGCAGAGCAGCTTGACGGCCTTCTCGCACGCCGCGGGGTCCAGCGCGCCGGCGAAGAACTTCGGCTGGCTGGCGACGACGCCGACGGCGTGGCCGTCGAGGCGGCCCAAGCCGCAGACCAGCCCGCGGCCGTAGCCGGCGCCCAGCTCCAGCAGGGACTCGGGGTCGAGGACGCGCGCCAGGAGCTTGTGGACGTCGTAGGCGCGCGAGCGGCGACGGGGGACGATCTCGGCCAGCTCGGGATCGGGTGGAATCGGGAGGCGGGGAGCCTCCGGGTCGCCGTCGCCGTCTCCGGTGCGCGCAGAACGCTGCTTGGCGTTGGCCGGCAGCAGCGCGAGCGCGCGGCGGATCAAGGTGTAGGCCTCGTCGTAGTCCTCGGCGACGAGGTCGATCTGGCCGGTCTTGCGCGCGTGGACATCAACGCCGCCAAGCTCGTCGTTGGTGAGGTCCTCGCCGGTGGCGATCTTGGCCACCAGCGGCGAGGTGACCGCCAGGCAGGTGCCGCGGACCTGGATCACGAGATCTGACGCGGCGCTGACGAACGACGAGCCGCCGAACGAGTCGCCGGCGATCACGGTGATGAACGGGACGCGGCGGGCGCGGCGGAAGAGCTCGACGTCGACAGCCACCTGCGCGAAGCCGGCCGAGCCGAGCGAGTCGGGGATGCGCGCGCCGCCGGTGGCGCCGAAGTAGACGATCGGGTGGCCGCTGCGCTCGGCGTGCGCGAAGAGACGGCCGAGGCGGCGCGAGCCCATCGGCGAGGACGAGCCGCGCTTGACGGTGATGTCGTCGCCGGCCACCGTGACCGGGCGCCCGTCGATCGTGCCGTGGCCGCCGACCTTGCCGTCGCCCGGCGTCTCATCGTGGTCCTCAGGGCGCAGGGAGCGCACGAAGGTGCCGACCTCGTCGAAGGAGCCGTCGTCCAGCAGCGCGTCGAGGTGCTCGCGGATTGTCCGCTCACCACGGGCGTGCAGTCGCTCGATCCGTGCCGCGCCGCCCATCTCGTCGCGGATCCGGTCACGCCGGGCGCGGAAGGCGGCGACGGCGTCGGGCTCTTCGCTCATCGCCAGATCACAGCAGGCCGAAGACCCGCCGCGCGTTGCCCTCCAGGTAGAGGTGGCGCACCTCGTCGTCGAGGCCGAGGGCGTCGAGGCCGGCCAGCGCGTACTCGGGGGTGATCATGGGGAAGTTTGAGCCGAACAGCACCTTGTGACGCCCGCTGTTGGACTTCATGTAGGTGATGATCTCGGGCGGGAGGCGGTTGGTTGTGTAGGCAGAGGTGTCGATCACGACGTTCTCGTGCTTGCGGGCGACGGCGATCATCTCCTCGGTCCACGGGTAGCCGAGGTGGCCGCAGACGATCGTCAGCTCGGGGAAGTCGAGTGCGACCTGATCGATGTAGGGGATCGGCCGGCCGGTCTCCGAGGGGCGCAGCGGGCCGGTGTGGCCGACCTGCGTGCAAAACGGCACGTCCAGCTCCACGCAGGTGGCGTAGAGCGGATAGAAACGCCGATCGGTCGGCGGCGTCTCCCAGAGCCAGGGCAGCATCCGCAGGCCCTTGAACCCGAGGTCGGTCACGTAGTGGCGCAGTTCCCGCACGCCCTCCATGGGGTGGCGCAGAGTCACCGACGCAAGGCCGTGCAGGCGCCCCGGCGCTTCGGCGACCCAGCCGGCGACTTCCTCGTTGGAGATCAGCGCGCCTTCGGGGCCATACCAGGCCGACAGCATTGCCTCGGTGACGCCACCCGCGTCCATCGCGGCGAGCGTAAAGGCCAACGGGAGCTCCTCGGGCGGCGGCTCCTCGCCGGTCCAGCGGCGCAAGGACGCGAACATGTCCTTCTCGAGGAAACGCGGCGTCGGGTGCTGGATCCAGGCGTCGATGGCCATGGCGAAGGGGTCCTATCCGTGCTCGGTTTGGTTGAGCCCGCGCCGCAGCACGACGTCGCCGATGATCGACCCGACCGGGCCGCCGGTGACGATCACCAGTGCCGGAAACCACCAGCCCCAGAGCTTCCGCAGCGCGCCATTGCCGGCGAGCAGCACCAGCGCGATGAAGCCGAGGCCATGGATCGGACCGAGGATGTGGACCGCGGTGTCGCTGCGGTCGACGAAGGCGAAGTACATGAGCACCACCAGCAACAGCGCGTCGGCCAGGCCGACGGCGAGGGTGATGTTCAGCTGGCGACGGAGGTCAGGCGTGGCGGGGGCCGGGGCGGGGGCGGTGGTGGTGGGCACATCCGACATTCCAGCAGGCCCGGGGCGACGGCGGGCGATTCCGACGAATGGCACCTAGACGTTGTGGCACAACGTCTATGTGCCAGCCAGCTCGGCGAGCACCCTGCGCACGTGCGCAGCGATCTTGTCCGGGTGATCGACCACCTGCCGCCACGTCAGCGAGATCACGCGCCAGCCGGCGGCCTCAAGCTCCAGGCGCCGCCCGTGATCGCGCTCGAACGCGTCGCGTGTGCGGTGGACCCAGAAGCCGTTGGTCTCCACAGCGAGCCGGTGCTCCGGCCAGCGGAAGTCGAGTTCGCGTCCGTTGTCATAGCGGTTGACCTGTGGGCGTGGGAGATCATGGTCGAGGCAGAGCTGAAGGAAGAGCGCCTCGAGATCGCTGCGGGACATCGATGTCGTGCCGTGATCGTGGAGGTCGGTGAGGAGGGAGGTAAGCGCGGGCGAGCCGGGGCGAGCGGGATGGGTGGCGAGGACACGGAGCACCGCGGTGTGGTCATAGATCTCCAGGTGCTCGGCGCGCTCGACGGCGCGCCGCAGGTGGTGAGGCGGGACGACGGCGGCGAGGTCGAGGAGCGTTCGGGCGGGAGTGGTTATCGGCAGACCGCCGTCCTCGCCGAGCTCCCATGGGTGCAGGTCGATCGAACGATGGACGCGCAGATCGCGCTGCGGCTTGCGACCACGATCCGACGGGATCGACAGCTCGAAGAACGCGCCGCTCCACGGCCGCAGCCCCCACTGCCGTGCCGCGCTGCGATGGCTCAACACGGCGTCATCGCCGACCGCTAGCACCGCGGCAAGCACATGTCCTTCTCGGCGCAGCTCCGCGTGGCCGAGCGCATAGACGCCGCGGCGCACGACGACCAGCCTCCCGTTTCGCCGCCAATGATCGATCCCGCCTGCACTCAGGCCGATCGCCAGCAGTTGGCGCCGCGCGACCAGCCCGTGTTGCCTCGCAGCCAGCGCTTGGATGGCATCTAGACGTTGCATCGCAACGTTTAGGTGCCAGCGGCCGGAAGTTCGCCCCCTACAGGTGCGATGTGTCGTTGAAGCTGCGCAGGAGCCAGCGGCCGTCAGCGAAGACGATGATGCGGGTGATCGAGGTGTTTTCGGCGTGGATGAGGGACAGCCGCGGCGCCGAGGTCGCCTGACGGGCGAGCTCGCCGATGACGCCGCCGTGAACGACGGCGACCGCGACGCGTCCCGGACCGGTCAGCTCCACGACGCGCAGCAGGCCGCGGCGCGTGCGCTGCGCAAACTCCTCCATCGGTTCGGCGCCGGGGATGACGTCCCAGCGCTGCTCCTCGAAGATCGTCCGCACGAGCGGGTCGCCGTGGGCGGTGCGGATGCGCAGCTCGCCGCCTTCCCACTCACCGAGGTGGACCTCTGAGAGCTCTGGGATGACTGTCGGCTCAAGGCCCGTCGCGGCGACCAGTGGCGCCGCGGTCTGCACCGTGCGCCGCAGCGACGTGACGAATAAGGCGTCCGGCGGGTCGGCCGCCAGGCGTGCGCCGACCAGCGCGGCCTGTTGCTCGCCGATCGACGACAGCGCCGGATCGGCGTGGCCCTCGACCATCTCGAAGGGCTCTCCCGGGATGGCGTCTTGGGAGGCGCCGTGGCGCACGAGGAGCACCTCGGTCGCGGTGTCGGGAAGGGCCCAGGCCCGCTGCGGATAGCGCTCGCTCACGCCCGCACCTTGCCAAATCCATCGTGGTACTGTCCGCGCCGTTCGGCGATGGTGCGGGAAGTCGGTGAGAATCCGACGCGGTCGCGCCACTGTGACCGAGGGTCGTCCTCAAGGACGGCACCTCGGCAAGCCAGGAACTTCACCCGGCCATCGCAACCACCCTTTGACGTCGGGACGCGGATATCCCGAGGAGGTCGTTTCGTTGATCGAGCTGCGTCGCCGCGGCGCAGTACGCGCCAACCCCGAGGGGCGCGCGTGATGGTCGGCGCGCGCTTAGCCGTGGGCTTCTTGACCGTCGTGCCGGCGGGCCGGCTCGACGGCCTCGGTGACGCATGGCTCTCGCGCGCCGCCGTGTGGTTCCCGGTGATCGGTGCGCTCGTCGGCGGGGTGGCAGGTGGCACCGTCGCGCTGGGTGACGCCGCCGGGCTGCCGCTCGCGGTCTCTGGCGCGCTGGGGCTCATCGTTGCCATCGTCCTAACCCGTGGCCTGCATGAGGACGGGCTGGCCGACACGGCCGACGGCCTCGGCGTCCACGGCACGCGCGAGCGGCGGCTGGCGGCGATGAAGGACTCGGCCGTCGGGGCGCACGGCGCGCTGGCGATGGCCTGCGCGCTGCTCGTCGCCGCGCTGGCGCTCGCTGGGCTCGATGCCGAGCACGCCGTCCGCGCACTGGTCGCCGCGCACGTGCTGTCGCGCACGGCGATGGTGCTGACCGCGGCGGCGCTGCCCAGCGCGCGCGCCGAGGGCGGGCTTGGCCGCGGGCTGGTGGTGACCCTGCCGGCCGCGCTGATCGCGTCGGCCGTCGCCGTCGCTGGCGTGCTCGCCGTTGCGGGGGTGCGAGACGGCGCGCTCGCGCTGAGCGTGAGCGTGGTCGTCGCCGTGCTGGCGGGCCTCGTGCAGCTGCGCACCTTCGGCGGGCGCACCGGCGACACGCTCGGAGCGGCGGGCAAGCTGGTGGAGGTCGCGACGCTGGTCGCCTTGGCGGGAGCGTGGTCGTGATGCAGGGCGCCCTCCTGGTCTGTGGGACCGGGTCGGATGCCGGCAAGTCGTTGGTGACCGCCGGCATCTGCCGCTCCTTGGCCCGTCGCGGCGTGCGGGTTGCGCCGTTCAAGGCCCAGAACATGTCCAACAACTCGGCGGTGACGGCAGCGGGTGCCGAGATCGGTCGCGCCCAGGCGATGCAGGCGGCCGCCTGCGGCATCGAGCCCGAGGCCGCGATGAACCCCGTGTTGATCAAGCCCGCGGGGGAGACGTCGTCGCAGGTCCTGCTGATGGGCAAGCCCTACGCAGAGGCGACCGCGCGCTCCTACCAAGGGCTGGCGGGCTCGCTGCGGCAGCCGGTCCTCGATGCGCTGGGCTCGCTGCGCGCGCGCTTCGATGCCGTCATCTGCGAGGGCGCCGGCTCACCCGCCGAGATCAACCTGCGCGAGCGCGACCTTGCCAACATGGGCCTCGCGCGCGCCGCCGGCCTACCCGTGCTGCTGGTCGGCGACATCGACCGCGGTGGCGTCTTCGCCTCGTTGATCGGGACGCTGGCGGTGCTCGACGCCGAGGATCAGCGCCACGTGGCGGCGTTCCTCATCAACAAGTTTCGGGGCGATATAGCGCTGCTCGCGCCGGGGCTGGAGATGGCATATGCGTTGACCGGGCGGCGTACGATCGGCGTCCTGCCGTGGCGCGAGGGGCTCTGGCTCGACGCCGAGGACTCGCTCGCCCTGCAAGCACCCGCACTTGCGCCCGCCCCGGCCGTCGGCCGCGACACGCTGGACGTCGCCGTCGTGCGGCTGCGCTGGATCTCGAACTTCACCGACCTCGACGCGTTGGCCGCCGAGCCCGGCGTCGCCGTGCGCTACACGCGCTCCTCGGCAGACATCGAGCGCGCCGACCTCGTCGTCATCCCCGGCACGAAGGCGACCGTCGCCGACCTGGAGTCGCTGCGCGACGACGGGCTCGACGTGGCGCTCGCCAGCCGCGCCGCATCCGGCGGTCCGATCCTCGGGATCTGCGGCGGCTACCAACTGCTGGGCGAGCGGATCGAGGACACGGTCGAGAGTCGCGTCGGCGTTGTTGATGGCCTTGGGTTGCTGCCGGTCGAGACCATGTTCACCGCCGACAAGCTGCTGCGCCAGCAGCGCGGGACTGCGGCACCGTGGCTCGGCGGTGCCGCCGCGACCGGCTACGAGATTCGCCACGGCGACCCGCGCCCGCGTCTGCGCCCGCGCGGCGGCGAGCCGCTCCTGACCACCGCCGCCGGCGAGCCCGAGGGCTGCGTCACGGGCACCGTGCTCGGCACGAGCTGGCACGGCCTGCTCGAAGGCGACGCGGTCCGGCGCGCGCTGTTGGCGTGGGTCGCTGGTGAGCGCGGCCGTGACTGGCGGCCCGGCGATGTCCCCTTCTCCGACGTGCGCGAGCGCCGCCTCGACGTCCTCGGCGACCTCATCGACGAGCATGTCGACCGTGACGTCCTCGACGCGCTGCTGGCCGGCGGCGTCGGCGGTCCGGCCCGATCGCTTCCCACCCTCGACCTCCAGAGGACCACCGCATGAGCGACACCATCGTCATCCCCAAGATGCAGCCGATCGACCCGGTGGCGCGCGACGCCGCCCAGGCCCGGCAAGGGCAGTTGCTCAAGCCGCCGGGCTCGCTGGGGCGGTTGGAGGAGGTCGCGATCTGGGTGGCTGGCGTCACCGGTCGCGAGCGTCCGGTGCCGCGCACGCGGGTCGTCATCGCCGCCGCCGATCACGGCGTCGCGGCGGAAGGCGTCTCCGCGTTCCCGCAGGAGGTCACCGGCCAGATGCTCGGCGCGTTCGGCGCCGGGTTCGCCGCGATCACGGTGCTGGCGCGCCACGCGGGCGCCGACGTCGTCCTCGTCGATGCGGGCGTGATCGCCGCCCCGGACGGCATCGCGCAGGTCGACATCGGCCTGTCGGCCCCCTCGGGCAACCTCGCCGTCGAGCCGGCGCTGGCGGCCGATGAGGTGCGCAGCGCGATTCGCGCCGGGCGCGAGCTGGCCGCCCAAGCGGCGGCCGATGGCGTCGACCTGCTGATCGCGGGGGAGATGGGCATCGCGAACACGACGCCCGCGGCGTGCCTGACCGCGGTGTTGTGCGGGCTGGACGCGGCGGCGGTCGTGGGCCGCGGGACGGGCGTCGACGACGCCGGGCTGCAGCGCAAGCGCGCCACGATCGAGCGGGCGCTGGAGCTGCATGGCCCGCACGTCGCCGGCGATCCGATCGAGCTGCTGCGGCGCTTGGGCGGCGGCGAGCTGGCCGTTCTGTGCGGCCTCGCGCTCGGCGCCGGCGAGCACGGGCTCGGCCTGATCTGCGATGGCGTGATCGCCACCGCGGCGATCGCGGTCGCCGTGCGGTTGGCCCCCGACCTGCGCGACCGTCTGCTCGCCGGGCATCGCAGCGTCGAGCCTGCGCACGAGCATCTGCTCAACCACCTTGGGCTGCGTCCGCTGATCGAGCTCGACCTGCGGCTGGGCGAGGGCTCCGGTGCGGCGACCGCGCTGCTGCTCGTCCAGGCGGCATGCGCGCTGCACGACGAGATGGCGACCTTCGCCGAGGCGGGCGTGAGCGGGTGACGCGCGTCCTGGTCATCCTCGACGGTGCCGCTGAGCCGCTTTGGCCGTGGCCGTCCACATTGGAAGAGGCGCAGATGCCCGCGCTCGACGCACTCTGTGACCGCGGCAGGGTCGCCCGCGTCGCGACGACGCCTGACGGGTTGAGCCCCGGCAGCGAGGTCGGCATCCCGACGCTGCTCGGCGCCGCGCCGAGCAGTCCGGTGGACCGCGGTCGCGTCGAGGCGGCCGCCGCCGAGATCGACGTCCCGTCCGGGGCGGGCGTCTGGCGCATCGATCTGCACCACGCCGATGGTCGTCGCAGCATCACCGCCGAGGCGATGCTGCTCGCTCCCGACCTCGCCGATCGCCTGCCCGATCACGAGGTCTTGCATCTCAAGGGCCATCGCTTCCTTGCCGTCGGCCGGCGGCGGCCGGAGATCCGCAGGCTCGCGACGATGTCGACGCACGTCTGGGACGACGGGCAGGAGCTGAGCCCCGTGCTCGATCGCTCCACGGTGGTCATCGCGGCGCGCGGTGCCGCCGCAGGCTGCGGGCGCCTGCTCGGCGCCGACGTCATCACGCCGGGTGGCGCGACCGGCGACGTCGGCAGCGACCTGTGGGCCAAGACGGGCGCGGCGCTGGTCGCGCTGCGCAGTGCCGAGACGGTGGTCGTCCACATCGGCGGCGCCGACGAGGCTGCCCACCACCGTGACCGCATCGGCAAGAAGGCGATGCTCGAGGCGGCTGACGCGGAGGTAATCCGCCCGCTCGCGCGCGCCGTCGACGACATCGGCGGCCTGCTCGCGGTCACCAGCGACCACGCGACCTGCGTGGAGACTGGGCGCCACCATCCCGAGCCCGTGCCGCTCGTCGTCACGGGCGACGGCGTGGCGCGCGGCGGGCCGATGCGGCTGCACGAGCGGTTAGTCGCCCGCGCCCGCGTGTGGGACGCGCCGTTCGCGCCCGCCGGGGTCGCGGAGCTCGACCGGTGACGCCGGCGCTCGTCGTCGACTTCGGCGGTGTGCGTCGCTGCCTGTCGAGCGCTGTTGTCGGCGGTGGATTACGCGACGCGCGCGGCTGGCTGAACCTCCAGGTGCCTCACGGTTACGCGCGGATGGATCCTGAGGTCCATCTCCAGGAGGAGATGGCCGCACGCGGCCTGGACCCGCAGGCGACGCTGGGCGCGATGACCGCCGCCCACGTCGATCGCGCGATCGGGCATGAGGAGCCGGATGGCGCGCGGGTGGTGGCGACCGTCGGCATCGGCGTCCCGCTCGCCGCCGCAGGCCGGCACCTGCACGGGGTCCCGGCGGTCAACACCATCAACATCCTCGTGCTCGTCGCGGCGCCGCTGACCGACGGCGCGCTCGTCTACGCCGTCCAGACCGCGACCGAGGCCAAGGCCCAGGGCCTCGCCGACGCCGGCATCCGCGCCGCCAACCACGACGGCTACGCGACCGGCACGGCGACCGACTCCATCTGCATCGCGGCGCCGCCCGGGGCGACCGAGCCGTTCGCCGGGCCGATGTCGACAGCGGGCGCGGCGATCGCGCGCTGCGTCCACGCTGCGGTCTCTGAGGGCGCGCAGGACTTCGTCGCGTTCGCGGCCGAGATGGGCGTGTCCACCTTCGCCGGATCTACGGAAGGGACTGCTGATGCCGGCCGCCCGTAGTGTCGGCCTGCTGGCCGCGGTAGCGCTCGATGCGCTGCTCGGCGATCCTGCGCGGCTGCATCCGGTCGCGGGCTTCGGCCAGACGGCGGCTGCGGTCGAGCGAGCGACCTATAGGCCTTCGCGCGCTGCCGGCGCAGCCCATGCCGCGGTCCTCGTCGCGCTGCCGACGCTCGCCGCTGCCCGTGCGGCGCGTGGGAGCGCCTTGCGCCGCGCGCTGGTCACCGCGCTCTGTGGCTGGGCGGCGCTGGGCGGGCGCTCGCTGCGGCGCACGGCGCTGCGGATGGCCGACCTCATCGACGCGGGCGACCTGCCGGCCGCGCGGACGCTGGCGCGCTCATTGGTGGCGCGCCGGACCGAGGCGCTGGATGGTCCGGAGCTGACGCGGGCGGCGCTCGAGTCGCTGGCCGAGAACACCGCCGACGCCGAGGCCGGCACGCTCTTCTGGGGTGCGGTGGCCGGCGCGCCAGGTGCGGTTGTCCACCGCGCAGCCAACACGCTCGACGCGATGGTCGGCTACCGCACCGCCCGCTATGCGGAGTTCGGCTGGGGTGCGGCGCGTCTGGACGATGCGCTCGGCTGGCCCGCCGCGCGCACCTGCGCCGCCGCGACGGTCCTCGCCGCAACGCTCTGCGGGGAGGACGCGCCCGGCGCGCTGCGCGCCTGGCGCCGTGACGGCGCCCACCATCCCAGCCCGAACGCCGGCCGCGTCGAAGCGGCGTTCGCGGGTGCGCTCGGCGTCACCCTCGGCGGCGCCAACGACTACGACGGCCAGGTCGAGACGCGCCCGCACCTCGGCTCCGGGCCACCGCCGGACACCGCCGCGCTGCGCCGCGCCGTGCGCCTGAGCGCGACGACGAGCGCCGTGCTGGCCATCGCTGCAGGAGTCCTAGCGTGGCGCTGACGCTCGTCCTCGGCCCGCGCCGCTCGGGCAAGAGCCGGATCGCCGAGCAGCTGGCGGCGGTGACCGGCGCGCCGGTCACCGTTATCGCGCCGCTGACCGTGACCGATGAGGAGCTGGCGGCGCGGGTGGTCGTACATCAGGCTGCGCGACCGCCGTCCTGGACCACGGTGGAGAGCGCCGACGTCGTCGCGGCGCTGCTCGCCGCGCCACAGGACGCGACGGTCCTACTCGATTCGCTCGGCACGTGGGTCAGCGAGGTGCTGTGGCGCGCGGGCGCCCTGGAGGACGGGGCGGACGGCACGGTCGCCGCGCAGCAGCTGCGGGCGGCGGTCGCGACGGTCGCGAGCCTGGCTGGCGATCGCGAGGGCCTGACGGTCATCGTCGCCGAGGAGGCCGGGTGGGGCCCGGTGCCGCCCAGCGGCGCGACGCGGCTGTGGCTCGACGTCCTTGGCGACGCCACCCAGGCGCTGAGCGCCGCGGCCGACCGCGCGCTGCTCGTCGTCGCCGGGCGGGTTGTGGAGCTGCCGTGAGCGCCGACGTCCACGGTGACGCCTGGGCCCGCGGCGCTCGGGCCGACCATGCGGTGAACGTCGCGACCGGGGGTCCACCGGACTGGCTGCGGGCGCTGCTGCGCGCCGAGCTGGATGGGGCGCTGAGCGCCTATCCCGACGAGCGCGCGGCCGCGGCAGCCGTCGCCCGGCGCCACGGTCGCGACCCCTCCGAGGTCGTCCTGCTCAACGGCGCCGCCCACGGCTTCACGCTGATCGCCGAGACGCTTGGCGTCGGCGCGCGGCGGCCGGCCGTCGTGCACCCGCAGTTCACCGAGCCCGACCGCGCGCTGGCGGCCGCCGGATCCCCGGCCGCGCCTGTGATCCTGAGCGACCCCTACAGCTTGGATCCGGCAGCGATCCCGGACGGTGCGGACCTCGTCGTCATCGGCAACCCCACCAACCCGACCGGCGTCCTGCACCCGCGCGCTGCGATCGAGGCCATCATGAAGCCCGGCCGCACGCTCATCGTCGACGAGGCGTTCATGGACTTCGTGCCAGGCGAGCCGGAGTCGCTGTCGTCGAGCAAGGACGAGGGGTTGATCGTGCTCCGCAGCCTCACCAAGATCCTCGCGGTCCCTGGCCTGCGCGTCGGCTACCTGCTCGCGGCGCCGGCGGTCGCTCAGCGGCTGCGCGACCGCCGTCAGGCGTGGCCGGTCAACGGCCTCGCCCTCGCCGCCGCGCACGCTGCTGCCGACCAGCCCGAGCGGCTCCACGCCACCGCCCACCGCGCGCAGGTCGACCGTGTTGCGCTGCACGCCGCCATCACCGCGGCGCTCCCCGATGCGCGCGTCCACGACGGCGCGGCGAACTTCCTCCTCATCGAGCTCCGCCCCGGCCAGGACGCAACAGCGCTCGCGCACACGCTGCGCGAGCGCGACGGCATCGCCGTTCGCCCTGCCGCAACGTTCCCTGGCCTGACCGAGCGCCACCTGCGCCTGACCGCACGCGGCGGCGAGGCAGATCTTCAGCTGGTGGCGGCGCTCGCTACCAAGCCTGGCCGGTCCCGCAGTGCGGGCAGCTGACCGAGGTCGAGACCGGCGCCTGGAACTGAAAACCGCAGGAGCACCCATACAGCGCGGTGTCCTCCGGGGTGACCGAGTCGCGGTGACGCCGCTCGGCCAAGTGCTCGTCGGCCGGCTGGTCGGGCGCCGCCGCGGAAGCGGGCTCGGGGGCCAGCGGGGCGGGCTGCGGCTCGGGGGCCGGTCGCCCGAAGATGTGCGGGCGGCGCTCGCTGCGGGCTCGGCGTTCGGTGGGGGCGAGTGGGCGGACGCGCATGGTGGTGTCTGCAACCTCCAGAGACACCGCAGGCGCCTAGAGGTTGCGCTCCTGGTCATCGTCGGACCAACCTGGCGCTTGAGCAGTACTGGACACCTGCCCTAACCACGGTTGGGCGGGCCATGGCGGAGCGGGCGAGCCGCCGAGGCTGCGATACTGCGCGGCGATGGACCCCGCACGCAAGCGCCGCGTACGACTGGTCGTGGCGTTGAGCGCCGCCGTCGTCCTGGCGGCCGCGCTCGTCTACACCAGCTTCAGCGCCTCGAGCGAGGCGCGCACCCCGAGCCAGCTCCTCGCGAGCGCCGATCCCGGACGCTCCTACCAGCTGACCGGCAAGGTCGTCGACGGCACGATCCAGAAGGACGGCACGACCCTGCAGTTCCGTGTCCGTGATCGCGAGGGCACCGCCTCGGTGCCGATTCGCTACACCGGCTCGGTCGCCGACACGTTCCGCGCTGGCCGCGAGGTCATCATCACCGTGAAGCGCGAGGGCGCCACGTTCGTGGGCGAGAAGGACTCGCTCGTGACCAAGTGCCCGTCGAAGTTCCAAGAGCAGTCCAAGACGCAGAAGACCTGAGGCCTCGATGGCGGATCTCGGCCGTGGTCTGACGTTCCTGGCGTTTGCCGTCGCGCTCTACGGCATCGGCGCAGCGCTGTACGGCGCGATCGCCGGGCGCCGTGAGTGGGTGACGAGCGCCCGCCGCGCCGTCTACACGCTGGCCGCGCTGACCACCGGCGCCTTCGTCGTCTTGGAGCTGGCGTTCCTGCGCAACGACTTCTCGCTGGCCGTCGTCCAGTCGCACTCCTCGATTACGACGCCGACCTTCTACAAGGCGGCCGCCGCCTGGTCCTCGCAGGAGGGCTCGCTGCTGCTGTGGCTGTGGCTGCTGTCGGTGTGGTCGAGCCTCGTCATCTTCCTTACGCGCCATCGCATGCGCGACGTGCAGCCCTACGCGATTGCGGTGCTGCTCGGCTTTGCGGCCTTCTTCGGTGGCCTGCTCGTCTTCGCGGTCTCGCCGTTCGACACGCTGCCGATCGCACCGCGCGACGGGACGGGCCTCAACCCGCTGCTGCGCCATCCGTCGATGATGATCCACCCGCCGATGCTCTACAGCGGCTACACGCTGTGGGCGGTGCCGTTCGCCTTCGCGGTCGGCGCGCTGATCGTGCGGCGGGTCGACGCGGAGTGGATCGCCGCGACACGCCGCTTCTCGCTGGGGGCCTGGATCTTCCTCGGTGTCGGCATCCTGCTCGGGGCTCGCTGGTCCTACGCCGAGCTGGGCTGGGGCGGCTATTGGGCCTGGGATCCGGTCGAGAACGCCTCGCTGCTGCCGTGGCTGACCGGCACCGCGTTCCTGCACTCGATCATGGTGCAGGAGAAGCGGGGGATGTTGAAGACGTGGAACGCGTCGCTGATCCTCGCGACCGGCACGCTGGCGATCCTCGGCACGTTCCTGGTCCGCTCGGGCATCCTGGACTCGATCCATGCCTTCGGCGCGTCGACGCTCGGGATCCCGTTCGTGATCCTGATCGGCGTGATGATCGCCGGCTCGGTCGCGCTGGTCGTGTCGCGACGCGACGTGCTGCGCTCCGAGCACAAGCTTGACTCGCTGCTCTCGCGCGAGGCGATGTTCCTGGCCAACAACCTGGTGTTGGTCGGCATGGCGTTCGTGGTCTTCTGGGGCACGTTCTTCCCGCTGATCTCCGAGGCGCTGACCGGCAACAAACAGTCGCTGGGACCGCCCTGGTATGACAAGTACGTCGTCCCGCTGGCGCTGGCGCTGATCCTGCTGTCGGGCATCGGCCCGGTCATCGCGTGGCGCCGTGCGACGCCCAAGAACGCGCGCCGCAACTTCCTGTGGCCGTTCGCCGCCGGCGTGGGCACGACGATCGTCCTGATTCCCTTCGGCGTCGCCGGGCGGCCGCTGGCGCTGGCGATGTTCGCCTTCGCGGCCTTCGCGGTCGGCACGATCGTCCAGGAGTTCGTGCGCGGTGTGCGGGCCCGCAAGGCGATGACGGGCGAGCGCGCCCCGTTGGCGTTCCTGACGCTGATCCGCCGTAACCGGCGCCGCTACGGCGGCTACACCGTGCACTTCGGGATGGCGGTGTTGTTCGTCGGCGTCGCCGCGTCCTCGGCCTTCCAGCACGTCCACACCGTGCAGCTCAAGAAGGGCCAGAGCACCGAGATCGGTCGCGGCTATACCGCGCGCTACGACGGCCCGACGTCGCGCATCGACGTCACGTCTGATGGCGTCGAGCGGCTGGTCTTCGGCGCGAAACTGACGGTCTCCAAGGACGACAAGAAGGTCGCGGTCCTGCGGCCCGAGCGCGGCTACTACCCGATCGAGGGCGCGCCGTTTGCGGGCGCGGTCGGGCGCTACTTCGAAGGCGAGTCGACGAGCGAGATCGCGATGAAGGCGGGCCTCGGCCTCGACATCTGGAGCGCGGTCACGCCGGATCTCGACCCGACGCTGGCGATCGTCAAGAAGGGCGACGCGGTCTTCAAGCAGGCGTCGGGCAAGCTGAGCGCGCAGGACTACTCGACGGCGCTCGGCACGACGATTCGGTCGCTGACCGACAACTACGCCAAGAGCGCCCCGCCCGCCACCTTCCGGCTGATCGTCTCACCGATGGTGGCCTGGATCTGGCTGGGCTCGCTGCTCGTCTTCCTCGGCGGCCTGATCTGCATCTGGCCGACGGCCGACCTCGCGCACCGCCGCGCGACGGCGGGCTACGCCGCCCGGGTCGCACGGGAACTCGGGCCCACCCGCCCGGAGCGCGCGTAGCCGCCGCTGATGGACGTCCTCGCGGTGGTTGGAGTGCTGGTGGCGGCGGGCGCGGCCGGGTGGGCGATCGCGGGGCCGCTGCGCGGCGGTCGCGCCGCAGCCGACGATGCTGCCTACCAGTCGCAGCTGGAGGATCTCGAAGCGGCCAAGGAGGCGCGCTATCGCGAGATCCGCGAGGCCGAGATGGACTTCCGCACCGGCAAGCTCTCAGAAGCGGACTACAAGGCGATCGATCGCCAACTGCGCGCCGAGGCCGTCGACCTGCTCCGCCGACTGGATGCGCTTGGCGCTTCGGGCGACGAGCGGGTTGGCCGGGTTGGCAGCGACGACAGCCGCGCGCCTTCCGGGCCAACTCTCTAGCATCTAGCCGGTCATGCTCGAGACGATCCTCTCCGTCGTGCAGGTCATCATCTGCATCGTCCTGATTTTCCTTGTGCTCATGCACTCCGGGAAGGACGCGGGGCTCTCTGGCGCGTTCGGCGTCGGCTCGGGCCAGGGATCGCTGGGCGGCGGCTCGCTCGTCGAGCGCAACCTGAACCGCTGGACGATCTTCTTCGCGGTGCTGTTTGCCCTGAACACGATCGTGCTCTTGAAGATCTCTTAGCGGGGCGCGTTTGCGCGCGCAAACGCGGCTCGCTAGCAGCCTGTCGGCTTACCGGACCGGTCGCCGACCTTGCGGTCGCGCAAGGTGATGGTCTTGGTCGAGCTGACGGTCTTGCCGTCGGCGTCCTTGGCCGAGACGGTCACGGCGTAGCGGCCGGGGCTGGCCTTGGCGCCGGTGCCAGAGCCGCCGTTGATCGGGTAGAAGCGGCCGTCCTTGAGCGGGACCGTGAACGTGTAGCAGCGTGACGCGCGTCCGCCGACCGAGCCGATCGAGCCGCCGCCGTGCTTGGCGAAGGTGGCACGGGCGCGGATTAAGCCGTCGAAGCGGCGTGGGAGCTGGCCGGCCGTCTTGACCACGACGACGACCACGCGCTTGTTGCGCGGCTTGAAGCTGTCGTAGTAGGCGTAGCCGGATTGAACCTTGACGCTGGCGGCGGTGGCCGGGACGGTGGAGCCGGAGCCGGCAGCGAGGGCGGCCGTGGTGGGGATGACGGCCGCCGTGGCGACGGCGATGAGGGGGATGAGGGTCTTCCGGGTCATGGCTGCAGTGTGCATCCTCGATGCCCGTTTCGGGGGGCACCAAGGTGGATGATCGCCACACCTTGCGGGCCCCGGCGGTGGGCCTGTTTGCGGACGCCCTGAGGCCGCAGACAGGCCCACCTCCACGTTGGCGTGCTGTCGCCCTCGGGGTGGGCCCGGATCCGGACGAAGGCCGTCCGCGAACAGGCCCACCGGGCTGTCTGCGGCTGGTGCGGGCTGCGCCCGTCGGCGTCACCAAGCCTCGGCGTAGAGGGCGCGCAGTTCGTCGCGGTCGGCGGGCGGTGGCGTGAAGGCGAGGTCCTGGCGCTGGGCGGCGGCGTCGGCGCAGGCGTCGAGGCGCTCTTCGGGGACGCCGAGGCGGCGGATGCCGTCGGCGCCGGCGCGGCGGGCAAGACGCCGGGCCAGCTCGCCGAGCGTGCCGTCGGGGTCGACGCGGCCTGGGTTGCGGCGCTCCAGTGCGGCGATCGCGACGGGCAGGACCGCGGCGTTGGCCTGGCCGTGGCCGGCGCCGCCGACGCGCACCAGCGTCTGGCTGAGCACGTGGCTGAGGCCGTAGCGCGCGGCGTCGATCCCGTAGCCGCTGAGCAGCGCCGCATGCGCGAGCTGCTCGCGGCCGACGTAGGACGGGTCCTCGCCCTCGACCAGCCAGGCGACGTCGATGAGCCGGATCGCCTCGCGCGCCGCGAGGGTCGGGACCGTCGAGGCGAAGATGGTCACCGGCGCCTCGACTGCGTGGGCCAGCGCGTTGGCCGACGATGCGGCGAGCTCGGAGACGGGCTGGGAGGCCGACAGGTCGGGGTCGTTGATGACGATCGCCGCGCGGACGCTGCGCGCCGTGGCCTCGTGACCAGCCGGCTTGCGGTGGATCCGCGTCATCTCGGCGGCGCTGAGCGTGGTCGGGATCGCGGCGGCGCGGACGCCGTCACGCGTGCCGGCCAGCGCCTTGGCGACGTCGACGACGCGGCCGCCGCCGAGCGCGACGAGCAGCTGCGCGCCGCCGACCGCGACGTGGAGGTCGGCTGCGAGCTCGTCGACGAGGCCCGGGCCGACGTGGTGGAGGGCGTGCGCGCGAGCGACGACATCGGGTGCGGCGGCCTCGGCGCGCTCGGTGGTGAGCAAGGTGTACTTGTCGCCCAGCAGCTTCGGCGCGTCGGCGATCGCGCCGCGGCCGAAGCGGATCGTCCGCTCGCCGTCCTCCCACGTGAAGTTCATGGGGGCGACCTTAGCCGCGGGAACGGCCGCCAGGCCGTTGCCGCATGGTGATCGCCCTCTGGGCGATCACCCCTCGTCTTGCGCGCTGCGCACGAGCGGGACGAGGCGGTGGTCGGCGGTGAACAGCCGCCGCGTGCCGAGCAGCGCGATCACGCTGGCCGTCGTGGTGACCGACCCGAGGATCACGTACAACAACGCGAGCTGGACGCGGACGGCGTCCAGCGGGTCGACGCCGGCGAGGATCAACCCGGTCATGGCGCCTGGCAGCACGACGATCCCTAGTGCCTTGAGCCGCTCGATGTCGGGCGCGATCCCGGTACGCAGTACCTGTCGGACGGTGGGGCGGACGGCGTGCTGCCAGGGCAGGCCGAGCGCCAGGCGCGCTTCGAGGTCAGCGCGGCGCTCGGCGACCGCCTCGACCAGCCGGCGGATCGTGAGTACGCCCGCGGCCAGCGAGTTGCCGAGGACCATGCCGGCGACGGGCACGACCGTCCGGCCCGTCACGGGGAAGATCCCCAGCGCGAACAGCAGCCCGAGCCCGGCGATGGCGCTGGCGCTCATCGCGATCAGGGCCACGCCGAGGACGCCCGGCAGCATCGGCGCGCGCCGGCTGACGGTGACCGCGGCGAAGGCGACCATCCCGGCGACCCACACGAACGACCAGCCGAGCCACGTGTCGGTGTCAACGATCAGCCCCAGCGCCGCCCCGACCAGCAGCATCTGCGTCAGTGAGCGCGCGACCGCGATCGCCAGGTCGCGCTCCAGCCGTAGCTTCTGACGCCAGGAGAGCAGCGCGACGGCGGCGATCATGATCAGCGAGGCCGCGAGGCCCCACCACCCAACGTCGCCGCTCAAGGTACGAGCCTCCCATCGCGCTGCGCGACGTTGCGGTCCCCAACATCGCCGCTCAACTAGTCAGCCTGCCCTCGTCCAGCACGACCACGCGGTCGCCAAGCCGGGTCGCCTGCTCGCGGTCATGGCTGACCAGGACGATCGGGACGCCATCGGCGGCCAGGCTCCGTGCGAGGCGCTCGATCACCAGCGCGGCGTCGTGGTCCAGCGCCGAGGTTGGCTCGTCCATCAGCAGGACGCGCGGGCGCGTCCCGAGCGCGCGTGCCAGGCAGGCACGCTGCGCCTCGCCGCCCGACAGCGTCCCGACCTCGCGCTCCAGGAACGTTGCGGGCAGCCCGGCGCGCTCTAGCAGCAGCGCGGGCGGGTCGACCGGCTGGGCGACCGCGAGGTTGTCGGCGACGGTGCCGGGGAACAGGACCGGCGCCTGGAAGACCATCCCAACCTCGCGCCGGTGGGCGAGGACGTCGCGTGCGGCGAGGTCGTCGCCGTGGTAGCGCACAGTGCCGGCGTCCGGCGCCTCCAGCCGGTTGAGCAGTCGCAACAACGTCGACTTCCCGGAACCCGACGGTCCCTGCAACACCGTGATGCCGCCGTCGTCCAGGGTGAGCGAGACATCACTGAGCCGCGGGCGCTCGGCGCCCGCGACGGTCACGTCCTCTAGCGAGAAGAGCGGGCCCACGGCCCGCCCATCATCGCGGTTGAGCCGCCTCGTGGTCTGGGTTCCACGAATACGCGTACGACGGGTTGTCGTGGTCGCGCCACAGCGCGGCGAGCTTGAGCGGCTTGAACGTGTCCCACATCACCGCCAACTCGTTGGTGAAGGTGGCGCCCAGCGCCTTCTCGACTGTCCCCGGCTGCGGGCCGTGGGGCAGCCCGGAGGGGTGCAGCGTGAGGCAGCCGACGTCGACGCCCTTGCGCGCCGCGTAGTCGCCGGCGGCGTAGAACATCACCTCTTCGGACTGAATGTTCGAGTGGTGGTAGGGCAGCGGCACCGCCTCGGGATCCCAGTCGAGCATCCGCGGCGCGAAGGTGCAGATGACGAAGTTGGGGCCCTGGAAGGTCTGGTGGGCCGGGGGCGGGAGGTGCAGCCGGCCCGTGCGCGGCTCGAAGTCGTCGGCGTTGAAGGTGTAGGGGAACACGTAGCCGTCCCAGCCGACGACGTCGAATGGGTGGCGGTCCAGGAGGTAGCGCTGCACGCCGCCGCGCACGCGGACGTCGAGCGTGAACTCGCCCTCCTCGTCGTGGGTCTCCAACTCGATCGGCCCGTGGAAGTCGCGCTGCGAGTAGGGCGCATGCTCCAGCAGCTGGCCGTAACGGTTGCGGTAGCGGTTGGGCGTCTCGATCTCGCCCGGCGTGTGGAAGCAGAGCCAGAACTGCTCCAGGCTCGGGTCGGGCTCGAAGCGGTAGGTCGTCCCGCGCGGGATGACGACGTAGTCGCGCTCCCGGAAGAGCACCGGCCCGAAGTTCGTGCGCAGCTTGCCGCCACCGCGGTGGACGTAGACGACCTCGTCGCCCTCGCCGTTGCGGTGAAAGCCCTCCTGAGCCTCCGTCGGTTTGGCGACGGAGACCTCGATGTCGTTGTTGTACATCAAGAGCTGGCGCCCGGCGACGGGGTCGCCGCCCGCGGGCGCGCCGTTGACGTCAGCGAGGCGATGGACGTGGGCGTCGGGGACCCACTCCTCACGGCGGATCGGCGCGAAGCCGCCGACCTCTGACAGCCGGCACGGCGAGTGCAGGTGGTAGAGGATCGTCTCGTTGCCGCTGAAGCCCTCGTAGCCAAGGACCTCCTCGGTCAGCAGCGCGCCGTCGCGGCGCACCTGCGTGTGGCGCTTGGCGGGGACCTCACCGAGGCTCAGATAGCGCATGCGTCCACCGTACCCCTACAGATTGCCCCGGCGATCCTGTTCGCGCTCCAAGGCCTCGAAGAGCGCCTTGAAGTTGCCGTCCCCGAAACCCCGCGCGCCGTGGCGCTCAATGACCTCGAGGAAGACGGTCGGGCGGTCGCCGATGGGCTTGGTGAAGATCTGCAGCAGGTAGCCCTCGTCGTCGCGGTCGACCAGGATGCCCTGGGTGCGCAGGTCGTCGAGCATCGGCGCGACCTCGGGCACACGCGCCGGGACCTCCTCGTAATAGGAGGTCGGGATGTCGAGGAACTCGACGCCACGGCGGCGCATCTCGGCGACGGTGTTGACGATGTCGCGCGTGGCGACCGCGAGGTGTTGGGCGCCCGGACCCTCGTAGAACTCCAAGTACTCCTCGATCTGGGACTTGCGCTTGCCCTCGGCGGGCTCGTTGATGGGGAACTTGACAACGCCCTTGCCGTCGGCGACGACCTTGGACATCAAGGCGGAGTACTCGGTCGAGATCGCTTCGTCGGTGAAGTGGAGCATCTCCTTCATGTTGAAGACGTCCTCGTAGAAAGACACCCACGGATCCATGTGCTCGACGTTGCCGACGATGTGGTCGATGCCCAGCAACATGCCGGTGTCCTCGCTGCCGTCGGAGCGCTCCTCGTAGCCGGGCAGGAACGGGCCTGCGTAGCCGCCGCGCGCGACGAACGTGTGCAGCGTCTCGCCGTAGGTCTTGATGGTCGCCATGCGCACGGTGCCGTGCTCGTCGCTGCTGTCGTGTGGCTCGACGACGCCCTCGGCGCCGCGAGCCGTCGCCTCGCGCCATGCGTGGTCGACGTCCGGCACGCTCAAGGCGATCACCTTGACGCCGTCGCCGTGGTGGCGATGGTGCTCGGCGATGGGGGAGTCGGAGTGCAACGCACCGGTGAGGACCAGGCGGATGCGGCCCTGCTGGATGACGTAGGAGGCACGGTCGCGCGCACCGGTCTCCAGCCCCGCGTAGGCCACCAGCTTGAAGCCGTAGGCACGCGTGTAGAAGTACGCGGCCTGCTTGGCGTTGCCGACGAACAGCTCCACGTGGTCGACGCCGTTGAGCGGCATGTAGTCCTGCAACCCGTGAGGTGCGAGGGGGGTCGGAGCCGACTTGGAAGGCATGGACGGAATGATCCGCCGGTCGAACGCCGGTCTCAACCACGATTCGTTGCGTCTCTGGGGCTAAACTGCGTCGATGGACGACATCGACCGCAAGATCGTTGCGCTGCTCCGAATCGATGCCCGTCGCTCCTTCCAGGACATCGGCGGCCACGTCTCGCTGAGCGCGCCCGCGGTCAAGCGCCGCGTCGACAAGTTGCAGTCCGAGGGCGTCATCCGCTCCTACGCCGCGGTCGTCGATCCGGCCGCCATGGGCTGGCACACCCATGCCGTCGTCGCGCTGTACTGCGAGGGCCGCATGTCCGGTGGCGAGGTCCGCAAGGCCATCGAGCCCCACGCCGAAGTCGAGTCGGCCTACACCGTCGCAGGCGAGGCCTCAGCGATCCTTCATGTCCGCGCCGTCGATACCCAGCACTTGGAGGAAGCGCTCGAACGTCTGCGCGACACGCCCGGCGTCCGCCGCACCCACACGCAGGTCGTCCTCTCGACGCTCTTCGAGCGCCCGGTGGCTTAGGCCCGCGGCGGCAGGATCAGGCAGGTTGAGATTCCGTGCGCGATCTTCTTGCCGGCGTCCGCGTCGGTGATCGTCGCCTCGACGAGAACGGCGGTGGAGCCGCGGTGCAGGACGGTGCCCTCGGCGAGCAGACGGGCGCCGCCGGCGAAGGAGGGGCGCAGGAAGTTCACCTTGAGCTCCAAGGTGGTGTACATGCCACCCGGCGGGAGCGTCGTGTGGACGGCGCAGCCCATCGCGCTGTCGAGCAACGTGCTGATGATCCCGCCGTGGACGGTGCCCAGCGGGTTCTGGTGGGCCTCGAGCGGATCCATCGAGAAGACGACGTTGCCCTCGTCGACACGGTCGATCCCGAAGCCGAGCAGCCGGGCGATGGGCGGTGCGGGCAGCTCACCGCTCATGATTCCACGCATCAGCTCGAGGCCGGTGCGGGTCGGGGCGGCCTCGAGGATCGGCGCGGGGTCGTCCCAGGAGACGGTGCGCGAGCGCGTCGGGTCACCGATGGCGGTCATACGACAACTCCCGTCGCGGCTTCGAGCTCTTCCTCGACGCTGCCTTCGTGCGCCTTCAGCGAGCCGACGAACGTGAACGCCGCAGCCGAGCCGAACGCGGCGGCGACCATCATCCACCAGGCGTCGTCGAACGCGTCGACGACCTCGGCAGGCGCCGGCGTGCCGAGGACCGCGACGAGCAGCGCGACGCCGAGCGCCGAGCCGAGCTGGCGCGACATCGTCAGCACGGCGCTGCCGGTCGCCAGGCGCGTCGGCGGCAGCTGCGCCGTCGCCGCGCCGGCAAGTGCCGGGTTCACGAGCCCCACGCCTGCGCCGCCGATCAGCATCCCTGGAAGGTAGTCGCTCGCGTAGTGCTCCGTCGTCCCGAGGTGGGTGGCCCACCACACCCCGCCCAGCGCGAAGAGCAGCGCGCCGACGGCGCCGACCGCACGCGGGCCGATCCGGCCGCTGAGGATTCCTCCGACGACGGCGAACAGCGCTGCCATCGAGGGGCCGGGCGCGATCTTGAACCCGGCGCCAAGCGCCGTCTCGCCCCACACCTCGGTCAGCCACAGCACGCTGCCCAGCAGCATCGCCGAGAAGCCGATGAAGAAGAAGATGCCGGCGACATTGGCTGCCGCGAACGCGCGGACCTTGAGCATCGACGGCTCCACGATCGGGACCGGATGGCGACCGGAGCGCACGACGAAGGCCACCGACAGCGCGAGCGCGACGGCGAACAGCCCGAGGACACGCCCGTCGGTCCAGCCCCAGTCCGGGCCCTCGATGATCCCGCCGATCAGCGTGGCGACGGCCGCGGTCAGCAGGCCGGCGCCGACGACGTCGGGCCGTTCGGCGCCCTCCTCGCGGATCTCGCGCAGCACTCGCGCGCCCGCGACGATCGCGGTGATCCCGATCGGGATGTTGACGAGAAAGACCCAGCGCCATGACAGCTCGACCAACAGCCCGCCGATGACCGGGCCCGCAGCGGCAGCCGTCCCGCCGACGGCCGCCCACAAGCCGATCGCCAGCCCGCGCTTTTCGGGCGGGAACTCCGGCAGCAGCAGGCCGAGCGAGGCGGGCATCAAGATCGCGGCGCCTGCCGCCTGCAGGACGCGCGCGGCGATGAGCACGCCGATCGACGGCGCCGCGGCGCACGCGGCCGATGCCAGCGTGAACAGCGCTAGCCCGCCCAGGAAGGCGCGCTTGCGCCCGGTCCGGTCCGCCCAACGTCCTGCGGGGACCAGGAGCGCCGCGAAGACGATGGCGTACGCGTTGAGCACCCAGGAGAGCGACGCCAGCGACGTGCCGGTGAAGTCGCGCTGGATGTCGGGGAACGCGATGTTGACGATGAACAAGTCGAGGCTGGCGACGAAGACCCCGACCGACACGATGGCGGCGACGCGAGCGCGACGGTTCATTGCCCTACCCTTCGGAGAACGGTCAGTTGCATGAGGCGACCGAGACCGTATCGCAGTCGGTTGCGTCATGCAATTTGCTCGTCGAAGGGTTGATCGCGCCGAGCGCCGCGCACACCCGCGAGCGGGTGCGGCGGCGCTCCGGCGCGTATCGCCCGGCGAGCTACCCGCGTGCGAGCGCGGGGTTGCGCCGGGTGCTCGCTCCCACGCGCCGGAGGAGATCCCGGTGCCCGACGAAGCCGCGTGCCGAATCGGCAGCGTGCAGCCTCAGCAGGGCGACGAGATCAGCGGTGGGGGCGAAGGGGTCGGCGATCGTGCGGCCGTCATCGAGCGCAATGGCGGCTTGGATGCCACCGTCACGCTCGGCGACGATCATGGAGCCGGCGAGGGGGCGCTGGCTGTCGAGCGCCGCGAGGCGCGCGAGCGTGGGCGCATCGTCGGGGTACGCGGGGCGGATGACGAGCGCGTCCACAGCGGGGAGGGGCGGGGAGAAGGTGCTGGAGGACATGCAGAGGATCATGAGGAACCCAGCCCATCAGCACAAATGACATTTGGTGACCGTCGGAGTAAGTTCTGCTTATGCTCGATGTCCGCCGTCTCCGTGTCCTTCGCGAGGTGGCCACCCACGGCTCGTTCTCTTCGGCCGCCGAGGCGCTGTCCTACACGCAGTCCGCGGTCTCCCAGCAGATCGCCGCGCTGGAGCGCGAGGCGGGCTCGCGGCTGGTCGAGCGCTCGGCACGCGGTGTCACGCTCACCGATGCCGGGCGCGCGCTGCTCGCGCATGCCGACGTCATCCTCGCCCGGCTGGCCGATGCCGAGGACGAGCTGCAGGCGATCGCCGGCCTCCGTGGCGGGCGGCTGCGCCTCAGCGCCTTTCCGAGCGCCTGCGCGACGCTGATGCCCCATGCCGTCGCCCGCTTCCGCGAGCGCCATCCTGGCGTTGAGCTGTCGCTGTGCCCGGCCGATCCGGGCGACGCGCTGCGCCTGCTGCGCGGCGGCGAGTGCGACATCGCGCTGTCGATCGAGCCGACCTTCACCACCCGCCGCGAGCCCGGGCTGGACACTGTGGCGCTGCTCGACGATCCCATGTACATCATGTTGCCTCGCGACCATCCAATGGCCGATCGACCGCGCATCAAGCTCACCGACCTCGCCGACGAGTCGTGGATGATCGGCACGTCGGGGACCTGCCCGGACGCGATCATCTTCCTCAACGCCTGTCAGGCCGTGGGCTTTGCCCCGCACATCGCGTTCAACATGGATGACTACACCGCGATCCAGGGATTCGTCGCCGCCGGGATGGGCGTGTCGTTCGTGCCGGACCTTGCGCTGGTCGCGATCCGCGACGACGTCGTCGTCCGCTCGCTCGGCACGCGGCCACCGGTGCGACGCATCGTTGCCGCGACGCTGACCGACTCGTTCCGCTCGCCCGCCAAGCAGGCGATGCTCGACGTGCTCGCCGAGGTCGCCACCGAGTTCCGAGAGCGTCGCATCGACCTGGCGCTCGCGTCCTGAGCTTGACCGCGCGCGCGATCTTCACCGTGGGCCACTCGTCGCACACGCTGGCGCGGCTGGCGGCGCTGCTGACCGAGCACGGCGTGACCCAGGTCGCCGACGTACGGCGCTGGCCGCGCTCACGGCGCCATCCGCATTTCGACGACGACGCGCTGGCGGTCGAGCTGGCGCCGCACGGCGTCGCCTACACGCATCTCGCCGAGCTCGGAGGCCACCGCGATCCGGTTGCCGGGTCCGGCAACGATGGCTGGGACGTGCCGGCCTTCAACGGCTATGCCGACCATCTGGCCTCAGAGGAGTTCGCCCGCGGGCTCACGCGGCTGGATGCGCTGGCGGCAGGACGGTCGACGGCGGTGATGTGCGCCGAAGGCGACTGGCGGCGCTGTCACCGCCAACTGTTGGCCGATGTGCTGGTGGCCCGCGGTGGCGCGGTATCGCACATCACGCCGACGGGTGCGCTGGAGGCGCATGCGCTGACGGCCTTTGCGACCGTCGATGGCGGCCTGCCGCGCTACCCGGCGCCGCAGCTCGGGCTCGGGTTCTAGAACCGCGCGCGTCAGACGATCGGCGCGCTGAGGCTCCCCAGGCCCGGGGCGCTGATGGTCACCGTGTCGCCCGGTGTCAGCCAGCGCACCTCGCCGTCGATGCCGCCGTCGGCGTTGAGCTCCAGCAGGCAGCCGCGGTTCAACGTGCCCGACCCGAGGATGTCGCCCGGGCGCAAACGGGTCTCGCGCGCCGCCTGCGCGATCAGCTGCGGCCAGCTCCAGTGCATCGTGCCGGCCTCGCTGCACGTGATCTCGCGGTCGCCGAGCGACGCGGTCGCGGAGAACTGCAGGCGTCCGTCGGAGATCGGCAGCTCGTCGGGCGTGACCAGCCACGGCCCGATCGAGGTGGCGAAGTCCTTGCCCTTGGCGGGCCCGAGGCCGACGGTCATCTCACGGCGCTGGAGGTCGCGCGCGCTCCAGTCGTTGAGCAGCGTGTAGCCGGCGATCTCGGCGTCCTCGCCGATCACCGCGCCAATCTCGAGCTCGAAGTCCAGCCACTCGCAGCCGGCGGGCCGGCGCACCGGCTCGCCAGGCCCTTGGATCGACGCGGGGTTGGAGAAGTAAAAGACGGGCGCCTCGTACCAGGCCTCCGGGATCTCGCTCGCGCCGCGCAGCCGCGCGCCCGTCGCCACATGGCCCTCGTAGGCGAAGAAGTCGCGGACGCTCGGCGGCTCGGGGATCGGCGCGAGCAGCCGGACGTCGGCGAGCGCGTGGTCGCGCCCTGCGGGCTCGTGGCCCTCGCCGCGGAGCCAGTCGAGCATCGACGGCGCCGTGAGCTCGATCACCCGCGCGTCGTCGCCATCGCCGTCGAGGCGGCCGACGCGGATCGAGCTGTGGGGATCGCGGAACGTCACGAGGCGCATGGGACGTGACGCTAACCGGTGCGTCGGGCCGGGACCTCGACAGGACGGAATGTGTCTGACGCGCGCGCGAGAGACCGTCGCCATGTTACGTTCCGCGCACATGCTCTGTTCCCGTCGAGTAGTTGCGCTGGGTTCGATCCTTTCGGCTCTGGGTCTTTGGCTGGCCAACGGCGCCTCGGCGACGACGGAGGGCCACGCGGCGAGGTCGATGACCGTCGAGGAGCACGTGGCGCTCAAGCTCGTGAAGCGGATCGGGGCGACGGGCTTCGAGTACACCGGGCGCGCGTCGGGGGTCGTGTCGGGGACGGTGCGCTCGCGCATCACGCTGACGCACTCCGTTGTGCTGCGTGGCACGGTCACGATCAGGACCAGCCGCGGCAAGCTCCGGCTGAAGGTCGATGGTCGGGCGCGGTCGATCGGGTTGCGTTCGCGGTTCTCCGGATCGGCAACGGTCGCCGGCGGTAGTGGTCGCTATGCGCATGCCAAGGGCTCGGGGACCTTCACCGGCGTCGTGAACCGCTCGACGTGGGCGGCGACCCTCGATGCCTCGGGCTCGTTCAGCTATTGAGCGTGAGGACGGCGATGCGACTGCTTCGCGCCGGGGCGGTCTCGCTTCTCCTTTGCTGGATGGCGTCGTCCTCGGCGGCGGCATCGTCCTTGCCGGTGCGGTTCGCGGTCACCTTCGGCGAGAGCGCACAGCTGGGCGGTGACACGCCGATGATCTTGGATCTCCAGGTCGACGCAAGCCTCGCTCCGGTCACCGAGTTCCGGCTGCTGACGCCGCCGGGCGTGTCATTTGCCAACAGCCGGCTGGGTGCGGCGGAGTGCCGGCGGCCGCAGGCAGAGATCATCAGGGTCATGGGCCCGATCCAGCAGGAACGGTGTCCGGGCAACTCCCTGCTGGGGGTCGGCACGGCGACCGCTGGGTTGGTACTCAACGAAGAGGAGACGCTCTTCGGGGCGGCCATGATCGAGCTGCACGCCGGGGCTCCGGTGGGGGACAAGCCGGGGTTGCTGGTCACGGCCGACACGTTCCGCCCAGTGCGGCTCCAGCTGACCTATGCCGGCTATCTCTATGTCCCGCCGGGTCCCTTCGGCGTCGGCCTGGCGATTCTGGTGTCGGCGATCCCAAGGCCGCCGTTCGGCGCTCCGGTGGCCCTGTCGCGGTTGCGGCTGACGGTCGGGAGCTCGTCGATCTGGTACCGACGATCGGCCCACGGCCGGCAGACGCGGTACCGCCCTGGTGGGGTGCCGCTGCCCGACGCGTGCCCGCGTGGCGGCTTTCGATTTCGCGCGATCCTCCGGTTCGCCGACGCCACGCGGCGCTCGGTCGATGCTTTCGCGCCGTGCCCGGTGCGACACCGCAAGCTCGTGCGACCCCACAGCGGCTCATGACCTGCGCACAAGACTTCCCGACTGCGTGCGGGAACAGATATGGTCATGTCTCCAAAGGGACAGCTGTGTCAGAGTCAACGCGATACACCGTGCTGGGTTTGGTCGTCCGCCGACCGACGTACGGGTACGCGCTGGCCGAGCTGCTGCGTCGCTGGCCATTGCCCGAAGGGCAAGCTCCGCCCGCTCGCTCGATCTACAAGGCACTGCGTTCGCTGAGCGACGAGCACTTGATCGAGCCACAGGATTCGGCGCTCGACCGTGAGCCGGACGGTCCGAGCCGCCGGCGGTATGGCGCGACGCCAGAGGGGGAGCGGCGCTTTGAGGAATGGCTGGCTCGTCCGTCGCAGACCTTTCCCGAGCTGTGCTTGCGCATCGGCGCCGCCCGGCGCTCGGACCTGCCGGTGCTGATCGACATCGTGCAACAGGCTGAGCGCCAGCTGTTGGCCCATCACCGTGATCTCCGGACGCCTGAAGTCGAGACCTTGATCGCGAAGGGCGCCTCATGGGAGGCGATCGTGGCGGCGCTGTTGGCGAAGATCGAGTACAGCGAGACCGCTGCACGATCGGCAGTGCTGCGTGATCTGCGACGGGCGCTTGAAGATGTTCGCGACAACGGGCCGCACGGGGTCACGCCGTCGTGAGCTCGCTCCTGGTCGTGGAGTCGATCAGCGCCTCCTACTGGCGCGGCGCGCGCGCAACGCACGTGCTGCAGGACGTGTCGCTGTCGTTGCATACGGGCGAGTTCGGCGGCGTCTGGGGTGGTCGGAGCTCGGGCAAGACGACGCTGGCCAAGGTCGTCACCGGGCTGCTGGCTCCGGGGACCGGCCGCGTCGTGTTCGACGGTCGCGATCTCGACGCCGACCGCCGGGGTGAGCTGCACACTCAGATCGGGTTTGCAACCCGGCGCGGACCGGAGTTCGAGGATGTGCCGGTGGTGTCGTGGATCGCTTCGACGATGTTGCATCACAGCTCCTGGACCGGTGCGTTGAAGCGGGCGCGGTTGGCGCTCGATCGCGTTGGCGCGGCCGAGCTTGCCGAGCAGCCGTGGGAGCACCTCTCCGACGGTGAGCGGATGCTCGCCTCGATCGCCCAGGCGATCGTGCGGGGCCCACGGCTCATTGTGGCCGACGATCCGGTCGCCGGTCTTGGCGGAAAGGACCGCGCCGAGATCATGGAGCTGCTGCGGGGCGTCGCGGCCGAGGGTGTCGCGGTGTTGATGATGGCCGCCGAGCTGAGCGAGCTGCACGGCGCCGATCAGATCTGGGCGCTTGATCGAGGACGGCTGGACGGGCCGCCGGAGCGGCCGGGCGGCATCGTCGTGCCGCTGCGAAGCGCCGGCACCTAGCCGACCGGACCCTGGGCTCCGTGCTCGAATTCCGTGAGGTGCGAAAGCATTACCGCAGTGGCGACGAGGTCGTCCGTGCCGTCGACGGGCTGTCGCTCACCGTGGGCGCCGGTGAGCTCGTGGCGCTCTATGGCCCATCCGGCTCGGGCAAGAGCACGCTGCTGCGGATCGCGGCGGGCATCGAGAAGCCCGACGGCGGTCAGGTTCTCGTCGGCGGTCAGGATGTCACGGCGCTGTCGGCCAGGGACTCGGCGGACTACCGCATGTTCACGTTGGGATGGATCAACCAAGAGTCCGATCTCCTCGACGGGGCCACCGCGCTCGACAACGCGGCCATCAAGCAGATGCTGGCGACCGGCAGCCTGCGCAAGGCGCGCCGGGCTGTCGCTCCGCTGCTGGACGAGCTCGGCCTCGGACAGCGGCTGACCCATCGTGCGGAGACGTTGTCGATGGGTGAGCGCCAGCGCGTGATGATCGCTCGTGCCCTGTCGCTGAACCCGCGCGTGCTGCTGGCCGATGAGCCGACCGGCAGCCTGGATAGCCGCCGCAGCCGCGACGTCCTCGCCCGGCTCCAAGACGCCACGCACACGCGTGACATCGCCACCTTGCTGGTTACCCATGACGAGCATGCAGTTGCCTTCGCCGACCGTGTCTGCAGGCTGCAAGATGGTGTGCTGTCCGATTTGGGACCCGATGCGGTGGCGGCTCCGTGGGCTTGACCAGCTCGGGTCTGGGACCGGTCAAGCGTGGTCGGCTGCGGGTGACAAGCCTGGTGGCGCTGTACGTGATCCGGCTGCGCCGGCGGTGGATCCAGGAGCTGCTGGCCATTGTCGGCATCGCGGCTGGGGTGGCGCTGCTGTACGCCACCCAGGTCGCGTCGACGTCGTTGTCGGGGCCGGTGCGTGCGATCAACGCCGGGCTGGTCGGCGACAGCCAGCTGCAGTTCGTGGTCCGGGGCTCGGACGGGCTGCCCGATGCGCTGTATGACCAGGTGATCGCGCTCCCGGGTGTGCGGCGCGCGGCACCGGTGCTGCAGATCCCGGGCAACCTCGTTGGCCCGAAGGGTCAACGCGGCGTCACGCTCTTCGGCGCTGATCCGCGGATCGTGCAGCTGCGTGGAAACCTGCTGAAGGGCTTCTCCAGCAACGACGCCGCCGCGCAGGAGACCATCGTGGTGCCCGCGCCGATGGCGAAGGCGATCGGCGTCAGCACCGGCGAAGACTTCAGCGTGCAGTTGGTCGGGCGGACGATCACGCAACCGGCCGTCGTGACCGGCCGCGATCAGATCGGGTCACTGGCGGGCACCTCGGTTGCATTGGCGCCGCTGGAGTACCTGCAGCGGTTGGCGCGCGTTGGTCACCGGGTCACCCGCATCCTCGTCGAGGTAGAGCCCGGGCAGGTCGGTGCGGTGCGCCGGCGTCTCGAGCGCCTCGCGCCGGGACAGGCTGACGTGCGGTCATCCGACCACGAGACGAAGCTGTTCGACGAGGCGGCGAGGCCGACAACCGCGGCGTCGACGATCTTCAGCGTGCTCAGTGCCCTGGTCGGGTTCCTGTTTGCCATTTGCGCGCTCCTCGTGACCGCCGCCGATCGACGCAAGCTCGCAATCCAGCAGCGCAACCAGGGCTTTCCGCCGGCCACGACGCTTGCGTCGCTGATGGTCGATGCCGCGGTGATCGGGATCGCCGGCACCGCTGTCGGACTGATCGCGGGGGAGCTACTGTCGCGACACGGCTTCTCATCGGACGTGAGCTACCTCTCGGGCGCCTTTCCGATTGGTGACGAACGGGTCGTGACGTGGAAGAGCATCGTCATCGCCGGTGTCGGCGGGCTGCTCGCGGCGACCATCGGCGTGCTGGCTCCTGTGCGCGAGTTCGTCTTCAGCCGCAGGCCCTTCCACGTACGGCCCGAGACGGTCATGGCCGACAGCAGCAGTGAGCGGGCGGCACGGCGCGCGTCGCTGCCGAGCCTGGGGGGCTTGAGCCTTGTGGGGGCCGTGCTCATCACCCTGGTGGCTCCGGGGGCGGCGGTCGTCGGGATGGTGCTGCTCGTCGTCGCGCTTGTCCTGCTGCTACCCGTCATCTTGGCGGTGACGATTGCCGGCATCGAATGGTGCAACCGCCGTCGTGGCACCGTCGCCTCGGTGGAGCTTGCCATGCAGCAGCTTCGGGCGCGTCGCTGGCGCGCTCGGACGCTGGCAATCGTCACCACCGGTGCGGTCGCGGTGTTTGGGGCCACCGCCTTGGAGGGCGGGCGGGCCAACCTGGTGGATGGTCTGGCCGATGTCGTTCATGGCCTTGCCAGCGTCTCGGCGGTGTGGGTCGCTCCGCGTGGAGCGGGTGACGTCTACGGCACCGCTTCGTTCACATCCAACGCCGCTGACCAGCTCCGCGGGCTGACCGCCGTTGCCGGCGTCAATCTCTACCGAGCTGACCTGCTCGACGTCGGCAATCGCCGCGCGTGGGTTCTCGGCGTGCCCGTCGACGTCCCGAACCCGGTTCCGGCCCATCAACTGGTTGACGGGGACGGTCCGCAGGTGACCGCGCGGATTCGCGCGGGCGGGTGGATGACCGTCTCACGAAGGCTTGCTCGCGCTCTCGACCTGCAGACGGGCGAGCGCTTCACGCTGCCGAGCCCGGTGCCGACAACCCTGCGAGTTGCTGGGATCACCACCAACTTGGGCTGGTCGTCAGGCGCGATGCTCATGAACGCGGCGGACTTTGCCCGCGCGTGGGGGAGTGGCGCTGTCGCGGCCTACCACGTGCGACCGGCGCCTGGCGTGACCCCGGCGCAGGCCGCCGAGCAGGTCGCCGTCGCGCTCGGTCCTCGATCGGCATTGCGCGTCGAAACCGCAGAGCAGCGTGAGCGTCGCCAGCGCCTTGCGAGCGCGAGTGGACTGAAGCGGCTGCAGCAGATTGCCCAGCTCACGCTGCTGGCCGCAGTGCTCGCCATGACCGCGGCGATGACGGGCCTGCTCTGGCAGCACCGGGCCGTGATCGCGGCGCTCAAGGTTCATGGGCCTGGCGCAGGGCTGATGTGGCGCTCGCTGCTGGTCGAGACCGGGATCCTGTTTGGGACCGGAACGCTGGCCGGCGGAGCGTTCGGCCTCCTCGGCCAGGTGCTCGCCAGTCGCGGAATCGAGGTCGTCACCGGCTTCCCCGTCATCGAGGGTCTGCAGTTCGGGACGGCCCTCTCGGCTATTGGACTGGTTGCCGGCGTCTCACTGCTCGCAGTTGCAGTGCCAGGTTACCTCGTGAGTCGTGTTCGCCCGGCTTGGCGCGACTAGCTCCTTGTTGTCGTGCGCGTGCTGCTTTGATGATCGCCGCAGAACTGGCACCCGTCACGGCGCAGCAGTTGCGCGCGCTGACCGTCAGCGCGGGACGCGAGCTCGTGTGGGGCCTGTGCGAGGTCAAAGCCGAGGCGTCGCTGTGGCGGACTCGCGCTGACGCGATCCCTGACCCGAGTACTCGCAACTACGCCCTCGAGGCAATGGACGAGGGCCGTGTCCTTGTGGACGGTGCTGCGCTGTTCTGGATCCTGCCGCCACGCCGTCGTCTTGACTTGTTGCGCTTGCTCGTCGCACTGCAGACGCTCTTGAACTACTTAGATCTCGTACTTGAGCGCGAGGCCCGCGGCCCTGACCGGCGTCCCGGAAGCTGGATGTGGCTGGCGCGCGAGGCACTGGACCTCACTCGGCCGCCTCCAGACCGCAAGATCAACGCCCAGCTCGGGAACGACGGCGGGTTTCTGAGCGCATTGGTGATGGCGTGTCGTGCCGGCTGTGCGACGCTTCCCAATTACCAGCATGCTCATCAAGTCCTGGTTCGGGAAGCCACTCGCTCTCGTGCGTTTGAGATCGAGCACGACTGCGACGCGCCGCGGCGTGCCGCAACGATGCAGGCGCACGTGGCAGAGCACTTCAGCGGCGTGACGGGCATCACCTGGTGGGAGCTCGTCGGCGGTGCGAGCGCGCTGTTGACGGCGATGGTCGTCCTGGCTCTTGCTGCGGACGAGGCCACGACACCGGATGAGCTCCTCCAGGCTGCCGACGCCTATGTCTGGGTCGCCAGCGCGGCGGCGCTTCTCGACAGCTACGTCGACCGGCCTGTTGACGTGTCCAGCGGTTCGCACAACTGGTTTGACTACTACCCGACCGACGAGCATGCGACCCGGCGCGCCGCCGAACTCCTGCAGGGGGCGATGCGCCAGATCTCCGCGCTGCGCAACGCCGAGCGCCATGTCGTGATCGTCGGGTCGATGGCCGCGCTTTGGCTCTCCAGTGACACCGCGCGCCGTACCGACATGCGCGCGGCCACGGCCGCGATGGCGCGCGGCGGCGGAGGGATGACCAGGTTGCTGATCCCGATCCTTCGAGCCTGGCGCGTGGCGTATAAGCGCACCCCAGACTGAGCGCTTCCAACTTGTCATCGGTCTGACCTAGTGCCGCGGGCACTACTGCCGCTGGCACTAGTTGGTGGCGTCGACGGCACGTACTGTCGGTGCCTGATGGGATTCCGCAGAGACATCACCTCCGCGGCGCACAAGCGAACTGCCGAGGTCACACGGTTTGCCGATATCAAGGCAGATCGCGAGCGACGGGAGCGCGAGGACCTGCAGCGGGGGCTTGTCGCTGCCACGGATGCGATCTACGAGTGGACGCGGCCGCGCCAAGATGTCCGCGTTGCGATCATCGCGATGTACGGCGACCCATATGGGGGTGTCGAGAGCCGGACCGACACCGGCCGCAGCGTTCCGGTCGAGGCGCAGTTCATCAGCCTCGACGAGGCCAAGCCGCTGACCGATGCGCAACGGCGCCATCTCGCGATCGAGACGGTGCGTGCCGCGTCGGAGCCGCTCTATCGCGAGATCAGCCTCGGGCTGGCGCTCGCCGATCTCATCGAAGATCTCGCGCAGGCCGCCGAGAGCGGAGACGCGCAGGCCGAGGCTCGGCATTCGGCGCTGATGGAGGCTCTGGGCGGCGACAATCGACCGACACCAGGAGACCAACGTTGAAGCGGACGACCACGCGTGAACAGACCAGGCGCCGCAAAACCCTGCGTCCGCATCCCACACGCGACGCGATCGTGGACACGATGCGCAGCTACGGCCGGCCGATCAGCCCGACACGCCTAGCCGAGATCACCGGCAAATCACTCGGATCGACCGCCTACCACGTGCGCACGCTGATGGAAGCCGGGGTCGTCACGCTGGCCGACGAGGGACGGTCCCGCGGCGCCATCGAGCACTTCTACGCGCTTGTGCCCGACAACGAGGCCGACCTCAACGACCCGCTCGTCGGGCTGCAGAAGCTCTGCGGCCTCCTGACCCTCCCGAACCTCGCCGACGGTGGCTACCCCAAGCCGATCATCCTCGATGCTCGCGCACGCGCGCAGTTGCAGGAGACGCTGGACGTGCTGCGTCCCAAGGTCGAGCGGGTCGTGCGGGCCGCGGCGCAGCGCGCGGACGACGGGGCGCATCGGGCGTAGCGGGATCCGCCGAACGACGACCACCGACCCTGGACGGGACATCTCGAACGTGAGTCGAGATCCAGAGGCGATGCCGGGCGGGTCCACTAACGTGCCGGAAGACGGACAAACACGCGTCTGTGTTCACCAACTCGGAGGTCGTCGCTTTGAAACCACTCGGAAAGGTCGTTCCTACCCCTGAGCAGGCCGTGGTGGTGGATGACGCCGAGCCGGGAGCGTGGCTTATCCGTGGTGCGGCAGGCAGCGGGAAGACAACGACATCTCTCCTGCGGCTCAAGTTCTTGGTCCGCTACTGGCGCGACCGGCACGAGGATCTCGGGCTGACGGAGCCGGTGAGGGTTCTGGTCTTGACGTTCAACCGGACGCTCAAGGGATACATCGATCACCTCACGCGCGAAGAGGTCGGCCAGTCCAACGACGTGTCGCTCGAAGTCTCGACCTTCGGCGCATGGGCCCGCGGGCTGCTCGACCAGGTGGTGCTCGAGCATCAGCCGCGGAGCGCCCGGCTGAACCAGCTGGCCGGCGGAAGCTTCAACTGGAGCTCGGACTTCCTGTCGGACGAGGTCGACTACGCCCTCGGGCGGTGGCTGCCAGCCGATCGAGGGCAGTATCTCCTTGCCGAGCGCACCGGCCGCGGCGCGTCCCCCCGTGTCGATCGTGCCCTGCGCGAGCGGCTCCTCACCGAGGTGATCGCCCCTTATGAGGCGTGGAAGGAGGAGCTCGGGGTGCTCGATTGGGGCGACCTGGCCGTCGCGCTCGCACAGCAGAGAATGACCACGCCATACGATGTCGTGGTGGTGGACGAGGCGCAGGACTTCTCGGCCAACCAGGTGCGCGCCATCGTCAACCATTTGGCCGACGAGTTCGTCTGCACCTTCGTTCGCGACACCACCCAACGCATCTACCCCAACTTCTTCGTATGGCGAGATGTAGGTGTCGAGTTCGGCCCGCAGAACCGCCGCAGCCGTCGTCTGCGGAACAACTATCGCAACACCAGGCAGATCGCGGCCTTCGCGCGACCGCTCGTCGACGGGATCGAATCGCTGGAGGACGGTGCTCTGCCGGACTTCGAAGGATGCACCAAAGTCGGGGAGGTCCCCTGGGTGCTTCGCGGGAGGTACTCGCGGCAGCTCGACTGGATCATGCAGTACCTGCATTCCGACGACGTCGGTGAGGGCGAGACCGTTGCCTTCCTCCACCCCAAGGGGGGCAATTGGTTCAAGGAGCTGCGACAGCGCCTGGATGCTGAAGGAATCGCCTGGACGAGCCTGACGCGGGAGGCGGAATGGCCGAAGGGGGATGAGTTCGTGGCGCTCTGCACGATGCACTCGGCCAAGGGGCTCGAGTTCGACCACGTGATCATGTTGGGATACAACGCTGAGGTCGTTAGGCACGGTTCCGACCGGCACGATGCTCGCCTCGACAGTCAGCGCCGTCTGCTCGCCATGGCGATCGGCCGTGCCCGGAAGTCGGTGGTGCTCGGCTACAAGCCGACGGACCGGTCCCGCCTCGTCGACTATCTCGTCGCGGAAACGTACCGTCCTGTAGATCTATGAGTGTCGCGGAGCGAGCAAGGGAGCTCGGCGTTACCGAGGTCCTGCACTACACCTCCAATCGCGGGGTCATGGGGAGCGTGATGAAACGGGCGCTGCTGTCGCGAGAGCAGGTCGAGAAAGACCGTGATGTCGCGTTCATCTTCGAAGGTGTGTGGATTCGCAAGGATCCGGACTGGGTCAACTACATCTCACTCTCGGTGTCTCGGATCAACCTTGATCTCCTGAGCCGCTCGCGCAAGAACTTCCCCGACTTCTGGTGGGCGGTGATGAGCTTCGACGTGGACATCCTCGATGACGAGGGCATCTGGTTCACCACGACCAACAACATCTACCCGCCGTGCCGCCGTGCGACTGGGGTACCGGGGTTCGAGTTGATGTTCGGCGAGCCGATCCCCTGGGGTTACCAGGGATCGATGAAGTACCGAGGCAACGGCATGTCGTCGGCGTGGCCCACGGATCGGACAGCAGAGGTGCTGTATCCGGAGCGCATCGATCTCAGTCGGCTGCGCAAGCTGTATGTCATGGAACCGCAGCATCGTCGGCTCGTCCACGCGTGGACAGACACCTACGATCTCGCGGAGTTGCCCGTGGAGGTGAGCCAGCACGCGTTCATGTAGGAGTGTGTCCTCCCATGAATGCCGCAATTGCCGCGACTTCGCGGAGGACCGATCGCATTTCGCCAAGGATCTGCGGCAAGATGGTCCAGTTGTCGGCACCCATCCGCGGCGTGCGGCATCGTGGTCTTCGTGCTTCGAGAACGCTCCCTTGCCAGGATGTCCGTCCACCCTTCATCTGCCCTAACTGCCATCCCGGTTCCTGCTTTATCCCCTGTCGTTCGGTCCGCGCTTTGGGCTGCGTGGGGCGATGCACTCGGCTTCCCGGCTGAGCTCGCGGACGCACGGCTCCTCCAGCAGCGGCTCGACGGAGAGCCCGATGGGCCTCAGCGGCCTTGGGCACGACGGATCGGCGGCCGGATGGGGCCGACCGTGAAGCTCCCGGTGGGGTGTACCTCGGATGACACGCAGTTGCGACTTGCCGTCGGCCGGTGCATTCGCGCCGGTGGGCGTTTCGACGTCGAGGCGTTCTCCAAGATTGAACTGCCGGTCTTCCTCTCCTACCAGCTGGGGGCTGGCCGAGGCACGAAGGCGGCCGCCCGCGCGCTGGAGCGTCGTAGCACCCGGTGGTTCTCGAACTTCTATGACAACAAGGGGGCCCGCTACGTCGATGGTGGCGGGAACGGCGCGGCGATGCGGATCCAGCCTCATGTGTGGGCTGCGCGCGACGCTCGACCAGACAGCTACCTCGTTCCCCTCCTCCGCGACGTCATTTGCACCCATGGGCATCCGCGCGCGATCCTCGGCGCGGTACTGCACGCCCTGGCACTGGGCACGACGCTGGCGCAGGGCGCGATCCCCGAGCCGGACCGTTGGCCGGGAATGGTCGCGTATCTCCGTCGAGTCCCGGAACTGCTGCGTGCCGACGACGTCCTGGGCGAGCGCTGGGTGCCGATGTGGGAAGAGCAGTCCAAACTCTCGCTCGAGACCGGGTTTGAACACACCGTCTTGGAGCTGGAGAAGCTCCTGGCTGAGGCGGTCCCTGCCGCAAGCCATCGCGATCTCTCCGCTCCCGAGCGTGACTACGCACTGCTGGCCCAGGCCCTGGGAGGCATGAACCCGCGTACGCGCGGGTCGGGCACGATCAGCGCGGTGCTCGCACTCTGGCTGGCCTGGGCGCACCGTGAGCGTCCCGTCGAGGGCCTTCGCATCGCAGCAGGCTTGTTGGGCTCTGACACGGACACCGTGGCCACGATGGCCGGTGCCCTTCTTGGGGCCGTCGCGCCCGGTGAGCCAGATGGGCCAGTGCTCGATCGCGACTTGATCGTGGCCGACGCCCATCGCATGGAGGCGTTGGCCCGCGGTGAGCGTGTGGAGAGCTTCCCGCATCCCGATCCGATGCATTGGCAGCCGCCCGCCAGCTTGTCCGACGCGCTCGGGATGGTCGATGGCCAACTCGCGATCGCTGGCCTGGGGCCGGTGGAGGCGCTGTCGGAGCCGATCGAGGGCCAGGGCACACAGGCTGGGACATGGCAGTGGGTCGAGAGCTGGTACGGCCAGCGCTTGCTCGTCAAGCGTCGGGAGCAGGTCGTCGAACTTCCCGACGGTGCGCGTCTGCGGTCTCGTGTCACGACGCCCGAGGAGGCCGGCGAGCCGCCGCGCAAACGGTTTGACCGCCGAGTGCCGGAAATGCGGGAAATCCCCGAGGATCCGGAGGGGGGGGTGGCCTTGCTGATGGAGCAGGGTGCTCCCGACGATCTCCTGGCTCAGATGTTCACGCACTACGCCAAGCGCGGAGCGATGGCGGCCACCGTCTTTGCGACGGCGTACTCAATCGCGCTGCGTCAACAAACCGACGACTAAGCGCTCAGTTGGCGTTGCGGTAGGCCGGAACGACGAAAGCCCCGCGATGCGGGGCTTTCGTGTTCATGCGGATGAGAGGACTCGAACCTCCACGGGGCAATTGCCCCACAAGGCCCTCAACCTTGCGCGTCTACCAATTCCGCCACATCCGCGTGACAGGCGCGAGTCAGCATAGCGAGAGGGTCGTGTTGGTGACGTCGGCTTGATTCCGTCTGAAGAGCCCGCTACCTTCACGAACACATGTTCGACCGAGACGCGAGCGGCGAAAGGTGACCCCAGTGGATCTGACCAAGCGCCAGCAAGAGATCTTCGACTTCATCAAGCGGTACTCGGCCAAGCACGGGTATCCGCCAACGGTGCGGGACATCGGCAAGGCCGTCGGCCTCGCGTCGTCCTCCACGGTGCACGCGCACCTGGCGAACCTCGAGAAGCTCGGGCTGCTGCGGCGGGATCCGTCGAAGCCGCGGGCGCTCGAGCTGCTGGACAAGGCGTCCTCGGCGGTCGGCAACGCCGTGGAAGATGCGGTGGACAACGTGCGGTCGCTCGTGCGGCCGGCGGGTCTGCCGTTGGTCGGCTCGGTCGCCGCGGGCCAGCCGATCCTCGCGGAGGAGAACATCGAGGAGTACGTGGAAGTGCCGCCGGTCGCCGGTGGCGACAAGGGCGAGTACGTCCTGCGCATCCGCGGCGAGTCGATGAAGGACGCGGGCATCCTGGAGGGCGACTACGTCGTCGTCCACAAGCAGGAGAACGCCTCAGACGGTGACATCGTCGTGGCGCTGGTGGGGGAGGAGGCGACGGTCAAGCGGTTCTTCCGCGAGACCGACCACATCCGTCTTCAGCCCGAGAACACGGCGATGGAGCCGATCCGCTCCAAGGACGTGCGGATCATGGGCCGCGTCGTCGGACTCTTCCGGAGCGTGTGACATGAGCGCGACACTCACTTTGGATCTCTTCCGTCCTCCGATCCTCGATCCGGTGGAGGACAGCAAGCTGCTGCGGGGCCACGGCTTCGCACGCGATCGCACGCCGCGGCGGGTTCCCGCCCCGGCGGTGCCGAAGGGCAGCGATCAGCGGGCGCAGGTCTCGATGGTCCAGCAGGGCGGCGGGCCGACCCTCGACGACTTGGTCGTCGGGGTCTGGGAGGGCCTTGCCGCGAACCGCACCGTCGCGTGCCTGGCCTGTGGCGAGACGTCGATGACGCCCCGCTACGGCGCCGGGCCCGTGCCGGTCGGTGGGCGCTGCCGCAGCTGCGGGACGACGATCGCCTGACGCGGCGCCCCCGGCGGGGCGTTCAGGGTTCCGCCAGGGGCGCGGCGTCAGTCGGCTGCGCGGCCATATCGCCTGCAGCCCTTGTCTCCGTGCGCTGCGGCGCTACGCTCGGTGAGCACGCCGGACGGCTGCGGCGGGGAGAAATCCCGTCGAGGAAAGTCCGGACACCACAGGGCATGGTGGTCGGCGCAAGTCGACCCGGTGAAAGCCGCGGGAAAGTGCCACAGAGACATACCGCCGATGGCGGGGCCCCACGTGAGCCCCGCACAGGCAAGGGTGAAAAGGTGCGGTAAGAGCGCACCGCCGTCATGGCGACATGGCGTGGCCAGGCAAACCCCACCAGGTGCAAGGCCAAGCAGGACCGTTCGCAGGCTGCCCGCCAAGGTCCAGGTCGGCCGCGTAGATGGATGGTCGTCCAAGACAAGATCCGGCTTATAGGCGTGCTAAGGCGAGGGCCCTCTTCGGAGGGCCCTCGCTAGTGTTGCCCGTTCGGAACATCACCGGCCGTGCGAGGGAGCCGCCAGGCGAGCTCGCGCCCGGAAAACGAGCCCTCTGGGCGAGGCTTTCCGCATGCGCTTCTCGCTGTACTACGAGCACCAACTCCCGCGGCCCTGGGACGCGGGCGCCGAGCACCGCCTTCTGCAGGAGGCGCTCGCTCAGGTCGAGTTGGCCGACCGGCTCGGCTACGACGCCGTCTGGGTCGCCGAGCACCACTTCCTGGAGGAGGCATCCCACTCCAGCGCACCCGGCGTCTTCCTCGCCGCCGCCTCTCAGCGGACCAAGAGCATCAGGTTGGGTTTCGGTGTCTTGCCGTTGCCGCCCGGTTACCAGCACCCGGCACGAGTCGCCGAGACCGCCGCGACGCTCGACCTCGTCTCCGGCGGACGCGTCGAGCTCGGCACGGGGGAGGGCTCGACGGGCGCCGAGCTCGCGGGCTTCGGCGTCGACCGCGCGACCACGCGCGCCCAGTGGGTCGAGGCGATCGCGACCGTCGCGCAGATGATGGTCGAGACCCCTTTCGCCGGTGCCGATGGCGACCACATCGAGATGCCGCCGCGCACCGTCGTCCCCAAGCCGCTGCAGCAGCCGCACCCGCCGCTCTGGCTCGCTGCGGCGAAACGCGAGACCATTCGGCTCGCCGCCGAGCAGGGAATCGGAGCGCTCAGCTTCACCTTCGCCGACCCAGAAGAGACCAAGACCCTGGTCGACGAGTACTACGACATCATCACCTCGGATCGCTGCGTTCCCGCGGGCTTCGCCATCAACCCCAACATCGCGGTGGCGCTGCCGATGATGGTCCACGCCGATGAGGCGCAGGCGATCGAGCGCGGCATCGACGGCGCGCACTTCTTCGCTTACGCGCGCGGCCACTACGAGGCCTTCGGCGAGCACGCGCCCGGGCGCACCGCGATCTGGGACGAGTTCCTGGCTCGCCGCGAGGACGTCGGGTTCGCCCGCTCCGCCATCACCGCCGACGGGGCGCCTCTTGAGGTGAAGATCCTCAACAAGGGCCTCGCCTCGCTGCGCGGCGCGATCGGCACCCCCGCCCAGGTCCGCGAGCTGATCGGTCGCTACGAGCAGGCCGGCGTCGACGAGCTGATGCTCTGCGTTCAGACCGGCAAGACCACCCACAACGACATCATGAAGGCCTTGGAGCTCTTCGCCGCCGAGGTTATGCCGGAGTTCACACAGCGCCGTCCCGCGCGTGAGGAGGCCAAGCGCGAGCTGCTGGGCGACGCGCCCCGTCGCGCGCTGGAGCGTCGCGCGCCGCGCAAGCAGGTCGCTCGCGACTACGTGGTCAAGGCCGACGCCACTGGCGGCGATGCGCCGGGGGCCGCTGTGTCGGTTCCCACACCCAGCGCCGCCACCGGCGTCCGGCGGGCGCCGAAGGCCACCGTCGCTGCCGCGCGCCGCACCCTGGAGGCTCGTCGCGAGCAGCTCTTTCAGTCCTTCGTGCGGCGCTCGGGTGATGAGCGGCTGGCGCGCACCGCCGGCTCGGCCGCCGGCCTCAAGGTCCTCTTTGCCGGGATGGAGCGCCAGTTCGTCGCCGAGCGCGCCGCCGGCTTCGCCGGCGACATCCAGTACAACCTGCGCGCGGCCGACGGCACGCTGCGCTCCTGGACGGTCACCGTCGACGGCGCGCGTGCCATCGTCCGGCCCGGGGCTGCGGACGCCGCCAAGCTGACGATGACACTGTCGGTCGCTGATTTCGTGCGCATCGCCGGCCGTGACCTGGATCCGGTCAAGGCGGTCCTGACCGGCCGCCTCGAGCTGGCTGGCGACTTCGCGGTCGCGATGCGGCTGGGGGAGATGTTCGGGCAGCCGCCCCCGTTCTGACGGCCTGAGCAGGGGTTCTTCGGCAGCGGTTGTCGCTCGCGGCTTGCGAGGTGAAAAGACGCTTGCCGGCTGCCGCGATCGATGCGAACATATGTTCGCATCGATGATCCTCGCCGTCTTCCTCGCCCGTTTTGACCTCGTCATCGCCGCCGGCGGTCGTGAGGTCCTCGCACGGGGGCCTGCCGCGCTGGCGCCCGAGCCCGGGCGTGAGCAGCGCGTCGGCGAGGTCTCACCCGCGGCTGAGGCCTTCGGCGTGCACGCAGGGATGCGTCTCGGCGAGGCGCTGGCGCGATGCCCGTCGCTGGCGCTGATCCCGCCGGATCCAATGGGCGTCGCCGACGCGTGGGAGAAGGTCGTCGCGCGGCTGGAGTCCGTGGGCGCGGCGGTGGAGAGCGAGACGCCGGGGCTGGCGTTCTTTGACGGAGCGGCGCTCGGGCTTCTGCACGGCGGGCAGCGGGCGAGCGATCCGGCGGCGGCGCTGCGGGCGCGGGCGATGAGTGGACCACCGCCATGGTTGGCCGGGGTCGTGACGGCGGTGCGCGCGGCGTTGCGGCTGCCCGCGCGGATCGGCGCAGGGCCGTCGCGGTTCTGTGCGCATGCTGGTGCGGTGCGTGCGCGGTCGCGACGCGCCGAGCTGGTCGACGGTGCCGCGGGCATGGCTGGCGAGCCGATCACGCTGCTGCGGCGCCGGCCGGAGGTCGAGAGCTTGGTCGAGCCCTTGTGGCGCTTGGGAATCACGACGCTCGGCCAGCTCGCGGCGCTGCCGCGCCCGGTGGTCGCCGATCGCTTCGGACGGGCGGGCGAGCATGCGCATGACCTGGCGCTCGGGCGCGACGACGAGCTGCGTCCGCGGGTCCCGGGAGAAGTGCTGGAAGAAGTCCTGGAGCTGCCCGAGGCGGGGTCTGGGGCGCAGGTGGAGCGCGCGCTGGTGCTGCTCGTCGACCAACTGCTGGCACGACGTGAGCGTCGCGGTCGCACGCTGCGCGTGGTCGTCCTCGGCGCGCGGCTGGTCGAGGGTGGGACGTGGCGCGAGCGCGTCGTCTTCCGCGAGCCGTTGGCCGATGCGGTGCGCATGCGCCTCGCGCTCGGTCAGAAGTTGGTGTTGTTGCCGGCGCCGGCCGAGTCGCTGCGGCTGACGGTCGAGCGCTTCGGGCCCTCTGGCGCGGGCGCCACGGCGCTGTTTGAGGACGGCTCGGCGCAGCGGACGACCCGGATGCGCGAGGCGATCCGCCAGGCACGCGCGGTCGCGGGCCCGGAGGCGGCGCTGCGCGTGCTGGAGGTCGATCCGGACTCGCGGGTGCCGGAGCGCCAGACGGTGCTGGCGCCCTACGAGCTGTAGGCCGGTCGTGAACGGCCCTCGGCGTCTCAACTTGCCCTTGCCCGCGACTGTCCGGGCCGACGAGCGCGGGCGCCCGCTGGCGGTCGACGGCCGCGCGGTTGATGCCGTGCGCGAGTCGTGGCTGGTCGAGGACCGCTGGTGGACCGACGCACCGCTGCGGCGGCGCTATTGGGAGGTCGTCACGACGCGCGGCGATCTGGTCGTGCTGTTTCGCGAGCTCGATCAGGTGGGCGGCTGGTACCGGCAGCGCTGAGCCGCGGACGCCGCAGATTTGTGACGAACGCGTCTGGTCTCGTGACAAGTTGCTCGACAGGGTGAAGCCATGTCCCTCTCCGACCCGCGCGTGCACCACCAGCGAGGTCAGGCGTCGGTGGAGTGGCTGGCCGTAGTCGCACTCGTGGCGGCGATGCTCGGCCTCGGGGCGGCCCTCGCACAGGCCGGATTCGTGGGGCGACGGGTTACGCGCGAGATGGCGCGGGCGATCTGTCTGGTCGGGAGCGGCGATTGCCGGCGCGATCAGGAGCCGTGCGTGGTGGGATCGCGGGCCAACCGCCAGGAGATGACGGTGCACCTGCTCTTCTACCGGTTGGGCGAGGACAAGCTGGGCGTGATCGAGGAGCGCTCGGACGGGACGTTCGCGGTCACCCTGGCGGATGGGATCTCGGGCGGCTTGGAGGGCTCAAGCGGGCTGAAGGCGGGCGTTCACGTTGGCAAGCTCGGCCTCTCGATTGGCGGTGAGGTCACCGCTGCGGTGATGGCACGGCTTGGGCGTGGCCGGACCTGGATCGTGGGCTCGCGCGCCGAGGCGCAGCGGATCCTCAGGCAGAAGGGCGCCGGACGGCCGCCGGACGCGACGTCGGGGTCGGGGGCGTGGAACTCCTCGGTCGTCGCCGGCGCCGAGGGTGAGCTGTCGGGGGAGGCCGTCGAGGTGGCTCGGACAGGGATCGCGTTCGATCGTGAAGCGGGCTGGCGCGTCGACCGGCGCAGCGGCCATCGCACCGCGTATGTGCAGGCGTCTTCGACGGGGTCGGCCACGATCAGCGGCAGGGTGCTCGGGCTGTCGGCCGGTGCTCAGGAGACCTATGCGGTCGAGCACGACGAGGCGGGGCGGCCGGTCGATTTGCGGGTGATCGCGACTGGGCCCTTCGCCGGCTCGCGCGATCTGCCGGCGATCGTCCAGCCGGTGGCCGGCCTGCTGGCGACCCACGCGGGCAAGGCGGGTGAGCGCGGCTACGAGGTCACCGGCCACCTCGATCTGACAGACGCAGGGAACCTCGTGGCGGCGCGCGGGTTGCTGAACGCCATTGCGGACCGGCGCGCGACGGCGGCGCCCGAGCAGGCGCTGCGCCGGCGCATCGAGGAGCACGGCACGGTGCAGGCGCGCGTCCTGGGGACCCGTGCCGACACGACCGGCGTGGGTTTCGGCTTCACGGGCGGGCCGGGCAGCTTCAGCGCCGAAGCGCGGATCCAGCAGCGCTCTCAGCAGCTGCTGGCCGCGACCTCGCGCGGGCTCGACGGGCAATGGGTCACACGGACCGATTGCGTGGCATGAGCGCACTCTCCGCCGCCATCCGGCCTTCTGCAGCTGGGGAGATGCTCGGGCGCCGAGCGCCTGCTGAGAGCAGTGGAATCACTGCTTGCCGCCTTGTCATCGGCTCGCTCAGTCGAGCCTGGATGCGGCGTTACTGTCGCGCAATGGCTGGCACGTCCACCACGCGGTCGACGCGGTCGCGCGCCGCGTTGAGCGTCCCTAGTGCCTGGGCCGTGGCGACCGTCCTGTTCTTCGCGGCGATGCTGGTCTTCTACTTTTGGACGGCGGCGACCAGCATCCCAATGTCCTTCAAGCCGGGGAGCGGCGGCTACTACGGGATGCTTGCCGACGCGCTGCGGCACGGTGAGCTGGCGCTGCGCATGAAGCCGCCGCAGGCGCTGCTGGACCTTCCGAATCCGTACGATCCCGCCGCCAACGCTCAGTTTCGCTTTGCGGGTCTGGATGACCTCAGCCTGCGCAACGGCCATCTCTATGCCTATTGGGGGCCTACGGCGGCGATCGTGCTGTTCGCGCCACTGCAGGTCCTAGGCATCACCGTGTCGCAGAGCTTTGCGGTGGCGCTCTTCGGCTTCCTAGGGTTCGTGTTCTCGGTGGCCATCGTCCGCTTCCTGGTGCAGAAGTTCCTGCCGGACACCCCGCGGTGGACGATGGCGGTGGCGTGCGTCGCGCTGGCCTTCGGCAACACCGTCCCCTTCATCTTGCGGCGGCCCTCGACGGCCGAGGTCGCGAGCACCTGTGGCCTGTGCTTCGGCATGCTCGGCGTCTGGCTGCTGCTCATGGGGTGGCACGGGTCACGACCGTCGACGCGCAAGCTGCTGGCCGCTGGCGTGGCATTGGGGCTAGCGATGTTCTCGCGGCCCACGCTGGGCGCGCTGGCGCTGATCCCGCTGGTCATGGCGGTGGCGGCATGGCGAAGCAAGGCATGGCCTCTGGGCCTGACCGGTCCACGGGTGCTCGCCGCGCTGTTCGGCCCGCTTGCGGTGTGCGGGGCGCTCCTCATGGCCTACAACGTTGCCCGGTTCGGCTCGCCATTGGAGTTTGGTGTGAAGTTCCAGCTGAACGCGGGTGACGGGGCCGATGGGAGGACGTTCAAACCGGCGTACATCCCGTCCGGGTTGTACATCTACCTCCTAGCGCCGCCGCGCCCCACGGCCTTGTTTCCCTTCTTGACGCTGGACCTCCCGTCCCTGCCGTGGCCGGCGCCCTCAGGCTTCCATGTCTTCGATCCCACGGGTGGTGCGCTCGTGCTGGCGCCGGTGTTCTGGTGGATCTTCCTGTTGCCGGTGCTGCGCCGTCGCGTGGAGCCCGAACTTCGCCGTCTCTTGTGGGCGATGGCGGGCACGGGCGGGGTCATCGTCCTAGCGATGTCGTTCCTCCTGTGGGGAACGACCCACCATTACACGGTTGACTTCATGGCCCTGCTCACCATTCCGGCGCTGCTGGTGTGGATGGTGTTCTTGTCTCGGACCCGGCGTGGGAGCTGGCGTCACCGACTCGTGGTCGGCAGCGGTTTGCTCATGGTCGCCTGGGGCTCCGCGGTCGGGCTCGCCATAGGGCTCGTGGGGTACCGGAACCTCCTTGAGGTCAACCACCCGGCGCTGTTTCACCGCCTCGAAGACATCTTTTCTCCGGTGTCGGTGGCGCAGACGCGCGTGGTCGACCGGCCGGTCGTCGGCAGCATCATCTCGCCTGGTGACCGGCCCGTGAGGGACGTGGAGTGGGGATCGCTGGGGCAAAGCGATGATGCGAACTTCTACGTGTCAGTTGACCCGACGAGCGTGGCGTTCGTCGCGCCGCGCAAGGGCACCTATCACCTCCGGGGAGTGTTCGGGATCGCGGCGAACGGCGTCTCAGAGATCCCGACGGTCATGACCGTCAAGACGGGCAAGTCCAGCTGGCAGCTGACAGCAGGGGCGCCCCAGTACTTCGACGTGCCGGTCACGCTGAAGGCGGGGATCACGCGAACGGTTTGGACGGCCTCCGCTGGGAGGTTGACGGACCAGGCGGTCGTGGCCTTGGAGGATCTGTCGATCGACGGGCCGGACTGATCGCCTCGCTCCGCCGCCTGGCGTGGAGGTGCGCTTGTCTCCCCTCTTCGGAGATGCGAACATGTGTTCGTGTCATACGTCGAGCTCCACTGCCATTCGGCCTTCTCGTTCCTGGACGGCGCCTCGCTGCCCGAGGAGCTGGTCGTGGCCGCGCTGGAGCGGGGGCACCACGCGCTGGCGTTGACCGACCACAACTCGGTCTCGGGATCGATGGAGTTCGCCCAGGCCGCGACATCGCTGGGCTTGCGGGCGATCCATGGGGCGGAGGTGGACCTGGCCGACCCGGCGACCGCACGCGCGCAGCGCGAGGGCGTGTCGCTGAGCGATGCTGAGCAGGCGGCGCGCTGGACGGGGCACGTCACCTTGCTGGTCCGCGATGGGCTTGGCTGGCGCAACCTCTGCCGGCTCCTCACGCGGGCGCACGCGCATACGCGCGAGTCGTCGGGCCGGCGGCGGCTGCTCACGCCGGTGCTGACGGTCGCCGACCTCGCCGAGCACGCTGAGGGCCTGGTCTGCCTGTCGGGCTGCGCGGAGCGTGGCGTCCACGACGAGCCGACCGCTCGCGCGCTGCTGGCGGCCTTCGGGCGTGACGCGTTTCGCATCGAGCTGCAGCGTCCGTTTCATCGTGACGACCGGGCGCGCAACCGCGAGCTGGCCGAGCTGGCCGGACGGCTCGGGGTGCCGTGCGTTGCGACGGGCAACGTCCACGCCCACGAGCCGGCGCGCGCACGGCTGCAGGACGTGTTCGTGGCGGTCCGCGAACACACGACGCTGGACGCCTCCGAGCCGCTGCGACGTGGCAACCACACGCATGTGCTCACGACGCCCGCCGCGATGGCGGCGCGCTTCGAGGACCACCCCGACGCGGTGGCCGAGACCGAGCGCCTGGCCGCCACGCTGATCTTCGACCTCACCGCCGATCTCGGCTACCGCTACCCGAGGGCCGAAGATGGCGAGGCTGACCGCAAGCTCGCCGCGGTGTGCGACAGCTGCTTCGACACGCGCTACCCGGTGGGCAGCGGTTTGCGGGCCACTGCGACCGCGCGGTGCGACCAGGAGCTGGCGCTGATCCGTGACCTCGGACTGTCGGGATTCTTCCTGCTGCATCACGAGATGCTCGAGCTCGCGCGGGAGGTCGCGCGGGAGGTGCGCGGCGACGATGTGGCACGTAGCCTGCTGCCGCCGGGGCGCGGGCGCGGCTCCTCGGTCTCGTCGATCGTCTGCTACCTCACCGGCCTCTCGCACGTCGACCCCATCGACAACGAGCTCCACATCGGCCGCTTCCTCAGCGAGGGCATTACGGCGCTGCCCGACATCGACCTCGACTTCCCGCGCGACGTGCGGGCGGCGCTGATCCCGCGGGTGCACGAGCACTTCGGGCGCAAGCAGGCGGCGCTCGTCGCGGCGTTTCCGACCTACCGGGCGCGCGGCGCGATCCGCGAGCTGGGCAAGGCCCTGGGGCTGGCGCCGGGGGAGATCGAGCGGGTCGCGCGCTCCTCAGAGGCGTTCTCGGCGCAGACCGTCGACAAGGACATCGCCTTGGCGCTAGGCAAGGGACGGGAGGCCGAAGGCCGCTGGCGCTGGCTGCATGAGCTGGCGGCCGAGGCCCACGGCTTGCCACGCCACCTCAGCCAGCATTCGGGCGGGATGATCGTCGCAACGCGTCCGCTCATCGACTGCTGCCCTGTCGTGCCCGCCGCGATGGAAGGCCGGCAGATGGTGATGTGGGACAAGGACTCCTGCGCCGACGCCGGCTTCCTGAAGATCGATCTGCTCGGGCTCGGGATGCTGTCGGCGGTCGAGCGCTGCGTGCAGATGATCGCCGAGCGCCATGGCGAGCCGATCGACCTGTCGCGGATCCCGATGGACGACAAGCCGACCTTCGACTGCATCAAGAACGCCGAGACGACGGGCGTCTTTCAGATCGAGAGCCGCGCGCAGATGGGCTCGCTGCGCCGCACCCGTCCCGACAACCTGAAGGACCTGACGATCCAGGTGGCGATCGTGCGGCCCGGGCCGATCGTCGGCGGCGCGGTCAACCCCTACATTGAGCGGCTGCAGCGGCTGCGGGTCGACCCGCACTTCGAGGTGCCCTACGACCATCACTCGCTCAAGGCCGTGCTGGAGGACACGCTCGGGACGATCATCTTCCAGGACCAGGTCATCGAGGTCGCGAGGGCGTTCGCGAAGCTCTCGCCCAGGGAGGCCGAGGGCCTGCGCAAGGCGATGAGCCGCAAGCGCTCGGCGGCGGCGATCGAGGCCTACCACGAGCGCTTTGTGCGCCAAGCGATGGCGGCGTGGCCCGACGTCAACGAGCAGCTCGCCGAGCGCGTGTGGGCGATGGTCAAGGGCTTCTCCGGCTTCGGCTTCCCCAAGGCCCACGGGGCGGCGTTCGGCCTGCTGGCCTACCAGTCGACCTACCTGCGCGTGCACTACGGCACCGAGTTCCTGACGGCCCTGCTCGACGAGCAGCCGATGGGCTTCTACCCGTCTGACGCCCTAGTCCACGAGGCACAGCGGCGCGGGATCGCGGTGCTGGCGCCCGACGTCAACCACAGCGCGGTGGGATGCACCGTCGTCAAGGTCGATGGCGCAGATGCGGTGCGCATCGGGCTGGGCTACGTGATGGGCGTGCAGGCTTCAGACATCGGGGCGCTCGTCGCCGCGCGCGAGGCGGCCGGGCCGTTTCGGACGATCGAGGAGCTCGCGTCGCGCGCGGGGGCAGGGCGGCCGGCGCTGGAACAGCTCGCGTGGTCGGGCGCCTGTGACGCGCTGGCCGGCGGCAGCCGTCGCCGCGCGCTGTGGGAGCTCGGCGTGGCTGCGCCGGGCAAACGGCTGCTGACGTCGGTGGTCGGCGCGTCCGGCCGCCGCACGCGCGCGGAGCTAGGGACGCAGCTCGCGCTGCCGCTGGGCGTGGGGGAGGCGCCGGCGCTGCCGGGCCTCACCGGTTGGGAGGCGATGATCGCCGACTACTCGACCACGGGCCTGACGACGGCCGAGCATCCGCTGGGCCTCCTGCGCACCGAGCTGCGTGCGCAGAAGATGGTGGCCAGCAGCGACCTCGAGCGCCTGGGCCACGGGACCGCGGTGCGCATCGGTGGGCTGGTCGTCGCGCGGCAGCGGCCGGGGACCGCCAAGGGCGTCTGTTTCTTGCTGATGGAGGACGAGACGGGGACGGTCAACCTGATCGTGGGACCGAAGGTCTACGAGCGTGACCGGCTCGTGGTGCGCGCCGAGCCGCTGGTGGTGGCCGAGGGCGTGCTGGAGCGCCATGCGTCGGCAGGCGGGGCGATCAACATCGTCTGCCGGCGGCTCGTGCGCCTGGATGCCAGTGGCCATCTGCAGGCACGGCCGGCGGCTGATGTCGCCGTCCACCACGTCACCGCGGTCACCGGCGGCGAGCAGCGGCCCAGCGGAGAGATCATCCAGGTCAAGGACTTCGCGATGCTCGACGCGCTCGAGCTGGCCCGCCAGGAAGCACGGCGTGAGGCCGCAGAGGACGGCGAGGATCTGGCGGCTACGGGCAGCGGGGACTTCCGCGCGGTGGCGCCACCGGCCCAGAGCTTCGCGTCGGGACGGCGGCGATGAGGGGCTCCAAGGGGTATGCGCGGGTCGTCGCGGTCCGGGGTCAAGGTCAGGACTTGCGCTGGGGACCGGGTCACCGGGTAGGGTGCCGCACGTGATTGGCACCCTGGTGTTCGTTCTCATCTTCCTCGCCATCGGCCTCTCGGTCGTGCTGGCGGCGATGCGGAGCGGCCGGCCCCCCGCGGGCTCGGGCCCTGAGTCGCGTGGCACGCGCCGCGCCTGGGGCATCGGCATCACGCTGGTCGTCCTCGTCGTCGGTATCGGCGTGCCGCTGCTCGTCACCGTCTCCAACAACGAGAATCACGCCAAGCGTGGCGCCGGCGGCGTGAACCTCAGCGCGGCCCAGACCGAGGGCCGTCGGCTCTTCGCCGAGAAGTGCGCGACCTGCCACACGCTCGCCGGCTCCGCCGCCGTCGGCCGCGTCGGTCCGAACCTCGACACGCTCAACGGCGGCGACCTCAAGCCCGCCTTCGTCCTCGACGCGATCCAGAAAGGCCGCGCCCGCGGCGCCGGCCAGATGCCCGCCGGCCTGCTGTACGGGGAAGAGGCCAAGGACGTCGCGGACTATGTGTCCACGGTTGCTGGTCGGTAGCTGACGCGCGCCTCAGCTATGTAGCTGGCCATTGAATCAGGCGCGCTTGATTCAACGGCCGGGCTGCGTGATGTCCGCTCGGACACTGTCAAGAGCGATCTCCGGAAGCCGTCTCCGGGTCCTTGCCGGGATGTCAAGGCGGCGTTTCTCGCACGTAGCGGGAACGTTCTGTCCGATGCATGCCTGACTATGCGGTCAGTGGCGCTTGCCATAACTCTGTGATCTAGCAGGGATTTTCGACGTTGCTACGATGCCGCCGTTCACAACCGCTGAATCCACGTCCGGGCACGCCTGGGTGTGGAGCGGGGGACCCATGTTGCACTGGGGCGAATCGCCTTTCGCGTAGCGCCGCTCTTTCGGCGCGAGCCCGTCAGCTAACCCCGTAAGCCCAAGGAAGAGGACAGAGAGCACTCCATGTCATCGACGGACGCGCCCAACTGGTGGGCCGACGTGCAGCAGGAACGCGAGGATCTCGCTGGCTCCGGCCGTCGCCCGGCCGATGACTGGCTGGGCGAGGACATCGACTTCATCCCGCGCCGGCGGATGAGCCGCGCGCCGGCCGCCACCGCCGTCGACGAGCCCGCCGCACCCCGATTCACGGCTGACCGCGACGGCAGCGCCCATCCGCTGCACGGGGTTTTCGTCCCGACTGCGCCCCACGCGCCCTTCACCGAAGGCGCAGGAGCACCTCGCCGTAAGGGTGCGGCTGCGCTCGTCCGCGACTCCGTCGCGATCTCGCGCACGATCGAGCTGACCACCAGCGACGATGAGCTCATCGTCGCGGCGCCCGCCGACGTTGCCCACGAGCTCGCGCATCTCAGCGCCGCCGACGATCCGTTCGCCACGCCGCCACCGCCGGCAGGCACCCGTCGCACCGTGCAGATCAAGGGCCGCCCGGCCGAGGGCCGGGTGTCGTCGACGGCCCAGCGCCACCGCGGCCGAACTGCCTCAGACCGCGTCGGCGCGCGCCCCGACCGCATCGCCCTCTGGGCCGTCGCCCTCGGCGCGATCCTGATCCTGCTCGCAGCGATGACGTCCTCCTCGCAGGCCGCGGTCATCGACCACGCGGCGGCCGCCGCGCCTGCCGCCACAGCACACGTCGTCCACACCTCGGCGCCGCAGCCCGCCGCGCCGCCTCGCCGCTAACGACACACCTTCGGCCACATCGCCTCCGGGGCGCGCGGGACCTCCCGCGCGACCCCGGCGCCGATGGCCCACATCAGGCGTCGAGGGACGACTGAACCGGCATATGACCGGTTCAGTCGTCCCTCGACGAACCCTGGGCGCGCCTCGACACAGCGGCGCCCAATTTCCGACCAGCGTGAGAACCCGGATCCTCTAGGGTCCCGGGCCATGACCGACCAGCCGCGCACTGTGGAGGACGTCAAGGCGATCGTCGAGGAGCACAAGCTCCGCTTCATTCGCTTCTGGTTCACCGACATCCTCGGGCAGCTGAAGTCGTTCAGCATCAACTCCGCCGAGCTCGACGACGCATTCGAGAACGGGATGGGCTTCGACGGCTCCTCGATCACCGGCTTCAACGCCATCGAGGAGTCCGACATGATCGCCATGCCGGATCCGTCGACCTTCGCGATCCTGCCCTGGCGCCCCGAGGAGCAGGGGGTCGGCCGCCTCTTCTGCGACGTGCTCACGCCCGAGCGCACGCCCTATGAGGGCGATCCGCGCCACGTGCTCAGAAGAGCACTCGACCGCATGCACACCATGGGCTTTGACACCTTCAACGTCGGCCCCGAGCTCGAGTACTTCCTGTTCAAGGACAAGAACGGCACGGAGGTCCTCGACGAGGGCGGCTACTTCGACCTCACGACGCTCGACGCGGGCTCTGACGTCCGCCGTGAGACAGTCATCGCGCTCGAGCAGCTCGGCATTCACGTCGAGTACTCCCACCACGAGGTCGGCCCCTCCCAGCACGAGGTCGACATGCGCTACGCCGACGCGCTGAAGATGGCCGACGACTGCATGACCTACCGCATCACGGTCAAGGAGTACGCCATGAAGAACGGCTGGCATGCCACGTTCATGCCCAAGCCGCTCTTCGGCGAGAACGGCTCGGGCATGCACACGCACATGAGCCTGTTCAAGGACGGGTCCAACGCGATGTTCGACGCCGACGACCCCTACTTCTTGTCAGACATCGGCAAGGCCTTCATCGCCGGTCAGCTCAAGCACGCCCGCGAGCTGTCCTCGATCTTCGCCCAGTGGGTCAACTCCTACAAGCGCCTGGTGCCGGGCTACGAGGCGCCGGTCTACGTGGCCTGGAGTCGCCGTAACCGCTCAGCGCTCGTGCGCGTGCCGCTGTATCACCCCGGCAAGGAGAAGGGGACGCGCATGGAGCTGCGCTGCCCCGACCCCGCCTGCAACCCCTACCTGACCTTCGCCGCGCTGCTGCAGGCGGGCCTGGAGGGCATCGAGAAGGGCTATGAGTTGCCCGAGCCGATGGAGAAAAACCTCTACCACCTGTCACCCGACGAGCGCAAGCGCCTCGGCATCGAGCAACTGCCCGAGACCCTCGGCGAGGCGGTCGAGCTGACCGCCGAGTCCGAGCTCGTCCTCCGCACCCTTGGCGAGCACATGTTCAACCGCTTCATCGAGATCAAGCGCCAGGAGTGGGAGGACTACCGCGTGCAGGTCACCCAATGGGAACTCGATCGCTACCTGCCGGTGCTCTAGCGGCATCGTCTTCCTGCGCCAGCCGTGACGGCCACCAGATCTTCGGGCCGATCCGGAAGACGAGCGCCGGCACCAACACCGACCGCACCAGGAACGTGTCGAGCAGGACGCCGAAGGCGATCGCGAAGCCCAGCTCGGTCAGGAACACGAGCGGCAGCACGGCGAGCACCGAGAAGGTGCCCGCCAGCACGATGCCCGCCGACGTGATCACCCCGCCGGTCACCGCCAGGCCGCGCAACATCCCCTCACGGGTCCCGTGGCGCTGCGTCTCCTCCCGCACCCGCGCCATCAGGAAGATGTTGTAGTCCACGCCGAGCGCCACCAGGAAGATGAAGGCAAACAGCGGGAACGACGGGTCGCTGCCGGGGAAGCCAAAGATGACGTCGAAGACCACCGCCGAGAATCCGAGCGCGGCCAGGAAGCTCAGCACCACCGTGCCGATCAGCAGAACCGGGGCATACAGCGAGCGCAGCAGCAGCGCCAGGATGATGAAGACGATCACCAGCGTCAGCGGGACGAGCAGCTTGGTGTCCGATCTCGAAGCCTCGCGCAGGTCGTGCTCGACCGCGCTCGTGCCGCCGACCAGCGCTTGCGGGTCGGCCGAGCGCGCGGCGCGGCGCAGCTCCGGGACCAGGTCATAGGCCTCGGTCGAGTTGGGGTCCAGCGTCAGCGCGGCTGCCAGCCGCGTCCCTTCTGGACCGCTTTGCCCGGTCGGTCGCACGGACGCAACACCGGGAACGCGGCGCACCGCGGCCGTCACCGCGGCGACCTTCGACGGGTCGCTCACGATGACGTCGGTCGGTGCGCTGGAGCCCGCCGGGAACGCTTCGGCGACCAGCTCCTGGCCGGCGATCGACTCGACGTCATCACGGAACGAGTTGGCCTGCGTGAGTCCACCGGAGAGGTTCAGCAGCCCGAAAGCCATGATCACCAGGACCCCCGTGGTGCCGATCAGCACGCGGGTGGGGTGCGCGGCGACGCGCTCGCCGATCCGTCGCCACCTGCCGTGCGTCGAGTCGGTCCCCGCGTCGCCGACGTGGGGGACGTAGGGCCAGAACGGCTTGCGTCCGACGATCACCAGCAGCGCCGGCAAGAACGTCATCTGCGAGAGCAGGGCCACCATGATGCCCATCGCGCCGATCGGCCCGAGGCCCGCCGTGCCGTTGACCTTGGCCAGCGACAGGCACAGCAGCGCGATCGAGACCGTCAGCGCCGAGGCGATGATCGCCGGCCCCGCGGTCTGCAGCGCCCGGGCCATGGCCGCGTGCTTGTCCTCGGTGGTCCGCAGCTCTTCTCGATAGCGTGCGACCAGCAGCAGCGCGTAGTCGGTCCCGGCGCCGAGGACGAGGATCGACAGGATCGCCGACGACTGCCCGTTGACCGTGACGCCGGCCTCGGTCAGCAAATAGCCGAAGCCGCGCGATGCCGCCTCGCCGAAGACCACCGCCAGCAGCGGGAAGAACCAGAAGAACGGGCTGCGGTAGATCAGGATCAGCAGGAGCAGCACGAGCGAGCCCGCGGCGGCCAGCAGCGTGCCGTTGATGCCTTCGAAGACCTTGATCGCGTCGGCGCTGAAGCCCGCCGGCCCGGTGACCTTGACCTCCAGCCCGCCTCCGGGGTCGCTGACCAGCTCGCGGTACTTGTCCACGGGATCGAGGATCGTCTCGCTCTCGCCGTTGGCCTTGATCGAGTTGACGATCAGCGCGGTGGTCCCATCGCGGGAGAACTGGGGCTGCCCGAACTTCGACGTGCCCGGGAAGTCGAGCGCGTTCAAGCGGCCAAGGTCGGCCTTGATCTTCGCCTTGTCGGCGGCGGTGAGCCCTCCCTCGCGCCGGAATACGATCACCGTGGCCGCGCGCTCGCCGCCCTCCAGCTGCTTGGTGACGTCCAGCGCCTTGGTCGACTCGGCGTCGCCCGGCAGGAAGGACGTCGATTCGTTCTTCTCCGCGTCGGAGAACTTGCCGGGCAGGTTGGCGGCGCCCATGCCGATGACGGCGACGATCCAGGCGGCGAAGACCACCCACTTTGCGCGGCGCCCGGCGGGGAACGTGAGGAAACGGCTCATGCCTCAGAATACGAATCGAGCAGGATGCGCAGATCTCCGGCCTCGGTGACCGGCAACTGGCAGCTGAAGTGCTCGCAGACGTAGGCCGCCGCGGCGCCGTCCACAGGCTCGCGGCCCGCCATCAGCTCGACGCCGTCACCAGGCGGACCGGCGAGCACGACGCCGGGCCGCAAGCGCTCGCGGACGACCCCAACCAGCGCGGCCAGCGCGGGATCGTCGGTTGCGCCCGCCAGTGCCACCTCGCGCCCCGGTCGCACGAGCAGGTCGAGCGCGACGAGCGCGTGCGAGAAAGCTTGCGGGTGTGCGCCCAGCAGCGGCGCGACCAGCCGCAGGTGCGAGACCGCGGCCTCCTCGTAGCGCGCGTCGCCGGTCAGCGCGGCCAGGCGCAGGAGCCCGACCGCAGCCGATGACGAGCCCGACGGAATTGGCGCGTCCTCGATGTCCTTGCGGCGCACGACGAGCTGCTCGTGGTCGCTGGAGGTGGCGAAGAAGCCGCCGCCGTCGGCGTCGGCAAAGCGCGCCAGGATCGCGTCGGCGAGCCCGCGTGCCTCGGCGAGCCAGCGCGGGTCGAAGGTCGCCTCGTACAGCGCGACGAAGGCCTCCAGCAGGAAGGCGTGGTCCTCGAGGTAGGCGTTCAACTTGCCTTGCCCGTCCTTCCAGGTGCGCAGCAGATGCCCGTCGGCATCACGCATCGACCCCACCACGAACTCCGCGCCGGCGACCGCGATCGCCAGGAGATCTGGACGGGCTAGGACCGCGCCGGCCTCGGCGAAAGCGTGGATCGCCAGCCCGTTCCAGGCGGCCAGGCGCTTGTCGTCGAGTCCCGGGCGCACGCGGCCCGCGCGCGCCTCCATGAGCGCTTCGCGGATCCGCGAGCGCTGCTGCTCCGGGGGCTCGGCGCCTCGTCCCGTCAGGACGTTCCAGCCCGGCTGCGGATGGTGCGGATCGACGAAGTTGCCCTCCTCGGTCACGCCGAGCCACGCCACCGCGGCCTCGGCATCCTCGGCCGAGAGCACCGTGCGCAGTTCCTCCAGCGTCCACACGTAGAACTTGCCTTCGACGCCCTCGGAGTCCGCGTCCAGCGCGCTGAGGAACCCGCCCTCCTCGCCGCGCAGCTCGCGCGCGACGAACTCCAGCGTCTCCTCGCAGACACGCCGCAAGGCGACGTCGCCCGTCATCAGCCAGCCGTGCAAATAGGCCCGCGCCAGCAGGGCGTTGTCGTAGAGCATCTTCTCGAAGTGCGGCACCGTCCACGTCGCGTCGACGGCGTAGCGCGCAAAGCCGCCGCCGATCTGGTCATAGATGCCGCCGCCCGCCATCGCGCGCAGCGTCGCGCCCGCCATGTCACCCGCCTTGGTCGCCCACGAGCCGCCGCGCGCGGCCTGGGCCCAGAGCAGCAGGAGCGCCGAGGACGGCGGGAACTTCGGCGCGCCGCCGAAGCCGCCGTTGACGTTGTCAAAGCCCGCGCGCAGGTTGCGCACCGCGTCATCGAGCGGCTCGGTGCCGAGAACGACGCCCTCGGCCGCGCGCAGCGTCGCGGTGTGGCCTAGCCGCTCGGCCATACGGGTTCCCTGCTCGACGATCTCGTCGCGTTGCTCGGACCACGCGCGCGCGACCGCTTCCAGCACGCCGGGCCACGGCGCCATCCCGTGGCGGGGCTCCGGCGGGAAGTACGTGCCGCCGTAAAAGGGGACCTGATCGGGCGTGAGGAAGACGTTCAGCGGCCAGCCGCCGTGGCCGGTCATCAGCTGCACGGCCTCCATGGCGATCGCGTCGATGTCGGGCCGCTCCTCGCGGTCGACCTTCACGCAGACGAAGTTGTCGTTCATGATCGCGGCCACGGCCGGATCCTCGAAGGACTCGCGCTCCATGACGTGGCACCAATGGCACGCCGAGTAGCCGATCGAGACCAGCAGCGGCCGGTCCAGCTCGCGCGCCACCGCCAGGGCTTCCGGCCCCCACGGGTGCCAGTCGACCGGGTTGTCGCGGTGCTGCAGGAGGTACGGGGAGCTCTCGTGCGCCAGGGCGTTGGCCATGACGCCGAGGCTAAACGGTCTATCGACGGGCCAGCAGCGGCAACCGGTCAAGCGCCTGCTTGACCGTCGGCAGCGACGTGCGCGTCGCGGCGGCAGCGCCGATCGTGACCTTCTTGCCGCCCAGCGTGCCGTGCACGGCGCCGCCGGCGGCGATCGTCAGGTTGCCGCTCAGGGCGCCGCCGCCGCGGATCGTGACGTGGGCGGTGCGTTTGGTGTTGACCCGGCCGCTGACTACCACGCCGGGGACGTACTCATAGCGGTTGAGCTTGAAGCTGCCGTCGCGGTTGACGGTGGCGTTGCCTGCGCGCAGGCCGCCGACGTGCTTGGGGATCGCGCTGAGCGCCAGCGCGTCGCCGATGATCTGGCGTGCGGCGTCGGCCACGGTCGCCGCGGCGGCGATGACCGTCCGGCGCGATGTGCTGCTCGCCGTGATGCGCTGCAGGCTCGTCGGCGGTCGGCGGGTCGGCGAGTAGGGGTTCTCGCTCGCCGCACACGGGCCGGGAACGCTGCCCGCGAAGAACGCGGCGATCGCGCCCTTGGTGCAGGCGCTGTCGGTCGACGCGTCGCTGCTGACCGTCGAGTGACCGGTGAAGGGCACCGCCACGACGATGGCGCCGGGGATCCGCTGCGCGATCTGCGCGGCGTCCTGCAACGGCGTGCGGAGATCCATCTGGCCGTCGAGCACGAGCGTGCGAACGGGCGGCAGCGGCGGTGAAGGGACCGGCGCCGGCGACGCGTCGGGCCAGCCGAGGCAGAGCGCGATTGGGCCGCCCTGGACTGCGGCCGCGGGGGAGAAGGGGCCGAGCTGGGCCTTCGGGATCGCCCGAGCCGCGGTCGTGATCTCCTGGTAGCGCTGCTCGGCGCTGGCCGCGCGCGTCCAGGCAAACGGCGCCTCCTCGCAGGTCGTCGCGAGGAACAGCGCGTCGCTGTCGGCGCTGATCTCATCGGTCTGGTGGCGCTGCGATAGACCGGTGGTGAGCCCTTCAGAGCGGACAGCGAGGCGCAGGAGCGGCGCGCCGTCGCCGCGCAGCGCAGCGCGCATCGAGCCGGGCAGCTCGGCGCGCAGCGTCGGGTTGAGGTCGCCGGCGAGCAGGATCGACAGCAGGTCGCCCTGGCCCATCGACAGGCGGGTGCGCTTGCCTGAGGAAAGGACGACCTTGCCGTGCAGCGCGCCCTTGCGCAGCTTGGCGGCCAAGCGCGAGAGGTCGCTTTGGACGCTGTCGGTGGCGCCCATGCACGCCTTGGCGGCGCAGAGGTCGCGCAGGACGCGCGGGGCGTCGGTCAGCGTGGAGCGCTGGAACGGGTCGGGGCCCTCGGGCAGCACGACGCTGTCGAGGACGAGCGCCTCGACGTTGTTGGGGTAGGCCGCCGCGTAGTCCTGGGCGACCTTGGTGCCGTAGCTGACGCCGAAGAGCACGAGCTTCTCGTAGCCGCCCGCGACGCGCAGCGCCTCGATGTCAGCGACCGAGTCGGCCGTGCGGTAGAAGCCGCGTGCGGCGCCGATCTCGTTGGCGCAGCCCGCGGCGAGCTTGACGATGCTGCCGCGCTGGCGCAGTGCCTTGCAGCTGAGCGCGCCCGAGGCGCCGGTGCCGCGCTGGTCAAAGAGCAGCAGGTCACGGTCGGCGATCGCGGGCTGGAGCACCTCGGCGAAGGTCTGGGCAAGGGGCAACGCCGCCTGGCCCGGGCCACCGGCCAGCGGGACGACCGCGGTGCGGTTGGGGTTGGTCGCCGCCGGCACGCGCTGGACCGAGAGGTTGACGGTGCCGGCAACCGCGCCGGTCCGGTCCAGCGGCACGGCCAGGCCGGCGCACTGAAAGCCCGCCGTCGGACAGGCGCCCCACGGGAGGTCCGCTGATGCCGTGCCCGCCCCCAGCGCGGCGCTCAGCACGCCGGAAGCGGCGATCAGCAGGGAGAAACGGCGGAGCGTGCGCGCGGGCATGAGGCGCGGACGGTAGCGTCCGTGCTCGCCCCACGTCGAAGGAGAACGCGAAAACCTATGTCAGCCGATCGCCAGCCGATCACCGCGCCGGACGCTCCCGCCGCCGTGGGTCCCTACAGCCACGCGGTGCGTTCCGGTGACTTCCTCTTCTTGTCGGGCCAGACCCCGCTCGACCCGGCGACCGGCGCGCTCGTCGAGGGCGATGTCGGTGCGCAGACACGCCAATGCCTGCGCAACCTAGAGGCGGTCTGCGCGGCTGCCGGCGCGTCGCTGCGCAACGCGGTCCGCTGCGGGATCTTCGTGACCGACATGGGCACCTTCGCCGAGGTCAACACGGCCTATGCCGAGTTCTTCTCGGAGACGCTGCCTGCGCGCTCGACCGTCGGCGTTGCGGCGCTCCCGGTCGGGGCGCAGGTCGAGATCGACGCGATCGTCGCGCTGGGCGACTGAGCGCCCGATGGCGGGCACGACCGACGCAGCGCCCGTCACCGCCGCCGACGTCCTCGCGGCCCAGGCGGCGATCGGCGATGTCACCCGCCATACGCCGGTCCTGCCGTCGGCGACGCTGAGCGAGCGCTGCGGCGGCGACGTGCTGCTCAAGGCCGAGTCGCTGCAGCGCACCGGATCGTTCAAGATCCGCGGCGCGCTGAGCAAGCTCCACGCGCTCGGCGACGGCTGCGCGGGCGGCGTCGTCTGCGGCAGCGCGGGCAACCACGCCCAGGCGCTGGCGCTGGCCGCCCAGGCGCGCGGCGTGCCGTGCGAGGTCTTCATGCCCGAGGGGGCGCCGATCGCCAAGGTCGAGGCGACCGCGGCGCTCGGCGCCCGCGTCGTGATCGGTGGCGCGACGGTCGACGACTGCCTGGTCGCCGCCCACGCGCGTGCCCAGGACTCCGGGATGGCGTTCGTGCATCCCTTCGACGATCCCGACATCGTCGCTGGGCAGGGCACGCTCGGGCTGGAGCTGCTCGCCGATCTTCCGGAGCTGGCGACCGTCGTCGTGCCGGTGGGCGGTGGCGGGCTGGCCAGCGGCGTGGCGATCGCCGTGAAGTCCGAGCGGCCCGACGTGCGCGTGGTCGGCGTGCAGGTCGAGACCGTGGCGGCCTTTCCCGCGTCGCTGAAGGCGGGCAAGCCGGTGGCGGTCAGCGCCGGGCTGACGATCGCCGACGGCATCGCGGTCAAGCGGCCGGGAGCGCTGACGCTGGGGCTGATCGAGCGCTGGCTGGATGATCTGGTGGTCGTCGGCGAGGACGTCGTCGCCGACGCGATGGTCTTGTTGATGGAGAAGGCCAAGCTCGTCGTCGAGGGTGCCGGCGCGGTCGGCGTCGCGGCGCTGCTCGGCGGCCAGGTGGTTCCCGCGCAGCGCGGCACGACCTGCGTGATCCTCAGCGGCGGCAACGTCGACGCGGGTCTGTTGGCGACGGTCGCCCGCCGCCACGAGACCGAGGCCGGCCGGCGCATGGTCCTGCTCACCCGCGTCCCGGATCGCCCGGGCGCGCTGGCCAAGCTGCTAGAGAGCGTCGCCGACAGCGGCGCCAACATCGTGGAGGTCTCGCACCTGCGTGAGGGGATCGGCTTGCATGTCCGCGAGACCGGGGTGCAGCTGACGATCGAGACGCGCTCGCGCGAGCATGCGGTCGCGGTCGAAGATGCTGTGCGCGACGCCGGCTACGGCGTGTCGCGCTACCCAGACGCGCACTAGGTTGCGTCGAGGGACGACTGAATCTCGCTGTCCGAGATTCAATCGTCCCTCGACGGCCGGTGGAGGGCGAAATGCGCTCGTTGCGGGCAGGGTGCCTCGCCGGCGCGCGAGACGGCCGGGAGGTGTGCTTGCATCCGGCAGCTCATGTCCCAGGTCGACAAGCTCCAAGACGCCGAAGAACACGTTGCGCAGATGCGCGAGGAGGCGGCCAAGACGGCCCGCGAGGAGCGCGAGGAGGATCTCCGGCGCGCGCCGCTGACCGACACGGCGACCAAGGCGCACACGAGCGTCACCGCGCCGCTGTCGCAGGTCCGCACGATGGTCAACATGCGCACCGGCGCGCTGCCCGACCTGCACGAGCTCGCCGTCTCGATCAAGGAGGCTGGGCTGCTGCACCCGCCGCTGGTGCGCGCCACCGGCGATGACGACGTGCCCTACGAGCTGCTCGCCGGCCGCCGCCGCTTTGGCGCGATGGGGCTGATCGAGGAGGCCGAGGGGCCGCGCGAGGACGGCTGGCGCTTCACGCTCATCGAGGGCATCTCCAAGCGCGAGGCGCTGACGATGCAGTTCGCCGAGAACTTCCACCAGGCCAAGCCGGAGCCGGTCCAGTTCGCGCGTGCCGCGCGGGCGATCATGGCCGAGGACCCATCGCTGACCGCCGCCGAGGTCTCCCGGCTGGTTGGCGCGCCGCTGGCCTGGACGCGCAAGTCACTCAAGTTGCTCGACCTGCCCGAGTCGGTGGTCAAGCGCGTCGAGGAGGGCGACCTGTCGTTCACGGTCGCTGACGTGGTGCGGCGCGGCATCGCGCGCGGCGACGTGTCGGCTGATGAGGCGTCTGATCTCGTCGAGCAGGCGACCAAGGGCGAGATCAGCACGGCGGGTCTGAAGCTCGGGGTTGGCTATGTGCCGCCCAAGCCCAAGAACTACGAGGAGGAGTCGCGCAAGCTCGACGAGGCGCGGTGGTCGGCCAACCGGGACCAGGGGATCGCCCGCGATCGCGACGCCGAGCAGCGTGACTGGGAGTCCTCGGGTGGGGCTGATCGTCCGGTGGCCGAGTCCAGCGCGCCGCGGATCGTGGCGTCGTTCGGGCCGGGTGGGGAGGATGGGGGCGGCGGCGGGCCCGTCGAGGTGGCGGTCGAGGATCTCGATGCCTACATCTTGGGTTTGGTGCTGTCGCGGGTGGCGACCGCCGAGCACCGCTCGCACCTGGGTGTCGAGGGCGGCCACGAGGCCACGCAGGAGTACGCGTTCGGCTTGCATCCGGGGCGGCGGCTTGAGGTGCTGCGCGCGTTGAGCGCCGAGATTCTTGGGTCCGATCCGCTGCCGCCAAAGGCGCTGCGGGCGCTGTTGCCGGCGTAGGGGCTGAGGGCGGGCGGGCGGTCGGGTCGGGCGTCGTTGGCGCCCAGTGCGGGGCGCGTCGGGTGCTGCGCGACGTGGTCTGTCGGCACCGAGGAGAGCGAGCGGGGTTGCCGGCTCGCTGCGCTGGCTTGTCATCCGCCAGCGCCCGTGGAGGGGTGGGCCTGTTTGCGGCCGGTATGCGTCCGCTTCCAGGCCCACGTTCTGTCAGTCGTGGTCCTCCGGGGGCGGTGGGCCTCTTAGCGGCCGGCATGCGTCCGCAAACAGGCCCACCCTCGGCCGAGTGTCGTTTCGGCTCCGAATCGCCCGCCCGCGCCGCAACGGACGACCCCGGGCGCCGCGCATCGCCACCCCCGCTCACTCCCTCGGTGCCGACAGACCACGTCGCGCGCCCACGGCCAACGCCTGCACTGGCCGCCACAAACGCCCGCGCAGCAACCGCTACTCCGGCGTCACATACGCCGCCGACAACCCACCATCGATCAAAAACGTCGACGCCGTCATGAACGACGACTCGTCCGACGCCAGAAACAACACCCCGTTGGCGATCTCGTCGGCGCGGCCGAACCGGCCCATCGGCACGTGCACCAACCGCCGCCGCGCCCGCTCCGGATCCTTGGCGAACAGCTCCTGCAGCAGCGGCGTGTCGACCGGCCCCGGGCAGAGCGCGTTGACGCGGACACCCGACCGCGCGAACTCGACACCCAACTCGCGGGTCAGCGCGAGCACGCCGCCCTTAGAGGCGGTGTAAGAGATCTGCGACGTCGCCGCGCCCATCACGGCGACGAACGACGCCGTGTTGACGACCGAGCCGCGGGCGGGTGGGTCGTTTTGCAGCAGGTGCGGGATGCCATGCTTGCAGCACAAAAACACCGACTTGAGGTTGACGTCCTGCACGCGCTGCCACGCCTCCAGCGTCGTCTCTAACACCGACGTGTCGTCATCAGGAGAAATACCGGCGTTGTTGAACAAGATGTCGATCCGGCCGTAGCGCTCGGCGACCTGGGCGTACATCTGCTGGACGGCGAACTCCTCGGTCACGTCCACCGACAACGTGAGATCGCCAGGCGCGCCCTCAACCAGGTCGACGCCGACGACCGTCGCGCCCTCGCGCTGGAAGACCTCGACCGTCGCGGCGCCGATGCCCCCGGCCGCGCCGGTCACGACCGCGATCTTGCCCTCGAGTCGACCCGACACTCAGCTTCCTTCGGTGTTGTAGAAGATGGTCTTGACCTCGGTGTAGGCGTCGGTTGCGTGCGGGCCGAGCTCGCGGCCATAGCCGGACTGCTTGAAGCCCCCGAACGGCGTCGTGACGCGTACCGAGCTGTTGGAGTTGATCGACAGGTTGCCACTCTCCATGGCCCGGGCGACGCGCAACCCCTTCGCGCCGTCCCGGGTCCACACCGAGCCGGAGAGCCCGTAGATGGTGTCGTTGGCGATGCGGATCGCGTCCGCCTCGTCGTCAAAGGGCACGATCACCGCGACCGGCCCGAAGATCTCCTCGACGACCGCACGGTGGTCGAGCGGCACGGGCCACAGGACGGTCGGTGGAAACCAGAAGCCCGGGCCTTCGGGGACCGACCCGCGCACTGCCACCGAGACGTCGCCGTCAACAAACGACGCCACGCTGTCGCGCTGCGCCGCCGAGATCAAGGGCCCCATGTCGGTCGCCTCCTCGAGCGGGTCGCCGACCCGCAGCGCGCCCACGGCGCCCTCCAAGTGCGACAGGAACTCATCGACCGCGCCACGCTGGACCAGGATCCGCGAGCGTGCGCAGCAGTCCTGACCGGCGTTGTCAAAGACCGCGCCGGGGGCCGCCAGTGCCGCGGCCTCCACGTCAGCATCGGCGAAGACGACGTTGGCCGACTTGCCGCCGAGCTCCAGCGTCACGCGCTTGATCGTCGCCGCGGCGCCCGCCGCGATCGACATGCCCACCTCCGTCGAGCCCGTGAACGCGATCTTCGCGACGTCCGGGTGCTCAACCAGCCGCTGCCCGCACGTCCGCCCGGGCCCGACGACGACGTTGACGACACCCTCCGGCAGCCCCGCCTCCAGGGCGAGCGAAGCGAAGCGCAGCGCCGTCAGCGGCGTCAGCTCCGCCGGCTTCAACACCACCGTGTTGCCCGCCGCCAGCGCCGGCGCGAGCTTCCAGCAGGCGATCGCCAGCGGGAAGTTCCACGGGGTGATGAGCCCGACGACACCGAGCGGTTCGCGCACCGTGAAGGCCATGCCCCCGGCGACCGGGATCGTCTCGCCCTGCGGACGCTCGGGCGCGCCTGCGAAGTAGCGGAACGTCTCGATCGCCATGCCGATCTCGCCGCGCGCCGAGCCGATTGGCTTGCCGGCGTTGCGCGCCTCCAGCAGCGCCAGCTCCTCGAACGCGCCCTCCATCGCCTCCACCACCCGGCGCAGCACCCGAGCGCGGTCGCCCGGCGCGACCGCGCGCCAGCCCGGGTAGGCGGCCCGCGCCCGCGCGACGGCGGCGTCGACCTCGGCGACGCCGCCACGCGGGATCGTGTCCAGGATCTGCTCGGTCGCGGGTTCCAGGACCTCAAGCGTGGCCGCCACCCCGCTAGGCCCCGGAGGGCGCCGGCGCCGTCGGCCCGGAGGGGTCGCCCCCGGGGCCCTCGCCCAGCTCGGCGTCGAGCTCGCTGATCGTGTGCCGCGGGCCGGTGAACGTGTTCTTGGCGCTCAAGAACCACCACAACCCCACGGCCAGGATTACCCCGCCGGTGACGATCGGCGCGTAGTTGACGAACTTCCAGTCGAACTCGTCGCGCCAAGGCACGCCGGCAGGCACCGTAGGCAGGATGAAGATGAGCGTGATGATCGCGACCCAGACGGTGGCAAACGGGTTCATCCACTTGTACTTGCGGCCGTTGTTCCACGGCCCGGGCTCGAACGCATCGCCCATCCGCCAGCGCAGGTAGATCGGGATCACGTAGGCGACGTACAGGCCGATCACCGCGACCGACACCACGGCGTAGAACGCGATCGGCAGGAAGACGCCGTCGGCGGTCTCGCTCGGGAAATACGCCGGAACGGTGATCAGCGCCGCGCAGACCGCCATGAAGATCACGGCGTTGGCGGGCACGCGCTTGGCGTTGACCCGGCTCCAGACCCGCCACCCTGGGATCGCTCCGTCACGCGAGAAGGCGTAGCACATGCGTGACGCGCTGGTCAGGCACGCCGCTCCGCAGAACAGCTGTCCGATCGTCGAGATGATCAGCACGACCTTGACCCACGCGACCGACATGGCGGTGTTGAGGATGGCGATCGACACGTACTGGCCGGCAGCCGCCTGTTCGTTGATGCCCTTGATGTCGGTCGCGGCGAAGGTCAGCGCCAGCAGCACGATCCAGCCGAAGATCGCCGAGTAGAAGATCGACCGCCACACGCCCTTGGCCGCACTGTCAGCGGCGCCGTGCGTCTCCTCGGAGATATGCGCGCACGAGTCAAACCCGGTGATCGTGTACTGCGTTAACAAGAAGCCCAGCGGCAGGATGTAGATCCAGAACATCAACGCGCTGGTGCTGCCGCCGGCGAAGCCGGAGTTGTTGAAGCGCTCGGTGAAGACGAAGTCCAGCGACTGGTGCTGGCTGGGCACGATCACCAGGACGGCCAGGATCACCGCGACGCCGGCCACGTGCCACCAGACCGAGACGCCGTTGATCCGCGCGACGAAGTGGCTGCCGCCGATGTTCACCGTGGCGTGCAGCGCCAGGACGATCAAGAAGAGGAAGAACGTGCCGTGCAGGAACGCGGAGGCGTCGGCCGAGTTGCCGTTAAACAGGCCGATGTCGTAGAGCCCGAGCGTCGTGTTGAGAAAGAGCGACGCGCCGTAGTCGACCGAGGCGGTGACCGCGATCAGCCCGATGAGGTTGAACCAGCCGGTAAACCAGCCCCAGCCGGCGCCGCCGAGCTTGGAGGCCCACCAGTAGATGCCGCCGGCCGTCGGATAGGCCGAGACGAGCTCTGACATGCAGAACCCGATGATCAGGATCGGGATCGAGATCAGCGGCCAGCCCCACGAGATCGCGACCGGTCCACCGTTGTTCCAGGCCTGCCCGTACGTGGTGAAGCAGCCGGCGAGGATCGAGATGATGGTGAACGAGATCGCGAAGTTCTGGAACCCACTCCAGGTGCGACTCAGCTCCTGTTTGTAGCCCAGCTCAGCAAGCCGCTGTTCATCACCCGAGGTGACGGCGGCGTCCACGTTGGCCATGCGCGTGTTCCCTCTCCGAAAAGGTGTGGTAAGCCATCCTTAGACGGCGCGGCGAATGTACGCCCGGCCCGGGACGGAAGTCAAGTGCTGTTCGTCACGACCATGGCCAAAGCGCATGTGCCATGGTGTCGAGGTGCACGACGGCGAGCGCATCCTCATCGTGGGCGCGCTCCTGTCTGCCGGTCTGCTGGCGTCGCTGCTGGCATCACGGGTGCGCGTCCCCGGACTTGTGCTGTTCCTCGGCGTCGGCATGGCGGTCGGCAGCGACGGAGCGGGGTGGATCGACTTCAACGACTACGCGCTGGCGCGCACCGTCGGGATCGTCGCGCTCGCCCTGATCCTGTTCGAGGGCGGCCTGGCCGCGGGCTTCCCGGAGATCCGGCCGGTGCTGGGCCCGGCGCTGACGCTCGCGGTCCTCGGGACGCTCATCACCGCCGCGGTTACCGGGCTGGTCGCGGCGTGGCTGTTTGACTTCAACACGACCGAGGGGCTCCTGGTCGGCGCGATCGTCGCGGGCACCGACGGCGCGGCGATCTTCGCGCTGCTGCGCGGCTCGACGCTGCGCCGCCGCCTCGCGCGAACGCTCGAAGCCGAGTCGGGGATGAACGATCCCATCGCGATCCTGCTCGTGCTCGGTTTCATTGAGAAGCTGATGCACCCTGACTACGGCGTCGTGGACTTCGCGTGGCTGTTCGTGCGGCAGATCGCGATCGGCGGCGTCGTCGGCCTTGGGGTCGGCTACATCTTCAGCTTCGCGCTGCGCGAGGCGCGTCTGGCAACCGCGGGGCTCTACCCGGTCGCCACGCTGGCGTCGGTCGCGCTGGCCTTCGGCGTCGCCGATACCGCGCACGGCTCCGGCTTCCTGGCGGTCTACCTGACGGGCCTGATGCTCGGCTCGGCGGCGATCCCCGCCAAGCAGACGATCGCGATGTTCCACGAGGGCATGGCCTGGGTCGCGCAGCTGTCGATGTTCTTGGTCCTCGGCCTGCTGATCTTCCCGTCCGAGCTCGCCGCGGTCGCCTTCGAAGGGACGGTCCTGGCGATCGTCTTGGTGTTCATCTCGCGGCCGCTGGCAACGGTGATCTCGCTCGCGCCGTTCGGCTTCTCGGTGCGCGAGCAGGGGGTGATCGGCTGGGCGGGGCTGCGCGGGGCCGTGCCGGTGGTGTTGGCAACCTTCCCGGTGATCGACGGCATTCCGCGCAGCCACGAGTTCTTCAACATCGTGTTCTTCGTGGTCTTGCTCTCGACGATCGTGCAGGGTACGACGTTCGAGCCGTTCGCCAAGCGCCTGGGCGTCACCACCGACGACCCGGCGCTGCCGCGGCCGCTGGCCGAGTCGGGGACGATCCGCCGCCTCGGCGCCGAGGTCCTGGAGTTCCCGGTGGTAGCCGACGACGCGATCGTCGGCCTCGCGGTCCGCGACCTCGGTCTCCCACGCGAGGCGGTGATCAACGTGATCGTGCGCGACGGCCAGGCGATCCCGCCGCGTGGCTCGACGCGCGTGGCCGCGGGCGACCGCCTCCACGTGCTTTACCGCGAGGAGGCATCGCGCCAGCTCGTGTCGCTGACGAGCTCCTGGCGCAGCGGGCCGATCGGCCCGCGCGCCCGCCCGGCGCGGCAGGTCCGCAGCACGTCGTCGATCTTCACCGCGCGCCCGTGGACCGAGGGCGACGGCGATGCGACGCGGCCATCGTCGGTGGCCGGTCAGGAGGTCGTCGACCTCCTGCGCCTGCGCCGCGATGCCCCCGGCAGCCTCGTGGTGCTCGCCGACGGCCGCTATGCGCTCTGCGGCTCGGTCCTGGCCGTCGGCGCGCGCCGGCAGGTGACGGCGTGGATCGAGCGCCGCATGCGCGTGGCGGGTGAGGCTGAGCGCGCGTGGCTGCGGACCGTCCTCGGTGCGGTGGCGACGGACTTCAGCGAGGTGCCGCGCGTGAGCGCGTCCCCGCCCGCCTCGCACACCGAGCCGGCATAGGTCGCGCCGCACAGCGATCGGCGATACTGGCCGGGTGAGCGACGTCGAGCCCGAGATGGAGCGCAACGTGCTGGGCGGCGACCTCGAGCCCTGCGGCACCGATCCGCTGACGGGCTTTTATCGCGATGGCTGTTGCAGCACGGGCCCTGAGGACCTTGGCAGCCACACGATCTGCGCGGTGATGACTTCGGAGTTCCTGGCCCATCAGAAGGGCATCGGCAACGACCTCACCACGCCAATGCCGCAGTACCGCTTCCCGGGCCTGGTGCCGGGCGACCGCTGGTGCGTGACGGCTGTCAACTGGCTGCGCGCCCATCACGACGGCGCCGCGGCCTATGTCGTCCTGGCCTCGACGCACGAGCGTGCGCTGGAGGTCGTGCCGATCGAGGCCCTGCGCGAGCATGCGGTCGATGTGCCCTCGGATCCCAGCGCGCTTGCTGACTGACGCTGCCCGGTCAGATAGCGTCCGCCGTCATGGCCCATCCGCACGCCGAGATGATCGAGCGCTTCTACACCGCCTTCAACGCGCTTGACGGCGCCGCGATGGCCGCCTGCTACGCCCCTGACGTCCACTTCTCCGACCCGGTCTTCCAGGATCTCCACGGTCCCGAGGCGGGCGCGATGTGGGTCATGCTCACCGATCGCGCCCAGGACCTCAAGATCGAGCTCGTCGCCCACGAGGCCCACGACGAACGCGGCAGCGCGCACTGGCTGGCCGACTACACCTTCACGTCGACCGGCCGCAAGGTCCACAACGACGTGCACGCCGAGTTCACGTTTCGCGATGGGCTGATCCACACCCATCACGACCGCTTCTCCTTCTACGGCTGGGCGCGCCAGGCGCTGGGGCCGGCCGGGCTGCTGCTGGGCTGGACGCCGGTCATTCAGGGCAAGGTCCGCCGCCAGGCCCGCGAGGGGCTCGACGCGGCGATGGCGACACCCGCGTAGCTGGCCTGACCGCTGGAGTACTGCCGGTGGTTCTGTAGGCTCGCCGGCCGTGTCTCTCTCGCCGACGATCCGCCACCTCCGCCCGCGCGACGGCAGCGAGCAGGCAACCACGAGCGTTGAGCTGTTCTTCGACCTCGTGTACGTCTTCGCGGTCACGCAGCTCTCGCACCTGATCCTCGACGACCTCACCGTCGCCGGGCTCGCGCGCGCCGCGATCCTGCTGCTCGTCGTGTGGTGGGCGTGGATGTACACGACGTGGATGGTCAACTGGTTCGATCCGGCGTCGCCGGCCGTGCGCGTCGTGCTGATCGGCGTGATGCTCGCCAGCTTGCTGATGGCGGCCGTGCTGCCGGAGGCGCTGAAGGAGCACGGCGTCCTGTTCGCGGTCAGCTACGTCGCCTTGCAGGTCGGCCGCAACGTGGCGGGCGCGGCGTTGCTGGCGCGCGATCACCCGTTGCGCGGCGTCTTTGAGCGGCTGGTCGTCTGGAGCACGGTCTCGGGCGTGCTGTGGCTCGCCGGCGCGACGCTGGAGGGCGATGACCGGCTGCTGCTCTGGGTCCCGGCGCTCCTGCTCGACCTGGTGGCGCCGTTCGTCGGCTATTGGCTGCCGGGTCGCGGCCACGCGGCGACGACCGACTACAACGTTGAAGGCGGCCACTTCGCCGAGCGCTGCCAGGGCTTCATCATCATTGCCCTGGGCGAGTCGATCGTCGTCACCGGCGCGACGGCCGCGGCGGCCGGCCTCGGCACGACCGTCGTCATCTGCCTCGTGGTGGCGTTCCTGGAGACCGCGGCGCTGTGGTGGCTGTACTTCGGCGCGGCGGCGGCGCACTCGCGCGAGGCGATGCGCGCCAGCGAGGACCCGGGAGGTCTCGCGCGCGACGCCTACACCTACCTCCATCTCCCGATCGTGGCCGGGATCATCGCCACGGCTGTCGGCGACGACCTGCTGATCGCCCATCCTCACGATCGGCTGCATGGCGTCGCCCTCGCGGTGGTCGTCGGCGGCCCCGCGCTCTACCTGCTGGGCGAGAACCTCTTCCGGTGGCGGATCACGGGAACGGTCAACGTCAAGCGCTTCGTCGTGACGGGCGGTCTGATCGCGCTGGCGTTGCTGGGCCCGCACGTCTCAGCACTGGTGCTGACGGCGCTGGTCACCGCGCTGCTGATGGCGCTGGCGCTCTGGGAGTACCGGTCGCCGCCGACCGTGCGCGTGCCGGCGCCGGCGAGTTAGGCCCGGGCGCCTGGCAGCAGGCCCGCCAGGACCAGCTCGGTGCCGCGCAGGTGCTCGGCCATGATGCGCACGGCGCCGTCGGCGTCGCGCGCGCGGATGCGCGTCAGCAGCTGCGCGTGCTGGGCGTTGGCGTGCTCGAGGATCTCGGGCGGGTGGGCGATGTAGGAGATGAGGTCGGTCATCTGCCCTTGGGCTTCGGTCGACAGCGCGACCAGGCGCGGGCTGTGGGTTGCCTCGGCCAAGCCGATGTGGAAGCGCACGTCGGCCTGGCGGTAGCCGGCGAAGTCCTCGGCCATGTCGTCCATCGCGCCGACGAGCTCGTCGAGCGGTGCCAGCTCGTCCTCGTGAGCACGGGCGGCGGCCAACGCGGCGATTCCCAGCTCGACGCCCAGCCGCACGTCGCACGCGTCATGCCAGGAGGCCAGCACCGCGCGCGACGGCGGGTCCCGCGGCGGCGGGCGCTCGGTGACGAACGTGCCGCCGCCACGGCCGCGCACCGCGTGCAGGTGGCCGCTCTGGGCCAGCGCGGTCAGCGCCTGGCGCAGCGTCGAGCGCGAGATCTCCAGCCGCGTGCACAGCTCCCGCTCGGCCGGCAACCGCGCACCGGGCGCGAGCAGCCCGAGCTTGATCGCCGTCCCCAGCCGCTCCAGCGTCTCCTCGAAGGCCGTTTGGGAACGCACCGGCGCGAAGACGGTCTCAAACGACGGCAGCTCGGGGGAGTCGGGGGTCTGGGTGCTCATCTCACAACCGTTCGAAGCCGCGGACGCGCTCCCAGTCGGTGACCGCTGCATCGTAGGCGGCCAGCTCCACATCGGCCATGTTGACGTAGTGGGCGACCACCTCTTCGCCCAGCGCCTCGCGGGCAAGCGCGCTCTGCGCGAAGAGCGCGCGCGCCTCATGCAGCGTGCCGGGGACGTGCTCGACGTCCTGGGCGATGTAGGCGTTGCCCTCGCAGACCGGGGGCAGGGTGAGCTGCTGGTCGACACCATGCAGGCCCGCGGCGATGAGCCCCGACAGCGCCAGGTAGGGGTTGACGTCGCCGCCGGGCAGGCGGCACTCGAAGCGGCGTCCGGGTCCGTGGCCGACGACGCGGAAAGCGCAGGTGCGGTTGTCGTTGCCCCACGCGACGGCGGTCGGCGCAAACGAGCCGGCGGCAAAGCGCTTGTAGGAGTTGATGTTGGGCGCGAGCAGCAGCGTCAGCTCGCGCAGGGCGGCGATCGCGCCGGCCAGGAACGCGTCGAAGAGGGCTCCGTCGCTGGCGAAGACGTTGTCACCCGTCTTGCTGTCGGCCAGGGAGAGATGCAGGTGGCACGAGCTGCCCTCGCGCTGGTCGTACTTGGCCATGAACGTGATCGCCTGGCCGTGCTGGGCGGCGATCTCCTTGGCGCCGTTCTTGAAGACGACGTGGCGGTCGCAGGTGGTCAGCGCGTCGCTGTAGTGGAAGTTGATCTCGTGCTGACCGAGGTTGCACTCGCCCTTCGAGTCCTCCACGCGCATGCCCGCGCCCTGCATGGCGTTGCGGATCGTGCGCAGCAGCGGCTCGACGCGCGTCGTCCCGAGGATCGAGTAGTCCACGTTGTAGCGGTTGGCCGGGGTGAGGTCGACATAGCCCTTGTCCCATGCCTGCTCGTAGCTGTCCTCGAACACGATGAACTCCAGCTCGGAGCCGGCATTTGCCATCCAGCCCCGCTCGGCGAGGCGCGCGAGCTGGCGGCGCAGCACCTGGCGCGGGGAGGCGACGACGTCTGACCCGTCCTGCCACTGCAGGTCGACGAGGCAGAGGGCCGTCCCGGGCAGCCACGGCACCGCCATCAGCGTGTCGAGGTCGGGCACCATCACGAAGTCGCCATAGCCGCGCGACCATGAGGCCATGGCATAGCCGTCGACCGTGTTCATCTCCACGTCGACGGCCAGCAGGTAGTTGCAGGCCTCGGCGCCGTGGGCGATGACCTCATCGACGAAGAAGCCCGCGTGCATGCGCTTGCCCTGCAGCCGTCCCTGCATGTCGGTCAGGCACAGCAGCACCGTGTCGATGCTGCCGTCGGCGACCTGGGCGCGGAGCTCATCGAGCGTCATCGCGCGAAGGTATATGCAGCGCACCATTGACCGCAAACCCTGATGCGGGCTAGGGTCGCCGCCACGGGAGACCATGGGGCCGCCACGCGCCGTCATCGACGCAGTCCAAGATCAGCTCGGCCCGCTGGCTGCAGCGCCGGTGACGCTGGGCGGTGGGATCACCAACCACAACTTCCGCGCGCGCTTCGGCGAGGTTGAGGTGGTGCTGCGGATCGCCGGCCACCAGACCGAGCTGCTGGGCATTGACCGTGCTTCCGAGCATGTGGCGACCCAAGCGGCGGCCCGGCTCGGCATCGCGCCGACCGTCCTGGCGTTCCTCCCCGAGCACTCCTGCCTGGTGACCGCGTTCGTGCCCGGCGTGCCGCTGGCCGACACGGTCCTGCGCGAGCCGCCCGCGATGGTCGAGATCGCCCGTGCGCTGCGCGCCTTCCACGAGCACGCGCCGTCGTTGCCGGCAAGCTTCGACGTGCCGCGGATCGCGCGCGACTATCTGACGCTGGCGCGCGAGCGCGGCGCCTCGGTGTCGCCTGCCGCGTCGGACGCGGCGCAGCTGGCCGAGCGGATCGCCGCCGCGCTGACCGGTCCCGAGCACGCGGTCGTACCCTGTCACGACGACCTGCTGGCCGCCAATTTGCTCGGCGACGGCCGGCGCGTCTGGCTCGTCGACTGGGAGTACGCGGGCATGGGCGACCGCTACTTCGACCTCGGCAACTTGTCCATCAACAACGGCTTCACCGACGCTGACGACCGTGCGCTGCTGGCCGCCTACTGGGACGAGCCGTGCACCGACCGGCGCTTCGCGGCGCTGCGGCTGATGCGCTCGATGTCGGACGTGCGCGAGGCGCTGTGGGGCACCGTGCAGGCCGCGCTCAGCGATCTCGACTTCGACTTCGCCGGCTACGCCGAGCGCCACCTGCGCCGGCTGGCGGCGACCACGGCAGATCCCCGATTCGAAGGCTGGCTGCGTGATGCCGCGTCCCCGTGAGCTGCCCGACCGCGCGCGTGTCGTCGTCATCGGCGGCGGGGTGGGCGGGACGTCGATCGCCTATCACCTGGCGAAGTTGGGCGAGTCCGATGTTGTGCTCGTCGATCGCGACGAGCTGACGTCGGGCTCGACGTTTCACAGTGCAGGGCTCGTCGGTCAGCTGCGTTCCTCGGTCTCGCTGACGACCATGATGATGTACTCGGTCGAGTTGTATCGGTCGCTGGACTGTGGCTGGGTGGAATGTGGAGGGATCCGGCTGGCGTGCACGCCCGAGCGTGAGCAGGAGGTCCATCGGCAGGTCGCGTGGGCACGGACGTTCGGCTTGCCGCTGGAGCTACTGAGTGCCGAGGAGGCGGCCGCAAAGTTCCCGTTGATGTCGACCGACGGGGTGCGGGCCGCGTCGTACCTGCCGACGGATGGGTACCTCGATCCGTCGCAGTTGACCTATGCCTTGGCGGAAGGCGCGCGGGGTGGTGGCGTGCAGGTCTTCACGCACACGCGCGTGACCGGGATCGAGGTGGTCGACGGACGGGTGCGGGCGGTCGAGACGCAGTGGGGGCGGGTCGAGTGCGAGCGGGTGGTGATCGCGGGCGGGATGTACGCCGCCGAGCTGGGGCGGCTGGCCGGCGTGCGCGTCCCAGTCGTGCCGATGGCGCATGAGTATCTGGTGACGCAGCCGTTCCGTGACCGGTCCGCCGGCCCGCGCCACCTCCCAACGCTGCGGGACCCCGACAACCTCATCTACTTCCGTGAGGAGGGGGAGGGGCTGGTGATGGGCGGCTATGAGCGCGACAGCGCGCCGTGGTCGTTGGACGAGCACTTGGTCGACCGCATCCCGCCGGACTTCAACGGACGCTTGCTGGAGGAGGACTGGCCGCGCTTTGAGGAGATCGCGCTGGCGTCAAAGCTGCGCGTCCCGGCGATGGAGGACGTCAAGGTCACCAAGTTGATCAACGGCCCCGAGGCGTTCACCCCCGACAACGAGTTCTGCCTGGGGGAGACCGAGGTCGACGGGCTGTTCGTGGCGGCGGGCTTCTGCGCGCACGGGTTAGCGGGCGCGGGCGGCATCGGCAAAGTGATGGCCGAGTGGATCGTCGCCGGCGAGCCGCAGCTGGACCTCTGGCACATGGACATCCGGCGCTTCGGGCCGCAGTACCGCTCGCCGGCCTACACCTTGAAGCGCACCAAGGAGGTCTATGAGACCTACTACGACATCCACTATCCGGGCGAGGAGCGTTCTGCCGGGCGGCCATTGAAGGTGTCGTCGAACTACGCGTGGCACGTGGAGCACGGGGCGGCGTTCGGGGAGAAGTCGGGGTGGGAGCGGGTCAACTGGTATGCGTCGAACGCGGAGGGCGGCGATGCCGCGCTCCGTCCCCGCGGCTGGGCCGGCCAGCACTGGTCGCCGGCGATCGGCGCCGAGCACTGCGCCGTCCGCGAGCGCGCCGGGCTGTTCGACGAGTCCTCGTTTGCCAAGTTCGAGGTGAGCGGGCCGGGGGCGGCTGAGTTCCTGGAGTCGTTGTGCGACAACAAGGTCGCGCGCGACGTCGGGCGCATCACCTACACCCAGATGCTCAACGCGCGCGGCGGGATCGAGTGCGACTTCACCGTCACGCGGCTGGCCGAGAAGGCCTTCCAGATCGTCACCGGCACCGCGTTCGGGCAGCACGACCGGTCGTGGATCACGCGCCATGCGCCGCGCGACGGCAGCGTCACGATCACCGACACGACGTCGCGCTGGGCATGCTTCGCGCTCTGGGGGCCGCGGGCGCCCGACATCCTGGCGCCGTTGACCCCCGACGCGCTGGACTTCCCCTACATGTCGATGCGGGAGATCGTGGTGGGTGACGTGCCGGTGCGCGCACTGCGGGTCACGTTCGTCGGCGAGTACGGGTGGGAGCTCTACTGCCCAGCCGAGTACGGCGCGGCGCTGTGGCGGGAGCTGTGGGAGTCGGGGGCACCGCATGGACTCGTCGCCGGCGGCTACCGCGCGATCGACTCCTTGCGGTTGGAGAAGGGCTACCGCGTCTGGGGTGCCGACATCACGCCCGACCAGACGCCGCATGAGGCTGGCCTGTCGTTCTGCGTACGTGAGGACAAGGAGTTCTTGGGGGCGGCGGCATTACGGGATCTCGGTGGGGCGGGTGGGGCCGGGTCCCGCCTGGTCTGCCTCGTCCTGGAGGATCCGCGGTCGGTCGCGCTGGGCAACGAGCCAGTCGCGGTCGGCGGTCGCGTCGTCGGCCGCGTGACCTCGGGCGGCTACGGCTACACGGTCGGTGCGTCGATCGCCTATGCCTATGTTCCGGTAGAGCATGCCGTGGCCGGCGTGGAGGTTACGGTCGACGTCTTCGGGACCTGGGTGGCCGGCGTGGTCACCGCTGAGCCGTTGTACGACCCGGCGTCTGAGCGAGTCAAAGGGGTACAGACAGGAACTACGACCCCGCCTACGATGGAATGACCATGGCCACCAATGCCCAGACCGTCACGATCGATCGCGCACGCATCGCGCAGCTGACCGAGCGCGAGACCAAGCGCCTCAACGAAGCGACCAAGGCCAGCGGCGAGACCTTCGCACGCGCCAACGAGCATCTCGCCTCCGGGGTGGCCTCCAGCTACCAGATGCGCGAGCCGTGGCCGATCTACCTGGAGCGCGGCGCCGGTCCCAAGGTCTGGGACGTCGACGGCAACGAAATGTGGGACTTCCACAACGGCTTCGGGTCGATGGTCCAGGGCCACGCACATCCGGCGATCGGCAAGGCGATCACCGACCGCTACGGGTTGGGCACGCACTTCGCGGCGCCGACCGAGGACGCGATCGTCGTCGGCAACGAGCTGGCCCGTCGCTGGGGTCTGCCGAAGTGGCGCTACACGAACTCCGGCTCGGAGTCGACGATGGACGCGATCCGCATCGCTCGCGCCTTCACCGGCCGCGACGACGTCCTGAAGATCTTTGGCTCCTACCACGGCCATCACGACACCGTCATGGTGTCCATCGGCGTCGAGTACGACAAGATCGGCGATCACGACCACCCGGTCTCGCTGCCCTACGGCGGCGGCATCCCGCAGTCGACCGTCGATCACGTCTTCGCCGTGCACTTCAACGACGCCGAGTCGATGGAGCGCCGGATCGTCGAGCTCGACGGCGAGGGCCGCAAGCCGGCCTGCGTGATCATGGAGCCGGCGATGATGAACCTCGGCGTCGTGCTCCCGGAGCCGGGCTATCTGGAGGCCGTTCGGGAGATCACGGCACGCCATGGGGTGGTGTTGATCTTCGACGAGGTCAAGACCGGCCTGACGGTGGCGCCGGGTGGCGCGACCGACAAGTACGGCGTGATGCCCGACATGGTGACGTTGGCCAAGGCCTTGGGTGGCGGCGTGCCGACCGGCGCGATCGGCATGAACGAGGAGCTGGCCAAGACCGTCGAGGACGGGGTGGTCTACCAAGTCGGCACCTACAACGGGAACCCCTTGGGGATGGCGGCTGTCCGTGCCAACCTGCTGGAGGTCTTGACGCCGGAGGCCTACGCGCACCTCGATCACTTGAACGACCGGCTGCTGACGGGCTGCGAGGGCGTCATCACCAAGTACAACCTGCCGGGCTACGCGGTCGGGATCGGGTCGAAGGGCTGTGTGACGTTCGCGACGACCAAGATCATCGACTACGAGACCTTCAAGGCCCAGCAGGACGCGGCGATCGCCGACCTGGCGTGGTTGTACAACATGAACCGCGGGATCTTCATGACGCCGGGGCGTGAGGAAGAGTGGACCCTGTCGGTGACGCATACCGACGAGGCGGTCGATGCGTATGTGGCGGTGTTCGATGAGATGGCTGCTGATTTGACGGCTTAGTCTGGCCCTGGTCGTGGTGTGGGCGTGGCGTGGCTGGATGGTCGGCGCTCCGTGACGATCGCCACCACGCTCTTGTGGTCTGGGGCGTGGGGTGCGTAGCTGCGCTGTGGTTTGGCGTGCATGTGTGTGGGCATCGAACGGTGTCCGCGCGGATGGCGACATCACGGATCACCGCCCTCCCCAGGCGCTCGCGCCGCGGGCGTGGCGTTGCGCGATCCGGGTCGTCTACCCCTCGCATGCCAGGGCCCAGACGCCCCGGAGCACCAGGGCCGAGCGGTCGGGGCGTTTCGCAGGACCCTCAGCGGGGGTGGGCCCGTGCACGGACGTATACCGTCCGCAAACAGGCCCACCTGAGCACGGCGTGCCGTAACCGACCGGGGCGGGCCCGTGCACGGACGCATATCGGCCGCATACGGGCCCACCTGAGCACGGCGTGCCGTGACCGACCCAGCGGGCCCGTGCGCGGACGTATACCGTCCGCATACAGGCCCACCCTCCCCGGCGCCGGCGGATGACGAGCCAGCGCGACGAGCAGCCGACCCCGCTCACTCCCCTCGGTGCCAACAGACCACGCCGGCACCACGACACCGTCTGAGCGGAACGCCCAAGCAGGCGCGCCACCCAAGCGCGCGCAACAGACCACGCCCGTCCCACGACCAGCGCTCCACGACGACAGTCTTGGGCGGTCCGCTCACCGTCCCAAGCCACTAGGCACGACAGACGCTGCGAGTTGTTGGGGTGATCGCTCTGCAACGAAACTGCGACTCTGCAACGACTCTGCGAAATCCACCAATTCCGTCGGCCCCACCCGCTAGGCTCCGCCGCTCATCCAAATACAAACCCCCGCGACCGCGCTAACGGCCCGGGGGCATGACCCAAGGAGTTGTTCCCTCCATGAGTGCCCACCAGGGTAATTCAGGCTGCCGTATCAGCGTCGACCCGTCGACCGCCGACGTCCTGCGCATCGAGACCAAAAAGGTCATGATGTTCAACCACGACCCCTTCGAGGACTTCCTCGAATACGTGCCCACCAAGCAGCTCGCGCTCGCCGACGTCTACCGCGACGCGACCGCCGTCATCGACGCACTCGGCTGGGACCCCGAGATGGTCGCGCACGACGACACCACCGAAGTCCCCCTCACCCGCGGCCACATCGAGCAGTTGCACGAACGCCGCTGCGACCTGCTGGCCACCAACCTCGACCTCCTCACCGACATCGGCGCCGACACCACCATCAACGCCGCGGTGATGAGCGAGATCTACGCCAACCGCCACAGCGTCGAAGCCCTCAACACGGTCTTCGACGCCTACAGCAACACCATCACCACATAGCCCGTTGCACTTCCGTTGCGGGGCCAGCCCCGCAACGGAACCGCAACGACGCGGCAAACAGACACGGCACACGTCGCCGCACGTCGCTTCAGCAGCTCACCGGCCTAGCGGCGTGGCATCGAGCGGATGCGTAGCGCGTTGCTCGTCGCGCGAGCTACGAAGGCGGCATTGCTCTGGATGACTTGGCACGTGAGCCGTCGACCCTGGTCGCGGCGACGTACGCGAAAGGTGTCGTCAGAGAAACCTGGGATTCGCGTGCCGTTGACCTTCCAGCGGAACGCGATCTCAGCATCGTCGTCGCCCCAGTCGCCGGGCTTGCAGGTCAGGGTTCGGCCGACCTTCGGGGTTCCGACGAGCCGTGGGTAGCCGGTGCGGGGGCCTAGAGACGGCACGATGGTGGCGGTGGTGATTGTGGTTGTCGTGGCGTGCGACGCGGGATCGACGACCGTCACGGACACCTTGAAGTTGCCCGGGAGCACGTAGATGTGTGGTGGCAACGTGATGGAGACCGACACGGAAGGGGTCGAGATGCCCGGGAACGAGACGGCCGTGTTGCTGCCATCGCCCCAGTCCACTGTCGCGGTGTAGCTGGCCACAGGCCATGCGACATCGTCTTGCACGGTGATGCTCGGCGGCGTGAACGACTTGCCGATACCAACCGGCGCTGGCGCCGTCGTCACCAACGAGGTGATCGCCGGCGGGGAAAGGTCAGCGGGCGGAGGAGGAGGTGTTATAGGAGAGGGATTGCTCGGGGCACTGCCTCCGCCTCCGTCAGCGACGCCTCCGTGATACGAGCAAGCGCCCGGCTTGCCGCCTGCTTGGCTGGTGGTCCCGTCCTTACACGTCACGGGATAAGCATCAGCAGACGGGACAGCAATGACCGACAAAGCGGTACTGAGAAGTACCGCTATGAAACCGATGAGGAGATTGCGCACGGCTGCAACGTATCGACGACTGAGCTGGCGGGTGAGCAAGCTGGCCGAACGGCGAGGCCGCGCTACTCGCCGCGCAGCAGCGCGCGACGCACTTTGCCGCTTGACGTCTTGGGCAAGTCATCGGCGAACTCAACGATCCGCGGGTACTTGTAGGGCGCGGTCGAGGCCTTGACGTGGTCCTGCAATGTGCGGGCGAGGTCGTCGCTAGCCACATGACCGTCGCGGAGCACGACGATCGCCCGCACCACCGCACCGCGCTCCTCGTCGGGTGCAGCGACGACGGCGGCCTCGGCGACTGACGGGTGCGCGACCAACGCCGACTCGACCTCGAACGGGCCGATGCGGTAGCCGGCGGAGATGATGACGTCGTCGGTGCGGCCCTCGAAGAAGAGGTAGCCGTCGTCGTCCTCGATGACACGATCGCCGGTGCGCCAGGGTGCGCTGCCGGGGTCCGGCGCGTCATCGCCCAAGTACTTGAGGAAGAACGTGGGGACCGTGGTGGGGTCGGCGACCAGCTCGCCGTCGTCGATCCACAGCTTGACCCCGGGCAGGGCGCGGCCCATCGAGCCCGCGCGCGCCGGCTGGCCGTCGAGGTTGCCGGTCAGCTGGCCGGTCTCGGTCTGGCCGTAGCCGTCGCGGATCTCCAGGCCGGTCGCGGCGCGCCAGACCTCCAGCACCTCGGGGTTGAGCGCCTCCCCGGCGGCGACCAGCGCACGCAGGTCGGCGAAGCGGCGCAGTGCCACGCGCTTGGCGATGACGCGGTACTCGGTCGGGGCCATGCAGAGCACCGCGACCCGCTCGCGCTCGAGGATGTCGAGGCGCTGCGCCGGATCGAAGCGCGCGTCGTGCAGGAGCGCCGTGGCGCCGCGCAGCCACGGCGCGATGAAGACGTTGCGCGCCGACTTGCTCCAGCCGCTGGCGGCGGTGCACCAGACGAGGTCGCCGGGGCGGGCGGCGAGCCAGTGCTCGGCCTGCAGCTGCTGGCCGTCGAGGTAGCGCTGGCCGTGGAGGACCGCCTTCGGTTCGCCCGCCGTCCCGCTCGTGAAGGTGATCAGGCACGGGTCCAGCGGTGCGAGGTCGGCGGCGGGCGGCACCGCCTCGGGCGCCGGCGCCGGCCGGTCCATGATGCCCGGCCCCCAGATCGTCGGCCCGTTCCAGCCGGCCTCGGCCAGCACGTCGGCGTTGCGGCGGTCGGCGACGACGGCGGCGGGCTGCGTCACGTCGAGGCGCAGGCGCAGGTCCTTGGCCCGCAGCTGCTCGGTGCATGGCAGCACGACGTAGCCCTGGCGGAAGCAGGCGACCATCGCCACGACCCAGTCGGGCTGGTTGCCGGCGAGGGTCAGGACGACATCGCCGCGCTGCACGCCGTGGTCGTGGAGCTCGGTGGCCATGGTGCGCGCTGCTTGCGCGACGGCGCCGAAGCGATGCTCACGGCGGCCGCCCGCGCGATCGAGCTCGACCAGCGCGAGCGCGTCGGCGTCCGCCGCCTCGACCACGTCTTCGGCGAAGTTCATCGCCCGGGCACACTATCCGCCATAGAGTCCACCGCCATGATCGCCGACCTGCATCTGCACTATCCGATGCGGGTCGTGCATGACCTGTCGCCGGCCACGACCGACCAGCAGGTGCGCAAGATGGCGGGCCAGCTGAGCTTCGGCGAGCGCGCTGAGGCGCTGTTCATCGGGTTGCTTGGCAAGTTCCTCAACGACCGTGACCCGGACTCCGGGTATCGCGTCACGGTCGAAGGGCTGGAGGAAGGAGACGTCGGTGTCGTGCTTTCGGTGCTCTATCGGCCGCTGGAGGAGATGGATCTCTCCAAGGCCTATGGGTCGCCGCCCGAGGAGGGGTACTTCCCGTTGTTGGTGCGTGACCTTGAGCGCGTCGAGGAGGAGGTTGGCTCACATGACGCGGGTCTGATCCGGACGGTGCACGATGTCGCCGAGCTCGACGCGGCGGGCGCCGAGGGCGCGATCGCGGTGGTGCACTGCGTCGAGGGCGGCTTCCACCTTGGCGACACGCCGGAGCACGTCACCGCCAACGTCGCCGAGCTGGCGCGGCGCGGCGTCGCCTACATCACGCTGGCGCATCTCTTCTATCGCGGCGTCGCTGCCAACGCGCCGGCGCTGCCGTTCCTGGAGAACGACGAGAACTACGACAAGCTCTTCCCGCAGCCGGCGGGCGTCGGGCTCACGGAGCTGGGGGAGGCGGCGGTCGCGGCCATGGTGGCCAACGGGATCCTCATCGACCTGTCGCACATGCGCTCCGACGCGATCGCCGAGACGCTGGACCAGCTCGATGGGATCGATCCGAGCGAGACGGTGCCGGTCATCGCGTCGCATGCCGGCTACCGCTTCGGCGAGCAGGACTACATGTTGGACGACGCGACGCTGGACCGCATCCGTCGTCGCAACGGCGTCATCGGGCTGATCATGGCGCAGTACCAGCTCAACGACGGGCTCGTCAAAGGACACACGAAGACGTTCGCCCAGAGCAAGGACATCATCTTCCGCCACCTCGACCAGATCGCATCGGTGACCGGCAGCTACGACCACCTCGCGATCGGCTCCGACCTCGACGGCTTCATCCGGCCGACAGCGACGGGCATCGAGAGCGCCGGCGATCTCGCGCGGCTGGAGGCGGCGATCCGCGATCGCTACTCGGCCGACGACGCCGAGAAGCTGCTGAGCGGCAACGTCCTGCGGGTGCTGCACGACGGCTGGGGTCGCACGATGTGATGGTGGTCAGCCGCGGTCGCGGCCTGTGCGCACTGCAGCCACGATGGCTCCATGCTCGGCACCGCCTGAGCGGGCGCTTGCTCGCGCGAGCACGTCAGCGACCGACGGACGCCGTGCGACACGCTCGAGCTCGCTGAGCGCGTATTCCTCGAGCGACATGCCAGACGCCGCTGCGCGTGCGCTGAGGGCGTGGTGCACGTCGTCTGGGACGTTGCTGATCAGGATCGTCCTCGGGCGCTTGAACGACGCGAGCGCGGAGAAGAGACACCAGCGCATCAGCCCACCCCGGACAGCGCCGCGGCCACGGCGAACCCGAGCACGGTGACCAGTCCCGAGACATCGCCGCCCTTGCGGACCGCGTCGGGGATCATCGAGTCGATCAACATCACCAACAGTGCGCCGGCGGCGAAGCCGTCGATCGCAGCGTTGAGGTTGCCCGAGACGTTGTCGGCGAGCACATAGCCCCCGACGGTCGCCGCGGTGCAGATCAGCGCGACGAGGATCCAGAGGCGGCGGATCGTGCTCGGCGGCTTGCCGCCCGCGCTGCGCATCTCGGTCGCCGAGCCAATCGCCTCCGGCAGGTTGGACACGAAGATCGCGACGAGCAGGCCGACGCTGACGCCGCCGCCGGTCGCGATGCCGATGCCGAGGACGAGCTGCTCGGGGATGCCGTCGAGGAACGCGCCGAGTGCGAGCGACGAGCCCGCGCCGCTGTGCCGGCCCACCAGCCGGTCGGCGGCGAAGTAGGTGCCCGCGCCGACCGCGAGTCCGATGCCCATCACGCCCGGGTCGCCGATCTTCGCGCCTTCCTGGGCCAGGTCGAAGCTCACCGCGCTGATCAGCGCACCGGCGCCGAACGCGAGGACCAGGCCGACGATCCGGTTGGGCCACGGGCGCACGAGGCCGATGACCGCACCGATCACCAATGACGAGGCGGCGATGGCGCCCCACAGGATCGCGTCGGTCACGGCGCCAACCGTATCGGCTCGCTTGCCACCGTCCCGCGATCGTGAGACCGTCGTCGAGCAACCGAACCAGAGGTGCGAGCGATGCTCACGGGGACCTACGACGCGATCGTGATCGGAGCCCGTTGCGCGGGTTCTCCCACGGCGATGCTGCTGGCACGCAAGGGCTATCGGGTCCTGCTGCTCGACAAGGCCACGTTCCCGAGCGACACGATGTCCACGCATCTGGTGCATCCGCCGGGCGTCGCGGCACTTGCCCGCTGGGACCTGCTCGATCGCCTGGAGGCGACGGGCTGCCCGCCGGTCGAGAGCTACTCGTTCGACTTCGGGACGCTGACGATCTCCGGTTCTCCCCAGCCGATCGACGGCATCGCGCGTGGCTACTGCCCGCGGCGCACGGTCCTGGACCATCTGCTGGTCGAGGCGGCGGTGCAAGCGGGCGCGGAGCTCCGCGAGGGGTTTACCGTCGACGAGCTGCTCAGCTCCGACGGGGCGGTGACCGGCATCCGCGGTCACCTTCGCGGTGGGGCGGACATGAGCGAGCGAGCGCGCGTGGTGATCGGCGCTGACGGGAAGCACTCGCTCGTGGCCAAGGTGGTCGGGGCCGAGCAGTACAACGAGCGGCCGTCGCACGTGGCGATGTACTACGCCTACTGGAGCGGCCTGCCGGTCGCTGGCTTCGACACGACGGTCCGGGCAGACGATCACCGGGGCTGGGCGGCGATCTCCACCCATGACGACCTCACCGTCCTGCCTTTCGCGTGGCCGGTCGAGGAGTTCCAGGCCAACCGCAAGGACATCGAAGCGAACTTCTTCGCGACCGTCGCGCATGCGCCCGAGTTCGCGGAGCGCGTGCACGCGGCGACGCGGGAGTCGCGCTTCGTCGGCTCAGCCGAGCTTCCCGGCTACCTGCGCAAGCCGTTCGGCCCAGGCTGGGCGCTGATCGGCGATGCCGGCTACCACAAGAACCCCATCACGGCGATGGGCATCAACGACGCGTTTCGTGACGCCGAGCTGCTGGCCGACGCGTTGGACGATGCCTTCTCGGGGCGTCGCTCCTATGGCGACGTGATGACGGAATACCAGCAATCCCGCGACCGTGCGGCGCTGCCGGTCTACGAGTTCACCGACGACTTCGCCCAGCTGCAGCCTCCACCGCCCGAGATGGCGCAGCTCCTTGGAGCGATGCAGGGCAACCAGGAGGCGATGGACGGGTTCGTCAGCGTGCAGGCCGCCACGCTGCCGGCGCCGGAGTTCTTCGAGCCCGGGAACATCGGACGCATCATGCGGGAGGCAGAGTAGGCCACATGTCAGCCCCCGTCATTGACACCTCTTAACTGCTCAGTTATACCTTCGGTGGTTAGGGGAGGCGAGCGGTGCGAAAGGGAGTTGCCTATGTCGCGTGCTGCATTGTCGTCGGGCCTGGACACGCCGCAGGATGCGGACGTAATACGCGGTTCCTCCTCGGTTTCGATAGGGGACAACGCGCTGGCGGCTGCGGCTTATGACGCCTTCGCGCCGTTCTACGACATCCTCACCGAGCACCAGGATTACGACTGGTGGTGGTCGGCGCTGCTGCCGCTCGCCGAGCTCGGTGGCTTGTCTGGTAACCGGGTGCTGGACGTGGCGTGCGGGACCGGCAAGAGCTTGGGTCCTCTCATCGCCCGAGGCTGGTCTGTCGTGGGCATCGACGCCTCCGAGGGGATGCTCGCAGAGGCCCGTCACAAGCTGGGTCCAGAGGTTCGGCTGATCCCGCATGACATGCGCGATCTGCCGAAGCTTGGCAACTTTGATCTCGTTTGCGCGCTGAATGATGCGATCAATTACGTCCTCGACGAACGACAGCTGGTCGAGACGTTCACCGGGTTTCGCCGCAATTTGGCGCCCGAAGGAGTCGTCATCTTCGACGCCAACACCATCGGGACGTTCCGCGGCTACGGCGCGCTCGTCCATCAGGAGCCTGGTCGCGTCCTCATCGTCGAGGGGCACAGGGGCAAGGATCTGCAGGAAGGGGCGCTGATGCGCTCGGACTTCGTCGTGTTGGAGCAGCGCGACGGCTTCTCCTGGCACTGCGACCGCAGCCCCCACTTCCAGCGCCATCATCCAGACGCGGAGATCCGGCGCGCGTTGCGCGCGGCCGGCCTCGAGCTTTCTGGCGTCTATGGGCAGACCTTCCGGCGTCTTGAGGAGACACTCGACGAGCTCAGCGATGAAAAGGCCGTATACGTGGCACGGACTCCGAGGCGATGAGGGAGGTGGGCGAGCGTGAAGGTCGAGGTTCTCATGGAAAAGGTGATTCCGGTCATGAGCGTCACAAAGTCGGCCTGACGTGTTGGGCATTGCTAGACGAGCTGACGACTACTGGCGGGTGATCCCGCGACGGAGGTAAAAGGGGGTGACCAAACGTGAAGATCGAGTGTCTCGTAGAGAAGATCGTGCCAGCCGCGAGCATTCACAAGAATGGTTGAGGACCTCCGGGGTGGCGCTGTCCTCAGATCGCGAGGGCGGCGACGTCCTGGTGTACATGTTGCGTGCATCGGTGGAGATCCTTGTGGCGCCGGATGGATGCGTGTACCTGCTGCGACCGGAAGCCTCGGACCTCCTGCTGCCGGAGCCCGATCAGACGGATCGTGCGCTGTTAGATGCGTTGGCCGAGCCGTCGAGTGTCGAAGCGCTGGCGAAGCTCACCGGGGCGGATAGGGCCACGATCCAGGAGAAGCTCAACGCTCTCGACGCGGTTGAGGTCTTGACGTCCTGGCCGGGAGACACGCCGCCGCTTAGCGAGGACGTCGCGCAACGGTTCGATCGTCAATTGCCGTATCTGGCGGAGTTCGGCGCGCCTGCCGACCTGCAGCGAGTGCTGGGCGAGGCGACCGTGACGATCATCGGCTGCGGTGGCCTCGGTACATGGGCGTTAGGCGCCCTTGCCTGCGCGGGGGTCGGGAACTTCGTGCTGGTCGACGACGACACCGTTGAACCGAGCAACCTCAACCGCCAAGTGTTGTACGTCGACACGGATATCGGGCGTCCGAAGGTCGAATGCGCCGGCGAGTGGGTGCGGCGCTTTGCCCCAACGAGCAACGTCACGACGCTCCTGCAGCGGATTGGCGCCGTCGAGGACGTCGCTCCGCTCGCTCGCGATGCCGACATCGTGGTCCTGCTGGCCGACTGGCCGCCTTACGAGTTGGAGCGTTGGGTCAACGAGGCGTGCTTTGCGGCGTCCACGCCGTACATCACCTGCGGACAGGCGACGCCGATGATGAAGATCGGCCCGATGTATGTGCCCGGGTGCACCGCCTGCTTCGCCTGCGAGGAGGCCCAGATGCGCACGGCAGCGTCCCTCTATGACGACGTCGTCGCCCTGCGGCAGCGCAATGCTGGGTCGGCGATGACGCTGGGGCCGGCTGCCGGTGCTGTTGGAACGCTGCTCGCGATCGAGGTGATGCACATGCTGCTTGGACGGCCGGCGGCGACCGAGGGCCGAGCCATGATGCTGAACATCCAGACCTTCGAGACCTCGCGGGAGCCGATCGAACGCAACGCTGCATGCCCGGTGTGCGGCAAGTGAGCGTGAACATGAGGGTTCTTACCGAGCGAGACGTTCTGCAGCGAGCATCATGAAGGCGTGCTGAGCGCGGGTGGCGCTGTCGAGTCCCGGACAAACGACGCACAGTAGTGAGGAGGTGAGGTCGAGTGGAGGTCGAGGTTCTCATCGAGAAGGTCGTTCCCGCGGCGAGCATCACAAGGTCGGTTGAACGTGCCGGCAGGGTTCCGTCAATCAGAAAGTGCGCGAGCGTGAAGATCGAGATTCTCGCCGGAAAGGTTGTTCCGCCGGCAAGCATTCACAAGATGGGCTGAACGCAGAAGGTCCTTCGATCAGAGGCGAAGCGCGCGCCCGGTTCGCCAACGCCTGCAGCCCGGCGCGAGGGCTGCAGGCGCACAAGGCGCACCCGAGGCTCAGTGCGGCACCAGTTCCCGCTCGGGCACCGCCTTCTCGGCGCCTAGGCCGGTCTCCGAGCGCACGAAGAGCTCGTCGAACGTGCGCTCCTCCTCGCGGCGGCTGCTCAGCAGCGTGCCGGCGATGCAGCCCAGGAACCCGAGCGGGATCGAGATGATCCCCGGGTTGTTGAGGTCATACCAGGAGAACGCGCCGGTGTCCGGAGCGCCAGGTGCTCCACCCCAGACGATTGGGCTGATGATGATCAGCGCCAGCGCCGACCCGAGGCCGGCGGCGACGCCGCAAATCGCACCGGTCGTGTTGAAGCGTCGCCAGGACAGCGCGAGCACGAGCGCCGGGAAGTTGGCGCTGGCTGCGATCGCGAATGCCAGGCCGACCATGAACGATACGTTGAGGCCCGAGCCGCCGAGGATGGCGATGAGCATCGCGATCGCTCCGATGAACAGGGCGGCGATCTTGGCCGCCATCACTTCCTCGCGCTCGGAGTCGCGGCCCTTGCGGATGATGCTCGACCAGATGTCGTGCGCGACCGCGCTGGAGGCCGAGAGGACCAGGCCGGCGACGACGGCCAGAATCGTGGCGAACGCGATGCCCGCGATGACGGCGAGGAACAGGTCGCCGCCGAAGGTGCCGTCGCCGCCGCCGAGCTCTTGTGCGAGGTTCGGCGCGGCGAGGTTGCCACCCGCGCCGGCGGCCTCGACACCGCCCTGGCCGAGCAGCGCACGTGCGCCGAAGCCGATGACCGTCGTCAACAGGTAGAAGAACCCGATCAGGAACATCGCCCAAACGACCGAGCTGCGCGCGGCCTTGGCGTTCGGCACGGTGAAGAACCGCATCAGGATGTGCGGCAGGCCCGCCGTCCCGAGCACAAGCGCCAGGCCGAGCGAGATCGTGTCCAGGTCGCTCTTGAGGAACGTGCCCGGGGCCAGCGAGAACGTGCTCTCCGCGGTGGTGTTGGCTTCAGCTCGGTTGAACAGCTCGATGGGGTTGAAGCCCACGCGCTCGAGCACGAAGATCGACATCACCACGATGCCGGCCATGAGCAGCACGGCCTTGACGATCTGCACCCACGTCGTGGCGAGCATGCCGCCGAAGACCACGTAGCAGAGCATGAACGTGCCCGTGATCAGCACCGAGAGCGTGAAGCTAATGCCCACGAGCTTCTCGATCAGCACACCGGCGCCGACCATCTGCGCGATCAGGTAGAACGCCGCCACCGACAGCGTGCCGCTTGCCGCCGCGACGCGCGCGGGCTGCTCGTTGAGACGGAAGGACAACACGTCGGCGATCGTGTACTTGCCGGCGTTGCGCATGCGTTCGGCCAGCAGGAACATCACGGTGAGGAACGCGACGAGGAACCCGATGGAGTACAAGAACCCGTCGAAGCCGTACAGGTAGATGAGGCCGGCGATGCCCAGAAACGAGGCCGCCGACAGGTAATCGCCGGAGATCGCCAGACCGTTCTGCGGCCCGGTGATCTGGCGGCCGGCGGCGTAGAACGTCGTCGCGCCGCTCATCCGCTTCGACGCCCAGTAGGTGATGCCGAGCGTGATCGAGAGGATCACCGCGAAGATCACGACCGCCGTCGTGTTGACCTCGGCGGCGAGGATGAGAGCGGTCATGACTGCGGCTCCCCGGTCGTCGTCCTCCGCGGCCGGCGGCCTGCCCGGGTGAACCGGGTGCCGCGCGCTGCGTTGGCTGCGGGCTTGCGCTCGTCGGCGTCACCGCCGCCGTAGTGGTCGACCACCCGCGCGGCCAGCGGGTCGAACTCGCGATCGGACTTGCGCAGGTACCAGATGCCCAGCACCAACACCATCAGGAATTGCGACAGGGCCAGCACGTAGCCGACGGTTAGGCCCTCGTAGACGCGTTCACCCATGAAGTCGGGCGCCACGGCCGTCAGGACGATGAACCCCATGTACCAGGTGAGGAAGAACGCGGTGGCCGGCACGACGAACGATCGTCGGCGGCGCACGAGCTCCTGGAAATCCGGATCGCGCTCGATCGCGGACCAGTTGATCTCAGGATGAGGCCGCTCTGCTGATTGCGGCGCGACCGGCCTCGGGTCGCCAGGTGGCAACGCGTCGGACATGTCTCCTCCTTGTGCGGTGGAAAGCGCAAGGTGAGAGTTCCCCGGACACGTGCCTTTTGTAACGTAGTTGTCCGGAGGCCTTATCGCCCTTTCATGACATGGACGGGACCGTCCGCGTCGCGTGCCGTCGGCGCCGAGCTCGCACCGCGATCGCGACACCGTTGAGCGCCAGACCTGCGAGACCTACGAGCGAGAGGATCGTCCCTCCGACGACCGGCCAGGGATGTGCCGCGCGGAGCGTGATCACGGCGGCTCCCGGCTTGGCGTCCTTGGACACCTGCAACACCGCACGCCCCAGGTTCTGGCGGGCGACGAAACGCGCTCCGTCAAGATGCACGAGCTGGGGCATGGTCATGATGTTGGTCTGGAGATAGTCACCAGGCGACGCGTTGACGGTCACCCTCGCGGGCTCGCCGCGCTCGCCATCGGTCGGGAAGCGCACGATCGCGGCGTTCGGGTCGAAGGCGACCAACGGGAGCTCGGAGGTCGTGTAGTCGGGTGCTCCTGGCTGCTCTGAGCTTGTGTTGTACGGCAGGGCGGCCGTCACTGCCGGGAGCCCGCTCGGAGGTCGCTGACGCAGCTGGTCGATGGCGCCGATGATCGACCACGCGAGCACGGGCACAAGGACCCAGGCCCACATCGCTCGTCTCCGGTTGCCGCGCCGCAGGAGCACCAGGACGCCCATGACAGCACCGGCAAATGCGAGCAAGATGTAGGCCTCCAGCCGATAGGAGAACTGCAGGAGGTCGTAGGGCCTCGGGAGGACCTCGAGCAGGGAGAGCTGACTCATCAGCACGACAAGGGCGGTCATCAGCGCGACGAGGAGCATGATCACGCGGTACCAGGTGGTTCGCCATGCCGATCGCAGGAACACCAGCCCAACAACGATCCACGCGACGCCCAGCAACGGCAGCTGCAAGGCCATGTGCTTGTAGTCAAAGGTGGCATCGGCGCGCCCAAGTGAAAACAGATCTCGCGGCTGGACAAGGGTCATGCCCCAGATGAGGTCCTTTTCGTGCAAGTAGTCGAGGTTCGCGATAAGGGTCTGCGATTGGTAGGCAATGTCGGGAAGCAGGAACCAGCCGTTGACCAGCACCGCGGGAACGACGACACCGGCGATGCGCAGGACTGCGACACGGGTCACCGCTCTGCGCCATCGCGGAGCGATCGCGAGGAGCAAGACGGTGACCAGGGCCAGCATCGTGATGCCCCAGAGCAGCGTGAGGTTGTGACTGCCGGTGAGCAACATCGCGCTAACCGCTAGGACGGCTGCTGGGACTGCGCGCAGCTGGTCGGTGCGGACGATCGAGACCACGGATGCGATGAGCGGCGGTATCGCCGAGATGGCGACGAGCTCATGCAGGCTGCCGTTGGCGTAGATCATCGCGAGGTAGTACGGGGCGGTGATGAACAGCACGGCCGGCACGTGCGCCGACCAGATGCCGAGCCCGCACTGACGCGCCAGCCAGTACCAACCGCCGTAGCAGGCGGCGAACGCGAGGATGATCAAGACCACCATCGTGCTGCCCGCGTCACCGGTCACGATCGTCAGCGCACCTGCGATCGCGTACAGCGTCCCGCCATAGAACGCGAAGTGCGGGACGAACGCCCCGGAGAGGTCGTGTGAGAAGAGCGTTGGAAGGCCGGTGGCCTTCAGCGACTCGGCCAGGTGCCAGATGTACCACTGATGCGGGTACCAATCCCAGCCGACGAACGTCCGCCCGATGACCATCGGGCGAGCCAAAATGGCGATGAGGACGGCGGCCCCGAGGAGGCCGAGATACCGCGCGCGCCTATCGTTGGAAGGGTGCCGTAGTGAGGCCGTTCCCGGCGCGTCGACACTGCCAGCGACGCCATTGGTCTCGGACGTGATCGCCATGCTGCGGCCATCCTCGCCTCACAACACGTCGCAGTGGAAACGATCCCTGACACTTCGGCATATGCGAACCCTTAAGTGGTGGGCGTGCGAGACGCTAACGGGGCGGAGGCCCCGACGGTCAACCGCGATCGACCACGCCCTAGAACCGCCCGCTCGCCGCCGCGAGCTCTAGCTCGATCGCTCCCAGCCGTTCGGCCAAGCGCACCGCGACGCCCGAGAGCGTTGCGAGCAGCTCGGGGTCGGCGGTGTCGTGGGTCTCGCGGACCAGTTCGAGGACCGCGAGGACGCGGCCGTCGGGGTGGACGACGGGGACGGTTGCGAGCGTGCCGAGCTCGGCCCAGGCGGCTGAGCGAGAGCGGGGGCAGGCGAGCATGTCGTCGGTGTCGGCCCAGTGCGCCTCACCGGAGCCGGCGGCGGCGGGGACGAGGCCGTCTTCGAGGTGCGCGCGCCAGGCCATGGTCTCCCAGGCCTCCAGGCCGGACATGTAAGCGCTCCACGTCTCTGCGCAACCGAAGTCGCCCTCGTCGCGTGGCTGCCACAGCGCGCCGCCCTTCCACCCGGTGGCCGTCGCCAGCGCTTGCAGGGCCGCGCGGCCCGCGGCGCGGGGGCTGGAAGACTTGGCCAGCGCGCGGTCGAAGTCCTCGAGCGCGTCGGGGGTGAAGCCGGGCGGCGGGCCTTCGGGCTCGGTCGGCGCGGAGTAGGCAAATGCCTTGGCTTGGGCGGCGGCGACCTCCAGCGGGGGCAGCGCTGGGCGGCCGTTGCTGTAGGGCGAGGTCATCACCGCGGGGACCTGCGCGACGACCTGCGCGGGACCGACGTCGGCGAGGCGGCGCTCGGCCAGCTCGCGCGACTCACGCTCCTGGTCGAGCAGGCCCTGGAGCTCGTCGCGGGCGGCGAGCGCGAGGTCGAGGTCGGCGCGCAGCGTCGCGGTCTCTTCGCCGACGTGCTCCTGGGCGCGGGCCAGCGCGGCGCGGGCGTCGTCGCGGTCGCGCTCGACGTCGCCCAACCGGCGCTCGGCGTCGTCGGCACGCAGCTCGGCGACCTCCGCGCGGCGGTGGGCGTCGGCAGCAAGGGTCTCAGCCTGGCGCTGGGCGTCGGCGGCAAGCGCCTCGGCCTGCCCGGCGGTGGCCTCGGCGGCCGCGGCCAGCGCGTCGTGGCGCTCGGCACGCGCCGCGTCGAGGTCAGACAGCGCCTGATCGCGGGAGGCCTCGGCGCGCGCGGCGGCGGCCAGCGCGTCATCGCGTTCGCGCTCGGCCTCGACCGCGCGGGCGAGCGCTCCATCGCGCGCCTCGAACGCGGTCGCGATCGCCAGATCGGCCTGCGCGGCGACGGCTTGGGCGGCGCCGAGGTCGGCGATCGCCTCGACCCGCGCGGCCTCGGCGGCGCGGGCCTGGTCGAGCGCGTGGGCGACCTGGGCGTCGGAGCTGCCGAGGACCTGCTCGGCGTCCTGTGCGCGAGCGACCGCCTCGGCGGCGCGCGCGTCAGCTTCGGTCGCTGCGGCCTGCGCCTCGGCCGCCAGCGCCTCGGCCGCCCCCAGGCGCTCGGCCAGCGCATCGCGCTCGCCCTGCACGGCCGCCAGCGCGGTCTCGGCCTGGTGGCGCACGGCGGCCAGCGCCTCGGCATCGCCGGCGTCGGCCGCGGCCGACGCGGACTCGAGCTCGGCGGCGAGCGCGCTCGCCTGTGCCTCCAGCTCCGCGGCTCGCTCGCTCAGCGCGTCGCGTTCGTCCTCGACGGCGATCAGCCGCGCGACCGTCTCCTGATCGGTCTCCGCCGCCGCCGCGACGGCGGCATCGCGCTCGACCTCGGCCGTGCGCAGCGCTTCGATTGCCTGCGTGCGGGTCTGCTCAGCGGCCGCCTGACGCGCCGCTGCGTCATCCCGCGCGGCCTCGGCCGCGGCCAGCGCATGCTGCGCGGCTTGCACTTCGGCGCGCAGCGTCTCGGCGTGGGCCACCGCCTCGTCGCGCGCGGCCTCGGCGCTGCGCAACGCGTCACCGGCATCGCCGCGATCGGCCTCGGCTGCATGGGCGCGCGCCAGCAGCTCTTCGCGGGCAACCTCGGCGGCGTTGAGGCGGGCATCGGCCTCGGCCCGCGCGGCCTCCAGCTCGGCGAGCCGCGACTGCGCCTCCTCGGCGACCGTGCGGTGATGGTCAAGCGCCTCGCGGGTGCGCGCGTGCGCGTCACGGGTGCGATCCCGCTCCAGCTCGGCGGTGCGGCGCGCCTCGCGCTCCTGCGACAGCTCTGAGGCGGCGGCCTCGCCACCGGCGGCGCTCTGCAGCGCCTCCTCCTCCAGCGCGGCCGCGCGCTCGCGCTCGGCGGCGACCCGGCGGTCGGCCTCCTCGGCCAGCGCCGCGACGCGCTCGTGCTCGGCGGCCAGGCGGGCGTCGGCGGCGGCCAGCGACTCCTGCGCGGCGGTCAGCTCGCGGGCCAGCGAGTCGGCGCGCTCGCGGGCCTCGACCACGGCGGACTCGGCGGCGGCGGACTTCTCGCGCTCGGCCTCCAGCGCATGGGCGAGGCGCTCGCCGTCGCCGACCGCGGCACGCGCGGTCTCCAGCTCGGCCAGCAGCGTCTCGGTGCGCTCGTGCGCAGCGTGCAGCGCGCGCTCGAGATCCTCGCGGCGCGCGTCGGCCGCGGCGGTTGCCTCCGAAGCGACCCGGACCGCCTCCTGCGCGGCGGCCAGCTCACCACCCAGCCACTCGGCGCGCTCACGCTCCTGCTCGAGTTCGCGGGCGGCGACGTCGTGGCGCTCGCGCAGCGCGGCCTGCTCGGCGATCAGCTCCTCGCGCGAGGCGATCGTCTCGTCCAGCAGCCGCTTGAGGTCGTCGTGGGCGCCGTGCAGCGCGGCCAGCTCGGCGGCGAAGCCGTCCTTGGCGGCAACTGCCTCCTGGAGCGCCTCGACCTCTGCGGCGCTGGGCTCGCCGGTGGTCGCGGCCTCCAGCTCGGCCCGCAGCCGCTGGACCTCGGCCTCGGCGTCCTTGGCGCGGCCTTTGAGCTCCTTGCGGCCGGTCTGCACCGCTTCGAGCTCGGCCTCCAGCTCCTCGCGCCGCGCGGTGGCCTCGGCCAGCTGCGCCTCGACACCGCCGCGGCCATCACGCAGGCCGGCCAGCTCGGCGTCGAGCTGATCGCGACGGGCGCCCGCGGCGGCCAGCTCGTTCTGCAGCGCTTCGCAGCGCCCGCCGAGCTCGGCGACCTGGCGCTGGAGGTCGGCGTCGCCGGAGCGCGCGGCGTCCAGCTCCCCGGAGAGCAGGCCGGCGCGCTCCTGGGTCGACGACAGCTCGTGGGCGAGATCCTCATAGCGCGCGGTCGCCTCGGCGAGGCGCTGCTCGGCCTCGGCCGCGCGGTCACGGGCGGCGGCCAGCTCGCCGTCGAGCGCGGCGCTGTGGTCGTGGACCGAAGCGAGTTGCGCAGCGAGCTCCTCGACGCGCGCGGCTGCCTCGTCGCGCTCGCCGGCGGCGCGGGCGGCCTCCTCGCGCAGGTGCTCCAGCTCCGCGCCGGCGCGCTCCAACTGCTCGGCGGCCGTCCGCGACGCAATCTCGGCCTCCAGGCGCGCCTCGCGCTCGACGGCGAGCGCCTCGCGGGCGGCGAAGGCCTCGGCGTCGGCGGCTGCGCGGGCCGCGCGCTCGGCGACGACCTCTTCGGCCGGGGCCGAGATCCCGGAGGTGGCGACCTGGCCGATCGAGGCCTGGAGCTTCTCGCGCTGCTCGCGGCCGACCTGCAGGTCGTCGCCGGGCGCCATGACGACGCAGATCGCCCATGGCTCGCCGTCGTCGTAGACGGGGAAGCGGCAGGCGCGCATCGCGCGGCGGCCGTCGCGGGCGAGGATCGTCTCGCGCGCATCGAGGTGGCCGTGGGCTTCGAGCACCAGCGCGTCGAGCTCGGCGACGCGGTGCGCCACATCGGCGGGCTGCAGGGCGTTGTCGGTCTTGCCGGCCAGACGCGAGGCCTCGAGGCCGACGAGGTCGGCGAAGGACGGGTTGACGGCCACGTAGCGGCCCGCTGCGTCGCGGACGCAGGCGGGGAGGGTGGCCTCCAGCAGTGCGTCGGCGAGGGGGCCGAGGCGCTGCACGGCCCCCGTGTTCGGGTTCAAGTTGGATCCGTCGGTCATCCGTGACTCGCGACCTCATCGACCCTGGAAGCCGGTCTATCGGATCTTCGAGCGCGCTGGCGGACGAACGTTCGGGCCGGCCACAGGTATTCTGGACGGACCACTTAACGAGGAAACTTGGAGCACCAATGGCCGTCGAGACCAGCGTCTACAACGACACGACGGACGAGCAGAAGGCCATCATCGAGATGGTCCGCCAGTTCGTCGACGAGCAGATCATCCCCAACGCCGAGCACTACGACGGCAAGGACGAGTACCCGGAACCCATCGTCGAGCAGCTGAAAGAGTTGGGGTTGTTCGGCATCACGATCCCGGAGGAGTACGGCGGCCTCGGCCTCGACCTCACGACCTACGTGATGGTCGTCGAGGAGCTCTCGCGCGGCTGGATCTCGATCAGCGGCGTCATCAACACCCACTTCATCGGCTCCTATCTGCTGCTCAAGTACGGCAGCGACGAGCAGAAGGAGAAGTACCTCCCGCGCATGGCGACCGGCGAGATCCGCGCCGCCTTCTCGCTGTCAGAGCCCGAGCTGGGCTCCGACGTCCAGGCGATCAAGACCAACGCCAAGAAGATCGCCGACGGCACCTACGAGATCAACGGCCAGAAGATGTGGGTGACCAACGGCTTGATGTCGTCCTTGGTCTTCCTGCTGGTCAAGACCGACCCTGATGCGCAGCCCACCCACAAGGGCTTCACCTGCTTTATCACCGAGAAGGAGGCGGGCGTCAGCGAGAACACGGGCGAGTACGCCGGCCTCGTCGTGCCGCCCAAGATCAAGAAGATGGGCTACAAAGGCGTCGAGTCCACCGAGCTGGTCTACGACGGGTACAAATGCCCGGCCGAGAACATCCTCGGCGGCGAAGACGAGGGCCTGAACGCCGGCTTCGCGCAGATGATGGACGCGCTCGAGGTCGGCCGCGCCAACGTCGCCGCCCGCGGTGTTGGCCTCGCCCAGCGCGCGCTGGAGCTCGCGCTGAAGTACTCCCAGGAGCGCAAGACGTTCGGCAAGCAGATCGCCCAGCACCAGGCGATTCAGTTCAAGCTCGCCGACATGGCCACCCAGCTCGACGCCGCGCGCCTGCTGACGCGCCGCGCCGCGATGATGAAGGACGCCGGCCTGCGCTCGGACATGGAGGCCGGCATGGCCAAGCTGTTTGCCTCAGAGACCGCGCACTTCTGCGCCGAGCAGTGCCTGCGCATCCACGGCGGCTACGGCTACTCCAAGGAGTACGAGATCGAGCGGATCTACCGTGACGCCCCGCTGCTGCTGATCGGCGAGGGCACGTCGGAGATCCAGCGAATGGTCATCGGCAAGAAGCTGTTGCAGCGCCACAAGATCTGAGCTGCTCAGCGCTGCGGGTTTCGCCCCCTGGGCGAACACCCGCGACGGAACCCGGCCCTCTGGGCCGGTGTTCCGCGGGCGCCGGGCGATGAGCCCGACGCCCTCTGGCAGTCTTGGGGCCATGAGCAAGGTCACGTGTCAGATCTCGATGTCCCTCGACGGCTACGTCGCGGGGCCGCAGCAGAGCACCGAGGATCCGCTCGGGATGGGTGGGGAGCGGCTGCACGAGTGGCATATCGGGCCGGATCCGCATCCGGTCGACGCCGAAATCACCGCTCGGCTGCTGGACGGCAACGGCGCCTACGTCATGGGGCGCAACATGTTCGGCCCGATCCGCGGGGAGTGGGAGGGTGACTGGCGCGGCTGGTGGGGCGAGGACCCGCCGTACCACGCGCCCGTCTTCGTGCTGACCCATCACCCGCGCGAGTCGGTGGAGATGGCGGGCGGCACGACCTTCCACTTCGTCACCGAGGGCCTCGACGTGGCGCTGGAGCGGGCGCGCGAGGCGGCCGGCGAGCGCAACGTCTCCATCGGCGGCGGCGCGAGCACGGTCAACCAGGTCCTGGCCGCCGGGCAGCTCGACGAGCTGTCCCTGCACCTCGCCCCGATCGTGCTCGGCGCCGGCGAGCCGCTGTTCGTCGACGTGGGTGACCCGGCGCTGGAGATCGTCGAGTCGGTCACCTCGCCGGCGGCCACGCACATTCGTTACCGCGTGGTCCGCTAGCGTGCCGCAGCGTGAGCAGCGACGCACCGCAGTTGATCGAGCAGGCCGTCCGCAACGTCCTTGACGAGGTCACGGCGCTCAAGCCGATGAAGCTGGTCGTCGGCATCGACTTCCATGGGCGCGGCGACACCCAGCAGTTCCGGCTGGAGCTGCCGGAGGTCAAGGTCACCAAGGACATCGCCACCGACGCTCGCGTGCGGGTCGAGATGCGCCGCGACTTCTTCAACCTGATGGTCGAGCACGGCGCCAAGGTTGACGACTGGGCACAGGCCCTCCACGAGGGCCGCATGAAGGCGACCGGCGTTCAGCAGTACCTGCAGCTGATCGGACGGGTCGTGGAGAAGCACCAGGAGCGTGCGCGGCTGCGGCGCGCGCACAAGTAGCCGCAGGCTCGCTCAAAATCCGGAATAGCAGCACCGAAAATCCGGAATAGGAGTCCGCGCTCAGCGTGTCAGGGCCGGCACTTGCTGCGTGATGCAGTGGGGCCCGCCGCCGCCGAAGGCGTGGATGACGCCCGGGACGCCTACGACCTCCTTGGATCCCTCGAAGGCCTCGTCAATGCGTGCCAGCGCCTCGGTGTCGAGGTCCGGTTGGCCGGCGGTCGGGACGATCACGAAGCGGTCGCCGACGTAGAAGTTCATGTAGGAGGCGACGATCCGCTCGCCGTCGACCTCGGCGTAGGCCAAGGGGTCGAAGTCGATGACGTCGAGCCCGGCGGCGACTGCGACCTCGCGGTTGCGGGCCATGTTGTCGTGGTTGGGGTTGTCGGGCGCTGCGTGCTGGAGCAGGACGGTGCCGGGCTTGGTGAACGCGGCGATCAGGTCGACGTGGCCGTCGGTGTCCTTGTCCTCCAACAAGCCCTGGCCGAGCCAGATCACGCGCGTGACCCCGAGATAGTCCTTGAGGTGCTGCTCGATCTCGTCGCGGCTCAGCGCGGGATTGCGGTTGGGATGCAGCAGGCACTGCTCGGTGGTGAGCAGGACGCCCGTGCCGTCGACGGCGATCGACCCGCCTTCGAGGACCATCGGGGCACGGACGACGTCAGCGCCAACGCGCCGGGCCAGCAGCCCGCCGATCGCTTGGTCGTGTTCATAGCCCTCGAACTTGTCGCCCCACGCGTTGAAGCCGAAGTGCACGCCGACGCGGACGCTTGGCTCGGCCACGTCGTCAACGACGAAGATCGGGCCACTGTCGCGCAGCCACGAGTCGTCGACTGCGAGTTGCACGACCTCGACGTTGCCGTCCAACACCGCCCGCGCCTCGGCCACATCGGCCGCGTCGCGGGCGACCATCGTCACCGGCTCGAACGCGGCGATCGCGTTGGCGACCCCGGCGCTCTCGCCCTTCGCGGCGCCGAGCTGGCCGCCCCAGAGCTCCCGCCGGCACGGCCATGCCATCAGCGTCCGCTCGTGTGCTGCCCATTCGGGCGGCATCGTCAGTCCGGCGGCTGCGGGCATCGTCATGGCGTGAGCAGGATGCCAGTTAGCATCGCGCCTATGAGCACCAAGGTGCGGCCGGTGCGGTTCCAGAGTGGCCTATTGGAGGAGCTCGAGGAGCGCTTACACCGCGACGGGGAGGACCTGTCGCATTTCATCAACGCTGCGGTCGACCGCGCGCTGCACGGTGACGAGCGAACGGGACTGCTGCCGGCCCCGGAGCCGCCGTCGCCGGAGGCGCTGAGCGATGCGGCGACGGCCTACGTGCAGGCGCTGCTGGCGCGCGACGACCGCCAGGCCCGCGCGCAGATCGAGGGACTCGTGCACCGCGGCGTGCGCATCGTCGACATCTACACCTTGGTGCTGGCGCCGGCGCTGGAGGAGATCGGGGAGCTCTGGTCGCTGGAGCAGGTCAGCGTCGCCGAGGAGCACTACGCGACCGAGGTGACCGCGCAGCTGCTGACCATGCTCGCCCCGGATCGCCGGTTGGCGCCGACCCGCGGCCGGCTCGCGGTCGTCACCGCCTCGCCCGACGAGCAGCATGCGCTCGGCGCGCGCATGCTCGCCGATCTGCTGGAGCGCGGCGGCTGGGAGGTCATCGCCCTGGGCGCGGCCGCGCCGGCCGACGCGCTGGCCGACCTCGTCGCCACGGAGTGCCCCGACGTCGTCGCGCTGTCGACCTCCACGGTCGGTCGGCTGCCGGGCGCCGAGGAGGCGGTCGGCATGTTGGACGGCATCCGGCCGCGACCGCTGATCGTCGTCGGCGGCGCGCTCTACCGCGGGCCCGTCGTGGACCTCGCGCGGACCTGGGGCGCCGACGTCGTCACCAGCGACTTGGCGGCCGTGGTCGACGAGCTGCGCGAGCGCTACCCCCCGACGAGCGCCTGAGCCACCGTCCGCCCGAGTGGGGTGACGGGTGTGGCGGGGTAGGCTCAGCGGCGATGAGGCTGTTGCCCCAGGAGCAGGAGCGCCTGCTGCTCTTCCTCGCTGCCGAGCTGGCGCGGGCGCGGCGGGCGCGTGGGCTCAAGCTCAACCAGGCGGAGGCGACGGCGGTCATCGCTGACGGGATCTGTGAGCTGGCGCGGGATGGGCTGCGCTATGAGGCGGTGGTCGCGGGCGCGTACGCGATTCTGGGCGAAGAGGATGTGTTGGACGGCGTCCCTGCGCTGGTCCGGCGGATCGAGGTCGAGGCGGTCTTCCGCGACGGGCGGCACCTCGTGGTCGTCGAGGATCCGCTGGGCGAGCCGCCGGCCGCGGGCGCGGCGGGCGAGCCGGAGGTGCCGTGGCTCGATGGCGCGGTCGCGCGGATCACCGTCGTCAACGAGGGGGCGGTCCTCGTCGGCGTCACCAGCCACATTCACTTCTTCGAGATCAACCCCATGGTGAACTTCGACCGCGCGGCGGCGTGGGGGATGCGCCTTGCCGTCCCGGCGCGGACCAAGCTCTTCTTCGGACCGGGCGTGCCGACCGAGGTCGCGCTGATCCCCATCGGCGGAGCGCGCGTCGTGCGTGGGCACGGCGAGCTGGTCGATGGGCCGCTGGACGAGCCGGGCGCACGCGAGGCCGCGCTGGCGCTGGCGCGCGAGAAGGGCTACCGCGGTGCTTGACATCCCTGTCCGTCTCGGCGACACCACCCTCCACGTCGTCGCTGAGCGCGACGACGTCCATGGGCCCGATCAGCTGGTTCCGGGCTTCGGGAACACGATGCGCGATGGGTTGGGCGTGCGGGCCGATCACGGCGGTGTCGACACCGCGATCGTCGGCGGCTTGGTCCTCGATCCGATCCTCGGCGTTCGCTACGCGTCGATCGGCGTGGCCGGCGGCCGCGTCGTCAGCGTCGGTCGCGCTGGCAACCCGGACACGATGGACGGCGTTGACGTGGTCCTTGATGTCGGCACGGCGGTTCTGGATGCGACCGGGATGATCGTCACGCCCGGCGGCGTCGACCCGCACGTGCACTGGCTCTCGCCGCAGGTGATTGATGCTTTGTTGGCGGGTGGGATCACGACGATGGTCTCGCAGGACTACGGCCCGGTCTGGAACCTCGGCACCAACCCGGAGTCGGGCTTGGCGACGACGTGGGCCGCGTTGGAGGACGCCCCGATCAACGCCGCGCTCTTCGTGCGCGGCTCCTCCTCACGGGCAGAGCGCATCGAGGACGGCCTGCGCGCCGGTGGCGCCGCGCTGAAGATCCACGAGGACGTCGCCGCCGGGCCGGCTCAAATCCGCACCGCCCTGGATGTCTGTGACCGCCATGACGTGCAGCTGGCGATCCACACCGACGGGCTCAACGAGGTGCTCTCGGTCGACGGGACCCTCGCCGCGTTCGCCGGCCGCTCGGTCCATGCCTTCCACATCGAGGGCGCTGGCGGCGGCCACGCGCCCGATCTCCTGCGCCTTGCCGGCCGCGAGCGGATCTTGACCTCCTCGACCACGCCGACCGTCCCGTTTGGCGTCGACACCGCTGCCGAGCACGCCGCGATGGTCGCCGCGGTCCACGTGCTGGAGCCGGGCGTCGTGCATGGCGATCGCACCGCCGCCCAAGCACGGGTACGGCCCTCCACGATGGCCGCCGAGGGCGTCCTGCACGACCTCGGGATCATCCACATGCTGTCGAGCGATTCGCAGGGCATGGGCCGCGCGGGGGAGGTCGTGCGGCGCGCCTTCCAGAACGCCGACGTCATGAAGCGCGCACGAAGCAGCGCCGGCTATGGCGCCGCCGGCCTGGCCGACAACGAGCGCGTCCTGCGCCACCTGGCCAAGGTCACCATCAACCCCGCGATCGTCCACGGCCTCTCCCACGACGTCGGCGCGCTTACCCCAGGCCGCGTCGCCGACTGCGTCCTCTGGCAGCCCCAGCACTTCGGCGTCCGTCCCGAGCTGGTTGTCAAGATGGGCGTCGCCGCATGGGGCGCAAGCGGGGAGCCCAATGCCACCACCATGCTCTGCGAGCCGGTAACCGTCCGGCGTCAAGTCGGCGCACACGGTGGCGCCGCGGCGCGGCTCTCGCTGGCCTTCACCAGCGCCGCCGCGCAAGACACCGAACTCCCGACAACCCGCACCCGCTCGATCGTGCGCGGTTGCTGTGACGTCACCGCCGCCGACATGGTCCGCAACGACACGCGCGCCGAGGTCGACGTCGCGCCCGACGGGTCATCGGTCACCGTCGACGGCGAGCCGATCGGCATCGAGCCCGTCGATGAGGTCGCGTTGTCCTGGAACTACCTGCTGGGCTGATGAGCACGGCGCTCAGCGCCGAGTAGGGTTCCTCACCATGGCCTTGCCCACACCGTCTTCGTCCACCGCCGCGCTGGTCACCGGCGCCTCCTCCGGCATTGGCGTCGACCTGGCACGTGAGCTCGCCGGCCGCGGCCACAACGTCGTCCTGGTCGCCCGCCGCGCCGATCGCCTGGCGGCGCTGGCCGCCGAGCTGCACGAGGCCCACGGCATCCGCGCCGAGGCGCTGGCGGCCGATCTCATCGATCCCGAGGCGGTCGCCGCGCTGCCCGCGCGCGTGGCCGAGCTGGGGCTCGACATCGACATCCTCATCAACAACGCCGGCTACGGCAGCGCGGGCCAGTTCGTCGACCTCGACGGACGCTCCGAGAGCGAGATGGTGCGGTTGAACTGCGAGGCCGTTGTCGCGCTGTCACACGCCTACACGCCGGCGATGGTGCGGCGCAGCGCGGGCGCGATCCTGATCGTCGCCTCCTCGGCGGGCTTTCAGCCGATCCCGGGGCAGGCGACCTACGGCGCGAGCAAGGCGTTTGCCTTGAGCTTCGCCGAGGCGCTGCACACCGAGCTGTCACACCAGGGCGTCGCCGTCACCGCGCTCTGCCCGGGGCCAATCGACACCGAGTTTGCTGACCGCGCCGGGTTGACCGAGGCGTTCGCGGGCGTTCCGTCGTTTGCTCGCGTCTCGCCGGCCGACTGCGCCAAGACCGCGATCGACGGCCTGGCGCGCAACCATCGGGTCGTGACGCCGGGGCTGGTCATCAAGGTCGCCGGCGTGTCATCGCGCTACACGCCGCACGCGATCCTGCTGCCGTTGTTGAAGCGCTTCTACCCCGTGTAGGACTGCTCCTGCGAGCACCAGTACGTCGTCCGCCCGCCGATCGTCGCGCGCGCCATGTCGGCGCCACAGCGCGGGCAGACGCCGTCGCGGGTGCGGTGGGGGATGACGTCGCCCGTGTGGACGCCGCCGCGCTCAATCGCACGGCGCGTGGCTGCGCGGATCTCGCGGCGCAGGCGATCCAGCTCCTCGTTCTCGAGGGCTCCGGCGGGCCGTCGCGGATCGAGCTTGGCGCGCCACAGCGCCTCGTCGGCGAGCAGGTTGCCGACGCCCGCGATCACCGACTGATCGATGATGCGCGCCTTTAGCGGGCCATCGCCGCGTCCGACCCGCGCGCGGAACTCGTCGCGGGTGACCTCGGCGGCGTCGGGCCCGAGGCGATCGAGGCGCGGGTCCAGGACAGCGCGCCCGAGGCGGCGCTTGTCGCGCAGCGCCAGCCAGCCGCCGTCGGCGAAGCGCAGCGTGAAGCGATCCCAGACCGGCAGGTGCTTGCGGCCGCCGTCTGACCAGTAGTCGCCGGCCGCCTCGTCATCGATGACGATCCGCCCGGCCATGCCGAGGTGCAGCCCGAGCACCGGGCCGCCGTCAGTCTCGATCCACATCGACTTGCCCTGGCGATGGGCGGAGGTGAGGCGATGGCCGACGAGCGCGTCGCGCAGCTCACCGGGCGCGTGTGGGCGACATACGTATGTGTCGGCATCGTCGACGTCGACGATCTGGCGATCGAGCCCGTGCTCGGCGATCAGGGCGCGAGCGGACTCGACCTCGGGAAGCTCCGGCATGGCGGTGCAGGGTACGAGATGCTGGGCATCGCCATGAGCGATGCCGAGCGCCAGCCGATCCTCATCACGATCCCCATCAGCCACTACTGCGAGAAGGCGCGTTGGGCGCTGGACCGCGCGGGGATCGCCTACGACGAACGCCGTCATCTGCCGGCGATCCATCGCTTCGCGGTCAAGCGCGCCGGTGGCCGTCAGACCGCGCCGGTGCTCGTCTGCAACGACGGGACCGTGGTCGACGAGTCCTCCGACATCATCATCTACGCCGATGGTCGTGCGCCCGCGGGCCGCGGCATGATCCCGGCCGACCGGGCGCTCGCCGCCGAGGCCCGCGCGCTGGCCGACGACTTCGATGCGCGCCTCGGCCCGGCGACGCGGCTGTGGGTCTACCACCAGATGTTCGACTACCCCGACTTGGCGCAACTGCCGATGACCGACGGCGTGCCGACGTGGCAGCGCCACACGTTCCACTACGCCAACAAGGCATTGGCCTTCGCCGTAGCGAAGATCCTGAAGGTCAACGACGAGAACGCCGTAGGGGCCGAGCGCACGTTTCGTGCGATCTACGCTGACGTCGATGAGCGCCTCGCCGACGGCCGCCGCTACCTCGTCGGCGACGACTTCTCCATCGCCGACCTCACCTTCGCGGCACTTTCGGCGCCGCTGATCGCGCCACCCGAATACGGGGTGCGCCTCCCGACCGTGGAGGCGCTGCCACCCGGCATGCGCCCCACCGTCGAGGAGCTTCGTGCAACACCCGCGGGCGAGCACGCCCTGCGGATGTTCCGCGAGGAGCGGCGTTAGTCGGTCATCTGCAGCAGCCGGTCGAGGACCTTCTGGCGCTCGGCGTCAGAGAGTGTCGCGGGCGGGCCGTTGGGCGCGCTGGCTGCCGCGCCGTCGGCCTGCGTCATCTTGGTCTGGGCGGCCGCGACCTTCTCGGCGTTGGCCGCGCGTCCACGGCGGACCGCGGCGTCAGACACCGGGAGCGCGGCGGCGAGCGTCGCCGACAGGCCGATCAGGAGCTGCTCGGTGTCGCTGTCGAGGTCGAAGCCGAGGACGATGAGCACCACGACGACGGCCTGGCCGAGCGCGAACTGCTGGGTCCGGGTGACGTCGGGCGTGGCTAGGCCCGTGTCGCCCTGCATGATCGCCTTCCAGGCGGCAGCAAACCGGCTCAAGAGGGTCACGAGGATCCCTTGTCGCTCGCGGCGGCTGCCGCCGGGACGGGCGGGCGCGACAGCGCGGCGCTGGCGGCTTTCTTGGCGGCATCGACTGCGAGGTCGGCGACGCGCTTGGCTTCGTCTGCGGGAGGGTGATTGGTGCCGCCCCGCAGGCGCGCCCCGATGGCTCTCGTGGCCGCAAGCTCGGCGGCGCTGAGCGTCGCCGCATCCTTCCCTGCGACGTTCAGTCGCACGACCACGCGGGCGGCGCTGTGGCCAGCCTCGTGGGTATTGGTGACCGCCTTCTCGGCGTGGAGGTCGGCGAGGCCGTCGGGTGGCTCCTGCTCGGCAAGGATCGCGGCCCTCCTGGCCGCCGACGCGGCGTCGAGCGCCCCGTTGACGTCGCCGATCAGCGAGCCGGTGGCGGGGAGCGCAGGCTTGTCGGGCTTCTCGGCGTTGGCGTCGGCGTCGGCCTCGGTCGCTACGACGCGGAGCAGCAGCGCGACGAGACCCAGCCCGACGAGGACCACGGCAGCCACGAGGGTGACGAGCGTGTTGTCCCCGGAGCCGGTGTCGACCGATGTCGCGGCGTCGCCGCCGGCGTCGGTGGATGCGTCTTCGGTCGCGGGCGGAGCCGTGCTGGTCGGAGCCGACGAGCTGGCGGCGGCCGTGGCGGCCGTGGTCGTGGTGGTCCCGGGGGTGGCGGTCGTGGCTGCGTTGGCCTGGGGGGTCTCGGCCTTCGTGGTGTCAGCCTCGGCGGTCGGGGTCGGGGTCGGGGTCGGGCTCGGCGTCGTGGCGCTGGCCGCGGCGTCGGGCGCCGTCACCAGCGCGGCGGTTGCGGCCGCCCGGGCCTTGGCGGTCGCCGCCGCCTGCTTTGTTCTGTCCGCGTGCCGGGCTGCCTTGTCGGCCAGGGCCTTCGCGGCGGCCTTCTGCTCCTTGCTCGCCTCCCTGTCGGCCGCGATGCGCTTGGACGCTTTCGCGGTCTGCTCGGCCTTGTCCTGCGCCTTCTCAGCGACGGCGGTGGCACGCTCAGCCCGGGCGGCGGCGGCGTCCACGGCGCCCGCGACGACGACGCCGGCGAGCGGATCCCGCGTCGTGCTGGTGGCGTCGGCGTGCAGCGGACCGGAGACCGTGATCGACGCACGGCGCTTGATCGAAGGCTGGTCGCCGACCTTGATGCTTACATCACTGGTGACCTTGGTCTCCGACGTCAGGTCGTCCAGGACGATGCCGGCGAAGATCGCCGCGAGGACCAGGTAGAGCGCCAGGATCCAGAGGAGCGCCGTGCGGGTTGTGCTCATGGCCGGCGATCCTCCCACTTCCGGCTCCTCGATGGTGACTTTTTCTGTGTGTGCAGAGAACGCGGACGGGGCGCCCAGAAGGGCGCCCCGTCGGCAAAGCAAGCGGTCTGTGGATGGCCGCTAGGCCAGCGACGCCTCGTTGTCATACAACTTCAGCACCTTGACCTGCTCGGGCGAGGTCGCGTCGATGCAGAGGCGGCAGAGGACGCACTCGTCGACGTTGCCGGCGACGATCTCGACCTTGCCGTTGGCGTCGGAGTAGATATCGACGGGGCAGACCTCGCGGAGCTTGGCCGCGACGGCCGCGTCGCCGACGATCGCGTCGGAGACCTCGATGCCGATGAACGTTCCGTCGGTCCTCATGCGCTGACGCTCCTCTCGGCGAGCTTGGCCTTCATGATCTCGGGGATCTCGGAGATCTCCTCAGCCACCGTGATCCCGGCCTCCGCAAGGCGCGCGATCTTCTCGGTGGCGGTGTCCTCCTTGCCCTCCACGATCGTGCCCGCGTGGCCGAAGCTCATGCCGGGCATCTCGTCCATGAACCGGCCGGCCATGAACGCGACGATCGGAAGGCGCGAGTTGTTCTCGGTCACCCACCGCGCGAGCTCGGCTTCCATGCGGCCGCCGGGCTCGGTGTAGATGACGATGCCCTTGGTCTCCTCGTCGGCTTCGAAGAGCGGCATCAGCTCGGCGTAGGTCGAGCCGATGATCGCGTCGCCGCCGATCGAGACGGCGGTCGAGATGCCGAGGCCGGCGGCGCTGAGTGTCGAGGACATCTCGGTCGTCATGCCGCCGGAGCGGGAGATGACGCCGATCGAGCCCTTCTTGTAGGACTTGGCCGCGTCCTTGGCCGGGCCGCCGATGCCGCCCATCTTGATGACGTCGGGGACGATCATGCCGAGACAGTTGGGGCCGATGATCCGCGCCCCGCGCAAGGTGGCCAGCTCGACCATCTGGGCGACGTCGCGGCGCGGGATGCGCTCCGTGACGATCACAATGATCTTGATGCCGTTCTCGATGGCCTCGAAGACCGCGTCCTTGGTGAACGCGGGCGGCACCGTGACGACCGAGCCGTCGATCGGCGAGCCGTGGTGGGCGACGGCTTGGGCGACGGTGTCAAAGACCGGCACACCATGGACCTCACGGCCCAGCCGGCCCGGCGTGACGCCGCCGACGATCTTCGCGCCCTTGCCGTAGTCGAGGCACTCGCGCGTGAGGTTGACCGCCTCGCGCCCGGTGATGCCCTGGACGATGAACGTCGTGTTCTCGTTGACGAGGATGCTCATGCGGCCGCTCCCTGAATCTTCTCGACGGCGCGCGATGCCGCCTCGTGCAGCGACACGCTGCGGTCCGCGTACTCCACGCCGTACTTCTCGAGGATCTTGAAGCCTTCTTCCTCCCACGCACCCGGGATGCGGAAGATGGCGATCTTCTCGGCGGGGTCCATGCCCAGCTCCAGACAGGCGGCGATGACGCCGCGGGCGACGATGTCGACGCGCGTGTTGGAGACGATCGACATCATCACAGCGATCTTGTCGACGCCCGGCTTCGACAACACCAACTTGGCCAACCCCTTGGCCTTGGAGACCGACGGGTTGCCGCCGATCTCGCAGTAGTTGGCGGGCTCGCCGCCGTACTTGCGGACCGCGTCAAACAGTGTCAGCGAGCCGCCGCCGGCGCCGATGACCAGGCCGAGGTTGCCGTCGAACTCGGTGACGTTGCCGGCCACGCCACGGTGGTCCTGGCTGTCGACGGCCTCGCCGGCCAGCTCGAACGGGGTGGGCTCGCGCGCCTCGCGGGTCTCGTCGTCGCCGACGCCGAGGTCCTTGAGCAGCTTCTTGTGACGCCCGCGGGCCTCGTTCTCCATGTCCATGTGCGCGTCGAGCGCGATGAACGAGCCGTCGGCCATGCGCGCCAGCGGGTTGATCTCCGCCAGCGTCATGTCGTTGTCGACAAACAGCTTGGCGAGCTTGGTGAGGATCGGGACGAGCTTGTTCAGCGCGCCGCCGGTCACGCCCGTGGAGGCGATGACCTCCTTGGCCTCGAAGTCACCGAAGGGCAAGATGTTGGAGAAGTGCCGGCGCCCGACCTTGTCGGGCTGGTCCTCGGCGACCTGCTCGATGTCGATGCCGCCGACCGGCGAGAAGATCATCACCGGCATCTTGCGCGTGCCGTCCCAGACGACCCCGGCGTAGTACTCCTGCTCGAACTCGGCCTTCGGATCGACGAGGATGCCGCGCGGCATGTGCCCGTTGATCTCCAGCAGCAGGATGTCCTTGGCGTGCGCCTCGGCCTCTTCGGGCGTGTCGGCGAACTTGACGCCGCCGGCCTTCATGCGGCCGCCGGACAGGACCTGGGACTTGATGACGGTGGAGCCGCCGATTCGCGCGGCGATCTCCTTGGCCTCTTGGGCGTCGGTGGTAAAGCCGTAGTCGGTGACTGGGATGCCGGCCCGCTTAACGATCTCGCGGGCCTCGTATTCAAAGAATCTCAAGGCGTGGAGCCTCCGGTCAGGGGGCAGTTGAAGCGGCGCCGGAGCCTATAGGGCCTGGGCGTTCACGGGAGTGTGGGTGAGGTGGCAAGCTCCCGCCGTGCCCTCGATCCTGCTAGTTCGCCACGGCCAGGCCTCCTATGGGGCCGACGACTACGACGTGCTCTCAGAGACCGGCTGGCGCCAGGCCGAGGTGCTGGCCGCCGAGCACGCGCGCCGTGGCTTGGCGTTCGATGTCGTCGTTAGCGGTGCGCTTCAGCGCCAGCGCGGCACCGCGGAGGTGCTGGCGCGCGCGGCGGGCACGCCGGTGGAGATCGATCCCGGCTGGGACGAGTACGACGCCGACGACATCCTCACCCACCACGCCCGGACGGATGTCCGGCTCGACGCCGAGCCGGGGACGGCGGGGCCGGCGGTCAGCTCACACGACTTCCAGCAACTGCTCGATGGTGCGTTGATCGATTGGATCGAGGCGGGGGAGGCCGGGGGCGCGCGTGAGCCGTGGCCGGCGTTCGACGCGCGGGTGCGCGGCGCCCTGGAGCGTCTGGTGGGCCGGTTAGACAGCGGGGAGACCGCCCTGGTGTGCAGCTCGGGCGGCGTGATCGGCGGGATCTGCGCGGCCCTGATGGGGATGGCACCCACAGGGCTGGTCGCCTTCAACCGCGTGGCCGTCAACACGGGCGTGGCGCGGCTGGTCTCCGGGCGCCAGGGCGTCACGCTGGTCTCCTTCAACGAGCACGGCCATCTCGATGGCCTGGAGCGCTCGTTGCGGACCTATCGCTGAGCGGTTCGCGGCGGCCGGCGTTTGGCGCGGCCGCGATACTCGACAGATGGACTCGCCCCTGGATCGTGTGCTGCCGGAGTTCGCGCATCGCGAGGTGCACACGATCACCGTGGACGCCTCACCCGAGCTGGTGTGGGCGGCGCTGCACGAGGTGAAGGGGACCGAGCTGCCGGTGACGCGCGTGCTGACGACGCTGCGGGGCCTGAGCTCACGCGGCGCCGGACGGCCGCTGATCGATCGCTTCGTCGCCGGCGGGTTCGGCGTGGTGCTCGACGAGGCGCCGCGGGCACTGGCGCTCGCGGCCGCCGGGCAGCCGTGGAAGCTGCGCGGTGGCGAGCGCGTCGCGCTGCCCGACGGGGACGCGGAGGTCTCCGAGTTCGCTCGTCCTGGCTTCGTGCTGATGGCGACGTCGTTCGCGCTGGAGCCGCTAGGCGGCCACGGCGGCGGCCGCACGCGGCTGACCACCGAGACGCGCGTGCAGCCGACCGACGCGGGCGCTGCCCGCACGTTTCGCCCCTACTGGTGGGCGATTCGCGCGGGCAGCGGGGTGATTCGCCACGAGCTGCTGCGGGCGGTGCGGCGGCGGGCGGAGAAGGCCGAAGGGGCGGCGCAGGCCGCGGCGGGCACGAAGCCGTAGGGCGCCGTGCCCTACGGCCGGGCGATGTGTGCGTCGTGGTGCGCCGGCTGGCCGGCGCACCACGTGCGGTCGAAGGCTTGCGTGTGGGGTCAGGCCTTGGACGACGAGTCGGAGTTGTCGTCGCAGCAGTCGTCGCGGTCACTGTGGTGACGGTGGCGGTCAGAGCCATCGGAAGCATGGCCGTCATGGGAGGAGCCGGCGTCAGCGTCGTCGGTCCCGCTCGGTGCATGGCAGCCCGACGTGTGGTCGGTGCCGGTCCCCGCGCCGGTTCCTGTCCCGGTTCCGGTTCCCGTGTCCGTCCCGGTTCCCGTCCCCGCGCTCGGGGTTGCGCCCGCAAGCTCCTGCGCTGCGGCGAGATGCGCCTGGAGCGTCGGCAGCGTCATCTTGGCCAGCGCCCGCACCTTGCGGTTGCAGCCGTCAGCGATCTCGTCCTGGGTCTTCTCGATGTTCACCTGATGAGCGGCGATCTGCAGGGCGATCCACTGCTGATCGAACGCGGCGCCCGAGAAGGTGGCCAGGACCGAGGCCTCCCACTGCTGGGTGGGCGAAGGCGCATCAGGGATCGGCACACCCAGGCGGCCGCCGAGCGCCTTGACGAGCTCCAGATGCGCGGTGTGGTCGGTGACCAGCATCGCGCCGAGGCTCTTGACGCCCTCAGCGGTTCCCTTTTCCTGGGCCAGCGTGCCGGTGGCGATCTCGGCCAGGTCGGCGCGCGCGACGGTCTTCAGCCAGGCGCGATCCAGGCCGCAGGTGCGCTTGACGCCGTGGTGGCTGCCGTGGCCCTTGTCGCCGGACTGGCGGTGTGCGGACTTGCTCTTGCCACCCGCATCGCTGTGATGGGCGGTGTGGGCAAGTGCGGGAGCGGCGCTGAGGCCGAGCGTGGCGGTGATCGCCAGTGCAGGGATGCTCCGTGTGAGGATGGACATGGCCGCGCGCTGCCCGCTTCTACGGAGAGCCGCAAACCTTAAAGACTCGGGGAGCGCGCGGACCGTGCGGCCCGCGCGCGATCTCCCGGTCGCTCAGGCCGCGGCGGGCGCGAAGCCGTAGGCCTCGGCCAGCTCCGGGTCCTTGGCGGCGAGCTGCTCGGCGAGGTCAACCATGACCTTGCACTGCTTCCAGGTCGCGTCGTCCTGCATCTTGCCGTCGATCATGTGGACGCCGCGGCCGTCCGGGATCGCCTCGATGACCTTCTTGGCGAAGGCGACCTCGGCCGGGTCAGGGGAGAAGACCTTCTTGGCGATGTCGATCTGTACGGGATGCAGCGACCAGGCGCCGACGCAGCCGAGCAGGAACGCGGCGCGGAACTGCGCTTCGCAGGCGACGGTGTCCTTGATGTCGCCGAAGGGGCCGTAGAACGGCAGCAGGCCGTTCATCGTGCAGGCGTCGACCATGCGCGCGATCGAGTAGTGCCAGGGGTCCTGCTGAGCGGTGATGCGCGGGGCATCGGGGTTCTGCGGGTCCGGGTCGGACATCGAGACGTAGCCGGGGTGCCCGCCGCCGACGCGCGTGGTCTTCATGCGGCGCGACGCAGCCAGGTCGGCCGGGCCGAAGGACATGCCCTGCATGCGCGGGGACGCAGCGGCGATCTCCTCCAGATGCGCGACGCCCTGGGCGGTCTCCAGCAGCGCGTGGATGAGGATCGGGCGCTGAACGTTGCCCTTGGCCTCCAGCTGCGCAAGCAGGCGATCGACGTAGTGGATGTCCCACGGGCCCTCGACCTTGGGGACCATGATGACGTCGAGCACGTCGCCGATCTCGGTGACGAGCGTCGTCAGGTCATCCAGCACCCACGGGCTCTCAAGGGAGTTCACGCGCGTCCAGAGCTGCGTATCGCCCTTGTCGATGGTCTTGCCAACCTTGACCAGACCCTCGCGCGCGGCCTCCTTGCGGTCCACCGGCACCGCGTCCTCGAGGTTGCCCAGCACGATGTCGGCCTTCGCGATCGTGTCTGGGAGCTTGGCCACCATCTTCTCGTTGGAGGCGTCGAAGAAGTGGATCATCCGCGACGGCGGGAACGGGATCTCGGTGACGGGATCGGGAGCACCGACCGCTAGCGGCTTGAAGAAGTCTCGAGGGCTGCGCATGGCTCTGAACGGTATTGGACGAGCGCTTTGGGGAGTTCCCAGCGCCTTTGGCGCGCGTCGCCGGGTCCGGCCGCGAGCGTCGAGGGACGACTGAATCTCGTAGGGCGAGATTCAATCGTCCCTCGACGCAGAGAGGAGGGTGCAGAGAGCTGTGAGGACTACCTCGGGCGTGTCGTCGACGTCGTCATCCATGAAGCGTTCGACGCGCCAGCCGAGGGCGCGGATCTGACGGTCGAGGTGGCGGTCGCGGCGGGCAGCGGCAAAGGTGGTGTGGATAGCGCTGCCGTCGATCTCGATGGCGAGGCGGATGGTCGGCCACGCGAAGTCGACCTTGTGCCACCTTCCGGGCGCGTACTCGATCGCATGCTGGAGTGCAGGGCGAGGCAGGCCGGCGTCGACGCACAGGCGCAAGAAACGGCGCTCGAGGTTGCTTTGCGCCAGCGATGCGTCGAGGCGCCCGGCGCCAAGGCAGCGACGCAGGTTACGCACCCCGCGCGGTCGGGAGATCCGCGCGAGCACGTCGGCAATCGCCTTGACGTCTAGGACCTTCAACAACTCGGCTTGCTCGACCGCACGCTCGAGTTGGTGGAGGCGCAGCACGGCGCCGAGATCGACCAGCGTCCGGGCGACTGTCGTACATGGGATGCCGTCCGCGACCCAGCGGTCCTCTGGTCCATAGATCTTCGGACGATGGAAACGGATGCCCGCGCGATCGCGCTCCCCGCTGCGCGGGACCATCACCTCGACGTCCCGCGGACTCCACGACAGCAGTCCGAGATGCGCGGCGGCGGAGCGATGGGAGAGCGCCGCGCCTTCCCCGCCGGCGAGCACCGCGGCCATGAATGCCGCTCCGGACGGCGGGGCGAGGTGCCCTACGGCGTAAACGCCCTCGTGGACTCGATGGAGGCGCCCGGTGAGGACCCACCAGTCGATCTGCTGGCGCGTCCCGCCGAGTTCGACGATCTGCCCATGGGACACGCGCCCCCGCTGCTGTCCAGCTAACTCACCGACGCGTCGAGGGACGATTGAATCTCGTAGAGCGAGATCGAATCGTCCCTCGACGCCTGGGGCTGGGGCCGCGCCTGGGGCTGGGGCCGCGCCTGGGGCGAGGGCCCGCGCGGGCGTCGACATCGACATCGGCGCGGGAGTGGATGGACGACGGCGAGGTGGCATGTCCTCAATAGGGCCCGCGCGCTACAAACTCGCCCCTCGCGCACTCCTCAAAGTTGACTCGCGAGTCAACAAAACCCGCGCGCTGGCATGCTTCGGCGCCGCACGTAGGACCCGCCGAAGGAGAAACCAAGCATGACCGACACCGACTTCACCACCGACCAGCGCGCGCGTGAGGCCACGGGTGCTCACCCGTATGGCCGCTACCTCGAGGAGTTCGAGGTTGGCGCCGTCTACAAGCACTGGCCGGCCAAGACCGTGACCGAGTCAGACGACCACCTCTTCTGCCTGATCACGATGAACCACCACCCGCTGCACCTCAACGACGTCTACGCCAAGCAGAGCCAGCAGGGCAAGAACGTCGTCGTCGGGCCGCTGGTCTACAGCCTCGCGCTGGGCATGAGCGTTTCGGACGTCAGTGGCAAGGCGATTGCCAACCTCGCCACCGAGGAGCTGGCCCATCCCGCCCCGGTCTTCCACGGCGACACGCTGTTCGTCGAGTCCGAGGTTCTGGAGAAGCGTGAGTCCAAGACCAAGCTCGACCGCGGCACCGTGAAGGTGCACACGCGCGTGTTCAACCAGGACGGCACGCTCGTCGCCGAGTTCAAGCGGCTCGTGCTGGTCCCGCGCAAGACGCCGGGCGAGTAGGCGCTTAAGTCACTCGCGGGGGTGGCGGAATCGTCGCCACCCCCGCCCAACGGCCTGGACAAAGCGGCACAGGCCCGGTCGAACGTTCAGTCCTTCGACGTGCCCTTCTACCTCCTGAAGAGGTACCTTTCCCTGGATGCGCACCGAGGTGGGCCGCTGTCCCCTTTTCGCCCGCCTCCTTGAATTCGACACCGAGGAAGTGACGTGAGCATCACCGTTCCGACGAAGAACGCCAGGCTGACGGCGTGGGTGGAGGAGATCGCCACCCTCACCCAGCCTGACGAGATCTACTGGTGTGACGGCTCGGCGGAGGAGTACGACCGCCTCTGCCAGCAGCTGGTCGACGCGGGCACCTTCAAGCGCCTCAGCGACGCCAAGCGCCCGAACTCCTACCTCGCCTGGTCTGACCCCAGCGACGTAGCGCGAGTCGAGGACCGGACCTTCATCTGCTCGGCTGACGAGCAGGACGCCGGCCCGACCAACAACTGGCGCGCACCCGCCGAGATGCGCCAGACGATGAACGAGCTGTTCACCGGCTCCATGCGTGGTCGCACCATGTACGTCGTGCCGTTCTCGATGGGTCCGCTGGGCTCCGACAAGTCCCACGTCGGCGTCGAGATCACCGACTCGCCCTACGTCGTCGTCTCGATGCGCATCATGACCCGGATGGGCGCCGGCGCCCTCGACGTCCTCGGCGAGGACGGCGAGTTCGTCCCGTGCGTCCACTCGATCGGCGCCCCGCTCGGCCCCGGCGACACCGATGTGCCGTGGCCGACCAACGCCGAGGTCAAGTACATCGTCCACTACCCCGAGACCCGTGAGATCTGGTCCTACGGCTCGGGCTACGGCGGCAACGCGCTGTTGGGCAAGAAGTGCTTTGCGCTGCGGATCGCCTCGATCATGGCGCGCGACGAGGGCTGGATGGCCGAGCACATGCTCATCCTCAAGCTCACCTCGCCCGAGGGCGTCGTCAAGTTCGTCACCGGCGCGTTCCCGAGCGCCTGCGGCAAGACCAACCTGGCGCTGATGGTCCCGACCATCGAGGGCTGGAAGGTCGAGACGATCGGCGACGACATCGCCTGGATGAAGTACGACGACGAGGGTCGCCTGCGCGCGATCAACCCGGAGAACGGCTTCTTCGGCGTCGCCCCCGGCACGGGCTACAGCAACACGCCCAACGCGATGGCCGCCCTGGAGAAGGGCGCGATCTACACCAACACGGCGCTGACCGATGATGGCGACACGTGGTGGGAGGGGATGACCAAGGAGGTCCCCGAGCACCTGATCGACTGGCACGGCAATGACTGGACGCCGGAAGCCGATCATCCCGCCGCCCATCCGAACTCCCGCTTCACGGTGCCCGCGACGCAGGTGCCGTCGATGGCCTCGGAGTGGGAGGACCCGGCCGGCGTGCCGATCGACGCGTTCCTGTTCGGCGGCCGCCGCGCCTCGGTGGTCCCGCTGGTGCGCGAGGCGTTTGACTGGGAGCACGGCGTCTTCCTCGGCGCCACGATGTCGAGCGAGATGACCGCCGCCGCGTTCGGCACGGTCGGCCAGCTGCGCTTCGACCCGTTCGCGATGCTCCCGTTCTGCGGGTACAACATGGCGTCCTACTTCGAGCATTGGCTCGCCATGGGCGAGAAGGCCGGGGCCCAACCGCCGCGGATCTTCTACGTCAACTGGTTTCGCAAGGGCGCCGACGGCTCGTTCCTGTGGCCGGGTTTCGGCGACAACTCGCGCGTGCTGGAGTGGGTCTTCCGCCGCCTGGAGGGCAAGGTCGAGGCCGACGAGACGCCGGTCGGCCTGGTGCCGCGCAAGGGCGACCTCAACGTCGCGGGCCTCGACATCTCCGACGCAGCGCTTGCAGAGGTGCTGTCGGTCGACGTCAACGCGCTGCGTGACGAGCTGCCGCAGGTCACCGAGCATCTCGCGAAGTTCGGTGACGCGCTGCCCGCGCCGGTGCGTGCGCAGTTCGAGGCGCTCAAGCAGCGTCTCGGCGCGTAGCACCCTCGTTCAGACCTCACAATCGTCCGAAGGGCACCTTGCATGGGTGCCCTTCGGACATTCTGCCCACGTTCTGCGGCCGACCCGCCGGGTAGGTTCCTAGCGTGAGCCTTCAGGAGGAGTCACCGTCGGCTGGGTCGGTCGACGGGATCGCCGACGTGGTCGCCCAGCTGGCGCGCGAGCGCGACTCGGAGCTGCTCGCGCGCTTCGTCGGCGCCTATCTGCGCCGGGCCCCGAGTGCCGACGCCGACGCGCCTGAGGAGGAGCCCGAGGCGCTGCTGGCCGAGGCTCGCGGCGCCTTCGCGGTGGCCGACGGCCGCGGTGGCGCGATCGCCGGCGTCCGCGCGTTCACGCCACGGCGCGAGGAGCACGGCTACGAGGCGGCGGGCTCGGTGGTGGAGACCAACACCGACGACCTGCCGTTCCTGGTGGACTCGGTCGGCGCCGAGCTCGCGGCGCGCGGCCTGCGGATCCTCCGCGTCACCCACCCGATCGTGGGCGTGCGCCGCGATCCGGCGCCGCCGCATCGGATCACCGCGATCGAGCATCCGCGCGACGCCCCGCGCGAGTCGGTCATGCACTTCGAGCTCGACCGCCGGCTGAGCCCCGAGGAGCTCGCTGACGTCGAGGATGCCGCCCGTCACGTCTTGGCGACCGTCCGTGCGGTCGTCAACGACTTCCCGGCCTTGCAGCGTGGGCTCGACCGCATCGTGGAGATCGCCGCCGCCGGCGCCGAGCGGGTGGCGGCGGCCGAGCAGGATCCTGAGGAGGTCACGGCGTTCCTGCGCTGGGCCGGTGACGACCACTTCGTCTTCCTCGGCTTCCACGAGGACACGCGCGACGCCGACGGCCGCCTGCATGCCGCGTCCGGTACGGGCTTGGGGCTCCTGCGCGACACGCGCGAGGCCGGCGAGCTGCGTGTGCCGGCGCATGATCCGCCGGCCGCAGACGGTCACGTGCGCGACGCCGCGGTCCTGGAGATCACCAAGACCCACACGCTCTCGCCGGTGCACCGCCGCGAGCCGATGAACGTGCTGATCGCCCGCCGCTTCGCCGCCGACGGCACCGTGATCGGCGAGGCGCGCCTGCTCGGTCTCTTCACCTCGCGCGCCTACGGCGAGCCCGCGAGCACGACGCCGCTGCTGCGCGACAAGCTGCGCCGGATCCTCGACGCCGAGGACCTCATCGACGGCAGCCATGACTCGAAGGCCGCGATCGCGCTCTTTGACAGCTATCCGAAGGGCGAGCTGTTCGGCGCGCCGTTTCAGGAGATCCGCGAGCAGCTGTCGGTCCTGCTGGCACTGCGGGCCGACGAGGTGCGCCTGCTCGGCCGCCGCGCCCGCGATGGCCGCGGCGCCGCGCTCGTCGCCGCGCTGCCGCGCGAGCGTTACAGCGCCACGCTGCGTGAGCGCCTGCGCGGGATGGTCGCCAGCGCCTACGGGACCGACCACGTCGAGCAGCACGAGGTCTTCGGCGAGAACGACCGCGTCTACCTGCACCTCACCGTCGAGAGCGGTGGCGGGCTGCCCGACGTCGACGTCTCAGAGCTGGAGCGGCGCCTGATCTTGGAGGCGCGCACGTGGCGCGACCGCGTCGACGGCGCGCTCGTGCACCGCCACGGCCCCGAGCGCGGCCGGATGCTCGCGGCGCGCTGGCTCAAGCGGCTGCCGGAGTCCTACCGCGCAGCCGTCGAGCCGTTGACCGCCGCTGAGGACGTCGAGCGCTTCGAGGCCCTGGCCAACGGTCGCACCGACTTCTTGGTGGGGTTGCAGGATGAGCGGGGCGCGGACGGCGCACGGCGCACGCGCGTCGCCTTCTACCGCCGCGGGCCGAAGATCGAGCTGTCGCAGGCCACCCCGATGTTGGAGCACTTGGGTCTGCGCGTGATCGAAGAGATCCCAGCGCGCTTGCACGGCGAGGACGAGCTGTGGATTCAGGCCTTTGGCGTCCTGAACGCCGACCCGGCCGCGTTGCACGAGCCGCTGCCGTTGGGCGATGTCGCGGCGCGCGTCGGCGAGGCGCTGGAGGCGGTCTGGCGCGGGGAGACGGAGTCCGACTCGCTCAACCGGCTCGTCGTCAGCGCCGGCTTGCGCTGGCCGCAGGTGCAGATCCTGCGCGCCTACCGTCGCTACCGCCAGCGGATCGGCTCGCGCTACACGGAGTCCTTCCAGAACGACGTGATCGCCGCCAACCCGGCGACCACCGCGAAGCTCATCCGCCTCTTCGAGCTGCGCTTCGCCGTCGACGAGAGGGCGGGGGACGAGGCGGCGCAGGAGGCGCTGCGCGCCGAGATCCGGGAAGAGCTCGACGCCGTCGCACTGCTCGACCACGACCGCATCCTTCGCAACCAACTTGGGTTGATCGACGCAACGGTCCGGACCAACGCCTTCAAGAACGGCCGCGACGCGATGGCCTTCAAGCTGCGCAGCGAGGACGTCCCCGCGATCCCGCAGCCGCCACCGCTGTTTGAGATCTATGTCTACGCGCCCGACATGGAGGGCATCCACTTGCGCGGCGGGCGGATCGCCCGCGGCGGCATCCGCTGGTCGGATCGCATGGACTACCGCACCGAGGTCTTCGGCCTGATGCGCGCGCAGATGACCAAGAACGCGGTCATCGTCCCGGCGGGCGCCAAGGGCGGGTTCTTCCTCAAGGAGCGGCCGGAGGATCCTGCGCTTCTGCGCGACGAGGTCAAGCGTCAGTACGTCCGCTACATCGAGGCGCTGCTCGACGTCACCGACGATCTCTCTGACGACGGCGAGACGGTCGCACCCGAGGGTGTGCGCGTGCATGACGAGCCGGACTCCTACCTCGTCGTCGCTGCCGACAAGGGGACCGCCGCGTTCAGCGACACGGCCAACGCGATCGCCGTCCGGCGCGGCTTTTGGCTGGGCGACGCGTTCGCCTCCGGCGGCTCGGCGGGCTATGACCACAAGGGCCTGGGCATCACCGCCAAGGGTGCGTGGGAGTCGGTCAAGCGCCACTTCCGCGAGCTCGGTGTCGACCCCGAGCAGGACGTGATCCGGGCGGTCGGCATCGGCGACATGTCGGGTGACGTCTTTGGCAACGGCATGTTGTTGTCGCGCTCGCTCAAGCTGATCGCCGCCTACGACCACCGCCACATCTTCCTGGATCCCGATCCGGACCCCGAGCGCTCGTTCGCCGAGCGCCAGCGGCTCTTCGAGCTCAGCGGCTCATCGTGGGACGACTACGGTCGCGAGGCGATCTCGGCCGGCGGTGGCGTGTTCGGACGCGATCTCAAGTCCATCGCCTTGACGCCGCAGGTGCGGCGTGCGCTGGACATCACCGATGAGGCGCTCGCGCCCACCGACCTGATCCGCGCGATCCTGCGCGCGCCGGTCGACCTGCTGTGGAACGGCGGGATCGGGACGGTCGTCAAGGCGTCGACCGAGAGCGATGCCGATGCGCAGGACCGCTCCAGCGATGCCATCCGCGTCGACGGCCACGAGGTCCGGGCACGGGTCGTGGGGGAGGGCGGCAACCTCGGCTTCACCCACCGCGCGCGCATCGAGTACGCCAACGCCGGCGGCCACGGTGGGGAGGGCGGGCTGATCAACGCCGACTTCATCGACAACTCGGCGGGCGTCGATTGCTCTGACCACGAGGTCAACCTGAAGATCTTGCTCGACCTCGCCGTGCGGCGCGGGGAGCTGCGCCACGCCGAGCGCGACGAACTGCTCGCCGAGGTCACCGAGGATGTTGTCGCACACGTGTTGTATGACTCGTTCCTGCAGGCGCAGATCTTGTCCCAAGAGGTGCGGTCAAGCGCCATGCGCGTCTTCGCCTACGAGGACCTGATGGCCACGCTGGAGGGGGCCAGGATCCTGCGCCGGCGCGACGAGGCGCTCCCGGGGACCGACGAAATGGCCGAGCGCCGCCGCGCCGGCCGCGGCCTCGTGCGGCCTGAGCTGGCCGTGCTGGTCGCCTACGCCAAGCGGCTGTTGACCGATGCGCTGCTGGAGTCCGACCTACCCGACGAGGCGGCCTTTGACCACGACGTCCGCGCCTACTTCCCACGGCCGGTCGTCGCGCGCTTCGGCCACCTGATCGCCGAGCATCCGCTGCGCCGCGAGCTGGTCGCGACGCTCGCGGCCAACGACGTCGTCGACGCACTCGGCCCGACGTTCGTCTCCGACCTCAGCGGCGAGCTCGGCGCGGAGCCCGCGGAGGTGGTGCGCGCCTTCCGGATCGCCCGTGAGGTGACCGGCGCGACCCAGCGCTGGCTGGAGATCGAGGGCCAGGTCGCGACGATCGACGCCGACGCTGCGTGGCGGCTGCTCGACGGGGTTGATGATCTCGTCGCGGGCGTCGCGCGCTGGTACCTGCTGCACGCGCCTGCCGCCGACGTCGGGGCGACGGTCGCGGCGGCCGATGACGCGTTCGTGACGCTTGCCGAGGCGATGGCGGGCCTGCGCTCTGATGCCTGGCGCGAGCAACACGAGGCGCTGGCCGTCGAACTGATCGACGCGGGCGTGTCCGACGAGGTCGCGCGCCGTCACGCCTTCCAGCGCGCGCTGCGCCACGCGCCCGACATCATCGCCGTCGCCCAAGCCACCGGCCGTGACGTGGTCGCCGTCGCGCGCGCGTTCTTCGGCCTCGGTGAGCGGCTGGGTCTGGAGTGGCTGGAGCAGGAGGTCCTGGCGCTGCCGGCCAGTACGCGCGTTCAGCGCTGGGCGCAGCAGGCGCTGCTCGACGATGTGCTCGACGCGCGCCGTGTCCTGGCCGAGAAGGCGCTGGAGGAGTCACCCGGCGCCGAGCCCGCCGCGGCGGTCGACGCGTTCCTGGAGGCGCGCGCGGCGCCGATGCGCCGGCTGTCGTCGGTCGCCCGGGCGCTGCGGGCCGAGGGCGACGGCGATCTCGCCGGCCTCACGCTGGCGATCCGCCACCTGCGCGGGCTGGCTGGATGAGCGACGAGCCGCAGGCGGGTCGTCTGCGCGTCACCGCTTCGCGCACGGTCTATGAGAACCGCTGGATGCGCCTGCGTGAGGACGCGACGCTGCTGCCCGACGGGACGCCGGGAATCTACGCGGTCGTCGAGAAGGCGCCGGCGGCGGTGATCATCCCGCTCGCCGGCGAGCACCTCTGGCTCGTCGAGCAGTACCGCCACCCGGTTGGCGAGCGTTTCTGGGAGCTTCCGCAAGGCGCATGGGACGACCGACCCGACGCCCCAGCCGAGGAGCTTGCGCGCGGCGAGCTGGCCGAGGAGACCGGTCTGCGCGCGGGGCGGATGGAGCGCCTGGGCCGGATGTTCTTCGCCTACGGCATCTCCGACCAGCGCTTCGACGTCTGGCTGGCGACCGAGCTGACCGAGGGCGAGCAGGCGCTGGAGGAGACCGAGCAGGGCCTGAAGGTGGGCCGCTTCGCGATCACAGACGTCGAGGCGATGATCCGCGACGGCGCCATTGCCGACGCCGCGACGATCGCGTCGCTGAGCCTGGCCCGACTGCGGGTTTAGGCGACTTCGCGCAGCTGCTCGCCCGCACCGACGACGCGGTTGCGGCCTTCGGCCTTGGCGGCGTAGAGCGCGACGTCGGCGCGGCCGACGAGGGCCTCGCCGGTCTCCTCGCCGGTCCACGGCGCCCAGCCGAAGCTGGCAGAGACGTAAAGCTCCAACAAGCCGTGGACGTTGATCGGGCGGTCAGAGATCGATGCGCGCAGGCGCTCGCAGACGATGGTCGCGTCGGGGGAGTCGGGCAGCAGTAGCAGGAACTCCTCGCCGCCCCAGCGCGCGGCGACGTCCTCCTCGCGCAGGCCGGCGGTCAGCCGGACGGCGACCTCGCGCAGGACCGCGTCGCCGGCCGCATGGCCGTGGCTGTCGTTGACGGACTTAAAGCGATCGATGTCGACCAGCACCGCGCTCATTGCGCGGTTGTGGCGCCGCGAGCTGGCGATCGTCGCGCGCAGCACGTCGTCGGCGTGGCGGCGGTTGGCCAGGCCGGTGAGGACGTCGGTGCGGGCGAGCTGCTCGAGCTCGGCGTTGCGGTGGGCGAGCTCGTCGTGCAGCGCGCGCAGGCGCAGCGCCGTGCGGATGCGGGCGACCAGCTCGACGGGATCGACGGGCTTGCGGACGTAGTCGTGCGCGCCGCGCTCCAGCCCCTCGGCCAGATCGCGCGCGTCGGTGTGGCCGGTCACGAAGACGATCGGCATGTCGGCGGTGCGGGTGTCGGCGCGCAGCGCGTCCAGGACGGCCATGCCGTCCAGGCCCTCCATCTCGCGTGCCATCAACAACACGGATGGGATCTCGGCTTGGGCCATGCGCAGCGCGGTCTCGCCGTCGCTGGCTTCCAGCACGGTCCAGCCGTGGTCGCGCAGGACGTCGCCGAGCATCCGCCGCAGCAGGGCGGAGTCTTCTGCGACGAGGATGCGCTCCGATGGACCCACATCTCGGATGTTCGGCACCAACCCCCTACTTCTGGAGGGTTGACCTCCCCTGATCGAGGGATGGTCCAGTCAGACTGGCTCAGTGCCGGTCTTCGGCCGCGGCGGGCGGCCGCGATTCCTCGGCTAGCGAGGTGATCGTCAGATGGCCGCGGGCCGCCTCCTCAAGCACGTCGGTGGCCTCTTCGACCGACCGGCCGTAGAGCTCGACGAGCAGATGCACGACGATGCGGTTGCCGTCCTCGTGCTTGTGAAAGCGGACGTGGGTGAAGAACTCGCGCGTGCCGTGATCGCCGAAGGCGGCGAAGGAGAGCGCGTCGCCCGCCTCGGGGCCTGAGCAGGTCTCGACTTCGTCGGCGTCGACCGTGACGGTGCAGGAGGCGACCCACGGCGTGCCGGCGATCATCCGCTCCCAGCGGTCCTCGACGGCCTCGACGCGGCCGTTGGCGAAGGTCAGGTGCGGCTGGTCGTGCATGCACTCCAGGCACTGCACGACGGCCTCCTGGATCTCGTCGACGACGTCGGCGCGCTCGCCGGTGGCCGGGTCGATCCGGTGGATGCCCTCGTAATGCACTTGGACCTCGAGGTCCTGCGACCAGCAGCGGTAGCAGCGCAGCCACGGGTGTCCGCCCATCAGGTCTCCCATGGTCGGCAGGATAAGGCGTTGGCCCTGACCTTCGCCGGGCGCCGGTATGGTCGCGTCATGGCGGCCGCCCGCAACCACGGCCCTCCCGTCGGCGTCGTCCTGGCCGGCGGTCTCGGCCGGCGCCTGGGCGGCGACAAGGCGATTGTGGAGCTGGAAGGCCGCCCGCTGGCGCTCTACCCGGTCGAGACGCTGCACGAGCTCTGCGAAGACGTCGTCGTGGTCGCCAAGCGCGACACGGTGCTGCCGCCGCTGGCCGGCGCCGCCGAGCTGTGGATCGAGCCCGACGAGCCCCGCCATCCGCTGCTCGGCGTCGCCCACGCACTGCGGCTCGCGGCGGGTCGCTCGATCCTGGTGGTGGCCGTCGACCTGCCGCTGATGGACGCCACGACGCTGCGGCTGATCGCGCAGACCGATCCGCGCGAGGCGGCGGTCGTGGTGCCGCGCGTCCACGGCCGGCTGCAGCCGCTGTGCGCGCTCTACACGCCGCGCGCGCTGGCAGGCCTGGAGGCCTTCGAGCCGGATGCGAGAGCCACTGAGGTCGTCGAAGGCCTGGGGATCTGCGAGGTGGTGCCGCCCGACCCGTCGGCGTTCTACAACGTCAACCGGCCCGAGGATCTGCTGCAGGTGTCCGTTCTGCTCAAGGGCGTGAGCCCGCGATGAGCTCGCGCTGGGGTGCGTCAGCCGCCGATGGCCGACATGGTGCGTGCGGGTTGCACGAAGCCGGGGTCGTTGACGCGGTGTTTGAGCTCTTTGGCCCAGACGGCGTTGCGGATGATCTGTTCGAGGTCGTCGTCGCTGGCGCCCGCGCGTAGGGGGCCGCGCAGGTCGGTTTCGTTGAGGCTGAAGAGGCAGGTGCGTAGGCGGCCGTCGGCGGTCAGGCGGATGCGGTTGCAGTCGTCGCAGAACGGCTCGGAGACGGGGTTGATGAAGCCGATGCGGCCGTGGCCGTCGGCGAAGTGGTGCACCCGGGCGGTGGCGTGGGGGTCGCGTTCGGCGTCTTGGAGCGGGTAGACGGCGTGGATGGCGGTGCGGATCTCGGCGCCCGTCAGGACTTGGTCGGGTTTCCAGGCGCGGTCGCCGTCGAGGGGCATGTACTCGATGAAGCGCACTTCGTAGGGGTGCTCGCGCGCGAAGCGGGCGAAGGGGAGGATCTCCTGCTCGGTAAAGCCGCGGATCGCTACGGCGTTGACCTTGATCGGATGCGCCTCGGGGAAGGAGGCGAGGTGCTCTAGGCCTGCGAGCACGCGGGGCAGCGCGTCGCGTCGCGTCTGGGCGTAGAAGCGGTCGCGTTGCAAGGAGTCGACCGAGATGTTGAAGCGGTCGATGCCGGCAGCGACGAGCGCGGCGGCGTCGCGCTCCAGCAGGAAGCCGTTGCTGGTGACGCTGACCTCCTCGAGGCCGTCGATGGCGGTCAGGAGGCCGGCGAGTGTGGGGAAGTCGCGGCGGACGAGCGGTTCGCCGCCGGTCAGGCGCAGCGTGGTGATGCCCATCTGGGTCATGACCGTGACGAGGCGCTCGATCTCCTCAAAACGCAGCACTTCGGCGCGCTCCAGCCAGGGCAGGCCGTCGGCGGGCATGCAGTACTGGCAGCGGAAGTTGCAGCGGTCGGTGACCGAGACGCGCAGATCGGAGATCCGGCGGCCGTGCCCGTCGTGCAGCGGATCGCGGACCATCATCTTGAGGGTACCCTGCCGCGGTGCCTCGCCGATGGATCTCCGCCGTGTGTCTCGCCCTGTCTGCGCTCGCCCTCGCCGTTGCCGGCTGCGGCGCTGATGAGGAGGGCGGAGGCGGCGGCGACGGGGTGCCGGCCGAGCAGCAGGTGCGGGAGGTCGTGGCCCGCTTCGGCGTCGCGACGCGCGGCAAGGACTACCAGCAGATCTGCGATCGCCTGCTCTCCAAGGAGTTGGTCGACAAGATCGAGGGCATCGGCCTGCCGTGCGAGTCGGCGGTCAAGCGCGGCCTGGGCGCCGTACGCAACCCGACGCTCAAGATCAACGAGGTGTCGATCAGCGGCAGCCGCGCGCTGGTCAGCATCCACACGACCGCCGCCGGCGAGGCGCCGTCTGACGACGCGCTGCAGGTCATCCGCGAGGACGGGGAGTGGAAGATCGCGTCGCTCGCAGCGCCCGATGATCAGCGAACCAAGACCGAGACGACGCCGACGACGACCACGCCGCGGCCGGCGACCAAGACCACCGACAACGGGAAGTAGCGCCAGGATCGCGCACCCGCCCGTCCGCCCGCGCGCGGCGGGTCAGCCCGCGAGGGTCGAGGTGTCGATTACGAAGCGGTAGCGCACGTCGCTGCTGGTCACGCGCGGGTAGGCGCTGTTGACCTCGTCGGCGCCGATCAGCTCGATCGCGGGCGCGATGGCGTGCTGGGCGCAGAACTCGAGCATCTCCTGGGTCTGGGGAAGCCCGCCGACGTTGGAGCCGGCGTAGATGCGGTTGCGACCGATCAGCGAGCCGGCGTGGACCTTGTCGGGCTCGACCGGCAGGCCGACGGAGACCATCGCGCCACCGGGCTTCAGGAGACCGAGGTAGGCGTCGAGCGGGAGGTTGGCCGAGACCGTGTTGACGATCAGGTCGAAGCGGCCGCGCAGCGCCTTGAACGTGGCCTTGTCGCTGGTCGCGTGGTAGTCGCTGGCGCCGAAGCGACGGCCGTCTTGCTCTTTGGAGAGCGTCTGGCTGAGCACGGTGACCTCGGCGCCCAGGGCCGCAGCGATCTGCACGCCGACGTGGCCCAGGCCGCCCATGCCGACGATCGCGACCTGCTTGCCCGGGCCGGCGCCCCAGCGCTTGAGCGGGCTGTACATGGTGATGCCCGCACAGAGCAGCGGCGCGGCGACGTCGAGTCCGAGCGCCTCGGGGATCTTCACCACGAAGCGCTCGGTGACGACGATGTGCTCGCTGTAGCCGCCGTAGGTCGGCTCGCCGTCGTAGTCCTTGGCGTTGTAGGTCGCCACGACGCCCTTGGTGCAGAACTGCTCCTCGCCGTCGAGGCAGTACACGCAAGCGCCGCAGGAGTCGACAAAGCAACCGACGCCGACGCGGTCTCCGGGCGCCAAACGCGTCACGCCCGGCCCGACGGCCGTGACGATCCCGGCAATCTCGTGGCCCGGGACCATCGGGAACAGCCCGCGGCCCCAGTCGGCCTCGACCTGGTGGATGTCTGAGTGGCAGATCCCGCAGAACTTGATGTCGATCGCGACGTCCTGCTCACCGAGCGCGCGCCGCTCGATGGTTGTGGCCTCCAGCGGGGCCTTCGCGGAAGGGGCCTGTAGGGCTCGTGAGCGGGTCGTCATGCTCGGAAGTTCTACGCGAGTGCGCGCCCGAGCGCTTGGGCGTCGGCCACGAGCGTCGCGCGCAGGCTGCCGTTGTAGAGCGCGGCGGCGGGGTGGTAGAGGGGAAAAAGTCGGCGGCCGTCGACCTCCAGCACCGCGCCGTGGACTTCGGCGATCTTGGCCTCGGGCGCAAAGCGCGCTAGCGCGTGGCGGCCCAAGGGCACCAACAACTGTGGCTGGATGATGTCGAGTTGCGCCTCCAGCCACGGCCAGTGGTGGGCGACCTCCGGGGCCTTGGGATCGCGGTTCTTCGGCGGCCGTGCCTTAACCACGTTGGTGATGAAGACATTGTCGCGGGCGATGTTCGCCTCGGCCAACAGCGAGTCCAGGAACTTGCCCGCCGCCCCCACAAACGGCACGCCCGCGGCATCCTCCTTGGCGCCGGGCGCCTCGCCGACGATGACGATCGACGCGCTCGCGGGCCCGACGCCGGGCACGAGTTGCGTGCAGCTCTCGCAGACCTCGAAGCCGCACTGGGCGCCCTTGTGGGCGCGGATCTCGTTGGCCAGCTTTTGCAGCCGCGCTTCTCGCTGTGCCCTGCTCATCGGGTCGCGGCCTCCTGGCCGAGCAGCTCGCGCAGCCGCTGTGCCGCCACCGGGGCGTCGTCTCCACGGTTGTTGTTGAACATCACGCGAACCGTATCGGCCTGCTCGGCGAGGCCTTCGGCGCGCTGGGCGATCTCCTCCAGTTCACCGTCGTCGTAGCGATAGCCGAAGCGCTCGGCGACCGTCCGGCCCTTGACCCAGCCGCGTGCGTTGCGGCCGTGCAGGCGCAGGTAGGCGAGGTCGCCGCGCGTCACCGCGTCCAGGCGTGGAAGCATCGTCGGCGGCTTGCCCTGCGGCGCGTCGACGGCGACGAAGGCGGCACCATGGTCCTCCAGCCAGGCCAACGTGTCGGCGCGGCGCTCTTCGTGCAGCCAGGCGCGATGGCGAAACTCGATGGCGACCGGATGTGGCGCGAGCGCGCCGAGCAGGCCGTCGAGCTCGTCCAGTCGCTTGGATGGCGGCTTGAAGGCAGGGGAGAGCTGCAGCAGGAAGGACGACAGCTTGCCGGCGTCGATCAGCGGCTTGACCGCGCGCAGGTAGCGCTTGGCGAGCTCGCGGTCCAGCTCGGGCGAGGGCCGCACGCGGCCGCGCGGGGTTGTGTCGACACGGTCGCGCAAGGCCTTTGGCAGCGAGTTGACCTCGGCGCTGTGACGGGAGAGCGCCTGATGGAGCTTGATGTCAAAGGTGAAGCCGTCCGGCGTCACCTTCGCCCAGCGGCGCACGGTCGCGGTGGCCGGGATCGCGTAGTAGGTGGCGTTGACCTCGACCGCCGCGAAGCGCTCCGCGTAGTAGGGCAGCTGCTCGGGGGCGGGCAGCTTCGGCGGGTACCACTCGGCGACGAAGCCAGGGTCCGCCCAACTGGAGGTTCCGACGACGACGCGCCCGCTCACGTCCGGTGGCACTACCCGCTGGATGCCCGTCGCGATCAGGGCATCGTCAGGACAGCGGCTCAGGCGTGCGGTCCCGCCGCGATCGCCGCTCGGACATCAGCGAGCTTGGGCTGGGCGCTGAAGCCGTCCAGGCACCACGTCGCGCCTGCGGCGGCCCAGGGCGCGGAGTCCGTCCCAGGCGCGTTGGTGACGGCGAAGTCGAAGGGTCCATCGATGCCCTCTTGTGCCCGCTGCTCGGTGATCTCGTCGGCCAGATCGGCGAGCGCTTCTGGTCCAGGCAAGTCGATGGGGAAGAGGCCATCGAGGCGCGCGGCGCGGCGGACCGGGCGGCGGTAGGGCCAGCGCGCGGCGGCCCAGATCGGGATCCGCGGCTGCTGGATGGGACGTGGCACGAACGTCCCGCTCCAGTAGTCCTCCAACTTGGCCAGCGCACCGTCGAGGAGCTGCGCCTGCTCGCGCGGGTTGGCGACATCGCCAAACGGCGCGAGCTCGCCGTGGTTGTCGGATCCGAGGCCGACGCCGAGTACGAGCCGGCCGTTGCTGAGCAGGTCGAGCGTGGCGGTCTCGCGCGCGAGCTTGTGCGGCCGCCGCCGTGAGAGTGGCGTGACCATTGGGCCCGTGATGATGGTGTTGGTCGCCATCGCGATCGCGGCCATCGCGATCCACGGATCCAGCACCGCGCTCGTGGGTGGGCTGTAGACGATGTGGTCCCAGAGGAAGAAGCCATCCCAGCCGGCGGCCTCGGCGTCGGCGGCGAGGCTGGCGAGCAGTCGAGGATCAGCCAGCTCGTCGAACGGGGCGACGAAGATCGCGCGACGGGCGGTTGGGGGCATGGGGCGGGAGATTAGTGGGCGGTTTGGGGTGTGGCTGGGGTTGGAGCGGGCGGGGCGGGGCGGGGCGGGTCGGTGCGTGGCTGGCGGGCTGAGGGGGCGGGTCGGTGCGTGGCTGGTGAGCAGTACGGGCGCGTTCGACGTGCGATGCGTGGTCCGGGGCACCGAGGAGAGCGAGCGGAGCGGAGGTTCGCCGCGCCCGAGGTCGTCCGCGCGAGCCCGGCGGGGTGGGCCTGTTTGCGGACGGCATGCGTCCGCCGCCGGGCCCACCCGTTCCGCCGACGCCAGCGGACGGCGGGGTGGGCCCGCATCCGGACGCCGGTCGTCCGTAAACGGGCCCGCCCCTCCCATAGCGCCGGTGGACGGCGGGGTGGGCCTGAACCCGGACGCCGGCCGTCCCCAAACGGGCCCACCCGCGTATGGCCTCCGAAGGGTTGACCCGCGCGGATCCCCGGCCCAGGCGCTGGCGGACGACCGAAGGCGCCTCGCAGTCCCAGCCCCTCTCACTCCCTCGGTGCCAACAGACCAACGCTGCGCACCACCAGCCCACGCCCGAGCTGAGCGCCAACAGCGCCCGAGCCCAGACCCAGACCAGACCAGACCCAGCCCCCCTACGGCCGCCGCACGAGCACGAACACCAACGCCCCCGCGAACGCCATCGTCCCGAACGTCAGCGCCGTCCCGAAGTTCGTCGCGCCCAGCAGCTCTGCGACCAGCGTCGCCACCACAAAAGCGCCCAGGATCACCGCGAGGTCAAGTCTCACAACCGTGCCTCCAGCACCGCGACCAGCGATGGCTCGTCGGCTGCCGGGTCGGACTCCGCCAGCAGCTTGCCCGCCGCCCGCCGTCCGCCCACGGCGCGCAGGCCGCGCTCGCCGTGCTCCACCAGAAAATCCGCCAGCGCGCCCGAGCGCCGGGCGCGCACGCGCCGTGCGCCGAGGTCCACCCGCGAGCGATGCTCGTCAAGGGCGCCCAGCAGGTCTTCGATCCCGTGAACCGGCGAGATCGAAGAGACCGCGACCACCTTCGTATCCGGCGACCCCGCCGAGCGCAGCGCCGCGTTGATGTCGCGCCGGGCGCGCATGGCGATGTCGCCGAGGTCGGCCTTGGTCACCACCAAGACATCGGGGATCTCCATGATCCCGGACTTCAAGAACTGCAGGACGTCGCCGGATCCAGGTTGCACGATGACCGCCACCGTATCGGCCACCTCGCCGACCTCGGTCTCCGACTGCCCGACGCCGACCGTCTCGATCACCACGACGTCGAACGCGGCGGCCAGCGCTTGGGCCGCCGCGCGCGTCGCCGGCGCCAGACCGCCGAGCCGATCCCCGGCCGCCGTGGAGCGGATGAACAGCCCACGGTCCTCGGGATCGAAGGCGATCCGCGCGCGGTCGCCGAGCAGCGCGCCGCCGCTGCGCTTAGACGACGGATCGACCGCGAGCACCGCGACGGTGCGGCCGTCGGCGCGCCAGGCTCGGCACAGCTCGCTCAACAGCGATGACTTGCCCGCGCCCGGGGGGCCCGTGATGCCGACGACGTGCCCCGGCGCCTCGTGCCCCAGCGCGCCCGGCGAGACCGCGCGCAGCAGCGCGGCAATCTCGGGCCGATCGCGCGCCGCCCGACTCTCGACCAGGTTGAGGACCGCCGGCGCCGCGCTCAGGTCCCCGTCGCGCAGTCGCACGCCGAGCTGTTCACCGTTCTGTGTCACGTCATCCCTCGCCGCGGGAGCGAGCCTCCAGGCGAGCTGCCGCCTCGGAGGCCGAGCCGCCGCTAGGCGAGGCTCTCCGACGCGTGCTTGGCCGCCACGAGCTCCACGATGTCGTGCATGATCGCGCCGAGGTCGAAGTCCTTGGGCGTGTAGACCGCCGCGACGCCGGCGTCCTTCAGCGGCTGGACGTCGGCGGTCGGGATGATCCCGCCGACGACGACTGGCGCGTCGACGCCGCGCTCGCGCAGCGCTGCCACGACGCTCGGGATCAGCTCCAGATGCGAGCCGCTCAGGATCGAGAGCCCGATGATGTGGACGCCTTCCTGCTCGGCTGAGGCGGCGATCTGCGACGGCGTCAACCGAATCCCCTCGTAGACGACGTCCAACCCGATGTCGCGCGCGCGCACGGCGATCTGCTCGGCGCCGTTGGAGTGGCCGTCGAGGCCGGGCTTGCCGACCAGGATCTTCGGCCGGCGGCCGATCGCCTCGGTGACGCGCTCGACCTCCTCGCGCAGCGCCGACAGATCGGACTCGTCACGGTCGCCCGCGGCGGCCTCGCCGACGCCGGTCGGCGCACGGAACTCGCCGAACGTCTCGCGCAGCGCGGCCGACCACTCGCCGGTGGTCACGCCGGCCTTGGCGGCCGCGATCGTCGCGGGCATGATGTTCTCGTCGCTGGCGGCGACGCGGCGCAACTCAGCCAGCGCGGCCTCGGCTGCGGCACCGTCGCGCGAGGCGCGCCAGGCGATGACCGCGTCACGCTGCTGGGCCTCGACGGCGGGATCGACGGTCATGATCCCGCCCTCCTCGTCGATCAGCGGCGAGGGGTTGGACTCGGTGTACTTGTTCATGCCGACGACGATCTGCTCGCCGTGCTCGATGCGACGGATGCGCTCGCGATGGCTGTCGACCAGCGAGCCCTTCATGTAGTCCACCGCCTTGACCGCGCCGCCGTGTTCGGCGACGACGGCCATCTCGGCGCGCGCGCCCTCCAGCAGCTCGCCGACCAGGCCGTCCATCACGACCGAGCCCTCGAAGATGTCGGGGTACTCCAACATGTCGGTCTCGAAGGCCATCACCTGCTGGATGCGCAGCGACCACTGCTGGTCCCACGGGCGCGGCAGGCCGAGCGCCTCGTTCCACGCCGGCAGCTGGACGGCGCGGGCGCGCGCGTTGCGGCCCATCGTCACGGCCAGCGCCTCCAGCACGATGCGCTGGACGTTGTTCTCCGGCTGGGCCTCGGTCAACCCCAAGGAGTTGACCTGGACGCCGTAGCGGAAGCGCAGCTGCTTGTCGTCGGTGACGCCGTAGCGGTCGCGGCCGAGCTCCTCCCACAGCACCGACATCGCCCGCAGCTTTGCGTGCTCCTCGATGAAGCGCACGCCCGCGTTGACAAAAAAGGAGATGCGGCCGAAGACCTTGCCCATCAGCTCGGCCGGCACGCGCTCGCGCACCGCGTCGAGCACGGCGATGGCGTTGGCCATCGAGTAGGCGATCTCCTGCACCGGCGTCGCGCCGGCCTCCTGCAGGTGGTAGGAACAGATGTTGATGGGGTTCCACTTGGGGACCTCGGTCACCGTGTAGGCCACCATGTCGGCGATCAGCCGCATCGAGGGGCCGGGCGGGAACGCGTAGGTGCCGCGCGCCAGGAACTCCTTGATGATGTCGTTCTGCGTGGTGCCCGAGAGGTCGGCGGCCGCGACGCCGTTCTCCTCCGCGGTGCCGATGTACAGCGCCAGCAGCCAGGCCGCCGTCGCGTTGATCGTCATCGACGTGTTCATCTCGCCGAGCGGGATGCCGTCCAGGAGCTGGTGCATGTCGCCCTTGTGGGCAACCGGCACGCCGACCTTGCCAACCTCGCCGCGCGCGAGCTCGTGGTCGGCGTCATAGCCGGTCTGTGTCGGCAGGTCAAACGCGATCGACAGGCCCGTCTGGCCCTTGGCCAGGTTGGCCCGGTACAGCTCGTTGGACTTCTTCGCGGTCGAGTGGCCCGCGTAGGTCCGCATCATCCACGGACGGTCGCGCTCGGAAAGCCGGTGTTCCATGAACGGAATCGTACTGGTCGGACTGCGCCAGGCCTGGCCCAAACGGGCTATGGCCTCGGCGCCTGGGTAGGGTCAGAGCGAGTGCCTGCGCCTCTGTCGGAACATGCCCAGACCTCGCCACGAGGTCTGGCATGAGCACCCATCGCGAGATCGACGTCCACTTCCAGGGTGCTGAGCGCTCCGTGTGCACCCACGTCATCGACGGCTTTGTCATCGACCCTGGTCCCGAATCCTCGGTCGACACGCTCTTTGCCGCGCTCGGCGACGAGCAGCCGCGCGCCGTCCTGCTGACCCACATCCACCTCGACCACGCCGGCGCGGCCGGCGCGCTGGTGCAGCGCTGGCCCGAGCTCGAGGTCTGGGTCCATCGCAATGGCGCCAAGCACGTCATCGACCCGTCGCGGCTGGTCGCCTCGGCGACGCGGATCTACGGCGACGCGATGGAGCGCCTCTGGGGCAAGATCATCCCGGTCGCGCAAGAGAACGTCCGGATCCTCGATGACGAGGGCTCCGCCGAAGGCTTCCGCTGGGCCTGGACCCCCGGGCATGCGATGCACCACGTCGCCTATCTGCACGAGGGCAGCGGCATCGCCTTCACCGGCGACGTCGCGGGCGTGCGCATCGGCGACGGCCCCGTCTTCCCGCCCACGCCGCCGCCCGACATCGACATCGAGGCCTGGCACCGCTCGATCGACCTGGTCGCCGCCTGGGAGCCGAGCGCGCTGGCGATCACCCACTTCGGCACGTTCAGCGACGTCACCTCGCACCTGGACTCGCTGCACACCGAGCTCGACCGCTGGGCGCAGGTCGCCCGCCGGACCGACGCGGACGGCTTCGAGGCCGAGATTCGTGCCGCCCTGGCGACGGGCCCCGAGGAGCGCAGCTACCTCAAGGCGATGCCGCCCGACACGCTCTACGGAGGACTGGCCCGATACTGGCAAAAGCGCGATACTGCCTCGTCGAGATGAGCCAGACCATCGAGCTCCCCATCACCGCAGGACCCGACGGCGCCCTCGGCGGTGCCTGGCGGGTGATCGTCCGTAACGACGACCACAACACGTTCGACCACGTCGCAGGGACGCTGGCCAAGCTCATTCCCGGCATCGACGTCAACCGCGGCTATGCGATCGCCGACCGCATCCACGCCGCCGGCCTCGCGATCGTCTGGACGGGCCACAAGGAGCTGGCCGAGCACTACTGGGACCAGTTGCGCGACGCGGGCCTGACGATGGCCCCGCTCGAACAAGCCTGACACCCGCAGACGCGGGCCTTCTTCACCTCGCTTGCCCGGCCGATACGCTGCTTAGGCGATGGAGGATGCCGGGGGGCACATCGAGACCGCGGGACGTGCCGCTCGCGAGCAGGAGCTGCTGCGCCGTTACCACCACCGTGGCGACACGCGGGCGCGCGATCAGCTGGCCGAGGAGATGCTCCCGCTTGCCCGCGCGCTGGCCGGCCGCTACGCCGGCCGCGGCGAGCCGATGGACGATCTCGTCCAGGTCGCCTGCGTCGGGATCATGAAGGCCATCGAGGGCTTCGACCTCACGCGCGAGGTGCGCTTCTCGTCCTATGCCACGCCCACGGTGCTGGGGGAGATCAAGCGCCACTTCCGCGACCGGACGTGGGCGATGCGCGTTCCGCGCGGCCTGCAGGAGCTGCAGCTCGAAGTTGCTAAGAAGCGCGACGAGCTGACCGGCTCGCTCGGCCGCTCGCCGACGGTGCAGGAGCTGGCCGACGCGATCGACGCGCCGTTCGAGGAGGTCCTGGCGACGATCCAGAGCGCCGGCGCCCGTCGCACGCGGTCGCTGGACGAGCCGACCGGCGAGGACATGACGCTGGCCGACTCGATCGGCGGGCGCGACGTCGAGCTCGAGCGTGCCGAGATGCGCGTCCTGCTCGACGACGCGATGGACGTGCTCAGCGACCGCGACCGCGAGGTGCTGCGACTGCGCTTTGCCGCTGACCTGACCCAGACCGAGATCTCTGAGCGCATCGGGGTCTCCCAGATGCAGGTCTCGCGCATCATCCGCCAGTCGATCGCCAAGCTGCGCTTGGACATCGACAAGGCTCCCGCGGCGTAGCCCGCGTCATCGAGGGACGACTGAACCACGCAGAGCGTGGTTGTGTCGTCCCTCGACGGCTCGTTGCGCGTGCTTAGTGCGCGTGCTGCCCGATGGCGGCGGTGGTGCCCGCTGCCTCGTCGGTCAGGGCGCCCTCGACGACGACGTCAGACCACGTGTAGAGCAGCGGCACCTGGTACAGGCTCTGGTACTGGGCGCGGAAGCGGACGAACTCCGGCCCGTACCAGTACTGCTCCCAGTCGCCCTTGCTCTCGAAGGCCGACATCTGCAGGAACTTGTAGGCGTCGTCGCGGTTGCGGTGGACCGCGTAGGAGGTCGCGCCGTAGCGGAGCGCCACGGGGGCGATCTCGGCCAACGCGGCCTCGAACTTGTCACCGCGGAACACGGTCGCGTACCACGGGACGTGCACGATGCCGGCCATAGCTCAGCCCACCTCTGCGTAGATCGCTCCGGGACCGTCGGCGGTCTTGCCGAGGCCCTCCTTCTCCGCGCCGACCAAGATGGAGATCTTGCCGGCGTGCTTGTTGTCCTTCATCAGCTGGTGGGCCTCCGCGACGCCATCGAAGCCCAGGGTACGCCACAGGACGGGCCGCACGGCGCCCGACTCGATCAGCTCGTTGGCCTTCAGGCACTCGTACGCGTTGGCGAAGTGCGAGCCGATGATCTCCTTCTGCTTCATCCACAGGTAGCGGACGTCGAAGTCGAGGTTGAAGCCCGTCGTGCCCGCGCAGATGACAACCTTGCCGAACGGCTTGACCGTCAGGACCGAGGTCGGGAACGTTGCGGCGCCGACGTGCTCGAAGACGATGTCGGGGGCGCCGCCGAGGATCTCCTCGACCGCCTTGCCGAAGCGGCGCGACTCCTTGAAGCGCGCCTTCTCCTCCGCGGGCGTCTCGCCGCCCTTGCGCATCATCCCGGCGAACTCGTTGCGGTTGATGTAGCCCTTGGCGCCAAGCTGCTCAACGAGCTTGCCCTTCTCATCGCTGTTGACCACGCCGACGCACTCAGCGCCCGCGGCCTTGCAGATCTGCGTCGCGAAGACGCCCAGGCCGCCGGCGGCGCCCCAGATCAGGACCTTCTGGCCGGCCTGCAGGTTGCAGCGCGTCATCAGCATGCGCCAGGCGGTGAAGTAGACGAGGCCGTAGGACGCGGCCTCCTCCCAGGTCAGGTTCTTGGGCTTGGGCAGCAGCTGCTGGGCCTGGACCTTGGTGAACTGCGCGAAGGAGCCCCACGTGGTCTCATAGCCCCAGATCTGCTGCGACGGGGCGGCCATCGGGTCGAGGCCGTGGACCTCAGGATCCTCGTAGGAGGCCTGGTTGCAGTGGATGACGCACTCGTCGCCGACCTTCCAGCGCGTGACGCCGGGGCCGACCTTCCACACAACGCCCGAGGCGTCAGAGCCGCCGATGTGGTGGCCGAACTCCGGGTGGTCGCCGTACTTCATGACCGAGACGGGCTGGCCGAGCGCGGCCCAGACGTTGTTGTAGTTGACGCCCGCCGCCATGACGCGCACGATGACCTCGAAGGCGGCCGGCTCGGGTACCTCGATGTCTTCGACCTGGAACGCGTCCTTCGGCTCGCCGAAGCGCTCTTCGCGGATGACCCACGCGGTCATGCGCTCCGGCAGCGTGCCGGGCTCGGTGTCGACGGTGGCGACCTGCGTGACATCAACGGCCATGTGTTCGAAAGACCCTCTGGTAGTCGTCGGTGTTCGAATCCCTGCGAAGCCGGGACGGTTTCCCTGCGAGGCGGGAGATTACGGCAGATCGTCTCACGCGGGCGGTGGCGTTCAGTCGTCGTCGAGGAAGCCCTGGCGGCGGAAGTACCCGAGCAGGATCGCCGCCGAGACCAGCATGCCGCCCACGCCGTAGCCCCAGAACGCCCACGGGGAGCTGATATGGCGTTCCAGAGCGCCGAAGTTCTGACCGAAGAAGCCTGTGACGAACGTCAGGGGCAAGAAGATCGTGGCGACGACCGTGAGCTGCTTGGAGATCGCGTTGAGCCGGTTGGAGACCGTGCTCAGGTACAGGTCCAGGGCGCCGGAGAGCAGGTCGCGGTAGGAGTCGATCAGCTCGGAGATCCGCACGAGGTGGTCGTAGACGTCGCGAAACCAGTCGCGCGCGTCGTCGGCTTCGAGGCCCGGCAGCCGGCCGAGAACGTCGCCGCCGCGGGCCAAGATGTCGCGCTGGGGCGTGGCGATCCGGCGCAGCTCGATCAGCCTGCGGCGCAGGTGAAAGAGCTCCTCGCGTTGATCCTGGCTGGGCTTGAGCAGCATCGCGTCCATGAGGACGTCAATGCGGTCATCGATCCCGTCAAGGACCGGGAAGAACGAGTCGGTGAGCGCATCGAGGACGCGGTAGATCGCCTCCTCTTCGGTCTTGGGCGTCTCGCGTTTGATGCGCTTGGCCGCCTCGGCCAGCAGCGCGTGCCCAGCCTGGTGGACGGTGATCATCCACGCGCCGCTGACGTGGAAGTGGACCTCCACGGGGGCGCCGTCGGGGTCGACGCCGTAAAAGACCAGCAGCGCGGTGTCGCCGTAGTCGTCGAGCTTGGGGCGCTGGCCGAACTCCTGGGTGTCCTCGATCGCCAGCGGATGCAGGCCGAAGCGCTCGCCGAGCTCGGCGAGCTGCGCGTCCGAGCACCCTTCGAGCTTGAGCCAGAAGAACTCCCCTTGCTCCAGGAGCGAGGGGATCTGCGGATCGTCGACCTCGTGAAGGACCTGCACCTGCCCAGCCTGACGCTGGGGCAGGTCGGAATGCGCCTTGCGTGCTATCGAGATCGTCTTCGCCTGGCGAGCACCAGTGCGACGACGTTGGCGAGCAGGCCGAGCAGGCCGAGGAGGGAGAGCGCGCGGCCGAGCGTCACGGGCCAGGGGCTGGCGGCCCGGATCGCAATGGTCGCCACGCCGGGCGTGGTGTTCTGTGCGACCCGCACGACGGCGCGATTGCTGCTGTCGCGTCCGATGATGCGCGCGCCGTCGACGTGGACCAGCTGGGGCATGCCCATGAGGTTCGTGCGCAACAGGTCACCGGGCAGTGCCGCGACCGTCACCGTCGCACGTTCGCCCTGCTCTGCGCTCGTCGGAAACGCCACCACCACATCTGACCTCGGGGCAGGGGACGGCGGCAGCTGCATGCTTGTGTAGTCGAGCTCGGTGACCCAAGGTATGCCGAAGTGGTAAGGCCGAACCTCGATCGCATCGCCAGCGTTGTAGCTCGGCACGTGGCTTGGGCGCGTTTGATCCAGCGCCTGGACGACCGCCAAGAGGATGACGGCAAGAGCTGCCCATTGCCACGTCACTCGTCCGTGTCCCGCCTGGCTGACGAGTCGTAGGACGCCGATCGTGGCCGCGCTCAGGGCCAGCAGGATGTAGGCCTCGAGGCGATAGCCGAACTGCAGCATGCGAAACGGTCCGGGCAACGCAAGGATGAGGCTGACGTTGGTCATCAGGATCGTCAGGCCGGTGATGGCGCCGAACAGGACCAGGACGACGCGGTTCCACTCCGTCCTCCAGCTCAGCCGCGCGACGATCATGCCCGCCGCGACCCACACCATCGTCACTACCGGGAGCGTCAGCACGAAGAACCGCGGTGGCAGCGAGGACCGCTCGAGCGAGAACAGCTGTCGAGGCTCGACGAGCGGAGCGGCCCAGCGCAGGTTCGTGGTTGCGGGGATGCTCGCGACCAGGGTCATCGATTGGTAGGCAACGTCGGGGAGCAGGAACCACGCGTTGACCAGCAGTGCCGGTACGAACAGCCCGAGTACTCGCAGGGCGCTGCGGCGCGTGACCAGCTGGCGAGCAGCTGGAGCGACGGCCAGCAACAAAGCCAGGACGATCAGCAGAACCGTGGTTCCCCAGAGCAGCGTGATGTTGTGGCTGCCGGTGAACAGCACGGCGGTGGAGGCGAAGGCGAGCGCGGGCCATGGCCGCAGTCGATCCGCTCCGAGAATGCTGAGCGCTGAAGCCATCATCAGCGGGATCGCCGACACGGCGATGAGCTCGGCCCACGCTCCGGTGCCGTAGACCATGTTCAGGTAAAACGGTGAGGTGATGAACAGCACACCGGGGATATGGGCCATCCAGGGACCCACTCCGGCCATGCGTGTCAGCCAGAACCACCCTCCGCAGGCGCTTGCGAACGCCGAGATCGCGAACACGGCAACGGCCGCGTTGGCTGACCCGAGGATGAGCGCCAACCCCCCGGCCAATGCGTAGAGCGTTCCGCCGTAGAACGCGTAGTGCGGGTTGAACATGGCGCCGGTGTTGTAGACAAACAGCGACGGAAACCCGTTGGCTCGCAGGGAGCGCTCCTGATGCCACACGTACCAGACGTGCTCGTACCAGTCCTGCGGATGCCAGGGCACGGAGAGCGCCGGTCGCGCCAGCAGCGCGACGAGCAACGTCGTCCCGAGTACGCCAAGAGCCATCGGGGCCCGTCGCCGCCATCTTGATCCGTCGACCGCCCCCATGCGCCTACTAGGCACGCTGGTGGCGTGTCTGTCTACGGACATTGCGGACGACTATAGATCGATCCGTCGAACTCAGCGGAAGGGCCCCTGCCCGCTGGCAGAGAGAGGCAGACTGGTGCGGGGGTACGCTGTTAGGTGTGGAATCCGGGCAACGGACGCGGAGCTCGCGTCCTACGCGAGCGCCGTCTCGGCCCCCGCGGCCAGCTCGGAGCCGCCGTCGCCGGTGCCAACCTCCGAGCTCTCGCCGTCGTGGACCGGCTGGCGCTTGGGGATGCCGGCGTCGATCAGGGTCCAGGCGGCGATGGCGCCCAGCACGGCGATGGCGGCGGCGATCCGCAGGCCGTCGTTGAGCGCGTAGAGGAAGGCGGCCTGCACGGCGTCGTGGACCGCGCCGCTGCCGCCCGTGGCGCCGGTGCCGAGGCCCTCGGCCAAGTCATGGCGCGCGGACTCCGGCAATTGCGGCAGCGTCTCGTCGATCTTGCTGCGCCCGAGGCCCGTGATCAGCGCGCCCATCGCAGCGACGCCGAAGGTGCCGCCGACCATACGGCTCATCGACAGCACGCCGGAGGCGACGCCGGCCTTGGTCGGGTCGACCGCGTTCATCGCTGCCGTGCTCATCGGCGACATCACCAGGCCCATGCCGAGGCCCATCAAGACGAAGGCGCCGAGCAGGTTGGTGTACGGCGTGTCGACGGTCAGGTGGCCCTGCCAGTAGAGCGAGATCGCGTTGAGCAGCAGGCCGGCGGTCATCAGCGGCCGCGGGCCGATCTTGTCGCTCAGCCGGCCGGAGATCGGCCCGGCGATGATGATGATCACGGTCATCGGCAGGAACCGGACGCCCGCCTCTAGCGGCGAGTAGCCGCGAACGTTCTGCAGGTACAGCGCGAAGAAGAAGAACGTCGCCAGCATCGCAAAGCTCACGATGAAGGCCACCAGGTTGGCGCCCGCGAACGAGCGCGAGCGAAAGAACTTGAAGTCGACCATCGGGTTGGCGATACGCCCCTCGACGATCGCAAACGCGATCAGGGACACGGCCGCGAAGGCCAGCAGCCCGAGGATCCTGGCCGAGCCCCAGCCCCACGCGTTGCTCTCGACCAGCGCGAGGACGAGCGCGGCGAGCCCGGCGCTGAGCGTGACCACGCCGGCGTAGTCGACCGACCGCGGCGCCGTCTCGTCGCGCGACTCGTGGGTGGCGAAGAGCGTTACGACGACCGCGACCGCGGCGACTGGCAGGTTGAGGAAGAAGATCGACTGCCACGAGACGTTCTCCACTAGGAAGCCGCCGACTACTGGGCCGATGGCGAGCGCCATCGCCGACACGCCGGCCCAGGTCCCGATCGCCTTGCCGCGCTCGTGGGGTGGGAAGGCGTTGGAGATGATCGAGAGCGTCGCGGGCATCATGAACGCGGCGCCGATGCCCTGGACCGCGCGGCCGGTAACGAGCCACGCTTCCGACTGCGAGAAGCCGATGAAGGCGCTGGAGGCGCCGAAGACGACAACGCCGAACAGGAACAGCTTGCGGCGGCCGAAGATGTCGCCGAGGCGTCCGCCGGTGACCAACAGGACGGCGAAGCTCAAGGTATAGGCGTTGACGGTCCACTCGAGGCCGGAGATCGACGCGCCGAGGTCCTTCTGGATCGACGGCAGCGCGACGTTCACAACCGTGTTGTCCAACATGATCATGAACAGCGCGAAGCACATCGCCGCGAGGGTCCACCAGCGGCGGTTCTCCTCGTTGACGAAGCGGGTGCGAAGGCTGGAGGTCATCGGGAGCGCTCCTTGGGGAGGAGGGAGAGGGCGTCCAGCAGCGTGGAGCGCTGGACGGGGGAGAGCTCGGCGGCCCAGGCGGCGAGGCCGTGGAGCCGAGCGGTGTCGACGCGGTCGATCAGCTCACGGGCGGCCGGGGTCGGCCCCACGCGCTTGATGCGTCGGTCGTGCTCGTCTTCGCGTCGCTCGACCAGCCCGCGCTGGAGCAAGCCGTCGATCGTGCGAGACGCGTTGGGGAGCGACATGCTGAGCTCTTCTGCGAGCTCCTTGACCGAGACTTCCCGCTCGCACTCCATGAGGATGTGGAGCATCTTCAGCTGGGTCATCGAAAGGTCGGCCTCGGCCAGCAGGCGGTACAGGTCGCGCGTCGATCCGGTGAGGATCTGGCGCCAGAGGTCGAGCATGGCGGCCGCGAGGGCTTCTGCCGTCGCCTCCGTCGCCGCATCGCTTGCTTGCATGTACGTAAGTGTTACGTTGACGCAGCGAGTACGCAAGCGCACGCAGTGTGCGTCCGGTCACAGAAGGGTGCCGCTGGGCCTACCGCTGCGCGAAGGCGGTGTCGCGGTCCGCCGTGCGGCGGAACGTCAGCGCCTTGGCGTCGAACGCGTAGTCGCGCTCGCGCAGCTTCTTCGGGCAGCAGAGGTCGTCGCCCTTGGCGTAGCGCGGCTCCAGGATGCTGAGCGTCGAGGAGGAGATTCGCAGCGACGCGCCAGAGAGCGACTGCAACCGGAAGACGACCTTCAGCGACGTCTGGTCGTCGGTCTGCGTCGTCGCCTGGCCGTGGGTGGAGAAGACGTAGAGGGCGACCGCGCCGCCCGCGCCACCGGTGGAAACCAGGACCAGCGCGTCTTGGCGGCCGTCGCCGGTGACGTCGACGAAGCCGCTGCGCGGGTCGACGATCGCGCCCTTGCTGGTGAGCATGCGCTTGACCCCGGCACTGGTCTTGGGGTCGTCGAGCAGCTTCTTGGTGAAGACGGTCTGTGAGGGCGTTGGATCGGCTTGGGCGGCCGGGCCGGTGACCGCGACCAGGCCAGTTGCCGCGGCGGCGGCGAGCGGAAGGGCAGTGAGGCGGCGTGCGCGGGGCATGGCGACATGGTGGCGCATGGGCGGCTCCGCCGGCTAGGGCTGCAGCAGGTCGTTCTGCGCGGACGGGCGTTGCTTGCCCACCACGATGCGCGCGGCGCGGACGCCGTCGGCGCCAACCCGCAGGGCGTAGGTGCCCTGCTTGACCTCGCCCTTGACTGAGGCGGTCTCGCGCGGGCTGATCGGACCGGTCTCGATCGCCTTGACGCCGGGGCTGGAGCCGCCCGGATCGTCGGCGGTCTCCAGGGTCACCTGCTGCGAGGACGTCGACTGGTTGGAGATGATCAGTGTGATCGGCCCTGCGCCGAAGCGCTTGGGCGAGACCGAGACGGCTTCGTCGTTGATCGCCGCGCTGATGACGATCGGCACCGGCGGCCGCTCTGCGTTTGACCTCGTGGAATCGTCGGAGCCACAGGCAGCCAGGACCAGAGCAGCGATCAGCGCGCAGGCGGCTGCCGCTGCCTGTCGGGGCTTCCTGCGTAGTGCGGGGCTCTGGCTCCTCATCCTCGACCCGGACCGGTCCCATCCGCGAGGACGGGGTGGCGGCCCGGCGCGAACCCTAGCCGAGCGGGCGCCTCGACGCCATCGCGGGGTGCGCTGATGACCATTCAGGCGTCATGCGCTCCACCGGTGTGGAGCGCGGCGCGGTCGGCTTCGATGTCCTGCAGCTGCTCCTGAAGGCGATCCCAAGACTCGGCCTCAGCGGCGTCATACGCACGCCCCTGCAGCTCCGCGAGATCCTCGCGGTAGGCGCTCCACGCTTTGCGGGTGCGCTCGTCCAGCGTGCTGTCGTGCGGGGTGAACGTGGTCATGGGTCCTCCGATGATCCGGCTGGGGTCGGCTCGCACCGTATCCCGCGCCTCGGTCGAACAGGTTGCAACATCGTGCCCAGGGCGTCCGCCGGCGAGAGTACAAACATACGTTCGCCATGGACGTCGCCGTCGCCACCGCTTCTGACCTCCTCGATGCCGCGCTGGCCACGGCCGAGTTCCTCGTCGTCGACACCGAGACCAACGGTCTCGCGGGCGAGCGCTGCGAGGTCACCGAGATCGGCGCGGTGCTTGTGGGCGGCGGCGAACTGCACGACCGCTGGGAGACGCTTGTGCCGGTGCGGGCGCCACTATCGCGGGGGATCCAGCGCTTCACGGGCGTGACGCAGGCGATGGTCGACGAGGCGCCACCGGCCGAGATGACGCTGCCCGAACTCGCCGAGCAGCTTGAGGGCCGCGTGCTGGTGGCTCACAACGCGGCCTTCGATCGGCGCGTGCTCGCCCAGGCGTTTGGCCGCGCGGGCGTTGCGTGGCCCGACCCGCCGGCGCTGTGCACGGTCGCGCTGGCGCGGCGGCTGCACCCGCTCGCGCGTCAGCGCAAGCTCGGGCCGCTGGCCGAGTCGCTGGGCATTGACGTCGACGTGACCCACCGCGCGCTTGCCGACGCCGAGACCTGCGCGCGTGTCCTCTGCGCGCTCTTTCCGCGGCTGTGCGCCAACGCGGGCACGGTGGGGCAGGCGCTCGCGTTGCTGGCGGCCAAGCGGCGCCGCGCGTCGCGCAGCGGCCGGACCGACGGCGGCCAGTCGATGCTCGGCGTGCGGCGCCGGAAGATCGACTGCTCGGCCTTGCCGCCCGAGCCCGGCGTCTACATCTTCCGCAACGCCGAGGGCCAACCGCTGTACGTCGGCAAGTCGGTGGACATCCGGGCGCGCGCCAAGGCGCACTTCCGGCCCTCATCGCCGGACACGGGCTGGATCGCCCAGGTCGAGACGGTCGACTGGGAGCAGACCAACAGCGAGGTCGGGGCCCTGCTGACCGAGCACCGGCTGATCAAGCAGCTGCGGCCGCCGGGCAACGAGCGACTCAAGCACAATGATCAATGGGTCTATCTGCGCTGTCGCTTGGACATCGCCTACCCGATCCTGGAGATCGGGCCCGAGCCCGCGCCAGGGCTGGCGGTCAACGTCGGGCCGTTGCGCGGGCGCTTCGCCGCCGCCGAGCTGGTTGAGCAATTGCAGTCGCTCTTCGCTCTGCGTCACTGCGGGCGTGGGATGCGACGCCGCGAGTATCCGTCGGCCTACGGGCAGATGGGGCGTTGCCTATCGCCGTGCCTGGGCGATCTCGACCCCAATGCCTACCGGCGCCGACTCGACGAGGCGCTGGCGCTGTTTACGGGCGACGGCGACGGCGGGCGGTCGCTGCTCGCGCACCTCGACGCCGAAATGCGCGCGGCGGCGGCCCAAGAGCGCTTCGAGCGAGCCGGCTGGCTGCGGCGCCGGCGGGTGCGGCTGGCCGAGCTGCTGGAGCGCCTCGGTGGTGCGGTGGCCGCGACGCACGCGCGGCCGCGGCTCGTGCTGGCGGCCCATCCGGAGGTCGCGCGCTTCGACGCGCTGTGGCTGGTCGGCGGGCGCGTGGCCGACTGGACGCCGCTAAGCGATCCGGCTGATGTCTGGGCGCGGACGCAGCACGCGCTGCGCGGCGGCGACGGTCGCGGGGCGACGGCGTGCGCGACGCCCGACGAGGTGGGCGCGCTGCGGATCGCGACGACGTGGCTGGCGAGCCATCCATCGCTGGAGCTCGCGCTGTCGGCGACGGTGACGCGAGCGCGCGTGGAGCGCTTCGCCGCCCGGGCGCTGGCCGCGGCCCCGGATGCGCGTGGACGCATGGCCTCCTGACTTCTGGGGCCAGAATCGGCAGATGTTCGAGCGCATTTGGGCCCGAACCTGTGCAAGATCTGCAAAGGAACCTGCAAGTCGCGGCACGGATCGCCGCACAGAAGGACAGGAATGGCCTCCCGTCGCGGGGCTCTCCATGGCTCGACGGACGCGTGCCCGGCAGCGGTTGAGGGGCCGGGCGCGCCGTTCGGCGATTGGGCTCCGGCGGTTGGCGCGGGGCGCTCGCTTCGGACGGACCGACCGCCCCGCGCCAAAGGTCGGCGTCAGACCAGCGGCGGCGTGACGACCTGCGCCTCGACGGCGTGCTCGCCCACGAGCACCTGATCGCCGGGGCTGACTTCGCGGCGCAGGATCGCCAGCGCGATCGGGCCCGCGGCCGGCGACACGACGGTCGAGCCGACACGGCCGACCTCGCGCGCCTCGGTGCCGTCGGCGCCCGCGACCGTCACCGTCGCGCCCGTCGCCACCGGCGCCGACAGCTTGAGCCCGCGCAGATGGCGGTTCGGCTTGCCCTTCCAATGCAGGCGCGCGACCGTCTCCTGGCCGACGTAGCAACCCTTCGTGAAGCTCACGGCGCGCTCGACAATGCCGGCCTCGGCGGGCATCACGCTCTCGTCGAGGTCGATCCCGTAGCGCGGGCGGCCGTGCTCGACGCGCACGATCTCGGCGACGGCCTCCGGGGTCTCGACGGCACCCGCGGCCAGCAGCGCGGCACGCGTCTCGGCGACCCGCGCGGCCGCCGGCAGAACGTCAAGCCCGCCGTCGGTGCGCACGACGTAGGTGCCTGGCGCATCTACCACGTCGTGCTCCTCCTCGCCGGGGATCGGCAGCCCCGCGGCGCGCGCAACCTCCTCCGAGCGCGGCCCGACGAGCGACAGCAGCCCGAGCTCCAGCGTGCGCTTGTGCAGCTCGGCCTGCCAGCCGATTAGCCCGCGGCGGACCTGGTCGAAGAGCGCCTGCAGCGCGACGCGCTCGCAGAGCACGAGCAGGCCGTCGTCGGTCGCGAACGCCCGCAGGTCGCCCAGCATCCGGCCCTTGTTGGTCAGCAACGCGGCGTAGCGGCCGTGACCGACCTCCAGCGAGGCGATGTCGTTGCTGACCTGGCCGTCGAGGAACGTCTGCGCCTGGTCGCCGGTCAGCAGCAGCTTGCCGGCCTCAGAGCGGTCGATCAGACCCGCGCCGCTCGTGCAGGCCTCGTATCCGGTGGAGAGCGTGTCGACGGTGGCCATGCGGTCGATGATAGGAGGACCATGTCGGTCTTTGTTTGAAGCGAGATTCAGGCTTGGCTAAACTTTGTCCTGATGACGCTCGAAGTCTCTTCCGCGGTCCAGGACTACGCCAAGGCCATCTACTCGCTCGAGCAGCGCGGTGAGGGTGGTGCCGTCAGCACCAACGCGCTGGCCGAGCGCCTCGGGGTCTCAGCAGCGTCGGCGTCGAGCATGGTTAAGAAGCTCGACGGCCTCGGCATCGTCGAGCACGTGCCCTACCGCGGCGTTGGGCTGACCAAGCGCGGCATGAGCGTCGCGCTGGAGGTGCTGCGCCACCACCGGCTGCTGGAGCGGTTCCTGGTCGAGGAGCTGGGCGTTCCGTGGGATCGGGTCCACGATGAGGCCGAGGTCCTCGAGCACCATCTCTCCGAGGATCTTGAGGAGCTGATCGCCGCCAAGCTCGGCCATCCGACGATCGACCCGCATGGGGATCCGATTCCGACCGCCGACCTGAAGATCGTCGAGCGCGCGACGCTGGCCATGGACGGGCTCGACCTCGGTGCCACCGGTCGTTTCGTCCGTGTCTCTGACAGCGACCCCGAGATGCTGCGCTACCTCGGCGCGCGGGGGATCGCGCCTGGCGACACGTTTGAGGTCGTCGACAAGCAGCCGTTCGGTGGGCCGATCTTCGCGCGCTTTGGCTCCAGCGACGAGGTCCATCCGCTCGGCGGCCGCCTCGCCGCGGCGATGCGGGTGAGCCTGTGACGGCGCCCGACGGCGGGGTCGCCGAGGCGGTCGTCCCGCTCCCGGCCACCTCGACCGTGGAGCGCGCCGCGGGGCGTGGTGTCCGCGGTCGCGGCGCACGCCTTGCGCTCATCGGCCCCGCCTTCGTCGCCTGCATCGCCTACGTCGACCCGGGCAACTTCGCCACCAACATCGCCGGTGGCTCCAAGTACGGGTACTTGCTGTTGTGGGTGCTCTTGGGCGCCAACCTGATGGCCATGCTGATCCAGAACCTCTCGGCGAAGATCGGCATCGCCACCGGCAAGAACCTTCCCGAGCTCTGCCGCGAGCACTTCCCGCGCCCCGTGACGTGGGGCCTGTGGGTTCAGGCCGAGCTGATCGCGATGGCCACCGACCTGGCCGAGTTCGTCGGCGCTGCAATCGCGCTCAACCTCCTCTTCGGCATCCCGCTGCTGCCCTCAGGCCTCATTACCGCCGTCGCGGCCTTCGCGATTCTCGGGCTGCAGAGCCGCGGCTACCGGCGCTTCGAGCTGGCGATCATCGGCTTCCTGGGCGTGATCCTGCTGGGGTTCCTCTACGACACGCTGCGGATCGGCTTCGACGCGGGCGAGGCTGCCAAGGGCTTCGTCCCGCATTTCGACGGCAGCGACTCGATCCTGTTGGCCACCGGCATCCTCGGCGCGACCGTGATGCCGCACGTCATCTACCTGCACTCGGCGCTGACCCAGGACCGGGTCAAGGCCAGCGATGACGCCGAGCGCCGCGTGCTGCTGCGGTTCACCCGCATCGACGTGACGATCGCCATGACGCTGGCGGGTCTCATCAACATGTCCATGTTGGTGATCGCCGCATCGCTGTTTTTCGGCAACGGCCCCGAGGTCGACACCATCGAGCAGGCCCACGCGGGCTTCAAGGAGCTCGTCGGCCCGTCGGCGGCGATCGCCTTCGCGCTGGCGCTGCTGGCATCGGGCTTCGCCTCCTCCAGCGTCGGCACCTACGCCGGCCAGGTCGTCATGCAGGGGTTCATCGCCCGGGCCGTGCCGCTGGTCGTGCGGCGCGCGGTGACGATGACCCCGGCGCTGATCGTGCTGGCCATCGGCGTCGACCCGTCCAACGCGCTGGTGATCAGCCAGGTCGTGCTGTCGTTCGGCATCCCGTTCGCGCTGGTGCCGCTCGTGCTGCTCACGCGGCGCAAGGACATCATGGGGGCGCTGGTCAACCGCAGGCTGACGACGGCCGTCGCGGGCCTCGTCGCGGCGGTCATCTCCGCGCTGAACCTGTTCCTGCTGGTCGACACCTTCGGGTTGGTCTAGGACTCGTCGCCGATACGATGGGCGCGATGGCCCTCGCCGACACGTTTCAGGAGATCGTCGACTCGCTGCCCGACGATTGGACCGACCTCGAGCTCGACGTCCGGATCTTCGACGAGACCCGCTACGTCGACGGCTGCGTCTTCCTCAGCACGGTCAACGCGCAGCCCTACTCGCGACACGACTGGCATTGGCGCATCCTCGTCGCTCATCGTTTCGGCCACGCCTCGGCGGCGCCGGCGGTCCACGGCGCGCTGAAGCTGCTTGATGACGCAGGCCTGGAGGGCGAGCTCGCCGTGCGCGAGGCGCGCAGCGGCCGGGTCGAGGTCGTGCAGATGTGGGGGCGTCCGGAGTCGGTGCGCCAGGAGTTCAAGCGCATCAGGGCGCAATAGCGCCGACGGGCCCGCCGCTCAGGCGTTCGGGTCGTCCTTGAGCCCGGTGCGCGCCGTCGCCGGGTCGAACATCGTCGCGACGTCGGGCTTGCGCTTGACGATCCCGAAGCGCTGCTCCCAGGTCGCCCACTGCTCCAGCGTCGCCGGGTTCAGCTCGCCGTAGAACTCGGCGCCGGCCGTGAAGGAGGCGCTGACGGCGTCGAGCTGCTTGAGGGTCAGCACGCGCTTGAGCGACGGCTCGGCGTCGGTGAGCGCCGAGACGGCGGACTCCGGGTCGTTGATGGTGGCCTCGTAGCCGCGGCGTAGCGCGCGGATCGTCGCGCGCACCACGGGCGCACTGGTCTCCAGCGTCTCGCGGGAGGTGATCAGGACGAGCTCCGGGTAGGACGGCGCGCCGTAGTCCTGCACGCGGAACTCGCGCATGGCGGGGCGCTTGGCCTTCAGGGCGACGCCCTCAGCGTTCCAGAACGCCGTGGCGCCGGCGACCTTGCCCGCGAGCAGCGCCTGCACCGCGTTGAAGCCGATCGTGACCTTGCGGACCTTCGCCGGGTCACCATCGTCGCCGGCGACGATCGAGTCCAGCACGGCATCATCGGAGGGCAGCCCGCTCACGCCGGCCTTCTCACCCTCCAGGTCACTGGGACGGGTGATGCCGGGCTGGGTGAGGATCGCGGCCAGCGGCGTCTGGACGAGCGCCATCACGCCAACCACGTCCTTGTCCTTGGCCCGGGCGATCGCGAGATCATGGATGTCGACGATCGCCAGGTCCTGACGGCCGCTGAGCACGGCCTTGATCCCGTCCGTGGACGCGCCAGGGGCCTCGACGTCGAGATCGACGCCCTCAGCCTCGTCGTAGCCGCGCTGCAGGGCGAGGTAGATGCCGGCGTGCACGGCGTTGGGCGCGAAGTCCAGCAGCAGCTCGGCGTCCTGCTCGGGGCGCGCGTCGCTGCCCGTCGATGACGTGGAGCAGCCGGCGGCGAGCGTGGCCAGGAGGGCGAGCAGGAGAGCGGTGAGAGCGCGGGGCGACATCGGCGCGGGAGGATACGGTCGAGCGAGTCGTAGGATCAGTGATGTGCGCCGCCGTGTGACCTTCTCGCGCAACCTGACGCTGTCGCTTTCGCGGACGTGCGTCTCGCACTGCAAGTACTGCGTCTTTCAGACCCACCAGCCGCACCTGCACACGCCCGACGAGGTGCTCGCGTTGCTGGATCGCGCCGCCAAGCGCTCGGTCAAGGAGCTGCTGATCCTGACCGGCGACGATCCGGCGCACCATCCTGGCGTGCGGGCGCGCCTGGCCGAGCTGGGCTTCGCGGACTTCGTCGCCTACGTCGTGTGGTGCTGCGAGCGCGCGCTGGAGCGTGGGTTGCTGCCGCACACCAACCTTGGCGCAGTGACGCGCGAGGAGCTGGCGCGGCTGCGCGAGGTGACGGCGTCGCAGGGGTTGATGTTGGAGTCGATGCGCGACGACCTCGTCGCCCACCAGGGCTCGCCGACCAAGGACCCGGCGTTGCGGCTGCAGACGATCCGCTGGGCGGGGGAGCTGAAGATCCCGTTCACGTCGGGGATCCTCGTGGGCATTGGCGAGACGCGCGAGGACCGCGTGGCGGCGCTGCGCGCGCTGGCCGAAGTCCATGCCGAGCATGGTCACCTGCAGGAGGTGATCCTCCAGAACTTCGTGCCGCACCGCAAGTACTACGGCGAGGAGCCGGCCGAGATCGCGACCGACGCGGCGGAGCGGTTCTGGCGCACGGGGCTCCGAGATGTGCCGATCGCCGGCGTGCCGGCGTGGGCGAGCGCCGTGTCGCTGGAGGACTTGGTCGAGCTGATCGGCGTGGCGCGCGAGCTGCTGCCGGGCGTCGGCATCCAGGTGCCGCCGAACCTCAGCGAGCACTGGCCGGAGCTGGTCGCCGCGGGCGCGACCGACCTGGGTGGGCTCTCGGCCAACGGCGACCACATCTCGCCCGAGCATCCGTTCCCGTCGCCCCATCAGGTGCGCAAGCGCCTGGCCGAGGACGGCGTGGCGCTGACCGAGCGGCTTTGCGTCTACGGCCAGTACCTCGACCCGGAGTGGGTCGAGCAGCATGTGCTGGACGTCGTCAAGGTCAAGTACTGGTCCTTCATCCCGCGGCGCGGGTCGGGACGTACGGAGGCGCCGTTCGCCATCCAGTCCGACCTCGTAGGGCCGGCGACCGAGCGGGCCCGGGCTGGCGAGACGCTGTCGATCGAGGAGCTGACGGCGATGTTCGCGTCCACCGACGCGGGCGCGATCGAGTCGATGCGCGTCGCCGCCGACGAGCTACGCGCCGAGCTCGCGGGCGAGACGGTGACGTTCGTCGTCAACCGCAACATCAACGTCTCGAACGTCTGCGTCGTCGGCTGCGCGTTCTGCGGCTTCGGGCAGGGCAAGCGCTCGCCGGATGCCTATGAGCACTCCGAGGAGGAGTTCCGCGGGCGCGTCCGCGAGGCCGTGGAGTACGGAGCCACCGAGTTGTGCATGCAGTCGGGCATCCACCCCGATTGGAAGCTCGACGACTACCTGCACTGGCTGCGGGTGGCCAAGGACGAGGCGTCGCAGCTGCACTTGCACGCCTACTCGCCGATGGAGATCGCGCACATGTGCGACATCTCGGGTCTGCCGCCGGGCGAGGTCTTCGCCCAGCTCCGCGACGCCGGGCTCGGCTCGACGCCGGGCACCGCGGCGGAAGTCCTCCATGATGGCGTCCGCGAGCGCATCAGCCCCAACAAGCTCCCGGTCGCGCGCTGGATCGAGATCATCGAAGCCTCGCACCGTGCCGGTCTGCGCTCGACGTCAACGGTGATGTTCGGCCACATCGAGGAGCCCTGGGAGCTGGCCCAGCACATGACGGTCATCCGCGAGCTGCAGGAGCGCACCGGCGGCATCACCGAGTTCGTCCCGCTGTCGTTCATCCCGTTCATGACGCTGCTCGGACGCACCCATGGCGTCGAGGAGATCACCCGCGAGGAGAACCTCAAGCACACCGCGGTCTTCCGGCTGGCGCTGGGCAAGACCATCACCAACGTCCAGGCCTCCTGGGTCAAGATGGGTATCGAGACCGCGACCGAAGCGCTGCGCTGGGGCGTCAACGACCTCGGCGGGACGTTGATGGAGGAGTCGATCTCGCGGTTGGCCGGCAGCTATCACGGCGTGCGCCTGGATCCGCCGCAGCTGGTCGCCGCCGCGCATGCGGCCGGTCGCCCGGCGGCGGAGCGCAGCACGTTGTACGACATCTTGCGCGAGCACCCGCTGGGCGCCCCGCGCGAGGCCGTGGCCTAGCGCTCAGGCCAGCGTCAGCGCCACCGCGGCGACCAGGGCGAAGCTGAGCGCCAGCAGCAGCAGGCCGCCGGCGAGCGTCTGCAGCACGCGGTCCTCGTCGGTGAGCGCCAGCGGCGCGAGCCGCGCCTGGGCCCAGCGGTACAGGGCGTAGGCCGCGGCCGCGTCGACCGCAAGCACCAGCCACGGGGCCAGCGTGCCGGCCAGCGTCACCGTCCCGAGCAACACGAGCACGGCCAGGACGATCGCGCCGGCGAGGTAGGCGCCGAGCGTCTTGCGCAGCTCGGCGGGGGAGACGGTGGCCGCGGCACGCTTGCGATCGGCGGCGCGCGGGGCGGGAGCGGTGGCGGTGGCGGTGGTGCGCGCACGGCGGCGAGAGCGACCCATGGCCGCAACAGTAGTGCTGGCCGCACTTGCGCCGGCCTTCGTATTCGCTTTATCGTCACTCAAATGAAAACGGAGCGCCGGCCATACCGCCAGACCGCCCGTGCCGCCGCGGCCGCCGCGACGCGCGAGCGGATCCTGGAGGTCGCCACCGAGCACTTCCTGGCGCGCTATTACGACGACGTCACGCTGGCCGCGATCGCCAAGGAGGCGGCCGTGTCGCAGCAGACGGTGATCAACCACTACGGCTCCAAGGAAGGGCTGCTGGAGGCCGCCGCCGAGCAGCTGGACCCCGAGCACTCCCGCAAGACCGGCCACGCCGACCCTGTCGCCAACGTCGTCGAGGACTACGAGCCGTTCGGCGACGCGGTGATCCGCATGCTGGCGCTGGAGGAGCGCGTTCCGGCGCTCGTCCCGTTCCTGGAGCGCGGTCGCGCCGGGCACCGCTCCTGGGTCGCCGGCGCGTTCGCCGACCAGCTTCCCGGCCCCGCCGACCCGGCCTACGAGCAGGCCCTGAACCTGCACGTCACCGCCACCGACATCTACACCTGGAAGCTCCTGCGCCGCGACATGGGGCTGTCGCTGCAGCAGACCGTCGACCACATGCGCGCGCTCGTCGCGGCGCTCGCTGCCGCCACCAAGTCCTAGTCCATGTCCGAGCCGAGGAAGACCATGTCTAAGTTCCTGTTCACGCTGTGGGAGGGTGGCGGCGAGACGCCGCCGATCCTGTCGATCGTTCGCGCCACCGTCGACGCCGGCCACGACGTGACCGTGCTCGCCGACGACGTGCTCGGCCCCGACGTCGAGGCGACCGGGGCGGAGTGGATCCCGTGGGCCACCGCGCCCAACAAAGGCTCCTACTCGCCCGACGAGGACCTCGCGCGCGACTGGGAGGCCAAGACGCCGCTCGGCGCCTTCCAGCGCTTCCGCGACGGCATCGCCTTCGGGCCGGCGGCGCGCTACGCCCGCGACACGGCGGCCGAGATCGCCCGCCGTCGCCCCGATGTCGTCGTCAACCCCACGTTGATGTTCGGCGCGCAGGCCGCGACCGAGGCGTCCGGGATTCCGCAGGCGTTGCTCTTGACCTGCAGCTACGTCGTCCCGGGCACGGGCGCTCCGCCCTACGGCAGCGGGTGGGCGCCGCCGCGCAACGCGGCGCAGCGGCTGGGACTCAAGGTGATGGACAAGATCGCGCTGCGCCTGTGGGGCTCGGGCCGCGATGCGCTCAACGCTGCGCGCAAGGAGCAGCAGCTTGCCCCGGTGAGCCATCCCTTGGATCAGATCCATTCCGCAGAGCGGTTCCTGGTCCTGACCAGCCCGGCCTTCGACTTTCCGGTGCTGCGGCTACCGGCCAACGTCCGCTACGTCGGGCCGCGGCTCGCCGATCCGGCGTGGGCGGGGGCGTGGACGCCGCCGCCCGGCGACGCTCCGCTCGTGCTCGTCGGCCTCAGCTCGACCTACATGGCCCAAGGTGACCTTTTGGGCCGGATCGTTACGGCGCTCGGCGCGCTGCCCGTCCGCGCGCTCGTCACGCTCGGCCCGTCGCTGGAGCCCGACGCGCTCGGCGCCGTGGCGCCCAACGTCACCGTCGTCGCCGCGGCGCCGCACGCCGAGGTGCTCAAGCACGCCGCGCTCGTCGTCACCCACGCCGGCCACGGCACCATCATCAAGTCCTTGGCCGCAGGTGTGCCGGTAGTGGCCTTGCCGATGGGGCGCGACCAGCCCGACAACGCGGCGCGCATGGTCGCCGCGGGCGCGGGCGTCTCGCTGAAGCCGTCGGCGAAGGTCGAGGCGATCCGAGCGGCGGTTGCCGACGTCCTGGCGACACCGTCCTACACGGCTGCCGCGCGTCATCTGGCGGCAGCGATGGCCGCCGAAGGCGAGACCGACCGCGCGCTGGCCGAGCTGGAGGCGCTGGCGGCGAGGCGGGACGCCGCGCGCGGCGTCCCGCTATAGGTTTGGGGCATGGCCGAAGCGATCACCCGCGAGGGACTGGCACAGCTCAAGAGCGAGCTCGAGGAGCTCGAGGGGGAGGGTCGGCGCGCGATCGCGCAGCGGATCCTCATCGCCCGTGAGCTGGGCGATCTGTCCGAGAACGCGGAGTACCACGCCGCCAAGGAGGACCAGGCGCATCACGAGACGAAGATCGCCCGCCTGACCGAGCGCCTGCGCAACGCGACGGTCGTCGAGTCTGACGCCGACGCGACGGTCGTGACCTTCGGCGCCACGGTCAATGTGACCGACGTCAAGTCGGGCAAGACGGTGAAGTACACGATCGTGGGCGCCACCGAGGCCGATCTCAAGACCGGCAAGCTGTCGGCGGAGTCGCCGGTGGCCAAGGCGCTGATCGGCACGGCGCCAGGCGACACGGTCAAGGTCTCGACGCCGAGCGGCAAGCGGGAGCTGAAAGTGGAGTCCCTGGGCTAATCGCCCAAAGGGCGATTAGCCTTTGCGAGATTCGCCCGGAGGGCGAACTCGCGGGCTAGCGGAAGAGGTCCTCGGCGCGGCTGCGCACGAGGA
>CAWHID010000032.1:0-70094 GCA_963829185.1 uncultured Conexibacteraceae bacterium
GCCTCCTGCGCGGCGGCGGGGGCCTCGGGGGCCTCCGGCTCCGGCGTCGTCGCCTCGACGGGCTGCGGCTCCTGCGCGGCATCGGTCGGCTCGGCCACGGGGGCCTGCGACTCTGCGGCCGGCTGGGCCGGCTCCTGCGCCGCGACGGCGCCCTCGGGATGCTCCTGCTGCTCGCTCACCACCCTCAAGGATGCCCCATCGGACAAGTGGACGTCGGGCCGGGGTCTGCGAGGCTACGGCTCGATCAGCCCACGGCGGATCGCGTAGCGCACGAGCTCCACGCGATCACGCATGCCCAGCTTGCGCAGCAGGTTGCCCCGGTGGGACTCCACCGTCTTCTCGGCGAGGTGCAGGATCTCGCCGATCTCGCGGTTGGTGTGGGCCTCGGCGATCAGCTTGAGGACCTCCTGCTCGCGTGGCGTCAGCGGCTCGGCGGGCCCGGTGCTGTCGTCGGCCATCCACTCGCGCACGAGCGCGCTTTGCGCGGCGTTGGTCAAAAATGGCTCGCCGCGCACGACTGCGCGGACGGCGTCCACGAGGAACTGGTCGGCTTCCTTCTTAAGTACGTAGCCGCCCGCGCCGGCCTTCAGCGCCTCGAAGAGGTAGCGGTCGTCGTCGTGCATCGAGAGGATCAGCACCGCGGTGTCGGGCGCCTGCTGGCGGATCTCGCGCGCGGCCTGCAGCCCGGTTAGCTTGGGCATCGAGACGTCGAGGATGCAGACGTCGGGCCGCTGGGCCAGCGCGCGCTCGACGGCCTCGGCGCCGTCGCCGGCCTCGGCGACGACCTCCATGTCGGCCTGGCGCTCGAGCAGCAGCTTGAGCCCGCCGCGCACGACGCCGTGGTCGTCGGCGATCAGGAGCCTCATGCGGCTGACCGCATGACGGTGGTGATGTTCGTGGTCCGGTATTGGGTCGTCATGCGGCTGCTTCAGACTCCGACGGAACCCACAGGTCGCGATCCAGCCGCAGCTCGACCACGGTGCCGCGGCCCGGCGTGGAGGTGACCTGCACCCGCCCGCGCGCGAGCCGCGCGCGCTCGCGCATCCCAACCAGGCCAATGCCGTCGGTCTCCTGGGTGGTCGTGAAGCCAGCGCCGTCGTCGACCACGCGGACGACCGGCCGGCCGTGGTCGCGGCCGATCTCGACGATCACGTTGGACGCGTCGGCATGGCGGGTGATGTTGGAGAGCGATTCCTGCACGACGCGGTAGACCACGGTCTGCTCGTGGTCGGCGAGGTCGGTCAAGGGGTCATAGCAGCGCAGCGCCGCTGGGATCCGCGTCTGCGCGCTGAAGCGCTCCAGCTGGTTGCGCAGCGCCGCCTCCAGGCCGTGGTCGTCCAGCGCGGTGGGGCGCAGCTCGCGCGCCAGGCGCAGCAGCTCGTCCATCGCGGCGACGGCAACGGTCTTGGTCTCGCGCAGCTCGGCGCGCAGCTCCTCGGGAGCGTCGTGGACGTGGGCCTCCAGGCGCAGCAGGACGGCGGTCAGCGCCTGGTTGCACTCATCGTGGAGGTCGCGCGCGACGCGGGCGCGCTCGCTCTCCTGCCCGTGGAGCACCGCGGCCGCCGTCCGGGTTCGCTCGTCCTCCAGCCGTCCGAGCATGCGGTTGAACGCCTGCACGAGCCGGATGACGTCCTCGGAGTCGGCCTCGGGCACGTCGGCGCGCTGGCCGGGGCTCGTCAGGTCGATGCGCTCCATGACGTCGATGAGCTTGTCCAGCGGCGCGAAGCGGCGGCGCAGCACCACGCCGTTGACGAGCACCGCGCCGAGGATGCCCGCAACGAGCACGAGCGCCTGGCGGCGGCCAACGACGTCTTCGAGTGACAGGCGCGCAGCAGCGATCGCGGCCGCGCCGGTGGCGACGATCAGCAGCGCGTTGATGGCGAGGATCTGGGTGGCGAGCGTCGGCTTGCGCATGTTGGGGTCTAGACCCCATATCGGCCGCAGAGACCAAACCCGATACTCCTGGTGCAGCAAGTCCCGGCCGGAACCTTGAGCAGTCCCGGTGGCAAGTGGCGAGGGACCGTCCATCTGGCGCCGGGGGGCACTTCAGATGGGCGGTCACCTCCACGTTCTCCTCCGCGTCTGGTCGCGCTACACTTTCTGAAGTGCGAATCCCGACCGACGTTCAGGTGAATACAGCCCGATGAGCCCCTCCGGCGCCGAGTACATCAAGCAGGTCAAGGCCCAGATCGACGAGGTCGATCCCTCCGCCGTCAGCGAGATCCTTGGCGCCGACGGCGTCGTGATCATCGACGTACGCGAGAGCGACGAATGGGACGCCGGGCACATCCCGGGCGCGAAGTTCGTCACCCGCGGCCACTTGGAGTCCCGGATCGAGGGCGCTGCCCCCGACCGCTCCGAGCGCGTGATCCTCTACTGCGCCTCGGGCAACCGCTCGGCGCTCGCCGCCAAGACGCTCAAGGAGCAGCTCGGCTACGAGCACGTCGAGTCGATGACCGGCGGCTACACGCTCTGGAAGGACCGCGGCTACGCCGTCGAGGTCCCGCGCACGTTTACGCCCGAGCAGCGCCAGCGCTACTCGCGCCACTTCCTGCTCCCCGAGGTGGGCGCCGAGGGCCAGCAGAAGCTGCTCGACGCCAAGGTGCTGCTGCTGGGCGCCGGTGGCCTGGGCTCGCCGACCGCGCTCTACCTCGCCGCTGCCGGCGTCGGCACGATCGGCCTCGTCGACGACGACGTCGTCGACGTCTCCAACCTGCAGCGCCAGGTCATCCACACGACCGCCTCGGTCGGCACGCCGAAGGTCGACAGCGCCGAGCGGGCGATCAACGACCTCAACCCGGATGTCGTGGTCCGCAAGCACCAGGTCCGCCTCGACGCCTCGAACATCGTCGACATCATCAAGGACTACGACATCGTCGTCGACGGCGTCGACAACTTCCCGACGCGCTACCTGCTCAACGATGCGACGGTGCGCCTGAAGATCCCGGTCGTCAGCGCCGCCATCCTCGGCTTCGAGGGCCAGCTGAGCGTCTTCGCGCCCTATGAGGGCCCGTGCTACCGCTGCCTCTTCCGCCAGCCGCCGCCGGCCGAGCTCGCACCGTCCTGCGGCGCCAACGGCGTCCTGGGCGTGCTGCCCGGGACGATGGGGCTGCTGCAGTCCACCGAGGTCGTCAAGCTCATCATCGGCGAGGGCGACCCGCTGATCGGCCGCCTGCTGATCTACGACGCGCTCGGCGCGACGACGACCGAGCTGAAGGTGCGCCGCGACCCGGAGTGCCCGATCTGCTCGCGCGAGCCGTCGGAGATCACCGACGACGAGCTCGGGGTCTTCCCCGACTACGAGGCGTTCTGCGCCGCGGCGGGCTAGGGTCCCACCAGCTATGGCAAAGATCCGCATTCCCCCCGTGCTGCGCCCCTCCGTGGGCGGCGAGCGTGAGGTCAACGCCGACGGCGCGACGGTCGGCGAGGTGCTCGAGGGCCTGGCCACCGCGCACCCCGACACGCGCGGCCAGCTCTTCGGTGGCGACGGCGAGCTCAACCGCTACGTCAACGTCTATCTCAACGACGAGGACGTCCGCGTGCTCGACGGCCTGACGACGCCGGTGGGCGAGGGCGACAGCTTGGTGATTCTTCCCGCAATGGCTGGCGGGGCCCGGTAAACTTTCCCAGGTGCCGGGAGCAGCCGCCGTTGATGGCGGAGGCAGCCGGCGTCGCGCAAGACCTCGATGCAGATGCCCTTCCGCTGAGGAGGGCCACAGGCCTCCAGGAATGATCAAGCACCATCGGAGGACGTCTGCTGTGAATCATCCGGTCCCGCAAGGATTGCGTTGCCACGTCGAGCCCGATCGCGATCGCGTCGTTGTGCGCGCTGTCGGCGAGGTCGACATGGCGACCGTCGACGTGCTTGGCAAGCCATTGGACGAGCTGCGTGGCAACGGCTTCACCCAGATCGAGATCGACCTGCGTGAGGTCACGTTCATGGACTCGACCGGCCTGCGGCTGCTGGTCGTCTGGCGACGTCGGTCACTGACCGAGGGCTTTGACCTCCAGATCGTGCTCGACCCGGACGGCCCGGTCGCGCGCGTCGTGGAGCTCACCGGTCTCCGGGAGCTGCTGCTACACGCCCCCGTCGTCCAGAGCTAGGCTCGACTTGTGTCCGACGATCTGATGCTCCCCAAGCAGGCCGTCTCTGCCGAGCTCGTCGAAGCGGCGAACGCGGAGGCCCGCGACGCCGGCGGGAAGCGCGCGGCGATCTCCAATGCCCTCGTGGGACTCAAGAAGGAGTTCTATGGCAAGGGCCCGGTGGCGGCGAAGACCTACTTCAACGACGACTGGGTGTTCACGGTTCTCGAGGGTGGCCTGACGCGCAACGAAGAGACGCTGCTGCAGGCAGGGGAGGAGGCGCTGGTGCGCCAAGTGCGCCTGCGGTTCCAAGAGGCGATGACGCAGACGATCTGCGGCGCGGTCGAGGAGATCACGGGCCGGCGCGTGCTGACCTACCACAGCCAGGTGCTCTTCGACCCGATGCGCTGCGTCGAGATGTTCCTCCTGGCGCCTCTGCCGGACGGGCAGGGCGCGTAGATCACACGCCCTGGTCGGAGCTCCGACCCCCGCTATATTTCCTGAAGCTATGGCTGTCCCGCCCCTTCAGAACCGGCCCTGCGGCGGTCGCTACGGCGACATCGTGCAGGCGATCGGCAACACCCCGCTGGTCGAGCTGCGTCGCCTGTCGCCCAAGCCGGGCGTGCGCATCTGGGCCAAGATGGAATCCCACAACCCGACGGGCTCGGTCAAGGATCGTGTCGCGCGGGCGCTGATCGAGGACGCTGAGGAGAAGGGGGCCATCGGCCCCGGCATGACGATCCTCGAGCCGACGTCGGGCAACACCGGCATCGCGCTGGCGATGATCTGCCGTCGCAAGGGCTACAAGCTCAAGGTCGTCATGCCCGACAACGTGACGCCCGAGCGCACGCAGCTGCTGACGATGTACGGCGCCGAGATCGTCTACTCGCCGGGAGACCAGGGCTCCAATGGCGCGGTGGCGATGGCGCTGAAGATGGCCGAGGCTGACGCCTCGTACTACATGCCCTACCAGTACGGGAACCCGGCCAACCCGCGCGCCCACTACGAGGGCACCGCGCCGGAGATCCTGCAGGAGCTCGACGGCAACATCACGGCGTTCGTCGCCGGTCTGGGTACCGGCGGCACGCTGATGGGCAACGGGCGGCGCTTCAAGGAGGAGCTCGGCGACGCGGTCAAGATCGTCGCCGCCGAGCCCATGCAGGGCGAGCCGGTGCAGGGCCTGCGGTCGCTGGACGATGGCTTCATCCCGCCGATCATCGATCTGTCGGTCCTCGATCGCAAGATCTTCGTGACCAACCGCGACGCGATCATCTGGACGCGCAAGCTGCTCGACGAGGAGGGCATCTTCGCCGGCGTCTCTTCGGGCGCGATCGCCTCAATCGCGGTGCGCATCGCCAACGAGATGGACGAGGGCAACGTCGTCTTCATCGTCTGCGACGACGGGTGGAAGTACCTCTCCTCCGGGATCTACACGCTGCCGGTCGACGAGGTCGCCAACCTCGAGTCGACCGTCTGGTGGTAGCGCCAACTTAAGGAAGCGCCGGGGAGCTGCCGATACCCTTGTCGCATGCCCGGCGTCGGATTTCCTGAACTGCTCGTCATCCTGGTGATCGCCCTGATCGTCCTCGGCCCCAAGAAGCTGCCCGAAGCGGGTCGCGCCATGGGCAAGGGGATGCGTGAGTTCAAGGACTCGCTCAGCGGGATCAACGACGACGACGAGAAGCCCGCGATCAAGTCTGAGTGAGCGCCCACGGGCGCTAGGGTCCGCGGTGATGCAGATCGCCCCGGACCTGATGCAGCAAGTCATCGATCACGCGCTGCGAGACGCGCCGAACGAGTGCTGCGGCTTCGTCTTCCTCCGTGATGGGGTTGCGGAGGAGGTGCTGGCGGTGCAGAACATGGCGCCGAGCCCGTTTCGCTTTGAGATCGGCTCGCGCGACCTGCTGACGCTGGGCGACGCCGACGCCGATGGCCGCGAGGCGATCATCTACCACTCGCACACGCGCTCGGCGCCGCGGCCATCCCAGACCGACATCAACTTCGCGGTCAACTGGCCCGGCGTCGACTGGCTGATCGTGGGGACGGCCGGGGCCGAGCCGGAGGTGCGCAACTGGCGCATCGACCCCGACGGCACGGTCACCGAGGTCGAGGTCGAGGTCCGGGCGGTCGCGTGAACCGCATCGCCTCACAGATCGAGTGCGGCGGCCGTGTCGGGGTCTGAGCCCCTCGTCTGCCCGTCCTGTGCCACACCGCACCCGCTGGAGGATCGCTTCTGCCGCGACTGCGGCATGCCGCTGGTCTACGCCGGCTCGCTCGGCGTCGACGCGCCGGTGACCGATCGCCAGGAGTGGGCGCGCAAGATCAAGCCGCAACTCGCCGAGGGGGAGCTGGTGAAGGTCGCTTCGGGCCGCAACCAGTCCGAGGCGGAGCTGATTCAGGGACTGCTGCTGGAGGAGGGCGTGCCGTCGATGCTCAAGCGCTCGGCGGGCTTCGACGTCCCCGACATGCTGGCGGCCGGCCCGCGCGACGTCTTGGTCCCGCGCTCGGGCGCCGAGGTCGCGCGTGAGGTGCTGCTGCAGGCGGAGCTGCTGCAAACCGGCGGGTCCGGCGTGGACTCGCCCTCGCGGATCCTCGTCGGCCTGCTAAGCGCGATCGTGTTGGTGGCGTTGATCGCCTGGATCGGAACGGAGCTCGTGCTGTGACGATCGCGGTGACCGGTGCGACGGGTGCGCTGGGCTCGCGCGTGGCCGAACAGCTGGCGGCGCGCGAGGTCAAGCAGCTGCTCGTCGTCCGCGATCTCGCGCGCGTGCCTGCGATCGCCGGCGTCGAGGCGGTGCAGATGGGCCCGCGCGGCTACCGCGACCAGACGGCACTGACCGAGGCGCTGGGCGGCTGCGAGACGCTCCTGCTGGTCTCGGGCCGCGAGGCGGCCGAGCGCGTCGTCGAGCACGCCCACGCGATCCGCGCCGCGGTCGACGCGGGCGTGTCGCGCATCGTCTACACGTCCTTCCTGGGCGCCGGTCCCGATGCGACGTTCACCTTCGCCCGTGACCACTTCGCCACCGAGCAGCTGATTCGCGAGAGCGGGTTGGCCTACACCTTCCTGCGCAACAGCCAGTACTTGGACTACGTGCCGCTGCTCGTCGGCGACGACGGCGTGATCCGCGGGCCGGCGGGGGAGGGGAAGGTCGCCTGGGTGTCGCGCGACGATGTCGCCGACGTCGCGGCCGCGGTGCTCGCCGAGGGCGGTGAGGAGCATGACAGCAAGACCTATGACTTGACCGGGCCCGAGGCTCACACGCTGACCTGGGCCGCCGCGCAGCTCAGCGCTGCCGCCGGCCGCGAGATCCGCTTTTGCAACGAGACCGTGCAGGCGGCTTATGAGTCGCGCACGCATCTCGATGCGCCCGACTTCGAGGTCGACGGCTGGGTGACGTCCTACGTCGCGATCGCCACGGGCGAGCTCGACGTCGTCTCCGACGCCGTGCCGCGCCTCGCCGGCCATCGCGCCCAAGACCTGCCGGAGTGGCTGCAAGCCAACCCGCAGGCCTGGGCGCATCTCAAGGCCTAGCGCGGGCCCACGCTCAGGAAAGGAGGAGTCCCGATTCGGCGGGGTCTCTTCACGGGGCGGTCTCCTCGCGGATCCGCTCGCCGTGACGGGCGGCGAGGCCGGTCACGGTCTCGAGGAAGGTGACGATCGTCGCCAGCTCCGCGGCGCTGAAACGCTGGACCAGGGTTTCCTGCCAGTCGCGCATCAGCGGCCCCCAGATCGCCTCGCTGCGCTCGTAGTGGCGGTCGGTGACTTCGAGGTTGACCTTGCGGCGGTCGGATCCGTCGCGGACGCGGCGGGCGAGGCCGGCTCGTTCGAGGCGATCGGCCACCGCGGTCACCGCGCCGGTCGTCAGCCCCGAGGCGGTCGCGAGCTCGCCCGCGGTCAGGCCGCCACGGCTCTGGATCAGGTCCAGGCAGCGCAGGTCGGTGAGGCTGATGCCGAGGTGGTTGGCGGCGAGGGCGTCGAACGCGCTCTCCTGGCTCGTGCTCGCGCGGTAGGCGGCGATGAGGCGGCCGATGATCTGGTCCTTGGTCTCTCTTGACACGTAATCCTCTTAGGTATTAAGATACTTCTAGTCCAAGGGAGTCTTGCGGCTCTCCCAGCAAAAGGCAAGGAGTAGGCGATGAACGGTCAGCTCACGATGAAGCTGGAGCTCGTGCAGGTTCCGGTCACCGACGTCGATCGCGCGAAGGCGTTCTACGTCGCGGTGGGGTTCACCGCCGATCACGATCACACCGTCAGCGACGAGATCCGCTTCGTCCAGCTCACCCCGCCGGGCTCGGCGTGCTCGATCTCCATCGGCCGGGGTCTGAGCGAGATGGAGCCGGGGTCGGTCGAGGGACTGCAGGTCGTCGTGGAGGACGCCGAGGCGGCGCGCGCAGCGCTGGCCGAGCGTGGGGTGGAGGTCTCCGACGTCCAGGACTTCCCGTGGGGCCGGTTCGTCTTCTTCGCCGACCCGGACGGCAACCGTTGGGCCGTCCAGCAGATCACCCAGCCGAGTTAGCCGGTCGCGGCGGCGGCCGCCTCGCGCTCGTAGTCGAGCTCGGTGCGGACGCCGAGGCCGGCGAGGATCGCCTGCGCGGCCTCCAGTGACGGCGCGTCGGCGACGGCGGCGGCCAGCCGCGCGGCGCTGTTGATGGCGATCAGCGGATCGAAGCAGACCAGGCGGCCGCCGTCGGCGGTCAGCGGTACCGAGCGCCGGCCGCCGCGGATCGGGATCAGGCCGGTCTCGCCGCGGGCGCAGCGGACGGCCATCGCGCTGGCCTCGGTCGTGACGTGCGCCAGCGCGCCCTCGACGACGTCCAGCGCGGCGGCCGGCAGCGGCAGGTCGCCGAGGTCGCCGCCGGCGGCGCGCACCTCGTCCAGGCGCTCAAGCACCTCCGCTGGCGTCAGCTCGCCGTCGCAGCCGATGCCGAAGACGATCCCGAGGGTCGGCGTCGCCATCCGCGGCGCCGCGGCGAGGACGGTCGCGTCGGCCAGCGGGCTGGCCAGCCCGGGTTCGTGGCCGTGGGCCAAGACGTCGCCGCCGACGTCGAGCAACACCACCAGGTCGCAGCCCAGCTGCGCGGCGGCGGCGTCGAGGCCGGCTGCGATCGCCGCCGGCCCGGGGTTGGGGTCGACGAGCACGACGGGCTCGCCGAGGAAGGCGGCCATGCCGGCCTCGCAGAACCGAAAGCCTCCAGGTCCTGTGGTGTCAGCGCTTGCGAGCGCGACCGCCTCGTTCAGCGGCTGAAGGCCGGAGATCTCGTCCAGCCGGCGTGGGCCGGGCAGCGGGTCGACGGGCCGCCGCTCCCAGGTGATGCCGCCGACGATCGCGTCGGTCCCGAGCGCGCGGGCGGCTTGGGCCGCGGCAAGCGAGCCCACGACATCGCCGCCGCCGCCGATGCCGATGACGAGGATTCGCTGAGCGGCGGCGACCAGACCCATCGCTCGCCGCCGCTCAGCGGTCACTTCAGGATGCAGCTAGACCAGCGCCGGCACGCGCGCATCGCAGATCTCTGCGATCTGCTCGCGGGCGCGGTCGAACTCGTCGTCCGACAGCACTGGGGTGCCTTCGAAGGGCAGGTCGCGCGTGATCTCAAGCCACGAGCGACAGCCAGCGAACTCGTCCTTGACCCGCACGGTGACCGGCCGCGGAATGCGGTAGGCGCGCAGGAGGACGACATGCAGCGGATGACGACGCTTCCACGCCAGGCGCTTCTCGGCGTAGTCGGTCGTCCACACGTAGTAAGGGGACAGCTCAGCGACCGTTCGTGGGTCGGTGATCGTCCAGCTGGCGGCCACCTCGGCCCATGCGCGGATGCGCACGCGGTCGGGCTGGCCGATGCCACCATCGCGAGTCAGCGCGTGAAGCGGCGGCTCGCCATCCGGCCAGACGCCCTCTTCGAGGGCGCGGCGGAGCTCCGGCTGATGCGATGGGCGCACCAAGTCGTAGCGCTGGTGGTCAAACGTCGGGTAGAGGAAGAAGCGGTCATGCTCGAGGCTGAAGTTCCGGCGCGGCTCGCCGACGCCACCCTTTCGCAGGGTGATCAGCTGCTCACCTTCGGCGAGCGCGCGGACAGTGACCGCCCATTCCTTGATCGCAATAGGCATAGAGGGGGTTTCAGAGAGAAAGTAGACGACAGAAATCCCGCGCATCCACCGATACCCGGGAACGCGACGGGAAGGACCTCGATTGTGGCACGCGATGTGAAGATTCCAAAATCTCCCTGCTAAATACAGGAATCTTTTAGGACTATGTTGGCGCGTAGGCGCTCAAATCGAACGTCCGCGTGCGGTCAAGCGTCGCCGATGCGCAGACCTGCAAGCCCCTCGAAGGCCTCCACGATCGACGCGAAGTCGGCCTCGCCGTAGCCACGGCCGACCGCTGCGACGAGCGCGTCACGTGCCGCATTCGCAGCCGGAAACGGCACGCCGGCAGCCTGCGCCTCCTCAAGACAGAGGCGCACGTCCTTGAGCATGTGGTCGGTCTTGAAGAGCGTGGCGTAAGCGTGTTGGCGCATCGGCTGGGCCTTGAGGGTCACCATCGTTGAGCTGGCCGAGCCCGCGCCGAGGATTTCGATCAGCGCGTCGAGGTCAACCCCGGTCCCCGCACCCATGACCAGCGCCTGGGCCAGCGTCGCGGCATTCGCGGCCGACACCGCGTTGTTGATGAGCTTGATCGTCTGTCCGTGGCCGAGCTCGCCGACGTGGACGATCGTCTCGCCCATCGCCTGCAACGCCGGCCGCGCGCGGGCGAACGCCGCCTCGTCGCCGCCGGCCATGATCGTCAGCGTCCCGCTCTGGGCCTTGGGCGAGGACCCGGTGACCGGCGCGTCGAGGAACGCATGGCCGCGCTGGGCTAGCGCGGCGCCGATCGAGCGCGCGTCGGCGGGCGCGATCGTCGACATGTCGACGAACAACGTCTGGTGCGGCGCGCCGGCGACCGCGCCGTTCTCACCGAGGAGGACCGCCTCGACCTGAGCGCCGTCGACGACCATCGAGATGACGATGTCGGCGCCCGCCGCGGCGTCGGCCGGCGTGGCGGCGGCCTGCGCGCCCTCGTGCTCCTCGGCCCACGCCTGCGCCTTGCCGGGGGTCCGCGTCCACGCCGTCACGGCGAAGCCCTCGCGCTGCAGGTTCGCGGCCATCCGCGAGCCCATGATGCCCAGTCCCAGGAAGCCGACACTCGTCATGGTCGCGACCCTAGCGACCGCGTCTGGAGCCGCTCAGGCCGCCGCGGCTTCCAGGCCGAGCCGGTGGGCGACCGCGGCGGCCTCGGTGCGGCTGCGCACGTCGAGCTTGGCGAGGATCCGCGAGACATGGACTGACGCGGTCTTCTCGGCCATAAACAGGCGCTCGCCGATCTCGCGGTTGGTGGCGCCGCGGGCGACGAGGCAGAGCACGTCGCGCTCGCGCGGGGTGAGGCCCAACTTGGCGATGTGGCCATCCTCGACGGTGCCGATCTCCTCGGCGCTGGCCGCCGTGGTCGGCACCGCTTCCAGCCGCAGGCGGCCCCGCCGCGCCAGCGCGGTCAGCTCGTCGATGAGCCAGCGTGACCGCAGCTTGCGTGCGAGCGCCAGCGCGTCACGGCCTGCTGCCTCGGCGCCGGGCCGATCGCCGACGATCAGGCGTGCCTCGGCCTCACGCCAGCGCGCCCGAGACACCCGAAACGGATGGCCCATCGCGACCCAGGCGTCGGCCGTCTGCGCCCACAGCTCCGGATCGGGCGTGCCGGTCGCGGCGGCTGCCTCTGCGTCGGCCGACAGCACCAGCGCTGCAGCCTCGGGCATCGCAGCGGCAAATGGGCGGGAGGCCGCCTCGCGGGTCCTGGCTGCCCAGTCGCGGGCGGCGGCGATCGCCGTGGCCTCGTCCTCCGGGCGCCCGAGATCGCGGGCCTGCTGGGCGGCGTCGGCCTCAACGCCGGCCGCTGCGCAGTAGATCTGGCCCAGGCGCGCGCCGTCGTCCATCGCGTCGCTCTCGACGAGGCGCTCCAGACCGGTGGCGATCGCGGCGCGCGCGGCGTCGATGTTGCGCTCCCGGCGTTCCAGCCCCGCCAGCAGTGCGGTGACCGGCGCGTGCCACTGCGGCTCGTAGGACCGGGCGATGAGCTCGCTGGCGACCTCTAGGCGGCTACGTGCATCGGCGTGGTCGCCGCGCGCCATCGCGAGGTTCGCGCGCACCACCTCGTAGTTGACGCGGATCGTGCCCTGGGCACTGCGGCCGACCTCGGGTGAGGCGAAGGCGTCGGCCTCATCCCACAAGCCCAGGTCGTAGGCAATCTCGGCTTGTGCGAGGACCAGGCAGGCGTCGAGGTGGCCGAGCTCGCGCAGCTCGCGGTGGCCCTCGGCGAGCAGCGTCCGCGCCGCCGGCGTCTCGCCGGTTCGGTGGAGCGCCTCGGCGAGGTTCGCGTAGCCGCGCACGAGCTGCTCGAGATCGCCGTCCTCGCGCGCCAGTGCCAGCGCCTCGCGCAGCAGGGCGCGGCCGCGGGCGGTGTCCTCGCCGCCGCGCAGGCAGATCCCCATCGTGTTGAGCGCATGGATGCGGACCGACCGCGCGCCGACGGCCTCGGCGACGTTGAGCGCCTCTTGGGCCATGGCCCGCGCGTCGGCGTGGCGGCCCCAGCGCATCAGGCCCGCAGCCTTGGCGGCGAGCAGCTCGGCGCGCTCGGCGCTCGGCGGCTCGGCGGGCAGCAGCGCCAGCGCTGCGTCCCATGCCTGCAGCGCGATCTCGCCCTTGCCCTGAGACCATCGTGCCTTGCCCAGCCGGCCGAGCATCCGCGCGGCACGGCCAGGCTCGGCCTCCTGGTCGAGCTCGTGCAGCGCGCGCTTGAGCAAGACGATGCAGCGGTGATGTTCGAGCGTGTGGGCGTGCGCGGCGCGGGCCAGCAGCGTGACGTGGTCACAGCCGGCGAGCGCCGCCGGCTCGGCGACGCGCTCCCACAGCTCCAGCGCGCGCTCATAGAGCGCGGCGGCCTCGCGCTCGGCATGCGCGCGCTCGGCGGTCTGGGCGGCGCGGACGGCGGTGCGAAGCGCCGCGGGCTGGTCGCCGGCGGCGTCGAAGTGATGGGCGATCTCGGTGGCATGCTCCAGGCTGACGCACGGCTCGGCTGCCGCGCGCGCCTCTAGCACCGTCGCCAGCCGCCGGTGCAGCCCGCTGCGCTCGCCGGGCAAGAGGTCCTCGTGGACGACCTCGCGCAGCAGCGCGTGGCGGAAGGCGAGGTGGCCGCCCGGCTGGGTGACCAGGACGTGGTGGGCGATCGCGTCGCGAAGGGCGTCGCGCAGCGCGCGGGACTCCAGGCCGCTGGCGTCCTGCAGCACGTCCTGTTCGATGCGCTGCGCGGCCGAGACCCAGCGCAGCGCCTCTTGAGCGGTCTCGCTGAGCGCCTCGACGCGGAGGATCAGCGCGTCGCGCAGCGACTCGGGCAGCGCGCCGTCGCCCTCGCGCTCGGCGGCGAGGATCTCCTCGGCGAAGAGCGGGTTGCCCTCGCTGCGGGCATAGACGCGATCGAGCAGCTCGCCGTCGGGCGTCGCGCCGAGGATGGCGGCCAGCTGCGCGCCGAGCTCCTCGCGGCTGAAGCGCTCGATCGCGATCCGCGAGGCCGCATCGGTGCGCTCGATCTCGGCCAGGAACGGGCGCAGCGGATGGCGGCGGTGCAGCTCGTCGACGCGGAAGGTCGAGACGACCAGCAGCCGCTGGCGGCAGATGTTGCGCGACAGGAACGAGAGGAAGTCGCGCGTGGAGCGGTCGGCCCAGTGGAGATCCTCGATGACGAGCAGCACCGGCGACTCCTCGGCGAGCCGCTCGAAGAGCCCTAGCAGGAGCTCGAACAGGCGCCCTTGGGCGCTGCCGAGGTAGGGCTCGACGAGCAGGTCGCCGGGAGCGCCGAGCTCGGGGAGGAGACGGGCCAGCTCGGTGCGCGCGGGCCCGAGCGCACCGAACACCGGGTGGCCCTCCCGGACGAGCGAGCGCAGCGCCGAGACGATCGGCGCATAGGGGAGTTCGCTGTCGCCCAGGTCGATGCAGTCGCCCCACAGGACCCGTGCTCCGCCGGCCGCGGCGCGGTCGGCGAAGTGGTCGGTGAGGCGGCTCTTGCCGACGCCGGACTCCCCGGCGACGAACACGATTCCCGCCACGGCGCTCGGGGCGCTCGCGGCGGCCAGCGCGCCCTCGAGCGCCGCGAGCTGATCGCGGCGGCCGATGAATGCGTCGCTGGTGACCCGAGCCGGCATGCCCGGGCCATGTTCCCGCACACGTGCGCGGGGGAAGAGGTCGATGGTCTGCGCGTCCACGTCCTACGCGTGGGCCGCGTGCAGACGCGTGTCGCGCCGGCCACGGAGCCGACCGAGGAGCGCCGCGCGTTGAGGGATGCGCGGCAGGGGTCGGCTCCGCCGGCCGGCGCGCATGGCGTCCTCGTCGCGAACGACGGCGAGAGGCTGGTTGAGGAGGGAGAGCATGGACAGCATCTTGCGCCTGAGACGGGCCCGCCGCATCGGGCGGACGGTGCGACCTACGGGGCCTGACCCCTTACTGCGCTGCAGTGACCCCTTACCGCTGCGGGTAGCGTGAACGCCATGGTCGATTCGAGGAGTCCTGTCGCAGCGCTGCGCGTGGCCCTCATCGGGTATGGCGGGGCGGGCGCGCGTCTCCATGCACCGCTGATTGCAGCGACCGACGGGCTGGCGCTGCACGCGGTCGTCACGCGTGATCCGGGGCGCCGTGCGCAGCTGGCGGCGAGCGCTCCCGGCGTGCTTGCCGTCGACGCGCTGACCGATGTCGTGGCCGATGTCGACCTCGTCGTGGTGGCCTCGCCGAACCGCTTTCACGTCGACCTCGCGCAGACGGCGCTGGCCGCGGGCAAGCACGTCGTCGTGGACAAGCCACTGGCGGTCACGAGCGCGCAGGGGCGGGCGCTGGCGGTGCAGGCGGCGACGGCGGGCGTGGTCCTGGCGGTCTTTCACAACCGGCGCTGGGACGACGATTTCCTGACGCTGCGCCGGGTGCGCGACGAGGGCCGCCTGGGGCGTGTGCTCCGGCTGGAGTCCCGCTTCGATCGCTGGCGCCCGCAGATCAAGGAGGGCGCGTGGCGCGAGGAGGGCGACCCGGCCGACGGCGGCGGGCTGCTGCTGGACCTCGGCAGCCACCTTGTCGATCAGGCCGTGCAACTGCTGGGACCGGTGAGCGCCGTGTACGCCGAGCTCGACGTGCGGCGCCCGGGCGCGGTGGTCGAGGACGACCTCTTCATCGCCCTGACCCACGAGGGCAACGCGCGCTCGCACCTTTGGGCTGGGGTACATCGCGCCGACGCGCCACCGCGTCTGCGGGCTGTGGGCGACGAGGCGACATTCGTGGCACTTGGCCTGGATCCGCAGGAGGCGGCGCTGCGCGCTGGCGCGTCGCCGCGGGATCCTGGCTTCGGCTTGCGCGAGCCCGGGCTGGAGGCGACGCTGCACGACGGCTCTGGTGGCATGGGCGAGCGGCTGACGATGGTGCCGGGGCGGTGGGCGGCGCTCTATGAGGGCGTCGTGGCGGCGATCCGCAGCGGTGGCGCGGTCGCGCCGCCCGTGACGGCGGCCGACGCGGTTGGCGTGCTGGAGCTGCTGGAGGCGGCGCGCGAGAGCTCGGCGCGCGGCAAGGTGGTTGCGGTCGCCTGATCGGCGGTGGTGCCGTGCGCGCGCGGAGTTGTTGTCACGTGCGATGAGTTTGCGCTAGGTGCCGCGTCTTCGAGAGCATCACGCCATTCCGTAACGCAGGAGCGAGGAGCGACCATGGCCAACCCCGTCGTGCATTTCGAGATCATCGGCAAGGACGGTGACAAGACCAAGCAGTTCTTCGCCGACCTGTTCGGCTGGAGCATCAACAGCGACAACCCCATGAACTACGGGTTGACCGACCCGGGCGAGAACGACATCGGCCGCGGGATCGCGGGCGGCATCGGCGGCGCGATGGGCGGCTCGGAGGGCTACGTGACCGTCTACGTCCAAGTCGACGACGTCGAGACCGCGCTGGCCAAGGCCGAGAGCCTCGGCGGCACGCGCGTGTTCGGCCCGGAGACGATCATGGGCGGGCTGACGCTCGGCCTCTTCAACGAGCCCGAGGGCAAGACGATCGGCGTCCTGCACGGCGCCCCCGAGATGGACTAGGCCTTGCCGTGGCCGCCTCCGCCTGGGGTGTCCAGGCGGAGACGCTGGCCCGCGCGCAGCGTGCCGCCGGCCTTGGCCGGCAGCTCCTCGTCGTCGAGCAGGTTGCGCCCGCGCGCGCCGTCCTCGCCACCGTCGGCACCGGGCGGCGCGTGGCGGCGACGCTCGGTGATGAGCGAGAACGACATGTCGGTCAGCGCCTGCAGCTCGCGGATGACGCCGTCACCGCCGCGGAAGGCGCCTTGTCCGCCGCTGCCGCGACGGACCGCATACTGGGTGACGCGCAGCGGGAACTCCAGCTCCAGCGCCTCGATGGGCGTGTTTAAGGTGTTGGACATGGCCACGTGGACGGCGCTGGGCCCGTCGGCATCCGGGCACGCGCCCTGGCCGCCGCCGAGCGTCTCGTAGTAGGAGAAGTCGTCGTTGCCGAGCGTCAGGTTGTTCATGGTGCCCTGGCCGCAGGCGCGGCTGAAGGCACTGAGCACGAGGTCGGCGACGCGCGAGGAGGTCTCGACGTTGCCGGCGGCGACGGCGGCGGGCGGGGCGGCGTCGAGCAGCGTGCCGTGCTCGGTGATGACCTCGACCGGCCGGTGAGCGCCCGCGCTGGGCGGGATGTCGGCGTCGGTGAGCACCCGCACGGCAAAGAGGCAGGCGCTGCGCGTGACCGCCAGCGGGCAGTTGAGGTTGCCGGGATCCTGGGCGGCGCTGCCGCGGAAGTCGAGGATCAGCCGGTCGCCGTCGACGGTCGCGGCGACGCGCAATTCGAGGTCGCCGTCGACACCCTCCAACACGTCAACGGCGTGGCGCGTGCCGTCGGGAAGGTCGTTGAGGCATGCGCGCGTGCGGCGCTCGGCGTAGTCGAGGACTGCGGTGCAGGCGTCCCGCAGCCCGCCGGCGCCGAGCCGTTGTGCGAGCTCGCGCATCCGCGTCGCGCCGAGGCGGTTGGCGGCTAGCTGAGCGCGCAGGTCGGCACGCCGCTCGGCCGGCTGGCGCATTTGCTGGGCCAGCTCCTCGATCGCGGCGGCGTCGAGCGCCCGCGGCGCGATGACGACGCCCTCCTCGGCCAGCGTGCGCGAGTCAAACGGCATCGATCCCGGCACGCGGCCGCCGACGTCGGCGTGGTGGGCGCGGCTGGCCGAGAACCCCAACAACGTCCCGTCACCATCGAGCACCGGCGTGACGACCGTGATGTCGGGGAGGTGCGTTCCGCCGCGATACGGATCGTTGAGAATCCATGAGCGGCCGTCGGTGTGATCTTCGCGCAGGACCGCCTCGACCGCCGCGGGCATCGCGCCGAGGTGAACCGGGATGTGCTCGGCCTGCATGACCATCTCGCCGTGGGCGTCAAAGAGCGCGGTCGAGCAGTCGCGGCGCTCCTTGATGTTGGCCGAGTGGGCGCTGCGCACGAGCACCGCGCCCATCTCCTCGCAGGCGGCGCGCAGCGCGCCGGTGGCGACCTGCAGCGCGATGGGGTCGAGCTCAGCCACGCTGCAACACGACTGTTCCTGTGACATCGGTCCGCCCGCGCCAGCCTGCAGGGACGACGAGCGTCGCCTCCGGCAGCGCAACCACCACCGGCCCGGTGATCTCATCGTCGGTGGGTTGCTCGGTCTCCCAGACGACCTCGGGGCCGGGTTCCACGCGAGCGGTCCGGACCGTCACCAGCTCGACCTCGGCGCCGTCATCGCGGTAGCCGTAGCGCTCCTCGTGGGCGGCGGCGAAGGCCTCGCGCAAGGCGGCGGCGTCGGGCGCGACGTCGCGCAGCGAGAGCTCGTGGGACTGGCCGCTGTAGCGGGCGTCCCAGGTGACCTCGTCGGCGTCGCCGGCGAGCGTGCGCAGGGCCTCATCGGTCAGCGCCTCGCCGCGCAGCAGGACCGAGCGCGCCGCGTCACGGCGCCGTTCGGCGGCGGCAAGCCCGAGCGCACTGAGCACCCCGGCGGCGCGCGGCACGACGATCCGAGTGATCCCCAGCTCGTCGGCGATCGCGGCGGCGTGCAGGGGGCCGGCGCCTCCGAAGGCCAGCAGCGCGAAGCGGCGCGGGTCGATCCCACGCTCAACGGTCACGACGCGCAGCGCGCGGACCATCTCGGTGTTGGCGACCCGCACAATCCCCTCGGCGCATGTGCGCGCGTCCGGCAGCCCCAGCTCGCGCGCGAGCGCGGCCACCGCCTGCTCGGCGGCGTGACCGTCCAGCGTCACGCCGCCCGCCAGTGGCCGCTCTGCGTCGAGGTGGCCGAGCACCACGTTGGCGTCGGTGACCGTCGGCGCCGTCCCGCCGCGGCCGTAGCACGCGGGCCCCGGGTCGGCGCCCGCCGAGCGCGGGCCGACGCGCAGCGCGCCGCCCGCGTCGCGCCAGGCGATCGAGCCGCCGCCGGCGCCGACGGTGTGGATGTCGACCATCGGCAGCGCCAGCGGGCGACCGCCGATCTCACGACCGGCGCTGGCCCGCACGCGGCCGTCCTGCACGACGCACACATCGCACGACGTGCCGCCCATGTCAAAGCACAAGAGGTCGGGCTCGCCGAGCCGCGCCGAGAGCAGTGCGGCCGCGGCGGCACCGCCCGCCGGTCCGCTGAGCACGGTCAGCGCGGCGTGGCCGGCGGCGCCGACGCTTGTCAGCCCGCCGCTGGACTGCATGATCGCCGGCTCCGGCAGGCCGTCGCCGGCCGCGCCCGCGACGAGCCGGCGCAGGTAGGTGGCCAGCAGCGGGGACAGCGCCGCGTCGACCTCGGTGGTCGCCGCGCGCTCGAACTCGCGGAACGTCGCGGTGACCTCGTGGGAGAGCGACACGTGGACCTTCTCGCCCAGCCGCGCGCGCAGCGCGTCGCCGAGCACGCGCTCGTGGGCCGGATGCCGGTAGGCGTGCAGCAGGACGACGGCGACCGCTTCAGGCTCCAGCGCCGCGACGCGCTCGGCTACCGCGGCCGCATCGGCGGCGGTCAGCTCCTTGAGCACGCCGTCGGGTCCCATGCGCTCGGGCACCGCGACGCGCCGGTCGGGCGGCACGAGCGGCGCCGGACGGTCGGCGCACAAGCGGTAGAGCTCAGGACGGGCTTGGCGGCCGAGCTCGACGATGTCGACGAAGCCTTCGGTAGCGCAGAGCACCGTCTGCGCGCCCGCGCCCTCCAGCAGCGCGTTGGTCGCGACGGTCATCCCGTGCGAGAAGGCGAGCACGTCGGCGGCGTCGCGGCCGCCCGCGGCCTCCAGCGCCGCGCGCACGGCATCGAGCACCCCGCGCGACTGGTCGGCCGGCGTCGTCGGCGCCTTGGCCGTGATCAGCCGCCCGCCGTCGACCAGCACGGCGTCGGTAAAGGTCCCTCCGACGTCGACCCCCAGCAGCATCTGCCCGCCACGCTATCGCTGCGGGCCGCGACGTACGGACGCGGGCGGCTCCGATTGGCGAACCGTCCCGCGTCCTGGTGCTCCCTCCAAGCTTGGTGGCGCCTCAGGCGGCGATGGCCTCGCGGACGTCGACTTCCTCGGTCTCGGCGAGGTGCTGGTGCGACGGGCAGTAGCCGTTGAGCGGCAGCGGCATCCGCTGGCACGCGGTGCCGCGGCGCGTCGTGGCGCGACATTGCAACGGTTGGCCGTTGACGTCGATGCCGTTCTGCGGCAGGTGGTCCAGCCACTCCTCGGTGCAAGCGACATAGCGCTGAACGACCGTCCAGACACGCGGCTGCGCGGTCATGGGGAAGTAGCGGCGGATGTCCATAAACAGCGTTCGCGCCGGGCGCGCGAAGTAATGGCGGTCGCCGACCAGTCGCTCGATGTTCTGCTCGCAAGCGAGCAGGACGTGGTGGTGTGCCTCGTCGCAGACGGACGTGTCGACGTCCTTGGCGAGCTCCCGGTACATGGCCCTACTGAACTGGTACATCGTCAACTCCCCCTGACCCTGGGATGGCTTCCTCCGCAACCGCCTGCATCGTGCCCCGGCCTTATGAAGCACCAACGCACTGTTTGTTGAATTCGCGTTAAGCGGGCGTCGGCGTTCAGCCAAGGATGGGCGGAGACGGGCGCTCCCGCTGGCGTTCAGGTCCAGGGCTCGAAGACCGGAGCGCCGCCGTTGCGGACGACGGCGTGATGGCCGTCGAGGGCGGGATCCGTCTCGGGGAAGTCACTGCGCACATGGGCTCCGCGGCTCTCCTGACGCAGGAGGGCACACGCGGCCACGAGCTGGGCCAGCGGATGCGGGTCGCCGGCGAGCTCGGCGAGGCCCGCGGCGTCGCGGGTCAGCCCCGCATGGCGCCAGAGCGCCGCGCGCGTGGACTGCGCCGGCGGTGCGATCGGTCCGGCCAGCGGTGGGTCTGCGGGGGCGACGTGCAGCCGCGGCTCGTCGAGGCCGGTCAGCGCGGCGCGCTTGCCCTGCACGAAGCACTCGGTCAACGAGTTGGAGGCCAGGCGGTTGGCGCCATGCAGGCCGGTGCACGCCGTCTCGCCGACGACATAGAGGCCCGGCACGCTGGAGGCGCCATCGAGGTCGGCGACCACGCCGCCCATGCAGAAGTGCGAGGCGGGGGAGACCGGGATCAGCTCGGTCGCCGGGTCCAGTCCCGACTCCCGTAGTGCGCCGACGATGTTGGGGAACAACATGGGATCGACGTGGCGCATGTCGAGCCAGACGTTCTTGGTGCCCTGCTCGACCATCTTGCGCGAGACGGCGAGCGAGACCTCGTCGCGCGGCTTGAGCTCCTCGATAAACCGCTCGTGGCCGGCGTCCAGCAGCGTGGCGCCCTCGCCGCGGATCGCCTCGGTGACCAGGAAACCCTCGCGACCGGGAACGCCGGTGACGGCCGTCGGATGAAACTGGACGAACTCCAGATCGGCTAGCGCGGCGCCGGCGGCGTGGGCGAGCATCAAGCCGATGCCGAGCGAGCCGGGCGGGTTGGTCGTCCGCGACCACAGCGCGGCGGCACCGCCCGTGGCCAGCACCGTGGCGCGCGCGCGAATCGCGCGGCCGTCCTCCAAGACGACGCCGACGCAGCGGCCGTCGACCGTCCACGGGGCGGCGGCTCGCGCTTGCTCGAGGACCTCGATGCGCGGCTCCTCGACGACGACCGCGCTGAGCTGGCGCACGACGCGCCGGCCGGTGGCGCTGCCGCCGGCGTGGACGACGCGGCGATGTGAGTGGCCGCCTTCAAGGCCGAGCGCGAGCCCGCCCTTGCCGTCACCGTCGAAGGCGACGCCGAGCGCCTGGAGCTCGCGAACCGCGCGCGGCGCCTCCCGGCAAAGCAATTGGGCCGCGCTGCGGCGCACCGCGCCGCGTCCCGCGACCTCGGTGTCGCGCCGGTGCTGATCGGGCGAGTCGGCGGAATCGAGTGCGGCGGCGAGGCCTCCCTGGGCCCAATAGCTGGCGGTCTGCGCGAGCGGCGTCGCGGAGACCAGCGCGACGCGTGCGCCCGCCTGGGCCGCAGTCAGCGCGGCGTAGAGGCCCGCGGCGCCGGCGCCGACGACGGCGACCTCGGCGTCGACGATTGCGGGGGGTTCGACCACGCGCCGTACCGTAGCGACGGGGCCCTTGCGGGGACCTCGCGCGCGCTCCAACTACCCCGGGTACCGTACGCGCGAGATGGCCGCTCCCGTCCTCTTTCACCATCCCTCGTCGCTGCGGCACGACCCGGGGCCGCATCCCGAGCAACCGGCGCGGATCGTCGCGATCGAGGACGCGCTGGAGGCGCGCGGCTGGCTGGGCTTCGAGCGGCAGTTGTCGCCGCAGGCCTCGCGCGCGCAGCTGGAGGCGGTCCATCCCGCGCAGCTGATCGACGCCGTGCGCGAGCTGTGTGAGGCCGGCGGGGGCGCGATTGATGCCGACACGATCGTCTCGCCCGGATCGTGGGAGGCCGCGCTGCACAGCGCGGGCGGGGCGGTCGCGGCCGTCGACACGCTGCTGGCGGACTCCGCCGACGCTCCGCGGTTGGTTGTCTCGGTCCATCGTCCGCCGGGCCACCACGCCGAGATCCACCGCTCGATGGGGTTCTGCCTGTTCAACAGCGTGGCGGTCGCGGCGCGCCACGCGCGGGATGCGCACGGCGTCGAGCGGGTGCTCATCCTCGACTTCGACGTCCACCACGGCAACGGCACCCAAGACGTTTTCTTGGCGACCGACGAGGTGCTGTTCGTGTCGATCCACCAGTGGCCGCTCTATCCGGGCACGGGCGCCGCGGGGGAGACCGGCACGGGTCCGGGCGCCGGCTACACGGTCAACCTGCCGGTGCCGCCAGGCTCGGGCGACGCGGCCTTCGGGTCGCTGGTCGAGCATGTCGCGGTCCCGCTCGCGCGCGCCTATGCGCCTGGGCTGATCCTTGTCTCGGCGGGCTTTGACGCCCACGCTGACGATCCGCTGGCCGGCTGCACGGTGACCGATGCGGGCTACGCGACGATGGGGGCGTCGATCCGGGCACTGGCCGATGAGCTTGACGTGCCGATCGGCGTGGTGCTGGAGGGCGGCTACGACCTCGGTGCGCTGTCGCGGGGGTTGATCGCGCTGTTGGAAGTGCTCGGCACCGACGATCTGGTGAGCACTCCTGAGTTGCCAGTACACACGCTGAGCAAGGGTTTCCTGGCCCGGCACGCGGCGCTACTGGGCGGGTCAGCCGGTACTGCCCGGGACCGCCGTTGACGCAGGCGCGGCCGTGGACGGGGCGGGGGCAACGGGGACGCTCTGGGTTGCGACGCTCTCGGCCGGCTGCGCGGGCGCGGTGGTCGCTGCGCTGACGCTGCCGTCGTCGCTGGTCAGGCTGGTGAACGCGAAGGCGAGCGCGAGGCCGGCGAGGAGGACCACCACGGCCACGAGCGCCATCGGCGCGCGCCAGTTCGGCGTCGGTGCCAGGCGCGTTCGCGCGGGCGCGCCGCACTCCAGGCACCAGTCCTGCTCGGGTGCGACGTTGGCTCCGCAGCGCGGGCAGCGCAGCGGCACGGGCTGGGGGCCCGTGGCGTGCGAGGGACCCTGGCCGCTCATCAGGGCTCCGGATGCTCGCGCGGGGCGAGCGGGTCGCCGCTCGGGAGGCTCTGCTGGTCGTCGCGGCCGTTGCTGTTGGCGTCGACGAACGGGTGGGCTTGGGTGGCCTGATCGACGGGCGCGGGCGCCGGGGGTGGCTCCGGTGGGGCGGGGGGCGGCGGGTTGCCGGCCAGCGCGCCAGAGACTGGCGTCGTGGACTGCTCGGTGACGCTCAGCGGTAGCGCCTCCTGGGCGGGATCGACGGAAACGGTCGCGCCCATCCCGGACCCTGACGGGCCCGCCCCGCCGACCTCGACCATCGCCAGCGGTCCGCTGAACTGCGTGCCGCACTGGGGGCAGAAGCGCGCGTCGCTGCCGTGCAGGGCGCCGCAGCGCGGGCAGGCGGCAACGCCGGGCTCGCGCAGCTCGATGATGTCGCGGCGCTCGTTGAGCACCCGCTCGATCGCGCGCAGCTCGCGGTCGACGGCGTCAAGCGCGGCGAGCTTGCCGAGCACCAGCTCATCGTTGCGACGCGCGAAGCGATGGAGGTCGAACGCCAGGCCGCCGAGGTCGCGGAAGCCGAGCTCGCGGACACGGCGCAGATATCGCAGACGGCGCCGCAGCCGGCCGCGGTCGCGGAAGCTGGGGCGGGTCGGGGCGACGTCCTCGGGCGCGAGACCGGCGGGAAGCGGTGCGGCGGGTGGCGCCTGCGGGGGCGCCACGATCGTCGGCTGCGACTCCTGCGGGCTCGGGTCGGGTGGACGCCGGCTGGAGCGGATGCGGCGGAGGGGACCCTTCATAGGAAGAAGGCGCCTCTTCGGCGCCAGTCAGGACGATACCAGCGACTTCCGACACTGGCGCTGCGCAGGATCGTCACGTCCGCGCGTAGATCCGTCACGTGCTTAGGCGCAGCATCTCGGTCACTCCCGTTCACCCTCATCTATGGAGAGACTCATGCACCGCGCCATTGGTTTCGCTCACGCGACCGTCCACCACCATCTGCAGCGTGCCCACCGGGCGGTTGCCGCACGCGAGGAAGGGCAGGGAACCGTCGAGTACATCGGCCTGATCCTGCTCCTAGCGGGCGTGATGGTCGCGGTCGTCAAGGCCGGCCACGACAGCTCGATCGCCTCGACGGTGGTCAAGAAGGTCCAGGACTCGATCGACGGCGTCGGCCAGGCGCCGGGCGCCAAGCGCTAAGCCGCAGGCTGGGTGCGACGGCCATGACGCCTACGATGGGCTCCGTGTCTGCCGCCGATCCGCGCGATCGCCCCATCGCCGTCTTTGACTCCGGTGTGGGCGGCCTCACCGTGCTGCACGAGCTGCTCGTCTCGCTGCCCCAAGAGGACTACATCTACCTGGGCGACAGCGCGCGCTTCCCCTACGGCCAGCGCAGCGTGCAGGAGCTGGAGCGCTTCGGGATGGACATCGCCGAAGAGTTGGTCGCGCGGCGGGCCAAGCTGCTGGTCGTCGCCTGCAACTCGATGACCGCCGCGGCGCTGCCGTCGCTGCAGCGGCGGATGCTCGAGACGACGCTCGGCGTCGAGGTCATCGGCGTCGTCAAGCCCGAGGCGGCACAGGCCGTGGCGGTGACGCGCAGCGGGCGCATCGGCCTGCTGGCCACGCCCGCGACGGTGGACTCCGGGGCCTACGAGCGCGCCGTCGCGGCGGTCGACCCGCATGTCGACCTCGTCGCCGTCGCATGCCCCGACCTCGCGCCGCTGATCCAGGATCCGCCGGGCGGGGAGCTGTTCTCCCGCGAGCTGGAAGCGGTGGTGCGCGGCTACTGCGCGCCGCTGGTCGCAGCTGGTGTGGACACCGTGATCCTCGGCTGCACGCACTATCCGCTGGTGCGCTCGATGTTGCAGCGGATGCTCGGACGGTCGGTGACGATCGTGACCTCCGGCGCCGCGCTCGCACGCCAAGCCGAGCACGTCCTCGGCTCGCGCGGCCTTGCGTCGCGGCGCGAGGGCGAGGGCACCTACTCCTTCCTGTGCACCGGCGACGCCGAGGCGTTCCACGCGCACGGCACCCGCTTTCTGCAGATGCCGCTCACCGAGGTCGAGCATGTCGACCTCGCTGGGCGCTCAACCACGACCGAGGTGTCCGCATGGCCACGACCGTAACCCGCTCCTATGACCGTGCGCCCGACGCCCTGCGGCCGGTGACGATCGAGCCCGGCTTCGTGCGCACCGCGTCGGGCTCGGCGCTGATCTCGATGGGCGAGACGCGCGATTATCTGCACGGCCTCGGCCCAGACCGGCGTGCCGCGCTGGCGGATGGGCAAGGGCCTGGGCTGGGTCACCGCCGAGTACGGGATGCTTCCGGCGTCGACGGGCGAGCGCAAGCAGCGCGACATCACCAAGGGCCGTGCCGACGGGCGCACGCGTCGAGATCCAGCGGCTGATCGGCCGCTCGCTGCGCGGCGTCGTGGACTTCGGCGCGCTGGGCGAGAACTCGATCTATCTGGACTGCGACGTGCTGCAGGCCGACGGCGGCACGCGGACGGCGTCGATCACCGGCGCGTACGTCGCGCTCGCGCTCGCCTGCGAGAAGCTCGTCGCCGCCGGCACGATCACGCGCTCGCCACTGACCGGCTCGGTCGCGGCGATCTCCTGCGGGATCGTCGATGGCGTGGCGCTGCTCGATCTCGACTACCCCGAGGACTCCTCGGCCGAGGTCGACGCCAACGTCGTCATGACCGGCGAGGGCGGCCTGGTCGAAGTGCAGGCCACGGCCGAGGGCACGCCGCTGAGCCGCACCCACCTCGATGAGCTGCTGCATCTCGCCGAGGCCGGGATCGCGCGGCTGCGCGTGCTCCAGGACGACGCGATCGCGGCCGGCCGCGCCGGCGCCGCGGCGTAGGGAACACCGCCACCATGAAGCTCGTCCTCGCGACCCGCAACGACCACAAGGCGCACGAGTTCGCGGCGCTGCTGGCGCCCCACGAGGTCGTGGCGCTCCCGCCCGAGGTCGAGCTGCCGCCCGAGACCGGCACGACGTTCGCCGAGAACGCGCTCGGCAAGGCACGCGCCGCGGCCGCGGCGCTAGGCACGGTGGTCATCGCCGACGACTCGGGAATCGAGTCCGCCGCGCTCGGCGGGCGTCCCGGCGTCTACTCCGCGCGCTTCGCCGGCGAGGACGCGACCGACGAGGAGAACCTCGCCAAGTTGCTGCGCGAGGCGCCAGCCGGCAGCGCGCTGGCCTACGTCTGCGTGATCGCGCTCGTCGATCCAGCCGCGGGCACCCAGCTGCTCTTCGAGGGTCGCTGCACCGGCACGCTGGCGGCCCAGCCCCGTGGAGACGGCGGCTTCGGCTATGACCCGGCGTTCCTGCCCGACGACGAGATCGCGCCGCCGCCAGGGCGCACGATGGCGGAGCTGACGGCGGCCGAGAAGGGCGCGATCAGCCATCGCGGCCGTGCCGCGGCGCTACTGGCTGAGCACCTAGGGCCATGAGGGCGCAGCGGGCGAGGTCCACCGGTGCTGGGGTCGGGCGCGACCCAACCGCGCGGGGTCCTGCTCCTTCGGAGCTGGCTAGCGCGTCGGCGCCCGGCGTTCTGCGCTCGGCGCTGGGCTCGGTGGTCGCGGCCGCGTTCCTGGTCACGCTCAAGCTCGTCGCCGGCCTCATCTCCGGCTCCCTGGGCCTGGTCGCCGAGGCGGTGCACTCGGGGACCGACCTCGTCGCCGCGCTGCTCACCTTCCTCGCGCTGCGCGTCGCGATCCGGCCGCCGGACCGCGACCATCCCTACGGCCACGGCAAGGCCGAGCACCTCGCCGCCCTGGGCGAGGGCGGCTTCCTGGTCCTGGCCAGCGCGTTCATCGGCATCCAGGCGCTCGCGCGGCTGATCGAGGGCGGCAGCCACCATGTCGACGCCGACGGCTGGATCTTCGGCGTGCTCGCCGTCGTGCTGGTCGTCGACGTGTCGCGGATGGTGGTCTCGCAGCGCGCGGCGCGGCGTCACGGCAGCCCGGCGCTGGCCTCCAACGCGCTGCACTTCGGCTCCGACATGGTCGGCACGATCGCGGTCCTGATCGGCCTGCTGTTCACGCGCGCCGGAACACCGGAGGCCGACTCGGTTGCCGCGCTGCTCGTCGCGGTGCTCGTCGTCGTCGCGGCCGTGCGGCTGATGCGCCGCAACGTCAACGTACTGATGGACGCCACGCCCGGAGGAGGCGCAGGCCGCCGCGCGCGCGGCGATCGCCGACGCCGAGCCCGAGATCGAGTTGCGCCGCCTGCGCGTGCGTGCCGCCGCCGGGCGCAACTTCGTGGAGGCGACGGTCGCCGTGCCGCCCGACGCGGCGCTGGGAGAGGGGCACGCGGTCGCCGACTCGATCGAGGACGCGGTGCGCGGCGCGCTGCCCGGCAGCGACGTCGTCGTCCACGTCGAGCCCGGCGACTGGCGAAGGCGACCTGCGTGAGCGCGCCAGCGCGGCGGCGCTCACCGTCCGCGGCGTGCGCGAGGTCCACAACGTGCGCGTGGTCGACGTCGACGGACACCCGGAGCTGTCGCTGCACCTCAAGCTGCCCGCCGACCTGGACCTCGGCGCCGCGCACGACATCGCCTGCGCGGTCGAGGCCGCGATCCACGCCTCCGTGCCGGAGGTCGTCGACATCTACACCCACATCGAGCCACTCTCCACCGATGCCGAGGGCGCCGAGCCGCGGTGGGCCGAGGTCGCCGACGAGGAGCGGATCGTGCGCACCATCGTCCGCGACCTCACCGGCGGCCAGGCCGAGGCGCTGCGCTTCCGTGCTGGCGACGACGGGCTCGTCGTGCTGCTCACGGTTCGCCTAGACGGCGCGCAGACGCTCGACCAGGCCCACGACGTCGCCAGCGAGCTGGAGCGCCGGATCCGCGATCAGGCACCGGCGATCGACGAGGTCATCGTCCACACCGAACCTGGCGAACTCTCGCCCTGAGGGCTCGTTCGCCGGTCCGGGAGCCTCGCAAGGTGACTGCTTACGTCAGCGCAGGTTGATCGCGGCCGACGCCGCCACGGCGGTGAAGAGCGCGGCGTAGCCCTGGTAATGCGACAGCAGCATCACGAGCGCTCCGATCAGGAGGGCCGCGACGGTCACGAGCCAGGCGATGCGCTGCAGGGTCATCGAACGCGCATTCTGGCTGTTGGCGCCGACGACTGCAGCGCCGATCCGTCCGACTCCCACACCACACTGCCCGGCCGACCGCAGCCCAGAGCCTCACAGGCAGCGGTGCTAGCGTCGCCCCGCCTACGACCTCGACAGGAGGACCGCAAGTGACGAAGAGCGAGTTCGTCGATCACGTCGCCCGGAAGGGCGACCTCGAGAAGAAGGAAGCCGCCGCGGCGGTCGAGGCCGTCCTCGGCGTCATCGAGGAGACGCTCGCCCGTGGTGGCGAGATCACGTTCTCCGGGTTCGGCAAGTTCCACGTGGCCGAGCGCAGCGCTCGCGACGGCGTGCATCCCCGCACGGGCGAGGCGATCCAGATCGCCGCCTCCAAGGTGCCGCGCTTCACCGCTGGGTCTGGCCTCAAGAAGGCCGTCAAGGGCTAACGCTGCCTGCCGTTCATGTAGCCGACCGGCTGGCCGCCGCCGTCGCCGAGCGCGAGTCGCAGATCGTGCTCGGCCTCGATCCCGATCCACTGGCGCTCTGGCCCGAGGCCCAAGACGCCGCGGCTGGCGCGCTCGGCGCACGTCCTGCGGTCCGCGCCGCGGCTGCCGTCCTCGCCCATTGCCGCGCGGTCATCGACGCGGTCGGCGACGCCGTCGTCGCCGTCAAGCCGCAGGTCGCCTGCTTCGAGCGCCTCGGCGCGCCCGGCTGGGACGCGCTGGCCGCGACCGTCGCGTACGCCCGCGCCGCGGGCTTGCTCGTTCTCGCCGATGGCAAGCGCGGCGACATCGACGTCACCGCCACCGCCTACGCCCAGGGCTTCCTCGGCGCGACGCCCTGGGACGGCGAGGACGGCGGGGCGGGCGGGCACGGCAGCATCCCCGGCCTCGGTGCCGACGCGCTGACCGTCGCGCCCTACATGGGGCTCGACACGCTGCGCTCCTTCGCCGCCGTCGGCCGCGCCCACGATGCCGGCCTGTTCGTCCTGGTCCGGACCTCTAACCCCGGCGCCGCCGACCTCGAGGACGAGCCGCTGGCGCGCGGCGGCACCGTTTGGGAGCGCGTCGCGCAACTCGTCGCCGAGCTCGGCGACGAGCACCTTGCGCCGCTCTCTGGCCTGAGCGACATCGGCGCTGTCCTCGGCGCCACGCGCCCCGAGCACCTGGCCCGGGCGCGCGAGCTGCTCCCCCACGCGATCTTCCTGCTGCCCGGCGTCGGCGCCCAGGGCGGCCGCGTCGAGGACCTTGCGCCGGCCTTCGCCCCCGGCCGCGCCGCCGGCCTGGTCACCGCTTCCCGGTCGATCGTGCGCGCGCACGAGCAGGGCGGCGACGCCGCCACGCCCGCCGCCGCGGCCCGTGCCGAGGCCGAGCGGCTGCGGGCCGCCGCATGGGCGCTGGGCTGATGGTGCACCGCGGCGTCCAGACCGACGCGCCGCCTATCCTGCGCCCCTGATGCGCCGTCGCTCTCCCGCTCGCTGGCTGGCCCCGCTGGCCCTCGTGACCTGCGCGGTCGCCATCTACGTCGTCGTCGATCACGAGCTCGGCTCGGACTCGTCGTCGCAGTCGACCTCGAGCACCACCAAGACCGGGACCAACGCCGACGGGAAGACCACGTCGACGACCAAGTCCACCAAGAAGGCCAAGACCTCCTACACGGTCAAGTCCGGCGACTCGCTGTCGGTGATCGCGGCGAAGACCGGGACCGACGTGGGGTCGCTGCAGGAGGCCAACCCGGACGAAGGGGAGAGCGGGCACGGCATCATCCCCGGCCTCGGCGCCGACGCGCTGACCGTCAACCCCTACATGGGCCTCGACACGCTGCGCTCCTTCGCCGCCGTCGGCCGCGCCCACGAGGCCGGCCTCTTCGTCCTCGTCCGCACCTCCAACCCCGGCGCCGCCGACCTCGAGGACGAGCCGCTGGCGCGCGGCGGCACCGTCTGGGAGCGCGTGGCCGAGCTCGTCGCCGAGCTCGGTGCCGAGCACCGCGCGCCGCTCTCAGGCCTGAGCGACATCGGCGCGGTCCTCGGCGCCACGCGCCCCGAGCATCTGGCCCGGGCGCGCGAGCTGCTGCCCCACGCGATCTTCCTGCTGCCCGGCGTCGGCGCCCAGGGCGGCCGCGTCGAGGACCTCGCGCCCGCCTTCGCTCCCGGTCGCGCCGCCGGCCTGGTCACCGCCTCCCGGTCGATCGTGCGCGCGCACGAGCAGGACGGCGACGCGGCCTCGCCCGCCGACGCGGCCCGTGCCGAGGCCGAGCGGCTGCGGGCTGCCGCATGGGCGCTGGGCTGATGGCGCGCCGCGGCGTCCAGACCGACGCGCCGCCTATCCTGCGCCCCTGATGCGCCGCCGCTCTCCCGCCCGCTGGCTGGCCCCGCTGGCCCTCGTGACCTGCGCGGTCGCCATCTACGTCGTCGTCGATCACGAGCTCGGCTCGGACTCGACGTCCAAGACGACCTCGAGCACCACCTCCAAGACCGGCACGAACGCCGACGGGACGGCCACGTCGACGACCAAGTCCACCAAGAAGGCCAAGACCACCTACACGGTCAAGTCCGGCGACTCGCTCTCGGTGATCGCCGCCAAGACCGGGACCGAGTCGGGTCGCTGCAGGAGGCCAACCCGGATGTCGACTCCTGCCGCCCTGCATCCCGGCCAGAAGCTGAAGCTCCCGCGATGAGCGACCGGACGCTCCGCGCTTTGGTGGGTGTTGACGGCCCTCGCCGCCCTGGCCGTCGCGGCGCTCACCGCCATCGCTGCCCGCGCCTGCGTCCGCGGCCACCACGCCCAAGCCGCCGCAGGTTCGGGCGCCCGCCGCGATCCTGGTGGAGCCGGCGACCGGTGACGTCGTCTTTCAGCGCAACGCCGACCAGCGCCGGCCGATCGCCTCGACGACGAAGCTGATGACCGCGCTGGTCACGCTCGAGCACGCCTCGCTCGACGACGTGATGACCACCATCAACTACCACGGCTCGTCGGTCGAGTCGCTGGCCGGCTTCCGCGGCGGCGAGCGCGTGACCGTCCGCGACCTGCTGCGCGCGCTGCTGATCACCTCGGCCAACGACGCCGCGGCCACGCTCGCGCAGCGCGTCGCCGGCTCGCGCCCGGCGTTCGTGCGGCTGATGAACGCCAAGGCGCGTCAGCTCAAGCTCACCAACACGCACTACGCGAACCCGATCGGCCTCGACTCGCCCGAGAACTACTCGACGGCGACCGATCTGGCCAAGCTGACGCTGATCCTGCGCCGCAACGCCTTCTTCCGCGAGACGACCAACCTGCCGCGCGTCACGCTGAAGTCCGGCAACCACCCGCGCACGTTCGCCAACCGCAATGTGCTCGTGCGCAACGTGCCGGCGGTCAACGGCGTCAAGACCGGCCACACCAGTACGGCCGGCTACATCCTCGTCGGCTCGGCCTCACGGGCGGGCGTCACGGTCGTCGCCGTCGTCCTCGACGACCCCAGCGAGTCAGCGCGCGACAGCGACGCGCTCAACCTCCTCAAGCACGGCCTCAGCCGCTACCACGTCGTCACCGCCGTCAAGAAGGACCAGATCGCCGGCCACGCGGCGCTCTCGCACCGCGACGAGCAGGTCGATCTCGTCGCCGGCGCGACCGTCAAGCGCACGGCGCGCCGTGGCGACAAGCTCGTCGTCACCGTCAGCGGGGCGCCGACGACGATCGACGGGCCGCTGCCCAAGGGCGCGCGCGTCGGCACGGTCACCGTCACCCAGCGCGGCAAGGTCGTCGCGCGCGTGCCGCTGCAGACCGCCGACGCCGTCGACGCGGCCACGTTCTTCGACCGCCTGCGCGACTGGCTCGGAAACCCGGTCACGCTCATCCTGCTCGGAGCCTTCGCCCTCTGTAGCCTCTACCTCGTGCTGCTTCGGCGGCGCGCGGTGCGGCGCAGGCAGAGGCGGCGCACCGGCAGAGGGGCACCCGTCGCGTGATCATCACCGTCACCCTGAACGCCGCGATCGACAAGTCGCTGTCCGTGCCGAACTTCCGGCTCGGGCGTCGGCATAGAACCGTGGAGCAGCGCACCGCCGCCGGCGGCAAGGGCGTCAACATCGCCCGCGCGCTGAAGACTCTCGGCCAGCCGGTGATCGCCACCGGCTTCGCGGGCGGACCGACCGGCACGCGGATCGTCGACCAGCTCACCGAGGAGTCGATCCTCAACGACTTCGTGCGGATCCGCGAGGAGTCGCGCACCAACACCGCGGTCTATGACCCGACCAACGGGCAGCAGACCGAGATCAACGAGCGCGGTCCGGCGGTCTCGGCCAAGGAGGTCGAGCTCTTCCGCGACAAGCTGCTCTACCTCGCCCGCGGCGCCGACATGGTGGTCATCGCCGGCTCGCTGCCGCGCGGGGTCGAGCCCGACATCTACGCCGGGCTGATCCGCGAGCTGCGCAAGGCCAACGTCCTGACGGTCATCGACACCGACGGCGAGCCGCTGCGCCACGCCGTCCGCGCCGAGCCCGACGTGATCTCGCCCAACGTCCTGGAGGCCGAGGAGCTCGTCGGCCACGAGTTCAACGACGACGAGGACCGGATGATCGCCGTCGGCGAGATGGTCGAGCAGGGCGCCCGCGAGGCCGTCATGACGCTGGAGGACGGCTGCGTCGCGTGCATGCGCGTCGACGGCCATCGCCAGCGCTTCCGCGTGTCGATCCCGACGCGCGAGGCTGTCGCCGGCGTCGGCGCGGGCGACGCGTTCCTGGCCGGCTACGTCGCCGCGCGCTACGCCGGTAAGGCGACGGCGGACTGCCTGGCCTACGGCGTCGCCTGCGGCGCGGAGTCCACCCAGCACCTCGGTGCGGGCCTGGTCGAGCCGCGCGAGGTCGACCGGCTGCTCTCCGACGTCGATGTCGCCGCCGTGTCGGCATCGGCAGAAGTCAGCTGAAGGCGCCGCTTCGCGGCGTGAAGTTCGGTTCCGTACGAAGCCGTTGCTACTCTCTGAAACGCGTGTTTGGTTGCCGCCACACCACGCCGCAGCGCCCATCCTGGACCCCGCTCGCGCGGGGTCTTTTCGTCCGGCCCCAGACCTAGGATTCGCCCAATGGAGATCGAGATCGGCCGCGGGAAGAAGGCCCGTCGTGCTTATGGATTCGACGACATCGCGATCGTGCCCTCACGGCGCACACGCGACCCTGACGATGTCGACATCTCCTGGAAGCTGGGGGACTACCGCTTCGAGCTGCCGCTGCTCGCTTCGGCGATGGACGGCGTCGTCTCCCCCCGCACCGCGGGACTGATCGGCAAGCTGGGCGGCCTCGCCGTCCTCAACCTCGAAGGCATCTTCAGCCGCTACGAGGACGCCGACGAGCAGCTGGAGCGCATCGCGCAGCTGCCCAAGGAGATCGCGACGCGCGAGATGCAGGAGATCTACAGCGCGCCGATCGACGAGGACCTCATGGTCCAGCGGATCCGCGAGATCAAGGAGCAGGGCGTCGTCACCGCCGCCTCGCTGACCCCGCAGCGCGTCAACAAGTACTACGAGAAGGTCCTGGACGCCGGCCTCGACATCCTGGTCATCCAGGGCACCGTCGTCTCGGCCGAGCACGTCTCGCAGACCTCCGAGGCGCTGAACCTCAAGGAGTTCATCGCCGATCTGCCCGTCCCGGTCGTGGTCGGCGGCTGTGCCAGCTACCACACGGGCCTGCACCTGATGCGCACCGGCGCGGCCGGCGTGCTCGTCGGCGTCGGCCCCGGCGCGGCCTGCACCACGCGCGGCGTGCTCGGCGTCGGCGTCCCGCAGGCGACGGCGATCGCCGACGTCGCCGGCGCCCGCTCGCAGCACATGCTGGAGACCGGCGAGTACGTCCGCGTCATCGCCGACGGCGGGATGCGAACTGGCGGGGACGTCTCGAAGGCGATCGCCTGCGGCGCCGACGCGGTCATGGTCGGCTCTCCGCTCGCCCGCGCCCACGAGGCGCCGGGCCGCGGCTTCCACTGGGGCATGGCGACGTTCCACCCGACGCTGCCGCGCGGCGCGCGCGTCGCGACGGTGCAGAACGGCACGCTGGAGGAGATCCTCGTCGGGCCCGCCCGCGAGAACGACGGCACGTTCAACCTCATGGGCGGCCTGCGCACCTCGATGGCGACGACCGGCTACCAGGACATCGCCGAGTTCAACCGGGCCGAGCTGATGATCGCCCCGTCGCTGCAGACCGAGGGCAAGCAGCTGCAGTCCTCCCAGGGCGTGGGCATGGGCTCGCGCGGCGCGGCTGCCTCGGTCAACGGGCCGGCGGAGCCCAACGCCGCCGCTAGCGAGAAGACGCCCGCGCTGGCGGAGGCGTAGCGCACCTGATGACCGACAACCTCGTCACCGCCAGCACGGCGGCCACGGAGCTTGCCGACGAGTCGGCGCCCGTCGACCGCCCGACCGCGGTCGACGAGGTCGTCGTCCTCGACTACGGCGGGCAGTACTCGCAGCTGATCGCGCGGCGCGTCCGCGAGTGCGGGGTCTTCAGCGAGCTGCTGCCCCACCACGTCGGCGCCGAGGAGGTCCGCAAGCGCAAGCCGAAGGGCCTGATCCTCAGCGGCGGCCCCGCGTCGGTCTATGCCGACGGCGCGCCGAAGCTCGACCCGGAGCTGCTGGAGCTCGGCATCCCGGTGCTGGGCATCTGCTACGGCATGCAGCTGCTCGCGCTCAAGCTCGGCGGCAAGGTCGAGGGGGCAGAGGTCGGCGAGTTCGGCCGCTCCCAGCTGACGGTGCGCGAGAGCGGGACGCTGCTGGCCGGCCTGCCGCTGGAGCAGTCCTGCTGGATGTCGCATCGCGACACGGTCTTCGAGGCGCCGCCCGGGTTCACCGCGCTGGCGTCGTCAACCGCGTCGCCGGTGGCGGCGTTCGAGTCCGTCGAGCGCGGGATCTACGGGATCCAGTTCCACCCCGAGGTCGTCCACACGCCCTACGGGACCGACGTCCTGAAGAAGTTCCTGGGCGACGTCTGCGGCGCCGAGCTGAACTGGTCGGCGGCCTCGATCGTCGAGGAGCAGCTCGCGCGCATCCGCGCCCAGGTCGGCGACGCGAAGGTCATCTGCGGGCTGTGCGGCGGCGTGGACTCCTCGGTCGCCGCGGTGCTCGTGCACCAGGCGATCGGCGACCAGCTCACCTGCATCTTCGTCGACCACGGGTTGATGCGAAAGAACGAGGGCGAGCAGGTCATCAAGGCCTTCCGCGACCAGTACAAGATCCCGCTGGTCGCCGTCGACGCCGAGAACCGCTTCCTCGACAAGCTCGCCGGCGTGAGCGAGCCGGAGGCCAAGCGCAAGATCATCGGCGCCGAGTTCATCCGCGTCTTCGAGGAGGAGGCCGCCAAGATCGGCGACGCGAAGTTCCTCGTCCAGGGCACGCTCTACTCCGACGTCATCGAGTCGGGCGGCGGCACGGGCGCGGCGACGATCAAGTCCCATCACAACGTCGGCGGTCTGCCCGACGACCTGGAGTTCGAGCTCGTCGAGCCGCTGCGCGCGCTCTTCAAGGACGAGGTCCGCGCCGTCGGCGCCGAGCTCGGCCTGCCCGAGCGCCTCGTCTGGCGCCAGCCCTTCCCGGGCCCCGGCCTGGCGATCCGCGTCGTCGGCGGCGAGGCCACCAAGGAGCGGTTGGACGTCCTGCGCGACGCCGACTCCATCCTCCAGGACGAGATCCGCAACGCGGGCCTCTACCGCGAGCTGTGGCAGTCCTTCTGCGTCCTGCCCGACGTCCGCACCGTCGGCGTCCAGGGCGACGAGCGCACCTACGGCTACGTCGTCGTCATCCGCGCAGTGACCAGCGACGACGCCATGACCGCCGACTGGGCCCGCCTGCCCTACGACCTGCTCGAGCAGATCGCCTCGCGGATGATCAACGAGCTGCGCGAAGTGAACCGGGTGGTCCTGGACATCACGTCCAAGCCCCCCGGAACCATCGAGTGGGAGTAACTGGCCTCGCGCGCGGGGCGGACGGGGTACTGTCGGGGGATGTCCCGCTTCGTTGTCCCCGTCGCGCTGACGCTCTGCCTCGCGCTCGCGAGCTCCGCCTCCGCCGCTCCCAAGACCGTCACCAAGGTCCGCACCGGCCCAGCGGGCGCGGAGTTCTACACGCCGCCGTCTCCGCTGCCGGGCAAGAAGCATGGGGATCTGATCTGGGCGCGGACGCTGACGGGGCCGGCGGTGGTGCCGGGTGCGTCGAAGACCAAGTTGGTGCTCTACCGCTCTCAGGGCGTGGACGGCAAGGCCAATGCGGTCTCCGGGATCGTGTCGATCCCGAAGGGCAAGGCCCCCAAGAAGGGCTGGCCGGTCATCACCTACGCCCACGGCACGACGGGCGCCGCCGACCAGTGCGCGCCGTCACGCGACGCGGTCGGCACGCCGGTCCACGGATACAACGCCTACATCTCGCCGCTGCTCTCCCGCTGGCTGAAGGCCGGCTACGCGGTCGTGCGCACCGACTACGAAGGGCTCGGCACGCCCGGCCCGCACCCCTACCTCATCGGCAACTCGGAGGGCCGCGCGACGCTGGACATCGCCCGCGCCGCCCGCGAGCTCGACCCGCGCCTGAGCAAGACCACCATCATCTCCGGCCACTCCCAGGGCGGCCACGCCGCGCTCTTTGCCGCCGCGCTGGCGCCCAAGTGGACGCCCGAGCTCAAGCTCCGCGGCACCGTCGCCTTCGCGCCCGCCTCGCACCTCGACGACCAGATCCCGCTGACCAGCATCCTGACCTCGCCCGGCGGCGGGCTCAGCGGCCTGATCGCCGACATCGGGCGCGGCATCGTGACGGCCAACCCGTCGTTCGACCTCGGCGCGGTCCTCAGCGACCAGGCCAACGCGCTCTTCGCGCAGACCGAGACGCAGTGCCTGCCCGAGCTGTCGGCGCCGACCTCCTTCGGCGGCCTCTCGCCCAAGGCCATCTTCAAGGACGGCGCCGACTTCGCCCCGCTGGCCAAGCTGCTCGACGTCCAGGACCCGTCGCACCTGAAGATCACGACGCCGCTGCTGATCGACCAGGGCAGCGCCGACAGCACCGTCATCCCGATCTTCACCGACCAGCTCGCGACCGAGTTGGCCAAGAACGGCACCAAGGGCTTGACCTACAAGAAGTACCCGGGCATCGACCACGCCGGCATCGTGACCGCGGCCGCCAAGGACGCGACCGACTGGATCGCGAAACGCTTGAGGTAGACCGCCCGCCCAGAGCGTCGAGGGACGATTCGATCTCGCTCTACGAGATTCAGTCGTCCCTCGACGCCCCGCGCAGGGTGCCGCGGGGCTAGGCGACCCAGGCCGATGTTGCGGCGGCGCGGGACTTGGCCTTGCGCTTCGCCTTGACCTTGACCGTCTTCACGCGCACCGTGGCCCGCGGGCCCGCGACGCGGTTGCGGTCCTCGCCCCGCACGGTGATCGTCGCCGACGTCGCCTTGGCCACCCCGCTGATCGTGACCTTCGGCGCCTTGGGCGCGAGCACGAGGACGCGGCCGTCAGAGAGCGTCACGTTGACGGTGAAGCGGCGCGACTCCGGATCCCTGGGCCAGGTCACGATCAGCTTCGTGCCCGACCGCCGCGCCTTCAGCCGCGGCTTGGCGGGCCGCGGCGGGGCCGGGGCGATGTAGCGCGCGACGGTCAGCGTCTTGCGCGGGATGCCCCGCTGGGCGACCTGGGCGATGATCGTGCGCGGGCCGCCCGGGCCGGCCGTGGGCGTGAACGTCAGCGTGCCCTTCGTCCGTGCCTTGACGTCGCCGAGCGCGGCGCCGAGGCCGCGCTTGCCCTGCTCGGCGAAGGCGACGGTCTGGCCGGGGATCGGCGCGATGTTGTAGGTCAACACGCGCTTGCGGCCGGCGCTTCGCGTCACCTTCGCGGACACCTTCGGCGCGGGCAAGCCGTTAGCCACGCGCATCTCGGTGATCGGCGTCGAGTCCGCCTCGGGCACGACCTTCCACACCCCGGCGGCCGGCGCCTTGACGGCAAACCACGTCAGCCGCTTCTCCAGCGACTGGAAGGCGAACGCCTTGGCCGTGTTGATCGGCGCGTTGGGCTGCGGCTCGACGCGCGTCCCGTCGGGCCCGACCAGCGCGACATGCGGTGGCCCGTCGCGCCCGATGACGCCGACGATCCCGGCCGGCAGCCCGGCCTCGAACCGCACGCTGCGCTCGCCGGGCGCCTGGGCCGCGTGGGCGCGCGTAGATGCCGTCTCGCCCCGGTAAGCCCCGACGTCACAGCCCCCCGGCATCGGGTCGATGTGGCTGATCAGCACCAACGGGTTGATCAGCCCCGCCCACAGGTCGTTGCTCCACGTGATCCCGGCGCCGATGTCGATGAACGGTGCGTGGGCGCAGCCCGCGAAGCCCTTCGACGAGAACACGATCTCCCCATCGATGCAGACCCCGACACAGACCTCGCCGTGCCCTTCGATGCTGAACGCGCGGTCATGGAACCAGCCGTCGACGGCCGCCTCCGCCTTGACCGGCCCGAGTTCGGCCTTGACGCTGCCGCCGGCCGAGATGTTCCCGTCGGTCACGTACTGCAGGTAGGCCCTCGCGAGCGGGATCCCCATCACGCTGCCAAGGCCCTCGGCGCGGATCGTCACCGGCGCGTTGTCGGGCAGCGTCACCCGCAGGTCGCCGTCGACCCGGACCATGCGGTCCGAGCCGGTGCTCGACAGCGGCGGGCCTGCGCCGATCGTCAGCCCGCCGCTGAGCGACAGCGGGTTCTGCGTCAGTTCGGCGCGGATCTCGGTGAGGTAGGCGACGCTGAACGGGTCCAGCGGGAAGCCCGGAGCCGGCGGCGAGAACGCGCCGGCCAGCTTGGTCAGCACGCCGTCCTGGAACTCGATCGCCGCGGCGAGTTGCATGCCCGGCGGGATCGCGAACTTGGCCGAGCCGCTCCACTTGCTCCCGTCGGGGTCGAAGCCCAGCGACGCGTCGGCGATGTCGAGCGGCCCGAGCTCGTGCCAGCGAGAACCCGAACTTCAGCTCGCGAACGTGCAACGAGGCGATGTTGTCGGAGCGCAGGACGAGGTCGGCGGTGACGCCGCCGAGCAGCTTCGGCAGCCCGACGTTGCCCGCGATCTCGACCGCGCCGCGCACGAGCTTGACGTCCGCGCTGCCGACGAACTTGAAGCCGAAGACCGACGACCCCACCTTGCCGACGTCGATCGAGCCGAGCGCGAAGATGTTGCCCTTGGGGACCGTCCAGTCGATCGTCCCGTTGAACAGCTTGACCGGCTTGGTCTTGCCGACCGAGATGCTCACCGGCCCGGTCGACGTCACCTTCAGCTTGGTGGGGTCGAAGCGGATCGACGCGCCGACCAAGTCCATGCCATTGACATGCACGCCACCCTTGGCGACAAGCGCGGTGCCGTCGGCCTCGAAGCACGCGTCGGCGACGACGTCCAGCGCGGCCATCTGCAGGACGCGGCAGCGCTTGTCCTCCGGGGATGGCGTCGGTGGGGGCGAGCCACCGCCGGGCTTCGGGTTGCCCGGGTTGGGGTTGCCGGGGTTCGGGTTGCCCGGGTTCGGGTTGCCGGGGTCGGGTCCACCTGGGTCCGGGTCCGGGTCGACCGGCGTCGGCGGCGTCGTCCCCGGCAGCAGCACGCCGCCGAATGGATACGAGGAGCCGGACTGCGTGGTCTGCCATGACCAGCCGACGATGCCGCCGAAGCCCTGCGCGCCGGTGGCCACGCCGAGCCACGGGTCGAGGTCGATCGACTGCCCCACGTTGCCGGTCATGCCGTAGGCCCCGAGGTCACGGATGTCCCAGGCCGGCTTGGGCAGCAGCGCGTTGGTGCTCCAGCCGATGCCGTCGTCGGAGGTCATGTACTGGACGTGGTTCCAGCGCTGGGGGGCGCCCGGCAGCGCCCGCACGAAGTGCAGCCGCCCGTTGGCCTGGTCTTGGACGAGGTTGGCCCGGCCGCTGCGCTCGGTGTTGACGTAGGTGGAGTTGTAGCCGTTGCCCTCGCCCACGGAGAGGTCGATGTCGGGCAGCTTGCGGGCCTGGCCGAGCGTCGAGCCCTCCAGGCGCCGGATGTACCAGTCGGTCTCGCGCGGCGAGTCGGGGTTCGGCGTGTGCCGGTACATCAAGAACGTCCCGAGCGGGCCGGTCACCAGGTGCGGCTCGTCGACGTTGACCTCGCTAGGGCCCGCGAGCGCCGTCCAGCGCGACGCGTCGTTGATCGCGGTCTGGCTGGTGTCCTCGGGATGGACGTACTGGCGCAGCGCGATCTTCTTGTCCGGGTCGACCCAGGCGACGACGAAGTCGCCTGGGCCGCGCTGGACGATCGAGGGGTGCGGGCCGCCGCCGTCGCGGTTGCGCTTGTCGGTGTCGTCGGTCAGTCGGCCGAGCGTGGTGGTCTGGGTGATCCCCAGCGGCGCGCCCTGCACGAAGACGCCACCGCGGTAGGCCTGGGGCTGGGAGTCCGAGAACGACGTGTTGTCCTGCTTGCTGATGACCGACACGATCCGGCGCTGCTCGAGGTCGAGGATCGACGACGACCACGTCAAGAAGCGCGGGTTGCTCCAGGTCGAGTAGGACCGCCGCGAGAAGATCATGCCGTCGTCGAACGTGTCGCCGTTGTCGGTCGACTGCCAGATGACGTTCATGTCCGGCGCGACCTCGTCGCCAGGCGGATCGGCGCCACAGCTGCCATGCGTCATGACGATCACGTCGCCGAACGGCGAGATCAGCACCTTCGGCGGGTCGAGGTTGCCGTAGTTGCCGTAGGAGGTCCCGTCGTCGTACGTGCACGGGTTGTTGAAGGTCTTGGTGGTACCGGCCGCGCACGCCTCGAGGCCGTGCGGGATCTGGCAGTAGACGACATGCTCGGGCTCGCTGGAGACGTGGGTGCCCCAGACGAGGTGCGTCGTCCCGTCGCGGTCCATCGCCGCGCTCGCGCCATAGCCATCGCCGATGGTGGGGTTCGCGCCTGCGCTCGCCGTCGCCAGGCCGAGCAGCAGAACGAACGCGAGCAACATCGCGCGGAGATGGACCATGCTGGAATCCTCTCATCGATCGAGGCGGTAGCACCCCTGGCCGATCGTCCAGAAAGCCCGCCGGAACGCGTTTGCGCCCCGCATCGTCGTGGCTGACGGCGCGGGGCGAGCGCCGATGGGCGCCAGCCCTTCAAGCTCCGTCACGTGTTGTCAGGCGCGGCGAGGTGGCGCGCAAACGCGTTCCGGCTAGCCGGAAGCGGTGACGCGCAAGACCGCTCGCCGGCGAGCTGCTCAAGCACGGCAACAAGCGCTTGACCTACACCAAGTACTCCGGTGTCGATCACGCAGGGATCGTGACCGCCGCAGCCAAGGAGGCCACGGGCTGGATCGCGAAGCGGCTGAAGGAGAGCGGCTCGCCTAGCCGGAGGCGGTGACGCGCAACACTTCTTCGGGCGACGTCTGCCCGAGGCGGATCTTGTCCAGCCCATCCTCGCGCAGGCGCTTCATGCCCTTGCTGACCGCGACGGCGGCGATCTCGTCGGCCGAGGCGCGGCGCAGGACCAGCGACGCGGATGTCCTCGTCCATCCTGAGGATCTCGAAGATGCCGAGGCGCCCGCGGTAGCCGGTGTTGTTACAGCGGTCGCAGCCGCCGGGCTGCATGGTCTCGACGTCGCCGTCGACATCGAAGCCATTGATGCGCATGACCTCGGCCTCGACGACGATCGACTTCTTGCAGGAGTCGCAGAGCTTGCGGGCGAGGCGCTGAGCTACGACGCAGTCGATCGCGCTGGAGAGCAGGAACGGCTCGACGCCCATGTCCAGCAGGCGCGAGACGGCGTTCGGCGCGTCACGGGTGTGCAGCGTCGACAGGACCAAGTGGCCGGTCAGCGCGGCCTCGACGGCGATGTGCGCCGTCTCGCCGTCGCGGATCTCGCCGACCATGATGATGTCCGGGTCGGCGCGCATGATCGCCTTCAGGCCGCCGGCGAACGTCATCTTCGCCTTGGCGTTGATGGCCATCTGCTTGACGCCGTCCATTCGGTACTCGACCGGGTCTTCGACGGTGACGATCGTGCGGTTGCCGTTGTTGACGTGCGCCAGGCACGAGTACAAGGTGGTGGACTTGCCCGAGCCGGTCGGACCGGTGACCAGGACCCCGCCGTAGGGGCGCGCCATCGCGGCCTCGACGTTGAGCCGATCTGCCTCCAACATGCCGATCTGCTCGAGGCCGACCGGGGCCGAGGAGGAGTCCAGGATGCGGGCGACGATCGCCTCGCCGTAGACCGTCGGCAGCGTCACGACGCGCAGGTCGATCTCGTGGCCGTCGATCAGCAGCGACACGCGCCCGTCCTGCGGGCGTGCGGCGCTCAGCGATGTCGAGGTTGGCCATCACCTTCATGCGCGACACGACGCCGACCGACATGCGGCGCGGGATCGTGACGGCCTGGTCGAGCATGCCGTCGACGCGGAAGATGACGTGCATGTCCTCCGAGCCGGGATCGAAGTGGATGTCCGAAGCGCCGCGGCGGATCGCGCGCTTGAGCACCGAGTTGACCAGCTTGATGATCGGCGCCTGGTCGTTGGAGCCCAGGTCGGTGACGTCGTTGGTCGGGGCCGAGAAGTCGACCTCGCTTGACTCCTCGGTGCCGTCGTCAGAGAGGTCCGGGAGGTCGTTGCCGAGCTTGACGCTGAGGCGGTGGATGTCGTCGTAGGCGGCGACGACCGGGCGCACCGCCATGCCCGTGATCATCGTGACGTCGTCGATCGCCAGCATGTTGGCCGGGTCGGCCATGGCGAGCAGCAGCTGGCCCTCGTCGTCCTGGCCGACCGGGATCGCGTCGTAGCGGCGCACGAAGCCGGGGTCGACGAGCCGGGCCAGATCGGTGTCGATCTTGAAGATGGCGAGGTCGACGCGCTCGATGCCGAAGCGCTCGGCGAGCACGCGCGCCAGCTGCTGGGGGGTGAGGACGCCGTCCTCGATCAGCATGCGGCCGGTCAGGCGGCCCGATTCGCGCGCGTGCTGGACGGCGCGCTCGACGTCCTCCTCCTTGGCGAAGCCGAGCTCGACGACGACCTGGCCGATCAGGCGCGTCGAGCGGCCGCGCGACAGCGGCGGCAGGATCCCTGGGACGTCGGAGATCGGCGCCACGTCACCGTGCAGGTGCGTGATCGCGGGGGCGGAGGTGTTGGGAGGAGGGACCGACACATCCCGGTACGTCGGCTGTTCTCATACGCGAGTCCAGCGCCTGGACGGACGTTCGAGTCCGCGGCGTCGGCGCGCGGACCGTGTGAACGGCTTCGTGCGCCTCGATCGGCCGAAACGCGGCGCACCCACCGCAGGCGCTAGACTCCTCCGGCTGGATCGGGTCGTCACGCGGCCCGCTGAGGTTCGGACCATCTCCCCGAGATCCGCGTCCGGGCCCGAAGCCCTATCATCGTCCGTCGCCGCGCGCCCTGACGCGCGGCTTCCTTACGCCGTGAAGACCTACGTCGCCAACTCCACCACCGCTGAGCGCAACTGGCTCGTCGTCGATGCCAACGGGCAGACCCTTGGTCGGCTCGCCACGCAGCTCGCCGATGCCCTGCGCGGCAAGCGCAAGCCCGAGTACACCCCCCACGTCGATACCGGTGACTTCGTCATCGTCATCAACGCGGAGAAGATCTCGGTCACCGGCAACAAGCGCGCAGAGAAGCGCTACTACCGCCACTCCGGCTACCCCGGTGGGATCAAGTCCCGCACGCTGGAGGAGATGTTGGAGCGGCGTCCTGAAGAGGTCATCCGGCTCGCGGTCAAGGGCATGCTGCCCCGCAACCGCCTCGCCCGCAAGCAGCTGACGAAGCTGAAGGTCTATGCCGGCGCGGAGCATCCGCATGCCGCGCAGCAGCCCCAGCCCTTGGAGATCAAGTCTTAGGCATGTCCGACCAGACGCCGCAGGATCCGCAGGACGAGCAGGAGACCACGACGCCGGAAGCCGGCGCCGAGGCTCAGGCTCCCGAGCCCGAAGTCGCCGCCGAGGAGACCCCCGCGGCCGAGGAGACCCCCGCGGCTGAGGAGACCCCCGCGGCCGACGACGCTCCGGCGCCCGTCGCCGAGGCGGGTGGGCGGGACCCCATCGAGGCGCCCGCCGACGACGCTCCGGTGGCTGACGCCGCCGAGCAGGTCGACGAGGAGCTCGAAGACGACGAGCCCGCCGCTCCGCGCGTCAAGCCCGCCATCCCGGGCGCCGATCTCGAGGTCGACATCGTCGTCGACGGCGACGATCGTGGCGGCCGCGTCTGGTCTGAGGACGAGGATCCCGACGGCGAGGAGCCCGAGGCCTCCGGCGACGAAGAGGACATCGTCGACGAGCAGCCGATCACGGCGCAGATCCAGCTGGCCGACGACGCGCGCTACCGCGCGACCGGCAAGCGCAAGACGGCGATCGCCCGCGTGATCCTCAAGCCCGGCACCGGCGCTTACACGATCAACGGCCGCACGCTCGACGACTTCTTCCCGCGCGCCACGCTGCAGAAGACGATCCGCCAGCCCCTGGAGACGGTGGGCTACGAGGACCGTATGGACGTCATCGCCCGCATGCACGGCGGCGGCGTCTCGGCCCAGGCGGGCGCGCTGCGCCACGGCATCTCCCGCGCGCTGCTGGAGGCCGACCCGAACTTGCGCACCGAGCTCAAGCGCCGCGGCTTCCTGACGCGCGACGCGCGCGCTAAGGAGCGCAAGAAGGCCGGCCTCAAGAAGGCCCGTAAGAAGCCGCAGTTCAGCAAGCGGTAGTTCTTTGAGCCGCCGGCTCTTCGGAACCGACGGCGTGCGCGGCGTCGCGGGCGAGGTCCTTACCGCCGAGCTCGCCCTCGCGCTGGGCCGTGCCGTCACGGTCCAGTCGCCGGCGCCGCGTCCGCAGGTCCTGGTCATCCGCGACACGCGCGAGTCGGGCGAGATGCTCGAGGCCGCGCTGGCCGCCGGCATCACCTCCGCCGGCGGCGACGTTCTGCTGGGCGGCGTGCTGCCCACCCCGGCGGCGCCGCTGCTGCTCGGCCGCTACAAGTTCGATCTCGCGGCCGTCATCTCGGCCTCGCACAACCCGTTCGCCGACAACGGCATCAAGTTCTTCGGACCGGATGGCTTCAAGCTCTCCGATGCCGACGAGGCGGCGATCGAGACGCTGCTGGCCGAGCAGGCCGACATGGCGGACGCTCGCACCGCGCCGCCGGCCATCGGCCGCGTCCGCCAGCTGCACGGCACGCTGGAGGACTACCTGCGCGAGCTGCAGACGCGCTTCGGCGACCTGGAACTCGCCGGCGTCGACGTCGTCCTGGACTGCGCCCACGGCGCGACCTACCAGGCCGCGCCCGAGATCTTCCGTCGCCTCGGGGCGACCGTGACCGTCCTGGCCGACGCGCCTGACGGGCGCAACATCAATGCCGGCTGCGGCTCAACGCACCTCGACCTGCTGATCGAGACCGTCCGCGCGGGCGGCCACGACCTCGGCTTCGGCTTCGACGGCGACGGCGACCGCGTGCTCGCCGTCGACCGCCACGGCGTGATCGTTGACGGCGACGAGCTGATCGCCCTGGCCGCGCTGAGCCTGCGCGAGCGTGGCCGGCTGACCGGTGGCGTCGCGGTGACCGTGATGACCAACTACGGCTTCCACGCGGGCATGCGCCGAGGCGGGCGTCGACGTCGCGATCACCTCGGTCGGCGACCGCTACGTCCTCGAGGAGCTGCGCAACCGCGGCTGGTCGTTGGGCGGCGAGCAGTCGGGCCACATCATCGACATGGGCTTCGTCCCGTCGGGCGACGGCATCGCTAGCGCGCTACTGACCCTGGAGGCGCTCAGCGGTGGCGACCTGGCCGAGCGCGCGGCGATGGAGAAGATCCCCCAGCGGCTGATCAACGTCCCGGTCCCGGATCGCGACGCCGCGATGGAAAGCGCAGGAGCTGGCCGCGGCGATCGCGCGTGAGAGCGAGGAGCTGGAGGGGCGCGGGCGCGTGCTCGTGCGACCGTCGGGCACCGAGCAGCTCGTGCGCGTGATGGTCGAGGCGCCGTCGCAGGACGAAACCGACGCGGTCGCCTCGCGCCTCGTGGAGATCGTGGAAGCCCTTTCGGCGACTGCGTGACGCGTCGCCGCGCGCCTTCGTGGCGATCTGCCGCGTTGGCGTCCTTCCTCCCCTGAAGGCCAGGGCGGCAGGAACGCCGGTTGGTACTCTCGAAGCACGTTGCACGGGTGCCAAGGCCCGCTCGACACAGCTGTTCCCGGACCCCCACCAGCCAGGAGGCCCCGCCAATGTGCGGCATCGTCGGCTACGTCGGCCAGCGCTCAGCGCAGGAGATCCTGCTCGCAGGGCTGCAGAAGCTCGAGTACCGCGGCTATGACTCCGCGGGCATCTCGGTGATCGCCGCCGATGGCGAGATCGAGTCGGTGCGCGCGGTCGGCAACCTCGCCAACCTCAAGGCCGCGATCGAGGCCCAAGACGCACTCGAGAGCGACGGTGGCGTTGCCGTCGCCACGCGCCCGGCCACGACTGGCATCGGCCACACGCGCTGGGCCACCCACGGCCGCGTCAACGAGTCCAACGCGCACCCGCACTTCGACACGGCCAACCGCGTGCACGTCGTGGTCAACGGCATCGTCGAGAACTACCTCGCGCTGAAGGGCCGCCTGGCCGACATGGGCGCGGAGTTCACGAGCGAGACCGACGCTGAGGTCATCGCCCACCTCGTCTCCCACCACCTGGCCACCGGCTCGCTGACCGAGGCCGTGCGCGCCGCCTACGCCGAGCTGCAGGGCCACTTCGCGTTCGTCGCGATGGCGCTCGACGAGTCCGACACGCTCGTCGGCGCGCGCAAGGAGTGCCCGCTGATCATCGGCCGCGGCGAGGGTGAGACCTTCCTGGCCTCGGCGATCCCGGCGTTCCTGGAGCACACGCGCAAGGTCCAGTACATCGAGAACGGCGAGCTGGTCGTCGTCACGCCCGACAACGCGACGTTCCTGACGCCGGAGGGCGACGTTCTGGAGCGCGACGTCGTCGAGATCGACTGGGACGAGGAGACCGCCGAGAAGGGCGGCTACGAGACCTTCATGCTCAAGGAGATCCACGAGCAGGCCGACGCCGTCGCCGAGACCATCGCCGACCGCACCGTGCGCGCCGACGGCGTGGACCTCGCCGACGAGGCGAGCTTCGACGAGGAGCTGCTGCGCGACGTCAAGCGCATCATCATCGTCGCCTGCGGCACCTCCTACCACGCAGGTTTGATCGGTCGCTACGCCATCGAGCAGTGGGCGCGGATCCCGGTCGAGATGGACGTCGCCTCCGAGTACCGCTACCGCAACCCGGTCGTCGGCCCCGGCGACCTGGTCATCGGCATCACGCAGTCGGGCGAGACGGCCGACACGCTGGCTGCGATGCGGCTGGCCAGCGAGCGCGGTGCGTCGGTGATCGCGGTCACCAACGTCATGGGTTCGCAGGCCACGCGCGACGCCGACGGCGTGCTGTACACCCGCGCTGGCCTGGAGATCGGCGTCGCGGCGACCAAGACGTTCGTCTGCCAGGTCGCCGTGATGTACCTGCTGGCGCTGCGGCTGGCCGAGCTGCGCGGGACCTTGGATGTCGAGGACCGCACGCGGCTGGTGTCCGAGCTCAAGCGCGTCCCGCACGAGATCGACGTGCTGCTGGCCGACCTCGACCTCGACGAAGTCGCCCACAACCACTTCTCGCGCGAGTTCTTCCTGTACTTGGGTCGCCACGTCGGGCTGCCGGTCGCGCTGGAGGGCGCGCTGAAGCTCAAGGAGATCTCCTACATCCCGACCGACGCCTACGCGGCCGGCGAGATGAAGCACGGGCCGATCGCGCTGCTGGACGAGAAGACGCCGGTCGTGTGCGTCGCGACCGACTCGCCGATTCTCGACAAGGTCGTCTCCAACGTGCAGGAGGTGCGCGCCCGCGGCGCGCACGTCATCGCGATTGCGTCTGAGGGCAACATCGAGATCGGCGAGCACGCCGAGGAAGTCATCCGGATCCCGGCAATGGACTGGATGCTGCAGCCGCTCCTGGCGGTCATCCCGCTGCAGGTGTTGGCCTACAAGATCGCGCGGCTGCGCGGGCTCAACGTCGACCAGCCGCGGAACCTCGCCAAGACCGTCACAGTCGAGTAACCGGGCGTCCGGCGGCGTGCTAGCGCACGCGGATGTCGCTGAGCTGGACTCCAGCCGGCGCGCCGGCAGGCACGTCCGCACCCGCCGTCAGGCCGACGGTGACGTAGTTGACGCCGCGCTGGAGGTGCAGCGGCAGCGTCGCGGCGCTCCCATGGCGGACGCGCGCTGATGGCGTCCCGTTGGCTGTGGATTGGAAGACCATGAAGGTGCCAGGTGACGTGGTCGTGGCGCGGAAGGCCAGGCGCGCGTTGCGCTTGTCGGGCGAGACGATCGTGATCTCTGCGGTCTGTTGGGGCGCAAGCGGGAAGCTGGCGTCGGCAATGTCCAGTGTCGTGTAGTCGCCCGCGACGGTCAGGGAGACGCCTGCATCCAATGCCAGGACCCCGGCGATCATCGGTCGTCCGGTGATCTTGGTCGCGAGCGTTGGCAGTGGACTGAACGCTCGCTCCAAGGCCTGGAAGCGGGCGTGGTCGAAGATGTCGAAGCTGTTGTAGAAGCCCGTGAAGCTGACGGCGACACCGACCAGGATGCCCCATGCTCCGAGGGCGATCCCGCCGCGGCGCCACCATCCCGCGCGGCGCGGGGTGGATGCGTGTCGGATCAGCGCGGCCCAGCCGAGCGTTGCCGCCATCACCGTCCAGGGCAGGAAGTCGAGCTTGTAGCGCTCGGTGTACCCGGGCACGCCGTAGGCACCCGCGACCAGCACCAGCATGCCGACCGCGAACAGCGTGAGCACCACAGGCTTGAGCCCCGGTGTGTCACTGCCGGCCGCGACCGGCCGGCGACGGGCCACGAACGCGAGTACCAGCAGCACGAACGGCACCGCCCACAGCACGCTCCCGGTCGGCTCTCCTCGATACAGGGAACTGGTGGCCAGAGGTGCGTTTGGTGGTGGTGGCAGATGAAAGTAGGGGAAGCCCACGGTCAAGTGCAGCGGCGCCACCAGGTAGCCGTACAACGCGGGTGGCAGGTTTGCGATGTCGTTATATGGCGCGTCACTGACGTCACGTCCGCTGATCTGCCACCTGTTGCCGAAGTCCAGGGGCCCGGAGAAGCGGGCCATGTTGTAGATCATGAAGATGATCCCGGCCATCACCGGGATCCCGAGCATCAGCGGCACCGTGATCCGGCGGGCCTCGGGGCGCAGCAGCCAGGCCAGCACCACGAAGCCGACGACGACGAACACCATCGTCGGGCGCGACAGCACGCCCAGCCCGAACAGCGTTCCGGCCACCGCGAGGTACCTGCGCCGCGGGGCCTCGTCGCGCAGCAGCTCGCGCAGGAGGACGAGCAGGCCCGCCATCATGAAGAAGAACGCCGCGGTGATCGCGACCTGGTAGACGGTCGGTGTCCGCAGGCTCCAGGGCATCGAGGTCGCTAGGGCTATCGTCGCGCTGCCCGTCCAGATCACCGCCCGAGGCGTCCCAGGAACCAGTCGGCCGACCAAGAGCGTCAGCGCCATCGCGGCAAAGACGGCGCCAAAGAAGCAGTAGAGGGTGACTGCGAGGTTCTCCTGGATGCGCAGGCCGACCAGCCGTGGTGGCAGAAACGTCGTCACCGCTGGCGCCGGTCCCCACGACAGATAAAACCTGCCGTTGTAGAACGACCCGTCGATGATTCCCGGTTGGGCGAGTTGGGTCCTGAGCGCGTACGGGTTCTCGGCGGTCAGCAGCTGCGGATCAATCGGGACATCGACCCACAACCGACCGTGCAGAAACGCATCGGCCTGCAAGTTGTAGTAGTCGGACTCTCCGACGCTGAATCCGAGCGGCGTGACCTTGGTGAAGGGATTGCCCGACGATGTCGCCGTCCAGGCGTAGAACGCCGCCAACAGCGCGAAGGCGATCACCACCGCTATGCCCCCGCGCGTCATCCGGACACGGGTCGTGGTGTCTCCCTCGGTGCGCGATCGCAGGGATACCCCCATCGAGGTGTCGAGCCTAAGGGGGCCAACGGGCTGGCGCCGACGACCCCTTGACGATCGGCCCAGCAGCGCAAGCGTCGGCCCTCTAGGACCGGCCAGACGCCGGCCCATACCGTCTAGGGTCGCAACCGATGAGCGGCGTGGGGTTGGACCTGTTGGAGATCGAGCGGCTGGAGGCGGCGCTGGCGCGCCGCCCGACGCTGGCCGCGCGGCTGTTCACCGAGGGCGAGCGCGCGTACGCGGCAGCGCGGTCGCGGCCTGGGCAGCATCTGGCGGCGCGGTTCTGCGCCAAGGAGGCGGTGGCCAAGGCGCTGGCGCTGGAGGCGTGGTCGTGGCGTGACATCGAGGTCGTCAGCGAGGGCGGGCCGCCGCGGATCGTGCTGCACGGCGCGCTGGCGGGGCGGGGCGTCGAGGTGGATGTGTCGTTGACGCACTCGCGGGGAACGGCGGGGGCTGTGGCGGTGGTGCGGTGACAAGCGCGAGGCTGCCCGAGGGCCTGGAGCCGCTGCTGGACGTCGAGCAGCTGCGGGCGTCCGACGCGTGGGCGATCCAGGAGCGCGGGATCCCCGGCGTCGAGCTCATGGAGCGCGCGGGTGAGGGGCTGTTTGAGACCGTCTTCAAGCACGCCCCGCCGGGCGACGTGGTCGTCGTGTGCGGCGGCGGCAACAACGGCGGCGATGGCTACGTGGTCGCGCGGCTCCTGCGTCAGGCCGGCCGCAGCGTCAGCGTCCTGCACACCGCTGACCCGGCGCAGCTCACCGGCGACGCCGCGATCATGCGCGACCAGCTGCCGGGCGAGCCGCCGATGGCGTTCGCGGCGGGCGCGCTCGACGGCGCCGCCGTCATCGTCGATGCCATCCTCGGCACCGGCTTCGCCGGCACCCCGCGCGACCCCGTCGCTGCCGCCATCGCGGCCATCAACGAAGTTGACGCGTTCGTCGTGGCCGCCGACGTGCCCTCGGGCGTCGACGCCGCGACTGGCGCGGTCGCCGGCGAGGCGGTCTGCGCCACGATCACCGCGACCTTCCACGCGGCGATGCCGGGGCTGTGGATCGCGCCCGGCAAGGCGTATGCGGGCGAGGTCGTGGTCCTCGACATCGGGATTCCCCATGGTGGGCCCGCGGAGCCGTGGGTTGGCTTGATCGGCGCGGGCGTCCTGGCGACCTATCCGCGGCGGGGCACGGAGTCGACAAAGTTCGCCTCCGGCCACGTGCTGGTCGCCGGCGGCGCGCGGGGGCTGACGGGCGCGCCGTGCCTGACGTCGATGGCCGCCATGCGCGCAGGCGCCGGCTACGTGACGGTCTGCGTGCCCGACGCGCTCAACGACATCTTCGAGATCAAGCTCACCGAGGTGATGAGCGCGCCGTTGCCCGACGAGGATGGGTCGCACACCGAGGCGGGCGCGGCCGAGGTCCTGGAGCGGGCGGCGGCTCGCGGTGGCGCGGTCGTGCTCGGGCCGGGCTTGGGACGGAGTGACGGCGCGTTTGCCTTCGCCCAGCGGGTGGCGCTGCGCGGTGATGCTCCGCTGGTGCTCGACGCGGATGGGCTCAACGCGTTCGCGGGCGACCTCGAAGCGCTGGCCGGCCGCGGCGCACCCACGATCCTGACGCCGCACGCAGGCGAGCTGGCGCGCCTGCTCGAGGTCGACGCCGAGGCGATCGCCGCCCGCCGTCTCGACCGCGCGCGCGAGGCCGCACGCCGCTCTGGAGCGATCATGGTCCTCAAGGGCGACGACACGCTGGTCGCCGAGCCTGAGGGTCGCGTGGGCATCTCGCGCGGTGGCTCGCCCGCACTGGCCACGGCCGGCACCGGTGATGTGCTCTCCGGCGTCCTCGGCGCCTTCCTGGCCCGTGGGATGGCGCCGTTTGAGGCCGCCTGCGCCGCTGTCTTCGCCCACGCGGAGGCGGGCAGGCGCGCGGCGAACGCGCTCGGCGGCCCGGATGGCGTGATCGCCTCCGATGTGATGCGGGAGCTGGCCCAGACGCTCGAATAGAGTCCCTCGCACGGAATGGCCACCGTCGCCGACATCTTGGAGCGCTGAGCGTGGCGGTCCGCGCGCTGGCGCGCGTGAACCTCAGCGCGATCGAGCGCAACGTCGCTCAGCTCCAGCGCGAGGCGCCGAAGGCCGCGCTGTGCGCGGTCGTCAAGGCCAACGGCTACGGCCACGGGATGGTCCCGAGCGCGCAGGCCGCGCTGCGTGGTGGGGCGACCTGGCTGGCGGTCGCCTCGGCGCTGGAGGCGCGTGAGCTGCGCGCGGGGGTCGGCGACGGCGCGCGGATCCTCGTGCTCGGCGCGCTGAGCGACGAGGAATTGTCGATCGCGCTGGAGGCCGACGCCGACGTATCGGTCTGGACCGTGGAGCGCGTGCAGGCGCTGGTCGCCACCGGCCGGCCCGCGCGCGTGCACGTCAAGCTCGACAGCGGCCTCGGCCGTCTCGGCACGCGCGAGCCGGAGGAGGCCGACGCGGTCGTCGCCGCCATCGACGCCGCCGACGAGCTCGAACTGACCGGCGCCTGGACGCACTTCGCCACCGCCGACGAGCGCGGGGACGCGTTCTTCGGCGAGCAGCTCGCGACCTTCAAGGCCTGGGTCGACCCGCTGCGTGCCGCCCATCCCGGCCTGGTCGTCCACGCCGCCAACAGCGCGGCGGTGCTGCGCGATCCGGCCTCGCACTTCGACCTCGTGCGCTGCGGCATTGCGATCTACGGCCTCGATCCGTTCGGCGAGGACCCAGCCTCGCGCGACCTCGAGCCCGCGCTCGAGCTGGTCTCCTACGTCGCGGCGCTCAAGGCGACGCACGCGGGGCAGAGCGCGGGCTACGGCCGGCGCTTCGTCGCCCAGCGCGAGACGCTGCTGGCGACGGTGCCGATCGGCTACGGCGACGGCTACCGCCGCGCGCTGACCAACAAGGCCCCCGCGCTCCTGCACGGTCGCCGCATCGATCTCGTCGGCACGGTGTCCATGGACAACGTGACCTTCGACGTCGGCGCCGCCGGCCTTGGGCCCAAGCTCGGCGACGACGTCGTCCTCCTCGGTGCGCAAGGGGCCGAGCGCATCACCGCCGAGGACCTCGCCCGGCTGATCAACACCATCAACTACGAGATCACCACCGCCATCACCGCCCGCGTGCCGCGGCTTCACCATCGTGATGGTGCGGAATGACTCGGCCAGGGGCCTCGCATTCCGTGCGGCAACTCGCCTTGCGGCTCGTTCCCGCGGCTATGGCCGGGTGCCAGCTGCCGTGAGCGGCGAGGCGCTGGAGGCCGCGCGGGGCGCGCTGGCTGGCGTGCCGGCGTGGGTCGTCGGCGGGGCGGTACGCGATGAGCTGCTGGGGCGGCCGACCGCCGACCTCGACCTCGTCGTCGAAGGTGACGTCCGCGGGCTGGCCAAGGCGTTGTCGCGGGCCACGAGTGGGCCGGCGTTCGAGCTGTCAGATGCCTTCGGGGCCTGGCGGATCGTGGGACCCGAGCACCGCTGGCAGGTCGACATCATGCGCTTGCAGGGTGCTTCGCTGGCCGACGATCTGGCCAAGCGCGACTTCACCATCAACGCGATGGCGCGCCCGTTGGCCGGCGGCGACGTCGTCGACCCCCATGGCGGCGCCGACGACCTCGCGGCGCGCCGCCTGCGGATGGTCGCGCCGTCGAGCCTGCACGACGACCCGCTGCGCACCCTGCGCCTCGCGCGCTTCGCCTGCGAGCTGGCGATGGAGCCCGACCCGGAGACCAGGGCAGCGGCCACGCAGTGGGCGCCCCGCATCGGCGACGTCGCCGCCGAGCGCGTCTTCGCCGAGCTCAAGCGCGTCATCGCCGCCGACCGCGTCCTCGACGGCCTGGCGCTCATGGACGCACTCGGCCTCACGCCCCACGTCCTGCCCGAGCTCAGCGCCTTGCGCGGCGTCCAGCAGAACCGCTACCACCACCTCGACGTCCACGACCACACGCTCGAAGTGCTTGCCGAGACGGTCGCGCTGGAGCGCGAGCCGGGTGCGGTCCTCGGCGCCGAGCTCGACGCGCCGCTGCGCGCGTTCCTCGCTCAGCCGCTGGCCGACGAGCTGACCCGCGCCACCGCGCTGCGCTTCGGCGCGCTGCTGCACGATGCCGCCAAGCCCGAGACCCAGGCCTTTCATGAGGACGGCACCGTCCTCGGCTTCCCTGGCCACGCCGATCTCGGCGCCGAGCGCTCACGCGCCGCGCTCACCCGGCTGCGAACCAGCGAGAAGCTGCGCGCCCACGTCGCGCTGCTCGCCCGCCACCACCTCGGCCTCGGCTACCTCGTCCACAAGGCGCCGCTGGATCGCCGGACGATCCACCAGTACCTCGTCAAGACGGCGCCGGTCGAGGTCGACGTGTCGCTGCTGTCGATCGCCGACCGCTTGGCGACCCGCGGCCGCAAGGCCGACGAGGCGATCGCCAAGCACCTCGAGGTCGCGCGCACCGTGCTGCCCCAGGCGCTTGCCTATGCCGACTGGGCCGCGCAGCCGCCGCTGATCCGCGGTGACGAGCTGGCTCGCGCGCTGGAGATCCGCCGCGGGCCCGAGCTCGGCCGGCTCCTAGCCGCGATCGCCGAGGCGCGCTACGCCGGCGAGGTCACCACGGCCGACGAGGCGATCGCGCTCGCGCGCACCCTGGTCTAACGCGCGCCCGGCGCCGACCGCGCGATCGTCCCCATGACGATCTCCACGCTGTCTTGCACCGACGCGTAGTCCACGTTGTCGGCGGTGTCGGTCGGCCAGTGGTAGTTGGCCGGCACGAGGTACTCGGTGACCGAGCCGATGCTGGCGACCTGGTAGCCCTGGCGTAGCGACACCAGCCCGTCGGTGGCGAAGGTGAGGCGATGGCCGCGCCGGACGGTGACGCCGGCGTCGCGGGCCGCGGCGGCGACGCGCTCCTTCTGCTCACACGGGTACTCGTACATGCGCAAGAACCCCTCACCTTCGATCAACACCAACTCGGGCGAGCCGACGGTGTCGAGGCACAAGAACGAGGTGGACTCCGTGCTGAGCTGCGGGAAGTGGCGTCGCGCGAAGGCGAGCATGCCCTCCTGGTTGGCCTCTTCAGCACCCGCCGACAGCAGGATCACGCGCAGGCCATCGGGCGGCGGCGTGTCGCGCAGCCGCCGTGCGACCTCCAGCAGCACCGCGACGCCGCTCAGGTTGTCGTTGGCGCCCGGCACCACCGGCTGGCGGATCATGTCCGCCATGACGGCGGCGGTCGCGGTCGCCGCGACGGTCCCGACCGCGGTCATACGACGCCCACCAGTGAGTGCGCTGACGGCGATCGCCAGCGGTCCGCCGATCACCAAGCCCATCAACGGCGGCCAGCGGTCCGTTCGCGCCATCACGCCGGGCAGCTTCTCCACCACGAGCTTTGCAAGCGTCTGGTCGAAGATGAACGACGTGCGCGCCGCGTCGTGATGGGCGTGGACCACCAGCGTGTGCGCCGCGTCCTCGGGGCCGAACTGGGCGACCACGTTGGTCGTCGTGCGGCGCTTGAGCAGACGCCGGACCGCTCGCCGTTGCCCGCCGGCGAGGTCCTGCCACATCCCGGCGACCGCCAGCCCCGCGGCCAGCCCGCCCAAGCCGCGCCGGCCCGCCAGCACCGCGAGCCCGCCTGCCGCGCCGATCGCGTTCAAGACGCCGAGCGGCGTGAAGTACGTGCCGTGGATGAGCTCCTCGTCGACGACGACCCGCGCGCCGCAGGCGGCCATCCGCTCGGCGATCCACGCCGCCGCCTCGGCCTCGCCGGGCGAGCAGGGGAGGCGATCGAGCGCCGACAGCGCCGCCACGTCGGCGTGCAGGGCCTCCTGCGTGGGGGTGCTGACCGCGCCGGACATCAACCATGGAGCGTACCGGTGGACCGGCCCGCGCAAGCTGACCCGAACCCAGCGACGTGCCGCGTGGATAAGGTGCCGCCATGTCCGCCACCGATCCCGACTGCCTCTTCTGCAAGATCGTCGCCGGCGAGATCGGTGCCACGATCATCGCCTCCGACGAGCGGACGGTCTCCTTCATGGACATCAACCCGGCCACGCGCGGGCACGCGCTCGTCGTCCCCCGCGCTCACACCCGCGACCTGCTGGAGATCGACCCCGAGGACCTCGCTGCGGTCGCGGCCGCCGGACAGCGCCTGGCGCGCACGGCCAAGACGGTGCTTGAGGCCGACGGCATCAACCTCCTCAACAGCTGCGGCGCCGATGCGTGGCAGACCGTCTTTCACTTCCACCTGCACGTCATCCCGCGCTACGAGGGCGACCCTCTGCGCCTGCCCTGGACCCCCGGCCCCGGCGACATGGACAGCATCCAGGCGACCGGCCAGCAGCTGAAGGAGCACTTCTCGTGACCGACGTCGTCCGGCTGCAGCAGGAGGGCCCGCTGGCCGTCCTGACCTTCGATAGCCCGCCGCTGAACCTGTTCGACGACGCGGTCTTTGAGGGCGTGCGCCGCGCGGTCGACACGGTCGCCGCCGACCCGCCACGCGGCCTGCTGATCCGGGCCGAGGGCAAGGTCGTCTCCGGTGGCGTCGACGTCGGCAAGGTCTTTGACGGCATGTCGGCGCAGCGCGGCGGCGCGCTATGGGACGAGCTGCTGGAGGTCATCCACACGATCGAGGAGCTGCCGCTGCCGACCGTCTTCGCCGCCCACGGCCTCTGCCTCACCGCCGCCTTCGAGATCGCGCTGGCCTGCGACATCCTGCTGGCCAGCGAGCGCGCGAAGTTCGGGCTGGTCGAGATCGTCGTGGGGCTCACGCCGTCGATGGGCGGCCCGCAGCGGCTGGCCGAGCGCGCCGGGCCGGCGCGCGCCAAGGAGCTCATCTACACCGGCGAGCTCTTTGACGCCGCGACGCTGGAGCGCTGGAACGTCGTCAACCGCGTCTACGCCCACGAGGCGTTCGAGGAGCAGGCGCGCGCGTTCGCCACCAAGATCGCCAACGGCCCGACCAAGGCGCACGCGGCGACCAAGGCGATCGTCGGCGCCCAGAAGGAGGGCGGCGCCCGCGCGGCCGACGCGATCGTCGGCGAGGTCTCCGGCGCGCTCTTCGACACCGAGGACCTCAAGAACGCCGTCCGCTCGTTTCTCACTGACGGGCCCGGCAAAGCTACCTACGAGGGGCGCTGAGCCATGCGGCACGCTACGCGTACGCTGATGACGGTTGGCCTCCTGACCGTGACGGCCTGGTCGGTGGGCTCGACGATCGCGCCCGCGGCCACCGCGCCCGAGACGCAGGCGGCGACCGATCCCAAAGGCGACGTCCGCAGCCCGCTGGACCTCACGCGCGTCGCGGTCTCCCGCGCCGCCGACGGCCGCCTGCGCGCCTCGCTGACCGTCGCGGCAGCCTGGACCGGCAGCGACTTGCTGAGCGACACCGGTGGGCCGGGCTCGCTCTGCGTCAAGGCATGGACGACGACCGTGCCGCCCGACACGACGCCCGACTACCTGATCTGCACGACCGCTAACGCCGACGGGGCGCTGCGCGGCTCGATCCTCAAGCAGCGCGCCAACAAGCTGCCGGAGCGCACCGGTGGGGCGGACGTCTCGCGGCCGAGCGCCCGCACCGTGACGCTGCGCTTCCCCCAGACCGCGATCGGCAAGCCCGCAACGCTCTATGTGGCTGGCGAAACGGTCCGTCCCGGCTGCCCGCGCGGCAGCTGCATCGACCTCGCGCCCGACGCGCCCAAGACGCTGAAGCTGGTGCTGCGCAAGGCCACGACGTAGGGGCCGTGGGCGTTCACGCCCGCAACTTCGCCGCCGCGTCGTGTTGAATTGCCCTGATGCCTCGTTTCCGCACCTTGCTGGCGGCGCTGATCGGCGCCGGTCTCGCCCTGCCGGCCGTCGCGCCCGCCACGCTGGACCCCGTTCCGGCCGTCGATCCCGGCGACGCCGTCCCCAGCTGCCCAGACAAGCCCTGCTACGCCCTCGGACGCACCACGGGCTACCAGGCCAAGGTCGGCACCAACCGTGGCCTCTACACCGTCCAGAAGGACGGTGTACTCGTCTCGTGGACGGTCAAGCTCTCCAAGCCGAGCGACAAGCAGATCGAGTTCTTCGACAAGAGCCTCGGGGGCGAGTCCCAGGCGGCGATCTCGGTCATGCGCATGGGCACCAAGCTCCACGCGCGCCTGGTCGCCCAGGGCGAGGTCAAGAAGCTCACGCCCTACTTCGGCCAGACCGTCGAGTTCGCGCTGGAGAAGACGATCCCGGTCAAGAAGGGCTGGGTGCTGGGGCTGACGGTGCCGACGTGGGCGCCTGCGCTGGCCGCGGGCCTGGGCGGCGATACCTCCTGGCGCGCCAGCCGCGCTAAGGGCACCTGCGACGACAGTCAGGCGCAGACCGCGCAGGCCGTCAACCAGATCGGCCGCTACTACTGTCTCTACCGCACCGCGCGCATCATGTATTCGGCGCGCGTCATCTCGACGCCGTAGGCGCATCAATCACGCCAATTGGCTCTGGCGTGACCCGGTGGCAGTCCCGAGAGTCGGGCCTGCATGGCACTTTCGCCCGTCACCGAGCGGCGCATCGTCACGTTCCTGCCGCCGCTGTTGGTCGCGGCGCTGCTGATCCCGTTCGCCGTGCGCCAGAACGCGTGGTACGAGTGGCAGAACGCGTACTGGTTCCTGCAACGCCAGGCCGAGCACGTCTCGGCCCACGGAGTCCCAACGCTCTTCCTCCACACCAAGGACGGTTCGTTCTACCCGTTCTTCTTGTACTACGGCGGGTTCACGATCGGGCTGCTCGCCTATCCGGCGGCGCTGTTTGGGGCGTGGCCGGTCTTCCTGGCAAGCATGGTGGCGGCGGTGGTCGGCGGCTATCTGGGCATTTGGTGGACGGGACTGAGCCTCGGGCTATCGCGCCGGCTCTCGGTCCTGCCGGCGCTCGTCTACGCGACCACGCCGTATGTCCTGAGCGATGCCTACGGTCGTGGGGCCTGGGCTGAGCTGGTCGGCGTCAACGCCGCGGCGCTGATGGTCGGCGGCTGGGCGGCGCTCCTGAGCCCGGCGCCCCGGCGTCCCGGCCTCGCGCTGGCGGCGCTGGTCGGGTCGGGCGCGATCCTAGCCGGCACGCACAACGTGACGCTGCTGATGGCGGCGGTGGTGCTGCCGCTGCTGATCCTGGCGCTGCTGCCCTTCACGTCGGTGGGCGTGGCACGCGCCACCGTCCTCAGGAGCCTCGGTCGCGGCACCATCGCGGTGCTGCTCGGCGTGGGGCTCACGGGCGCGTGGCTGGTGCCCAACCTCTGGCTGGGACCCAAGACCTACATCTCCGAGACCACGCTGAGCCAGGAAGGCGCCGCCGTGCTGGCGCCGTTTGCGCGCATCACCAACGTGCTGTCGCCATGGCCCGTCATCCCCGACGTGTTCAAGGGTGTGATGTGGATCTACGCACAGGCGTCGGTCTTGGCGATCTGCTGGGTCTTCGTGGCGCTCGCCGTCGTGCTGGCCGGACGTCGCCGCGGCGCGCCCCGGGGTGTCATCGCGTCGTCGCTGGCGCTGGTCGCGCTCGGCGCTGGCCTGCTGGCGCTGATCAGCCATCCGGCGTGGTGGTCGAGCTTCCCGCGGCTGGTGCAGACCGTCCAGATGTCGATCCGCCTGCTGCCGTTCTTCGCCATCGTCACGGCGGTCGCCGTCGCGGTGCTGCTCGCGGGCATTGGCCAGCGGCGAGCGCGCGGGCCAATGCTCGCCGGGCTCGTCGTCGCCGTGGCGGTGCAGGCGGCCGGCGCGATCTACGTCGTGATCTCCGGGCAGCCGGCCGTTACGCTGACGGCGACGGTCGTGCGCCACGACGCGATCAAGGTCGAAGAGGAGCCCTCGCCGTTCTCGGGGCCGGGCGAGATCGTGGCCGCGCAGTTCCGGGTGATCGGCAAGCCGCAGGGCTCGCAGGCGTTCGTCGGCCGGGTCGCAACCCAGCTGGACTCCCAGCTGACATCGGATGCGGGAACGCTGCGGGGCTCGGGGAACGTCGGCGATCTACTGATAACCGACGTCGTCGCATCGCCACTGGTGCGCGTCAGCGGCGATCTGCGGGTCGTCGGGCGCGCCGAGAACGGCCTCGCCTCCATGGAGATCGTCCGGACCGACCCCGACGGCGCCTACACCGCCACCGTCCAAGCGCAGTGCGCGCTCTGCCTGTCGACGGCGGGCAGTGGGTGGCAGCTGCGGGCGGGGCGGCTGCTGACGCTGCTCAGCTTCGCTCTGCTGCTGACCGCCTGTGCCGTGAGCCTGGGACGGGTGGCGCGACGGCGGCGCTGGGCGCTGAAGGTCAGCCCGGGCAGGCGCCGGGGTTCTGCGAGCAGAAGTCGCTGAAGCCGCCGGAGTCGGTGGTGCTGGTGCCCGTCGAGGTCCCGGTGGAGCCGGCGCCGTTGGTCGCCGTTCCGGTTCCGGTCTGACCGGGGGTGGTACCGCCGGTCGCCGCGCCGGTGCTCGGGGCCGTCGGGGTGGCGGCAGCGCCGGTGCCGCTGCTCGAAGAGGACGAGGAGGAAGACGACGAGGACGAGTTGCTCGGGGTCGTCGACGAGGGCGTGCTGCTGGAGGCCTCATCAGCGGTCGTCGGCGTGCTGTCGTCCGAGGACGCTGCGGCGGCGCCGCCGATCGACGTGCTCGCGGGCGCGACCAGCGCCTGCGGCTTCTTCGGGGCCTCATCGTGCGGCACGCTGGCGCCGCCGCAAGCCGACAGGCCGACGGTGGCGAGGAGCATCAGGGCAACTGCCGTGGCACGACGGCGCATGGGTGAAAGCTAGTCGGTCGCCGGGACGGGAGCGCCCAGGGGACCCATGCGGCGCCCGCAGGTGGGGCAGTCGTTGAGGTCCTTCTGCGCCAGCTGGTCGCACCAGTTGCAGAAGCGAAGGTTCTCGACCGCGAAGGGCAGTCGCGACGGGCTGGGCGCCAGCGGGACGACCTTGCCGACGACCTCGAGGGTCTCACCGGTGTCGCGGTCGCGGTAGATCTTGCCGGGCTCAGCCTCAAGGAAGATCTCGCGCCCCGTAGAGGGGGTGCGCATGCGGTAGCGCTGCTTCAGGCTCACGGTCGGAAGCCTAGATGGTTGATGCGAAATTCGCACGGTCGTGGTCGCACGCCGCGCGGCGCTGGATCGCCACCCGATCCCTTGACGATCCAACCAGGATCGCCTGCGGAATCGTGCGGCGCCCAGCATCCACGCTGCGCACGACCACGACCACGCTCGATTTCGCATCAACCATCAAGCGACCACGGGCGTCAGACGAGACCTGAACGGGCATGATGGCCTCCTTGCGGATCCTGATCTTCCACGGCTACCTGCTGCGCGGCACCGGCTCCAATGTCTACAACGCGCTGCTGGCTACCGCGCTGGCCCGGCAAGGGCACGAGGTGCATCTGCTCTGCCAGGAGCGCCGGCCCCAGGACGTCGACGCCGTTGGCGCCGCGGGCGACTGGGACGACGGCGGCGTACTGCGCGTCCGCGCGATTCGCGACGGGCGCCGCGTGACGACCTACCGCCCCGACGTCGGCCCCGTCCTGCCCGTCTACGTCGCCGACCGCTACGAGGGCGTGCAGGCCCAGACGTTCGCCGAGCTCGACGACGCGGCGATCGCCGACTACGTGGCGCGCAACGTCGCGGCCGTCGCGGAGGTCGCCGAGCGCGTGGCACCCGACATCGCGCTAGCCAACCATCTCGTGATGGGTCCGCTGATCCTGGCGCGCGGGCTGCCGGAGCGCGTCCCCTACGCGGTCAAGGTCCACGGCAGCGCGCTGGAGTACGCCGTCAAGCCTCAGCCGGAGCGCTTCCTGCCGGCGGCGCGCGAGGGGCTGGCGCGTGCTCGCACCGTGCTGGTCGGCTCGCGCCATACCGCCGAGTCGTTGTGGGCGGCGTTGGAGGACCCGCAGCTGCCGGCCCGCACGCGCCTCGGGCCGCCTGGGGTGGACGTCGAGGCCTTCCGTCCCCGTCCGCGTGCGGAGGCGACCGCCGAACTGCATGCGCTGGCCGCCGGGCTAGCAGAGGAGGCGCTGGCCGCGCCGCTGGCAGCCGTTGGGGGCGACATGGCGTCCGCGTTCACCCGCGATCCTGCCGAGGGGGCTCGCACCCTGCGTGACCTCGACGGCGAGCGCGATCGCCTCGTGACGTTCGTGGGCAAGCTGATCGTCTCCAAGGGCGTCGACCTGCTGGTGGCGGCTTGGCCGCTCGTGCTGGCGGCGGTTCCGGACGCCAAGCTCGTCGTGGTGGGCTTCGGCGGCTATCGCGACGCGCTGGAGCGCCTCCTGGCCGCGCTGGCGGCCGGAGACCTGGCGACGGTGCGTGGCCTGGCCGCCGAAGGCCGGGCGGCTGAGGGCGGCCCGCACGCGCCGCTGACGCTGCTGGGGGCGTTCTTAGACGACCTGGAGGCCGCACCCGATCGCGACCGCTACCTGGCGGCAGCCCGGAGGCTTCCTGTGCGCGTCGTGCTCACCGGCCGCCTGGAGCATGAGGAGCTCGCGCCGCTGCTGGCCGCCAGCGAGGCGCAGATCGTGCCCTCGACGTTCCCGGAGGCGTTCGGGATGGTCGCCGTCGAGGCCGCCGCGTGCGGGGCGCTGCCGGTGGTCGCCGACCACTCGGGCCTCGGTGAGGTGCGAACGATCCTTGCCGACGCGGTCCCAGTCGGCGCGCGGGCGTGGCTGGGCTTCGCGGCGGGACCGCGCGCTGTGCGCGACCTCAGCGACCGCGTGATCGCTTGGCTCCAGGCGCCGGAAGCCCTGCGCGAGGCGACGCGCGAGGGCTTGGAGACCGTCGCGCGAGAGCGTTTCTCGTGGGACGGCGTGGCCCGCGGGGTGGTCTCCGCGGCCCTTGGCGAGACCGCCGTGCTGCCTGAGCCCTGACAGTTGGTTGCGTTGCCCTCCTGAGTTGCCGTTAGGATCCCCGGCGATCATGGGGAAGAGGATCTTGCCGCGAGCGGCGCTCTGCGCTGCCATTGTCGCCGTCATTCCGGCGCTGTCTGCCTGTGGTGGGGTGAAAGACCCACAGGCCGACGTCGTCGCGGGCAAGCAGCTCTTCGTCCAGAAGTGCGGCTCCTGTCACGTGCTGGAGCGCGCCGGCACCAAGGGCACCACCGGCCCGAACCTCGACGAGGCGTTCCAGCAGCCGGTCAAGGAGAACTTCGGCGAGTCGGCGATCCGCGGGGTCATCCTCAAGCAGATCCTGTATCCGAACCGGCTGCCGAACTCCGACGGCATCCGGATGCCGGCCAAGCTCGTCAGCGGCGAGAAGGCCCACGACGTCGCCGCCTACGTCGCGTCGGTGTCGGCGCGTGGTGGCAAGGACAGTGGCCGCCTCGCGACCGCGGTGAAGGCTGCCGGCGGCGGCACAGCGGTCGAGAAGAACGACGTGCTGAGCATCCCGGCCGATCCGGGCGGCCAGCTCGCCTACACCGCCACCAAGGCCACCGGCAACCCCGGCCCGGTCACGATCGAAATGCCCAACAAGTCCGGCACCCAGCACGACATCGCCATCGCCGGCCTGGGCAAGGGCGAGATCGTCACCACCGGGACGTCGTCCTTCAAGGCGACGCTGGACGCGGGGAAGACCTACACGTACTACTGCTCGGTTCCAGGGCACCGCGCGGCGGGCATGCAGGGGACGCTGACGGTTAAGTAGGGGCCCGCCTGTCGTTGGCGCTCAGCGCAGGCGTTGGCCGCTGTGCGCGGCGTGGTCCGACGGGAGTGCCGTCCTCGTTGGCGCTCAGCGCACGCGTTGGCCGCTGCGCGCTGCGTGGTCCGAGGGGAGCGCCGTCCTCGTTGGCGCTCAGCGCACGCGTTGGCCGCTGCGCGCTGCGTGGTCTGTCGGCACCGAGGGAGTGAGGCGTGAGCGACGCTTCGTGGCGTTGCCCGGTCGTCCGCTTGCGCCGTGGGGCGGGGTGGGCCTGTTTGCGGACGGTAGACGTCTGTCAACAGGCCCACCCCCGCCAACTCGTCGCCGATACGTCGACGTGGGCCCGTTCGCGGACGACATGCGGCCGGCAAACAGGCCCACCCGGCTCGCGAGTGAGATTGGGTGGCGAATCGCCTGCCCCGGCGCGCGCGGACGACGACGGACGCCGCGAACCTCGCTTCCGCTCGCTCTCCTCGGTGCCGACGGACCACGCTGCACAGCACCAGCAACGCCGCGCACTGGTCACCACCGACGCAACGCCACGCACTGGCCACCCCGACGCAACGCCGCGCACTGGGCCACCCCGGCACCACCGCGCACCGGGCCCCCCGACGCAACGCCGCGCACTGAGCGCCACCGACCCAGCGTCCCTCCATCGACCACCCCCGGCGTCCAAGACGCGCCGCCGACGAACGTCGGCGCCCCCTAAACCCCCAGCGCCCGCGCGATCAGCACGAGCACAATGATCGCCCCGAACACCGCGATCGTCCCGAGCAGCACCCGGAAGGCCGCGGCCTCGGACCGAAACGGCTCCAGCACCCGCAGCAGCAGCGCGTTCCAGTCACGCGGGCGCGGGGCGTCGCCCATCACAGCACGTAGACCGACGTGTAAACGACGATCCACATGACGTCGACGAAGTGCCAGTAGATCCCCGGGATCTCGACGCCGTGGTGGTGCTCGGGCGAGAAGTGTCCGCGGAAGGCCCGGATCGTGACCATGGCGAGCAGGACCAGGCCGATCGTGACGTGGGCGCCGTGGAGGCCTGTCAGCGAGAAGAAGATCGTCGCCTGCGCGTTGTCCTGCGCCGCGAAGCCGATATGGACGTACTCGTTGATCTGGATGAAGAGGAACGTCAAACCCAGCAGGAACGTCGCCGCCATGCCGGCCTGCAGGCCAAAGCGGTTGCCGTTCTTGATCGACGTCTGCGCCCAGTGCAGCGTCAGCGAGGAGGACACCAGGATCGCCGTGTTGACGCCCGCGACCGCGACCGGGAGCTCCTTGCCGTCGATCGGGAACCACCCGCCGGGTTCGGCCACGACGCGGATGAAGAAGTACGCCGTGAAGAAGGCCCCGAAGACCATGATCTCGGAGATGATGAACAACAACATCCCCAGCAGCGCGGGCTCGACGCGTGAGCTGCGGTTGGCCGGTGGCGGGCCGTGATGGTCGTGGCCGTGGGCGGCGATCGAGGCGGCTTCCATGGGTCTCTCTTTACGCGGCGCTCGCGGCGCGGTCGGTGGACTCGACGTGCTCGACCGGCTTGTTGGTGACCTTGCGGACACGCTCGATCAGGTCGGCGCGCAGCCATCCCGAGCGGGTGGCCGGCAGGGTGGAGATGACGATGTCGTCGACGCGGAAGAGCTGCAGCGCGTTCATCGTTGCCGTGTAGGGGTCTGGGTCGCCGATCATGCCCGCGGCGATCAGGTTCTCGGAGATCAGGCGGTCCACGACCTGGGCCATGCGCGCCCGCGCATTGGCCGCGTGATGGCCCTCGCCGCCCTCCTGCGGGACGATCACGATGAACAGCGAGCCTCGTGAGTTGGCGCCGGCTTTGGCCTTCAGCGAGTCCAGGAGCGTGTCGCCAGACGCCGTCTTGGCCGCTACGACCAGCGAGACGTGGAAGGGGATGCCCTCGGCGTCGAGGTCCTGGACGACGTGGGTGACCGGCAGGCCGCTGGCCTGCTCGATGCGCTCGATCAGATCGCGACGCAGCCAGCCCGAGACCGTTGCCGGAAAGGTCGACACGATGATCTCGTCCGGATGGTGCTCGGCGACGGCGTCCATCGTTGCCGTGTAGGGGTCCGGGTCGCCGATGTCACCGACAGCGTTGATCTCCTGGTCGCGCAGGAAGCGGCGCGCCAGGTCGATGCGGACCTTCGCCGCGTCGAAGACGAAGTCGTCGTAAATGATGTTGCCGTGCTTGGGCTTGCTGCGCGGCACGCAGACGATGACGCGGGTGCCTTCGCCGCCGGCGCTCGCGCGCTCCTTGACGGTCTCCAGCAGCTGAGCGCCCGCGAGCGTCTCGTTGGCCACGACCAGGATGGTGCTCATGTGGTGCTCCCCTTCATCACTCGGTAGGTGGCTGGGCGTGCGTGCCCGCCGGGGTCGCCTTGGCCTCGGCCGGAGCGGTCGGGCCGAAGATCCCGTGGACCGCGCCCGGCATGCCGTACTCGTACGGGCCGCCGACGACCGTCGGGATCTGGTCGAAGTTGAACACCGGCGGCGGAGAGGACACCTGCCACTCCAGCGTCATCGCGCGCCACGGGTTGGCGGTCGCGCGGGCGCCGCCGCGCCACGAGGCGATCATGTTGTAGGCGAAGATCAGCGTGCTGACGCCCAGCGCGAACGAGGCCAATGAGATGACCAGGTTCCAGGTCGCGAACTCTTCGGCGTAGTCGGCGACCCGTCGCGGCATCCCGTTGACGCCGATGATGTGCATCGGCGCAAACGTCGCGTTGAAGAAGATGAACGTCGTCCAGAAGTGCAGCCGGCCGAGGCGCTCGTCGTACATCCGGCCCGTCATCTTCGGGAACCAGTAATAGACGCCGGCGAAGATCGTGAAGAGCGACCCGCCGAAGAGCACGTAGTGGATGTGGGCGACGATGAAGTACGTGTCGCTGACGTGGATGTCCAGCGGGATCATCGCGAGCATCACGCCCGAGATGCCGCCGCAGGTAAACATCGTCAGGAAGCCGAGCGCGAACAGCATCGGCGTGTCGAGGCGGATCACGCCGCGCCACAGCGTGGCGAGCCACGAGAAGATCTTGATGCCGGTCGGCACCGCGATGATCGCCGTGGTGACCATCATCGGGATCCGGATCCACGACTGCATGCCCGAGACGAACATGTGGTGGGCCCAGACCGTGAAGCCCAGCACGACGATCGCCAGCAGCGAGAAGGCCATCATGCGATAGCCGAAGATCGGCTTTCGCGCCTTGACCGCCAGGATCTCGCTGACGATGCCGAACCCGGGCAGCATCATGATGTAGACGGCCGGGTGGCTGTAGAACCAGAAGACGTGCTGGTACATCAGCACGTCGCCGCCCTTGTCGGCGTCGAAGAAGTGGAAGCCCAGGCCGTAGTCCAGCAGGACGAAGAACTGCGACGCGGCGATGAACGGCGTGGCGATGACGACCAGCAGCGAGGTCGAGAAGTTCGCCCACGCCAGCAGCGGCATCCGGAAGAACGACATGCCCGGCGCGCGCATGGTGATGATCGTCACCAGGAAGTTGAGCGCTGTCGCGATCGACGACGCCCCCGCGAACTGGACCGCGATCGTGAAGAACATCTGCCCCAGTGGCGCTGTCGTCGACAGCGGGGCATAGGCCGTCCAGCCCGAGGCGAACGAGCCGCCCGGCGCGAAGAACGACGCGATCATCATCACGCCCGCGCACGGCAGCAGCCAGAACGACAGCGCGTTCAGCCGCGGGAAGGCCATGTCCGGCGCGCCGATCATCAGCGGCAGGACGTAGTTCGCCAGCCCCGCGAAGACGGGGATGATGAACAGGAAGATCAGGATCGACGCGTGGACGCTGAAGAGGCCGTTGAACGTGTTGGAGTCCACGAACTGCCGGCCCGGCTGGGCCAGCTCGGCGCGCATCAGCATGGCCATCAGGCCGCCGACGAAGAGGAAGAAGAACGAGTGGACCGTGTACTGGATCCCGATGACCTTGTGGTCGGTGTTCGGGCGGAAGTAGTCCTTCCACGACGTTGCGCCGTGGCTCGAATGGTCCTCAGGACGCGTCGGCTTGCCCGCCGCCCAGTAGAACCAGTAGTCGAAGCAGCCGAGGCCGATCAGGAACGCGAACGGCAAGACGAACATGCCGATGAGGACGATCGACTCGGCCTCAAGGAAGTGCGCGTAGCGGTCGTGGCCATAGGCCATGCGCACCAGCCAGCTGATGGCGACGGCGAACGACGCGCCGACGAGCATGTACCACCCGGCGCGGTACCACCCGGGCTGCCGCAGCTTGACGGTCACTTGCCCGCCACCTCCTTGAGGTACTTGACCAGCGCGTCGACCTGAGCTGTGTTCAAGAGCTTCCCGTAGGTCTCGGGCATGATGCCCTTGTTGAAGCCCGATGCGATCTCGGCGTTCGGGATTGACGATCGACTCGCGGATGAACGCGTCGTCCTTGCCCTTGAGGACCTGGTCGAGATCGGGCCCGACGCCGCCGGCCGTGCCGGCGTCGGCGAGCTTGTGGCAGGCGCCGCAGGCGGTCGCGCCGGTCTGCGTCTCGCCTTGGGTGAAGAGCGCCTTGGCGTCGACCGCCGGCGCTGCGCCGCCACCCGCGGGAGCGGCCGGCTTGGCGGGGGCCGACATCTTGGCGACCCAGGCATCGAACTTCGCCTTGGGCAGCACGTGGGCGGTCTGGCGCATGAAGGCGTGGCCCAGGCCGCAGAGCTCGGCGCACACGACCGGGTAGGTGCCGAGCTTGGTCGGCGTGATCCGGTAGTTGGTGGTGAGGCCCGGGACGGCGTCGATCTTCATCCGCCACGCCGGGACCCAGAAGTCGTGCAGGACGTCCTTGGTCTTGACGTTGAACTTCACCGACTCGCCCTCGGGCACGTAGAGCTGGGCCGAGGAGAACTTCTTGCCGCCCTCGTTGTAGTCGAAGGTCCACGTGAACTGCTGGCCCATGGCCGTGATCTGGCGCTCGTTGCCGGCCGCGGGCGCCTTCTCGATGTCATGCAGCACGAGGTAGGCGTAGGTGCACAGCGCGACGAGCATGATCGCCGGGATCGCGGTCCAGACGACCTCGAGCCGCGTGTTGCCATGGATGGGTGGCCCGTCCAGATGCTCCTCGCCCGGACGCATCCGGAAGTTGCGCGCGGCGAACAGCACCACGGTCGTCACGAGGACGAAAACCGGGACCGAGCAGATGATCAACACGTCCCAGAACGTGTCGATCGGTCCGGCCTGCTTTGACCCCTGTGCGGGGAACCAATCGATGACGAGCCCGAGGACGATTCCCAAAATCGATGCAATTAGGCCGACGACCACCATCTCTGTGACGGTGCGCCGGCTTGATTGCCCTCGCAGGGAATCAGCCTCCGCTCGAGTGCTCTCCTCACCCATAGCCCGGCGATCCTATGGGTAGGGCGCGACGGGAAGCAACGACGTTCCGCGCCAAGCGGACTTCTGGCCCTGTCAGCGGGCCTACGCGGCGGCGTTGCCGGGCGTCGCAGAGACCGTGTCCAGGCGGGCGAAGCGCCCGCTGGCGCGGAAATCCGACGGCGCGATCCCGTGGTGGCGCCGGAACGCCTTGGCGAACTGCGCGGGCTGGCGATAGCCGACGCGATGGGCGACGTCGCGGACCGTCAGGCCACGAATGCGCAGCAGCTCGGCGGCGCGCTCCATGCGCACCGCGGTGAGGTGCTCGCGGAAGGTGGTGGAGCCGATCTCCGAGTAGGCGCGCTGCAACTGACGCCGCGACGAGGCGACCCGCCGCGCGATGTCGTCCAGCGAGAGGTCGGAGGCGTACTCGGATTCGACGATGGCGACCGCATCCTCGAAGAGGCTGGTCCGCAGTCGGATGGTGGCTGGTCGGTGCATGGGGTCATCGGGGATACGTCGGGAGGGGATCAGGGGATCACCATCAGGAATTGGCGTGCGTGGACGTCGATGGTAGATTCAGCTTGAGGCAATCGTTGCAAGGCGTTCAACGGACGAAGGAGCGGTTCGGGATGCAGGTGCGTGACGGGATGAGCGGCATGGTCTTGACGATCGGGCCAGGCCACACCTTGCGGGAGGCGTCGAAGCCGATGTCCCAGCGGCGTGTGGGCGCGGCGGTCGTGCTCGACCCCGACGCGGCCGGCCCGGGCATCCTGACCGAGCGCGACGTCCTCGACGCGATCGGCATGGGGCAGGACCCTGACGTAGAAGTCGTCGGCGAGCACCTGACCAGCAACGTCGTCTACGCCTCCCCGGAGTGGTCGCTGGAGGAGGCGGCGGTCGCGATGGTCCGCGGCAGCTTTCGCCACCTCATCGTGATGGAGAGCGGCGAG